>CAVQNY010000057.1:0-56664 GCA_963714225.1 uncultured Acidobacteriaceae bacterium | reverse complement strand
ACTAGCGAGAACGGCCTGGTGGTGAATGGAAACGAGGTCACGATCTATGGCCTGTTTGTGGAACATCACCAGCAATTCCAGGTTCTGTGGAAGGGCAATGGCGGGCGGACGTATTTTTATCAGTCTGAGATTCCTTACGATCCTCCGAACCAGGAGACCTACACGAGTGCGCCGGGGGTGAACGGCTGGGCCTCGTACAAAGTGGCGGATGGAGTGACGAGTCATGAGGCGTGGGGGCTGGGCGTGTACAGCGTCTTCGAGCACCCGGGTGTGGCGCTGACACGGGCCATCGAGGCGCCGACAAACCCGGAGGTACGGTTTCACGACATGATCACCGTGGCGCTGGGCGATCACGGAGAGATCAGACATGTGATCGACGACACGGGCGAGGCGACCGCGATGCACCCTCGCGTGACGCCGAAGGTGACGAGATTTCCCTGAGCGGCTGTGCTGAATCCGCGCAAGGGATGGGTGCTGGCGCGAGCGGATATTCCGCCGATCGGTACTTATAAGTCCTAGTGCTGTATCGGAAACGCCCATGAGCGAAAATCTATCCTTCCCATGCTATGTTCGCGCGCTTCAGATACAGCACTAGGACTTGAACGAGTAATCGCACTTTTGCGCTGCTGGAGCTTGCATTGCAGGGAGGCGCCACGTGAGCGCAAACCTTTATTGTCGACGGACCCCTCCAGAAGGTTGTTCGTGCAAGCGAAAGCTAGACGGAGCCGACGGCTTTACCTTTGAGGAATTTGGTGTCGGCCGCGATACCGAAGGCTTCCAGCAAGCTGGCTTGCACTTGCCTTGAGAGGGCGTTGATCTCGTCAACGCCGAAGCTTGCGGCGCTAATCCGATACCTCAGCTGCTTCTCTCCCGCGGGAGTTTCAAGAATCCGCAGAACGGCGTCCGCGACTTCTTGAGCGTTGCCGACCGTGGATAAAAGTGCCCCGTTTAACTTCGCCGGAAACTCCTTGGCAGCGCCATATGTATTGGTCCGAGCCACATCGGCAGCCGTTACGCTGTTGCCAAAGACAGCAGTCTCATAAGCCCCGGGTTCGACAATCACGGATTCAATTCCCTGTGCGGCAAGTTCGTAGCTGTACGACTCGGCCAGCGCCTCGAGGGCAAATTTACTGGCGCAATAGAAACCCGCGGAAGGAAGAACCAGGCGGCCGGCGCCGCTGCTGATGTGCATGAGCAGGCCGCTGCGTTGGCGCCGCATGTGCGGAAGCACCGCGCGATTTACGCGCACTGGGCCAAGAAAATTCGTGTCCATCAGGCGCTGCGCTTGTTCGGTGGTGACCGCTTCGGCCAGCCCCCCCAGGTAATAGCCAGCGTTGTTGATAGCAACATCGATGCGTCCTGCTTTGGCGGCGGCGGCATCCACGGCCCGCCCCACCGAGGCATCGTCGGTCACGTCTAATTCAAGGACGTGGATTGGCAGTGACTCCTTTTGCGCAAGCGTGCGTATTTCGGCGGCATTCTTGGCATTGCGACCTCCGGGATCACGCATCGTGGCGAAAACAGTGTGCCCTTTACGCGCCATGGTTTCCGTGAACAGTCTGCCGAAGCCAGTGCTGGAGCCGGTGATGAGAACCACTTGGCTGGAATTCATGCTTATCACTCCTTGCCTGTTGTGGCGATATCGTGCTGCAACAAATTTGATGCCGGAAGCAAAGTTTGGATACAGAAATGAGTTCAGCAGATTGCTTACTGGGGAAAATGAAACGCAAGCGGTTCATGGGTCCACAGGGCGCGCTTGTCGTATATCGACTGCATCTCGAAGCAGTGTCCGAAGGAAGCTTATTCTGACAGTTTGTCGGCGAATTGTCGGCAACTCTTACCTTGAGATGCCTTCCCGCTCGCCCGTCAGTCTTGACACTCTCGAAAATGCTCGCCGCCCATGCACTTCGCTTGAGGGGACCGTAAGCGTTCGCAGATCAATGGGCGTGAGTTGATGGCAGCGCGACTCCCCACACAGGGCTGGTGACGGCGATCCTCTCGAAATTCGAAACGACTGCCTTCGCGCGAGGTATCGCGTTCTTTACGGCAGGCAAAGATAGTGAGGCGTCGTGACTGGCCATGCTGTCCCACACTTCCGTCACCCAGATCGTATTTTCATCAGCAGCGTCTTTGGCCACAACGTAGCTGAGACATCCTTGCATATCGGCTGCGCTCTCCTTCAAGATTCTGATCATTTCATCGCGCCTGCCGGAAAGAACTGTTATTTTGGCAATCATTCCCCACATACCGCTCGCCTCCTGGGAACCCGCAAGAACGGACGTCAGCGTCACCGTAGCAAGGTACCAAAAATGTCCGCCGGTCCATTTGCACCAGCTAAATATACCTGTACTGATCGTGATTGGAATGCCCTCCGAGGGGATAGTCGGCCATCTGGAACCTGGCCGAGTGATGGCACCCGAATACCCGCGCCTAGTCGGCAAGGATTGACCGCTGCTTTCGTCGACTACGCCGTCAGCGAGGACCAAACCTCTCTGCGGTGCACTGACACCAGACCCCAGGATTCCGAATAGCTCGTCGCTCGACTCCACCAGTTGTGCGTCGAAGATCCCGATTCGGCCAGCAAACCCCTTAGCGCTCAGTGGATGAGTCCCATGTCTTTACTCGCAACGCAGCGCCGCAATGGGATCCACTTTCGTCGCACGCCGAGCGGGCAGATACGATGCCTGCAGGGCCACCACGCCGACGACCAGCGACGCCGCCGCGATGGTCAGCGGGTCGGTGGGAGCGAGTTCGAACAGCAAGCTCGCCAGGTAACGCATTAGCCCGAGACAGGCAGCGAGGCCTAACCCAATTCCGAGCGCGGTGATGGCGAGCGCTTCGCCCATGAGCAGGCGCAAAACATTGGCGGGCAGCGCGCCTAGTGCCATCCGAATCCCGATCTCGTGAGTGCGCTGCGAAGCGGAATGCGAAATCACGCCATAGATGCCGACAGCGGCCAGGAGAAGCGCGAGTGCGGCAAAAATACCTAGCAGCCCAGCATTGAATCGTGGAACCACCAGGGAGTTAGCCAGCCGCTGGTCCATTGTGGCGATATCAAACACCGGCAGGTTGTGATCGAGTCTGGCAACTTGCTCACGGAGGGCATCGGCAAGCGTCAAAGGATTGTTGCGGGAGCGAATGACGATGGTAGTCGTAAATGAGCTCCCATGCGAGGCAACAGGATCACCAGGGGGGCTGGTGTACGGACGGTACATTTCGGCTTCGGAAGGCCGAGAAACACCCAACTGCTTAATGTCGCCAACAACACCGACGATGGTGCGCCAAGGCCAATCCGGCGCGCCCACGCGAACTCGTTTACCGATCGGGTCCTCGTGGGAAAAAAACCGCCACGCAAAGCTCTGATTGACAATGATGGGGAAATCGTTGTGCGTGCCGTCGCGTTGGTCGAAAAAGCGGCCGGCGACCAACGGAACGCGCATCACACGAAAATAGTCAGGGCTGACCGTGGTGTCCGGCGCGTACGGCGCTGCACCCGGTGGCGGGGAAGGTTGGCCCTCAAAGCGGACCCCCGTCGCGCCCGTAAACCCGTTTAGAGGCAAAACGTCAGCCGCCCCCGCTGATTCGACGCCGGGCTGTGCGCGTACCCATTCGAGGACCTGTTCATAGAATGTCCACCGCTGCTCGGGTGTGGAGTATTTCGCTTCCGGTAACTGCAGACGTGCAGTCAGCACGTTGTGGGGATCGAAGCCGGGATCCACGTTGGAAAGCAGAACGAAACTGCGCAGCAGAAGTGCGGAGCCCACCAACAGCACCAAAGCCAGCGCCAGCTCGGCGGTGGCCAGTAGCATACGCAATCGCTGCCTGCCGGGAGCGCCTGCCGTGCGCAGACCAGTGTATTTCAGGGCTAGCTGGAGGTCTGGCCTGGACGCCGCGACCGCGGGCAGCATGCCGAACAGAATGGTTATTATGCACGTCGCGCCAAGTGTAAACAGCAGCACCGGTCGGTCGAAGGACAGGTGTCCTAGTCGGGCCACGTTCTCCGGGGCAAACCTGCGTAACAGGCGCACGCCGCCTGCGGCTACCAGCAGGCCGAATGCTCCTCCTATTACGGCGAGGACGGCACCTTCGGTCAGTAACTGTTTAATTAGCCGTGAGCGTCCCGCACCGATTGCGGCGCGCACCGCGAACTCCTGTTGCCGCGCTGAGTTACGCACCAGTTGCAGGTTTGCAACATTGACGCATGCAATGAGGAGCACGAATCCCACCGCCGCCAGGAGCACTAACAGTGCAGGGCGGACATTTCCCGCCAGCTTGGTCTGGAGATTCACCACCTGCACGCGAACGGTTGAGCGGTCCATGCGCACGAACGCCGGTGACACTTCAGCCAAACCGCGGCGATTTATATCTGCCAACTCGGCTTGCGCTTGCCCGGCCGTAACCTTCGGTTTTAGCCGCCCGATCACAAATGTGTCCATCAGTGTCTTCGCGTACCAATCCACTCGGGTCGGCAACTGGAAGGGAACGTAACACTGCGGTTTGACATCCTGGTCGGGAAAGCGAAAGCCCAGGGGCATAACTCCGACCACTGTCACACTCTCGCTTTCGAGCGTTATGGGTTTTCCTAGGATGTTCGGATCAAGTCCGAAACGGTGCTGCCACAAGTCATAGCTCAGAATGGCCACGGACGGGCTATCGGGAAGCGCTTCCTGCGGGAGGAAGGCGCGCCCACGGACCGGTGTAATTCCGAGCAGATGGAAAAAGTTCGCGGTAACACCTACGACCGGGATTCGCTGCGGTTCTCCCGCGCCTGTCAGGTTCGCCTCGAAACCGCCGTCGTAGGCGGCGATTTCGGTGAACGAGCGCGCCTGCGTGCTCCAGTTGGCGTAGTCGGGGCTCGGTACGCTGGCATTATCTTCTTCCTTGTGCCAGATCTCCGTGATCCATGCGAGGCGGGTCGGGTCGCGATACGGCAACGGGCGAAGCATTACCGTGTTCACCGCCGAGAAAATCGCCGTGTTAGCGCCTACGCCGAGCGCCAGCATGGTCGCCGCAACGGCGACAAACGCGGGTGACTTGCGGAGCAAGCGCAGTGCATAGTGAAGGTCTTGAAGCACGGTGCTCATAAGGACTCCAGAGATAGGCGGCTGCCGATTTGCGCAGCAGTGCGCCTAACGCAAGCATGCATGTGTAATTAGCTAACGTGCAAGTCCTGTCCCTTGTATATCGACATATAAAGAAGGTGGTTGCTCGGTTCCGCTACACTGCCGTCCGGAAGCGGCCAACTGCTCTAGGACGGTTCAAGCCAACAGATCCAAACATGTGCAGTAATCATCGGCCAATCCATTACCTGGCGTTGTTTGGATCGCGCTGCTGGGCGAGTTGGCCATCCGGAAGTGATCTTTAGATCAGGAGCCAAAAGATCCCCCGAGCGGCGACAGCCGTTCGGAGCAGATAGGTAACGCCTAGTCGGCAAGTGTTTACGAACGAGTTTGCTTCACTTGGACGAAAAACCGGCACCTCGGGCAATTGCGCTCAAAACCTGTTGCAGCTTGCCATTCCAAGTAGTGAATGATAAAGGACGCTATCGCCAAGACTCCGTGACGGGCGCGCCTAGAACCTTTCAGGCGCTGTCGGATTCGCGCGGATTCGAGTGCCGATCGTCTATCGTGCGACCCGGTCCATGCGGCATAATCCGCTGTGCTTCACTGGACATGGACGAGGCTCAACACTCACCATCAATTGTTTAGCATCCCTTCTTGTTCTTTGGCGAGCTTCCTCGGCGTCCCCACGCAGTTGGCGCGCCAAGCGGGTTTTGGAGTCGATCACGAATGTTAGGGTGAGGTATGCCTAGGCGAATCTTATCGAGGCCAGTTCGGTATTCCGATCTTCGGCTAGCGCCAGACTATGCCGAATCACTTCGCCGAGAAACAGCTCAGGCCGCTGCCATGGCGCGAGCATTCGGCATGATCTCCGATTCGGCATAACGACGAAGGTCATGAGGTGCCAAGTTGGGCTATGCCAGCTTGACTGGCACATCGCTTCACCGCATACCAAACAACATTGGCTGTCACACCGGCTTCTTGTCGCGTTCCCCCCTTCAAAACCCGGCTAAATACCTTTCCCTCGATAACTCCCGAATGCCGGAGCCAAGCATCGAGAAGCTCCTTGCTCCACGACGGTACTGGTATCGTTCGTAGTCGTTTTCCTTTCCCAACCAAATTGACAATGACCCAGCGCCCCTCCCTCGATTGCAACTGGTCGAGGTTCAAACCCACGACTTCCGAGCGTCGCAATCCACATCCCAATAGCAATCCAAGCATTGCCCCGTCTCTCCAACCGCATAGATTGGTCTTCGAAGCGGCGTTAACTAGCTCTTGAGCCTGATTGCGAGTGAGCCAGTTGCCCATTTTCCGTCCGAGCCGCTTGACTCCCTTAACTCGCCGAATTCCAATCGCGTGTTCCGGGCTCAGCCAGCCGCTCTCTGCGGACTCATCGGCCAAGCCTCCGAATCGCGGAAAGATGTAAGTTGATCGTAGCTGCGGACAGCGAGAGGCGTTCTAGGAATGCGCGATACTTCACCACGACAGATCGGTTGAACGTCAATCTAGGTTCAGAGCAATACCAGGCGATAAACCTTTCAATGGCGTATTCGTAACTCCGCCGAGAGTGTTGAGACGCGAGCGTATTGAGCACCGCCGCCTTGGATTGTTCCAGTTCAGGGATGGTTAGGGTCGCAGAAAGACCGACAGATTGGGGCTGGTTTTTGCGGGGCATAGGAAGCGGCTCCTTTAGCCGCCTCCACAGTCTTGTACTCACGAGACATTACCCTAAAAATGGTCCTCAGGCTCGAAGCTCAACCTCCTCGAAAGTCGAATTGGGATCATTGAAGCAAACGTCCTTTATTATTCACGATCCCGATGAAGAGGCAATCCCTCGGGAAGACGAGACCGTAGCGGATGGGTGACCACGTGGGCGACAGTCGAAATCCCGCCCAGCAATCGCATTGCTAAACACTACGACTTCACGGTACCAATCCGGTCAGGTTCCTTGATCTCCGCTCTCGGCCCGAATGCAATACTGCATTTCCAGTAAACTGGCTAGCGAACGAGGGATTGCCACTTGCACAAACTACGGTCGTGTTTGCACCAGAGTTTCATCGCAGTATTCCTTCTTTTACTTGCGGGCTCCGCAGTTGCCCAGTCGGTTCCACCGCAATTGATGAGCGGCCTCAAATGGCGACTCATTGGCCCATTCCGCGGAGGTCGAGTGGTTGCCGTTGCCGGCGTACCGGGCGACTCGGCGACCTTCTATTTCGGCGCGGTCAACGGTGGTATTTGGAAAACATCCGATGCAGGAACGGTTTGGAAGCCGATTTTTGATAACCAGCCTGTCGGTTCAATCGGCGCCATTGCTGTGGCGCCGTCGGACCCAAAGACAATCTACGCCGGAACGGGCGAGTCGGATATTCGATCCGACTTGTCCTCCGGCAATGGGGTTTACAAATCCATGGACGCTGGCTCGACATGGACGCACGTGGGCCTAGAGGACACGCGCCAAATCAGCCGGATCGTGGTTGATCCGCGAGACCCGAATGTAGTTTACGTGGGTGTTCTCGGCCACGCCTATGGACCAAACGGACAGCGTGGGGTTTATAAATCCGTCGATGGAGGGACGCATTGGACCAAGGTTCTAGATGAAGGATCTGAAATCGGCATTTCAGATGTGGCGATCTGTTCCGGCAACCCGCAGCTATTGTTTGCCGGAACATGGAATACGCATCGCCCTCCCTGGAGCACTTATGCTCCCATCGATGGACCCGGCGGTGGTCTTTACCGCTCAAAAGATGCGGGCAAGACTTGGTCTCGTCTCAACAAAGGGCTGCCTGAAGGTGATTGGGGACGCATCGGAGTCGACGTTGCGCCAGACGGTAAACGCGTTTACGCCCTCATCCAGGCAAAGAAGTCAGGTTTGTATCGCTCCGACGACGGAGGCGACACCTGGACTCTGGAAAACGCAGACCCGCGTCTCACCAGCCGCGCGTGGTATTTCAACAGCATCACCATCGACCCACACAATGCGGACGTGACTTACATCCCAAATGTCGCTCTTTATCGATCCGAAGATGGAGGAAAAACAATTTCAATTGTCCGCGGCGCGCCTGGCGGCGACGATTACCATCAGATATGGGTCGATCCCAAGGATTCCGACAGCGTGGTTCTTGGAACGGATCAGGGCACTACAGTCAGCCTGGACCGCGGCCAGACCTGGAGCACGTGGTACAACCAGCCCACCGCACAGCTCTATCATGTCATCACCGACAACCAGTTTCCCTACATCGTGTACGGCGCGCAACAAGATAGCGGAAGCGCTGCCGTGCCCAACCGCACCGATCACAATCAGATCACCGCGCGCGATTGGTTTCCCGCGGGCGGGAGCGAGAGTGGATACATGGCGCCCGATCCCAAGGATCCGAACATCATCTATCTGAGCGGAACCTATGGCTCGGTTAGCCGTTACAACAGGCGAACTGGACTCAGCCAGGATGTAACTCCGTGGCCGGTGCCGACGTTTGGTTCCGAGATTAATCAGCGCAAATATAGGGACCCTTGGACCCCAGTTCTCATTTTTTCCCCCGCTGATTCCACAACGCTCTACCTGGGAACGCAATATGCGATGAAAACTCTCGATGGTGGTCTGCACTGGCAGACCATCAGCCCCGATCTCACCGGATCGACACAGCAGCCGGGAGACAAAGCGGAAGGAGTAGCGACGAGAGAGAACGCGAAGCAACGAGGCTATGGCGTCGTATTCACGATTGCGGCATCGGCACTAAACGGCGACACGATCTGGGCAGGAAGCGATACCGGACTAATTCATCTCACCCGCGATGGTGGGAAAACCTGGAAAGATGTCACGCCCGCCGGCCTGACAGCGTGGAGCAAGATCTCCTTTATCGAAGCTTCACATTTTGATCCCGCGGCTGCTTACGCGGCTGTAGATCGCAGCCGGCTGGATGATCAGACACCCTATGTCTATCGAACCCGTGACTATGGAGCCACGTGGCAACTGATAACCAACGGCATCGCGGCAAACGCCTTCCTGCGCGGCATCTGCGAAGACACCGAGAGAAAGGGTTTGCTCTTTGCCGGAACTGAATTGGGGGTTTACGTATCATTCGATGACGGCGGCGTTTGGCAATCTTTGCAACTCAATTTGCCGGTGACTTCCGTCCGCGATCTTACAATTCACGGGGACGATCTAGTAGTCGCTACCCACGGCCGCTCCTTCTGGATTCTGGACGACATCACGCCGCTTCGCCAGGCGCTCGATGCCGAGAAGGATAATGCATTCTGGCTTTACCATCCGGCGCCAGCATATCGCATTGATAACGACTCCTTCCAGGGCACTCCTCTTCCACCAGAGGAACCAGCCGCCGAGAACCCGCCTGCAGGCGCCATCCTTGACTATTTCCTCAAGTCTTCCGCCAGCACTGTCTCGCTGGAGATTTTCGATGCGCAACAGAATCTCGTCCACAAATTCTCTTCGGAAGACAAGCATCCGGAAAAACGCCCACCGCTTCCCATTGCCGAGCGTTGGTTCCCCAAGCCGGAAGTCCTCGAAACTAATCCTGGGTTGCAGCGCTTTGTCTGGGATCTTAGTTGGAGCAGCTCCGGAGGACCGAGCGTGGATGGAGCATCGGAATTCCGCAATCCCCGGGGGCCTAAAGTCGTGCCGGGGATCTATACAGTCAGACTCACGGTTGACGGAAAGGTGCAGACTCAGCCTCTAGAAGTCGTGATGGACCCCCGTTCCGCCGCCACTCCCGAAATACTGCACCAGCAGTTGCGACTCGGTCGACAGATATTCGCCGAAACCATGGAAGCACGGCGCGCACTTGCAGAGATCGCCTCGCTACGGAAACAGGTTGCCGATCTGCAGCAGAAGGTCGGCGAGAAAGATTCGGCTATTAAGCCGGCGCTCGCGGAAGCTCAAACTGAAATTTCAAAGATAGAAACCAAGCCAGGAGCCGTTGGGGAGTCCTCAGGTCTGCAGGACGCTTTCGCTGATATGGCCTCGGCGCTGCGTGTGGTCGAAAGTGGAGATCGCGCTGTGCCGTCGCAGGCGATTGCGGTTTACAACGAGTCCAGCCAGCGCGTCAAAGCTGCCATCGCAGAATGGAACGAGTTCAAAACAACTAAACTTCGGCGGCTTAATCAGAAATTGTCTGAAGCAGGTCTCGCTCCAATCGCGATCTCGGAAATCGAACAGGAAGTCCAATTTCTAATGTCACGCTAAACCGTTTGCCGCCGCACAGAGCTGTGGCCGAGTCCCTTTGTTCTACTGCTCGATCGTCGTCTCCGACTTGGCGGGTTTCTCGGATTAGTACGGACAAACGTCCCAGTGTCTAGGAATGCCATTTGGCGCATTTCGCAGCGGCCATTCACTTGAGCGGATGGTCGCCATCTCCGGCAAGTGACCCAGAAACCTGTTGCGGGCTTTCAACCCAGGTAGTGAACGAACACAATGTCATCTACAGTTGTCCTCTTGCCTTCGGACAGGAACCGTTGGGAGCACTTGTCCGAAATGACGACTATCTGTCCAAGTGGATTCCCAATGCGAAATGCGTCCAATCGCATTCCTAGACCCTAGGGCGTTTAGCGGTAGTAATCCACAGACGAACTCCGGTGAGTCCGCAGGCCTCAGGCATCCGTCTCGGTTTCTTGATAACCTTGAAAGTGCCAGGAGCCGTCGCCGTTGCCGCCGATCATTAACGCACAAAACATTTCAAAAGCGTTCGGAGCGAAACCGCTTTTCGAGGCAGTCTCTTTCTCAGTTTCGGAGGCCGACCGAATTGGTCTGATCGGTCCCAACGGCTCCGGAAAATCCACATTGCTGCGGATTCTGGCCGGGACTGAACAGGCAGACAGCGGCGAAGTGGCGATACGAAAGCGCTTGCAACTCAGTTACGTGGAACAAGACTCGATGTTCGTTGCTGGAGCGAGCGTCCGGACGGTCGTCGAGAGAGCGATCGAACGCTCGCTAACAGCCGATGGCGAACGCGGCACCCACTTTGCAGAGACCTTGGGCCGGGCGGGTTTTAAGGATCTCGCACTGGAGGCCGCCTCATTATCCGGAGGCTGGCAGAAGCGCTTGGCGATCGTGGAGGCGCTGGTTCAGACACCCGATGTCTTGCTACTCGATGAGCCCACGAATCATCTGGACCTCGCGGGAATTCAATGGCTCGAAGATCTGCTGCAGCGGGCGCCATTTGCCTGCGTGATCGTAAGCCATGACCGCTACTTTCTCGAAAATGTTGCAACCGATATGGCCGAGCTTAACCGCGTGTATCCCGAGGGTCTGCTTGGAGTGCACGGGAGCTATAGCGAGTTCTTGCAGAAGAAGGAGGAATTCCTCCACGCTCAATCGAAACGTCACGAGGCTCTGGAAAACCTGGTTCACTCCGAAATTGAGTGGCTCCGGCGAGGAGCAAAAGCCCGGACGCGAAAATCCAAAGCTCGCATCGATAAAGCCGGTGAACTGATGAGCGAGCTTGCCGGCTTGAATGCCAGAACCCGCAGCGCCACTGCACAAATTGATTTCTCAGCCACCGAGCGCAAGACCAAGCGGTTGATCGAACTGCAGGATGTCACTTGCGAAGTTGGGAATCATACATTGTTCGAAGGATTGAACTTTGTCGTTTCCGCCGGGATGCGGGTCGGCGTAGTAGGTCCCAATGGCAGCGGCAAGACAACCCTCTTACGCATGCTGCTTGGCGAAGTGACTCCCAGGCGCGGCGAGATTCGGCGCGCTGAGTGGTTGCGAACTGTGTATTTCGACCAGAGCCGCCAGTTCGACCTGAGCTTGACCCTGCGTCGCGCGCTCGCCCCCGAAGGAGATTCAGTCGTCTATCAGGATCGCGTCATTCACGTCGCATCCTGGGCCGCCAAATTCCTGTTCAGCGGGGAGCAACTGGATCAACCGGTCGAGCGGCTTTCGGGAGGCGAACGCGCCCGTATGCTAATTGCTCAGCTCATGCTGCAACCTGCCGAACTTCTTCTGCTGGATGAGCCCACCAACGATCTCGACATCCCCACCCTCGAAATCCTCGAACAGAGCCTGCTCGAATTTCGTGGTTCTCTCGTCTTGGTCACGCATGACCGCTACCTCTTGGATCGCGTATCTACCATCATACTTGGCCTCGATGGTCAAGGCGGTACGGAAAGCTTTGCGGACTATTGGCAATGGGAAACCTGGCAGGCACAAGGCAAGCGCTCCCGGAACGAGAGTGTGACCAAATTGGCGCCTATTTCCTGTTCTTCCGCTCCATCAGTACAGGCACACAAGAAGCTCTCATACCTGGAAGCACGCGAATATGCTGGCATTGAGCAGCGTATTGCGGACGCCGAGCAGAGGTTACAAAGCAAACGTATGGCGCTGGAAGATCCCGCGATTGCCAGTGACGGACCCAGGCTCGTTGCCGCTCACGCCGAAATGGAAGCGGCACAAAAAGATCTCGACACACTCTATACGCGCTGGGCGGAACTTCAAGAGAAAGCTGACAGTTTGTCCCCTCGCTGATTGCGATGCTACTGCTCTGAATTCGGTCTGTGTCATTTGAAGGCAGATGGTCAGCCAACGGGAAGCTATTAAAACAACAGGCTGCAAGGAAGTTGGCCGATCAGTAATGAGAAGTCGGCAAGTGTTTACTTAAAGCGAATAGGGGCCGCGATTTCGACTTCTGGCCCAGAACGATTTCCGGTTTGCTCGGTATCCGCCACATGTCACTGAGTGTCATCGCGTGTTACCGAGTCTGATTGCAAAACATGGCGGCGCGGTGAATTGCGCGGCAGATAGCCTGCCCGTCATCGTCAAAACAACAATCGAGCGCGCCCGCATCCATTGCCGCAGTCCACATAACTTCGTCTGGTGTGTGGTGAGTGCAAACGATCTGCATGCCCAAGTGGAGACGCAGGTAGACGATTTCTTGCAAGGTTACCAACCCCAGGTCTAGCACTCCGATTGGGATGGGAAACTGCGATGCTATCGTCTGAAGCTCGGCCAGCGACTGCGCAATAAACACAACATCAGAAATTGGCCTGATTTGGGAGGCCAAGTTTTGGGCACGCGCGGGATCGTCTTGCAGGATCACGATGGCTTTTGGCATTTGACAGCTTTCTCATGCCCACAAACGAAAGAGCGATTCACGGCGAACACCCTCCGCTTCACCCGGAGAATCTCATGTCGCTCGATGTGCCCCCAGCTGCGGGAACGTAGCATTTAAGCGTATAGTCCATCACCATGCGGTCGGCATTGAAGCGCCAGCCCAGCGTGCGGATGGTGCGCTTCATGCGCTGGATCCAGCCGCGCGGCAGACCGTCGCGATCACGCTGGTAGAACAATGGAATCACTTCTTCTCGCAGCGCGCGGCGCAAATCCTCTGCGTCGCGCGTGTCGTGGACGTTCATGTTGGAGTGCGTTTTGCCCGTCCCGATGGCAAATCCATTCATGCCGTCATAGGCCTCAGCCCACCAGCCATCAAGAACAGAAAGGTTCAATCCGCCATTCAAAACCACCTTTTGGCCGCTCGTGCCCGATGCCTCCAGCGGACGCCGGGGGTTGTTCAGCCAGACATCAACGCCCTGCACGAAATAACGCCCGACGTTGATGTCATAATCTTCGACAAAGACGAGCTTATCGGCGAACCGTGAATTTCGCATCAATTCGGCTATCTGCTGTAGAACCCGTTTGCCCGGTTCATCGTTGGGATGCGCTTTGCCTGCAAATACGAACTGCACCGGCCGTTTGGGATCGTTTATCATGGAAGCCAGGCTCTCGATGTCGGTGAGAATCAGGTTGGCTCGCTTGTAGGTGGCAAAGCGGCGCGCAAATCCGATGGTCAATGCGTCTGGACTCAGTACCTTACCCAGTCTCTGCAAGACCTCTCGCGATTCGAAGCGGCGCTCGGCTTGTTCCGCGGCTCTGCGGCGCACAAACTCGATGAGTTGCGATTTCAGGCTAAGGTGCGTCTCCCAAAGTTCGCCGTCATCCACATTCTCTATCCCTTCCCAGGTGCGCGCGTCGCTGCTGCGCTGGTGCCAGTTCGTTCCCAGATGCCGATCATAGAGGCGAAACATCTGCGGAGCCAGCCAGGATGGGACATGAACTCCGTTAGTGATGTGTCCAATGGGAACCTTGTCTTCCACCTTGCCCGGATTGAGGCCGATCCACATCGCCCGGGAGACTTCGCCATGCAGGGCGGAAACTGCATTGGCACGGCGCGAAACTCTCAGACCCAGCACCGTCATACAGAAAGTCTCCTGCTGGTTGTCTGGACTCTCTCGCCCCAGCCCCATCAGGCTCTCCTGAGAAAGACCCAACTGTTCGCGCAGAGGCCCAAGGTGCTCTTCGATCAGCTCCGCATCGAAGCGATCGTGGCCGGCAGGCACGGGGGTATGGGTCGTGAAGACCACTTCCCGCGACACGCGGGGCACTGCGCTGTCGAATCCAATGCCTTCTTCCTGCATGCGAGCCCGAATCGCTTCCAGCACCGCAAATCCGCTGTGTCCTTCGTTCAGGTGAAGAACGCTAGGGGTGATACCCATGGCGGTAAGTGCGCGGAAGCCTCCGATGCCAAGCAACAACTCCTGGCGGATTCGCGTGCGAGCGTTTCCGCCGTAGAGGCGGGAGGTTAGCTCGCGGTCGTCCGGAGTGTTATCTTCCACATCCGAATCGAGCAGGAAAAGGTCGCAGCGTCCCACCTCGACGCGCCAAACTTTGGCATGAATGGAACCGCTGCGGGTCTCGATTTGTACCACGACGGGACGGCCATTCGCGCCGATCGCGACTTCTAAAGGCAATTGGGTGAGATCGGTCTCCAGATATTCTTCCTGCTGCCAGCCGTTATGATCCAAGCGCTGGCGAAAATACCCTTGTCCATAGAACAACCCGATGCCAACCAGCGGAATCGCGAGATCGGATGCGCTCTTAATATGGTCTCCGGAGAGTACGCCGAGTCCACCGGAATAGACCGGAAGTGATTCATGGATTCCGAATTCCGCCGAGAAATAGGCCACAGGCAAAGGCCGCAAGACCCCGGCATACCGTGTGCCCCAGGTACGGTCCGCCTGTAAGTATTCCTGCAACCGGCGGTAGGCGTAATTAATGCGGCTGTGCAGTACGAGTTCCGCAGCGCGGCTCTCTAGTTTCGCCAGCGGAAATTCCGCCAGCAGCGAAACCGGATTCTGGTTGAGCTCCCTCCAGCGTACTGGGTCGAGATCGCGGAACAAGCTTACGGCATCGTGGTCCCAACTCCACCAAAGGTTACGCGCCAGAGCCCAAAGGCGTTCCTGCGCAGGAGCGATGAAGCGGTCCAACATCCGTGCTTCGCTCACCACAGGCGCGACCTGGGCTGCCGCCCGGCTCAACATCTGAATCTCATCTTCGCGGAAAACCCGGGGCTCCAGGGTTTGAACCACCAGAACGCCTTGTAGAACCCCACGGTCGATGAGTGGAACCCCGAGGAACGACTGGTAGGAATCCTCGCCAGCTTCCGGAAAGTACTTAAAGCGCGGGTGACTCTGTGCCTGCTCCACCGCAACCGGACGCACCTGTTCCGACACCAGCCCTGCCAGTCCTTCGTGGATTGCCATTCGCAGATTGCCGATGCACTCCCGCCGCAGCCCCACGGTTGCGGCGAGTACCAGGTTGGCTCGGTCTGGCTCGAGTAGATACGCGGAACAAACTTCGGTTTCAAACCGCTTGGCAATCAAGGCGACGACGTTCATCAAGGTCTCGGCGGGTTGTCCCTCCCCCGCCGCAAGGTTGGCGATTTCCTCCAGAGTGAGCACGTGCGCGACCTCGCGCACGTGACCAGTGACGCCCAATTCTTGAACCTTTTCGCGAGTCTCTTCCAATCCCAGGCTTCCCAGTTCCATTTTATTCTAGCCCTTCGGCTTGAGGTGGTCTTTTCCACCGCAATCGACTGGAGCCTCTAACTCGTCAACACCCTGTTAGAGCGGAACGATCATCTGGCAATGTAACGGCACAGACGCCGCTTCAACGATGCGATCGAGGGGTCGCCAAGACACACTCTTGCAAATCGCGTCACCTAGCCTTTGCAAACTCTGATTCCCGCAGAGCAACCTTACGTTCGCACCTACGCTGAGTCCAATCGAAATTACTGATTCTGGTCATACGGATTGCCGAAAGCGACTCGCCGCGAAAGTGGGCAGATGGAAGCGACCCAAAGCGGCTATGGCCCGAGCGGAGGCTAGGTTTGTTCTTTATATCATTGTACTTTCGGGAAATTTCAGGTCGACCGGGTGAAATCTCCGAGAGCCAGAATGACCTCGGCGGCTACAGTTCTGCGATTGTCTTGCCCATCATTCCAGCCGAGATGACGGGCGCCCGTGCGAGTGGGGGCCTATGACCGTCGCAGCACATAGCGTCCTTTATCATTCACTACTGGGGTTGACAAGCGGGCAGCAGGTTTGTGGTCGTTTTGTCCGAAATGGCGACTATTCGCTCAAGTGGATTGCCCACGAAATGCGCCCAATGGCATTCCTAGACCCTGGCGCGTTTACGAGGACCTATGCTGTTGTCCCATTGCAAACCCTCGATCAGCGCAGTGGCGGGCCACTGAATTGTGGGTACCCGTTCGACGCGAGACCGGAATCGAGCGCGTTACGAGGATGGATACCCCGGCGATCAAAAGCCATCGAAAAAGTGACAACCTTGATTTTCTGGTGGAACTAAAGCAATTCACACGCGACAACTAACCGCGAAGGGTACCTCTAAGCACCCCAAGCGGCCCGAGAAATTAAAATAAAAAAAGTTCGTCCAGGCTGTCGATTTATTCCCTGCGCGACGACTATAGGACGAAGATGCAGTGCGCAAAGCAGTGCTGCTTGCCCGAAGACCATTAAAGGAGAAGATATGACGCAATATTTGGTTGCGATTCACCTGCCAGACGATTTTGACCCGTCCGTCCAGGACAAATCGATGGAGCGCGATATCGACGCGCTCAACGAGGAGATGGAGGCTAAGGGTGTCAGGCTCTTCGCTGGCGGGCTGCGCCCGGCGAGCGAAGCGAAGTCGCTGCGAATTCAGCCCGATCACAAGGTGCTTATCACCGACGGGCCATACCTGGAGACGAAGGAGCACGTGGGCGGTTTTTGGATACTGGAAGTCGCTGACATGGACGAGGCATTGGCGTGGGCACGCAAGGCCGTCGTCGCTTGTCGGGCGCCGGTTGAGGTGCGCTCCTTTTTTCGGAGTGACCCTACTGGGCTGCTGGCCCGAACGCCGTTAAAGGAAGGAATGATGCAATATTTGGCTACGATTTACCTGCCGGACAACTTTGACCCGTCCGCCCAGGACAAAGAGGTGGAAAGTGATTTCGACGCACTTAGCGAGGAGATGGAGGCTTCTGGTGTCAAGGAGGTTTTCGCTGGCGGCCTGAGCCCGGCGAGTGGAGCGAAGTCGCTGCGAGCGCAGCCCGATGGCAAAGTGCTTATCACCGACGGGCCATACCTGGAAACCAAGGAGCACATAGGCGGTCTTTCGATAGGGCAAGCCGCTGACATGGACGAGGCACTGACGTGGGCACGTAAGGGCGCCGTCGTCTGCCGGGCGTCCGGCGAGGTGCGCCCGTTTTTTCGGTCGAACACCCCATCGGAATAGTGTTTACCGCGCCTGCCACAGGCGAGCAAAAGCCCATATTCAAGGAGACCGCATGAGAAAGATCAGGATCATCGAACAAATCTCGCTGGACGGCGTGATTCAGCAGTCCGGCGATGAAAACGATTTCCCCTACGGCAACTGGACCGCGCCCTATCGGACCCCCGCTGGCAGAGAACTAATCCTCGCCGCGTATGGCGAGAGCTTCGGTCTGCTGCTTGGTCGTCGCACCTACGATATGTGGTCGGGCTTCTGGCCAAAGGCGCCGAGCAGTCCGATGGCGGACCGCCTGAATGCGGCAACAAAATATATCGCTACCCACCGTCCGGAAGGTCTTGCATGGGGGCCGGCCGAGACCCTTGGATCGGACATCGTCGAGGGCATTCGCCGCATCAAGGCGCAGGACGGCCCGGACGTTATCCTTTCGGGTAGCTCCACGCTGACATCGACGCTGCTCGAACATGGGCTTGCGGATGAAGTCCTGTTGGTCGTCTTTCCGGTCTTGTTGGGCACGGGGAAGCGCATTTTTGCGGACGGCACCCCGCCACGCTCATTCGAGCTCGTCAGCACGAAAGCTCTGGCATCGGGCGTCATCCTCAGCACTTACAAGCCGAACGGACCCCTGCGCACCGGTACCATGGGTGCATAGGCGTAAGCCGACGTCAGAGAGCATGGGAAAAAGGGAGGACTCAAATGAGAAAGCTAATCTTCGCAATCAACACTACCTTGGATGGCTGCGTCGACCACACCAAACAATTTGTCGATGAAGAAACACTTGAATATTTTACTCACCTTACGCGAGAGGTTGACCTGCAGGTCTTTGGGCGTAAAACCTATCAATTGATGGTTCCCTATTGGCCTGAAGTCCTCAAAAACCAGTCTGAGACAAAAGCAGATCACGAATTTGCTCGAGCATTCGACTCCACTAACAAACTTGTTTTTTCACGATCGTTGGACGGCGCTGAAGATAAAAATACGAGAATTGTTCGTACGAATCTTCGCGACGAAATACTTAAATTGAAACAAGAGCGAGGCAAAAATATTTTGGTCGGTGGCGTAGATATCCCTTCACAACTGATGCAGCTTGGCCTGATTGATGAATATCGTTTTGTCGTTGGGCCAACCCTTGCAGGAGCAGGGAGACGGCTGTTGGAGGGTGTTAGCCTGCCGGAGAAATTGCAATTGAAACTTGTTGAGTCAAAGGTTTTCAAATCAGGATGCGTTGCGCTTCATTACTCGAAACAGTGACAGAAAAATCTGCGACACCTGTGCTGCTGGCCGCCATCAAGGGGAGACAAACCATGAAATACATCTGTTTGGGCTACTACGACAAAAGCAAACACGACGCCATGACCGAGGCCGAGAAACAAGCGATGTTCGACGCCTGCTTTACCTACGACGACCATCTCCGCGCCAACGGCCATTGGGTCGGTGGAGAACCGATTCAACCTGTCGAAACCGCCTTAACCCTCTATTGGAAGAACGGCAAAGTGGTCACGACGGACGGCCCCTACGCCGAAACCAAGGAACAACTCGGTGGCATTCTCATCCTCGAAGCCCGCGACATGAATCACGCTCACCAGCTCATATCCCATCATCCCTCCCTCAAATACGGCGCCATTTTCGAGATACGTCCGGCCGGCGACCTCAACGAAATGCTGAAGGCCAGCGAGCAGCGCCGACGGCAGAAGGCTGCACGCTGAAGTTCGCCTGACAGAATACAAATCAATTTCGGCTCGGTCGAAGTGTGAACGGATAAGTACGAAATCGAAAACTACGAGGAGAAAGGCAATGACCCGAAATCAAATACGCATCACTTTACTGAGCGGATTCGCACTCGTCGCCGCTCTGATCGCATCCCGGCCCGTCGCAGCACAAGATGCAAAACAGCCGTATCCCAACATGGCCCCAATCGAACAATATCTGATGGATCGCGACGCCGAAATCGCCCTCGCCCGCAGCGCCGCTCCAGACGCCATCTCCCACGACGCCTCCGTTATCGTCCTAACCCGTCACGGCTACGAAACCGCGGTCCAAGGCAAAAACGGCTGGGTCTGCTGGGTCGGACGCGGATGGATGGCCATGTTCGACCACCCCGAATTTTGGAATCCCAAAGTTCGCGCCGCGGAATGCATCAATCCACCCGCCGCCCGCTCCGTTCTCCCGTACGCCTACAAACGCACGGAATTACTCCTGGCCGGCCATTCCAAGCAAGAAGTCGTCGCCACAATCAAAGCCGCAATAGACAAAAAAGAATTACCAGCCCTCGAGCAGGGGACTGTCTCCTACATGATGTCGAAGGATTCGTATCTCAGCGATTACGGCGGCCACAACGCCCCGCACATGATGTTCTTCGAAACAGCGAAAGACGGTGCAGCCTGGGGGGCAAATCTCACAAACTCCCCAGTTCTCGCCGTAAATTACTGGTACATCTCCGCCGAAGCCTACCCACAACTCAAATCCTTCCCAACATTGTCCGTCTTCCTGGTAGGAGTAACCAAATGGTCCGATGGAACGTCGGCACCGAGCATGTAAAGACCCAGCGACAAAGGTTAGGTCCCGCCGGGCCAAAAATAGAGATTTAGAAAGGGTTCACCCGTGGAATCCCTTCATAAGGCAGGGGTGCTGTGACAGCCAATGTTGTTTGGTATGCGGTGAAGCGATGTGCCAGTCAAGCTGGCATAGCCCAACTTGGCACCTCATGACCTTCATCGCTATGCCGAATCCAGGATCATGCCGAATCGCGATTCTAAAATGCTCTCGATACTGCGCGAATACTGCCGATCGTCTATCGTGCGACGCGATCCCTGCGGCATAATCCGGTGTGCTTCACAGGACATGGACAAGGCTCAACAGTCACCATCAGTTGTTTAGCATCCTTATCTTGTTCTTTGGCGAGCTTCCTCGGCGCCCCCAAGCAGTTGGCACACCAAGGCGGGTTTTCGGGTAGATCACGAATGTTACGGCGAGGTATGCTTGGGCGAATCTTATCGTGGCCAGTTCGGTATTCCGCTCTTCGGCTGGCGCCGGACTATGCCGAATCACTCGAGCGAGGAACAGCTCAGGCCGCTGCCATGGCGCGGGCATTCGGCATAATCCGGGATGCGGCATAGTCCGACAAGTCGGCAAGTGTTTACTAAAGCGGCCGCTTCACTTGGACTAAAACCGGCCTATCGGACCAAGCCCCCAAAACCCGCTGTGGGCTTGCCGACTCAAATAGTGAATGATAAAGGACGTTTATCGTTCCCTGAAACTCGTCGGTGCGATCAAGAACCTCCGGCAGCCATTCGCTTGCCTGAATCTCCACCACCTCACCGCCCAGGAAGCGCGGATGTTCCATACTTCCCCGAAGCCGACTTCTTGCCCGCAATCTCACAACACGCGAAGAAGCTGATAGCACGGTACGCGAGGCAGCCGTTCTGCACCTCTCGATTGGGAAACAATCACGGCCTGATCTTTTCTGGTCCTATGCAGCAACCGGCCAGCAGAGGACTAGGGAAAAAGGGTTTCTCATTCGCTCGTGTAGTTGATTTCCATGCGCCGGACTTGGAAACTCGAGGCGCAAAGGGCCAGTAGGGCCACAGTCACGACGCCGATGACTGCGATCGCGCCGGGAACCGGATCTGGGTTCGAGATCAACATGGCAAACAGAGGCGGAGTGCCCGGTGGCGTCGGAACATTCACGGGGCAAAGGGATTTCAGGTAGTAAATGACACTGAACTGCTTAAGCAACGGAGGCAGAAACGGATTGACGCCTTCCCAAATCAAGATCGCGGCGGCCGGAAGGATTGGATTCCGAAACAGCATTCCCGCAGCCAGGAAAAAAGCTCCGTAGCCGAGGCAGGCAAGAGCCGTCACTCCCAGATAGGTCATTGCATGCGCGAGTCCGTGATTCTGGTACAGGTAGAGGTCGCGCATATTCGGACTGAAATGCCAGGTGAAGGCAATCGTCTGGAGTAATTCACTGGTTGCAAAAATGATGCAGGTTGCCAACAACCCCGAAAGAAACTTCCCCGCCATCAGGACTTCGCGGCGGATAGGAGCTAGAAAGTAAAAGTGAAGGCTGCGGTCCAGGACTTCGCCGCGAAACAGGTTCATGAAGATTCCGAGGCAACCGAAAAAAACGGCCAGTCGAATAAAGAAGAATTGGAACACGCCGGCGAACATGATGGCGTCCTCGCCGACGTTCGAGCCTTCACGAACATTGACTCGTTCAACTTTGCCATCGGCCAGCTCCAGGTACAGATCGTTGCTGCCGTCGGAGTAGCGATAGCTCTCGCGGGCTACCTTAACTGATTCACCTCCCTCGACCGCTCTTTGGTCGGTCCAATGAAAACGAATCGGCGGCTTCCCCAGCATGGCAACAACTTCTTCGCTCGTCATACCCGATTTGATTGCCTGCAGGTCCTGGTTGGTGAGCGGCTTCTCGTTCTGCCGGGCAAGTTGGGCGCTCCGGTCCCGCTGGTGTGAATTGGCGATCGCATAGCCGATGAAGAGGAGGACGGGCAGCAACGCCACCACATAGACCCACAGACCACGCTTGGCGAAGAAGGTCTTCTTCATCTCTAGACGGATCACCGAGCGGATCTGCGCCCACCAGAGTTTCGTGACCGGCTTGGTCGTCCGTCTGGTCATCAGTTCGGTTATCGGTTCGGTCATCGGACTACCTCATCGTTGCCGATCAGATACTCGTAAACGGAATTCACATCGTCGTCAGCGGGAGCGACCGATTCGATCTCAATCCCGTTCAACGCGATCTGGTTCAGCATGAGATACAGACCGTCGGCATCGCGCGTCTTCACCAGCACGCCGTGCTCGTCATGGTGAATCGATACGGCAATGGTCTCGTTGCACTCCATCGTTTTGGCGGCGAGTTCCCGCGGACGGTTGCAGCGGATGAGGATCTGCGCGGGATGCTCCTGGATTTCGCCGCGCAGGCTCTGAATCTGGCCTTCGGCCACGACGTAGCCGTTGCTCAGCAGGATCACCTGATCGGAAATCACATCGACTTCGTGCAAGATGTGGCTGGAGATGATCACGTAGCACCCTTGCGCCGCTGCCGCTCGAAAGAGTGCGATCATCTCCGCGCGCGCCAGCGGGTCCAGTCCGTTGAGAGGTTCGTCGAGCACCAGCACTCGCGGATCGTGCGCCAGGGCCTGTGCCAGGCGGATTCGCTGGCGCATCCCTTTGCTATAGCCGGCGACATTGCGCTCGGCGGCTTCGACCAGGTTGACGCGCTCGATGGCCCGCCAGGCGAGTTGTGCGGCGCTGTCCGAATCCCGGCCTCCCAGCCGAAGATAGGAATACACAAACTGATATCCCGTCAGTCCCTTGGGAAAGGCATCAAACTGCGTGCAATAGCCGAGGATATTGAAGAGCGCTTGCGGTTCGTCGGTGCGGTATCCCAGCACATGGATGTGCCCCCGCGAGGGCCGTACCAAGCCGGTCAGCAAGTTCATCAGCGTGGTTTTGCCCGAACCATTCGGCCCCACCAAGCTCGTGATTCCAGCAGGAATCGAGAGATTCACACGGTTCACGCCCAAGATCTCGCCGTAGAACTTCGAGACGTTTTCTAGAACGATACGGTCCTTCATGCGGCCCTCCTGCGTGCGACCGCTCTTTCGCGATTCATTTGATCACCTCGTAGGCGCGCACCTTGCGCACGAGCAGGGCGAGGCAGAGGGCACAGTAGGTGAGGATCGCGACCCAAGCCTGGAGGACGGGCATCGACCGTTCCGCTACGATCCCGAAAAGGGAGGTCCAAACCGTCGCCATCAAGTACACAATGTTGAGGAAGTCTCCCAATTGCGTGCGCATTACGTTGTTGACGGCTTGCGCGAAACCGGCGCCAAAGAATAAAACTCCCAGCAGTATGGCGCCGGCGACGATTCTCCATTTCACCCACGCCGAGAGGGCCATCGCGAGCAGCGACAGAAACGCGATCCATATTAGGAAGGAAACGGCCAGGCTGCCGGCAATCCAGAGATGACCCCACGCCCAAGCGGGACCCGCCAAGACCGCCTGCACGGCGAAAAGAACGAGGCCGGGAATCCAGGTCACCTGGGAAAGAAGAATCGCCAGCACTGACGACTTACCCAGCACATATTCCACGCGCGAGAAAGGACGGCAAAAGTACAGCGGCAGCGCGCCATTTGCGATATCCGGTGAGATCAGGCCGGGCCCCGTAAACGCGGTCAGAAGAAACACCAGCACACCCTGCACGTTTACGAAGTAGAAGAAGAACTTGCTGTCGATGATCACAAACCGACTGGCGGCTCCTCCGAATGTCTCAAGAAAGCTCACGTTGTGGGCCAGGTAGATCGCGCATAGACAGGCCACCGGGTAAAAAAAGCAGAGCGCAAACAATCCCGTTTGGAACTTGGAGCGAAACAGGTTTCGCCGCGAATAGCGAAACAGAACAAGCCAGCGCGACCATGCTGGAGTCAGTGGTCCCGAGTACGACCCGTAGCTGCGCCTATAGACCGCCATCCAAGCTCCCTAGCCTTTCAGTTCTCAATTTTCCATCGCCTTCATGAAAATATCCTCGAGCGTGTCGCGCCGGAAATTAAGACGGCGGATGCGAACGTCACGCTCGGCGGCTAAGCGATAGATGTCGCGAACCTCAATCCCATCCGCAAGAATCATCTTCATGCGGTTCGCCGTGACCGCGCATTCGCAGCCTAGTTTCTCGATCGCTTCGGTGAAGTCGCCATTCGCCCCGTAAGTTTCCAGCTCCAGGAATCTCTTGTTTGCGCGCCGCTCTTCTTCCAGGTTCGAGTAGTGGGCGATTCGTCCCTGCTTCAGGATCAGCACCTCGTCGCACGTGTCTTCCACATCGCGCAGCAGGTGCGAGCACAGCACAATGCGCATTTCGTTGCCGTCGCGGATTTCGCGGATCATCCGAATCATGCGCTGGCGCGCCAGAGGATCGAGGCCGTTCGTCGGCTCATCGAGAATCAGCAGCTTGGGTCCGTGAACGATCGCTTGCGCCAGCTTGGCCAGTTGCTTCATGCCCAGAGAATACGTTCCCAGCTTGCGATAACGTGCTTCTGCCAGCCCCACATAGAACAATGCCTCGTGTGCCCGCTCCAGCGCCGTGGAAGAAGACAGACCGGAGAGTTCCGCCATCATGCAAACGAATGAGACTGCGCTCATTTGCGAGATGAACGCGTCGTTTTCCGGCATGTAACCAACCAGACTGCGGATTTGCCTGGTTTCGGTGCGAATGTCGTAGCCAGATACCTGCGCCGAACCCGAGGAGGGCGGGTAGAAGCCGAGCAGAGTATTGATCAGGGTAGACTTGCCCGCGCCATTGGGACCTAGCAGTCCGATTGCGCGCCCGCGCAAAGAGCCAGTGAGATCCCGCAGGATTTCGCGGCGGCCAAACTGAACCGATAGGCCCTGGAGTTCGACGAGTGAAGTCCGCGGAGCGGCAGACCGAGTTGGCTCATTCTCGACGTCTGCGGCTCCGCGTTGTATCGCCATGTTCACCAAACTACATTCACTGAGACTGCGTTCGGGGCGCGGGATTGCTTGAATTGGTCGAATTGCTAAGGGCTCTGCCCAAAAGCATCTGCGGCAAGAAAGGCCCATTATCGCCCATCGTCAGCAGAGTGCCTAGATCGAATCCCATAAAGCCGGTGTTGCTCGCAACCACGATGCGGTCGGGCTCGCCGTAGGCATAAATCAGGCCCGGCGCGGAGTTCGCTGTGAGCGCATCGATCGATTGCCGCTGCTGTGACGTCAGCGCTCCGCTGGATTTCACTTGCTCCACGATGGGGCCGACCACCGGACCGATGTTGTGATAGAAGATCGCAGAAAAGTTCGTATAGCCATCGCTCGGCAGGAGCGCTTGAAACGCCGATGCATGCGTCAGCGTATAGCCAACCTGGCGATGTTGAATGGCCCGCGCGAGTGTGCCGCGATCGGGTGCGGCAATCAGGTAGCTGTCCACGAACGTGTAGTCGACCTCCGAATTCGTGTGCTGCGAGTTGCTGATCACAAAGTAAGTCTGCGAGCCAACTTGCTGCTTCGCAAGCTGTAGCGAGCGGCCTTCTGCGGAACCCTCGCGGTTGTAGCTGTCCACCAGTTTCGCGATGGTAGCCTGCAACGTCAACGGATCATACACTTCGAATATGAGCTTCCACCGCGGTGTCGGCAACATGGGGCCGTCGAACGCCATGGTCACTTCGCCCCCGAGTGGAGCCGCAAGGTCGTCCAGCACGTTTACCCCTGTCTTCGCCTCGAATCCCGACAGATGCTGACTGAAGTTGGCATCGCCGCTCCCCATCATCTGGAAGAGTCCTTCCATGATGCTCCTCGGATTTCGAATGACCGCTGACGTCACCATACTGGCCTCGGGCGAAACAAATTCCAACGAGCCCATGGAAGCCGGCGCGGCCAGCCACGATGGCACTCCCTGGCGTTCAGAGGCGAACGTCAGGTCAGCACGGTTGTCGGTCTTGCCGCCAACCTCGCGGTGTTCTATCGTCAGGTATCTGACGTCTCCGATCGCTGGCGGCAGATCGTGGTTGCTACCATCTTGTACGTTGCCCGCGACGATTTGTTCCATGTCGGCGCACAAGAGCCATCCCGCGCCCTGCTGATAGGAGCGAACAATCTGCTGGTAGAGCGGCGTATCGGCAAAGTGACTGGCGCGGGACTGTTGCACTCGCGCCGCCGCGCGTTGCAGTTCGGCGGCATCCGAGCTCGCCATCAACAAGTCATCTTTTATATAGACAAGGAAGGCCTGTCCGCTCGCAGAGGAGGTTTCCCCCGGACTGCGAACCATCTGCAGAGCGGACGGCGATCCTTGCGAACTGAGCTGCCGGTTTTCCTTTTCCAGAAATGATTCCAGCCCCGGTTGGCGCACCCTGGCGAGCACGACCGGCGCTCCATAGGTCGGACCGTTCTTTCCCACGGCTACTACGATCTCGTCGCCCAGATAGCTGCTGAAAGTTTTCAACTGATCCACTACATCCTCGATTTTTGGTCCGCTAGCCTTTTGCTGCTGATGCCACCAGTGGCGCAGCGCCGGACTCTGCTGCAAGCGCTCCTGGAAGATCTGACTGGCCTCCCCTAGAGTGGTCGCGAGATTCGGAATCGCCACAAAGACCACGGTGTCATCCGGAACGTACGGCACAAGATCGGAACTGTAGCGCAGTCCCGGTCCCGGAATCGCCGCCAACTGTTTCTGCAGGACCGCAAGGTCCCCCAACAAGGCAAGGTATTTCGCTGCGTTCCTGCTCCAGGCGATTTCGTTCTGGATCGAATTGGTCGAGACATTGGCGCTTGAAGTCACCTCGTCCCCGGCGTGCAGTTCGCTCGTCCGCTCGCCGTAGTCCACTCGTACCACACCCTCGATCACGGCCACACGCGAGCCTTTGATTCCGCGATTGACCGAGAAAATCGTCCCCTTCACCGAGACCAGGCAATCGCCGGTTGCCACATAGAGCCGACCCGTACGCTGCTTGGCCGCTTGAACAATCACTTGGCCGCCATCCAGATGAATCGTCGTGCCCTTCCATTCGCGCGACAGCGAAATGTCGGCCCGCTCTCCCATCTCAACCAGCGAACCGTCGACCAGCCGCACCACCGCACTCGCTCCTTTCGCTGTGCGGATCTCATCTCCGCTCCGGATCTCATATCCCGCCGGAACGATACGCGTGGTGTCACCCTTCACGGCGTAGAGGGAACCATCCACATTCTGAACCACGCCGCGAACGACTTGCTGCCCTGGGAGGATGCCGCGGGAAAGCGCGAGCGCGATAAACGCAACTGCGGCCACCGCACTTGCAGCCATCGCCCACCGCCATACCGGCAAACGGCGGCGTTTTATTTCTGGCCGCCAAACCGCTTGCTGTTCGCCGCCGCGGGCGCGTTCCACCGCGTGCCGGCACGCGACACATGCGTGCACGTGGTCTTCGAGCAACAAAACCCGTGCTCCCGCCAGTTGTTTCCCCAGGTATTGCGGAATGAGTGCCTGAAAATCTTCACAGTTGCGCAACTTGTGCGTGCTGACGTCGTCCACTGGCGTTCCGGCAATCGAGTTCCAGACGCGTCCAGCCGCCTGGGCGACCACCTTGTCATCCACTTGTTCGTTGCGAATCGCCGACAGCAAACGGTCGAATTTCTCGTTCTTCATGACTTCTCTCCTCTAAGTTGCGGTCGTGTCTCCGAGCCCCGCCTACGAGCGCGATCGCAATGTAGGCGACAATTCCGGCCATGCCCCAGACGACCGCGTGGCCGGTGACGGCGCCAAGGGCCGCGCCCATGACGGCCCCGAGCGCCACGGACAGACCGAGCGATCTGGCGTGGTTAAGTTCTTGTTGCATGGGATACCTCCTAAAATCATCCGTTCGTTAAACCGGAATACGAACGAAAATACGGAAGAAGCTCCTTGCGGAGCTGTTGCCGGGTACGATGGACAATGACAGCCACCAGTACCTGGGAAATGCCAAGCATCTGCGCAATTTGCGGATTGCTGAACCCTTCCAGGAAGCGCAGTGTGAAGATCTCCGCCGACCTCGGCTTCAATTGAGCGACCGCGCGCCCCAAGACCTGCCGCAGCTCTGGCGTGAGATCGCCCGCATCGTGCGCTACCAACTCGTCGGGCAGATCCGGCAGTTCGACCGTTGGTTTGGCCTGTCGCCATCGCATTACATCCAGCGCTGCATTGATGGCCGCCCGTCGTAAGTAACTTTCCTGATTCTCAACCGTGCCTTTGATCGCATCAGCGTTCGCTCCGCGGCGTGCGAGTCGCAGAAAAACTGTCTGCAATACGTCCTCCGCATCCGCGGCGTTGCCCGTAATCCGGTACGCCGTGCGGAACACCAGACGGTGGTGCGCCCGAAAAGTTCGCTCGAGTTCGTCCGGGATCGTGATCGCCGACTCCTCAACCAGTACGCTTGGCAGAGTACGCCTCCTGTCACTCTCTTTCATAACTAAAGACGGTTGCTACCCTGAATTATTACAGCGGTCCTTCGCCAACGTCACACCAAATAGACACTGGGCAAGGATCTGCAGGCCGCCCCCGCGTTTACCTCATCCTGGTCACGATGACGATTCCGGCGAAGCTCGAACGTGCCCGTGGACGTTCCGGCAATCCGTTGCCGACCGAAAGCATCGCACAGAATAGTTTCGTCTCTAAGGAAACTCCGCGACTGGGCAGTGGGAAGATAAAGGACGGATTGTTCGCGCGCAGCTTCTATCGTCAACAGCCAGCCCACCCTTGTACAGGGGCCCCTATTCTTGTGAATGGCACGCGAAACCTCCCTATGTGCTGTGGTCGCGTTAGGAGTGAACCGTTGTTGGCCTGGCCCCACGAACCAATATTAGTACCTCTATAAACAAATCTTTGCCAAATTTGGCAGCAAATCTCAAGCTGCGGCAGCGGTGGAGAGTTGGGGGACGATGTGGAGTTCCTTGAGTTTGAGACCGAGCGTCATGACCTGCTTGCCGAAGGAGGTGAGATAGTACTTGTAGGTCTTGCCGATCTTCTTGATCAGGCCGTGGACCCGGAGGCGTTTCAGCAGGCGTGAAATCTGTCCGCTGGTCTTGTCTTTTAGCCGACGTCGCAGATTTCTGCTTTGGAAGCCGCTAATGTTGAACTCGCCCCGGAGCAGGGACTCGAACAATTCCTGGTCGTCATCAGCAAAGAAGTTGAAGCCGCGGTAGGAGCGGCCGTTTTCTTCCACCACGCGCGAGATCTTGTTGAGCTTATCGGTCCCCGCGGAATCGTCCTCGATGGCGGAGAGACATTCCAGGTAGCGACGATTGGCCGCGAGCAGTAGTTCTCGCAGTGCGGGCAGACTGTAGATGGTCTTCCGCATGTCGGCATATTTCATCTCTTTGCTTCCATCCCGGTGTTCTACCTCGCGGTAGTGCTTGAAAAAGGAAACATCATTGACCGTGGTCTCGATCCGGAGAATTCGGCCGAACTTGTCGTACAGCTTGATCGAGATCGGCCCCATGGTGTGTTTGATCCGCGTCCCTTCAATGCGGATGTTATAACGATTGCCCATCTCATCCTGGTAGTTGCCGTGCAACTTCCTTCCCAAAAAGGTGGCGATGTTGTCGGGTTTGACGCTGTGGATGGCGGTTCGTGTCAGGTTGGCATAGAGGGGCTGAAGATCGGCTTGCCGGTGGAAAACGATGTCGGTGGCGTATTCGGCTTGATCCAGGCTCCAGTGGTATTGCACGCCAAAGTGACGAAAAATGGGGCAAAACCGCTGAGCAAACTCGTCCAATTTCCTGTGGATCCGTTGGACTTTCCAATCGTCGGCAATCCGCTGCGCTTCCTTCCAATCCCCAATTTCTACGAAGGCATTGTCCAGCAGTTGGTAGGCGATTTTGTGCTTCCCCAGTTGAGTCGCTAACCAGTTGTGTCCGTTAAAGTAAACTTGCAAACGGCACGGCAACCAGGTGGGCACACGGACGTAGGTCAACCCCAGTTCTTCATCCAGGAAGTAGAAATAATAATGCAAGCACTTGCCATCGTCCGGCTTCAAATAGGTCTTGCCGGTCTGCTTGTTGTGCCACGGTTGATAGCTCGGGCAGGCTTCCATCGCCGAGAAGATGGCGACCAGCCCGGGGTGCTGCCCCCGCTTGGCTAGCACCGCTTGCACGAGATCCTCTTTGCGGATGTTCTTCTTGCGGAGGTGTTGGATCTCCATCCCGTTCTCGGCGGCCAGCCGCTCTGCGTTCTCCCGCAGTTCTTCGCGGAATGGTTGGGCAAAGCGCGGGTAGTCAAAGATCCGCACTTTGTGCGCGTACAAGTACGAGGTCATCCCCTCGGCGAAACAGATATTAGGCAAGGTCCCAAATATCAGAACGCGGTCGTAGCAAGACAGCACTCCGGCGATCTGATCCGCATGTCGTTCGGTCAGTAATGTCAATCCCATTCCGGCATCATAATCACGTTGTCGCCTACGACCAACAGAACGGTTGAGGTTTGCTGATTGCTGAAAGCTGACCGCTGACAGCTTGCGATGCCTGTTTGGTTCCGGCTATGCCGGCTTAGGGATAGGTTGACCGGAATCTCAATTCTGAATCTCGCGGCGAACGATCACGCCATCAACTCGGGGCGCAACTACGAGGTCCCGAGGCGGGCTTATAGGAGAGCAACGGCAATCTCCTCGGAGGACTTCTGGCCCGGAAATAGCTTCCCACTAGCACTAGCCCGTTATCGGATGGAACTCGGCGTCAGACTATCTGGCAGACAAGAACGCAACGCGACGCGATCGGCGGTCAGTGGTCTTTGTAGCTTCTCGGCTCGAATATCTCGCTCAAATAATCACGGCTTCCTGGGATTCGCTCCAGGTGCGGGTAACGGACGCCCCCAGAATATTGAATTTGGTGGGCTTCGACTGAGTTAAAGTTGCGAACTAGCAGAGAAATTTTGCCATTTTGGGCATGCGCGATCGATTCGTTCAGTACATCGGCGGAGTAAATGTGGCCATCCACCGCGAGAATCGTCATATTCGGTCCGAGACCCGCCTCATAGGCCGGCGTGCCGGTCAAGACGTCGAAAATTGTACCGTCCTTCTTCACGGACATCCCGATCGAATACTCGCCGTTATAGCTAAAAGGAAGAAGGTCAGAATAGAAAGGTTCGTTGTTGGGGGTTGGGTTGTATATGAGGCGCCAGCCGGCTGCCTCAAGACCGTCGGTCGGCGGCTTATTGTTTACCTGATAGACGCGCGTCTCAAAGAAGGTGTGCCAGTCAAACGGACAGATTGCCGATAACGACGCTTCCACTTCTTCCCGCGTGTAGGGCACGACGATCGGATCGGTGTCGCGCTGGCCGAGAAAACTCCGCAAGAAATCATCGAGTGACCGGCGGTCCTGTGTTTGTTCGCGGATGATGGTATCGGCGCGGAGCCAGATCAGGGCGCCTTCATCGTAGTAATCCTGTCCACGGCGCAGCGAATACCATCCAACGTCGGGCGCACGCAAAACCCAGTCTTCCGTCGCCGTGTCAACCAGAGGGGTTGAAGCCCGACCAGGTTCTACAGAAAGATCCGCAGCTGTTCGCCCGAGAAAGTCGCGCATGTAGGCTGCGTCATTGAAGCCCGCGCGCGTGGCCAGCAGCATCCCGATATATTGGTTTAGACCCTCGTAGACCCAGAGTAGCGATGTCCGCTCCGGCCCCTGATAGTCGGGCTTTGAGTAGAGCTCTCCCGGACGCCGGTATTTGCCGTCCCAAGAATGGGACTGCTCATGCGCGAGCAGGGGCCAGCCGAATTTTTGCAGTTGCTCTTTCTTTGAAAGTGCGGCGTCGCCGATTGCGTTGTACGGCGAATCCTCGTGCTCGAGCCCGTCGAACGGCCGGGCCTCACTTTGCGACACGAGAATGTGTAGGGTCCGCCAGTGCCGGAAGCCAAACATCGCCCGATCCTGATCCACCAGCTTCCCAAAGAGAGCGAACGCGTGAGCGTCATCGGCTCTGTCGATCGCGGCCTGGCTGTCGCCTGTGATGTCGAGCTCCGCCGGCCAATCCGATTTCAGGGACACGGCGCGGAAGAACTCGCCGGCCAGCACCGGCGAATCAATCAGCCGTTCCAGCGAAACCGGAGCAAAATTCACGCGTGCACCGTTCTGACTGGTAACCTGCAGGCTGCTACCCTGTTGCCATTGTGCAGGCAGAACAACCGATGGTGCAATCATCAACTCGCGCTTGTCGATATGGCGCGGGTACAACACGGTGGTATTCCATGCCAGCAAAAGTTGATGATCGGAAACCGTGTTTTCTAGCAACCCATCGAAATCGACGGTTATCCGATCGGTAGCAGGCGGAACTTCAACGTGAATCGTGTAGATGTCCTCAGGATCGCGGGTCCAGGGCAGAGTCACGTTTCCGGAACGGATGCGTAGTGCGGCCATTTGTTGAATGGGACCTGTTGGTCCGTGTTCGCCCGGAATCCAACGTGGATATGCCAGGGCGAGCGCGCCGGGCTGTACTCGAATCTCCTCATGCACAAAAGCGATTCGCCGCGCCGCCTGTGTTTCATCAACCACTAGCGCCATAGCTGGCGCGGATGGGTTCTGCGCAAGCGCACCGGTTGCGACGGTAGTCATTGCGAGCACTGCAGGGACGAGACACTTCGGAGAGAGCAGCGTTATCATGGACTTCCTCCCGTAAGCTGAAACTGGTCGAGCCTGTTCGCCGCAGCGGTGCGATGAAAGGGACCGGTGCGTTATGCGCGCCAGTGCCCGCTATGCCGCCCGCTCATTTCACGGTGTTTCAGTTTCGTGTCGGATACAAGCGACATCCGCGCGCGCCATTATATATGCCCAAAGAAGACCGTCATCCCCATCCGACGATTCTCCGAGGTTTGTCGGCAACCCGGACGTTATCCAGAAACGCCAGTGCTGTATCGGATGCGCCCCATAATAGGTGGGCAGGTAGGTTCGGGAAGTCGTGCGGGGCGCGTCCGATACAGCTGTTTGAAGGAAGCCGCCCGTGGGTGCGAAGGACTCTATGGAATTATTTTGGTCTCAAAAGCCTTGCCAGACAGGGAGTCTCGCCAAAATCCCTAGTGCGCATCCGGCGCGATGCCGCTCTATGGAATGTTCCCGAAGACCACTGGACGAAAACCCCTTAGGGTCAGCCACACGCTCCAGCTTTCGGTCGGCAACCCGCTCGCGATAAAAATCGCGGTCCTCGCTCGGTTCCATCTCGAGGTAGCTGACATGCGGGAGGTAACAGAGGCGGTGTCTAAATCTAACCGGGTGCTCCTCCCACGCAATCGAATGCTCACGGTCAGTGCGGTTTCCTGTTCATCAGCGCCGTTGCCTCGTGGGCGATTAGGTCAAATCCCTTTCTCGCAGCATCTCTCCTTAGGGCTACGAGTTCAACGCGGCCCGCGACAATCTCTCCGGACCTTAGTTCGATGTCCGCGTGAGCCAGACGGGCTTCAAGTTGGTCAGGTACGAAGCCAAATCTTGCGGCGTCACGGGTTGCTGTTGCAAGATTCAGAAGAGCCTCATCCCGTTTGCCTGAATCGGCCTGGATTTGGGCATCAACGATCGCTATCGACAAGCGAGTACGGAGGTTTTGACACCTAGCCACGACCAATTGGACTTTGCTGGTTTCCTCTTCGGCCTCACTGGACTTGTTTTCCACGTGCAATGCCTGTAGCAGCACAGCATCCCCGCGGATCTCATCGTCGTGGTGGCCTTCCTTGCGGTACTCGTCCCGGACTTCACGCGCGGCATGTTCGGCCTCAACGGCGTTTCCTTCCGCAATCGATAGCGCAGCGAGTTGCAGGCGTGTTGCGTTCGCGTCGCTTTTCTGTTCAATCTGGGTACGAATTTGCAGTGCTTCTTCCAGGTTTTTCCGAGCTTGAGGGAGATCGCCCTCAGCCATCAGGATTTCTGCACAGTTAGTCATCGCGCGCGCCACATGGGACTTATTGTTGATCTGGCGAGCGATGTCGAGCGATTCCTGGATCGATTGTTTGGCACTTTGAAGATCGCCATGAAGATAGAAGGCGTGGGAGATGTGGGTGAGAACCTCCGCCAATGCGCCACGCCCACCGAATTGACGCACGAGTTCAACGGCCTCACGATCGTTGGTGAGCGCTCCAGCAGCATCCCCCAAGGCGATTTGGTCGTCGCCAAGTTCCATGAGCGCCCCCGCGATATCGGGTACGGCGTGGACTTCGCGCGCAATCACCAGGGACTCCAGATGCATCTGTTTTGCCCCGGCGACATCGCCTTCATCGCTTCGGAGATCCCCCAAGCTAGCCAGCGCATTCATTTGGCCAAGCTTGTTTCCTGAAGTTCTCCAAATAGAGAGCGCTTCTTCGTAGCGCTTGTTGGCTTCCGGCAGATTGCCCATCTCCTGCCAAATGGTGCCGGTGTTGATCATCGTTTTGGCAACTTCGCCGGGGTAGCCCGCGGAGGCCCAGATGCGGCGAGACTCTTCCCAGGATGCCAAAGCTTTTTCTTTTTCGCCAAGACGGAAATGTGCGGTTCCCTCGGAGAGCCTGGCGCTAGCCTCAACAAATCTTGAACCCTGGGCGGCTGCCTGATTCGCGGCTGCGATAGAGGCTGCCAGCATCTCCTGAGAATCACCCGTGATGCGCATGGCATAGGCCTGCTGAAGCTCAATTCGGGGATCCCCATTCTGCGGAGGAGGTAGCATTTTTAACGCTGAGATGGTAGCCAATGCATCTTTTATTTTGCCGCTGCGCGACTGCGCACTGGCCAGCCGCAAACCGTATTCGACGTTGTCGGGGAAGAAGTTCACCAGGTTGCGATAGACCTCAATGGCAACGGGCCACTCTTGCGTCATTTCCCGGTAACGGCCTTCCACCAGCAGTCGATCCTCGCGGCTTAAGCTTCCGGAGAGCTCAAACGAAAGTTTTGCCTCATCTTTCGCTTTCTCGTCATAGCCTAGGGCAGACCACGCGAGGGCCAGTGAGTAATGCGCCAAGGGAAACTTCGGATCCGCGGAGACGGCTTTTTGCAATGCGAGAAGGGCCTCGCGCGAGTTGAACACACGCAGCTGCGAAAGTCCTTGCGTGTAAAGGCGCGCCGCCTCGGGAGTGGTAGGGTAGCTGGCTTGCACTCCGGCGGCGTCTACCGTGGCCAGTTCTCCGATTCCTAATCTGCGTCGAAGATCTGAGCCAACACGGGAGACCAAATCAAACAGATTGATCTCGCTACCCGCTTCAGCGACCGAGGCGACGGTTTCGCCCGTGGTTGCATCCTGAAGCCGCACATCGAGCCGAATCTGTCCTCCGGAAACTCTCCCCAAACTGGTATAGCTACCTACGAGCGTCAAGTCGCTGCCCACATAGCTGCGCACGCGTTTCAGAGTGTCGCGAGCAAGAGTGTCCGTTTCAGCCAACGACAGGTCGCGTTCCATGCGGGCAACGTTTTCGGCGGGAACGATTCGCAGTTTCTCTCCAGCTGAAAGTTCGGTGGCAAGCATCGCTGGGAGAGCGGACGAGAGCCATGCCGTTTCGTCGCGTTTCGAGGCATTCTGGAAGTCGAGGACGGCTACTGACCTACGCAACTTCGTGCTTGGCACGGAAACTGGTGCTATAGCCTTGCTTCCGCGGTGGAAAAGCCAGTCGCGCGAGCCCCTCCAATTAAACGCCAGCGACAAGGCGATGAGAAGCAACGGCGCGGAGAGTAATAGCCATCGGGTCGCGCGAAATCTCGTGGCGGTCGATCCTGTGAGCAGGGCAGTGTGCGGTCCCTGCAGACCTTCGAGCGCGGAGTGAACTTCCCTGACCCGCTGGTAGCGGTCGCCCGGTGATTTCTCCAGGCAGCGCAAGATGACCGCGCGGAGGCCCGAAGGGACATTTGTAGGGAGGGGTGTCGGAGCTTCCCGCAGGATTGCGGAACTCAGCTCGAAGGCCGTGCGCCCGCGAAAGGGGTGTTTAGCGCTAGCCATTTCGTAGAGCAAAACTCCAAGCCCCCAAATGTCCGTCAGCGCCCCGGCAGGCTCGCCACGCAACAATTCTGGAGCGAGGTAGGGCAGCGTACCCACCATCATTCTTGATTCTGTGAGTGGGGTTTTGGACAAAACCGAGTCTTGGAACTCGCTGTCCCGTAAGCGGACGGCTAAGCCGAAATCCAGCACCTTGACACGGCCTTCCGGAGTGACCACGGCATTCGTACTCTTCAGGTCGCGATGGATCACGCCGTGTTGGTGGGCGTGGGCTAGTGCATCGGCAATCTGCATCCCGTAACGAATGACCAGATCTGGCGACAGGCCGCCAGGGCCTAAAAGAGAACTGAGCGGCTGGCCCTCCACCTGCTCCATCACAATGTAGGCTTCACCGTCCGAGTCGCCGACTTCGTAGATGGTACAAATGTTGGGATGGTTGAGAGACGAGGCCGCCCGGGCCTCATGCAGCAGCGGGTCGCGTGCAGATTTGTCGGCCAGCACCCGATCGCCCACGACCTTGATCGCGACTTTGCGTTCCAGGACAGTATCGTAGGCCGAATAAACCACACCCATCCCGCCTGCACCGAGTTGTCCTTGGATGCGATAGTGGCCAAGGACCTTGCCTTCGACTGGAGAGCGGTCCGCCATTGCGGGGCATCTTAGAACCCGCCTCTAGACCTGTCAATCGAATGCCCAGAAGCAAAAGACGACTGGCGAAGGCTCTTAGACTCGAAAGACCATGCCCTCAGAACAGAACCCAATTCCGCATCGCCCAATAACTGGCCGTGCTCATTGCAAGGAGAGAACCCGCCCAGACAATTGAGGCGGTTTCATCCCGTCGTACTTTGTGAGTGATAGAAGCGCCCAGAATTCTGGCAGGGGTTCGCCCGGTTTACTGCCATCTCCAGAGTTGACTGAGCCCCAAGTGCCTTGCTTCCCAATGTGTTTCTCTCCCACGGAACCATAGATTGCACCTCGGCTGCCATCTTTCGCGCCAGTAGATGTTGCGAGCACCTTGACACCTTTGGTTTACAGGGTGCGTGAACCTATGGAAGGGGATCAGGATCGGCGGGAATTTGCAGTCGCTGGAGCTTGGTTCGCAACCCTTCGCGGCTGATGCCAAGAATTTCGGCGGCGCGCGTTCGGTTTCCTTCCGTGTGTTGGAGCACGGAGAAGATGAGTTGCTTTTCCATTTCTTGCAGCGACATTGGAGCGATGGGCGTGCCTTGCGCCGAGGCGGCGGGTTGGCCGTTGTCGCGTTTCCGGATTCTGTCGCTTAACAAATCGGCGCCGCATGGGACATCCGCAGCTGCCAACGCGACCAGCCTGGCCATCTCGCTCTCGAGTTCCCGCACATTTCCCGGAAAGCTGTAGGCCGTGAGGGCAGATAGACAGTCCTTGGTAAGGCGCGGCACAGGTCGGCCGTAGCGCGCTGCCGCGGTTCGAAGAAAGTGTTCGGCGAGAAGCCGGGTGTCGTGGGGGCGGTCGCGCAAGGGCGGCAAACGAAGCGTAATGGCGGACAGGCGAAAGAATAGATCGGCTCGGAATCTGCCAGCCTTTACTTCACTCTCCAGATCGCGGTTTGTCGCGCCGATGAAGCGTACATCGACCTGCTCGGTGCGGGAGTTGCCCAGCCGCGTAAACTCACCCGACTGCAGGACGCGAAGCAGATGAGGCTGCAGGTCGAGCGGGAGATCGCCGATCTCGTCGAGAAAAAGGGTGCCGCGATGGGCGGCTCCGATGAAACCGACGCGATCGCGGTTCGCGCCGGTGAACGCCCCCTGCACGAAGCCGAAGAGTTCCGAGCCGATCAGCGTTGCCGGAATGGCGGCGCAATTCAAGGCGATAAACGCCCCTTTTGCGCGTACGCTGTGACGATAGACAGCCCGGGCGATCAATTCCTTCCCAGTTCCAGTTTCTCCCTCAATCAGAACGGGCAGATCGGTGGTTGCGATCTGGTGTACGGTTTGCAACAGGCGTGCCATCGCGGGGTCGGCGGTCAATATTCCGTCGGATTGGCTGTGCGCATGTTCTAACGCCTCGGCGCGGCGCTGCGCCTGGCTCAATTCCACTGCCGTCCGCAATCGTGGCGCTGCCAACGCACAGACTTCATCCAGCAGGTCGCGCTGCCCTTCCGTAAAACAGTTGGCGACCTGGCGATTCTCCAGATAAATAAGCGCGAAGGCCTCATCGCTGGCCACCAGAGGCGCACATAGAACTGATCGAAGGGAGAGTTGCTGTACGCTCGGTTGACTGCTATAGGGCTCGGTCGTCGAAGCGTCGCCGATCAGGATTGCTCTCCCGCTTTCCATCACCGACCGCGCAATCGAGCGGCTGACCGCCTCTTCGGCACGGGATAGCGCCTCACTGCGAAAGTTCCGTGCCGCCGTCGCCCGAAACTCTCCCGCCTCGCGCACCGCCGCGAACCCCCGATCAGCCCCTAGTCCTACGTCGCGCACGACCACGAATCCCCGATCAGCACCCAGCCCTTCGATCAGGGTGTCGAGGAGCCCGGAAAGCAGTTCGCCGTACTCGCCTTCCTTCAGAAGTGCTCGCGACACTCGATAGAGAAGACCCAAGTGTTCGGCTGGGGGATTTTCTCGATTCAGAGTCATGCCAAGCCTTTCACTCGTGAATATTACATTATTGAATGATTGACCGTGCCGCTTGTCCGCTTCTAACCTTCGGTTGTGAGGACGAATGGCAGTCGAGATGCACACCCCTGCTGAAACGTGGTGGCGATTGACTTGGCGGGAGGGAAACATAACGAAAAGTAAGGCGCGTACGGTTCAGTCAATTCTGGAGATGGCAGAAAACCGGGCGAACGCGTGCCAAGTTCCTGGGCACTCCCGCTCCGTCGCATGCAGGATGCCCAGCTCCTATTCGGTTACTCGTCCTGATTGTCGTCGCAGGTTAAGGAGGGAAGTATGAAACGCATCTTGGTCTTGATTTCGATAGTCTTCGCCGTTGGCTGTAGCTCCACGAAGAACGCTGGATCAGGGACCTCCCTGCAAGGGATGTGGACGGTAACTGGGAATCTTGGTTCGCAGGGCGGATCTGGTACTTACCAGGTGGCGTTAGTTTCAAGTCCTTGCAGCGTAACCACCCCGGTGGGCATGTTCTCAGTGCAAGGGCCCGTTTGCTTTATCGCCAGCAATAACACGGGGCAGGGCTCCATCTCCGGAACCGGACTGCCCAGCACCTCGAAAAATACGGGGCAAGGAGTTCTGATAGGCGTGGCCGCCAACCCCGTTCCCGCTAATGGGACATTCAACCTGCTTTTCGTCGCCGGCGACGCGAGTGGCAATTTCGTTGAGTTCACGGGCAGCGGTACAGTTTCGAATGGCACGATGACAGGCACTGGATCTTGCAGCCCAAGCACACCCCTGTGCCAAGGCATGAATGGCACATTCTCAGGAAACCAGCAGTAGTTGTGACTTGTCGAAAATAGTTCACCGCTGGAGGCGCCTCATGACTTCGCGATCCTGCTTGATTCTTGTGTTTTTCCTCGGCCTTCCTGCCGCGCTCTGTGCTCAGAAGCAACAAGGCTCGTGGTCCGATCTGCGTGGCCTGAGGGTTGGCCAAGGCATTGTTGTGATCGAATCGAGCATGAAACGCCACGACGGAGAATTTGTCAGCGTCACGACGAGGCGCTCACCCTTCAAGAAAAAGGTTCCGAGGTCTCGGTTAAACGCGAAGACGTTGTCCGCGTCTCGACCCCTTCCGGCGCCAGGCGCGGCGAGCATGCCGTGATCGGCCTGGTAGTCGGCGGACTCCTCGGGGCAGCTATTGGCGCGGCTTCAGGCTCGAGGACCGGCTTCCTCGGAGGATCTTCGCGCGGAATTACCGCTCTGGTTGGCATTGCAATTGGTGCCCCGAGCGGGGCTGCTGTCCGCGCCACAACCCCGGCCCCTGCAACCGTCTACCGCGCTGCCCCTGCGACGGCCGCGCACTAGATGACGTTGGCCTTAATGGCGTGATTGCGAACCAGGGGGCCATACGAGGGAGCAGACGAAGGAATATGCGGGAAGGTCGACACGTTGAATTCTGTTCTTATTGGAGGTCAACAGTGAACTCAAACCGATTCTTGTGCGCCGGGTCACTTGCTCGGCTGATTGTCATCGCCGGCTGTGCAGGCGGCGGGTACGATGCGAACAACGTGACCGTGACTGTTTCGCCGCCAGCCGCCACAGTCTCTGCGGACGGCCAAGTGACATTGCAAGCCAATGTGAAAGGTCTCTGCTCAACGTGCGCCAGCATGATCCAGCAGTGGAGCATCGCCGAAGATCCTTCCGCCGGCTCGAACTGCACTTTTTATGAGCCGCCGCCACTTGGACCATGCCCAGCTGGTTCGATTCAGGAAACGGCAGGCGGTCTTAGCAGCTCCCTTACAGTGATCTACTTTGCTCCCGGCACTCCGGGTACATACCACATCACTGCCGAGTGGTCCACGTTGGGTGGCATCAGTCTTGGTGGTGGTTCTCCAGTTTCCAAGTATGGGACGTCAGTAATCATGGTTAGTCCCTGAGTTCGATCTCTTCTCGGGGGAGGGTTTTCGTTCGGAAGTCAGAAAGGGAACTCAGTATGAAATTCATGTGCAAACAAAAACTGTTGAGCATCGTCGTGACGCTTGCGTCCCTGCTGGGTTGGACCGGGTGTAATCCGCTGAAGGGGCTTTCGTTTGGGTCTGGTTGCACGGTCGATTGCCAGTCGCCGCCGCCTCCTCCCGAGTTTCTCTACGCCACCGGCATCAACCAGATTCTGGTTTTCACCATTGATCAATCTTCGGGAGCCTTGAGTGCACCGCAGGTGACGACGGGACCGAACGACAGCAGCGGAATCGTCGCATCGATGAACGGCCAGTTGTATGTTTCTGACTTCTTAAACGATGAAGTGGATGGTTTCTCGATCAACTCGAGTTCGGGTGCACTCACCGCGATCGCAAGCTCGCCGTTTTCCTTAGGGGATACGCCTCCGGGCGCAGGCGGGTTAAGTGTGTTTGTCGAAGGAGGCACCTACCTATACGCTACGGACCTCAATGCCGGGAAAGTGGCGGGGTTTCTGTACGACTCAACCAGCGGAATGCTTACCCCCGTCTCCGGATCGCCTTTTCCCGCAGGCAACACTCCGGTGCAGGCAGTGCAAGTAGCGCCCCAGGCCGGCAATCCGCTGTTTCTGTATGTCAGCAATCTGAATGACCCCGTTGGCGGAATCTCAGCTTTCGCGATCAACCAGCAGAATGGATCGCTGTCTCCAGTTCTCGGCTCTCCATTCCCCACAGGCGCGCCCGGATCTTACCCCGGACCGTCGGCAATGGTGGTAAGCGTCGACAACAATTTTCTCTATGTCGCTCTGGCTGGAACGGCAAACGCAAACAATCAGATCGCAGCGTTCTCGATCAACCCAACTACCGGCAGCCTTACAGTATTGCCCCAGTCGCCGTTCACCACGGGCAACGACCCGCTGCAGATGGCATACGTGCCAGTTACGGAAAGTGCGGAAAGCTTTCTCTACACGGCCAATATTCAGGACGATACGATTTCCGCGTTCACCGTTGACCATACTACGGGAGTCTTAACACCTGTAAAGGGATCTCCTTTTGCTGCCGGGACGTCTGTCATGGGTTTGAGTCAGATATTGACGTCGTCGAGAAATTATTTTCTGTATGCGGCCGATCCCCAAGCTGAAACCGTCATTGCCTACACGATTGACGGCAACACTGGAGCGCTCACTCCCCTGCAGGGCTCACCGTTCGCCGCGGGCGGCGCACCCTCGCTGCTGACAACCACTACTCCGTAACGGTTTCAGGCAATGGCGCGGGTGCGAATGATGAGGGTATCAACGATGGCGCTCAAGCTCTTTGCGGTTCTGCTTGCAGTTGCACTGGCGCTGCCGGGCGATGCTGGCCAGCAAGCTTCAACGTCTGCAAACACGGTGCTCGTGCGCAAGAACACGGCACTTAAGTTCGTCCCGCTGGAGGCTCTCGATCCGGCGTCGGCGAAAGTGGGTGATGACGTGCCGCTGCGGCTGGCCCGACCGCTGGTGGTCGATGGGGTTACGTTGCTGCCGGCCGGTGGTATGTTTCACGCCCGAGTCACGAAGGTGAAACAACCCACGAAGTGTAAAGGCGGCGACGTTGAACTCGAGCTCAGCCGAGTAACTTTCGCCGCCTCAACTACTGCAAGAACCAAAGTATTTTTCATAAGCCCGCTAGAAGACGCTGAGGTTGACGAAAACTATAACTCGCACTTCTCAGCGTCGGATATCCCTGGCGCCCTTGTTATCTCGCTGGTCACGTTGCCGTTGGACCTCTTGTCCGCCATTCTTGGCCACGATTACTGCCCGGATCAGGTAGTCATCCCAAGACCCGGCAAGACTGTCGCGGTGATATTTACGAAAGATCATCGTGTTCGGTATTGATCGACCCGGAAGCCTGACTTACGCGGCGCGGTCTTGGGCTCACGCCTGGCAAGGAACTAAACATGGGTAATTAGCGGCAGCGCCAACAAATTCCCGTGGCGAACGGACAATAGTCATCAGTCATCACAGTCGCGGCCCGATTGGCGCAAAATCGCCCGCCCATGCCGCCCGCGCCCAGCCGAGATTGGATCTCATACGGCTCGAGTTTTGTCCCCGGAGTAAGAGCCATCCGTGCGCGCAATAATAGACTGTGATGGTCAGGGGGAGGCTTCTCATTGCGTGCTACAAATGTCGCTAAGGAACGATCAGGATTGGAGCTCGCCAGAAAGTCGCCTTCTGGGTTGTCGGGTCAAGGATCGTGATCTGGCAGTCGTAATTCCCGGCTGCGAGACGATCGATGTCAACGCTGAAGTTGAAAGACATAGTTCCAAGCCGGCTGGTGGCACTAGGAACGACCGCAGTGGGCGGGGTCTCAAGAACTTTGTTGCCACTGAGATAAAGGGTGACGAAAGCGAAAAGAGGCTGGCTCGCGGGCGGGCTACCCTGCGGAGGCTGCTTATAGGCCTGGAGGTAGATGTACATCTCGTGACTCGTACTGAAGACTCGAGTCACGCTCGGGACAAGCTTCTTTCCGTTTTGGACGAGGGGGTTGACCGCGACTTCTTTTTCCTTGTGCGTACCTTTCTCAACGTCATAGAGCACCTCTCTGGGATCGACCCGCTGGCTGCTCAGCACGACTGAGCTGATGGGGACGCGCTGGTCCTCTCTATTCAGGTTGGGGATTATGAAGACGGTTTGATAGGTACCGATTCTCCCCGTCTCGTCGTCGCGCGCCAGGAACTTGATCATGTACTTTCCGGGCAGGAGGGTAAAACCGGTGTCGTACTCGATGGGGCGCCGGGCAAGCTCAGCGGCGGTGGCGTCGGAGAGCTTAATGTTGACATGGTCGCGGACGTTGGTGACGGTGGTGCCACCGACGAGGTCTTTAATTTCACCGACGAAGTCGATCAGGGTGTGCTCGGCGCCGCCACGCTTGGCGAGAGCCAGTTCGCGTCCAGGGATCTTAACGACGATGGGGACGAAGTATTCGGCCCGGTTGAGCTGGAAGTGATCGATCTCCATCGCGATGGAGAGTTCGGTAATGGGGTCGTCAAGCATCAGCGCGTCTTCGAGTTGACGCTCTTTGTCGACAGCAGTAAAGCGGCTGAACAGCTTATCCGCGTAGTAGCCCTGGCGGTAAGTAAGGTTCGCGCTGGAATCGTTCGTGAGGGAGACTTTGACGCGCCTGAACCTGCCGTTCTGAACTTTGTTGCTCGTGTAGTAGCCAAGAATGTAGTAGTCCGAGATCGCTTCCTGGGCCTGCACGATGCCGCGGGTGAGGTCGTTGTTATCAAAGAGTGCTTTGCCTCCCGTGTCGCCGGCAAGCGCAAAGAGAGTGTCCTGCGACTGCTGAAAGTTATTGGTGGTGGCGAGGGCGGCGGCGCCTGTGTACATGCCGGAGTTGCCGGGCGAGCCTTGGGTCGCGTCGCCGAGCGGAGCTTCTGCGACCAGGCCGCGCGCGTCCACCGGCCAAAGAGAAACGCCAGCTTTGATGGCGGCGTCGACGGTGGCACGAAGCTGGGCCTGGTTGTCGATGCCGTTGAGGCGGAGGCCGCTGGCGAAGTAGATGAGGGACTTTTTCTCGTTCAACTGGCCAAGCATTTTGGCCGCGGTTTCGAGGGCAGAGAGCTGGCGGTCCGTATTGAAGACGTTGAACTCACTGTCGTCCTGGCCAAATGCGGCTCCCGTATCGGCGCTGCTGGCGTCGTCGATGGTCTCGACCGACCCTTGGCCCTCGCCCACGATCAGGGTTCGGAGGATGCTGAGCAGCTTGTTGCGATCGGCGGTGAAGTCCTGCAGGATGTCGACCGAGCCTCCCTGGTAGCGGAGGAGGGCTACGAGATCGACGGTTGTCATTTGCGTGCGGAGGAATTGTTCTGCCGCAGAAAGCGCGCGGAGCTGGTCAGCCGGGCGCATCGCAGACATGTCGAAATAGAGAGCCAGCAGGCGGCGATTCTTGTAGCGTTCGCTGTCGGGGGCTTCAGGCGTGACCTGGGTGCGAGCAAGGCGCTTGTAGAGCTTCAGCTCTTCGGAGCCGGGTGGTGCGACCGGCAGGGGCAATGCGTTCGCGGCGAGGTCCTGGTGCTCGCAGAAGGTGATCTTCTGTGGTGCGCCGTCCTCGGTGATCGCGAAGTCCTGGGCGGTGAGTCCAAGGATGAGTTTTCCCTGCTTATCCTTCACCACCACTGTTTCGACGACCAGTTGCGACTTGACCGTGACAGTGAAAGTGCCCGACTCGCCAGGAGGCTTGTTCTGACCGGTCTGCTGAGCGGGCGCGTAGGCGGCGGCTAGTAGAAGGAAAATGGCCGGCAGCATCCTGATTTCAGAAATCATCTTAGAACCTCAGGCGCAGTGAGGTTTCGAGACTGCGCATCGGATTGGCAGCAATCGGGAGGCCGAATTGCGTACTGTTTACGGTCGTGTTCCAGCCGGTGAAAACACCGTGGTTGAACAGGTTAGTTGCATCCACGCGCAGGTCCAGGTAGAAGCGTGAACTCGGGCGGAAGGAGCGCACGAGCGAACTGTTGAGGCTGAACTGGTCAGGGCCGGTAATCGAGTTCCTGCCCGCAGTTCCCCATTGACCCGGCAATGGCGCCGTGTAAGCTGCGGCGTTGAGATGCACGCCTGCCGGCGACGCGTAGATGGAAGCACCTGTGGAGTCCGGGCGGATCGTGCCGGTGAATCCGGTCCCTGGCACGGCCGCCAAATAAACAGGCGTCTCTGGCAAGCCCGTTCCGGCGATGATCGTGGTGAGGACGGTCCAGCCCTTAAACAGCCTGCCTGGCCAGCCCGTCATGAGAGTTCCGCCGCCGAGCCCCTCGCCGCTTGTGTATTGCACTTGCAGATTGAGCAGGTGACGTTGATCAAAAGTGGAAAGCGAACGCTCGGCATGCAGCTCAAGCCAGTTCTGCGCGATGGCCGGTGTTGGCGCGGCCGGGCTCTGAGTCGGCGCGCCGGTGGATGCAGAATCAGTCGAGCCTTGCGGGCTGGCGGTGACGTGCCCCAGTCCACCTAGTTGAGCATCGTCGTCGATCGATTTTGAAAATGTGTAAAGTAGCGATGCGGTGAAGCCCTTAAGCAGCCTGCGACGCAGTTGGACTTGGCCCGCTTGACGCGTGGAGTCGCCACCCGAAGTTTGATAGACGAAGCCCGAGGGGCACGGTGGACAAGGGTTCGTTGCGCCGATCGGGTAAGTGTTAGGAAGAAATTGCTGGACACCCCGCGTGCCTTTGACGCCGAGGTACGTCGCGGTGAACTGGATCGCCGCTGGCAAATCGCGCTGCACCGACAAGTTCCAGGCCTGTGCGTAACCTACCCTGAAGTTAGGATCGACTGCAAAGGTATCGGGCGTGATGGACGAACATGGATTGAAACCGTTTGCTAGCGTGAGTGAACACGCGGCACCGTTCTGCACGCTCAGACTCTTCGAAAACGGGGCTTGCTGGGCAAGATCGAGCGCGGTCGTCTGGTAGACAGACGTATCGTGATAGACGCCGTAGCCGGCACGGACAACGATGGTTGACGCCGGAATCGGCCGCCACGAGACGCCAACGCGTGGTTCAAAGCCGAGCCTGTCCGGGCGAATGAGCGAACTGGGATAGTGGTTGCCGGTGAGCGGGCCCACTGGATCGGTGCCGAGGACGGGAGCCACCGCGGTGAAGTCAGGAGCTACGTCGAGATTGACGAGCCGTCCGTGGATTTCCGTGATCGGCGCGCCGTACTCCCAGCGCATGCCGGCGTTGATCGTGAGCGTCGACAGGATACGCCAGTCATCTGTAGCGTAGGCATCGTAGACGAGTTCGCGGAGATATTTGTCGGCATTGCCAAAGGCGACGGAACTCGTGTCTGGCACGCCGATAAGGAAGTCGGCGAGGTCGGAGCCACCAGTTGTTACACCGCTGGCCGTGCCCTGGGTTGCGGCGCCGGTGAATGTGAAAATGCCGCGCGGGTTCTGCTGGAAGAAATCGTTGAACTGCTGCTTACGAAAATCGCCACCGATGGTGAAGTTATGATGGCCGTGATAGAGGGCTGTAGAACCCGAGAAGCCGTCGGTGCGGGCGCGATTGAATGAGCTCAGCCCGTCGCTGAGGGCGGTGATGCCACTTGAAAAGTTCAGCGTGGGCGGCCCCCAGTTGGATGGGTCCTGATCGTTGCCGACGATGCCGGCAATGCCCGATACGTTCTGGCGGTTTTCAAAATAGGGCACAATGTTCGTTCTGAGCCGGCTGAAGCGATAGCTGGCGTAGACGAAGAAATGCTGGCTGAAACGGTGGGCCCAGTTGATGTTCGCGTTGACGCCGAGAGTATCGGTTGTATCCGTAAAGTCGAACAAGTTGGCGTTGCCCGCCCGTGTACTCTGGAAGTTGAAGCTCCCATAGAGTTCGTCTTTGCGTCCAAGCGTCTTGTCCAGGCGCGACTGCAGCGCATCCTGATGAGTGCTGTTGAGAACGGGCACCTGGTAGTTATAGAGCGAATCGCCAACAATATTTGGCAACGGATAAAGCTGCAACAGGGCCTGCGCCTGCGGGCTGACAGGAACGACATTGCCAAGGAACGGCAGGCCGGTTGCGGGATTGAAGACGACGACCGGTTGACCGAGAGGGTTGAGAAGGCCTGCGAGATTGCCCATCCTTTCTTCCGCGGTGGGTACGAGGCCGGACTCAGTCTGGGCGATGTGGTCGCGCGTCCAATGGTAGGCAACGAAGAAAATGGGCCCGTGCGGCAGCAGATGCGGGATCTTGATCGGTCCTCCGAGGGTAAAGGCACCGGAGATGCGATTGTAGAAAGCCTTAGGAGTTTCAAGCCCGCTGAGTGAGTACGGACGTGCGTCAAGCGCGGAGTTGTCGAAAATAGCGGCAAGCCCACCATTGTAGAGACTCTTGCTGTTAGCTCTTCTGTTGCCGAAGGCCTGGTCAAGCGAGAATCTTGAGATCGCCGCATTGTTGACGCTGCCGTTGACCAGGAATCCGTCCGAGGACTGATCGCTCGCGTCGTCCTGCGGCTTTGGTATTTCGGGAAGGTTTGAAGACTTGGCTGCGGCGGGCTTCTTCGCACCCGCTGCGGAACTCACGGTTGGCGGCGGATTAGGCGCCAGTTTCGTGCGCCCCATCATCTGGTTAAGAGGGAGCAACGTCAATTCAAACTTCGCCGCAGGAGTATTCGGGGTGATGATCACTTCGGCTGCGAGCGTCGAAAAACCCTGCATCTCGATCTCGACTCTCGCGGGTCCATCTACCAGGTCGGTGAAGGTGAACAGCCCTCCCTGGTCAGAGACAGTACTGACGCTCTTCGTCCCTTGCATCACCGTGACTGTGGCTCCGGGCACAGGCCAGCCATGGAAGATGACTTGGCCGTGATATTGCGAAGCGAGCGCGGGAAGTGCGAGCGCTGCTAACGTCCAAAGCAGGGCGCAAACCGATTGGAAGGTTCGATGCACTCGCCGCTGTGACACCGCTTTCGCTTCTCCCAAGTTTCATTCCGCGTCAGTTTTCCGAAGGCTTCTCGACATGGTCGATGACGAGAACCTCGGCGGGTGCCTTGGTGGCGTCAAGCTTAAGCCCTATCTGCTCCTGAATCGCGGTATACAGCCCCGGCGGCGCCGTGGCGCTGTCTGTTGGCGGAGGAATCTTGGCTCCCATGCCGCCGAACTGCGAATCGTCGGGCGTCCACTTGAGGGTGAAGTCGTACTTTCCCGTGATCCCAGTCTGATCGAGCACCGGGCGGTCGAGCACTGCGCCCTGCAGTATGAAACTGGCGAATTCACCGATGGTTGCGTTGCGAACGTTCAAATCACCCAGTGCACGGAAGAACAGCCCCGGAAGTCCGTTCGGATCCCCTTCACTCTTGGTCAGCTTTGGGCCGGTCTTTGCGACGGACAGCACATAGACCGAAAGCTCTTTCTTGTCGCGGTGAAAGGTGAACTTGAAGCGCTCGACAAGCAGCTTCTGCATCATGCCTTTCCATTGCTTGTCGCTGGGCGCGCCTTCGCCGTCGGGCTGCGCGTCGATATCGAATTTATCCTTCTCGGCCCAGTCCGGGGCACCTATGACCTGTTTGGCATGGACTTCGTAGGCAAACGAAATCAGCTCACTCAGGGAGGTATTGATGGTCTGAAAACGACGCCCCCTGACGAGGAACGCTTTGCGCTGCTCGTCCGGTTTGGTCGGCTTGATGGTGGCGACCTCGAAGCTGGGTGAAGCATTCACATCCATCGGCGGCAGTTTCGGCGGCGGTGCCGGAATGGCCCATTCCGTTTCGGGCGTAGCACGCGTCAGATTGAGGGGCAGAGGGTTTGGCCCTTGACTCCAGTTGCCAGTGATCGACTTGCCGTCCGCGCTCAGCTTGCCCTCATACGTGCCGCCGATTGCCGTGAGCGACATCTTCACCGTCGTACCCTCCAGCGTAATTTTCGTTACTGGGAGGGGAGCGCCACCCTGGTCGATGCTGTAGAAAACCGCTTTGTATCCGCCACCGTCCGCCTTTGAGATCTTGACCACCGTTCGCAGGTCTTGGCCGGCGTGCAGAGTGCCCTGCCAGGTGTCGGCGATGTTTGTTGTCGGATTGTCCGCCGTGGATTGAGCACGGACCTGGGTGATGTGTACCAGGCCAAAAAAGACTGGCGCGGCGATCGCGGCGACTGCGGCCATGGTGAGCAACAGTTTTCTGCTGAAATCGAGCTTGCGTGCAACCTGCTCCGTCATGATGCGCACAATCCTCTTCTTCAGATCTGATCCGGTAACGCCCGACATGCAAGCCAGAGGAGATCCGACGTAGAACTTGCAGACGTCGAGGATGCTCTCGGCATAGAGTTGTGCTTCGTTGCCCGACTGCAGCACCGCTTCGTCGCAGGCCCGCTCGCGCTCTTCCAGCAACCGAGCCCTGATCCACCATACGGCGGGATGAAACCAGAATGCCGCTTCCACAAGCATGTGGATGGCGGCGGTGAGGTTATCGCGCCGGCGAATGTGCCACAGTTCATGGGCGATAATGGCGCTGAGTTGCGATGCGGAGAGCCGGTCACTGATGTTTTCTGGCAGCAGAAGCACTGGGCGAATAATGCCGAACACGCCGGGCTCAAGCATGCGAGGCGAAGAGAGAACCGGCACATTGGCCGGCAGCTTTATCTGGATCGGTGAAGAGGCGCGGACTGCTGCCCGGATCGTCCACCAGCCACGAGCCCATGAAAATATAATGGAGAGAAATCCGCACAGCCAGACCGAAAACAGGATCACCGGCAGCAGATTGGGATAGTGTAAGGGAACGAGGGGCGCTTTGCTGAGATGCTCTGCGGTGGAGGCCGCTGCAGTTTGCCGGAAGGGCTGCGTGATTTGCTCCATCACGGCCGCCAAAGCCGGCCGCTGGGCAGGAGTAGCAACTGCCGTGCGCAGCGATTCACCGGCAGCGATCAGGAGCGAAAACGGAATCAGGAATTTCACCGAGGCGATCATCCAAACCCAGTAGCGCGTGCGGGCCTGGTTGCTTCGCAAGGCCAAAGTGAGCAGCCACGCGACCAGAACAACGATAGTTGACTGCCAGAGATGATTGACCAGTGCAGCAGTCCAGACTTCGTTGGTCCAGGTTTCGTTCCAGAGTGCCGGAGATATCATGGCTATTTCTCCTTGAGACAAAGGCTTCGTAAGGTCTCTTCCGCGTCCTTCACATCTTCAAGAGACAGCTTGCCAGATTCGATGAGGTGCGCCATGACCGGTTGAGTGCGCCCTCCAAAGAGTGCAAGCAGATCATCGATCAACCTGCGCTGCGCAGCTTCACGGGAGACTTCCGCGACAAAAATGTGGAAGTTGCCAACCTTCTTCACTCGACGGACAACGTTCTTAGCTTCCAACCGATACACGGTCGTTTGGATCGTCGTATAGGCCGGCTTTTGCTTCGAAGGAAAGGTTTCTTGAATTTCGCGAATCGAGCACTCTCCTTGCGTCCAAAGCGCCTCCATAATCTGAAATTCGAGTTTCGACAACTTTTTGGGCCGTGCCACGTCCGCCTCCTATGGCTGTTCGATTGTTTACTACACCTGTTTGTAAAGATCAAGAGCGTTTGTTAAACTCACCAAGAAATGGGGATATCTCTACTTCCAACTGTTAGTCCCTTTGCTAGGTCAAGGAAAGGAAAAGTTGCCTTCCTTCCTGGTCGCTTGATCTTCGTGGATGCAGCAACCCGGAAACGAGCTTCGAGGAGATCAATGGCGATGCCTCGAAGCCGACTTCAGGACAACGTCGTCGGGGTCTGCCTGAAAACGTGAAAACCGTGCCAGCAAGGCCGCCCTGAACTCTCTCATGGCGTAGCTTTCGAGCCCGGATGCCCGGTGACCTGCGGCCCATGTCGCTGATGGCACCTGGCTGGGTACGAACGGACAGGGGTGGGCCTAAAGCGCGATTGAGGATCGACGAGAGTATTCCTTGCCTAGTTGCGACCATAGAGGCACAAGCGGGCAAAGATGGCCTTCAGTTTCTGGATTACACCGGAGCTGTCGTTCCCTGCTAACAAACGATGTAGGCGTCTGTTGCGCAGGCAGGTACCTACTGCCACAGAAGATCAAGCAGACAAAAGAAAGAGACGCAGGAATGACGAAGCTGATCGATATCGAAGAGCATTTTGTCACTACTGACATCCGTGCTGCCTGGGCAGCATCTCCTATCGGACAAGAGGGTACCGGCGAGTTCGATCCGAGTGAAATCGAGGAGCGGCTCGACGATTTGGGGGAGCATCGGTTGGCGCTGATGGATGAAAGCGGGGTAGATGTCCAGGTGCTCTCCGTGACCACGCCAGCACTGCACAACCTCGAACCGGAAGAGAGCTTGATTCTGGCGCGACGCACTAACGATCTGGTGGCCGCCACGATAGCGAACTATTCCACACGTTTCCTGGGTTTCGCCACGTTGCCGACCGCCACACCCGAAGATGCTGCGCTTGAACTTGAGCGAAGTGTGCAGCACTTCGGATTGGCTGGTGCGATGCTTTGTGGTCGGACGCGCGACAAGAACCTGGATCACCCTGACTTCCTTCCTATGTTCGAAACCGCTGCAAAGCTCGGGGTTCCTCTGTTTGTGCATCCTCAAATCCCGCCACGTGCTGTTAGGGAGGTGTATGACTCCGGATTTGGAGACTCGATTGACAGGGCGTTTGCAACGTTCGCTTTGGGATGGCACTATGAGGTCGGCGTCCAGTTTGTACGGTGGATGCTTGCAGGCGTCTTCGATGAACCAGTGCATCCCTGATGCTGTCCGCTTCCGGACACATTCTTCCACCAGCGGACATCCCGCCTGACTCCAGTCCTCGGATTCAGAATGCATCACCTTTGCGCTCAATAGTTTGCTGTCCTCTATAAACGGTTGGGGAATTGCCCGAGGAGCAAATATCGTAGTTGCTTGTCCGAACGGGCAGCAGGAGGTCGTGCGATGACTGGACTAGCCCAAGACTTTCGCTACGCTCTTCGGCAGTTGCGCAAGAGCCCGGGATTTGTCACGGTCGCCATTGTTACGTTGACGCTCGGCATTGGAGTAAACACTGCGATCTTCAATGTAATTGAAGCAGTCGTTCTGCGTCCGCTGCCCTTTGTGGATGCCGATCGGCTCGTCTGGCTCGACGGCAAAATGCCGCAGACAGACGACGCCGGGGTCTCTCCTGCCGACTTCCTAGATTATCGGGATGCGAATCGGAGCTTTGAGCAGATGGTAGGCATTTCTCAATCGGTCATGGCCGGGCCGTCGAATCTCTCCGGAGATAAGCCCGAACAAGTGACGACCAACCTGGTTTCTGCGGGCTTCTTTCAAACTCTGGGAGTTCCTCTGCTGCTCGGGCGCGACTTCCAGAAGAGCGACGAGCAAGCCAATACGTCTCAGGTGGTGATTCTGGGCAACGGAATCTGGAAACGCGACTTTGGCGGCGATCGAAACATCATTGCGCACAACATACGGCTGGATGGACAAAGCCTGACCGTGATTGGTGTGCTGCCGACCGATATTCCCCTGATCAGCCAGGCGCAGATATGGCTGCCGACACCGCGTTTGCATGTTCTGATGCATTTGCGGGGAGGCCACTTCCTAAAAGTGATCGCGCGACTTAAGCCGGGTGTCGCCTTACCGCAAGCCCAAGGCGACTTGGACGCGATCGCTCATCAGCTCGCGGAAAAGTATCCGGATACGGATCAAGGATGGTCGTTGCGCCAGCGCCCATTGCGGGAAGTGCTGATCGGACCCGTGCGTCCGGTACTGCTGGTAATCTGGGCAGCGGCTGGCTTGCTGTTGCTTATCGCTTGCACAAATCTTGCCAACCTGTTTTTGACCCGCTCGGTTGGGCGGCAGAGAGAATTTGCCGTGCGCGTAGCTTTGGATGCGACTCGCTCGCGCCTTACGCGGCAAGCCCTGGTGGAAACCATGATGCTAGTGCTGGCGGGCGGCGGCTTGGGAGTCATTGCCGCGAGTTGGGCAGTCTCGCTGCTGCGAGTATTTGGACCTGCTGATCTGCCACGGCTGCAGGAGGTCCAGGTGAATCCGCCGGTAGTGGCTTTTGCTTTCGTTATTTCGCTTCTTACCGGCGCGATGTTCGGGTTGATTCCTCCAATGCAACTTGCAAAGAGCGGGTTCAGCGGCCTGAAAGAATCCGCGCGGAATTCGGGGCCGATCGCGCATAGACGAATCCGCAGTGCCCTGGTGGTCGGAGAAATTGCAGTATCGATTATGTTGCTGATTGGTGCCGGACTGCTCATCAGGAGTTTCTGGCTGCTCATTCACGTCAATCCAGGATTCCAGACTCAGCACGTTCTGACCGCACAGCTCAGCCTGAACGGCCCTTCGTACAACGATCCCGCGCATCGCGTGCGTTTCTGGCAGGAACTTGAGGAGCGAGTAGCAAATTCTCCGGGGGTCCAAGCAGTCGGTGCGACGTCAGAGCTACCCTTAACCGGCCAGCACAGCGACGGCCCGTTCAAAATCCCTGGCCACAGCTACGGGCCGAGTGAATTCGATGACGCGTACTACCGGCAGGTGACGCCGGGTTATCTCGCAGCGATGCGCATCCCTTTGCTTGCTGGACGATGGCTCAGTCAACATGACACAGCCAGTAGTCCGGGAACTCTGCTGGTCAATCAAGCATTTGCCAAGCGTTTTTTCCCCAGGCAGGATGTGCTTGGCAAACATCTTGAGCTGATGGGAGATTCTCAGCCGGACCGCGAGATCGTCGGTGTTGTCGGAAACATTAGCCACAGAGCGCTGAGCGATCCGCAGCAGCCCGAGATGTATGTAGCGTATGCGCAGTATGCTCCTCCAACGATGAATCTGGTCATTCGCGCTACGGCCAATCCCACTCCTCTGGAAACTGCGCTTTACGACGCGGTGAGAGCAGTCGACAAGGACGAGACTCTCTCGGCCTTCCGATCGCTCGACGATATCGTCGAATCCTCAGTAGCGCAGCCCCGTTTTTCTTCTTTGCTGCTCAGCCTGTTCGCTGCACTCGCGCTCGCGCTTGCCGCAATTGGACTGTACGGATTGGTGGCGTATTCGGTCACGCAACGTACGAATGAGATCGGCGTACGGATGGCGTTAGGGGCGAAGCAGAGCGATGTGGTTAGGATGATTGTCTTGCAAGGAACGAAGCTCGCGATTGCAGGTTTAGCGATGGGCATCGGGAGTTCGCTGGTGTTTGGCCCCTTTCTGGCCAGCATGCTCTATGGGTTGAAACCTGCAGATCCTCTTACGTTTGTGTTGGTGTCGCTGACAGTTGTTGGAGTGACGCTACTCTCGAATTACATCCCTGCTCGGCGGGCGGCGAAGGTCGATCCTATGGTGGCGCTGCGGTACGAGTGAAGGCTAATGACTTATCGCCGGATAAATGATGAGCTTTAGCCCTCTCGTCCAATTCTTACAGATTGGTGCCGGGAAGTTGGTTAGTGTTTACCAAAGGGATTGCGGGGCGGGATTTCGACTGGCGCCCACGTGCTCACCCATCCGCTACGGTTTCGTCTTCTCGGGGGTCAGCCTTGTCATGAGAAGTGAGAACCCACCCGTTCGAGGCTGACTACAGCTTTGTGAGTTTCATCTGCTTTGCGAGTTCGGCGTCGAGCATCCTCGCAGGAAGAAGTCTGGGCAGAGTCCAGTTCTTGAAACGTTGCGGAATGACCGCGTAGCGTGCCTTCGGTTTCGCCGTGCTGAGTGCGACGTGGACGGCTTCGCCCAAACGCTCAGGGGATAAGCCATTGGTACGTGCTTCGGTGACGATGAATTTCTGGAAGTTCTGCACCGCCTCCCAATACTCGGTCTGCTTGAACTCACTCAGATCTTCTTTTTCGCCCTTGTCGTACATCGCCGTGTTCACGGTGCCCGGTTCAATGACCACGACGTCGATGCCAAATAACATCAGTTCTCGCCGCAGCGCGTCCGACATTCCTTCAAGACCAAATTTGGAAGCGCTATAGGCGCCGAGAAGCGGGATAGCAACTTTTGCGACGCTAGAGGTTATGTTCACGATGCGCCCGGTGGGCCCCTGCCTCTTCTTATCCGTTCCCAAAAGAGGCGCGAAGGCTTGGATTACGACAAGCGGGGAGACCATGTTGACCTCCAACTGCCGCCTGTACTCGCTGGGCCTCAGATACAGGAGCGGTCCACTCACTACAATTCCTGCATTGTTCACCAGGCCAACAAGATTCCTGTCGCCTATCATGGAGCCGACCTTCTGGGCAGCTTGATGTACAGCGTCTGCGTCCGTAATGTCCATCATGAGAGGCACGAAGCCGTTTCCGAGCTCCCTTTGCAAACGATCGGCGTCAGCTGGCTTGCGTACAGAACCGAACACGCGAAATCCCTTTGAAACAAGCACCTTTGTGGTTCCCCAACCGATTCCGGTGGAGACCCCCGTGACCACGACCTCTTTGCTGTTCGCCATTGCATTTCTCCTAAGATGATCACTGTTCATCTTCAATATGTACAGCGTATATCTTGGCGCACGACATGTCAAGGTGTACAGTGTTCCGTATGCCGTATCCGTCGAAAACAGACCGTCAAACCATCCTTTCTGCTGCGGTTAAGGAACTCGTTCACGGGGGTATCCGCGACTTATCGCTACGGAACATCGCTGCTTCCCTCGACCTCGCGCCCAACGCGATCTACCGTTACTTTTCAGATCGACGGGCACTCGAAGCTACCCTAGCAAACGAAGCTGCCCGGCAACTGGAGCTGGCGCTGAGGAAGGCAGCCGACGGGTGCGAACCGGTTACCGCAATCCGCGAGATGTCATCTGCTTACATCAAGTTCGCAAGGGACAATCCTCACCTCTACGAGGCGATGATGAGTCTCCACGCGCCAGGGCACGATGCGACCTCCCACCAAAGCCTCTGGACGTTCACTGTCGAGCAGGTGCAACGAATTGCCGGGTCCGACCGAGCTGCGCAGGCATCCGTCGCGCTTTGGGCGTTCCTACATGGAGCCGCGACGCTAGAAGCCGCTCAAGTGTTAGGCGAGATCAAACCGGCAAGCGGGCTCGAATTTGGGTTTGAGGCGTGGTTGATGGCTGTTTCTACGCGTCGGGAGCCCATAGATGCACTCCGAATCAAGCCCACGAAAAAGAGGGCAACCAAGAAGGTGTCTGCACGTGAAAGGTCGGTGCGAAGCGGCAAGTGAGGATTCAGGTTGGTGTCCTTGATAAGGGCCTGTGTCCCCGTCAGTACCTATCAGTCAACATTTGGAACGTGGGGCTTTCCGACTGAAGTATGCGTGATTGGATTACTCGAATGACGGGCAAACCGGAACTAGTCGAAGCCGGTGTACCGAAGAATTGGAAAGGTGGTGACTTACGGTATCGCAGGAAGCTAGGTGCTTTTGCGATCCGTCCCTGAGAATCCATGCGATACTGTGGCCGCCATGTGGTGTCTGTCGGACTCCCGACCGAAAGAGCATGTTTCGTAGGAACTGCCACAACGGCTAAAAAGGCTCCATTGCCCGATCCATTGTACGTTTATTGTACGGTTTTCCTTCTCGCCGATCATGAACCAGTTGAACGACCGAATGTTCCTGGCGGTAATGCCGGGGAAACATGGATGCTCGGCCTTCGCACTGCCATTCTTGGGCAGGATTTCTATTAGTTCCTGTTTG
>CAVQNY010000056.1:0-91950 GCA_963714225.1 uncultured Acidobacteriaceae bacterium | reverse complement strand
TAGTGGCGTGGGAAATATTTCGGTTACCTGGTAACGATCGCGACGACGTCCTTCCGCGGGATGTTGACTTTTGTTCGTCGCCGGCGGAAGCTCGTGCATGAGGTCCTGCATTTTGTTCCGCATTTTGTCGGGGGTTCGCCGCAAGTGACACGTGATGCCTGGCCTACAAATCGTCTCCACACCGTCTTGCTGTGTGCAGCGCTGCTTGCTTCCACAGGAACCGCGGTTCGAGCGCAGAACACGGGCCATCCCGCCGAGTCCCCACTGATGCGGCAAATCCAGCAGGCGCTCAGCCTCGACGAGCACGGCGACCGGCAGGGGGCGATGGACCTGGTCCTCCGTTTGCTTGAGCAGCACCCGCATTTTGAGCCGGCAATCAAGCTGAAGGGCCTGTTGCTGGAGGAGGCAGGCCGCACCTCCGAAGCCGCGGCGGCCTATGAAGAGGCGCTGAAGCTCGCGCCCAATGACGCAGATGTCTTGCTGAAAACTGGCGCCTACAAACTGGCGGCGGGCCAAAAGGAAGAAGCCATCAAGCTGCTGCAGCACTGCATCCGGATCCTTCCCAGTGACGGAGACGCACAGTATTATCTTGCCCAGGCCTATCACCTGAATGGGCAAGACGACCTGGCTCTGTCCGCAATCCGGCTGAGTTTGAAAGCCGAGCCCGACAATGCATCGGTGTGGCAGAAGTACGGAGAACTGCTGTGCGTGTCGGAAGATTGCGAGACGGGGTTGAAATGGCTGCTCAAGGCGCGGCATTCCGATGCCACTCTGCCGAGAATTGATTATGACATTGCTTTGACCGATTTGAAATTGATGGATCTGAACGGAGCCGCACAGTATGCCGCGCGAGCGGTTGAATCCCAGCCCAATGATGTGCCCGCCTTGCAACTGCTTGCCGATGTGGATGTAAAGCTCGCTAAATGGCAAGAGGCCAGGAATGCCTTTGAACGCATCCTCGTCTTCAAATCCAACGACGTGGATTCATTGTTCGGGCTTGGCCAATGCGAACTGGAACTGAAGAACTATCCTGCCGCCATCGAAAAATTGCAATTGGTGTTAGGGCTCGCCCCCACACGGCTGTTGGCGCACTACTATCTGTCACGGGCGTATGCCGCGATGGGCAGGACGGAGGACGCCCACCACGAGGCTGCACTGCATCAATTGATGATGGAACAGATGACGTTCGTCCGGTCCGTCGAGAGCGAGGGAAGCGAAAGCCCCATCACGCCCCAGGCCGCTCAATTGTTGGCAGAGCATCGCGAGGAGGATGCGTTACAGCTCTATCGGAACCATTTCAAGGGAACTGCTGCTACTCTTGCGGATGCCTATGTGTTCATTGGGAAGCTATATCTCGGCTTGGGAGATAAGGAAGACGGCCTGCGCAGTCTTCATCATGCGCTGGAAATTCAGCCCACCGTTCGAGGAGCTCATACCTATGAGGGAATACTGGCACTGAAAATGGGCGACCTGAACGGCGCCGAGAGTCAGTTTAAAGCGGAACTCGCAAACGACCCCAACTATCAGACGGCCATCGCTGAGATGGGCGAAGTCCGCTACCACCAGGAACGTTGGTCCGATGCGGCGGAGCAACTGGCGAAATCCAGAACCATGACCCCAGAGTTGCTTTACATGCTTTGCGATTCTTATTTCCACATGGGAAAAATTGCAGATGCCGACTTGACCGCCGAAACGGCCGGGGCCTATGGGAGAAACAACCCAGAACTCATGAAAGGCCTTCTCGACCTTCTCCAACGGAATGGGCAAACGGAGCTAGCGCAGCGTTTGTCGGCTAATCTCAAACAAAAATAAAGCTAAAAAAGATAAGGATCAAAGAGAAGTGCAGCTCAGGGGGCGGCGCTCTCCGTAACGGTGAGGATCTGATCGGCTTTTACGTTTTTCAAAACCTGCCTGATCCCGCTCGGCCATGTGAGTTCAATATTGTCTACGACGCCGGCGGAACCCAGCCCGAAGTGTACGCGCTTATCGCTCGAAGAGCTGTAGCTAACCGCCGTTGTCGCCTGGTTATATTGGGTGCCCAGAGAAGTAGTTATCTTGACCTTCGTTCCCAGCCCGTCGCGGTTGGACTTGACGCCGACCAGTTTCAGAATGATCCAGTGGTTTCGGTTGCTGGAGCGGTTTATCCATATTTCCGGCGGTCCGTTCAGAACTGTTACGACAACATCGATCTTGCCGTCGTCGTTGAGGTCGCCAAAGGCCGCGCCGCGATGCGCAGCCGGAACGGAGAAGGCGGTTCCCGCCTTTGAGCTCAGATCCTCGAAGGTCAGGTCGCCTTTGTTGCGAAACACTCGATTGGGTTCGGCAAAGGGCCTGTGCGCCAGCTCCATGGCATTGTCCAGAATGTCGGCGTTGGCGGTGAACAAGTCTTTGTTCCCATCATTGTCGAAATCGAAAATCCCCGCTCCCCAGGCCGTTGAGCGGCTGGTCAGGGCACTCAGCCCTGCCGCCGCGGCGACATCTCGAAATTGACCATCCCCCAGGTTTTTGTAGAGGGGAAAAGCTTCCCCGAACATCGCAGTTTCAAAGATGTCCGGCCTTCCATCGTTGTCGATGTCCCGGAAATCGGCGCCCATGCCGGCTAGGGCTTTGCCGTATGCGTTGTACGCAACCCCGGCGAGCAACGCGACGTTGGTAAAGGTTCCGTCTCCGTTGTTATGAAAAAGATAATTCTCAAACGTATCGTTGGAGACGAAGATATCGGTAAAGCCATCGTTGTCAAAGTCAGCAAACGCTAAACCCATCCCTTTGCCAACGTACTGGGAAATGTGGGACTGTTCGGAGACGTCGGTAAAAGTACCGTCGCCGTTGTTGCGATAGAGGATGTTCGGCGTTCCCAGAAAATCGACTGGCGAGCAGTAGGCCGGAAGTCCTTGCTGAACGCAGTGAGTTGCAGTTTTGATGTTGTAATTGAGGTAGTTCACTACAAAAAGGTCGAGCAGCCCATCGTTGTTGTAATCGAACCATCCCGCAGCTACCGACCAAGCCTTCCCAAGGCTGCGGACGATTCCGCCGACTCCCGCCTTCTCGGTCACATCCGTGAAGGTGCCATCTCCATTGTTATGGAAAAGCTGGTTCCGGTTGACGCCGGTGACGTAAAGATCGACAAACCCGTCGTTGTCGTAGTCGCCGGCAGCCACTCCCATGGAATAGCCGATACCCTGCAGGCCAGCCTTCTCCGTTACGTCAGTGAAGGTACCGTCGCCGTTGTTGCGGAAGAGCCGGTTTGAGTAACTGGCATCGCTTTTTTCCAACGATGGGATAGCCGCGCCGTTGGTAAAGAAGATGTCGAGCAAACCGTCGTTGTTGTAATCGAAGAGCGCTACTCCGCCAGCCATAGTTTCGAACGTGTAGCGCTGGGGACTGACGCTGTTCTTGAGGATGAACTTGATCTTCGATTGTTCGATCATGTTCTCGAATTGAATGGCCGATGCGGCTGCCACCGTCTTCGCGGACTCTTTGCTGGGGGCAGCCCGCCCGGCCTGCGTTGCCTGGTGCGGCGCTGGCGTTTGGACGGAAGTGGCCGGCGAGGCTTGGGCAGACAGGCTGAGAAAGCTCCACAGCAGGCAAAGGGCCAACTGAGCAGCGAGAACGATTTCGGTGGCGGCTCTGCGCGAATCGGCGCCGGTGATGCGCGAGGAAGTTTCCCGGCAGGGATGTGGCAGATGCTTGTGCGCATGCAGATGCAGGTGCCGAACCCCCAGGAGATGCCAAACTCCAAGCCCGCGAATAGTCTCAATTCCACGCCCGCGCAAAAGCGAATTCGGCCTGACGAGCAGCACATGAGCGGCTACAAGGAGCGCAATCAAGGCGAACATCATGAGGTAAATCAGAGCGACGTTCATTTGATCAACCGTTCGCCACAGAGTGGTTTTGTCCCCGCACAGAGTCGCGAGGAAGTAGCGCTGTGTGAGCAAATCCAGGGGCGTCCAGCCGACAAGAAATCACCACGGCAGAGAGTAGCACAGGCTTCAGCATCGGTCGAACTGTGGATTGGCGAGGCTCTGGCCTAACCGCCAAGATAAGTCAAAAGGCGGTTGCCCAGCAGGCAGCCATGAAGTCGAGATCCTCTCGTCGCTACTAGATCGGTGCCTCCGGGAAAGTTGGCGCTCCATTGGCGATTGACCCCGATTGCGGTCGGATCATGTTAGTGCTGAATCGGAAGCGAACGGCAAGACGGTTCCGGTTAGCCTCGACCTCGAGGTTCGCTTTCGATAAAGCCGTCAGAGGAGGCCGCTCGCGGGTGCGGCGGACGCGGGCTGCTATGGGAATCCAATCGATTTCTGCCTGAAAAGCCGTGCCAGACGGGGACTTTGGACCAAAACGATATTGTTCATTTTCACCATCTAGCAGCCCAACAGCAACCGCCTGGGTCTGGGCTCCGGCGTCTTTGCCCTGGGTTCTCCGCGGGTAATCGAGTTCTCGTTGAAATTTAGTTTTTGAGAACGGGCTAGCCGCTTGCAGCACTAGCGAAGAGCCCCCATCCTCGCGTTCTTTGCGAGGGTGGGAAACGATGCTGCCGGCGCCCTATTCTCGCGTCTTGTGAGAAAGCCTGCCGGGCACCCCATTTTTCGCATCCTTTGCGAAGCCGAAGTGTATGGCGTCTTGTTTCTACGCTTGCCCACAACCCAAGGCGCAGGTGCTCATTACACCGCCACGTAATTCACAGTCGGACCAAACAAATCCGGGCCGCCCGCAGGCGGCCCGTATGGTCTTTGCTGATAGCTGACACGGCTGAGAGCTAGTCTCCCGCCAGCGGGAGCGGCACTTCCGGCTTCGCAGCATGAGCCCCGTTCGCCTTGCCCAACGCACCCAGCGGAATGAATCCGTTCTCCGCCACCGCCGGCTTCTCCTTTAGCACCACTTCGCGATACAACGAAGCCATGCGCGCATTGTAAGCCTCATCATTCTTCTGCGGCCCGCGATGCCCCGGAACGGGAGTTGCCGAATGGTCCGCGTCCGAAGCCGGAAGCCCGGCAGCCGAAGCCTGCTGCTTCGCATCCCGCGCCCGCTTCTTCTCCTCGCGAGCGTTCTTCGCGATGCCCAGCTTGTCCAGATCGTGCTGCAACTCGGTCGTCACAATGTTTTCCCGCAGCAGCAGAGAGTGCGCGGCATCGTCCATCTGCACTTTTTTCCCGCCCGCAAAAATCTCGTGCCGCCCGTGCTCTTCGTACCACTTGGTAAGCGTGGCCGTCATGTGCATCTTCTCGATGATGTTCCGCCAGCCCACGCCCGTGTTGTACGCGCAGAAGCTGATTTCGCCTTCCTGCGTCGCGTAAGGAATAATGCACTGCTCCGTCCGCCGGAAGTCATAGTTGAACAGATCCTGGAACCACATCCCCGCAATAAACAGGAAGTTCCACCGATCCTGCCGCCGCTTCATCACATCATCGACAGTCCGGTCCGGACCAACTTTTCCATAGTTGCGCCCAGTGACGTTATAATTCTTGTCGAACTTGCTCAACAAATCCATCATCTTGAAATGCGTCGGCGCCTGATACGGATCGTAATTCTTCATCAGACACAACGCCATGCCAAACGCCGTCAAAAACTTCCCCCGCGACGCATCATTCACCTTAGCAATGTCCTTCGCCAACTGATCTCCCGCCAAGAAAGCCGTAACCGGCACAGCTTCCTTCGTCTCCTTATCAATCATCACCGCCATGCCAGTCCCGCAGTTCGGATGACAACCACAACTTAGTTGCCCCCAGTCGTTTCTTGGGTCGTTGGCGTGCATGAGGTCGGCCCAGTCGCTGAAAAAGTTCCCATGAAACTGATTGGGAACCAGTCTCGGCTTGGCTCGCCTAGGCCGGTCTGGTTTTTTACGTCGTGGGCTAGGTGACTCAGGGTGTAGCGTTGGGCTTGGCGGCGGTCGTCGGTTACGGCTTCGTCGCGGCCGGTGAAGCTGACTGGTTGGAATGATAGGAAGCTGATTGTTTTGGGATTGTCGAGGGCGAACTTGATGATTCTTCCTACTTGTTCGTTGTTGATGCCGTTAACGATGGTTACGACTGGGACGATTTCTACTCCGGCTTTGTGCAGGTTTTCGATGGCTTTTAGTTTTACGTCGAAGAGGTTGCCTACCATGCGGTGGGCGTTGGCGGCGTTTCCGATTCCGTCGAATTGCAGGTAGGCGTAGCGCATGCCAGCCTCTACAGCCTGCTGGCAGAACTCAAAACTCTTTGCGAATTCGATTCCGTTGGTGGCGGCTTGAACGGAGTTGTATCCGACTTTTCTTGCGTAGCGGACCGCGTCCAGGAAATATGGTGACAACGTGGGCTCGCCGCCGGAGAACTGCACGCTCATCTGTCGGCGTGGCTTGATGGTGATGGCGTTGTCTAGCATCTGCTTGATTTCTTCCCACTGGAGTTCGTGGACGAAGCCTACCTGGTTGGCGTCCATGAAGCAGGGTCGCACATCATGTTGCAGCGGTTGGTTAGATCGATCGTCAACACAGAACCGCGGCCATACTTTACCGTGGAAGAGCCGTGATGGTGGAGCTTCTCGTCGTTGTGGGCGGCGATGTCGCGGCCGGGGAAGACGTCTTCCAGGTGCTTCGAGAATTCGGTGTCGATCGACATCACGTCTTCGAAGTGGCCGTGCTTCGGGACAGTCCTTGACCATTAGGATATTGCCGTCTCGCTCGATGATGGTGGCTTTGATCTCGCCTACCTTTTCGTTCATCAGAACTTCGTGAGGAAGTTTGCCGTCGAGAATCTGCTGGCGGATTTCCGGGACACACTTCGGGCAGAGCGAATCGGTGGAGCGGGGCCAGCCGAGGGGTGGCTTCGATTTTTCGTAGGACTTGAGCAGAGGCTTGTCGGACCATTTCGGGGTGGGCGAGGGGTTGGGCTTGATACGATTCAAGCGGTCGAATACCACCCAAGCGCCTTTGGCGGCGACGGTTACTGCTTTCTCTACGTACTTGATCGGCTTGCGCATTAGTTTCTGGCTCCTGAATTCGGGCTTCGGGCTTCAGCTTTCGAGCTTTGGCCTTCTGGAACTCTTTTTCTTCGTCAGGTCTTAGGTCTTGGGTTTTTGGTCGTGGGACACCCTAGCAGAAACTTGCCTTGGCTTCACCTGAGATCCCTAGCCCACAAAACCCAGTCTGCAAAAACCAACCCTACCTGTGGCTCTCCCGGGGAATTGAATCTGGTTCTTACACTTTTCCCTGGGTATTGGTCTTTCGGTCATCCTATTGGAGGGGAAGGAGTTGCGCATCTTTATCTCAACGAATGGGAGAAAAATGGGGTTTAGCGGTTGATTCCGGGATTGGGCGGGGTAAGTCGTTGAAAGGAAAAGGGGGTTTCTGGCCTCGCCGCTTGCGGGCGGAAGCCGCCTGCGCCGAAGAGATTGAACGCCGAGTGGATGACCTTCGCTCCGGACGAGTGAAAACCATTCCGGGCGGGCAGTGCTCGGCAGATTGAGTGGGACCTGGCGTCCCGCTGCAAGATGAATATGGAGTGACGACCTGGTCTGGGAGTCAAAGGCTTTCTACTAGAGCGCAATCGCGCTCCTGTCCGGGGTCGATGCCGGACTAGGATTCCATCACAGTTGCGTGCGCAGGCTCTTCACCAATCGGCGGAGAGCTTTTTCGTTACGGCGATACCAGCGCCATTGGCCCTGCTTCACTGCGTCGACCAGGCCCGCCTCGGTGAGGATGGCCATGTGATGCGAGATGGTTGGCTGGGAGAGCCGCACCCGTTCTTCAATATCGCCGGCGCAGAGGCCGGCGTGCTTTCCGATTGCGGGGGCGCTGGTGGAAGCTGGGCCGCGTTGTTTGAGGGCACTGAGGATTCGGCGCCGCGTGGGATCGGCAATGGCATGGAGCTTGTGGTCGAGAGGCGTCGGCACCGTGGTCATAGGATGGAGTAGGAATAACTGTTAAATTGACGATTGTCAATATTGAGTTGTGCGAGGTTCTCCCGGGACGCTGCCCCGCGGTTCGCAGCCCATGGATGCGGGTAGATTCGAGGTAGCGCACCTCGCTACCCGGCCGGGAACAGTTGGATTGCTCCAGGTGAGGAGTGCCGCCGCGGATCCAATAGCCAGTTTCGTCCTGCTTGAGAATAGTTGTGTCGAGCGGGTCGATGCCGTGCGGCTTGAAGATGACACGACGGTTCAACAGAGGGACGAGCTTCACAGGGGTGTTTCACTTCTTCAGTTTTTACTTTTACTTTTTTAGGATCGGGTTGTATCCATCGTCGATGAGGCGGGAGCGCATGGCCTCGGCGTCTTTGATGTCAGTGAAGGGACCGAGCTGCACGCGAAACAGCTTGTCGGTGGCGGAATTGCTGGCCACGAAGGCGGGGTATTGTTTTTTCTTGAGAGCGTCGACCAGGGCTTCGGCATCATCCTGCTTGCTGACTGCGGCGACCTGCACGAAATAACCGACGGTGGGGAGCGCAACCATGGGATCGGGCGGGTTGGCCGTCTGCGACGGCGGCGCCTGGGTGCCTGTTGACGATGCGCCGGGTGAAGATGCGGGAGCTTGACCGGCAGCTGCGGAACTGGTGGATGCCGCGTTAGGCGAGGCTGGCGTTAGTTGCGCATTGGCGTTCTTTTGCTCGACGGCTTTGTAAAAAGTCATCGGTGGAGTGGGTTGGGCAGATGACGAGCCGACCGGCTTGGAGCCGTTGGATGCGGTGGGCACGGAAGCCGCCGTGCCGGGTGCGGCGAGGCCGGCATCTGATTTGCGGCCTAGTGTGTAGCCGAGCGCGAAGAAAATGGCGCAGATGATTACCAGGCCGAAGAAGAGGCCCAGCAGTTTCGCGGTACCTAAGGTGATTTCGGTGTCCGGTGAATGCATCGCAACTATGTACCTCGGGGCTAAAGCCCTTCCTCGCACATCGTTATCGCAGCGCTGAAGCGTTGCGACCCAAAATCTCAACCACCAAATCCCGCGTTCCCGAAGATCCTGCGCCACGAAAATTCGCTATGCCGACTTGGCGGCCGGCGCTGCGTCGTCTCCCTTGCCCAGCAACTTCTGGAGGCCCGAGAAGAAGTCCACGGGGACGGGGAAGATCACGGTGGTATTTTTCTCGACGCCGATTTCCGTCAACGTCTGCAGGTAGCGGAGCTGCACGCTTACGGGTTCGGTGGCCAGCAGATGGGCGGCGTCCACCAGGCGCTGTGCGGCTGAGTACTCGCCTTCGGCGTGAATGATCTTGGAACGCTTTTCGCGCTCGGCCTCGGCCTGCTTCGCCATGGCGCGCAGCATGGATTCCGGCATGTCGACCTGCTTCACTTCGACATTCGCGACTTTCACTCCCCAGGGCGCGGTGTGCTGGTCGAGGATGCTTTGCAGTCGCAGATTGATCTTGTCGCGATGCGCGAGAAGTTCGTCAAGCTCCTGCTCGCCGAGCACGGAGCGCAGCGTGGTTTGCGCGAACTGCGAGGTCTGGTAGACGTAGTTGGAAACCTCGACCACGGCCTTGCGGGGATCGATGACGCGGAGAAAGATGACGGCGTTCACTTTGAGCGTAACGTTGTCGCGGGTGATGATGTCCTGCGGCGGAACTTCGAGAGCTTCCTGGCGAAGCGAGACCCGCACCATGCGGTCAATGGGGGCAAACACGAGCGCGACACCGGGGCCCTTGGCAGCATCCAAAAGGCGGCCCAGACGGAAGATTACGCCGCGTTCGTACTCGGCCAGGATCTTGATTGAACTGAGCAAGTAGATGACGATGATGATGACGACGACTGTGGTAAAGCCAAAACCGATTTCCATACCGATGCCTCCACGCCTGAAACACGCGAGCGCTGCTGAGGCGGATTGTAACGCAATGGACGGGCGGGGCGCGCGGAATTCGGATGGGGTCGGTGGCTGGCGCTGGTGGGCGGGCTGAGGTTTACCCGGGAAGGACCGGTGCTGGGGCGGTTCGCGTTGCGGCCAGCGGTTCGACCTGAAGCAAGAATCCGTCGATGCGGCGCACCACCACGGACTGGCCGGCAGACAGATCCGCGGAGGAGACGGCGTCCCAGAGTTCGCCGTGGACGAATACCTTTCCGCGCGGGGAAAGAGCAGTTTGGGCGATGCCAGTCTCGCCGATCAATCCCTGAGCTCCTGAGAACATTTTATTGCGGCGAGCTTTGAGAGCGATGCTCATCAGGAAGGCCGTGATCAAGCCGAGCGGAATGCTTACCGCGAGCGCCGTCAGCAGGTGGACACGCATTTCCGGGATGGGCGAATCGACGAGGAGCAGTCCTCCGAGAGTGAGGAGCGCGATGCCCCCGATGGTGAGCACGCCGTGAGAGGCGAACTTGGCTTCGGCGGCGAAAAGTGCGAATGCTGCCAGAATGAGGCCCAGCGCGGCAAAGCGCGTAGGCAGCAGATTGAGAGCGAACACCGCAATCAAAATGAAGACGACGCCGACCGTTCCGGGAATAACCGCGCCGGGATGATTGAATTCGGCATAGAGCGCGAGGAGGCCGATGGCGAGCAGAATGAAAATGATGTCGGGGTCCATCAGATAATCGAGGATCTGTTCCTTCAACGTCATGCCGAAGGGCACAATGGGCTGGCCCGAGAGCTTCAGGGTGACCTCCTGGCCATTGAAGCGCTTGAAGCTTTTGCCCTCCATCTGGCGGAAAAGATCGTCCTCGCTGGAGGCCACGTAGTCGATGAGATGCTGCGCGAGGGCTTCCTGATCGGTGAAGGACTTGGATTCGAGCACGGCGCTTACCGCGACCTCAACGTTGCGACCTCGTCTGGAGACGACCGAGCGCATGAGGGCGGCGGTATCATTCTCAATTTTGCGCTTCATTTCGTCGTCAACCTTGGGCGCGAACAGGCCAACCAAGACTGGATGCGCCGCTCCCGCGTTGGTTCCGGGAGCCATGGCTGCCACATCGGCTGCTTCGAGGACGAAAATTCCGGCCGAACCGGCGCGGCTGCCACTGGGTGCGACGTAGAGGATGACGGGAACCGACGAGTTCGTGATCTTCTCGATGATGTGGCGGGTGGATTCGACGGCGCCTCCGGGAGTACTGATCTCGATCAATACAGCTTGATCGTTGCGGCGCTGGGCTTCGTCGATGGCGCGGGCGATGTATTCCTCGGTGATGGGCTGAATGGTGTCGTTGACGACGATCTTGAGGACCTCAGCGTAAGAGATGGAACTGAGAACAAGAGCTGCCACCAGGGCGAGAAGAATTCGCAGGATTCGATTGCTTTTCATTGGTCGCCCATCGCCTACAACAATATTCTTACTCTCATTTATGGCTCACGGCAGACATTTCTTCGGCCTCGCCAGCGCCGGGATTCCCAGAGTGCGTGCCGCCCCAGCCGGGAAGACTGGTGCTGCCGGTGATCAGGCGAGCGCCGCGCTCATACGTGAAATACGACCACGCCCACTGGATGAAGACCAGAACGCGGTTCTGGAAACCAATCAGGAAAAGAATGTGGACGAACAGCCATGCCAGCCAGGCCATGAATCCAGAGATGTGAAACCTGCCGAACTGCGCGACTGCGGCGGCGCGGCCGATGGTGGCGAGGCTGCCTTTGTCGCGGTAGTGAAAAGCCGGGCGAGACACGGGTTTCGGCTGCACCGGCGAGGTTGGGCCGAGTTCCATTCTCCTGTCAATCTCTTGTCGAATCAGTTTGGCGACGAACCGGCCTTCGAGGATGGCGACGGGCGCCACGCCGGGAAGCAGTTTGCCCGATCGGTCGTTCAGGGCGGCCAAGTCCCCGATGACGAAAACTTCGGGATGGCGGGGAAGGCTGAGATCGGGATTGACGAGCACGCGTCCGGCGCGATCGACGGGCACGCCAAGTTTTTGGCCCAGCGATGAAGCGGCTACACCCGCGGCCCACAGGATGACGGCTGCGTTCATCCGCGTTTCGCCCATGTAAATGACGCCGGGCTCAATCTTCGTCACCATCGTTGAAGTGAGCACTTCCACGCCCAACCGCTCGAGTTGCTCGAGCGCGCTGCGCGAAAGATCCTCAGGATAGGCGGGTAGAACGTGCGGCCCGCCTTCGACAAGATGGATGCGAGCAAGGCGCGGATCGATGGCGCGGAAATCTTGGGCGAGGGCGTGGCGGCAGATTTCGGCGAGGGTTCCGGCGAGTTCGACTCCGGTGGGGCCGGCGCCGACGACCACGAAGTTCAACGGATCGAAGGATTCGCCGGCAGAGGCGCGGCGCTCTGCAAGTTCGAAGGCCAGCAGAACGCGGCGGCGAATTTCGAGTGCGTCCTCGATGGTCTTGAGGCCGGGCGCGAGAGCTTGCCATTCGTCGTGGCCGAAATAGGCGTGGCTGGCGCCGGCGGCGACGATGAGGGAATCGTAGGGAACTTCCTGATGGTCGGATTGCAATACGGTTTCGACCACGCGGCGTTCGAGGTCGAAGCCGGTGACCTCGGCCATGAGCACTTCTACGTTCTTAGGATGGCGCAGAATAGATCGGATAGGGGCGGCGATCTCGCCGGGGGAGAGACCGGCGGTCGCCACCTGATAGAGGAGCGGCTGAAAGGTGTGATGATTTTTCCGATCGATGACGGTGATGCTTACAGATGCGCCGGCCAGCGCCTGGGCAGCGTTCAGCCCACCGAAGCCCGCTCCCACAATCACGACGCGATGTGCAGCTTGATGTGCCGTCTTGCCGTTCATTCTCTTGCCGATCAGGCTCCTACTCTATAAGATTCAGCGCGATGGCAATCGGCTCCAGAAGTTCGGCTGCGGGCTTGCATCCGGCGTGGGTGCGATGGCTCGTCCCGTCGGCCGGTGATGTGCTTTTCGTGGTGCTGTTGAGTCTGCTCGTGTTCACCCCTCTATCGGTGCGGTTGTTGGGCGATGCCGGAATTGGCTGGCATATGCGCACCGGGCAACTGATTCTGGCGACGCGTGAGATTCCCCGCGCCGATCCGTTTTCACCGATGACATCCTCGGTCACCTCGGGCCAGCCTTGGTTTGCCTGGGAGTGGCTGTACGACGTGGTCGTAGGTTGGCTGGACAGTGCGGCAGGGCTGAACGGCGTGGTGCTGTTTACGGCTTTGATTATCGCTGGGTTGTTCGCCTGGACGTTCCGGCTGCTGCTCCGGCGGGGCACGAATGTTTTGGTGGCGTTAGTCCTGGTGCTGCTGGCGGAGTCGGGGGCCATGATTCATGTTCTGGCGCGGCCGCACGTGGTGAGCTGGTTGTTCACGGTAGCGTGGTTTTGGATTCTGGAGTCGGCGGAGAAAAGGTGTGCCGGCTCTCATTTCGCTTCCTCCCCTTCTCATTCCGATTCTCAGCGCAGTTGGCAGTTGTGGCTGTTGCCGCTGCTGATGGTGGTGTGGGTGAACGTCCATGGCGGATTTCTGGTTGGTTTTGCGCTTCTCGCGATTTACTGGTTCGGCGCGGTGTGGCAGTGGTTCGGGCTGAAGGGAGATCGGTTCGAAGATATCTTGCAGAAGATCAGGGCAGGACGGCGCGCCTGGGCTCTGACTTTCACCGGCCTCGTGAGCGCGGCCGCGACCTTGGTGAATCCTTACGGCTTTCGGTTACAGGTTCATATTTACCGCTATCTTTCGAATCGTTTTCTGATGGATCACATTGACGAGTTTCAATCTCCTAATTTTCACTATGTGGCGCAGAAGTGTTTTGCGGGAGTTTTGCTGCTGACCCTGGTGGCGTTGGCGGCGAAAAGACGCGAGGCCAGCGCGAGCCAAAGCCTGGTGATGTTGTTCGCGGTGTATTCGGGACTGTACGCTTCCCGCAACATCCCCGTTTCGTCACTGCTGTTAATTCTGGTGATCGGGCCCTGGTTGTCGCATGGGATGGAGAGACTTGCAGATCGACAAACCTTGGTTCGATGGCGCAGGCTGGCCTCCACATCATTCCTTCAGCGAATGAAGGTGATCGAGTTGAGCCTGTCGGGCCATCTTTGGCCGATCGCGGCAATCGTGCTGACCTGTTGGATCGCGGCGCAGGGCGGCAAGCTCGGCGCGAGGCCGCTGATGGACGCCCACTTTGACGCGAAGCGGTTTCCGGTCTACGCGGTGGATTACCTGGAGAAGCAGGATGTGCAGGGGCCACTGGTTAGTCCCGACTATTGGGGCGGGTATTTGATCTACCGGCTTTATCCGCGGGTGCGAATGGTGGTCGACGACCGCCACGATTTTTACGGCGAGGCGTTTGTGAAATCGTATTTGAAGATGATGCACGTGGAGCCGGGCTGGGAGGATTTTCTTCAGCAGCATCCGGCTCACGGTGCTGTCGTTCCCAAGGATTCTGCCTTGGCCAACATTCTGGTCGAAACCCCAGGCTGGCAGCCGATCTACAGCGACGATGTGGCGGTCGTGTTTGTGCGAACTCCTGCGAGACGTAAATAGCTTGTCGAATACTTAGGGGTCAATCTCTTGCTTCCTCCCCGCCATTGCACCCTTACGCCTGATAAACTTTCTGCGTGTCGCGCCTCACTCACCTGGAATGCACGCGCTGCGGCGAGCATTTCCCCGCCGACCGTCCCCAAACCGTTTGCCCCAAGGATGGCGGCATTCTCTACGCGCGCTACGATCTTCCGAGCGTTAAGAAAAGTTTCTCGCCCGCATCGCTGCTGCCGCTCGCTCCCACTATGTGGCGTTACGACGCCGTGCTTCCCGAAGCCACGCCGGTCTCGCTCGGCGAAGGATTCACTCCCATGCTGCGCAGCCGCGAATTCACCAACGTCTTGATCAAAGACGAAGGCCTGAATCCCACCGGCTCGTTCAAAGCTCGCGGACTTTCCGCCGCCGTTACCATGGCCCGGCATTTCGGACTGAAGAAGCTTGCCATTCCTTCCGCCGGAAACGCCGCCGGGGCCCTTGCCGCCTACGCCGCCGCCGCCAACATCGAAGCCCACATCTTCATGCCCAAAGATGTTCCCCTGGCCAACCGCATCGAGTGCCACTACTACGGCGCGCACGTCACGCTGGTCGATGGCCTCATCTCCGACTGCGCCCGCAAAATCGCGGAGCTAAAAGAGAAACCCGCATGGTCGAAAGAAGGATGGTTCGACGTCTCCACGACCAAAGAGCCTTACCGCGTCGAAGGCAAGAAGACCATGGGCTATGAGGTCGCCGAACAACTTGGATGGAAACTGCCGCAGGGCATCATCTATCCCACCGGCGGCGGCGTTGGCCTGCTGGGGATGTGGAAGGCCTTCGACGAGATGGAACAACTGGGTTTCATCGGCCCTGAGCGCCCGAACATGATTAGCGTGCAATCTGCGGGATGCGCCCCTATTGTTAAAGCATGGGATGAAGGTCGGGCCACTTCGGAAATGTGGTCGCACGCCTCGACTCTCGCCTCCGGCTTGCGCGTGCCGAAACCTTACGGCGACTACTTGATCCTCGACATCCTGAAAAAAAGCGGGGGGCTCGCGATCGCGGCCACCGACGCCGAGATTCTCGATGCTACTCGGCACTGGGCGAAGGTCGAAGGCATCTTCGCTGCGCCCGAGGGCGCGGCATCGCTTGTCGCCTACCAGAAACTGTTAGCCAGCGGATTCTTCAGCGCCGAGGATACGGTCGTGCTCTTCAACACCGGCTCTGGCCTGAAATATCTCGATGTGCTGGACACGAAGGATGCTGCAACGCCGCCAGCGAACCGCGCTATTGCTGGAATCATCGGCCCATACTAATAGCGGCCTGACAAAACCTTAGCTCCGGCACTATTGACTTCTATTTCGCCGGCGCGAGTATCGCATCCAGCCGATCGGGCGTTGTCTCGACTCTCTCCAAGTGCGGGTAGCGCATTCCGCCGTGGTAGTCCAGAGAGACTGTGACAAACTCGTCGCCACGCTTAAGTAAGAGCTTGATTGGTTCCTTGGTTCTCTCTGCGGCAAGGATGGTTTCGCGCAGGACCGCGGCAGTGTAGTTCTGATCGTTGACGGCCTGCAATTGCATATCCGGCGTGATGCCAGCTTTGAAGGCCAGACTGTCCCACCAAACGTTATCAAGGCTGCCATGTGAATCAGGGCTGCCCTCTGACTTTACCGAGAACCCAAGTGAGCTAGCGAAGCTCGCTCCGCGAACGCTCTCTGCTTTCTCCAGCCACTCCGGTTCGTTATCGTTGTACACGAGGCGATAACCACCCTGCGTAAACCCGTTCTCCGGAACGTTCGGGCTGACCTCGTAAACCCGTGTGCGTAAGAATCCTGCCCAATCGTACGGCTGCACGGTGTTCAACGCTTTCACGAGATCGTCCAACGTATACGGAACGGTGATGTAGCTCCCATTGTCGATCCCGAAAAAGAGCCTCGCGAAATCGTCAAGAGACTTCTTTCCCCCGCTCAGCTCGCGGATCTTCGTGTCGGCGTCGAGCCAGATGAGGTCTGACTCAGGGTAGTAGTCGTACCCCCGCTGCCAGCTCGGCCAGCCATCCTGGGCGCTGCCGTGAGACGAAATAATAGGCGCGGTGGTCGTGTCTTCCAAAGAGCGCCACGTGCGTCCCGAGCTGATTTCGAAGGCCGCAGCGATTTGTGCGAATACATCGCGGGCCTGCTCGGGAGTACGCATTCCGGAACGCGCTGTGAGGACGTTGCCGTAATAGTCCGTCAAGCCCTCATAAACCCATAGCAGGTCGTTGCGCATGGGCACGTTGAAGTTGGGCGTCCACAAGTCAGCCGGCCGGCGGAACTTGCCGTTCCACGAATGCGTGTATTCGTGGGCCAGAAGAGCCCGACCGGCAACTCCTGCACCCCAGTCTGTAAAATAATTGGCACGAGAACCGTCCTCACTCGATTGGTGGTGCTCCAGGCCTTTGCCGCTGACGGTGTCGCTGACAGAAAAAAGGAAATCGTAGTGATCATAGTGCTGCGAATTGAAAAGCTTCCGCGCCTCAATCACAAGGTTCCTGTGGTATTGCAGTTCTTCCGGAGTGATCTCGAGATCGGCAGGTTTGTCGGCGAAGACATCGAGGTACACCGGGTTGTCCGGCCCCGTGGACAGGTCTAAACGTTTGAAGTTGACGCCCGCATAAAGTGGCGAGTCGACCAGCGTATTCAGCGTTGTGTCTTTGAACTGAACCAGGTAGCCCTCTTGCGATTTCACGTCCAGAGCACTGGCGAATTTCCATCCCCCCGGCAAACGGAGCGCAGCTTCGAATTTGATATCCCGCGAGAAGTATCCCGCCGGATAGAGAAGCACGCTGTTCCAGGTAACGTCGGCGAACTTCGAGGAAATACGGCCTCGTTTGGGATCCTGCGGGGCCAGGTACTGGAAGTTTATGTCCAGCGTCGTTGCATCCTGCGGCGCCTCGACATGGAATGCATACACGTCCACGCGGTCGCGCACCCAGGGAATGCGTTTGCCATTTGCCGTGACGGCAAGGCCGGCAAGTTCGCCCACTGGGTTCGATGGCGAGTGCGTTCCGGGGAGCCACTCCGGGTAGAGCAACGTAATGGCGCGGCCTTTTATCGGGATCGTCTCGTGCACATTCAGCACGCGAACCTTGATGTTGGTGACATCGACAAGCAACGAAATCGTGCCGGGATAAGGTGTGTCAGCCGGCACGACAACGGGCGGAGGCAGCGGTATGGGCTGTGGGCCCAGTGAATTCTGCGAATACACGGTTGTGGTTAGGGCAATGCATACAGCCACGCAAACCGGCGCAGCGCCTCTACGACGGAAAAATGAATGTGGCATGCAGATCCTCCGATACTGCCGATCTTTTAGACGATGCGATGAGAACATGGTTGAATCGATCACTCGGGCAGAATCCTACGATCCGCGTAGCGGTCAAGTCAACGAAAGCCGGGGAGTTGGTAGGCCTCGAAAGGATTGTGGGCGCCATATTCGCCGTTGCACTGAGCCTTGCTGAAAGAGCCGTTCGGGGAAGCGTAGTAGAATTCTAGCCACTTTCTAACATGACAACCACGGCAACCCATAACCGCGCCGACCGCACTATCCCTCTGGACTCGATTCTGGCGGCTCGCCAGCGCGTTTACCAGGCGGCGGTCCGGACACCACTGGTTCGGTTGTATTACGAGCACGCTCCCGGCGAAATTTATCTCAAGCTCGAATCGTTCCAACCGATCGGTTCGTTCAAACTGCGCGGGGCTTATAACGCCATCTCGCTGCTCCGTCCGGAAGACAGGGCGAAGGGTGTGTGGACTGTCAGCGCCGGCAACGCCGCCCAGGGAGTGGCCCTGGCGGCCCGGATCCTCGGGACCCGCTGCGACGTTCTGGTCATGGATACCGCCCCGGCCGCGAAGCTCGATGCCATCCAGCGGTTGGGCGCAGGCATTCGTCAGGCGTCCATGGATGAATGTTGGACCGCAGTGACCGAACGCAAGCATCCCGCGTTTCAGGGCGTCTTTGTTCATCCCTTCGACGACGACAACTTCATGGCGGGCAATGCCACGGCTGGTCTGGAAATCCTGGAAGATTTGCCGGACGTCACCTCGATTGTGGCCGGCTTCGGCGGAGGCGGCCTCAGTTGCGGAATCGCGTCTGCCATGGCCGCCCTGAAGCCGGAGGTCAAGGTATTCGGGGCTGAACCGGAGACCGCGGCACCGCTTCACCTGTCGTTTATCAAGGGTTCAGCCCAGAAGTTTCCCGACTGGAAAACAAGTTTTGTGGACGGCTGCGGCGGCAAGTCAGTCTTGCCGAGTATGTGGACGCTCGCCCGCCGCCTGCTGGCCGGCTCGATCGTTGTCTCGCTCGAAGAAACCCGCCGAGCCATGACGATCGTTGCGGCTCGGAATCACCTGATCTCGGAAGGTGCTGCGGCGTGCGCAGTCGCCGCCGGACTCAGTGGCAAAGCCGGGAACGGCAAGATCGTGTGTGTCGTCAGCGGCGGAAACATTGACCTCGGCAAATTTGCGGAACTGGTTTCAGGCCCGGCCTAGACCTCCCGAGTTCCCTCCAATGCCCTGCAGGTTCACCAGGAAAAGAGTTTGTTCTTCAAATCCTGAGCCGCTTGCGCCACATTCTCCGGTCGGCCCATATCGCGCCAATAATATTCATCGGTGCGAAACGCGAGAATTCTTTCGCCTTGGGCAGCGAGCCGCAAATAGGAAGGAATGATCGAGAAAATACCTTCTTCCGTCATCATCGCAAAAATGCGAGGCAAGATAATGTGGATGCCGGAAAAGGCCAGCGCTTGCACCTTCGGGGACGGTCGAACAAGTTCCGCAGTCTGATCGCGCCCTGATCGCCGCCCGCAAAGTTGAAGCTGTCGATCGAACAGCAGGTATCGCGAAGTCGCGCGGTCTTCGACCGCCAGCGTGGCGAGGGCCTGGTGCTCAGCATGAAACTGCACCATCCGTCCCAGATCCATCGTGCTGATGACGTCAACATTGTGCAGAAAGAACGGCTCGTCTAGATGGCTGGGGTTCTCCAGAAAGAACCAGGCCGCTTTTTTCAATCCACCGCCGGTGTCGAGCAACACTTCTTCGCGCGAGACTTCAATCCGCATTCCGAAGTGGTCATTCTTTCGTAGATACTCGACGACCATGTCGGCAAAGTGATGCACATTGATGATTACTTCGCGGACTCCAAACCTGCGCAAGCGGGAAAGCGTGATTTCCAACAGGGTTCGGCCAGCAATTTCCACCAGCGCCTTGGGACGATTGTCGGTGAGCGGACGCAGGCGCGTGCCCAGGCCGGCGGCCAGAATCATCGCTTTCATGGGGCGGGATTCTCCAACTCGCGATGCCGCACCACCACCTCGACTCCATTCCGGCCGCGTAAACGTTTCGCCAACTGTTCCGCCAGATACACCGAACGATGCTGCCCGCCGGTGCAGCCGAACGATACCATCAAATGTTTGAAGCCGCGCCGCTGATACTCGCTCACGCTGGCATCGACCAGCGACATCACGCTGGCCAGAAATTGATGCACGCTCTCCTGCTGATTCAGATATTCGATTACTGGCGCGTCTTTGCCCGTGAGCGTTTTGAAACGCTCTTCGCGGCCGGGATTCGGCAGGCTGCGACCATCGAATACAAACCCGCCACCATGTCCGCTTTCGTCTTTTGGCATTCCGCGGTGAAAGGAAAAGCTTAGAATCTGCACCGTCAGGTTCTCCGCCTCGGAGGCCAGGCCCTGCAATTTCTCCGACGCCAGCATGCTGTTGAACGCATCCATCAGCGTCGGCAGCGCGATCGGCAGCTTCACGTTGTGCAGCAGCCAGCGCAGGTTCTTCAGCGCATACGGCACGCTCTGCAGAAAATGCGCCTTGCGCTCATAAAAACCGCGAAAGCCATAAGCGCCCAGCGCCTGCAGGATGCGAACGTAAACGTAGCTGTAGTAATGATGCAGGAACGCCTCGCGCTCCAGTTCGATAAAACCGCCAAGCTTGTCGATGTAGAGATCGAGCAACTGCTGGCGCAGTTCCGGCGTCAGATCGGCCTTGGCATCGTACAAAAGGGAAGCGATGTCATATTGCAGCGCGCCTTTGCGGCCGCCTTGATAATCCAGGAAAAACGGCTGGCCGTCGCGCAGCATGATGTTGCGAGATTGGAAATCGCGGTAAAGGAAATAATCGGCACGGGCGCTCAAGAGGAAATTCGTCAAACGGTCGAAATCGTCTTCGAGCGCCTGTTCGTTGAAGGAGATGCCGGCGAGCCTGAGAAAGTAATATTTGAAATAATTCAGGTCCCAAGAGATGGACTGGCGATCGAAGCTGCCCCGCGGATAGCACACGTTGTAATTCAAATCGCGTCCGGCTTCGATTTGAAAGCGCGGCAACACGGCCACAACTTTGCGGTATGCTTCCACCGCTTGCGGAGCGATGTCGTCGCCTGCGCGATGCTTCGAGAGAAACTCGAAAAGCGTCGTGTCCCCGAGGTCTTCTTCAAGGTAAGCGCCGCGGCTTAAGTCTTCCGCATAAATTTCCGGCACGGGCAGACCGTGCCGGCGAAAATGCCGGGAAAACTCCAGAAAAGCGACGTTCTCTTCAGGCACGCCGTACAGAATCCCAATCGCGCTGAGTTTGTCCGTAGAAAGCCGGATGATCTTTCTCCCAGACCCACCGAGCTCGCCCTGCAGTGGCTGCAAAGTCTTGGGCGGAACCTGGAAATGCTGGTCAAAAAGCTTTTGGAGAACGTCCATGTGGATACGCTTCTTAGCGCAACCACTTAAAGATAACATCGAAGGCTCGACGCGAAAGGCGGCGGGGCATCACCGATCACAATGACTTGATAACCATCCGCTCGGTCCATATTCTTAAGCTTCAGCATGAATCAATGAGCCATGACTGAGCGTCTCTACTACAACGACTCCTTCCTCTACCACTTTGACGCCGAAGTCCGCTCGGTCGTCGAAAGCCCGCGCCCGGCAATCATTCTTGATCGCACGGCTTTCTACCCCACGAGCGGCGGCCAGATCCACGACACCGGCTGGATCGTTACCGATGAACCCGGCGCCAGATTTCGCGTCTCGGAAGTCGCCGATGCCGAAGACGGTCAAGTCATCCACTACCTGGAGGCGCCAATCAAAGACGTGCCGCCCGGAACCAGCGTCCATGGCGAAATCGACCCTGCCCGCCGTCGCGATCACATGCAGCAACACTCCGCTCAGCACGTACTCTCCGCCGCCTTCGTGCGTCTTTTCAATATGCCCACCGTCTCTTTTCACATGGGCGACGATTACTGCTCCATCGATCTCGACGCGCCCTCGCTCAGTACGGATCAAATCGAATCCGCCGAACGCCTGACCAACGAAATCGTCCTAGAGAATCGCTGCGTAGACGTGCGTTTCGTCACGCGCGACGAAGCCGCGAAGCTCGGCCTGCGCAAACTTCCACCTGTCGAGCGCGACCAACTGCGGCTCATCGACATCCGCGACTTCGATCTCACCGCCTGCGGCGGCACGCACGTGAACCGCACCGGACAGATTGGCGGAATCTTCCTGCGCAAGGCCGAGAAAGTTCGCCAGGGATACCGCGTCGAATTCGTTGCCGGCCAGCGCGCCGTCGCCAGCGCGCGCCGCGATTTCAACACGCTGACCGAGACCGCCGCACTGTTTTCCGCGCAGATCTATGACATTCCGCATCAAGCCCGCAAGTCTCTCGACGAGATCAGGTCGCTGCGCAAGCAACGCGAACAATCGCAGGAAGAACTGGCCGCGGTGCAAGCCGCAAGCCTGTTAGCGGAGACTCCCGAGAGCCACGGCCGCAAGCTGGTCGTTCGCACTTTCTCCGGCCCCGACCTCGATTTCCTCAAGCTGCTGGCCCAGAAACTGACCCGCCAATCTCCAGCCGTGACCGCGCTCCTCGCCAGCGAGTCGCCACAACCCGCGCTTGTCTTCGCTCAATCCGCCGGCCAGCCCCACGACATGGGTGCGCTCCTGAAAGAAACCGTAGTCAAGCTCGGCGGACGCGGCGGTGGCACCCGAGACCTGGCCCAGGGCGGGGTGCCCCAATCCGCAGGACTCGCCGCCGCCCTTGTCGCCGCCGCTCAAACCCTCACGCCCTGACCCGCAGCCTTCAAGCCCAAAACAAAAACCCCCACCGGAACGGAGTCCCGTGGAGGCATATACCGTTGCCGGTTTCCAGCTTCTAGTTTTCGGTTCCGCAGACTACTGGAAACCGGAAGCTAGAAACCGGAAACCCTGTTTCTAGCCGGTTAAGCGATGCGATTCCGCCGGCCGCCCTTTTCCCACCAGACTGCGGGATCATCGGGCCGGTTGAGCATCTGCGACAACTCCTTCTTGATCTCCACCAGGCGGTTGGCGCGCATCTCCGCCGCCGATTGGTCGATCTGGCTGTCCGCAGTCTTGGCTGCGGAGCGAGCGTTCATGTTCCGTAAATCCGTGATTTCCTGACGAAGGCTGGTGAGGTGTTCGAGGATGTAAGGCATGTCTTGATCATACCCCATATTCCCCAACCCGCCGCTTTATTAATCGCCCATTTTCTGCCTGATTCCGGTTCGAAATCTGTCTTCCGGAAGGCCCCACCGCATCCAAGCGCCGGTTCTGGGCATCGAACAGAAGCCAAGGTACTAAGACTGTTAAGCAGCGAGGAGAACATTGTTTATGGCCAAGAAAGATCTCAACGCAAAATCGGAAAACGGCGCGCGAGGGCAGGTGAGCGCGCAGCCTCGTCTTCACCAGAGTGCTCCCGAAATTCAAGCGTATGGCACCGTCTCACACATGTTGCCTCTCGAGCTTGAGGAGCCGGTGCGCCTGGAAATGTCCGAACAACTGAACCTGTTGCTGGCCGACACGATGACCCTGCGCGATCTCTATAAGAAATCGCATTGGCAAGTCGCGGGACCAACCTTTTATCAGCTCCATCTCCTGTTCGACAAACATTATGGGGAACAATCGGAGATCGTCGACACGATCGCCGAACGGATACAACTTCTTGGTGGCGTCTCAATTGCTATGGCTGCCGACGTGGCCGAAACCACGCGCATCGAGCGTCCGCCGCGGGGCAGGGAAGAGGTTCCGGTGCAGATTTCCCGCCTGCTGGATGCCCACCAAATCATCATCGGCCACTGCCGCAAGTTGGCGCGCCTTGCCGATGAGCTTGGCGACGATGGCACCAACGATCTGGTCGTCAGCGACGTGCTTCGGGCCAATGAATTGCAAGCCTGGTTCCTCAGCGAACATCTTGTGGATGCGCCCCTCGTACACGCGGAACAGCCGCGCTTGCGCACCGCCGGCTAATTCAGCCACAAACCACTCGAGCAGGCTCTCGCCGCGGAGCCTGCTCGTCACTGGTTCGTTGTCGCCGCCGACTGTGGTCGCGTCCTAGATGGAGCGGAGAGCCTGTTTCACCAGTCTGGCTCAACCTCCCGCAGCCATGTGCAGCGAAACCATACCTTCCTGCGCCAACCGCTAGAATGAACCGCTAAGAATGAAATTGAAAATTGGAGCCGTCTCTTATATGCTTCCGTGACTTGGAGTCATCCATGAGCGGAATCGCGAGCAATCCCGTTGCACCCCCACGTTACATGCGCCACTCCGCATCCCGGCCCCGATCCGAGGCCAAGCGCTCCCGCATCATTGACACTGCCATGCAGCACTTCGCCGAGAACGGTTACCACACCGCGCGCGTCGGCGACATCGCGGCTACACTCGGCATCGCCAAAGGCTCGATCTTCCAGCACTTCGGCAGCAAGGACGGTCTGTTCTTCGAAGTCTATAAACGCGCCGTGTGCTCCTTCTCGAAATATCTGGACGCGCCCGCCGAGGTGCGCGCCGCCGGCTTTTTCGAGGTTCTGTATTATTGGTTGGTCCGCACCGAAGATCAGCTGCGCGAAGATTGGATCCCCTATCGCATTTCGCTGCTCGGCAACCACGGCACCGATTTGGGGTTGAAGCACGAGATCAATCGCTTTCTCACTACCGAAGATCCCTACGGCACTGTTGCCTTTGTTCGATTTGGCCTCGAGCGCGGCGAATTGCGCAAGGACATGGATGTGGAGATGATTGTCTCCATCCTGGACTGGACCATGGAGCGGTTCCAGGACGCCTTGCTTACCGGCGAACTCGACGCCGGCGTTTTCCGCCGGCAGGGCGGGATGCCGGAGAGAAAGGAAGCCCGCATCCGGCAATTCCTGGCGGTCTTGCAGCGTGCGGTTGGCGCCGCTTCTGCGTCTCCCGTTCGTGGCTGCCCTGTAATTAGAAAGATCGCCGCCGCTGCTCTTGTCGCAAAGCCGAAAACATCATAGCCACGCCGCGCCGGCAAAGAAAAAATGTAATGAACGTGCAATCTTCCATTGAGCAGATACTCTCCAGTTACGACGACCACGCCCCACTGTCGCAAGCCTCAACCATTCCCGCAACTTGGTACGTCGATCCTCGCATCGCCGACCTCGAACGCCTAAGCGTGTTCAGCAAGACCTGGCAACTCGTCGCGCGCACCGATCAAGTGAGAACGCCCGGTCAGTTCGTCGCCACCACCGTCGCCGGTGAGCCTATTGTCGTGATTCGCGGCAACGACGGCACTCTGCGCGCTTTCTACAATGTTTGCCGCCACCACGCCGCTGCCGTCGTAACGCAACCCTGCGGCCAGGCTTCTCTCTTGCATTGTCCCTATCACGGCTGGAACTACGGCCTCGATGGCTCCCTGAAAGGCATGCCCGAGTTCGAAGGCGTGGAGAATTTCGACCGCGCACAGAACGGCCTCGTGCCCATTCGAGTCGAAACCTGGGAGTGCTTCGTCTTCGTTAACCTCGACCACCACGCCGCGCCGCTCGCCGATTTTCTCGGCGGTCTCGTCAAGCGAATTGCGCCTCTCGGCATCGGCAAACTGCACTATTTCGATCGCCGAACCTACAATATTCATTGCAACTGGAAGGTCTTCGTCGATAACTTCCTCGACGGCGGTTACCACGTCCCGCATCTGCACAAGGGGCTGAACTCCGTTCTCGATTACAAGCAGTACACCATCGAAAACGAAGACCGTTACTGCCTGCAATCCAGCCCGATGGTGGCTTCCGAAGAGGATCTTGCCACTGGGGCGACCCGCAAGGGCGACCGCGCCTGGTATTTCTGGCAGCATCCCAACCTGACGATCAACTGCTACGAGGGATATATGGACACAAATCTGGTCATCCCCGTCGACGTCGATCACTGCACCGTGATCTTCGATTTCTATTTCGGAGATATCAGCGAGTCCCGCCGGGAATATAACGAACAATCGGTGAACGTAGGCAATCGCGTGCAGGAGGAAGATCTCGGAATCTGCGAAGACGTACAGCGCGGCCTGAAGTCGCGCGCCTACCGTGCCGGACGCCTTTCCGTGCGCCGTGAAGCTGGAGAACAGCTATTCCATCGTCTCCTCGCCGCCGATCTCAAGCGTGGCCTCGAACCCTCGTCCGCTGCCGCCGATTAGGTAGTGAACGGTAGAGTCGTAGCTTGCTACGTCTTCCCGCTCACTGATGATCCCTCGCAATCGTCTCCTGCCACGTCTTCGTCTTGATCATCATTCCGTCTTTCAACAACTCGCGTGTGTAGTTGTAATAAAAGTTCTTCTGATCGGTGGTTACCAACAAATGTCCGCGCCAGGTCAGCGTGCGTCCCTTCAGCGCAAACACACTCTCCGCTTCGCCACGCACCGAGCAAGTCTCCGGATGCGCGTCATCGACATCGTAGGTCAGATTTTCGTAATCTGACTGCTGACCCCATGGATACGTGGCCGCATCTTTTCCCTTCCAGTGCACGGTCGTTTTCTGCCGTGCCTCGTCGCGCTCCACTGTCCACTCGCCTGGCCAGGGAAACCCTTCGCTCTTAATATCAGCCCGCTCTTCCGAGGGCTCCGGCCCAGGAAACGGGGGCGGTGCATTGCCATGCTCAGACACAATCGGCAATACGACCCGCGATCCGTCGCTTCCACCGAGTTCCAATGAAGTCGTCATGGAGTAAGGCGAAGGCAACATCATCGGCCACAAGGCATTCGAAATCGCCACGCGAATGCGATGACCTTTAGGAAACACCCACGACGTCAAATGCATTTCGATATCGAGTGCATAAACCTTACCCGGCTCCAGATCGTGAGGTTCGCTCATCGAATCCCGCTGCGCCCCATTGATCCCCGCGCCAGTAATCTGCGTGACTGTGCCATCCGGCGCCACATCCGAGAGCCGCGCAAACCAATCAGCCAGCGGTGCCGTGGCCGAGGCTCGCAGCAAGCCATGCGGACGTCCCAGGATCGCCACGTCTTCCTGCAACGGCGCAGAATCGTAGACGAGACTGAAAGCGTCCACCGGTCGCACATCGCTCAACAGCTCGCCCCACCAGAATCCCGCCTCCACGCCCGCCGACGGCACGTACTTAAGTTGATGCGTATCAGGCTGCGTCGCAGTTTCCGACAGCGAATGATTCGGCTGAAAAAATAAAGTGGAAGGCCGTGCGTCCTTCGGCGGCCACACATCTTCCTGTCTCCACTCACCAGGCACGTTTTCCAAGTTCGGATCCGGAGGATGCCAGTGCTGCATATAAATGACCAGCCGCGGATCGTGTTCCACGCCCGTGTCGCGCTTCTTGAGCCAATGATCAAACCAGCGCACCGCCTCTTTTCGCCATTCAATTTGCGGACCCGGCACAGCCTCATTCGGAAACGTATGGTTCCACGGTCCAACGATTGCCTTCACCGGCCCGCTTGCTTCGATGAGCATGTCGCTCACGTTGTCGCGGTAGCCATCCAGCAATCCCCCAATCAGAAAACTTGGAATTGTGATTTCCTTCAGCGGCCGCACCGGCTCACGCCAGAACGGCCCATCATGCTGATGCTTCAGATAAAGCAGCGACCAGGGAGGCGTCTCAAATCGTGGCCTCAGATCTTTTTCATCAAGCGTATAGTCCGGAGCGCCCGTCCATCCCTCCGCCATGTCCATGTTTAGTTCGAACTCATCGATGTGCGCTATGCCATCCACGTAATGCACATCGTCGTGAAATAATTCCGCTGTCGCGTCCGTCGCCAGAATCGCCTTCAACCCCGGGGCATGGCGCATCGCCATCTGCAGAGAATTAAACCCTCCCCACGAAATGCCGAACATTCCCACGTTCCCATTCGACCACGCCTGATGAGCCAGCCACCAGATCACCTGCTCTCCATCCACCTGTTCCTGTTCGGAATATTCCCGCTCCGGCGGCGCGCCCTTACTCGCGCCAAATCCGCGAATGTCCACTCGCGCACTCACATACCCGCGCCGCGCGAAATAAGCATGCTTGGGATAGTCGCCAGCCGCCGTGCCATCGTCTTTGCGATACGGCAAGTACTCCAGCAGGGCAGGGAACTTCTCTCCCGGCTTCGCTCCCTCCGGCATGTAGAGCGTGGCCGCCAGCCGCACTCCATCTTTCATCGGAATCCAAGCCTGCTCCATGCGAACCCCATACGCAGGCGGAGAAGGCGGTTCGCTCGCCAGAATATTGCTAGATATAAAGAGAAGAGAAGTAATGTAGAACGAAACGCGGACCATCCGACAACCAGCCGTTCTGCTCAACACGATCTCCTGAACGCTTTTGTGATAGCTAGAAACTGGAAACCAGAAACTAGAAACTAGAATCTACTCCTGCCCCGACTCTTGTTCCCGCCGCATCGCACGCAGATCAATTCCCAACTGCTCAGCCTTCTTATAGAGATGACTCCGCTCCAGCCCCAGCGACTTCGCCGCGAGACTCACGTTCGAATGGCTGCGCTTCAACTCCGCCAGAATGACCTCCCGCTCAAAAGCATCCACTCGCTCGGCCAACGCTCCCGACGAGAACGCAGAAGACGCCGCCACGCCACCGCTCCCGCCTTTCGGCAGAGCGATCTCCACGGTCGCAAGGTCTACTTGCGCGTCGGGGGCCAGCAGCATCAACCGCTCCACCATATTGCGCAACTCCCGCACGTTGCCAGGCCAAACATGCGACTGCAGCGCCGCCATCGCCTCCGTCGTAAACGGAACCGGCTTCCATCCGTTGTGCGCGCTCACTTGCGCCGCGAAATGCCCGACCAGCGCCGGAATGTCCTCCGGTCGCCCCCGCAACGGCGGCAGTACCAGCGGAAAAACATACACCCGGTGAAACAAATCCTGACGGAATTTCTCCTCGCGCACCCGGGCTTCCAGATCGCGATGCGTCGCCACCACCACCCGCACATCCACGCTTACCGGCTTATCGCCACCGATGCGTTCCACTTCTGCTTCTTCCAGCACGCGCAGCAGCTTCGCCTGCATGGCCAGCGGCATATCGCCAATCTCATCCAGAAAAATTGTGCCGTGATCCGCCTGCTCGAACTTTCCAATATGCCGTCCCGCTGCGCCGGTGAAAGATCCTTTCTCGTGCCCGAAAAGTTCCGACTCAATCAGCTCTGTCGGAACCGCCGCGCAATTCAACGTCACAAACGCTCCGCCGGCGCGCGCACTGCGTTCATGAATGGTTCGCGCCACCAGCTCTTTTCCTGTGCCCGTTTCGCCCAGGATACAGACCCTCGTTTCACTCGCCGCCACGCGCTCCAGTTGCGTCATCACGCGTTGCATAGCCGCGCCCTGCCACACGATCTCGTGCTTGCCCAGCCGCTGCTTGAGTTGCCGGTTTTCGCTTTCCAGCCGCTGCAGCTTCAGCGCATTCTCCACCGTGAGCAAAAGTTTTTCGGTGGAGATCGGTTTCTCCAGAAAATCCAGCGCGCCCGCCCGCGTAGCCCGCACCGCCGTTTCAATGTCCGCCTGCCCCGACATCATCACGACCGGCACGGTCACTCCCTGCGACTTCAATTCCTCTAGCAGCGCCAGTCCTCCTTTGCCGAGCATCACCACATCCGAAAGGATCAAGTCGAATTTCTGCGCCTTGGCCAGTTCCAATGCCTTGCCCGCGTTATCGCACACCGTGGCCTCGTGTCCCGCCAGCCGGAACGCCCGCGCCAGCGATGCCAGCGTGTTCGCTTCATCGTCCACAATCAGCAGATGTGCTTTCGTTGGCAACCGTCCTCCGGGTGTCTGACTATTTCAGCTCGCGTCCTCGACTGGATCCAGTCCCCGCGGCAATTCGACCACAAATGTAGTGCCCCGCCCCGGTTCACTCTGCACGTGGATTCTTCCCCCATGATCGCTTACCACGGACTGAACGATAGCCAGCCCCAGCCCGGTGCCGTCTTGCTTGCTCGTATAATAAGGAGTAAAGATTCGCTCACACTCCTCGGGCGTCAACCCCGATCCCGTGTCCGCCACCTCGATCAGTACTTTGCCGTCGTCATCCCGGGTGCGCAGTGTCAGCGCCCCGCCTTGCGGCATCGCGTCCATCGCGTTCAGCACAAGATTCGAAATTGCCCGGTGCAACAGCTCCGCGTCCGCCGCCACGGGTTCCAGGTGCGGATCCAGCTGCAGCTCGCAACTGATCTTCGTACGTCCCGGCGCCTCCAGTTGTGCCTGAAATAGTTGCCCCACGCCCCGAATCACCTCATTCACCTGCACCCGCTGTAATTGCGGCTGCGGCATCTTCGAGAACTCGTTGAACCTCCCAATGATTCCATTCAGATTCGCAATCTCTGCCAGCAGTGTTGTCGAGCTCTCTCGGAATACTTCCTCGAACTGCTCCGGATTCTGCTGCCGCGCCCGCACCAGATTCTCCACCGTAAGCTGCAGCGGAAACAATGGGTTCTTGAGTTCGTGCGCCAGCCGCCGCGCCAGCTCCCGCCACGCCGCGACGCGTTCCGCCTGGACCAGCCGTTCTTTTTGCCGCAGCAATTCCGCGGTCATTCGATTGAAAGAATCGGCCAGTTGCGCCACTTCATCCTCGCCAGCCAGCTCTACTCGCACATTCCAATTTCCTGCCGCGACTTCCTGCGCAGCGTGCGCCAGTTGCTCTACCGGACGCGTCACCCGCGCCGCCGCCCAACTGCTCAGCAAGATGGCCAGCAGAATCCCTCCGCCTCCCACCATCAATGCCGCCGAACGGATCCGCCGCATCAACTCCACGTACGTCCGCCGCGAATTGCCAATCAGCAGGATGGCGAGCAGCGGACGATCCGTGCCAGCGCCCGCGCCTTCCAGCGGGATCGCGTGAAATGCTTCGCCTTCGGCCCGATCCCCAGACCACTCCACCGAGCTAGTCATTTCCTGTTTGGACTGCCGCACGGCATCGACCAGTGGTTCCAGCTTCTCGGCCGGCCGCGCGTTCTCTCCAGCCGACTCAGAAGGATCCACCAGCAACTCCACCGAGAAGCGATTCCCGCGATTCTGATACAGCAAGGCCCGCATGCCCACCGGCATATCCAGTCCAGAGAGAAAACTCTTATCCAGACGCAGCCCGCCAATCACGTAAACCGGACGTTCCCCCACGCGCGTCGCACGCACCGCGAACAAACCCAGCGCCGTTCCATCCTGCAGCTCTTCCTGCTTCAGAAATGCTTCCTGAGCTGACGCTGCGGGAAAGCTGCCAATTGCAGTTTCCGGGTATCCAAACTTGGCCGGCCACTGCGCGGAGGAAATGATGGTTCCATCGCTTTCCACAAACTCCAGAAAGTCGAGCTGACCATTCTCCGCGGTAGCTTTCGCCAACTCGAAATACGGACCCGGATCCGCCGGCTTCTTATTCAAAGCCATTGCCATGCGGCTCGCGGCTTCCGACACCGCAATCGCCTCCACTCGCCGCGCCACATCCTCGCCCTGCCGGTTGAACTCCCGACGGAATTGCGTCACCAGCGCCGCCGTCCTTTCGTCCTCACTGCGATCGAAGGAGCGCCGCGTCACTGCCGACACCAGCCACGCCACCGCCGCCACGGACAGAAACACCGTCAGTGCGAACACGCCCAACAGTTTGCGACGAAACATCATTGCTTTTTTTTGCCCACCCAGACTAGGTTCTGTACGATGCCACCGAATCGTTCGCATCATATCTCACCATTCAGTTTCGCCGCTGTGAAAACCTGTTCGCGGTGGCGATCACGGGTTCCGTTCGGGCTTGTGAGATTGGGGATGGAGATCCCATGCTGAGGTATGCTTCCGTTCTACGCATCACCACCGCCGGGCGCAGAGCTAATTATGAGTCGCGCATGGCTTGGCTCGTCCCTTCAAGGATAGGGAGTTAACGATCGAGGGAAAGGGTAAGAACTCAGAACGAAGCTCATCAGCGCCGGTGAGCGGCCCGCCGCTAGGATTCCCCGCAACCAGCGGACCGCCCCCAGCCTTGCCGGCGCAAATCATCTCGGCTGCTGTTCCGCCTGCCCGTTCTGGTTCGCCGCGCTCATGCTGCGCAGCACGTCGTTGGCAAAAAGAACTTCCCATCCGCCGGCACCATCATGATCTGCAGCTTGTCGGAGAGCCGCTCCGCCACGATCTTATTAATTAGCAGCGGATTCTCCTTCAAAATCGCCGCCTCGCTCTGCAACCGCTCCGCATCCGCTGCCGCCGCCACCCGGATCCGATCCCCCTCCGCGTCCGCCAGCAACTTCCGCCGCTCACCTTCGGCTTTGCTGTCCATCATTTTGGCCTGCGCTTCCGCGTCCGCCAACAATTTCCTCCGTTCGCCCTCCGCTTTGCTGTCTATCTCTTTGGCCTGCGCCGCCGCCTCCGCATCCTGAATGGTCGCTTCCTTACGCGCCTGCGCCTCCAGCCGGCTTTGCTGGATTTGCTTCTCCTTCAGCGGAAGCGTGTATTGCATCGCATCCGCCTCACCTTTCGCCTGCAGCGCGTGCACCTGCGCTTCACCTTCCGCCTGCTTGACCTGCTGCACCTTCGCAGCTTCGGCCTCCAGTTCGGCAATGCGCACTTCCTTGCCCTTCAACTCCGTCTCCACACCCATGCGATCGTTTTCCTGCTCCTTCAACAGCAGAGCCTCCAACCCTTTCGCATATTCTGGCGGCAACTGGATATCCCGCAGCATCACCTCTTTCACCACAATCCCATCCGCCGCCAGCTTCTCGGTGATCAGCCCCGCCGCCCGCCGCCGCACTTCCTCCCGCTTCGCGGAAAAAACATCCCGCACCGTGTAGTTGGGGACGATCTCCCGCCAAACGCTAGCCACGGTAGGCGGTACGATTTCCTTTTCCACCGGACGCGGTAAATTCCCCTGGATATAATCCAGCCTCTTCGCATCCAGCCGGTATCGCACCGTAATCGCCAGTCCCAGCGTTAACCCTTCCTTAGCCTGCACATTGAGAAGTTGCATCCTGGTGGAAATGTTCGTAGCCGCGGTTTTTCCATCTTCGGAAACCCCAGTCGTAAAAATCTGATCCCGCGTATCGAACAGCGCCACATCCTCCACCAGCGGCATCACCATGTGTACCCCCGGATACAATGTCCCCGGCACCGTCCCGCTCATTTCGCTCACGCGCACGCCAGCCGTCCCGCTCGGCACCACCGCAATGCTGAAGGCCACCAGCAGCGGCCCCCAAGCCAACATCGCCAGCGCCAGCGAGGTTCGCCACCGCACCACCACCGGGGCCGCGGTCACTGCCCCTCCCGGCGTCTCCAACGTCCGCCGGTACAACATTTCGCGATACAGATCATAGGTAAGAATGCACACGGCCGCGATCATCATTCCCACGCCGCACGTAATCAGCAGATATTTCAACGCCAGCATCGAAGTTCTCCTTTGCGCCTCAGCGCTTCTGCCCGGTTTTCTCGGGTACCGTCTGCCGGACCATCTGTCGGCCAAACAACAGCCGGAACACCTGCCCGAAAATCAGTTCCTCCGCCAGCAACGCCACCGCCACCGAGAAAATCAGGCCCGCCACCACTGCCATAAATGTGATCGCCATTTGCATGATGCCCTCCTAAAGAACTGTCCTCAGACTCGAACCAAAAACTGGGTGCTCGAGGCGCAGGACTCAGGGCTAGCACTCCTACTGCCCATTCATGTCCGCCGTAACCCGCTCCGCAGCCACATCCGCCGCTCCACCAAATACCTGCGCAATCTCGTCATCCCGCTCTCCGCGAATCTCCACCCCATCTCCCACGCGCAGCATTGCGAACAGCCGCTCGACATCTCGATTCTTCAACCGGATGCATCCATGCGACGCAGCCCGCCCAATCGATCTTGGCGCATTCGTCCCATGAATTCCGTATCCCTTCATGTTCAACCCGATCCAGCGCGTGCCCACAGGACTGTTCGGGCTTGCCGCCATCACCACGCCTTGGTGGTAATAAGCCGGATGCGCCACCCGATTCACAATTTCAAACTCCCCCGATGGACTAGGACTCACCGCCGCACCCACCGCAACCGGAAAGTACGCCAGCACCTTCCCGTTCTCCATCACCGCCAGCCGACAGTCGACTATGCTAACCAGCACCACCCGCCGTGCGCGCGGCTGCTCACCAGCCTTTGCAGTGCTTTGCGAGAAACTGGGGACTGCAATCGTCAGGATCAAGACCGCGATCACCGAACCCGTCCAGGACCACCCCGCCTCAACCTTGCCGCCCGCGCGTCTCATGCCCATTCCCCCGTGTGCCCGCTTGCCCCACGCGGACCAATACCGCAGGACGAACACCAATGTTCACGGGATTGAAAATGAATGACTTACAGGACGGAGCTCGCCCTCAAAGAGTGGCCATCCGAAGTCAGTGTGTCCGGACAAACACACGGACGCTTACCTCGACAACTGCGGAAGGCGAAATCGCCGCGCCGCCAAGCGGCGAAAACAGCTTTCCCTGAGCGAAGACGAAGGGGCGTTAGCCGTAGGTCGGAGGGGGAGAATTGATAAAGCGCCGAAAGGGGCGAAGAAAAAATCGCTCGATTCTAAGGAGCCCGGCCCTGCCCTCTGAGGTAAGGGCTATGGGGGATTCTGTGGATTGACCCGGGCGATTTTCAACTAGTAAGGACTAGTTCTAATGTCGTGGTGAGAGCCTTTTAGCCATTTGACTTCCCATTTCTCCCCCCGCTATCGTTGCCCGCATGAACGTAGTCAAAGCCACCCGCCAGTTTGAAGCCTGGCTGGCCCAACGCACTCACATCGACCAGAAAGATCTCCGCCTCAAACACACCAACATGAAGGGGGACGTCTTCATGTTTCTCCGCGCCACCTATTACCGCTGGGCACAAGTCTGGCCCCAGGTCTGCCCCGACCTCGCCCGCGCCCCGCACGTCCTCGCCGTCGGCGATCTTCACGTCGAAAATTTCGGCACTTGGCGCGACATCGAAGGCCGCCTCATCTGGGGCGTCAACGATTTCGACGAAGCCTGGCCCATGGCGTACACCATCGATTTAGTACGCCTGGCCGTCAGCGCCCATCTAGCCGTCGAGGTCGGGCGTCTGCCCCTCAAACGCGAGGACATCTGTGGCACCATGCTCGAAGGCTATCGTGAAGCCATGCAGGAAAAAGGTTGCGCTTTCGTGCTCGGCGAAAGGCATCCGTGGCTCCGCCGCATCGCCGAAGGCGAACTACGCGATCCCGTCCACTTCTGGACGAAAATAGACGCGCTCCCTACCCTCAAAACCGAATGCCCGGTCAGTGCCATCGACGCCCTCGAGCATCTCATGCCGGCACCCGGTATCCCGTTTCGCCTCGCCCACCGCACTGCCGGACTCGGCAGTCTTGGCCACGCCCGCTATGTAGCCATTGCCGACTGGCACGGCGGCCGCATTGCGCGCGAAGCCAAGGCGCTAGTCCCTTCGGCCTCGCACTGGGCGCGGAATCTTGAAACTAAGAGGATCGACGGCCCACCCGAAATCCTCTACCAGACCATCATCAACCGCGCCGTCCGCTGTCCCGATCCCTTCGTCCAGTTGCGCGGACCCTGGATCGTACGCCGCCTCGGTCCCCATTGCTCCCGCATCGAACTCGCTTCCTTGCGCGCCCCCGACACCGAACTCCGCCTGCTCCACGCCATGGCATGGGAAACCGCCAACATCCATCTCGGCACCCCATCGGCCCGCAAACTCATCCTCCGACACATCGACAAACAAAAGGGAAAGTGGCTGCACCACGCCGCCGAAGCCATGCTCCAATCTGTTGGTTCGGATTGGGAAGTTTGGAAGAAGAAAGGTTACGCCTGATTTCCAACCGCCCGTTGTTATCCTGAACAAGCGTTCTTTGCGTAGTGAAGGATCTGGGCGAGCCGCGCGAAGCGTCGCGTTCTTTGCGACGCAACTTTCGCGCGTTTGGCTCGCCTCTTATCGAGCCGCTCATTCCATCGCCATTAGCTGATCGAAAGGCGTTCGCAGCAGGAAGAATTCATTAATCGGACGGTCGTCCTCGAGCGCAGCCGTAGCCGGCGAGAGCGCAATGACGGCATCCGTGGACGATTCGTGGGAAAGAAGCAGATTCACCTGCTCCTCCGGCGACGCCGCCGGACCCCATTCCATCATGTCGGAGACCGCGCTCGGCGGCATCCGGGCCACTAATTCCGCCGCTGTTCGCTTCGGGATGGGACGTTCACTTGCCAGGAAGTGCCAGCCCCATCCTTGGATCCCGGGGAACACGCGCACGTAAATGAAGGAGTTCTTGATCGCCCGCGCCGCCGCCGCTTGCGTGGGAGCGTCAGCCTCGGGCAGCCATTGCTCGAGGATTCCGCCCGGCACCAGCCGCTGCTTGGCAACGGCGTAAAACTCCTGCGAATACAGCAGGCTCGAACCCGCTGTCTGCACCGGCGGCGGAGGGTCCACGATAATCGCGTCGTATTTGGTCGGCGACCGTTCGAGGAAGCGCCGACCATCGTCGATCACCACATGCGCCAGCGGCAATTTCATCACTTCGTCCGCATCCGCTTGATAGTAGCTGAAGAGCTTCGGCACGCTGGGCACAAGCTCGACCGCCGTGCCGGAAATATTCCACGTCATCACCGAGCGGAACGTGGTTCCCATCCCAAAACAGATGATCAACGCACTGCGGGGCGTGTGGTCGAGCGAGGCCAGCGTCAGGTGCGCCATCATCTTGGTAATCGGATTCAACTTGGTCATCCCCATCCCATTCACCAGAAGCCGCCGCTGCATGCCTTCTCCTTCGGCAATCACGGTTGCGGTGGAGTCGCGCAGCACTCTTCGAACCGGAAACTGAGTCTCGAAATCCTTGCTCGCCAGCAGCACAACAATCGCCACCAGAAGAATGCCGTAAGCCGCCGCCCGGCTGAACCCCCGGAAGCCCCTTGCGCCATAGCGGGGAAATGCCATGACGCACCACGGCAGCGCCAGCAGCAGTACCGACCAGCGCTCGCCTGCCAGAGGCAGCAGCAGAAATCCGCAAACCAGCGGACCCACGATGCACCCCACCACGTTGACCGCATAGGCCCGCCCCGCGCGGTCCGGATCGCCTCCAGACCATCGGTCCACCAGCATAGGCGTGAGGAAGCCGATCATCCCGGCAAACGGCATGACTCCCAGAAATACTCGCGCAACCAGATGCAACGGGATGCGAACATCCGCGGTCAGCAGCGGCAGCACTCCCAGCAGCGACAGCGATACCCATGTGAGCCGGCTCTCCTGCCTTCGCGTCCGGCTCCAATAGCGGTAAATCTGCGATCCCGTATAGGTGGCCAGTAAATACGCCACCAGAATCATGCCAAAGGAATAGACCACCGGGCCGACATAAGGCGTGAACAGCCGAATCCAGATCAACTCCATTCCCAGGGCGGCCAGTCCGGTCGTGAACAGCAGAACCAACACACCTCGATCGCTTTCGATGGTGCTCAGCGGCGACTGAGATACTCTTGAAGCCGGCGGCGGAGCAGGACCGGACGCCAACGACACCACAAAAGCTGAAACCGCAATCGCCACGTTCAAAGCCGCCCCAATCCGCAGCGTCTCATGAAAACCGTAAGGCTCGATGAGCAGCAGCGGCAAGAACGAACCCAACACCGCGCCCAGTACATTCGCCAGGTAGAGGAAACTGAACGACCGCCGATCGCTTTCCCGCTGCCGTTTGCGGATCGCGAACATCGCCACCGGAATCGTCGCGCCCATGCAAGCGCAAAACGGAACTATCGTCGCCGCCAAGCACGCTCCAGAGATCATGTAGTACGCAGCCGATGACACGGCCGCGCGGTCCGCCAGACTCTCCAGCAAACGATGTCCCCAAACCAGCTCCGCCGGAACCACCAGAGCCGATAACCCGATCGTCAGCTCAAGCAGGCCGTAAATTCGCAGGGGAGGAAAGTTGATGTGGTCGCCGTAGCGGCGCACCAGCACGCCCGCTAACCAGGACCCTGCCCCAAGTCCCGCCATGAACACGGACAAAACGATCGAGGTCAGGGCCGTGGTTACGCCAAATTGCGCCATCGCCAACCGCAACCATATGAGTTCGCAAAGAACGCTGCAGAATCCAGAGGCAAAGAAAAACCAGAAAAACCACCCCATTCTTTTTCGTCCTCCCGGACTTGGACTCTGCGATTGGATGCGAGACCCAGAGCAACACAGCACTATACACGCTCGGAAATGTTGGACCGCTCATGCGTCGAGCGGTGGATCTCATACCCATATGGGGTGCTCCCCATGAAAATCGTTCATAGCATCGCGGGCAGCCTGCGTTACACTATCTCGCCGCCCATGCCGACGCCTTCCCACGATCCCAACCACCTCCTCACTCAACTGGAAGCCGCCAAAAGCCGCTTCGACTCCAACTCTGCTGGCCTCATCACCAAACTCCTCTCGCAAGTCTCAAAGCTCCAACTGAACGATCCTCACCAGCTCATCCGCTTCCACGAATCCTTGCTCTTCCTCCGCGCCTTCCCCCACGCGCCGTCTCTAGTCCCGCGTGTCGAAAATCTGCTCAACACCTTCCACCAGCGCATCGAAAAACTTCGCTCCGCAAACGCCGACATGTCCGTCTTCGATGACTTCGACACTTCCGGCATCGCCGGGACCACCATGCAGGACACTCTCTCCTTCGACGTCGCCTACTGGCTCGTGCACCGCGTCCCCCGCAGGGTCGAGATCGCCTGGGACGATTACTGGGACGATTATCATGCCGAGCGCGCCCGCGGCAACACCTGGCCGCGTTTTATTCCGCTCCTCGAAGAAGACGCTGACGTAGAAGCCAATATCCCCTGGCCGCGTTGGCTCGACGCTGCGCGCGGCCGCCAGCATCCGCTCCCCTGGCTTCTCAACCGTTTCGCCCAACTTCCACTCCCGGCTCGTCACCGCGCCGAACTCTACGACTCTCTTCGTCTTCCGGTCCGCTGGAAACTCGAAAATCTGAAGCTCTCCCGCACCCGCAACTGGACGCGTCCCCGCCGCTTCTACTTCCACAACGGACCCCTCATCCAGCGCAGCGAAGTCTCTCTCTCGCACGAACTGGCCCAGCCCGCGCCCAAGCTCGAAAAGCTCTCCTTCGCCGCCGGAGAATCCGTGATGGACGCCGTCCGCGAAATCATGGCCGTCCGCTATCGCGAACTTTACGGCACCACGCTCGGCGACCCGCGCACGGTAGTCCGCGCCGATCTAGGCCGCGGTGTCATCATGCATTTCTGGGGACTGCCGCCCACGTGCCGTCTTCCACTGCGCGCCTACCTCGCCGGCTACACCCTGAAGAACGGCGTACCTATCAACTACGTCGAAGCCATTGGACTCTGCGAATGGATCGAGGTCGGCTTCAATACCTTTTACACCTATCGCCAGGGAGAAACCGCCTGGATCTACGCCCAAGCTCTGCGCAGCCTCCGCGCTCTCACCGATGCGAAGTGCATTTCGATTTATCCCTATCAGATTGGGCAGAACAACGACGAAGCCATCGATTCCGGGGCGTTTTGGTTCTATCGCAAGCTGGGCTTCCGCTCGGGGCGCGCCGATCTGCGGGCATTGGGTGAACGAGAAGAGAAAAAAATTGCCACCAAGCCGAAATACCGGACTCCGCCCCGAACGTTGAAACGGCTTGCGGAAGCTCATATGTTTTTTGAGTTGCATCCGCCTGGGGTGGCCGGGTACGAAAGCGCCGCCTGGGACAGATTCTCTACTCGCAACCTTGGACTGCTCGTCAACCGCCGCATGGCGCGAGAGTTCGACGGCGACAGCCAGAAGATCCGCGAAGCTTCTACCGCCGCCGTTACACGGGCTCTCGACATCGATGCCGCGCGCTGGACTCCAGGGCAGCAGCAAGTGCTCGAACGCTGGTCGCTGGTCCTGGCGCTCATCCCAGGTCTAACCCGCTGGTCGCGGGACGAAAAGCAGCGCCTAGTCAAGATCATCCGCGCCAAGTCCGAGCCCAACGAGATGCCCTACCTCCGCCAAACCCAGCATCACCCTCGCCTGCGAGAGGAACTGCTTAGGCTGGGATCGCAGTAATTGTTCATTGTTGATTTTTTTTACCGATTGTTGTCGATTGTTGCCGATTGTTGCAATTGACGATTCCGAACTCTGCCATTACCCTGTAACCCCCATAATTGAGGTATTACGGGGGTTTTTCAATCACTTGTACACATCACGTACACAAACTGAAGAAAATCAGGCCCACAGCCAGTATTGACGGGAGTGAAAGTTTATACTTGTCGCCTGTGGTTTTGGAGCACATCGGATCACAATCGCCTGATCACTGCCGCCACCGCTGCATACGACCTTGCGAAAGCGGTCAAGGCCGGGGCGGATACGGATGCACTGTGCCGAGAGATTGAAGAACAGATGGACGGCATGGAGGAGATCATCAGCCGCCGCTTCGAGCCTGTACGAAAGCAACTCCGCAAACGATCCGAAGCGCAAGGTTACGCGATAACGTGGGTAAGGGATGAAATAGCATGGGCAATAAGAAAGGTGAGCATTTAACTGAAGTAGTTTGCGTAGGTTGTGGAAGGACGCAACGTCTACGTAAAAGAAAGATTATTCCATGCGATGGGTATAGTTGCGGACTGGGTTATTGCAAGATAAATCCGTCGTTTAGTTTACCTCCTGTTCCTGAAGGGTGCGTTCGTAGAATAGAACATGAAGCTGCGGGAGGGTTTTCTGGCTATAGTACAAGATTTGCTACGCAAGAAGAGTTAGAAGCTATAGCAAGAGCGAGAAGCCTTCGAGACTGTGCACAGACCATGACACTAGGTAACTCGTAGCACCGCGCTGCCGTCCCTTATCTAGGAGGATGCCACGTCCCATGCCCTTGATCCTTGCCTCTCCTATACCGATTGTGCCGGAGATGCTTCTCACCTCCTCAAATTTCCGCCATCGGGCAGCTTTCACAATTCGTCGCCATTTCTTGAGTTCATCCGCCGCATCTTTATGGGCTTCCATCGCCTCTTAGTTCAGGCTTGGTTGTACACGCTTGTACACAGGCTGTACACAAAAGTAGTTTTCGAGCCCCGTAGCCGCTTTCCAAGTTTATTGAGGTTTTCTCTCGATGAGGCTATGACCCCATTATCCATTGGGGTTCAAGACGCCAAGGAGCCTTTTTCTCAGGATTATTGGGTTTACGAATTTGCTTGACACGGTTACCCTGTAGCGTGCACTTGAAAAACTCTGAAGTCTCCCATCTGGGGGTCGCCGACGACATTACGGAACTGGTCGGCGGAACTCCCATGCTGCGGCTGAAACGGCTGGTTCCCGCCGGATCGGCCGACATCTTCGCCAAACTTGAGTATCTGAATCCGGGAGGAAGCGTGAAAGACCGCGCCGCCATCGGGATTATCCGCAGGGCGGAGCAGGAAGGGAAGCTGGCGCCCGGCGGGACGATTGTCGAAGCCACGGCGGGGAACACCGGAATCGGGCTGGCGCTGATCGGGGTGAATCGCGGGTACAAGGTGAAGCTGTTTGTGCCGGAAAACTTCTCGCAAGAGAAAGTGATCCATCATGCGGGCCCTGGGAGCGGAGGTGGAACGCACTCCGGACGAGGAGGGAATGCAGGGGGCGATCCGGCGCGCTAAAGATCTTGGTGGCCGGCGATCGCAGTGCGTTTATGGCGGGGCAGTTTGAGAACATGGCGAATCCCGATTATCACTACGAAACGACCGCCGTGGAAATGTTTCGAACAGATGGGTGGGAAAGTGGATGCAGTGGTTTTGGGCTGCGGCACCTGCGGAACATTTACCGGCGTGGCGCGCTATATGAAAGAGCATGTGCCGGGAGTGCTGGCCGTTCGCGGTGGACGACGCAAGGTTCGGTCCTTGGCGGCGGAGCGCCCGGGTCCGCACAAAGTGGAAGGGATCGGAATGAGTTTCATCCCCAGAGACGTTTGATGCAGTCGGTATGCGATGAAGTGATCATGGTGACGGATGAGGATGCCTTTGAGACGGTGAAGCGGCTGGCGGCGCAGGAAGGCGTGCTGGCGGGATCGAGCGGAGGAGCGGCGGTGTTCGCGGCTCTGGAGGTGGCGCAGCGGCTGGGCGCGGGGAAGCGCGTGGCCACAATTATTCCGGATTCGGCGGAGCGGTATTTGTCGAAGAAGATTTTTGAGGGCGGCATCTAGCAAAGCCTCCATCGCAAGCACGTAAGCAAGGGCCGCGGAGAACGCCGCGAACCTCCGTTGGCCTTAGAAAGAGTGCATGAAAAAAAACCGACAAGCCGGGTTTGCCACTCGCGCCATTCACGATGGGCAGGAGCCCGATCCCTTGACTGGCGCGGTGACGGTACCGATCTATCCCACCTCCACCTACGTGCAGCAGGGCATCGGCGAGAACAAAGGCTACGAATATTCGCGAGTCTCAAACCCCACCCGGACGCGGCTTGAGGAGAACCTGGCATCGCTCGAAGGCGGCGTTGCGGCGCCGGTGTTTGCCAGCGGCATGGCAGCCATCAACGCGATCGCCAGCATGCTGAAGTCGGGCGATCACGTGGTGTGCGGGAACGATTTGTATGGCGGCACGCCGCGGCTGTTTAACCAGGTGCTGACCGGGTTCGGGCTGGAGTTTTCCTATGTGGATACGTCGGATGCGGAAAACGTGGAGCGGGCGATCCGCAAGAACACGCGCATGGTGTACGTGGAGACGCCCGACCAATCCGCTGATGCGGTTGAGCGATCTGGCCGCGATCAGCCAGATTTGCCGGCACAAGAAAGCTGAGTTGGTGGTGGACAACACGTTCATGTCTCCGTACTTTCAGCAACCGCTGGCGCTGGGTGCGGACATGGTGGTGCACTCGACCACAAAATTTCTCAACGGACACAGCGATGGGCTGGGCGGCGTGGTGGTATGCAGCACGCCGGAGCAGGCCGAGAAGCTGGCTTTTCTGCAGAAGGCCGCAGGGGCGATCCTTTCTCCGTTTGAATGCTGGCTGGTGCTGCGCGGGGTGAAGACGCTGGCGGCGCGCATGGAGATCCACGACCGCAACGGCCGAGTGGTGGCGGAGTTTCTGGCGAAGCACAAGAAGGTAAGCAAGGTGTTTTATCCCGGACTCGCCGATCATCCGCAGCATGAGCTGGCGAAAAGGCAGATGAGCGGCTTCGGGTCGATGATCACGTTTGAGACGGGATCGCTGAAGAACGCCAACAAGATGCTGAAGAAACTGCGCGTGTGCTCGCTGGGAGAATCGCTGGGGGGAGTGGAGACGCTGATCTCGCATCCGGCGACGATGACGCATGCGGGACTGGGCGAGAAGGGGCGCAAGGCGATTGGCATTACCGACGGCATGGTGCGCATCTCAGTGGGGATCGAGGATATCGAGGACATTCTTGACGATCTGGAGTTGGGGCTGGGGGCTATATAGAAACCTCAAGACACCTCTTTGCCACGGATCTGCACCGATACACACCAATAAGACCTAAAAACCCAGATCCTTAGGCAAGACGGCGGAGTAGCTATTCTCCTGTAGAGACGGATTCGGCGATCCATTCCAAATAGGTTGGCGATCCGTCTTCGATTGTCAGGCAGATGCATTCCGGCACGTCATAGGAGTGGAGTTCTGCAATAGCGTGGCGGACCTGGCCGAAGGCTGCGGCCGTTGTCTTGACGACTAAAAGCCATTCGCGAGCTTCTTCCATCTTGTCTTGCCAGCGGTAGATGGACGTGATTTGTGGGACGATGTTGACGCAAGCAGCGAGGCCGCGCTCGACTAGATGGCGCGCGATTTTGTCGGCTTCTTCTTCCGAGGCGGCAGTGGTGAGGACGATTCGTTTGTCGGTCATATAACTTCGGCGTCGGCTATAGCTCTCATTCCGTCAGCCAACCACCAACTGTGAGAGGGTAGCACTTTAAGCTAGCGTTTGCGGTGGAAGATGCTAGCACAGATCAAGTTTGGCACATCGGGTTGGCGGGCGGTGATGGTGGAAGACTATGTAACCAAGTTGGTTCCTATTACCCGAAGCGGGAGAACTTCCGCTTGACGCCCGAGGTGAAGGAGAAGTTCACTGAGAAGCTAAGGTTTGATCCGCAAGAGTTTTGTGGGCGCGCGGTTAGCGAAGAGGTTCGCAAGGATGGGTTGAAGCTGGTTTTCGAAGACGGCTCGTGGGTGTGCCACCGGCTTTCGGGAACCGAGCCAGTGGTGCGAGTGTACTCCGAGGCGCGCAGTGAGCGGGGTCTGGAGAAGTTACGCACGGCGGCCAAGCAATGGATTTTCGAGTAAGAATTCGTCGACTTCCCAGTCCGCAGGAGGGACTGCGCGCGATGGCCGAAAGGGCGCCGCAGGCCGAGGCGCTGGCTGTGTCCTGGATGGCGAGCGTGCGTCCGCTGGCGACGCGAGTCTATGTCTTGCGGCGACGAATTGCGACGATCACGGTGGCGGTGCTGGCCGGCTTGCTGTTTGTGCATGTGATGTTTGGCGCGAATGGCATGATTGTCTACAAGCAGAAGCGGATGGAGTATGAATCGCTGCAGAAGCGGATCATCCAGGAACAGCGGGAAAACGACCTCTACAGGCAGAAGATTAAAGGGTTGAAGACGGACGAAAAAGCCATCGAGAAAGAAGCGCGTGAGCAGTTGCACTATGCGCGTTCCGGGGAGTACGTGTATGTCCCGCCGGCTCCGGCGAATCCACCGCCACCCGCCAATCACTCGGCGAAGAAGTAAAGCTTCCCAATACAGGTTTCACAGATCCCTCCCCCGGAAGAGTGTACAAGTGCATGACATTCGTGGGGTTCCCCTGTGGTATAGTTCGGGATTGATCGATGATCGGTGGCGTTGAGTTACCGGTACTGTGATTGGAATTCCTGCACGAGCTGCAGCGTGGGGCTGCGATCGGAATGTCAAAAAAGGAGAAAAACCGGACCATGAGAAAAGTACTAGTGCTTTGTCTTGCGATATGTTTCGTGTTCGCCCTAACGGCTTTGGCGTTTGACGACATGGGAAAGACCGCGACCGTCAACGGGTGGGTCAGTGACAGCAAATGTGGTGTAAAGGGTGCCAACGCCAACCATGCGGCGTGCGCGAAAAAATGTGCGGCAGGTGGCGAAAAGCTCGTGGTTGTGACCGATGGGGATCAGAAGGTTCTCGCAGTGGACAACCCAGATGCGATCACCGGGCATGAGGGACACCACGTCGCGGTGACCGGAACTGTGACTAACGATTCCATTCACGTGCAAACCGTGAAGATGCTCTGAGGGAGATCGGCTGGTGATTGGGGCGGCTGCGGCCGCCCTGCTATAGCGGGTCAGGCTGCCACCGGACAGCACTGGCGCAACTGAAACTGACCTACCTCCTGGGCCGAAACCCTCAGTCAGCGCGCAGCTTCTATCGCAGCGCTGGAGGCGCTGCTCCAGCAAAAATCGAAAGCCGCCGGGACGCCGGCGCTACACTAACGCACTACGCCTTCCAGCGGGGAACTGGCGGTGGCATACAGCTTCTTAGGCATGCGGCCTGATAGGTAGGCTTGGCGTCCGGCTAGTACGGCGTGGTGCATAGCTTCGGCCATCAAGACCGGATCTTGCGCGCCGGCGATGCCGGTGTTCATGAGGACCGCGTCAGCGCCGATTTCCATGGCAATGGCGGCGTCGGAAGCGGTGCCTACGCCTGCGTCCACAATCAGCGGAACGCCGGTGATCATTTCGCGCAGGATGCGGATGTGGGCCTGGTTCTGAATGCCCATACCGCTGCCGATGGGCGCGCCGAGTGGCATCACGGCGGCTGCGCCGGCTTCGACAAGGCGCTTGGCGAAGACGATGTCGTCGGAGGTGTAGGGCAGAACGGTGAAGCCTTCGCTGACCAGAACGCGCGTGGCTTCGAGTGTGGCTTGCACGTCGGGATAAAGCGTGGCTTGGTCGCCGATCACCTCGAGTTTCACCCAGTCCGAGAGCCCGACCTCGCGACCGAGGCGCGCCGCGCGGATGGCTTCCTCGGCGGTGTAACAGCCGGCGGTGTTGGGCAGGAGAAAATATTTCTTGGGATCGATGTAGTCGAGCAAAGATTCCTTGCTGCGGTCGAGATTGACGCGGCGGACGGCAACGGTGACCATCTCGGCGCCGCTGGCTTCGAGCGCGCGCGCGGTTTCCTGGAAGGACTTGTATTTTCCCGTGCCGACGATCAGGCGGGAACGAAAGGCGCGTCCGGCGATGAGGAGTGGGTCGGTCATGAATACATTTTGATACTCCCCACGCCTGAAGGCGGGGGATTCTAGTCGCCTCACGGCGACCTTAACTGTTTCAACCAAGATTGCTGGCTATCGCCAGACTTACATCTTGTCCGCAGTCGTTTAGCGTCTCCACGTATCCCGAGGCGACGTTTGGTACAGTGCAGCATTTACGGTGGCTCGGCTTGGTTATCGCCTAGCCACTTTTAAGATACCGGAACCAAGAGCAAAAGCAAGAACAAAACCGTCGGCTTATATCCCCAGGCCTGAAGGCAGGGGCTTTACGCCGACTTCGGTAATGAAAATCTGGGTGGGAAGGGACATTGGCGATGTGGCTGGGCGTCTTGGCGTCAGGAAAGCAGATTCCGCTGCGGCTGCGCCGCTTCCGAATGACGAGGTCATGAAAGTGTTGTGACCTCGGCCTGGGCGTAGAGCTCGTCGATCTGGGTGCGATAGCGGTCTTCGATTACACGGCGGCGGAGTTTTAGCGTGGGCGTGAGAGCGCCGTTTTCGGCGGAGAATTCGTCGGGGACTAGCAAGACCCGCTTCAATTTTTCGAATCGTGCGAGATTCTGGTTTACCTCTTCCACAATTCCCTGATAGAGCGCCTGAACCCTGGGGTTCGCGACGAGTTCGAGCGCGCGAGGAGAAGGCAACATGGTTGGTGCGGACCCAGTCTTCGAGGAGCGTGAAGTTGGGCGAAATGATGACAGAGGCGAATTTGCGCCTATCGCCGAGGATGGCGGCGGCGCCGACGAGAGGGTTCAGCTTGAGGGAGTTCTCGATGGGTTGTGGAGCGATGAACTTACCACCCGAGGTTTTTAGGAGTTCTTTCTTGCGGTCGGTGACGGAGAGATATCCATCGGCGTCGATGTGGCCGATGTCTCCGGTCTTGAACCAGCCGTCCTCGAAGGCATTTTGGGTTTCCTCGGGGCGGTTCCAGTATGCCTTGAACACGGAGGGACCGCGGACCAGAATTTCGCCGTCGCTCGGCGATGCGAACTTCTAGGTTAGGCAGGATTTTGCCGACGGTGCCGATGCGATGGTTGACGGGGCGTGTTGAGGGCGATCACCGGAGAAGTTTCGGTCAAGCCATAGCCTTCGTGAATGCGGATGCCGGCGGTGGCAAACCATTCGGCGAGTTCGCGGCCCAGGGGCGCGCCTCCCGAGATGAACGTCGCGACGTTGCCTCCCATGCCGGCGCGGATTTTCGAGAAGACCAGCCGGTTGGCAAGTCTTCCAGGTGGGCGAGGTGGGAGTTTTTCCGGCGAGAATTGCCGGTTTGTTGGCGCGGCCGACGACAAGCGCCCAGCGGTAGATGGCGTGCTTGGGGAAGCCACGGGCTGACATTTCGGTCTTGGCGTAGATTTTTTCGTAGACCCTGGGCACGGCCACGCACTCGGTGGGGCGAACTTCCAGCATGGTTTCGGCAAGACGCTCGATGAAGGGGCAGTAGGCCAGAGTTACGCCGTGGTAGATCAGGGCGAAATCCACGTGGCGCGCCGTGACGTGGGAGAGAGGAAGGAACGAAATGCTGGTCAGGCCAGGGTGCATGTCGAAGCCGAGCAGCGAGCAGTTGATGTTGGAGGCCATGTTGCCATGGGTCAGCATTACGCCCTTGGAGGTTCCGGTGGTGCCGGAGGTGTAGATGATGGTAGCGAGGTCGTCGGGCTGGATGGAGCGGGCGAAGCATTCGGTCTGGGGATCAAGGGTGGGCGGGCCCTGGGTCATGAACTGGCCCATGAGCACGCAGGTTGCGGCCAGATCGCTGGGGATTTGGACGTGATCCATGACCACGACTCTCTGAACCTGGGTCTGGGAGAGAATGGTTTGGACCTTGCGGAGCTGATGTTCCGTAGAAACGAAAACGATGCTGGCGCCGGAATCGCGCAGGGTGTAGGCGGTTTGTTCGGGGGTTAACGTGGAGTAGACGGGAACGGTGACGGCGCCGAGCAGCAAAATGGCGAAGTCGGCGGTCGACCACTCGGGCCGGTTCTCGCCGAGAATGGCGACGCGGTCGCCTTTGCGGACGCCCCATTCCCGCAGCGCGTGGGCAGTTGCGGCGACGTTGCGGCGAAGATCGGAAGAAGAGATGGGCAGCCACTTTCCGGACTCGCGGGAGAGCATCGCGCGTTCGAGATTCCATTCAGTGGCGGCGAAGAAGAGGTCGTTCAGCGTGGCCAGGCTCATTCGGGCGTGGAACCGTCGTCTGAATTGAATGTACTGGTTTATGGCTACTCTGGGCAATCTGCGAACGCGTGGGAGGGAGCGTACCACTTGGCGTCCGCGATGGCCGCTTCCATGGTGTCGACGATGCTGGCGCCGACCTGGAGTCGGATCGACTGCGGCGGCTCCCAGCAGACGCCGGCGAGACGCCGGCGCTACCCCGCTGGCTCAAGCAGCGGGCAGTTCGAAGGAGAACACGGAGCCGCGGCCGAGTTGGCTGGTGACACTAACCACTCCGTTGTGGGCTTCGACGATGGCCTTGGCGATGGCCAATCCCATGCCCGTGCCTTGCACGCTGTAGCGCTGGTCGCGGCCCCGGTAGAACTTGTCGAAGACCAGCGATTGCTCGAAGTCGTCTATGCCGGGCCCGTGATCGGTGACGCTGGTAACGATGCGGTCTCCCTTGCGTTCGGCGGTAATGGTAATGGGCGAGGCAGGGGGTGAATATTTGGCGGCGTTTTCCAGCAACTGCTTGAGCACTTCCGCGATGCGGTCAGAATCCACGCGCACCTTGGGCAGCGATGGAGCCACGCGCACGTCGAGTGGATGCTGGCCGAGGACCGTTCTGGATTCTTCGACAGCCGACTCGATCACAATTGCAATGTCCACGGGAGCCATGTGCAATTCAACCTTGTGGGCATCGAGCTGGGCCATCTCCGTGGCTTCGCCAACCAGGCGGTCGAGACGATCGGTTTCTTCGTTGATCACGGTTAACAACTCACGGCGCTGCGCATCGTCCAGGTGGTAATCGGAGAGCAGACCGGTGACTGCGGCCTTGATGCCGGTGAGAGGGGTGCGCAGTTCGTGAGTCACGGAATCGAGCAGGACGGCGCGCAGGTTTTCGCTTTGGTGAGCGGCTTCGGTCTGAGAAAGCTTCTCCATGGCCCCGGCGCGCTCGATGGCGATGCCGATCATGCTGCCCAGAGCCTCCAGAGTGGCGCGCGAGAGCGCCGGCCCGGCGATGCCGACGGCTCCGGTGGTGCGCGTGCCCAGATGCAATGGAGTGAGAGAAATTCCGCGCTGCGAATCGATCACCGGCTCGCCGCGCGAACTGACCATTTGAAGATCCTGCAGGGCAAGCCAGGTGGCTTTGGGGTCGGTGCGGTAGACCTGCCGGGAACTGAGCAAGTAGATGGCGGCGGCTTTGGCGCCGAATCCGTCACACACGTAGGCGGGAATCGCATTCAGTAATTCGGCTACATTGTCGGTGGCAAGCAGGCGCTGGCTGAAAGCGTAAAGCCGTTCCACGTCGCGGCGGCGCTGAATGGCGTCCGCAGTCTGGCGGCGGGCGCGGTCGGCGAGTTGGCTGGCGATGCCTGCGGTTACGAGGAAGGCGAACAGAGCTACCCAATTCTGCGGGTCGGCGACAGTGACAGATTCCGATGGGATGGACGAAAATAATAATTGAAGGCGAGCGTGGCCAGCAGCGCAAGAAAAACCGAGAAGCGAAATCCCCAGTAGGCCGCTACCCACAGCACCATCAGCAGGAACGTCAAGGCTACGGTGGTGGGGTTTACGTGGACGATGTGCCGGTAGACCTGAACCACAAGTTCGGTCGGCCACCAGGCAGGCGGCGTAGCGGAACAGGTGTTGCGGCCAGCGGCGCTTTCACGGGCACGATTGTAACGGAAGCGAAGCGAAAAGGCTTTCCACCACAGAGGCACAGATCAGACAAAAGCTAGAAGAACCGGAACAATTTAGAGATTTTCTCCGGGTCTCTGTGCCTCTGGGGTGAAAGCTTTCGACCTCTCGGACGATAATCAGATTCGACAATTTCTGCTCCGGCGTGGAGAATAACGGCGATGCCCAAGACTCCCGAAGAATGGCTGAAGGAAGTGGATACGGCCAAGCGGCCGGCGGTGTTCAAGCTGTTTCTGGGCTATGCCCCCGGTGTGGGAAAGACGTATGCCATGCTGAGCGAAGGCGTACGGCGGGCGAGCCGCGGCGAAGAAGTAGTGATCGGCGTGGTGGAAACGCACGGGCGCAAACCGATTGTGGACTTTTCTTCGCGGCTGGAGACGGTTCCGCGCAAGAAGCTGGAATACAAAGCGACCATCTTTGAAGAGATGGATGTGGACGCGATTCTGGCGCGCAAGCCGCATGTCGTGCTGGTGGATGAGCTGGCGCATACCAACATTGAAGGCAGCAAGCACGCGAAGCGCTATGAAGATGTATTTGAGTTGCTGGATGCGGGGATCGATGTTCTTTCGACGCTGAACGTGCAGCACATCGAGAGTCTGTCGCCGACGATTCGGAGCTTGACCGGCGTGCAGGTGCGGGAAACGGTGCCGGACTGGGTGATCCGGCGGGCGGGCGAGATTGTCATGGCGGATCTGACGCCGCAGGCGCTGCAGACGCGCATGAAGCGCGGAGATATTTATCCGCTGGAGCGGGCGGATCGGGCGCTGGCGAATTTCTTCCGAAATACAAACCTGGTGGCCTTGCGCGAACTGGCGCTGCGGCAGGTGACGCAGGCGGTCGACCGCACGCTTTCGGAACTCAAGAACGAAGACGGCCAACTGTTGCAGGTGCGGGAGCGGATTGCGGTGTGCATCAGCTCGAATCCGGCGGCGCAGTATCTGATTGCGCGTGGAGCGCGCATGGCGCAGGCATTGGATGGCGACCTGTTTGTGCTCTACGTGGACACGGGTGCGGATGAGAGCAACGAGAACCAGCGAACGCTGGCCGACAACATACGCTTCGCGGAAAGCGTCGGCGCGAAGGTGGTGAAGACCGAGGGCAAGATCGTCGCAGAGAAGGTTGCCGAATTTGTGCGTGAGAATCACATTACGCAGGTGGTTTTCGGGCGGTCGGCGACGAAGGGATGGAAGAGATATTTTTATCTTTCGGCGATTCACAAGTTTCTGCGCGATACACCCGCGGTGGATGTGCACATTGTGACCCAGGAGATGCGGTAGAAGTGATGACGAACGAGCACAGGCGAATCCTGGTGGTGGATGACGAACGGCAGATCACGCGGGTGCTGCGCACGACGCTTTCGGCGCAGGGCTACGACATCCGCGTGGCCAATGATGGGGAAATGGCGCTGGAGTTGATGAAGAACTGGACGCCCCACGTGGTGGTAACGGACCTGGCGATGCCGAATCTGGATGGCGTAGACCTGTGCCGGAAGGTGCGGAAGATGTCGCAAGTGCCGATTATTGTGCTGTCGGTGCGCGGCCAAGACCGCTCGAAGGTGGAAGCGCTCGACGCGGGCGCCGATGACTACGTCACCAAGCCGTTCAGCATGAACGAACTGCTGGCGCGGATCCGGGCGCAATTGCGGCGGACACCGGCGGCCGAGGAACAGCCCAGCGCGATCACCGCCGGGGACTTTTCCATTGATCTAGATGCGCGTTCGGTCAAGGTGGTGGGACATGAAGTTCATCTCACGCCGAAAGAATTCGACTTGCTGGTTTATCTGGCACGGCGTCCCGGCAAAGTGGTGACGCATCGAGCGCTGCTGGCGGCCATCTGGGGACCGAATAGCACCGAACAGCCAGAGTACCTGCGCGTTTTCGTGGGGCAGTTACGGAAGAAAATTGAAACGGATCCTTCTTCGCCGAAATACCTCCTTACCGAGCCTTGGGTGGGCTACAGGTTTGAACCCGGGTCCTAAATGCTGCCTTCCGTAGATCTTCCTGTCTTCGATCTTCTTATCTTTACAAACATTTTATGGAGCCTTTATTCGGATTTTTCGCCTTTGTGTGTCCAATGACACTGGGACTGGAAAAGGAGCCCCGCACCAATGACACGGGGTTCCGTGGAGATTAACAGTATGTGGATTCACGAAGTAGCACCGGAACGGTTGGCAGAGCTCTTTCATCACTATCATCAGGCACTGACGCCGGAGATATCGGGTAAAGGCAGCGAAGGCCACGGCTCATGGAAAGAAGTTTCGCCGCAGGAAAAGAGCCGACTCGTCGCCGCAGCGCGCCTGGCGCTGCTCGAACTGGAATCGATGACCGGCGAGCGGGCAAAGTCGCGACAGTATTTTGCCCAGCCGGGCGAAGCCGAATGGGGTTGCTAGGCGCGAGTCGTTGGGTCAGCATCTGCGAGTAAAGCTCAGGGTTATGGGCCAATTTCTCTAGCCTACAACAATACAACGCCTGATCCGCGGGACGGTGTGGCATCTGGCAAGCGTTCCAGAGAGGTCAATCATGTCGAGGCGAACGAACGTCGGATTGATCGTTGGGTTCATCGCAGTGTTGGCTGTGGCGGCGGCCCTGGCAGCCACTGCGCTGGCACAAACCAAGGCAACGGCTCCCAAGCCGCAGGATAAATTGGGGCTCGCAGAGGAACAAGCCAAGCAATTGCTGCTCCTAATCGATACCGAGAAGAAGGGCAAGATCTCGAAACAGGAGTGGATGAAGTTTATGGAAGCAGAGTTTGACAGATTGGATAAGGCCAAGAACGGAGAGCTAGACGTCGAGGAACTAACACAATCGAAATTGCGGGTAAGCCACTTCACCAGCGTGGGGAAGTAACAGATTCCGCCAGAGCGCCATCCGCATCAGCATCAACTTCGCCGTTGGTGCGTCTGCCTGGTTCGCCGATGTAGGAATGTTCCCGATATAGGAATGAGATCATGCCTTTACGAAATCTTTAGGAATTTCTTAGCCCCTCCTTACACTTGAACTGTTTTACTGAAGTGTTTGCGCGTGGCTCCGCGCAAAAGTGCGGGAGGGATGTGTGAGCAGTCTGGATAGCCATCGCTTTAGTAGCGGCCGCGTTCATGCTCAGTCTGATGACCTTGGTGCCCGAGGTGCGCCTTCGGTCTGCTACTGGGCGATGCCTGTGCATATGGAACCGCAGAGACGGTTCCTGAGGCCCTAAGCGCCGATTATGTCGCGGACCATTGCCGGGTGCCGGGAATGCAACCGCAGCGACTACTGCGGGGAGTTATTGGAGAACAAAATTATGCGTGAGGAAGAGTGTTCTGAAGGCCTTTTTGCTCTCGACGTTCGTCCTGTTTCTGACGGCTTGGTCTGGCGCTCAATCCACCCAAAATGCAGCTACGTCTTCCGCCGAACACCGGGTCTAGTTCGGCTGCACCAACAGAACAGCAGGAAATGCGAGATGAATTGAAAGCGCTGCGAGCCGAGGTGGAGCGCTTGCGCGCCGAAGTCGAGCAGCAGAAAGGCACCGCGCCCCCCGATGATCGCGCGAACGACCGCCGCGAGCTGGCACCGGCGCCAGTGAAGACTGGCCCGGGGCCAAACGTTCCCGCCGTGACGGCGGCGAACCTTGCCAGCCCGAGCGCCGCAACCAGCGCTGCACCTGGCGGGCTGACAGGGTGGTTGGCGCTGCCTCCGAGTCCGTCTTCCCCAAGCCAATCTCCCGATGGCGCGTCGGCAAAGAAAACCAAGATCGATCCTTTTTCCGATTGGGACTGGACCTGGCTGAACGGCAACCCGCGCACCAAAGAGGCGGCTTTCGATTCGAAATTCTTTACGCCGGAGATTCGGGCCGACGTTACCTACACCTACGATTTCAACAAGCCTAATGGACAACACGATAAGCGGGTCGAGCGAAATATTTCGCTCCAACGAAATCCAGTTGGAACAACTCGGACTCGGCGGCGATTTCCACTATGACAACGTTCGCGCCCGGTTCATGACTCAGTTTGGCATGTATTCGGAAACCACGCCACGCAATGACCCCAGTCCGGCGAAGGGCCAGTGGGACCTCGACACCGCCTATCGCTACCTGGCGGAGGCTTATGGCGGTTACCACATCAATGCGTTGAATGGGATCAACGTGGACGCTGGCATTTTCCTCTCTTACATTGGCCTGTTCAGCTACTACAACTTCGACAACTGGGCCTATCAACCCTCGTATGTTTCCTCGAACACGCCCTGGTTCTTCAATGGGCTGAGGGTTCAGATTTTTCCCAACCCGCATTTGAAGATTGAGCCGTGGTTCATCAATGGATGGCAATCGTATGGCTCGGCCAACTCAAGGAAAGGTTTGGGTGGGCAGATCAAGTGGACTCCGAGACCGTGGGTGAACGTCATTTCCAACAATTACGGTCTGGGCCATGATGACCTATACATACCGAACCGCGGGCGCATTCACACTGACGACAGCATTGAGATCAAGTATTACGACAGACCGGAGAATACTCTCGACAAGATGGCATTCTCGTTCACCGGCGACATGGGTTGCGAATTCGGCCCGAGCACGACCACCTCGGCAGGCGTATATCTGCAAGGCGTGGGCTGCCACGGCAACACCAAGGATCGAAACTCACTCGGCGCCACTTCTTCGGACGAGAATTTTGCTCCGGGAATCAATCCCGAAGCAGAGCTTCATCGGCTACATGCTCTACAACCGCTTCTGGTTCAAGAAAGACCGGTACGCGATTGACAATCGGCGGAGGCCAGATCAACAATCCCGGACGCTATCTGGTTCTGGACCCTCCCATCAACGGAGAGACGGCAGAGTCGGCGGCGATCAATGCGCCCTACTTTACCGGGAATCCCTCGGACCCATTCAAGGCCTGGGATTCGTCGGTTACGTTCGACTACATGCCCAGCCAGTACATCACGTTCCGCTGGGAATACGATTATCGCCATGCCAGCGTGCCGTACTGGTCGGGCGCGGGAGGAATCACGCCGCCGGGTTCGGGCGGAGTGCCTTATACCAACAACGGATATCCTCAATTCTTTGCTTGCAACGACGGAAATTCGTCCATGCAAGAGGCCCTGAGCGCCGCGCAAACGGCCTGCGGAGCGCAAGGCAGCACGGTGTGGTTCCCCGATCTGCGCCGGGACGAGCAGTTCTTCGACATGGATATCATGGTCAAGTTTTAGGGGAAGTCGCAGGGTGAGGAAATCTTCGTGCGCGATTTAACAAGCGGCGAATCCGAGCAATGGCAACTCGGAAAGCGAAATGGAAGGAATGTGTGATGCAAGACGCGATTTTCCTTGCTGTAACGATTTTCTTCTTTGTGGTTGCGCTCGCCTACGTGTATTTCTGCGAGCGAGTGCGTTGAGGAGGATATGAATTCTGGACCGATCATCATGCTGATCATTTGCGCGGGGCTGCTGGTGTATCTGGTATACGCCATGTTGCGGCCGGAGAAATTCTGATGACGGCAAATGGATGGCTGCAAATCTTTTTTCTTCTGCTGGTGGTCTTGCTGGTCACCAAGCCGCTGGGCGGGTTCATGGCGCGCGTGTTCGGCCGCGAGCGGACTTGGCTGGATCCGGTGATGCGGCCGGTGGAACGGATTCTATACAAGCTGACTGGCGTGGACGAAAGCCACGAGATGGATTGGAAGGAATACGCGCTGGCGCTGCTTTTGTTCAGCGGCGTTTCCATGATCCTGCTTTACGTGCTGGAGCGGGTGCAGTTGTGGCTGCCATGGAATCCGCAAAAGCTGGCGGGAGTGCCTCCGGCGCTGGCTTTTAACACGGCGGCTTCGTTCACCACGAACACGAACTGGCAAAACTACGTGCCCGAGACCACCATGAGCTACCTGACGCAGATGGTGGGTCTGGCGTATCACAATTGGGTTTCGGCGGCAGCGGGAATGGCGCTGGCGATCGCCTTCATTCGCGGGATTACACGCCGCGAGCAAAAGACCATCGGCAACTTCTGGGTAGATCTGGTTCGCGGCACGTTGTGGGTGCTGGCTCCGCTGTGTCTGGTGGGGGCGCTGGTGCTGGTGTCGCAGGGCGTGGTGCAGAATCTGAAGCCCTATGACACGGTGCAAGTGCTTGATCCTTACCAGACGCCGCAACTGGGTTCCGACGGCAAACCTGTGAACGGGCCTGACGGTAAGCCGGTGATGCAGACGGTGAGTCAGCAGGTGATTGCGCAAGGGCCTACGGCTTCGCAGGAGATTATCAAGGAACTGGGGACGAACGGTGGCGGCTTCTTCAATGCGAACAGCGCGCATCCGTTTGAGAATCCTACGCCATTTACGAACTTTCTGGAGATGTTCTGCATCCTGGCGATTCCTTCCGCGTTTACGTACACGCTGGGAAAAATGACCGGGTCGCCGCGGCATGGATGGGCCGTGTGGGCCGCGATGGCGTTGCTGTTCCTGGCAGGAGTCACTACGGCGTATTGGGCTGAAGCGCGAGGCAACCCCTTAGTAGCGTCTGCGGCGCAGCATAGCTCGCAGCATCCGGCTTCGGCCCTGCACGCCACGGGCAACCTGGAAGGGAAAGAAGTGCGGTTCGGCGTGGCGAACTCTGCCCTGTTTGCCACCGTGACCACCGACACGAGTTGCGGCGCCGTCAACTCCATGCACGATTCGTTCACGCCGCTGGGCGGCATGGTTCCGCTGATCAATCTGATGCTGGGCGAGGTGATCTTCGGCGGAGTGGGTGCGGGGATGTATGGCATGCTGGTCTTCGTCATTCTTTCCGTCTTTATTGCCGGATTGATGGTGGGGCGCACGCCGGAATATCTGGGGAAGAAGATCGAAGCCTACGACGTGAAGATGGCGATGCTGGTGATACTGATTTTTCCTCTGGTGATTCTGGTGTTCACGGCGATTTCGGTCTTGTACAGCTTCGGCACTTCCGCCATAACGAATGCGGGGCCGCACGGATTCAGCCAGGTGCTTTATGCCTTCACCTCCTCCGTGGCTAACAACGGTTCGGCTTTTGGCGGGATTCAGCGGAAACACGCTCTGGTACAACACGTCATTGGGCATGGCCATGCTGCTGGGGCGTTTCATGATGATTCTGCCGATGCTGGCGATTGCCGGCAATCTGGCGGCGAAGAAACAGACGCCGGCAACGCTGGGCACTTTCCCGGTGACCGGACCGTTGTTCACGGTGCTGCTGATTGGCGTGGTTGTGATTGTGGGTGCGCTGACATTTTTCCCGGCGCTGAGTCTGGGACCAATTCTCGAACACCTGCTGATGATGGCGGGCAAAACCTTTTAGGCAAATATGGCAAGCAAGAAATCAAAACGCAGCTTGTGGGACATGAAGATTGTGCGCCGTGCGGCATGGGATTCGCTGGTAAAACTGCATCCCGTGACCATGATGCGCAATCCGGTGATGTTCGTAGTGGAAGTGGGCAGCGTCGTCACCACCGTGCTGCTGATTCTGGAGCGAATGCACGGGCAGCCCGGGTTCGGATTCAATCTGCAGATCACGCTGTGGCTGTGGTTCACGGTGCTGTTTGCGAACTTTGCCGAGGCGATGGCGGAGGGCCGCGGCAAGGCGCAGGCTGACGCGCTCGGCGCGCGAAGGCGGAAACGATGGCGAACCGCCTGCTTCCCGACGGAAAAACGGAGACGGTTCCTGGCTCCAAATTGCGCTCGCGGAGATATGGTGCTGGTGGAGGCGGGCGAGTTTGTTCCCGGCGATGGCGAGATTGTCGAAGGCGTGGCGTCGGTGGACGAATCGGCGATTACCGGTGAGTCGGCACCGGTGATTCGCGAAGCGGGCGGCGACCGCTCGGCCGTCACGGGCGGAACGCGCGTGCTTTCGGACTGGGTGAAGGTGAAGATCACTTCGAATCCCGGCGAAACATTTCTGGACCGCATGATCGCGCTGGTGGAAGGCGCGGAGCGGCAGAAGACTCCGAATGAAATTGCGCTGAACATCCTGCTGGCTGGGCTGACGATTGTGTTTTTGCTGGCCGTGGTCACGTTGCAGCCTTTCGCGATTTATGCAGGCGCGCCGCAAACTGTCTTCGTGCTGGTGTCTTTGTTGGTGTGCCTGATTCCGACCACCATTGGCGGATTGCTTTCCGCGATTGGCATTGCGGGCATGGACCGACTGGTGCAGCACAATGTACTGGCCATGTCGGGACGCGCGGTGGAAGCTGCAGGCGATGTGAATACTTTGCTCCTCGATAAGACAGGAACCATCACGCTAGGCAACCGCCAGGCTACCGAGTTCCTAACCGCGCCGGGCGTGACCGAGGCCATGCTGGCTGATTCGGCGCAGCTCTCTTCACTGGCCGACGAAACTCCCGAGGGACGCTCGATTGTGGTGTTGGCCAAGGAAAAGTACGGGTTGCGCGGGCGCGAAGTGAGTACGCATGACGCCGAGTTTATTCCGTTCAGCGCGACGACTCGCATGTCGGGCGTGAATCTGGACGGACGCGCCATCCGCAAAGGCGCGACGGATGCAGTTGCCAAATATCTGGAAGAGCAAGGCTGTGCGCTTCCCGCGGAAGTGCGTGCCGCGGTGGAGGCGATTTCACGCTCCGGAGGGACACCGCTGGTGGTGGCGGAGAACGGCCGGGCACTGGGAGTGATTCACCTGAAGGACATTGTAAAGGGCGGCATGCGGCAGCGTTTCGATCAACTGCGCGCCATGGGAATCAAGACGGTGATGATTACGGGGGATAATCCGTTGACGGCGGCGGCCATTGCGAGGGAGGCGGGGGTGGACGACTTCCTGGCGCAGGCAACGCCGAAGGACAAGCTGGATTTGATCCGCCGCGAACAGTGCCAGGGCAAACTGGTTGCCATGACGGGCGACGGCACCAACGATGCGCCGGCGCTGGCGCAGGCCGATGTAGGCGTGGCCATGAATACGGGCACGCAGGCGGCAAAAGAAGCGGGCAACATGGTGGACCTGGATTCGAATCCGACCAAGCTGATTGAGATCGTGGAAATCGGCAAGCAGTTGCTGATGACGCGAGGCGCGCTGACGACGTTTTCGATCGCGAATGACGTGGCCAAATATTTTGCCATCATCCCTGCCATGTTTGCCGGGACGTTCCCGGTTCTGCAAGCACTCAACGTGATGCGGCTGGCGACGCCTCAGTCGGCGATTCTGTCGGCGGTCATCTTTAATGCGCTGATCATTGTGGCACTGATTCCGCTGGCGCTGCGCGGGGTGAAATATGTTCCGCAGGGAGCGGCCGTGTTGCTCCGCCGAAATCTGCTGGTATACGGAGTGGGCGGAGTGATCGTGCCGTTCATTGGGATCAAGCTGATTGATTTGCTCATTGTGCGGGCGGGGTTGGCATGAGGACGACTGGCGTGAAGGCAATTATGAAGAGGAATTTGATCAGTGCGGTGCTGATGACCCTGGTCACGACTGTGTTGTTTGGTCTACTGTTTCCGCTGCTGGTGACGGGACTGGCACAGGTTTTGTTTCCGAAGCAGGCCAATGGAGAGCTGGTGACGCGGAATGGCACAATCGTGGGATCGCGCTTGATCGGCCAGTCATTTTCCTCTCCGGGCTATTTTCACTCACGTCCTTCGTACGCAGGAACAGGGTATGATGCGGCCAACTCCAGCGGATCGCAGCTGGGGCCAACCAATCAGACTCTCATCGCGCGGGTACAGGGAGACGCCGACCGCCTGCAGGCGGAAAATCCCGGGGCCACAATCCCGATGGATTTGCTGACGTCCTCGGGTTCTGGGCTTGATCCCCATATCTCGCCTGCGGCGGCGGAATTTCAGGTGCCCCGCATTGCGAAAGAGCGCAGGCTGAGCGAAGATGTGGTTCGCGAAGCGGTTCGTCAGCATACGGAGTCGCGGCAGTTCGGATTTCTGGGCGAGCCGCGAGTCAACGTCCTGGAATTGAATCTTACGTTGGATGAAATCTCGGCGAAACCAGTGGCCCGCTGATTCAGAATGTTCACCCGCTTGCGACCCGCCGGGGGATGCGCCTAATAAAGGACATTGACGCGAACCGCTTGCGTGCGGTCTGATAGGTTCGCATGCAGTGCGACTTGCAAGCGGGCCCACGTGAGAATATAGAGACGACGATCGCGCCGGGAAGGCTGGAAACCAGCCCGCTCCCGGCGCTTTTGTCTGCTGCGTGCCTGCCATGAGCGAACAGAAGCGTCCGGCAATCCCTTGGATGGATGTGCTCTGGCTGCTGTTTCTGGCCATACTGGCGCTGTTGCCGCCGAGGGCGGAGATCCACAAGCAGCTCACGCTGTTGGCCATTGGAGTGGTGCAGTTCAGCGAGGGCTGGCTTCTGGCGCGCGTTCCGCGACGCGGCGCGGCGTATATTGTTTTGCTCAAGATCGCGCTGGCGACTCTGCTCATCGACCACACGGGCGAAGTCGGAATTAACAGCAGCTACTATCCGATCTTCTATGTTCCGATCGTCACGGCGGCAGAATATTTCAGTCCGTTGGGGACGTTGCTGTGGACGGCGCTGGCCTCGGCCGCCTACTGCTCGTATCTTTATCCCGCACTGCAGGAATATGAAATCACTCCGGAGAACTATGGCCTGCTGGCCATCCGCATTGTGTTTTTCTTTCTCGCGGCGATGGTGGTGAACCGCTTTGTGGTCGAGAACCGCCGCCAGATCAAACTCCATCAGGAGTTGGCGGAGACGCTGGCTGAAACCAACCGCAGGTTGGAGCAGGCGCAGGAGGAAGCGCGGCGTTCGGAGCGGCTGGCGGCACTGGGGCAGATGTCCGCCGGTCTGGCCCATGAGATTCGCAATCCGCTGGGGGTGATCAAGGGTTCGGCGGAGATGCTTCACCAGAAGTTGGGGGAATCGAATCCGCTGGCCAGCGAATTGGCGGGTTACATTTCGAGCGAGACCAACCGTTTGAGCGCGCTGGTGACCCGCTTTCTCGATTTTGCCCGGCCGCTGCACGCTGAGTTGGCCCCGGCTGGAATTACTGCGGTGCTCGATCGCGCCCTGCGCTCGGTAGCGCTAACCCAGAAAGACGAGTTGGTGCGCGTGCAACGGCAATACGAGGCGAACCTGCCGCTGGTTCCGTTGGATGAGAGTCTTTGCGAGCAGGCCTTCGTGAATCTGATTCAGAACGCTTATGATGCCATGGGCAGCAGCGGCGGAACATTGCGGGTGACGGCGGCCAGGGCAAACAACGCGGGCCGGGATGGAGTGGAAGTGCGAATCGAAGACACGGGGCCGGGGATTCCGGCGGAACTGCGCGAGCAAATCTTCAATCCGTTTGTGACCACCAAGAAAACGGGCGTGGGGCTGGGACTGTCGATTGTCTCCAGGATCGTTGACGGCCATCATGGAACCATTCGCGTTGAAGCTGGCGGCAACGATCAGCAGGGGGCCTGCTTTGTGGTCTTTCTTCCGGCGAGCGACGAGGCTGCTGCCCAAGCATCTTAGCGAGTAGAAGTTTAGACTGTGCTGCGGTTGAAGAAGCGGCCGACAACGATCCACCAATATGCCAACAATTTTGATTGTCGAAGACGAAGCGAAGATGCGCCGCCTGCTCGAATTGAATCTCGGGGAGGACGGCTTCAGCACGGTTTCCGCAGGAGACGCAGAGGCTGGGCTGAAACTTCTGCGCGAGAACACGGTTGATCTTGTGGTCACGGATCTCAAACTGCCGGGGATGAACGGCCTGGAGTTTCTCCAGGCGATCAAGCGGCAAAACGCTGCACTGCCGGTGGTGGTGATGACGGCGTTCGGCACTGTAGAAACGGCGGTGGAAGCCATGAAGGCCGGGGCCAGCGACTATGTTTTGAAACCGTTCTCGCTGGGCGAGATGCGCATGGTGATCCGCAAGGAACTGGATGTCCACAACTTGCGCGAGGAAAATCGGTCGTTGCGCGAGGCGCTGGGCAAGCGGTATGCGCATCCGAATGTGGTGGCGCGCAGCGTGAAGATGCAGGAGGTGCTGGCCACGGTGGAGCGTGTAGCGCCCACGAATTCGACGGTGCTGCTGGGCGGTGAAAGTGGCGTGGGCAAGGACTTGATTGCGCGCGCGATTCATGAGAAGTCGCGGCGCGCTTCGGGACCTTTCATCAAGATCAATAGCACGGCGATTCCGGAGAATCTTCTGGAGAGCGAACTATTTGGTTATGAGAAAGGCGCCTTCACAGGCGCGACCGGAAGCAAGCCGGGGAAGTTCGAACTGGCCGACAAGGGAACGCTGTTCCTCGATGAGATCGGCGACGTGCCGCCGGCGACGCAGGTGAAGCTGCTGCGCGTGCTACAGGAGCGCGAGTTTGAGCGGCTGGGCGGCACGCGCACGGTGAAAGTGGATGTGCGGCTGATCGCGGCCACCAACCGCGATCTGCGCGAGGCGCTGGAGCAGGGAACGTTTCGCGAGGATCTTTACTATCGTTTGAATGTTGTCCCCATCGATATTGCGCCGCTGCGCCAGCGCAAGGAAGATATCCCGGATCTGGTGAATCTTTTTATTTCGCGCTTCATGGCAGATTCGGGCAAGCCGGTGAAGAGCATCACGCCCGAGGCGATGCAGATTCTTGTGAACTACCACTGGCCGGGGAACGTGCGCGAATTGCAGAACATCATCGAGCGGGCATGCGCACTGGCGAAGGGCACGGTGCTGGAGGCGGCGGACATTCACCTGGATTTGCGTCCGGCCAAGGCAGCCAACGGTGCCAGTGGATTTCTTCCTGAGGGTATGACGCTGGAGCACTGGGAGGATGAGATGATTCGCGAGGCGCTGCGGCGGGCGAACGGAAATAAGAGTCAGGCGGCGCGGTTGCTGGGGCTGTCGCGGAATGCGCTGCGGTACCGGCTGTCGAAGATTGGGATTTCGGATGAGGGGGAGAAGGAAGCTTGAGCGATGGGGATATTCAAGGAGATGTAGGAGCAGAGGGTCTTTAATTCGGACTGGGAATACAGGGAGTTGCGTCGCAAGTTGTCTGAGGCAATTTCAAGAGGCTATGTCGAGCAGGTTCCCGTAATTAAGAAGCCCAACCGATTTTCGCTGAAGCGGGAGTGGTATCGGGACAGGGAAACAGGCGAAATCTACTGTTGGATAGAGCCGGACGGAAAGATCCGAGGAAGGTGGGATAAAGTCGATCCTCAGGATATCATCGAGCCCGGCGAGCGTATACAATGACTCGCGAAACAGTGGCGCGATAGACTGTGTTCATGGCGAACACACGAAGTGCGACGTTGAGCATCCGGCTGAAGCCGGAGACCAAGAGGCGGCTAGCCAAACTGGCGAAGGTTTCCGGGCGTAGCTCGAACTTTCTCATCTCCGATACGGTCGAATCCTACGTGGCCTACCAGGAGAGAATGCTGGGAGAGATTCGGCAAGCCGACCGGCAAGTGAAGTCTTGGCACTACGTCAGACACGAGGATATGAAGGCCTGGCTGCTTTCGTGGGGGACTGACCGCGAACTGCCGCCGCCGAAGTGCGCTTGCGGCGGGCAGCACGATGATGAGGCGCTGTGCCGGTAGAGATTGTCTGGTCCCCGCGGGCGCTCGGGGGTTGCGCGAGATACGAGATTATGTCGCCAAGGACAAGCCGGACGCTGCGGCAAGGTTGGCGACCCGGATTGTCTCGCTGGTTGAAGCTCTGAAGGAACATCCCTACCTTGGCCGCGTGGGAACTAAGCCGGAGGTGCGTGAGTTGATAGTCGGCGGCACTTCGTATTTGATTTTCTACCGGGTGCGGTCGAACCGAGTTACGGTTGCGACGATTTGGCAGGGAGCGCAATCAAGACGGCGACGAGGAAAGGCACCTTGATAACGCTGTCCATAGCGTTATGCCAGAGACGTTTGAGAGACAGCGTCGAGTTTTCTTGATCAAAGCCCCGACTGACTATCGGGGCTTTCGTGTTTTTCGCACCTTACTGATTCGTAACGTCGCGAGTCGCTCTTGCGACTGGTTGAAAACCACCACTTTGGCTCTGCGCGGCCACCGGCTCCGGATGCGGTCCTCCATTTTGATCGAGCACCATCGCCTTTCTATCTGAAAATAAACAAGTTGCCGAACCCAACCTCAGCTCGCCTTTTGGCATGGCAGTTGCTTTGCATGATAGCGGCACTCTTCGAGATTCAGGTTTAATTGGATGCAAAACCGTTTGTGGTCCGGTTTGTGATGAGGTGTGGATCGTGAGAAGCAAATTCATACCAAGTTTCGCAGTCTTAACTGTCGCGCTGTCAATCAGCGTACAGGCCCAAACTAGGCAGGAAGGCACCGGGCCTTCTGAGCAGCCCAGCGCGCCGATGGAAATAGGACAGGATAAGCCCGCCCAACCGGCGCAGGCCGACCAACCAGCTCAACCAGCCCCAACCCCGCAGGCCGCGGAAACGCCGAAACTTGCAGAGGAAGCTAAGCCCGGTGAACCGTTGGGCGAACCCCCGGCAAAGACTGACAAGGGGGTGGGCCGCGTCAGCATGATTCACGGCGATGTGTCGACGCAACGCGGGGATTCGGGCACTTGGTCCGCTGCTGTGTTGAATCAGCCCGTGGTGAACGGCGACAAGGTTTCCACCGGAACTGGCGGGCGAGCCGAGTTACAACTCGACTTCGCTAACATTCTCCGCCTGGGATCGAACGCGCAGGTCAATATCGCGCGGTTTACGGACAAGTACATCCAAATCCAAGTGGGGCAGGGCTTGGCCAATTACTCCGTGTTTGGCGAGAGCGAGGCTGAACCGGAGATCGATACGCCGAACGTCGCAGTTCATCCCGCACATAAAGATGGCGTGTTCCGTATCGAAGTGCGGCCCGATGGGGACTCGATCATCATCGTGCGCAAGGGTGAGGCCGAGATTTCAACGCCCCAGGGCATTGGCGAGGTGAAGCAGGGCGAGATGGCAACCGTACGCGGTTCCGGCGCCGATGCGAAGTACAAGATCGGTGCCGCTCCCGAACGGGACGATTGGGATCGTTGGAACAGCGACCGCGACCGCATGATCCGCAATGCGGATGCGTGGCGTCACACCAACAAGTATTACGTTGGCGCAGAAGATCTGGATGCCAACGGAACCTGGGAAGACGTACCGGACTACGGTCAGGTCTGGGTGCCGAATGAACCGGATGGCTGGGTTCCATACCGCGATGGCGACTGGGTGTGGGAGCCTTACTACGGTTGGACTTGGGTTGGCTTTGAGCCTTGGGGATGGGCGCCGTATCACTATGGGCGCTGGATGTGGTACGGCGGCGCGTGGGCGTGGTGGCCGGGACCGGTGTGGGGCGGATTCTATCGTCCGTTCTGGGCGCCGGCGTATGTTTCGTTCTTCGGATTCGGGGGTGGTTGGGGATTTGGTTTTGGCTTTGGATGGGGCGGATGGGGCGGCTTCGGATGGTTGCCAATCGGGCCCGGTGACCGCTTCTTCCCGTGGTGGGGCGGATATGGCGGCCGGTTCGGCGTGGTGGGTTTTAACAGATTTGGCACTCTCAACCGCTTCGGGGGGATCGCGCCGCTGCATGCGGGCACCGGATTTTCGAACCTGGCGCACATCAACGACGCGCATGTCGGAAGCGCGCTCTCGACGGTGGCTGCGGGTAAGTTTGGAGCGGGTCGAACCACGGCGGTGGCAGCTAGTCACGCGCAGTTAAGTGGCGCTCACATGATGACCGGCAACATGCCCGTGGTTCCCACGCGCGCCAGTTTGTCGGCCAGCGGACGAGCGGCGGCGCCTTCCACTATTCACAGTAGCGGGTCGCAGCATTTCTTCGGCACGCAAAGCACGTCGCATCCGGAATCGTTCCAGCAGCAGACGGCGCGTCTGCAGCAGTCCATGCAGCAGAGCCACTTCTCGCCCGTGGCGGCTGGTGCACGTGCGACCGGTCCGGGTTCTACGGGATCGCGGAGCACGGCGACTGCGGGAGCAGCAAAGAGCACTGCTACAACTGCATCGAGTAGGGAGACGACTAATCCTGCGACGAGGAGTGCGGAGAATCAGGCCACCGCGAATGAGAATGGAAATCGTGGCGGCTCGACCGGTCCGGCGTCGGCCAATAGCAGCGAGTGGAAGACGTTTACGCCAACCTCGCGCAGCACCGAGTCTGCGGATCGCACCGCCGGCAGTACTGAATCTGCCAGCCGGGCCGAGAGCGGGAGCTACTGGAATCGCACGGCATCGAGTTCCAGCGAGTCGCGCGGATCCGGCTCGACCGGTTACGGGCGCAGCGGCTATTCACGCCCGCAGCTCAACATGAGGCAGCCCATCGCCCAGCCAAGGTCTTCTGGCGGTTACGGTGGCTCCCACGGCGGCTACAGCGGTGGTTCGCACAGTGCGCCGAGCGGTGGCGGTGGTCATTCCTCTGGCGGAGGCGGCGGACATTCGGGTGGAGGCGGCCACCGCTAAGATGGCAGGGTGTTGATGTTGATTGTCAAGTGAAGGTCAGAGGCGAGAAGGGCGTGCTACAGGGCACGCCCTTCTTAATTCAAGAGAGGCCACAACTTTCTTGGAAAGGCCACGACCCGGCAACGACCTAGGGTCGCGCATAGGCGGGGTTGTCGGGATCCGGGCGGTCATAATCGCGGCCGTACTTGTTCTTGTGGGCGAGTTCGATGTCGGATTCGGCCAGGGTGAAGGTCCCGAGGAAAGTATCGCTGGGAGTTACCGTAATTTCCCGTTCCGCGCCGTGCAACGCATCCGGCGAAACCGACGGATGGAAGACGTGCATCTGGTAGCGGCCCGGGACCACGTCACCGATGCTGATCTCGCCGTGCCCGTTAGAGATCGCATAGTACGGGGTATTCAGCGCGATCACCACGGCGCTCATCTGGGCGTGAATGTTGCAGAAGATGAAAGAAATGCCGGGCTTGTCGAACTTCACAAATTGGGTGCTGCCGCTCTCATAAAGCCCAAGATCGAAGCGCTTCCCGTCGAACAAGGAAAAGACATTGTGAAAAAAAGGATCCCGGTTGGGAAACTCGACCTGCCCGCCCGCCGGGATCACCAGCAGCGAAGGCTGGAAACTTTTGTCCTTCTGCACCAGTTGCGGGATCGGCGGCGTCTGCTGAGGCGGCGCCGGCGCGGGGGTAGCTCCAAGAGGAGTGAGCCAGACCACAACTTTCGAAGCGTCACTCAGGTGGCGCCCGTTTCTTGTGAGTTGCACCTTACCCTTCAGTTCCACGCCCTTGGGTTCCACATCTTGGGCCGCGGCAAGGACAAAGACACACCCCAGCAACAGCACGCACCAGACCGTCCGGCAATGAGCGAAATGAGCGAAGCGAAGCTGGTTCAGAACAGTACTCCCATGGCAAGATTCACCTGATTGGTGACGCTGGCACTGTCATAGATCGGGAAAGTGTGCAAGCGTCTGAATTCGGCGGAAAGCAGCAAGTCGGACCGCGGCCGGTAGACCAGATTGCCGAGCGCTCCTCGATTGCGCCCTAGGATCGGGCCGAAGTTGTTGGCGTCAGTGGCAAAGCCCCGGATGTCGCCGGCAAACGCGTCGTCTTCGGCGATAGACGCCGTTCAACTCCAGCTTGGGCGTGAGTTGGAACTTCAGTTGGCTCCATCCTCCGGCGGAATCAAGTCCGCGAATACTCGTTGTTGAATAGGACGGATTGCCGCCAAACACAATGGTTTGGCCGATGGCGCCTCCCAAACCTCCCACGGCACGGCCCCGATAGAATTCGCCGGAAAGAATCAAGCGGCGGAGAATCGGAATCTGCCAATCCGTCATACCGGCCCAAGCGTCGACGTCGCGGCCCCACGACCAGTTCTGGCGCCCGTAATAACCAGCCGCAGCGAAGCTCAAGGGATGGCCAAACGCCGGCCGGGACCATGCGGTGCGCATTGCGTAAGCCGGCTGACCGGAGAGTTCGCCAGCTTGCGCTGAGCGGTAGAACGAGTTGTAGGGAGGTTCCCAATCAAGATTGTCTAGAATCCCACCCTGCAACGTCAGCGTCTGTTGGTCGGCAAGATCGAAGCGATGCTCGATGCGAAGCTTGCGGCGTCCAGCCCCACAGATTTCCCGCGTACGCGAAGGCCGGAATCGCGAGTGATGCAAATGACGTGGGAGAAAGCGGCGAGATGAACAGGGAATCCTGCCCAGCGATCACCGAGGTATGTTCCCAGTCGAGCCGCAGGCTGGCGGTCTGCATGCGCGCAATGCCGAAGTTGACGCCGTTGTTGGTGGCGGGAAATCCTCCGGCAAAATCGAACTGTACATTGGCGGAACTCTTCGCTCCGGCCAGGGTTGGCCCGAAAATCTCCAAGCCAATCTCGCTTTGCCGCAAGGTGGCCCCAAAGCTTGTCTGAGCGGCACCCGGCGTGGCAGGCGGTTGCGCGTAGTCAGGTAAGTCCAGGTTGTCGGAGGCCCCGACATTGCGGAAGGCATTCATCAGCACAATTCCGGAGAGCCGAGCGCGATATTTGGCGGCGGTTTCCACCTTGGTCTGGTATTGCTCGTCAATTTTCGAGCCCAGCAACTGAGTGGATTCTTCCAGCTTCTGAACCCGGCTTCCCACGTCCGCAGATGAGGCTTGACCAGCGGCGGTGGCTGAATTCGCGCCGGAGGGCATGGATTCGGCGGCAGCCGTCGAAGATGGGCTCGCGTTCGTCGCCACCGCGAGCGGGGCCAGAAGCTTGCGCGTGTCCTGCAATTCCTGACGCAGTTCCTGCATTTCGGCGCGCGACTGCGCATTCTCGGCTCGCATTTGCTCGATCACCGCGCGCAGTTCGCGCACTTGCGAATCGAGTTCGTGCAGCGCGGCGTCCGCCGGACTGAGATGCCGCCGCGGGTGTGCTCTCCTGCGCCAGGCTGCACATGCTCAAAAGGAAGAAAGCGGCTGCCGGCATGGCAGATGCCAAAGCGCGAGGGTCCATGGGTTCTTCACACATCCTCCTGCGCGACATGCGGATCGTCGTGAAATCAAGAAAATGGGAACGGGAACTACGTATCCGAATGTCGAATTGAGTTTTCCGTCGCTCGATCGTTGTCTAAAGGTAAAAAAGTCCGGCCGGTCAGCTCGTCGCCGCCTGCGTCCAAAGGGCCTTGTGGAGCGCGTCCGGGAAGTCGTGATCCGAAAAACCGTTCGAGCGTCCGCACTACGTTCCATAAAACCTCGCCGCCGTGATCCTGCACAATCTTCTGCACAATTGTGAGTCCAAGCCCGGTACCATTCTCTTTGCCGAAGCTCACAAAGGGATGAAACAACTTGTCACGAATCGGCTCTGCGATGCCGGGACCGTTGTCCGAGACGGCAATCGTGACGGAGGAACCGATCCGGCCGACCGTGACCTGAACTCGGCCGTCGCTGCTGGGAGCCGCCTCACAAGCATTCAGCAGGAGATTGTAGAGGGCGCGCTCCAGCTTGCGGGGATCGAACCAAGCCAAACTCTGGCCATTGCTGATGCACCTCGATCAGAGTGCCCTGATGGCGCGGGTGCAGGCGCACCGCCTGCATGGCTCGCTGCACCGTTTCGACGACGCTGGCGTAGGTTGGGTTCAGGGACTCTCGGGTCCGGGCAAACTCGAGCAGGGAGTCGATCAGGTCCGTCATCTGGTTCACGCCGCTCCGAACCTCCTGGTACAGCTCTTCGCGCTGCGCCGAGGTCAGGTGGCCGTCACAAAGAAACTCGGAATTAGCCACCACGGCGGCCAGCGCGTGGCGAAGATCATGGGAAATCGAACTGGCCATGCGTCCGATTGTGGCCAACTGCTCCGACTCCAGCAGCGCCTGTTGGGTCTTGAGCAGACTGGCGCGCATGCGGTCGAAGGCCGAGGTTAGTTCCGCGACTTCGTCGCTGCCCCGAGGATCGAGAGGATGGTGAAAGTCTCCGTGCTCCAAAGCGCGCACGCCTTCCACCAAACTAGCCAGCGGACGAGTGAAGGTGTAGGAAATCAGGAACACCAGCCCACTGCCTACCAGGACAGCCGTGAGACCCAGCAGCAACAGCAGGCGGTTCAGGTTATCGAGAAACTTGGCAGCCTGGTCGTAGGATCCTAGCACGGTCAAGCGCACGGGCGTTTCCTGCTGCCCTGACAGGTCGAGCGAAGCAGCCACAAAATTCTCATGGCCAACTTCAACGTCCCGAGGTCCGCCTTGCGAGGATCCCGCGGCCAACCCGCGCACACCGGCACTTTGGGCTTGAGCGGGGGTCAAGGTGGTGGCCACAATTTCATCGCCGTAGGAGAAAGCGACCTGGCTGGCCGAGACCTTGCTAACCACGCGGGCCAGGCGGTCATCAATTTCATAGCCGATGATCAAGAAGCCGAGCAACGGACCTTCCGTCTTGGAACCAAAGTAAACCGGCTGCACGAAAGTCTGGTAGAGATGGTGTGCGCCAAACCACCAGTGGCTTGAGTCCTCTTCGTTCAAGGACCGCTCGAAGTACTTCTGTGCTGCTTCGCGGGTTAACCCTTCCGATTTTGTATGTAGAGCTACCACTTTGCCATTGCGGTTGACCAGCACCAGAAGATCGCTGCCGGTTAATGGCCATATACCTTTAGAAGCGTCCTGGATCGTAGCCGGGTCGGGAGCCGTCATGATGGCTCGCGTGATGGGCAAGTAGGCCACCAATTCCGCGGAGTGGGTCAACATAACTTCGCGGTCGTGCTGAAAATTCTGGAATGTCGTGACGGAGTACCGCAGGTTCTGCACGATGCCTTCCTGCGCGTGGCTTTGCACGCTGTGCCGCACCACCAGAAGGCTCAGCGCCGTCAGGCCAGCGGTGATCAGCACCATCGAGAGCAGAAAGCGCGTGCGCAGCCGGGTTCGGGGCACGAGGGGGCTTCCGGACTGTGCTGGCGAGACGGGTTCTGATGAAGGGGCCAAGGGATCTCAGCGAACGAACTTGTAACCCATTCCGTGTACTGTGCGGAAGTGTACCGGACTGCCTGGGTCGCGCTCCAATTTCTGGCGAAGCTTCAGGATATGGTTGTCCACGGTGCGGGTCGAGGGATAATTCTGGTATCCCCAAACTTCGTTCAGCAATTCCTCCCGGCCAATCACCCGGTCGGCATTTTGCACTAGAAAGTGCAGGGTCTTGAATTCCTGCGCGGTCAAAACCACCACCTTGCCGTCACGCTGCACTTCCATTTTCTTGAAGTCAATCGAGATACCATCGAAACTTACCACCTTGACACTCGCCGTCCTGGAGGTATGGCGCAGAGCCGCGCGCACGCGAGCCAGCAGTTCCCTGGGGCTGAAGGGCTTGGTTACATAGTCGTCCGCGCCCAGCTCGAGCAACAGGACCTTGTCGGAGACGTCGCTGGTTGCGCTGAGAACCACGATGGGCAAGGTTGGCGCCTGCGCTTTGATCTCTTTGCACACATCGCCGCCGGAAAGCTTGGGCAAGCGGAGGTCGAGAATGACGACCGCCGGCGGTGCTGCCTGGAAGCTCTCCATCGCCGATGTCCCGTCGGCTTGAACCTCAACCGTGTAGCCCTCGGACTCGAACAGCCGTCGCAGCGCCTTCTGGACAGCGGGATCGTCCTCGACTACAAGAATTCTTCCCGTCGGCCGCGTGGAGTTCATCCTATCTGCCGATCTTGCCGTGCTCGTTGGTGTGGCGATTTGACCCATAAAGCCATCCTAACTCGATTCGGGCCTGTCTTCCGGAGCTTGGGGCGGTCTTGCTGGATTGCCCTACCTCGGCCCACAACATACTGAAGCTTACAATGTTTCTGCCCATTTTCCGCGTGGTAGCAGAGGTTTTGACAAATCTTTTACATTCATACGCCGGTGTAAGAAGCTTTGCGGCAAAAGCCTTGCGGTGAATTCGGCCTGCCGTAGAATACAAACAGCTTGCCGCTTGCTGCTGAATTCGATCATTTGCGCGTTGTCCTGGTGGAGGCGCGCAATCCCCTCAACATCGGCGCGGCCGCTCGGGCAATGAGCAATTTTGGATTTCACCACCTGCGCGTAGTGAATCCCTACGAGGTGGCATTTCAAGGTGCCCGTTCCGCCGTGGGTGCCGCGGAGGTGCTGGCCAGCGCCGAAAAGTACAAAACAGTAGCCGAAGCAGTTGCCGACTGCTTGCTCGTGGTGGGAACCACCGCAGTCGGCCATCGCGACCTGCAGCATCCTCTCCAGCGCCTGGAGGCGGGCGCATCCGTCATTCGTACCCACCTTGCATCCGGCCCTTGCGCTCTGCTGTTCGGATCGGAAAAATTTGGGCTCTCCAACCAAGACATGAGCCACTGTCACTGGCTGATGCACATCGCAACGCGCGACGAACACTTCTCGATGAATCTGGGACAGGCGGTGGCGGTGTGTTTATACGAATTGATGCGCGATCCTGACGCCAGGCCAGAGTCGGAGAAGGGAAGTCCGGCCTCGTCAGCCGAGGTGGAGCGAGTTACCGAGACCCTGCTCACCGCACTCCGCGCCAGCAGTTATCCGAAGCTGAACTCCTCGGATTCTTTTGAGGGCGCAGTCCGCCGATTAGTTCGGCGGCTCCGCTTGCAAACGGGCGACGCGGAATTCCTGCTGGGCATGTTGCGGCAGATGGTTTGGAAGATGAAGAACAAAGAATAGGGGCGAGGCAGGCTGAGCCCGGCGGTTCAAGGCTTTGTTTCTGACGGAAACATCTGGGTGTCCGTGCGTCCAAACTGAAAGCGCAGGACCCACGCACTGGCGACAGCTTGTCCGTCCACCTGAGGTGGGGCGAATTTCCAGCGCCGTGCCGCTGCCAGCGCCCGATCCGCAAAGTACTTGCTCGGTCCGGAAGAGAGGAGTTTTGCCTGCGAGACGTTCCCGGAAGCATCCACGGAAACCTGGACGCTGACTCTTACATGGCCCTCGATCGTCTTTTGCGCGCTCCGCGACACAGCGGGCAAAACTTGCTCGAGCACACTACCGCGTGTAACTCCTTTTGGCGCGGGCTTCGTGTTCTCTGAAAACGGCGCGGGCGATTGCGTCGCGCGAGTGTCAACCGGTGGACTGGCAGGGCGGGTCTTCGCCGCCGGAATCGCCGGCTGATGGACCCTAAACCTGCTGCCCGCCCAGGCTATCAGGAAGAGGCCTACGGCGACGATCGGTACGGCGATCCACCGCTTCATAGGCAATTGCGGGCCACGCGTCTCGCCTACCTTCGCACCGACCGGAGCCTTGATTTGGAAAGCATGGCTTTGGAGCTGGCTGAGGATATTGGCTACCGTGCAGCGCTGCTTCGGATCGACCTGCAGGCACTGCCGCGCAATTTCGCGGAAGGGTTGCGGAATCGTCTCGGCTAGGGCAACCCGTCCTCGATCGCCGTTCTTCAACTTCGGTTCGTTCTGCGTCAGAACGGCAACCAGCGTGATCCCGAGCGACCAAATATCGGCTGCCGGGGAGAGTCCGCTGCTGGCAAGCTCAGGTGCGTCGTACGCGCTGGACGCGCGCCCGCCGCCCCGCTCCCCGGTTTTGCCCAGTCCGTCGGCGGAGATTTTCAACTTGTTGTTGATCGCCATGATGTTCGAGGGTTTGATGCGGCCGTGTGCAAACCCAGAGCGGTGCAGGTAAGCCAGCGCTTCAGCCATGGGTTCGAGCATCTCGGAAGCCTCCGCCGGAGAAAGCGGCCGCAGCGCAAGAATCTCCGCCAAATTCTCTTCGGCGTATTCCATGACGACATAGTGAAGCCGCGTGCCGTCGATCTGGTAGCGTCCGTCTTCAAACAGCCGGATCAGATGGGGATGAGAAAGCTTCGCTGCGCCGGCTGCGCGAGAAAGTTGAGCATCTTCGTCCGTGCGAATGAGCTTGATGACGGCCGTCTGCGCTCCCGCCCCGGTCCGCTCCGTGAAAAATACGGCGCTGTGATCCGAGCCTCCCAGCCATTGCCGGAGGCGGAACCTTCCCTCAACTACTCGGCCTTCCCAGTTTTTCCAAAGTTCGGTCGGAGCGCTCATAAACCAATCACTTGGCGCAGCCTATTCTATTCCAGCCTCGGTCTTTGGTGCTCTGTGAAATTGCGCCGCAAAATGCACTCGTGGCAAAAGCCTAGAGCTCCCATAAGGTTGTGTGGGGAAGACCCTGGCTGCGAGGCTGGCCGGGATGCTCGCGGAAATGGAAGAAGCCCGCGCCACCAAGCGTGCGCCAAGTGCGAAAAGGGTTGTGATAGGATGCCGGGCGGCGCGAGTTCTCAATGATACAGTTGACGAACGTTTCCAAGAGCTACGGGACGGGGGCCGCCGTATTGGCTTTGAGCAACGTCAGCTTGCAGATTGGACCGGCGGAACGCGTGGCGGTCACGGGACCTTCGGGCTCCGGCAAGTCCACGCTCTTGAATCTGGTTTGCGGTCTCGATGAGCCCACGTCGGGTTCGGTGAAGATAGAGGGAGTGGACCTTTCCGGGCTCACCGACGATCCGCGAACCCGGCTGCGGCGCGAAAAGATCGGAATGATTTTTCAGACGTTTAATCTTCTGCCTACACTCTCAGCCATTGAGAATGTTGCCTTGCCGCTTCGTCTGCAGGGTCTCGCCAGGAAAGAGGCGGAACATCGCGCCGTGTCCATGCTGGGGCGGGTAGGGCTAAAAGACAGGACGAAGCACCGTCCCGATGAACTCTCCGGAGGCGAGCGCCAGCGCGTGGCCATCGCGCGCGCGATCATTTTCCGGCCGCCCTTGCTGTTGGGCGATGAACCGACTGGCAATCTCGACTCCGCCACGGGCGGGGAAATCCTCCGACTGCTTGACGAACTCCAAGAGGAATACAAGAGCACTCTCCTGATGGTCACCCATAACGCACAAGCGGCGAGCTACTGCAGTCGAATTGTCACACTGCATGACGGCCGGATCGTCCAGGATGAGCGATTCGAGCATGCCCCAGCCACCGGCAGATGATGTTTGCCGCGCTCTGCCAAATTACCGCGCGGCAGTGGCGAACCCACCGTCTTCGCGTCGTTATGACGACACTGGCCATCGCCCTCGGCGTCGCAGTGTTTTTCGCCGTCCGTACTGCCAACACGGCACTCCTCGATTCCCTCGCACTTACGGTTGAGCGCCTGGCTGGGAAGTCCACCCTCGAAGTGACTGCCGGGGAGACGGGATTCCCCGAAGAAATTCTCGAAACGGTGCGGGCAACCCCTGGAGTGGAGTTGGCCGAGCCTGTGATTGAGGTCATTGTGCACACCGGCTTCGAGGACGAGGGTAATCTGCTCATCCTGGGAGTGGATACGACCGGTGACCAGCAACTGCGCCAATACGAGTTCGACCGCTCGCGGTCAGAGATCGCCGATCCGCTCACTTACCTTGCCCAACCACAATCGATTCTGTTGTCCCGGTCCTTTGCTGAGCGCCATGGTTTGCGAATCGGCGACCGGCTTCCGATTTTCACGGCACAAGGACGGAAGGATTTCACCGTTCAAGGGATTTTCAAGCCGGTTGGCGTGGGACAGGTTTTTGGCGGCAATATCGCGGTGATGGATGTGTACTCCGCACAGGTTGTATTCAATCGTGGCCGCAATTTTGACCGCGTCGATCTCATGAATTCGCACGATAGTTCAGTGGATGTTCTTCAACAACGCTTGCGCGCGCGCTTGCCTGCTGGCCTCGAAGCGGTTCGCCCGCAAATACGCGGTCAGGCGCTGGAAAATGCTGTGACCGCAATGCGGCTCGGCATGTTGATCACCAGCTTCATCGCTCTCCTCGTGGGCATCTACATCATCTTCAACTCGTTCACCATTGCGGTGAACCAGCGTTGGAAGGAAATCGGCATTCTGCGCGCCGTCGGTGTCGAGCGCGGAAACATCAACGGCATGTTTCTGGGCGAAGCGTTGCTCATGGGCATCATCGGCTCGATCGCGGGAATTGCCGGAGGCTTCTATCTGGCCGCCGCCGCCGATAAACTCATGGGTTCCATTGCAGCGTCCATCTACGGTGTGATCTCCACGGCGGTGGCGCCGAAGCTCCATCCCGATCTTGTCTTGACCTCGTTTGGCCTGGGGGTCGCCGCATCCCTTGCTGGCGCATGGTTCCCAGCCCGAGCCGCCTCTTTTCTCGATCCCATCCTGGCGCTGCATGATATCGAGTCGCGCCAGCAGGAATCGGCTCTGGGATGGGGGCGCATCACTCTGGGCTCCGCGTTAGTCTTGCTCAGCTCGCTGGGGATTCGCTTTTCTCCCTCGCGCGTGGGAATGACGCTTCAGCTCTCCTATGCCGCTGTCATGCTGCTGGGTTTGACCATCCTCCTGCCCAAACTGGTGCACTGGGCCGCGCGCATCCTTCGTCCGGCCCTGGATTGGGCTGGCGGCTCGGAGGGAGCACTGGCGGTGGACGCAATGATCCAGTCGCCTCGGCGCAGCTCAGCGACGGTCGGCGCGCTGATGGTCGGCCTGATGTTCGTGTTCTCCACCGGCGCTTACATCCAGAGCTACAAGCACATGATCATCCGCTGGACCAATCAGATGCTGAATTCCGATCTCTTCGTGTCCACCTCCGCGCTGTTGCGCTCGACGTCTTATCATTTCAGCGAAGACTTGGGGCGCCGCATTGCCGCGCTGCCGGAAGTGAAGCGTGTCGAAAACGTGCGTTTTACACTCATTCCTTTTCAGGGTGACACCGCTGCCGTGATCGCCATTGAGATGGAGGGCTTTCTGGCCCGTGCCGCAGACGCTATCCAGGGCGGCAATCAAAAGAATGTGCGTGACCTGTTGCCGCGCGGCGAAGGCGTGTTGATCTCCAAGAATTTTGCCGCCCGGTGGAGGCGCGGAGTGAGTAGCCGCGTGCACCTCGATACTCCCACTGGAGCCTTGGACCTGCCCGTCGTTGGTATTGTCGAGGACTACCGCTCCGATAAGGGGTCGATCTTCATGGATCGGGCCCTCTATAAGAAATTCTGGAGAGATGATGGGGTAGATTTTGTCGACATCAGCCTCAAACCCGGGGAGAACGCGGCCGTGGTAAAGCGCAAGATCGAGCGACTCACCGCCGGCACGGAGCATGCCCTGGTCTACACGAACGCGGAGTTCCGAGACTGGATCGATAGCTTGGTGGACCAGTTTTTCCTTTTGAACTATGTGCAACTCGTCGTCGCCGTGATCGTGGCAGTGGTGGGGATCGCGAACACGCTGATCATTTCCGTGGCGGAACGGCGCCGCGAGTTCGGAATCGTCCGGGCCATTGGCGGCTACCGTTCCCAAATTCGAAAGATGGTGCTGCTGGAAGCAGTCGCCATCTCGATTGTGGGTGTGATGGTGGGCGCGGTCGCCGCATTGTTTAACATACAGTTCATGTCGCACACGGTGTCCACGGTTCTTGCCGGTTACGAGATCCCGTTTTATTTTCCCTGGCGCCTGATTTTGGAGACTCTCCCTGCCGTGGTCGCAGTATCGTTGCTTGCGGCCTGGGTTCCCGCGCGGCACGCGATGCAGATGGTGGTCATCGAGGCTATCGGGTATGAATAATGAATAACAATCCTGGCGGTGTACAGCTCCCGAGGCCAATGCTGGCGCTCTGCTTTTGCGTCACACTTGTTCTCTCCGCGAAGATGTTCGCTTTCGGCGCGCCTTTGGATGCCCGACCAATCATGGAAGATGTGTATGGTCAGGACACCAGCCACAACACGTCCATGCGGGCGAGCTTTGAAGTCTTTGACCAAGAAGGACAGGGCAAGAAAAAGGCGTTCACTTACCGGCGCATCGGATCTCCCGGCAACAGCAAGACGCTGGTCGTTTTCACTAGCCCCGAGGAAATTCGCGGGGTTGCGCTTCTGTCGATTAATCAACGGGGGGTAACCGATCGTCAATATATGTATGTCCCGGCCACGCAACGTGTCCGTAGCGTTGTGCCCCAGGAGCGCTGCGCTCGCTTCATCGGAACGGACTTTACTTTCGAAGATATTGCAGAGCGCGTGCTGGACGATTTCACCTACCGGCTCCTGGGTGATGCCGAGACCATCGAAGGCCACAAAACTTACAAAGTGGAGGCCACTCCGGTCGATGCTGCGCGTTCTCAGTACAAGTTTCTCTATTACTGGGTGGCGCAGGATGCCCCCGTCATCCTCCATGCCGAAATGTACGATGCACAGGGGCGGGAGGTGCGCGTGCTCCATGCCAGCGGGCTCAAGCGAGTATCAGGCATCTGGGGGGCGCGCCACATGGAGATGAGTTCCGTGCAGGACGGGACCAGAACCGTGTTGAGTATCGAAGAAGTGCAGTTCAACACGAATGTGGATGAAAAGCTGTTTACGCCACAGGGCCTTGAAGGGGCGCATGGCTCCGGGACCGGCAAATGACGGTATTCGACCTATCGAAAGAGCAAGCCGGAGAACGCCAGTGGAACTGCCTTTGGGATTCGTCGTTCCAGCCGTCGTGAGTTTGTGAACTCATCCGAGCAGTACCAGGCATCAGGGAACGGGGTTGTCATCGGTCGGCGCGTTCCGGTTGAATCCGAGTTCGGCTGCCTCGCCAGCCCGTGAGTGGAGCACTGGATTTTATCGTTCATTGAGCGGGATTTGAATCGCCCCAAGAGAGCTTGCACCGATTCCCGCCATGCCAACTCCGGGAACCAGCTTGCATCAAGCTCACAAAAAGAACGATCATTTTTCAGCGAACGGATGTGTAACATTTCTGCCGTGTCTCACGAATGGGGGTCACCCCGAAAGCTTTTGAAGATCACGCTGCTGTGCTCCGGTTGTTTACGAGCGGACTCGCATTCGCAATACCAGGACTGCTGTAACGCTCCGTGATTTAGCTGGCCTGCGCTGGAAGTGCGGATGCTGCGAGGAATGGCACACCGGAACTTGTCTTGATTTTAGCTACGATGCGCCACATGACTGGCCAAAAGAACATGACAAAGCGAATCGCGATGCGAACTTGCGCTCAAGTTTGCAGCGGGCGCATCCCAGAACGTTCTTAGACGAGGACTACTGTGGGATTGATGATCGTGATTTTTTCGTATGTGGAATTATCCATCTTCCGATCATCGGCACTACAGAAACGCTTCGATGGGGCGTGTGGGGATCGCTCAGCCGCGACAACTTTGAAACTCTTATGAAGACGAACGACGATCCTAAACACACTCGAACTGCCTGCCATGTTTTCCTGGTTGAGCACCCAGATCCCCGAGTACCCGGATACCCTGAACCTCAAAATGTACACGCACGTCCAAGCACTGGAGTGGCGTCCGCATTTTGAGTTAGAACCCGCAGATCACCCTCTTTCGCGGGAGTATCACCACGGTATTGGTGCCGAGCGCGTCCAAGAGATCATGATGGGCCGCCTGCAGGAGACCGAATAAGGCGATTGGCGACGTAGGCGCCGCGGACTCAACTCGTTAACTGTGTGCTTCCTCTGACGTTTTACGGAATCCGAGGTCACACAGTAGGCAGTGAGAGTGGTAACCCTCCGCCAACCGCCCATATATAATGACCCCCACACGATGCCACTAACTTCTGGCACAAAGCTCGGCCCCTACGAAATCATCTCCGCCATCGGTGCAGGCGGCATGGGCGAGGTTTACCGCGCGCGCGACACCCGCCTCGATCGCACGGTTGCGGTTAAGATTCTTCCTTCTCATCTCTCGTCTCCCGAAGCCCGGCAGCGCTTTGAGCGCGAGGCACGGGCGATTTCGTCGCTGAATCATCCTCACATTTGCACCCTGCACGATATTGGCCATCAGGATGGAACTGACTATCTGGTCATGGAGTTTCTCGAGGACGAAACTCTTTCCGACCGCCTGCGCAGAGGCCCTCTGCCGCTGCCGCAGGTGCTGCAGTTCGGCGTTGAGATCGGCGAAGCTCTGGACAAGGCGCATCGCACGGGCGTGGTCCACCGCGATCTGAAACCCGGCAACGTCATGCTGACCAAGTCGGGCGCCAAGCTAATGGATTTTGGATTGGCGAAAGGAGTCACCGCGCCCAAAGCAACTTCGGTGGAACTCACCGCGACGCTGACCAATGCGCAGGCGACTCCGCTCACCCAGCAGGGAACCATCGTCGGAACCTTCCAGTACATGGCGCCCGAGCAGGTCGAAGGCAAGGAGGCTGACGCGCGCAGCGACATTTTCAGTTTTGGTGTGGTGCTCTACGAAATGATCAGCGGCAAGCGCGCATTTGAGGGCAAAACCGCCGTGTCGGTGATGGCGGCGATTTTGGAAAAAGAGCCGGAACCGATCAAGACGCAACCCGTCACTCCACCTGCGCTGGAGCGCCTGATCAGAAAATGTCTGGCGAAGGATCCCGACGCGCGCTGGCAGAACGCCGGCGATCTGGCCAGCGAGTTGAAATGGATTGCCGAGGGCGGGGAAGGGTCACCGGCGGAAACTTCGCCGGCAGCCAGCACTCCCAGAAAACACCCGCTCGGGCCGTGGGTCATCACCGCCGTTTGCGCGCTGGCTGCGATTGCGCCTGCGGTCATGCACTTCGTTTTCCGCCCGCCGCAGGCAGTCATCCGCACGCAAATTGCGCCCTCGGAGAAACTCCAGTTCAACTTTGTCGGCGACAGCGGCGGCCCGCCGGTCATCTCTCCCGATGGCTCGAAGATCGTTTTTTCCGCGAAGGCGGAGGGCAAGACGCAGCTCTACCTCCGCGCGCTCGACAAGCTCACACCGCAACCTCTACCCGGCACGCAAGAAGGAATCTGGCCATTCTGGTCGCCAGACAGCCGCTCTGTCGGCTTCTTCGCCGACGGCAAGCTCAAGCGCATTGACGTTGCCGGCGGCCCGGCGGTGATCGTTTGCGACGAGATCAACGCGCGCGGAGGAGCCTGGAGTAAAGACGGCACGATCGCGTTCGAGCCGTTCCCCACCGAGCCTCTGTTCCGCGTAGCCGCCACCGGTGGAACTCCCGTGGCTCTGACCAAATTGAGCGGCAAAGACACTACCCATCGCTGGCCGCAGTTCATGCCCGACGGGCAGCACTTCATTTATTTCGCCGCCAACCACTCGGCTCCCGCCGGGCCCGATACCGCGCTGTTCTGGGCTTCGCTCGACGGAAAACAAAACAAGCAACTGTTGCATACGTTTTTCAGCGCCGTTTACGCTTCCGGATATCTGCTCTATGTGCGCAACAATACGCTGCTCGCCCAGCCCTTCGATTCTTCCGCCGGCGAATTGAAGGGCCAGGCCACTGTGCTCAACGACGACGTGCAAGCCGACCTGGCGGTATGGCGCGGAACCTTTTCGGCATCGGAGAACGGACTGCTGATTTACCAACCCGCCTCAGGAGGCGCGGGCCTGCGGCTGACGTGGATGGACCGGAGCGGGAAAGAAACCGGAAACGTCATGGGGCCGGATTTGTATAACGAGATCGAGCTTTCCCCGGACGGCAAGAAAGCGGCCGTCACCATTGGGAATCCGATGGGCGTGATTTGGATTTACGATCTGGAACACAACACGCGGACGCGCTTCACATTTGGAAACGATGACACGAACAGTCCGGTGTGGTCGCATGACGGAAAACAAATCGCCTACCTTGCCGCTGAGCCTGGCGGAAAGCGCTACGACGTGATGGTGAAGGCAGCCGACGGCTCGGGGCAGGCGAAGCTGTTGATGCCGGTGGATATTGCGGCCGGCGGCGCGCAGCAAGGGCTGTGGGATTGGTCGCCGGATGGCCGCTACCTGCTCTATGCCTCCGGCACCTGGGCAAGTGGAAATGGCATGCATATTTGGGCCTTGCCGCTGTCTGGCGGCAAGCCCTTCGCCTATGCGGCCGGAGCCGGGGATCAATCGTTCGCGCAGTTCTCGCCGGATGGCCGCTGGGTCGCCTACCAGTCCACCGAGACCGGCGTTGGGGAAATCTACGTTGCGCCCTTCCCGTCGACGGGGGCGAAATGGCAACTCTCCTCGAGCAACGGCATTGTGCCGCGCTGGAGCCGCGACGGCAAGGAGGTCGTGTTTCAGACGCTGGGCAGCAACGAAACCTTTGCCGCCCAGCTGGATGGTCATGGGTCGAGCATCGCAGTGGGAGAAATTCGGGCGCTCTTTGAAGCGACCGATCTTTCTCCCAACACCGCCGCCCGGCAGTACGACGTTACCCGCGACGGCCAGCGGTTCCTAGAAATCACCACCGGCGACACAGGCAAACTGCCACTGACCGTAATTCAAAACTGGACGGCAGAGTTGAAGAAGAAGTAGAAGAGCTGCCCTCTGGGATGCCCACCGCCGCCCCTATATAATGACCCGCACGCGATGCCCCTGACCTGACCTCTGGCACCAAGCTACATGATTCAGAGAATCTACTCCACGCTGCTTCTGGCATCGATCAGACGTTTAGGGCCCTTGTATCATGGAGCATGGTAACGACCGACCCAGTTCTGATCGATCTGCCGATGCCTATCGGCACGCCGCGCTTGACCATCCGGCCGGAACAAATTGGTGATGGTGCAATCGCTTTCTCTGCGGTTAGGGAGACGTGGCAAGAGCTCAAGCAATGGATGCGGTGGGCCGAGAATCGAGATGCGTTTACAGCCGAGTCAATGGAAACCCGCAACCGGCATGTCATGGCCAGCTTTCTGCTGCGTGAAAGCATGGAGTTGATCGGAATCGAAACTCAAACTGGGGAAGCCGTAGTTTGGTGCGGGCTTCATGATATCGACTGGCAGGCTCTGCAATGCGACACCGGGTTTTGGGTCCGCAAGAGCGCTCAAGGTCGGGGAATCGCGACGGAGACTGCCAATGCGATGGTGGGCTATGCGTTCGGTGCACTCGGAATGCAGCGAGTCGGGTTTACGCACTCGCTCGGAAATGAAGCTAGCCGCCGCATCGCCGAGAAACCTGGTTTCGCTCTGGAAGGGATACAGCGGAGAGCCAATTTGCTTCCTGGCGGCAAGGCAGTAGATAGGTACTGCTATGCCCGTTTCGACCTCACCGGACTGCCTGAATTAGAAGTGACTTGGGAAGGGCGTTGAGTCGAACAGACGCGACAAGTTCACCAGTCTTCGGACGGATCACGGGCAACTCTGAGGTAACGCGATTAGGTAAGGTTTGCCGACCTGCGACCTGAAAACTGTTGGAATGATTGTCTGAAGGAGGAAAAGCAAAACACTATCAGACCGTGCGTACCATCGCACGTAGCCTACGGGGTTGGAGCGGGGCGGCAACAAACCGTTCGAAGCCCTCGGACAATGTACCCATACCCGCAAGGGTAGCATCGGAACCGCGAGGCGACGGTGCATCTACTAGCACAATGTGGAGAGGGCCTAGGCTTGATAACATGGTCAGAATATACGAATGCTCGCAAGCGTCGTAAACCTTAGAGAACCTAAGTTGCTGCAGTTGTTGCGGGGTTCTTCTCGCAGTGGGAACGGAACGTGTCGGCTTCTCCGTCATGGTCACATCACACTGCCGGCGTAGAGAGCAGACCTAACCTATCGCGTCATTCCAACGGAACAGGATAAATCCGTATCGCTCCCCACAAGGGAAAGCACATCGCAAGATGGGCCGATGGCGGTGCGGACATGAGAGGAAGGAGGAAGCGAATGCCGCTCTGTAATGGAACGGATACCGGTTGCGTCAGTTTCATCGACAACATCGCCGGACGCGAAAGCGGGCTGACTTCCTTCTGGTCCTTCACACGAGAGAACAGGGCAAATCGGCATATGAGGCAATGCAGATGACGACAGCCACGGCTGTTGGTGCGGTCTCAAGCGAGGCGGCAGAATGGTACGCCATTGATTGGCAAACCATCAACCGCAACGTTCGCCGACTCCAAGTGCGTATCGTGCAGGCGACGAAGGCAAGCAGATGGGGCAAGGTGCGAGCCTTGCAACGCCTGCTGACCCACTCGTATAGCGGCAAGGTTTCAGCCGTTCGACGAGTGACGGAAAACGATGGCAAGAAAACCCCTGGGGTGGACCAAGAAATCTGGGACACACCAGAAAAGAAGACACAAGCAGTACATGAACTCAAGCGTAGAGGCTATCAACCTCAGCCTCTTCGACGGGTTTACATCCCGAAATCGGACGGCAAAACGATGCGCCCGCTCGGAATTCCCACTATGAAAGATCGAGCCCAACAGGCCTTGCATTTGCTTGCACTCGATCCCGTGGTGGAAACCACTGCTGACAACAATTCCTATGGGTTTCGCCAGCAGCGGTCCTGCGCTGATGCGATTGAACAGTGTTTCAAGACACTGTCCAAACCAAATCCGCAGTGGATTCTAGAGGGCGATATCAAGTCCTGTTTCGACCGAATCTCGCATGATTGGCTTCTGGCTCACGTCCCCATGGATCGAGCCATTCTCCAAAAGTGGCTGAAATCCGGATATATGGATAAACACGTCCTTCACGAAACCACGGAGGGGACCCCACAAGGCGGAATTATCTCACCCGCGCTCTCCAATTGCGCGTTGGATGGACTGGAGCGGCTCTTGAAGGAAAAGTTCCCGACAAAAAAGCCTCTCTCCTCCCTCGGAGGTAAACTTCCCTGTGTCAATCTCATCCGTTATGCGGATGACTTCATCATCACCGGTAGAACCAAAGAACTACTGGAAGGAGAAATCAAGCCCCTCGTCGAGCAGTTTCTACAAGAACGAGGGCTGGAACTTTCTCCCGCGAAGACGGTCATCACAGGAGTGGAGAAAGGTTTTGATTTCCTCGGACAAAACGTGCGCAAGTATCCCAACGGGAAACTGCTCATCAAGCCTTCCAAGAAGAACGTCAAGACTTTCCTGGACGGCATCCGGAAGACCATCAAAGCCGCGCTGGGCATGTCGGCCGCCGATCTGATCCATAAACTCAACCCCAAAATCAGGGGTTGGGCTAACTATCATCGGCACGTGGTGAGTACACGCACGTTTGCCCGCGTGGATCACCACATCTTCTCTAGTCTGTGGCGATGGGCACTACGAAGACACCAGAACAAGAACACACGCTGGTGCAAACAGAAGTACTTTGCGCTGCGTCGTGGTCGTGACTGGTCCTTCTTCGGTGAAACGTGTGATGACGAGGGGCAGCCATGTCAAGTTTGGCTGCACCACGCCCGTAGCACACCCATCCGGCGACACCTTAAAGTCCAAGGTGACGCGAACCCCTATGACCCTGCGTATGAAATTTACTTCGAACAACGCGAAGGAACCCATATGCAGGAAACGTTTCGGGGTTCTCGTACGCTTCGCTTTCTCTGGCATGAACAACGTGGGATCTGCACTGTGTGCAATACAAAAATCACTCGGATCACGGGTTGGCGCCTGCACCATTGTGTTCCCCGTGTACTGGGTGGTTCGCAAAGCGCCGAGAACCGCGTTCTACTTCATCCAGAGTGCCATGACCGGGTTCATCGCCTGCGAATTCCTGTCTCGAAACCGCGTCTCCCTGAAAGAGGCGTTCGAAGGGCTTGAGCTGTGTGAGAGGAAACTTTCATGCACAGTTCTTAGAGGGCTGGACGGGAGCAATCCCGTCCGGCTACTCGGTCCTCGGTTCGACATGCTCCCCAAAGCGGCCATTCGTTGACTGGCGAATGCCGCCTCCGTAAGATGAATCGACCCGAGGACCTGGGTCTCCTAGTGATCGGCCAAACCATCTCGCACTACCGCATCGTTGAAAAGCTTGGTGGCGGCGGCATGGGCGTGGTCTACAAAGCCGAGGACACCGAACTGGGCCGCTTCGTCGCGCTCAAATTCCTGCCGGATGAGTTGTCGCAGGACCCGCAGTCCCTGGAACGGTTTCGTCGCGAGGCACGCGCGGCTTCTGCCCTGAATCATCCCAACATCTGCACCATTTACGAAATCGGCAAAAGCGGGGATCAGTCGTTCATCGCCATGGAGTTTCTCGACGGCGAGACGCTGAAGCATCGCATTGGCGGCAAGCCGATGGAAAGCGAGACGGTGCTCGCGCTGGGCATCGAAATAGCCGACGCGCTGAATGCGGCGCACTCCAAGGGCGTGATCCACCGTGACATCAAGCCGGCCAACATTTTTGTGACGGCCCAGGAGCATGGCAAGATTCTCGACTTCGGACTGGCGAAGGTTTCGTCCACCGGCGCGCGAATTCCTGAAAGTGCAGTGATGCTGGAAGCCACGGCCGACGTCGGCCCCGCCCAGCTGACCAGTCCCGGCACGGCATTGGGCACAGTCGCATACATGTCACCCGAACAGGTGCGGGGAAAAGAATTGGATGCTCGCACAGATCTGTTCTCGTTTGGCGTGGTGCTCTATGAAATGGCGACGGGCACCCTGCCGTTTCGCGGCGACACTTCAGGAGTGATCTTCGAATCAATCCTGAACCGGGCGCCGGCGAAACTGGCACGCCTCAACCCGGAAGTGCACCCGGAGCTGGAACGGATCATTGACAAGGCGCTGGAGAAAGATCGGGACACCCGCTACCAGCATGCATCCGACCTGCTGGCTGACCTCAAGCGTCTGAAGAGGCAAAGCGAATCGAGCAGAGTCGCGGTGCAGGCGGCACCGGAGGCGAAGCGCAACAAGTCCTGGATTTGGATTTCCGCGGGCGTTGCCGTTGTCGCGCTGGTGGCTGCTTTCGCGTGGTACCTGCGGTCTGGTAGAGCAGCGCAGATTGATTCGATTGCCGTTCTTCCTTTTGCTAACGTCAGCGGTGATGCCGGCGTTGACTACCTGAGCGACGGCATCACGGAGTCCCTGATTGCCAGTCTGACCCACGTTCCTGACCTGAAGGTGAAGTCACGCAACTCGGTCTTTCGCTACAAAGGAAAGGATGTAGACGCGCAGAAGGCCGGCAGCGAGCTGGGCGTGTCGGCCTTGGTCAGCGGGCGCGTAACGCCGCACGGTGATAACGTGGAAGTCAGCGCTGAACTGACCGACGTCCGCGACAATACGGAGCTTTGGGGACAGCACTACAGCGGCAAGAACACGCAAATCATCGTGCTGGAGCAGCAGATTGCTGGCGATCTGGCGGCGAAATTGCGCTCGGGGATGAGCAGTTCCGAGAAACAGTCGGTCAGCAAGCAGGGCACACAGAATCCCGAAGCCTATGAGCTGTATTTAAAGGGACGCTACGCCTGGAATAAACGAACGGCCGCAGACCTGGAGTCAGCCATTTCGTTTTTCAATCGGGCCATTGCCAAGGACCCCGGCTACGCGTTGGCATATTCGGGTCTGGCCGATGTGTATACGGTTTATCCGGTGTATGGCGCGAAATCGAGCGATGTCATTCCCAAGTCGAATGCGGCGGCGCGCAAGGCGCTGGAGCTGGATCCGACGCTGGCTCATCCCCGTGCCGTTCTGGGTGCCAACTACATGGAGTTTGACTGGGACTTTGCCGGGGGGGAAGCCGAGTACAAAAAGGCTTTAGAACTTGATCCGAACGATGCCTCGGCCCGCCAATGGCATGGGCAGGATATTGGCTGGATTGGCGGCCGAGAGCAGGAGGCGTTGGACGAAATGAATCGCGCCCACCAGCTTGACCCACTGTCCCCGATCATCACTGAGAGTGTGGGATTGGTTCAAATCGCGGTACGAAGCTACGACGATGCAATTGCCACCTGCCAGAAAGTGGCCAGTGAGAACCCGGCATTCGCCCAGGCCCACAATTGTTTGGCTTTCGCCTATTGGGGCAAAGGTATGTACCTGAAGACAGTGGAAGAATTCAAGATCCTCGGGGAACTGGATGGGAACCCGAAGGACGCTGAGTTTGCCTCTGCTCTGGAACAAGGCTTTCATTCTGGAGGCTGGAAGGGCGCGCTGACGAAAGGCATTGAGGTCCGGCAAGCGCAGCGGAAGGCGAGCTATTGGTCTGCGTATGACATCGCCGATTTCTACGCCGCGTTGGGAGAAAAAGACGAAGCCTTTCGGTGGCTCAACGCCGCCTACGAAGAGCGCGACTACCAGGTCGAGAGTCTGAGGACCGACTTCCGCCTCGATCCGGTGCGTTCCGACCCAAGGTTTGCCGAACTCGTACGTAAAGTTGGGCTGGCGCAATAGTAACGGTTGTAGGTGTTCCCAGAATTCCACCCCACCACTCGTAATTGCATTAACGGGCGATTGGCCTCAACAGCCAGTTCTATCCCCGCCAACGATTCCGGACGGTTGACGGGCAACTCTGACGTAACCAGATTAGGTAAGGCTTGCCCATAATTCACCAAGTGATCAAATCCAGCGTTGCAAATGAGCTAAAGCCTCTGCCCTTTAGCTATCCACTTCAACCAGGAGTGGAATCGAGTGAGATTCATATCTCCTCCGGAGTAGTCCGCAGAATACTGGCGATCAACGATGCCATGCGGTTCCATTTTTCGGTTTCCGAATGGAGTTGGCGCCGCCCGGTTGCGGTCAGGCTATAGAACTTTGCTTTGCGGTTGTTGTCCGATTCCCCCCACTCGCTGGCGATCCAGCCCTGATGTTCCAGCCGATAGAGCGCTGGATATAACGAGCCTTGCTGGATCTCCAGTTGTTGGCCAGAGATCTGCTGAATGCGCAGCAAAATCCCGTAGCCATGCAGCGGGCCAAGCGAGACAGCTTTGAGGATCAGCATGTCCAGCGTGCCTTGCAGCAAATCAATCTGTTTGCCCACGATCTCTCCTTGTGTGTCTAGGAGAGACACTAACAGAACTCTCCTAGTTGGTCAAGGAGAGAGTATTTTGGCGGGACAATTCCCGGATGACGGGCATAACCGGCCAATCTCTGCCCGCTCTCAGGCCGTGGGGAGTTTGCGGGCTTCGCTGACAATCTTCGTCAGCCGGTTGGAGAGGTGGTTGAGGCATTCGCGAGAAGGTCCTTTTGGCAGAGCCCGGCGAAACATCTCCAGGACATGTTGAGCAGCGAGTAAAGAATCAACCACTCCCTCTAACCCTCTTCGCAGGCGGGCAAGGGGCACCTTCGGCTGGGGAACAAGGTGGCGAGGTTGTGAACGAGCCAGTTGAAATTCTCGCTGGAGATCAGTTAATGCAACGTCGAGATAACGCATGGTCATCTCGGGAGAGGTGTGACCGAGTAACTTCATCAACACCGGAAAGCTCACGCCGGCGCGAAGCATCTCCGTGGCGTAAGTATGACGGAGCTGATGAGGAACGATGCGAGTAGAGAGGCCCAGAGCATGGCAGACCTGGTGCAAGTAATCACGCAGCTGACGAACCAGGGCTTCTTTGGTGCGTGGACGGGCTAGGAGCTTTCCGTCCGTAGGTAGCGGATCCAGGTAACGAAGGAATGCAAGGCGCTGACTGATTTCACAGACCAACGAATCCACAGGAACCATACGCTCGGTTTTGAGCTTGCCGAGCGGCACATGGACGGCCCATTGGTTGGGGCCAGTAGAACGAAGGCAATCGCACGACAGATCAGCACACTCGCCGATGCGCATGCCAGTATGGCGAATCAACAGAAAAACATTCCCCCCGAGATCGTTGCGGCGACGAAACTCCTTCTGGAGGAGCTGATCCTGCTCGGTTGTGAGTGGCCGTGGTAAACACTGCGGTGCACGCGGAATATCCTGGCGACGGATGAGGCGAGCAAGTTCCACAAGCTGTTCCGTCCAAGCCAGTTCGTTAAAAACGACGCGCATGGCAATGAGGTGGTTGATGTAGGAGGCGGTCGCCAGCGGGGGCACTTGCGAGCGCAGGCGAGACATCCAGCCCAGGGTGTGGGGTTCACGGCGCAGCTGGTCGAGACGATTGATCTCAGGATGCTCGGCGCCAAGATAGGTCAGGAATTTTCGAACGGTTCCGCGGTAGTGACGCGTCGTATCTGGACTGAGTGCAGCACTGATAGAATCGACCGCACGATCAAAGGTTGGAGCCAGAGCATGTTGGAGGGGAGGACGACGCGCGCGATTCATAAGGAAACCTTGGGGAGAGGACGAATGTGCTGCGCCACGGCGCGCGCATACTCGTGATAGACATCTTGTGGCGTGATCCGCACATATTGGAGAGTGGTTTGGATGTCGGCGTGACCCATCAGTCGCATGAGCGCAGGCAGGCTCATACCGGCGCGTACCATATCCGAGGCAAAGGTGTGACGAAAACGATGCGGATGGGCGAGCTTAATCCCGGTGGTTTGACGATGGTGGCGGAACAATGAACGCAATCCCGCAGCGTTCATGCGGGTTCCGCGTGCACGGCCTTTCAGAACGACAAACAATGCGGCACTGCAGGGACTTGGACGTTCGAGTTGCAGATAGTGATCGAGCAGCTGAATCGTTTCCGGCGCCAGGGGAAGGAAGCGAAGTTTGTTGCCTTTCCCGTGAACACGAAGTTGCGCTTCGAGAAGCAGGACATCGTCGCAACTCAAGGCCAATACTTCGGCGGAGCGAAGCCCATGCAGGAGCATCAACCCCACCATTGCTAAGTCGCGTGAACTGCGAAAACTGGACCAGAAGCGCGCCACTTCATTCACCGAGAGCGGCACGATGTTGCGTTTAGGCACCTTCACTCGTAGCCGGCTCATCGCCTGTCGTGGGCGTGCAAGGCCCATCGGTCCCCGCCGCAAGAATGCTTGGTGAAAACCGCGCGCCATCTGACAGGGCGCTTCCGGGAACTCATTGCGTAGGGCACGATCCGTGACGGCAACACGGTCATTGATGGTAGAAGCCGAAGGCCGAGGTTGCTGGCTGGACTGGAAGCGCACGTAATCTAGGAGTGTCGATTCGCTAAGATCTTGTTCCACGATGTCGCCGGTGTGATGGATACTGTCCCACCAGCGAACGAAGTGCAGCAAGTTATGGCCATAGGCGCGCAGAGATGTGTTGGCGAGGCGACGGACGTATTCCCGGTCCAGGTAGCGATTAATCCAGCCGACCTCCCGCCCGCTGGTTTGCTCGATGACGCGAATCGGACTTTGAGCGTGGTTCGAGCTCTGCTGGTAGATTATGCGGAACTTCATGGCTGAGCAGCCTCCAGCAGAGAGTGAAACTGTTGCGCATCACCGCCGTGGACGAAGAAGGAGTTGGGATCGTGGCCATCAGGTAGGCGGACACACCGGCTGTCGATACCTCGTGCGCGTAGACGGTTGGCTAGCCGCTGCGAGGCTTCTTGTCCGCTGCCATTAGCGTCGAAATCAAACGTGAGATAAACCTTGCGCGGTCTGTCACAGAGCTGGCGAAACTGATAGGCGCTGAGATGGTTACCCAGTGCACAGGTAAGGTGATGAAACCCTGCCTGCCGCAACACGACGTAGTCGAACAGTCCCTCGACGACGATCACCTCAGGACAGTGCTGGACTTGGTCCCAGGCGTATAAGCCGCCCTTGGCGCCGGGCAGGAAGCGATGGGGAAAAGCGTCGCCGAGACTCCGGCCGTAAAGATTGACAATGCGCTCGCCTTGGCAGCAGGGGAAAACGACGCGCGCGTAGAAGGTATCACGCCCCAGCGGGTTGAGCAGGCCAACACGTCTTAGGAAATCGAGAGGATAGCCTAGAGCACTGAGATGGCGGCGCAAGCACGCGCCCGGAGCATAGCCAATGCGCAGCTCTTGCCTCAGCGCAACGTCGTGCACTCCGCGCTGCTCAAGATAGCGCAATGCCTCGGGGTAGCGGTCGAGTTGCTTTTGATAGAACGCTACCACTTCTTCCAGCACAGCCGCAGAGTCGACGGCTGTGACTGGAAGAACACCCTGCTGCTCGAGATAGGCCAGGCTTTCGCGGAAGGACAGATGGCGAGACAACTCGACAAAGCGAATGAGATCCCCGCCCTGACCGCAGCCATGACAGTAGAAAAGATTTTTGCGGGCGTTGACATAGAACGACGGCCGAGTTTCCTCGTGCAGCGGGCAGAGTCCGACGAACTCCGAGTCGTAACCTGCGGGCTGTGCAGCCCAGCTCTGCTGCTGTAGATAGTCAAGGAGCGGCCAGCGCTGTTTGAGTCTTTCGACATCCCCGCCCATAAGCCCGGTTGCCTCCAACGGGCCCAGATTACGGCCAGCCCGCTGCCATTCCTAGGCAACGATGGTGGGTCCAGAGATTTTTTTTCTTAAAGACGCAGTGGCCTAAGAATCTGCAGAACCGGAGTCAGCCAACGCACCAAGCAGGCTTCATCCTCGCGCCCATCGCGACGCCCCTGCCAGTCAGCAATCCGAGCAAGCGTCTGGCGGAGAAAGGACAGCCCAAGTTGAGAGCCGTCCACCCCGTTCGACCAACGACGGAGTGTGGAAGGATCGGGTACACGATTCGAGTCCTTAAGCATGGGCGTCGCTTTTTCCCAGGAGCAGTGTTCCACAAATCGGCGCCGGAACGCATAACAGCGCGCCAGCAAGCTGTAATGCGTATACGGGAGAGAAAACAATGGCAGGAAAGTGAAGGTCTTTCCACACACCGCGCAGCGACCGCGATGGATCGTAATCCAATCATGATGCTGATCATGCGCCTGCTTGCGGCGGCGTCCGTGGCCGATGATCGACTCCTGTTGACATACAGGGCATCTCCGCAGGATCTTGTCGCAGTCCTTCTCCCACTCACTTTCAAGCTTGTGCGGCGGCCCGGAAAATGGGATAAAGAGAATCGTAGTCGATGGGGCTCTGCCACCGACATTGACCTGCCAAGATCTTGGTCGGAGCGGAGCTCCTTCTCCTCAAATCCAATCGCCGTAAGAGGATAAAGCATTCCGGCTACAGGTTTTACAGGTTTGAATTAAGCAGATTGGCCGGTTATTTTAGGCAAA
>CAVQNY010000055.1:0-137183 GCA_963714225.1 uncultured Acidobacteriaceae bacterium | reverse complement strand
GTGGCGGCCGCCGCCGATAGATCTCGACATTTTGAATGTTGCTGATCAACGAATAGTTGGCGTCCACCGCCTGATGAAATTCCTGAAGTTCGATTGGCGAGAGGTCGTGGTAGTACTCGAGAATCCAAGGATGAATGACCAGTAGGCTGGTTTCGCGGCCCGTGATCGCGAGCATGATCTGGTCCTTCGAAATGACGTGGTAACGGACCCGCTCCTCTGGACTGATTTTGTTAATAATGCGGTAGACGAAATGGTTCTCGAGTCCTGGGAAGTAGCGTCGTCCCGATTCGAAGACGAACCCTGGCCAGAAGGACATGACAACCTCATCCGGGTTCGAGTTGGCTTCGACAACTTTAGTGACCTCGCGATAGCAGGAGAGCTGCCAGACGGAGTGCCCGGAATTTCGTGCATGGCTTCCCTGCCGATCTTCGGTCACGAAAAGAACGGGCGCAGCCAGAGCCAGCGCAATCACGCGCTTCCTCCCAATCTGAAGAGTGACGCGTAAACCCTCGGCGACGAAGGGAATCGATAAGGGAACAAACGGGCTGCGAAGTGCTGATCATAACGGAGGGAAGGGCAGCAATGCGGTTAGCAAGTAAGTCATCAACATCAGCAACGCTAGTTGGAAGTAAAGATAATCGCTCTCCGCGTATAGGGTTGACGTTCGACCCTCTCGGTCGCCGTCGCAGGGTTTGCGGACGCTGAAAATACCGGTAATGGCCAGAATGCAGCTGAATCGTGAAGTATGGGTGGAATATCAGCAGGCGAACGCCGATCATAGCGAAATAAACGAAGAAGACGTGCCCCGCGCTCTGATAGCCTTCAGTGATACGTGCCGATCCCCGATATCATGTAACCGATGTCAAAATGGTGGTAGAGTAAGATTGTTGAAGATGAACGCGTGCGGATAGCGCACGAAAGCTTACGATCATGGGCAGGCCGCCGACGATGCTCCCGCTAGAAAGGTTATGCTGTTTGGATAGGGGCGTCGGGAAGAGCGGAATTCCTGGAAGAGCATGCCGAGAAAAACTGCGGGAATGAGCAAGCCATAGAGCGAGCGGGCCGAGACGCACACTCCGAGAGCAAACCGCTGGCGAAGAACCATCGGAGACGTCCGGAACGCAACGCGATGTAAAGGCAGATGGTGGCGATGGTCATCAACAAGTTGGCCACTGCGAAACTCTTCGACCACAACGTTCCATGAAACCGAATACGGATTGAGAAGCACGGCGGCGAAGGCTGCGAGCGCGACTTTAGCGGGCAGACGTTGGGCAGAAACGAGCGCAAGCCCGAGAAGTAAAACTTCGAGGCCACCGCAGGCCGCGGACAACATTCGCATGGCGACGAGAGATCGCGGATGGACTGCCCAGATCCAGCTGTAGAGATAAGGCAGTAGTGGCGCTTGTTGGAAGAAGAAGTCTTTGTAAGGAGTCTTGCCTTCCCAGACCAGACGGGCGGCAGTAGTGTAAAACCTTCATCGCCGTCGATGGGGCGAGTGGCAGCATAGTAGAGGAGGCCTGCTAGGTAAAGCAGAGACGAGGAAACGACCAATACGATGAGTCTTGAATTGGCCTTTTCCCTGGCAGCGACTTGCTCGGTGCCTGGCGAAGAGTCAATTGGGCTCTGCATGTCCGTCATCATCGGCATTAGCGCACCTTGGTCGAGCGTTCACGGATTCGACAATATGGCTCAATTTAATGGAATTAAATTTGCGCTCCTTCCGATTATGCTCATTCTGCGGCTAGACCACCTCGCCGGCCTGCTGCTATCCTTGTAATGAACCAGATAGCCACGGCGCATTTCAATCCCCGGCGGTTTCGACACTCTTAGACATTCCGAGAATACTGGAATTCACCGGACAACGTATATCGGAGAGCGACCAGGACGAAGCCGTTGCGTAAACACCCCACCGGGTCACACTGCTGTAGACTTTCGGTGCGCTGGCATTCACCTTAATTCTGTCGGCGCTGACGCATTAATAGAGATTGTTCTCGATGCTTCTGATCGAATGGGGACTCGTGCTGGTTGCAGTGCTCCTGGCGTTCATCAGCCCAGAGCTTGGTTCACGCTGGTTTGCACGTTGCGAGCGAGCTGTCGCGAAGCTTGCTCGGAGGCGCGGGCTCGCGGTTCTCGTAGTCGGCCTTACCGCGCTTGCTGTGCGTGCGGCGTTGCTACCGATTCTGCCAATCCCCAAGCCCGGCGTTCACGATGAATTCAGTTATCTGCTGATGGCGGATACTTTCGCTCATGGCCGTCTAACCAACTCCACTCATCCCATGTGGGTCCACTTCGAGACCTTCCACGTCATTCAGAAGCCCACCTATGCGTCGATGTATTTCCCCGCGCAAGGTGTGTTCCTCACCCTTGGCCAGGTGATCTTCCATCACCCGTTCTGGGGCGTGTGGCTCAGCGCGGGGCTGATGTGCGCCGCTATTTGCTGGATGCTTCAGGCGTGGCTGCCTCCTTTCTGGGCCTTCTTAGGAGGATTTCTCGCAGTTGTCCGGCTTGCCACATTCAGCTATTGGGTAAACAGCTATTTTGGCGGAACCGTGGCCGCTATTGGCGGCGCGCTAGTCCTAGGTGCCCTTCCGCGAATCAAGCGCCATCAGCGCCTTAGTGATGTTGCTCTAATGGGATTGGGTCTTGCCATCCTGGCTAACAGTCGCCCTTTCGAGGGTCTCTTCTTTAGTGTCCCCACTGCGGGTGCGCTTCTGCTCTGGATCTCCCGTCTCCGCGGCGACGATTTCGGGCAGTCTCTGCGCCAGGTCGTGTTTCCGCTTGTAGCTGTTTTGTCGGCGACAGCCGCTGCCATGCTCTACTATTTCTGGCGTGTCACCGGCAGCCCTTTTCAGACCCCACTTTTTGCCAACCTGGCTACTTACGATCCGGTTCCTTATTTCCCATGGGAATCCGTGAAATCCTGGCCGGTTTACCACCATGAAATAATGAGAAGGTTCTATACCGGCTGGCTGCTGGACTACTACCAGTTCGGGCGGAGCCACCCGGTCATCGCTGTCTTGCTGAAAGCCGGCGTGTTTTGGTGTTTCTACTTAGGGCCGCTCTTCACGATTCCAATTCTCATGCTAGGCATGGTCTTGCCGAGCGGATTTTCTATCAAGGACATTAGCCGCCGCACTCGATTCCTACTTCTAGTGGCCGGCGTCACTTTTCTCGGGATGCTGCTGCCTGTCTTTACTAACCCCCACTATGCCGCGCCAATGACCGGGGTCATCTACGCTCTGTTGCTGTCCGCTTTGCAACGCATCCGACATTGGCGCTGGCATGACAAGCCCACTGGACTGGCCCTGGTGCGTGGCGTTCCTACCGTGGCTGTCCTGTTGCTTTTAACGCGCGCGGCTGCCCCACTTTTCGAAATCCACAACAGCTCCACGCCCCAGACCTGGTGCTCGCCATACCAACAGGCGTGGGATCGTCCCCGCATTCAAGCACAGGTGGAAAATCTTCCCGGCCGTCATTTGCTGCTCGTCCGCTACAGCTCAGAGCATGACCCTCGAAGTAGTTGGGTTTCGAACGGAGCCGACATTGATGGATCGAAAATAGTTTGGGCCAATGACATGGGTGCTCAGCAAAATGAGGAGCTAATCGAATATTTCAAAGGCCGAAAGTTCTGGCTAGTCGAGCCCGATGCCATGCCTGCAAGGATTTCTGCCTACACCGATTTGGCTCGGACGCCCTGACAAGACTTAGTTGTGATTGGCATGTTCGTCATCCGCGCCAAAAATTGCTGTGTTGCCCCCGCTGACATTAGGAAGTCTGGTCGTGTCCGGGTAGGGAAGGAGTGTTGGAGGAATGTCATCCGCTTCCAACAGCCACACGCGCCGGTCCTTGAAATAGCGCAACAACTCTTCGTTCTTGGCGGCTCCCATGTCGCGCGCCCAAACCACCTTCTGGCGGTCAATATCAGCGCCGTTGTAGACCCACTCTAGCAACGGATCGTGATCCGGACGGTAACGAACCAGTACCAGTTGAGGTCCGGGAAGCGATTGAAGCTGCGCCTCAAAAGCGACCCGCTCCGGTCCAATCGCTGCCCATGACCCCGGCGCAGGAACAGCGGCAAGAATGTGCACCTGCACCGGAATCATCAGAACGCAAATCACGACGATTGCCCTTACCAGAAATTGACCACTGGGTTTCCCTTCAAATCGCCAAGTCCGTAAATGCCGCATGCCTTCGAGGAGCACTGCCAGCATAATCGGGGCGATGGCGGCAATATAGTGAATTTGGAAGAAGACGACTAGAGCCGAGCTGGCCAGCCCCACCGCGCCCGCAATCACCAAGAATCGAATGCGACGGTCTCGCAGGACCCAGGGCAACAAGAATAAGGGAGGGGTAAGCGCGGGAGCGAAATAGAAGACCCAGATCATACTAGGCTTGGTTATCAGTTGTAGCAGAATGCCCGGGACGGTTTGTCCGAGTTGGAAGTACCGGAGTTCGGTCTGGGTATAGAAATCGTGCATGGCTTTGTGGTCGTAGGTCGGTTCGGGGTAAGCGGGTTGCCAGTAGAAATACTGCGCAACGGCGTAGGTTTTCCGGTTCAACTGCTGCGGCATGGTCAGTGGATTGCCGGTCACGCGCCAGAAGTAATACGCAGTCGCCCCACCCGCCAGTACCAGCACCAGCAGCATGGGAAGCACAACGCGCCCGATGAGCAATCCCATCGGCAACTGATCTGGAGTGGATTTACTTTGCACGACCCACCAAGCCAATCTTGCGGCCACGACCAGGCACAGCATCATACCTTCGTAGGGTCGAGTGTTGGCAAGCATGGCGACGCCAATCGCCATCAGGATGGCGTCGCGGGTGCGCGGACGGCGAATCATGCGCGGCAAGGCACCGAGCACCAGCGCTGCCGCGGTGGCTGCCAGTGTGCCTCCCCAATAACCGTTGTCCCAATAGCTAAACACGCCAAAGCGCAGCACGGGCAGCATACCCCCGAGCAATGCCCATGAGGGCGGAAGCCAGGCTTGCAGCATCCAGCAGATGGCGGCGCACATTAAGCCGGCGCTGAGCCAGACCCCCCAGAAGGGATGCCCAAACACAACTTGGCCGAAGGCGAGAACCAATCCCGGAAGAGGCGGATACATGGACGCATAGGTCGGATGAAAGATGACGTGGAAGGTTTCCAGATGCATCCACATGGGCTGAGTCGGGTTCGCCAGCCGGCCGTGGGCGAAGGTGTCGCCAGCCAGAAGGAAACTGAATTCGTCATTGATGAACGGCTTAGGGACAGGCAGCCATGGCAGCACAGCCAGGCGCATGGCTAAAGCAGAAAGACCGCAAAGCAAAATGCTCAGCCTGCGCCTTCGGGCCACTGCTGCCAGCGCCTGTTCTGCTCGCTTAAACCACCGCGCCCCCAATCGCGGGCACAGCAGCGAAAACAACAGCGCGAGCGACACCAGCAGGGCTTCGGGCCCAATGCGAGCAAACATGAACAGAAACTCGGATCCAGAAAGTTGTGAACGCATATCAACTCGAGAGAGAACCTCTTTGACTCTGGCGGATGGGCACTACGGGCTAGTCCCTTTACGTACGAGACCACCCCACCACTCCTCTGCCGAGCGCAGCCATTGCCGGAAAGAGATGGTGTTCCACTCGTACTGAGTCTTCCACGCGCTCGACCTATTCCATGCCCTCCGCAGCCTCAGCCAGTATTGGCGGCGAACCGCGTCATCTTTCGCTACCGGCCCCATCTCGCTCGACGAAATTGAGAATTCCGGGGGCGGATCATCGGGAAGCCGCGAAGCATACCCATATTTCCACTGTACCTGCTTGACCGCGCAGTTCCAGTACGCTGCCGCAATCTTTTCTTCCGAAGCACGGTTTGCAGGCGGAAGCTGCGAACCGTCAAAGAATTCAACAGGCATGTCCGGCTGCAGGCGCAACTCGGAGCGGAGAAATCCGTACCAGATTGCGGCCAGCAGAACTGCGATGATGATGAGGATATCGTATTTGCGGCGGAGCGCCATAACGTTTACTTGCCGGCAGGGTCACTCTGGGGATCGTTTCCTATCCTCTCCAACAGAATGCTGAGTTGGTCGCTATAGACAGTTTTCCATTTTGGATCGTGCTCCATGAAGTAGGTGAATGGCTCGTGACGCGGAAAAAGAACGTAGCGAGCCTTGTACTTATCCAGGATCGCCTCTGGGGCGTCGAGCCCCAGCAACGAAAGATAATCTTTAAACACGCCGCTGTATTCAAAAATGTCGGCCCGGCCGTCAATAAATACTTTCAGATCGGGATCTTTCCAATTCAGGTAGCCGCCCCACAAATAATAGTTCACGATCGGCCCTGAGGGAGGATGCGCCTCCAGGTAGGAGATAGCCTGAAGCGGGTATTGATCGTCCACCGAACGCTGCAATTGGGACTGCCGCGGCCAATAGTGCACGATGGCTGCCGTCATCAAGAGTATGGCGAAAGTATTAATCACGGGAGTGTCGAGTTCGCGGCGGTAGGGCGGCACGAAGTCCAGGATCTTTGCGAGTACGGGCGCAATTACGATCCCCAGCAGAAACAGAAATCGCTCGTACGTCAGGCCGCTATAAAGAACAAACAGAGCCACTACCAGTTCCGACAATGTCCACCGCCGAGGGCGCAGAAGGGAACTGACCAGTAGAATGATCAGGAGAACGATGACGAACTTTCCACGCGCGTCATGAAAATTTACCGATACCCACTCTCCGACGTGCTCAATGTTGAGCGTCTGTCGAAAAGCAAGGTCCAGTGGGTAAAAGACGAGGTGCGCGCCAAAAGGATTGACGAACAGAACAGCCACGCTCGCGCCCCAAGCGAGCAGCAAGCTCTTCCGTTGCGCCGGTGTCCAGGGCTCGCTGTCGATCATTCCCCACTTCAACCGGACCAGTCCCCCGGCGACAATGATCGAAAAGATAATGATGCCGATGAACCAGGATCCGTGGGTGTTTACCCAAAGGCAAAAAAGAGGCGGAATCAGCCATAGGGGAGCCTGTCCCTTCTGGCGGAAGCGCTGAAGAACCAACAGCAGGACGACCAGATAAGCGTAGCCAAACAGAATCGTGCGCGGGCCGAACGAAACCCTGCCAAGAAACACAGCATACGACGAAGCCAGCACGGCCGCTTTGTAATTCCCGCATTCGCGGTAAGAAAGACACAAGACTCCGAGGAAAATTAGGCTCAGAACGGTTACCGCGACTGCATCAATTCCGCTCAGTCCCAGGACCCGCCAGGCGAAATAGTATGGGAGCTCCGCCAACCATTCATGGTTCATCCAGGGATGGCCAGGAACCGTGAAGGAATACATGTCGTAACGGGGAAGACTATGGTGGTGAATGAGGTAGTCGGCATTGTGCAGGTGCCACCAGATGTCAGGATCAGCAACCTTGCCGTGCGCCAGGATGAATACGAGGGTGAGAAAGACAAAAGTGAGTACTACGAGAAAAGAAACGGTCGAGCGGTATCGTCCCCGCCAGTCCTTGCGATCGGTGTTGGACGGCGGTTCATCCGATTCGTCAGCTCTCGCAGGCGGTGCTTCCACTGAGGGTGTCTACCGACTGAATGGAAGGTTTTTCAACATTGTTATCCCTGTGCACAGACACCACCCCATGGCTCCTTATTCGCAATTTTATAGCCAAGCCTTCAGTTCTGCGCGTACTCAGGTTCATTTTCCGAAGTGTATAAAAGTGAACAGTCATTGAAACCGTTAGCACCTAATATGGGTCCATTTCAGAACTCGAAGCGCGGCTAAACTACTTGCCGGCCGGTGAAAAGCCGCCATGGGCGCCACTTTTGTGGTATGCTTGCAACGCCCTTGCACGAACGGGTCCCTGCACGAATGGGCCATTGACGCCGGGAGTAGCCTCTCAGCGACACTCCTTGGGCCGGTGATGTAAATATTTGTATACCCAGTGAAGTTAGAACAAGTTTGCATCCCAAAATTTCTAGAGGTGCCAGATAGTTTGGCGCTACGGCACGATCAGAAAGGCAAACCTTGTTAAACAGCAACTGCGAGCAAAAGAGAATACTTCTCATCGATGCTGATGAGGCTTTTGGCCAAATACTGGAACCGCTTCTTGGCGATGGTTATCTGCTCATGCAGGAGTCATCAGTGACCGCAGCGACCGCGGCGCTCGACTCCGAGACCATTGATGCGGCCCTGCTTAGTCTCGATACGCCAGATCACGGGGAAAGCTCGCGGCTGCTGGTGCAAGCCGCAGCCAATCGGGATCTGCCTTTGCCGGTCATCGCTTACAGTTGGGAGATGGGCGGGAAGAAGGTCCTGAATGCGTTCCAGGACGGCGTGTTCGACACCCTCAGCCAGCCTCTGAATGTGCAGCAACTGCGATTTGCGCTGGAACGGGCGTTCCGCCGGAGTGCCCTAGCCCGAGAGCTGGCTGAAGCGCGGCGACTTCTTGGACCGAGCCGGGTCGAGGGCCTGCTGGGAAACAGCAAAGCGATGGACCAGGTCTGTAAAGTCATTCAGAAGGTCGCCGACGTGTTTACGACGGTGCTGATTACCGGGCAGAGTGGCACGGGGAAGGACTTGGCGGCCCAAGCCATCCATCGCCAGAGCCCAAGATCGAGCAAGCCCTTCGTGGCCGTCTCGATATGCAATTTTCCTGATTCTTTGATCGAAGATGAGCTTTTCGGACACGAAAAGGGCGCCTTTACCGGGGCGGGGGTAATTCGCCGCGGACGATTTGAGGAAGCCAATGGCGGGACCATCTTTATCGACGAAATTGGCGATTTGGCGCTGCCCTTGCAAGCGAAACTGTTGCGAGCGTTGCAAGAACGCACCGTGGAACGTCTGGGCTCCAACGTCCCGCGGCCGTTGGATGTTCGAGTCATCTGTGCCACCAACCGAAATCTGGAAAAGATGGTGGAAGACGGTTCTTTTCGTCAGGACCTGTATTTCCGGATCTCGGTGGTGAAGATTCAAATGCCCCCTTTGAGCGAGCGGAAGGAGGACATCCCACTGTTGGCGGAACACTTCTTGCGAACCTTTGCCAAGACTCATGGCAAGGCGGCACGCATGTTTACTCCTGGATTCTTGAGTGCGCTTACGCGCTACTCTTGGCCTGGCAATGTGCGGGAGTTGCAAAACGTAATTGAACGCAGCGTAGTGTTGGCGGACGGACACAAGTATCTTGGTGTCACCGACCTACCAGGGGAATTGAGGGCGTTAACGGTTGCCAACGACGACATGGTGGCTGGATCGTTCCAAGAAGCTGTTCAGGGATTCAAGAAGGAGTTAGTCCGTTCGGCTTTGCGGGTGCATTCGGGAAACAGATTGCGGGCGGCCGTGGAACTAGGAATCAGCCGCTGTTATCTCCACCGCTTGCTGAATCAGTTCAATCTGGCGGATGAGACGGTGCCGGAAGAGCTTAAGGAAGAGCTTAAAGAAGAGCTTAAAGAAAACGAACCGCTGCTCCGGAATTTCAAGGTACCGCAAGCGGAGCTGAAACGGCCCATCGCCAGGATCGCTTGAGGTTTTTGTCGTGAGGATGCGAGAGAGTTTGCGCAAAACAGTTCAGGACAGGCGCTGCTCGAAACGGCGTTGCTTATGCCGTTGCTGCTGACGATCGTCCTGAACGCAGTGAACTTTGCGTTTTTCTTCCTGATGGCGCTGGATATTACGTCGTCATCACGCTCCAGCGGGATTTATTCGATCATGGGAGGGGCAACGCCCGCGGCCATGGCTCTGCCCAAGGCCGGTCCCGCAAACCACCGACCTCAACTGTCAGCTATCTGGCGTTCCAGGATCTCACCGGTGCAGTCTCTACTCCTTCGACCACGAACACAGGAGTTAATGTCTGCTCGTCGACGGTCGGAGTTTCCGGTAGCGGAACCACGACGACGCAACGAAATGCACGAGCCTCGGTGCCGGTGGCGGCTTCCCGGACGCACTGCGGACTCGGATCCGGAGGCGCCGTCGTTTCTTTTAGGCCGAGTGGACGTCGCCTACAAATTCAGTCCGCCAATTCCGCACACGGTGTTTAACCTTTTCGTTTACGCATCGCCAAACTGCAGCGCTTCGGGTGGAACTGTGACTTGCACGTTTTACCGTCATATTGAGATGAGAGAGATGCAATAGAGCCATGAACCAAGCGTCTATTTAAGACCAGTGGCGTCTTCAAGAGCGGCCTTCGTTCCGACCGCGGCCAGACCACCGTAGAATTTGCCTTGGTTATCATTTTCTTGATAGTCATGGTGCTCTCGATCCTCGAGATGGTCGTGTTCATGCACACCTACAATGTGCTCGCCGATTCAGCAAAGGAAGGCGTACGCTACGCTATCGTCCACGGCGCAAATAACACCTGGCAAGTGGACCGACCTGTCCGTGCGCGGACATAGACGGTCCGCCTGCGCCGTCCGGAACGAACCCTGGATACGGTAGCGGTTATGGAGTCGTTAAGACTTATGCCCAGTACTCGCTGCATAGCGCCAGCAGCATGACGGTGAAGGTGGACTACACCGTTGTGAATAATAATGTCGCGTGCAACAAGTCTCCCTGCATGGTTCGGGTAACTGTCAGCTATCCGTACCAGCCATTTTTTACTTCGGCACAGCCGGTCGGGTGGTTGCCCAAGATGACCGTAAATGCGGCCGCCGAGGGAAGGATCATTTTTTGATAAGGGCCCTGACGTTAAAGCTGTGAGAAGGAACCCAATTAAGATGACATCGCCGGAATAGGAGAAGCGCAAACCGGTGAAGCGGGCCAAGCCATTGTCGTTGTTTGCTCACTATGATTCTGTTTCTTCTGGGAGCGCTTGGTCTCTCGGTCGATATTTCTAACATCTGGTTCCATCGCCAGGCGGCACAGAGTGCTGCCGACGCCTCCTGCGCCGCGGCCGCTATGGACATGTTGTGGACCACAAGGCGTCGCGTCGTCGGGCGGGTTTACAGCCGGTACACCTTTTCCTGCTCCGCTTCGCCCTGGCAGCGCCTGCTTTTATGCGAGCAAGAACAGGGCTACAACATCGACGCTGCGCCGGGAACGCCGGGCTACGAAGTTGATTCTCGCTTCCCAGCTACCGTTCCCGGCCTGCCCTCCTGCACGACTGGCAAAGCGGCGCCTGCATATGCGACGAGCCCTCTGCGCTCGAAACCCCTTCGTCCAATTAACGTGCATGATCGATCCCTCTCTTTTTGCCGGGTTTCTGTCGGCATCAAGAGCAAAGATGTGGGCGGGCCAGCTACCTGCGGTGTTATAGAGTCGACAGCGCCGATTCCGACTGCTCGTTCCCAAACCTACGGTGGCGCCAGCTCTCAGTATGAGCGGCAACCCCAACATTTCGATCTACGGCGGCCCGCAGCAGAGCATTCAGGTGAATTCGAGTAGTCAACCGCAGCAAGTCAGCAACGGGTCTGTGTCCGTGAACCTGAGCCAGGGGGGCCCCAATCTCACCGGGAGCAGCTTTGGCGCATATGGAGGCCCAGCTTCCGCATGTTGCAACGTCAGCTTTGGCACAACCGGTAAATGGGTGCAGCCTGCTTCCCCCATCTCTGATCCGTTCGCCCTGATACCCGCGCCGGCGAAGCCGACACACGTCGGAACCACCACCTCCGTAGGCTCCGGCGTGAACGGCTGTCCCGATAGCGGGGGCTGCACTCAATATTCCCCAGGTTACTACGCAAGCCCCGGCATTACCGTTAAGAACTTCAGCGCTATCTTTGATCCAGGTATCTACTATGTCGTGGGTGGGTTCACTATGGGCCCGAACTCCTGCGTATGGCCCAGCACGGCAACCGGAGACGGCAGCGGTGGAACTATGTTCTATTTTGCTGACAGCAATTCAGTATCCGTCGGGTCAAACGCGGGGAAGAACTGCCCTGCAACTGCCTTTAACATGACGAGCGGAACTGGCTCCTTGCAGTATGGCGCGAAGTGCACGGCGGCCTCCAACGCCCCGGCCAACCTGCCGGCGACGACAACCGGGAGCATTCTTCTCGGGCCATGCCAAGCCCCCACTGTCACCACGCTCTGTGCCCCCAATTGTGGCATCAACTATGGCGACCCGCTGGGCACCAACGACCCCATTGGCGAACAGCGCGGAATGCTGTTCTTCCAAGACCGGGCTACCGCCAGTGCCGCAGCCGGAAGTTGGGGCGGAGGAGGCCAGTTCCTGCTTTCGGGCGACATCTACATCCACCAATGTGTGACCTCCGGTAGCGATACCGGAATAAACTGCTCGGCCAGCGCATTCCAAGACAGCATGGGATTCGGAGGCAACTCCGGCGCGGGCAACTATGTCGTGGGAGACGTCGTTACGGACCAACTGAGCATGTCTGGCACGCCTGGCATTGCGTTTGATTTGAATCCCTCTGCCCTGTTCTACGTGTACAAGGCGTCACTATTGCAATGAGTGAATGCGATGCAAACTAAACTGTGCTCCCGGCAGAAACGATGGCATGCCAATTCAACCGGCAATCGCCCCAAAGGCCCAAGGACTTAACTTACGACGACGCCACCTTCGCTGGATGTTGAAAACCATTGAAGTTTCCCTCATGCGGCTGGGGCAGGGGCAGCGCCAAGGCATTCACGATTCCGAAGGCATCGATTCTTCAATGAGGGCTGGGATGGATAATTCGGGCCTCGGGATGGGAGTGGCTGGAAGATGAGTCCTGCTGTTTTGGAGGATCTGCTGGAGCGCTGGTCGATGCCTGAGGAACAAGGCGCTCCTCCGCCGCCTTCCTTCCGCGAAATTGGCTATGGTTATCGCACAGGGCGGAGCTTTGGAGTTTCCGTCCTCCTGCATCAGCTTGTTTTGCTGTTGGTCGTGTTCTCCAGTCGTTATGCGATTGTACATTCCATAAAGAGCGTCCCACCCCCTCTCGAGACGGCGGTGCCGGTGGACACAGAGATTTATTTGCCGACGCTGGGCGGGGGAAGCGAAGGCGCGGGCACCCGCGGCGGCGGATCGGGCAGCAAAACTGATCCTTCATCGGGAGTACGGGCGCGGAGCCGGCGGGGCTTCGCCTATCCTGGACCGCAGCCGATGGTTTCCGATCCTCCGCGCGCCACCCTTGGCATTCAGACCATTCTTCAACCTTCGCTCAAAAATCCTCCGCTGTTACGGCAATTCCTGCCGTTACCCAACGTTGCGCAGCCGATGGAGGTGGCTGCGGCCGAACCGCCGAAGCCTGTACTGAAAGTGAAAACCGGCGAACTAGCACTTCGGCCCTCGGAGGACAAGCCCATTCAAGCGCCGAAGATCACGTTGCCGGTCGCCGCTGCCAGCCAGGTTTCCGCGCTGGATGCATCCGAGCCCATCGTCCCTCGGCTGCTTCCGGCCAAGCCCGCGGTGCCCGACCCGGCAGAAATTAACGAGACGGCGATAAATCGGACTGGGCAAAAAGCTCTGCTGGTGGTCAATGCTGTACCTCCGCCGCCCGATGTTCCGAGAAACATTCCTGCGGCTGAGGCTCGTTCTTTGTTCGCCGTTACGCCGGAAGAGGCGACGGTGATTGCGGATCCAAGTGCCGGATCGAAGGGCGGTGCTCTTGCTTCCATGGCGGCAGGCGTCGGAACTCCCGCGGATGCAGCGAGTGGCGACGCGCTTGCGGAGGCCGCCTCCGGGGGCGGCAGCAAGAATTCGAACGGGTCGGGCAGTGGCAACGGTGGGCGATACGGCAGCGCGAAGGGCAGCGGCTTGAACCCAGCGGGAGAAGGCGCCGCGACGGGTCGAGGAACAACCGCTGGGGCGGGTACAGGATCCGGAACGGGCGCCCCTCTGGGCAGCGGAAAAGGGGCCGGAAGTGCAGCAGGGGGAGGCGGATTTCCAGGCATCGCGATTAGTGGCGGTCGCTACGGAAACAACGATGCCGGAGGCTTACATCCCAGTCTCACGCCGCACCGCCAAACCCCTTATGGAATGACGATCACCTCCACCGCGAGCAGCGGCGGCGGACTTCCGGACTTCGGCGTCTTTCAGAACGAGAAGGTCTACACCGTTTATCTCGACATGCGCGCCAACGACGAAGACAACACTCCTTCCTGGACTTTGCAGTATGCGGTGTTGCAACCGCAGGCCGGAGAGACTTCCGATCGCATTCGGGGAACACCTACGCCGCCGTACGCGACGCTGAAGCAGGTGCCGGAGTTTACTCCTGTCCAGGTTTCGAAGTACGCGCGTCAGTTCATCGTGGCATCGGCTATTCTCAACATCGAGGGTCAGCTGGAGCAGGTATCCGTGAAACAGGCCCCGGACTCCGAGATAGTCGATCTTTTGACCGAAGCCCTGAAAAACTGGAGGTTCGAGCCAGCACAGATCGCCGGGAAACCGGTGGCTCTTAAAATCTTGCTGGGTATCCGCTTGTCACGCTGAAAAGGGCGCACCAGTAGCTTTTCTCGAACCTTCCTGTCCCCCCGAGTTGCGCGACGGTACCTCAGTCGCCATTCGCGCTGCAGCAATTCGGGTAAACTGAGAATCTATGGCATCGCCCCCATCCGAACCCTGTGTCGACGAAATGGGGAATCCGCGAAGTACAGAATTCAAGCGCTTCCTGCGCTCTCGATGGACTTTCCTAGGGCTTCAGGTTCTGGATCTGCTCACCACGCTGTATGCATTCCGCGCGGGCGGGTTCGAGATGAATCCTTTAGTCGCGCATCTCACAATGTCACTTGGCCGCTTTCGCGGCGTGCTGGTCAGTAAGCTCATGGCGGTTGCGATTGCTATTGGGGTGCGCAGGCTCGTGTGGGTAGTGAATGTGATTTACATCGCAATCGTGGGGTGGAACCTGATCATGATTACTGGGATGGTCTTGCACGGGAAATGAGCAGGGAATGGCAGAGGGCCGATGGGAGTTACAAGCCTCCGGGCTGTAGTCAAAGGAATGCACCCCGAGTCGCAACAGGCTCGGAGAAACCAGAGCGGGGTATAGAAAAACTCGGACTCATGGAAACAGCCGATTTCGGCCTATGCGAAAACGGGAGTTACCGGGCATTTTGAATGTCGTTACGTAACGCCAATCGAGATTCTAATTCCAGTGCTCAAAGATTGAGAACGATGGTCTCGCCATCGTACGTCCGAGTCTCAGCGCCACCCTCGATGACCGCAATGAGCGCCCTTGGTGGAACGCCGGTACTTCCTCGCGACTCGCGAAACGTCGCTGTGGAAGGCATGCGTGAAACGATACAGTTGTCACGTTGTACGCTACTGAATTGAACTGGCGACAGCGGAAAAAGCGTTATTCGCGTTCGAGCCAACGAGACGAATAGTGCCAACCACTAGTACCAAGATCACCGCCAGCATTACCGCATATTCGGCGATGTCTTGGCCTTGATCGTCTGTCCAGAGTCCGAGGAGGAGGTTGCACATGTGGAATTCCTTTCATCAATGATTCGCCTTTCATAGCCGCGCCAGTGATGCCGAATCTGACGGCACGGGAAATGAGCGACGAATCCGATACCAGTCTTACGCGCTATGCCCAAGCCTGTCAACACGTCGCCCCCGCGTAGCGCAAAGTGGCTCACGAAGCTACCAATCTGAAAATCAAAGAAGAGGATCGCACCGCCTCTCTTGAGCTTCAGAATCTCCGCATCGAAGATGCCATCAAGTTGCTGGAAGGCCGCCCTGCGACTAATCAGTTGGCGATGGCACTGCGCGAAGCTCAGATCAAGGCCGATGATCTAGCGACTGGCTTCCGATACTGCTGTCCGGCTAACGCGATAAGTGATGGGCACCATCGAGGCGGTATGCCACGTTGCCCGGCAGGTTTGTTAAATCAGTCTCGCGGACGAATTCCTTGATCTCGATGTCCTTGACCAGCATGTTCTTCTTGTTCTTCAACCACGCATCGATCCGCTCGGACGCCCGCTCTTTCTTCCATGTGCGTGTAGCCATAAAATCAAACCAATCCTGTTGCGGTTCCAGAGATGTGGTCGAACGTCCAGCCTGCGTCAGGTTGGTCTGATTTCGAGCCCGCGTCCAACCACTAGTAATGGAGGGGCGCAAGAACGAACTACTACATGTGGAACCTCAATGACAAATATGCTAGCTAAGCTTGACTAATTTGTCAAGCTAGGCTAACGTGTCATATAGCGTATGGTTAGCAATGGCAACGATCCCAGCTTTTGACGCGGATGGCCTCCTTCCGCCGCGCGACTATGAACTATCCTTCGACGAACTCCGGCAGTCGATTCTCGTCTCCGGTCCGGGGGACCCGATCGCGTATCCGTCATCGGACCAGCCGTGGCGTGAACGACTGGTCAACAACCTTGAGATTCTCACGCGGCAACTCTGGCAGGTCGGCATCCGCGCGGTTTTTGCCGACGGTTCTCTTGCAGAAGACAAGGAGCATCCAAACGACATCGATGGCTATTTTGAGTGCGATCTTGGGGAACTGATGACACGGGAATTGGAACGTAGGCTCAATCTTCTCGATCCGTCGAAGGTGTGGACATGGGACCCAGCTTCGCGAAAACCGTACCGGGGTTATCCCAAGAAGCAGCTCCCTATGTGGCACAAGTATCGCGTCGAGCTTTATCCCCATGTTCCCGGTCTGGGTATCGGTAGCGGCATTCTCGATAAGTACGGGAACGAACTGGAGTTTCCATCTGCTTTTCGTCAGTGCCGCCGCAACAGCAAGCCGCGCGGAATCGTCAAAATCAAGTATGGAGGTCAGCCATGATTCGCAACGAAGCTGAATATCAAGAAGCATCAGCTCGTCTTGCCAGCGAGCGCAGTAGACTCGCTGAACATCGAACGCGGTTAAAAGCAACGGGGCTTAGCGACGAAGAGATTAAGCGGGTCATCAATCCCATGGAGTCGTTCCACCTTCAGCTAAAGGAAGAAGTTGAGAGTTATGAGCGTCTACAACGGGGCGAATTCGAGGAACTAGAGAACCTTCGTGGGTTAGGACATCTGCTGATTTCGCTTCGCATCGCGCAGCGAATATCGCAGCGAGAATTGGCCAGGCGGCTTGATGTGCATGAATCCCAAGTGTCCCGAGATGAACGGAATGAGTATTTTGGAATCACTCTTGAGCGGGCCATCAAGATATTAGACGCTCTCAATGTGCGATTGCACACGAAGGTGGAAATAGATCCTCCACGGGAAATGGTTTACGCCTAGTCTCGGATTTTGCCTTGTCCATTTAGCGACTATAAGATGGTTTCAACCACCACGTAGACCGATAGTCCCATCGATCTACCCTCAGTTCGACGGTCAGAATGTGGTGCCCGAATGCATCTGCGCACCTAGGCTATAGACCACCACCAGTTCGACCGATAAATGATCCGATTATCGAAGTTGTTCTATCGGACGGCCTCCCAGATCATGCGACCGTCCGTGTGGATCCGAAGATCGTTGCTCAAGCGCAGAATTTCAGGAACCTACGTTGCTGTAGAGCCGTTTCCTTTGTTCCGTTACCTTGAGGAGTAGATGTTCCGTTTCAACAATCGTGCGACTAAGGACAATCCAATGAACGACCGACCGATTCGAACTTGTTGTCTCCCAGATCGTCGGCACGTCGGCAAGCGGCTCACGTTCGCGCAACTCACTGGCAAACCGAATTGAGCAAGGACTACCCGGAAATGGGCCGCGCGGCGGCAAGGCCGAGAAAAGCCGGCTAAGACTTCACCGTGCGCGTCTGGCTGCCACCGCAACTGCGGATCTTGTGGCGCGAGCAACACCGGGACGCAGCGTATCAGTTGTCCTTGTCCTTCGATCCCGAGCGGGCGGCCGGCGCACTCGTTCGTTTCAATCCGAAGATAGTGGAGCTGGACATATGAGCCTGGTTTCGGTTCCACTGCCGAATCTCCAGAAGGAAGAGGAAGAGGATCGCAACCAGACGCTCGAACGCGTCTTGCTCAATGGCGTGAGCAATGAACACACCCGGCGGGCCTACCGCCGCGCGCTCGAGAAATTCCTGGCCTGGTACGACGCCCAAGGCTACCCGGAACTCTCGCGCCAGGTGCTCTACGACTACCGGACGTGGTCGGAGGCCTCGGGCGCCGCGCCCTCCTGCACGAATGTTGAGCTGGCAGCGCTGCGGCGCCTGTTTCGCAAGGCGACCGAGGCGGGACTCGTCGATTGGGGAAATGCGGAAGCCGCGGCCGGCGTCGACAACAGCCGTTCGGGCGGGGTGAGGGAGGGAGAAACACGGGCTCGCACGCGCTTTATTGTACGCAAAGGTAAGAAATAGGGACAGTTCCTGAGGGGCGTCCCATGAACAACTTCCAATTCTCCGCCATCCGCGGTGAAGCTGACCGCATTCGGGATAGCCCATGGGAGCGAAATTCTCGAACGATTCGGTACAAATCTCTAACGTAAGGCGCTGACCTTTGTGGGCGTCGTGCCTGCGTCCTCAAAAGAAAATGCGATCGCCACATTGGGATGTTCTTTTCCGCGGATCTCCACGTATGGATAGACAAAATAGTTTAGCGGGGGGCCTTCTTGAGCGGGGGCGAGTTTGAGATCCCGTCCTTGCGTGAACTGCACCCGGTTCACGTCATGTGCGCCAAAAAAGTAATCGTGTTTCTCCTGGTGCTTCCACGCCTCCGAAATATCGACCGGCACCCATCCCACTGAATCAAGATAAAACTCGGCCCAGCAGTGGTACCCGGGAATCTCGGCGGAATGCTTGTCGGCCGGGAGCGGGAAGCCTATCTGAAAGCGCGCTCGCCGGCCGCGTGGAAGGCAGTGATGGGTTTGGCGGCGAGTCACGCCGCAATGGCCGCTCCCGAATGAATGGCTGATCCTGACGACGCTCGCGAACTTGGAGAACTTGGTGCGAGAGGCGGACAGCTTCGCCGTACCAACGCCAATGCCCAAGCTGGTGAATGCCCTGCTCTATCTGGCTAAGGAAGGTCTGCTGTCGATACGGCAACGCGATCAGGGAACGGGGCCAGTTCTTTTTGATGAGCAGCGGGCAAATGATGAATTTTATGAGAACCGTTTCTTCGGCCAGGGTGCATTTGAACTTAAGCTGACACACAAAAGGTCTTCGACGGCATCAGCCTTATGCATCTCAACTATGTCCTCGCGTTCGATGGGGTCCATTGCCTCTCGCGGCGGGATTCCACTCATCGACCAGGGAGTGATTATCGGCGCAATCGGTTGTTCGGAAGGCACGGATTCCCAGGACGTTCGGCGATAAATCGACATTGTGCTCATTGACCTGGATCGGTGAATTCTCGGCGAGTGAAATGGCTGTCTCGCCAAACACACCTCTAGTTGGCGTCGAATGCGTAGAATACGGGAAATGCTGTAAAGAGTTGAAAGACAGATGGGAGCGAGCGGTCATGGAAACACGGAGCGAACATAATCTCGATTCAAATCCAGCTGAGGCAGAGGCGCATATCAAAAGTGCTCACCAGATTCTGAAGGCGCTGCAAGAGAAGATCGGAGTACATCCAGAAATCGGAGCGGCCATTACGAAACTGGAGATGGCTCTGAATGTTCTGGCAGTCCGAACTGGCGGAATGTTGTAACAGTGGACATGGTCGTATGCTGAAGAAAACGGCGGCGAGGTCAACATTTCCTTCAAGGAACAAGACTCTGAACGCTCCCATCCTGAATTCGCGTGTCATCAATTCGCGTATCGTCCGCATCTCAACCGCCAGCGTTCTTGCGGGAATTTTTGTCGGACTGGTCGGCGGCGCATTCCGCCACTTTCTGATTGCCGCCGATGGCCGACGCGATGCGCTCATCGCCTGGGCGCATGCGTGGCCCTACGCAGGCTGGCTGGCGCCGGTCGCGGTGGGACTTCTGGGCGCCGCCGCAGCGCGCATCCTGGTGGTCCGGTTTGCGCCCGCAGCAGAGGGCAGCGGGATCCAACGTGTAGAAGCCGTTTTCAGCGGTGATGTGGAGCCCGCCACTCGCAGCATCCTGCCGGTCAAGTTCTTCGGCGGGTTGTTCGCCATGGGCTCTGGCCTTGCGCTCGGCCGCGAGGGCCCGACCGTGCAGATGGGCGCCACGCTTGGCTGGTTGGTCTCGCGCTTGCTCATAAAAGACGATGCGGACGCGAGGATTATTGGAGCGGCCGGCGCGGGCGCAGGACTCGCTGTCGCCTTCAACGCCCCTATCGGTGGATCCATCTTCGTCTTCGAGGAACTGACCAGCAGCTTCACACCCTGGCTGATGGTGGCCACGCTGGCCGTTGCCTTGGTCGCGGTCTGGATCATGCGCTGGATGTTGGGCAATACCCTGTCCTTCACAGTGCCGGCGGTCAGCTTTACCCACGTCTGGAGAATTGGACCGTTTTTGGTCCTGGGCGCCCTGCTGGGTGCTGTAGGCGCCCTCTACAACGCCGCGATTATGGGCTTACTTCGTTTCTCGGACCGCTTGCTCAAATTATCGTCGATCAACCGCGCCGCCATCATCGGTGCGACGGTGACTCGTGGCCTGGTTTGCGCCGGCTACGGTGGGAGGCGGTGAGGCGCTGACGCAGGCCATACTCGCCGATCGCTATGCACTGGAGGGCCTGCTGACGGTATTTCTGGCCCGCTTTCTTCTTGGCCCGTGGTCCTATGCCGCAGGTGCACCAGGGGGCCTTTTTGCCCCGCTCTTAGTGCTGGGCGCTTCCTCGGGTGCGCTTTTCGCGGAATCCTGAGTCACTCCCTGCCCATGCTAGTATCACACCTGTCGCTGGTGCGGTGGTCGGGATGGCGGCGCTGTTTTCGGCCAGCGTGCGCGCGCCTCTAACCGGGATTGTATTGACCGTGGAAATGACCGGCCGCGGTGACCTGACGCTCAGCTTGCTTGGCGCTTCGCTGATTGCCATGGTGGTGGCGATGCTGCTCAATAGCGAGCCAATCTATGAAACCTTGAAGCGCCGCATGATGGCGCAGCAAGCCGCAGCCGGCCAAACCCTTGCGGCGATGCCAGCGGGAAGTCCTGCGACTGCGATCCCGAAGTTGAGGAAACATCCCCACCTGTGAATCGCTCGACATTCGTTGAGAGGCCGTCATCCAACCTGCGAGGTGTGTTTGTTTCGAGTTGCCCGGCGAGCGAGGTATTCGACAAGATTCGCCGCAAGCGCGAAAGGCTTACGTCGATTCGTTAAGCCGATTGGGCCGGGATGGATTGAGCTTGCTCGCTTCGTGAAAGCAAGAATGTACCGGATGATGCAGGAAATAGGCGTCATCCCAGTGATGACGAACCGTACTCAATAGGCAAAGGAATGGAGAATTGCAATGAACGACACTGAGAAAGTTGTTGTACGTGAGTGGGTGAAGCCAGGCCAGAAGGACGAAGAGAAGGGACGATTTACCACTTCACCCGCTTCTTTGCCCGTTCTCGCTTGCGTCTCCATGCTTTCTCTCGTTTCTTCAGTTCGTCTTTCGAGACAGTGAGAATCTTGCGCATCACAGCGTCAAAGTTTTGCGATTCTGTTTGTTCTTCTGCTTCTTTGCTCGTCATAAAGATAGACCGATGGGTTTTGCAAAATTTCTTGTAGGTTACTTAATCTGCAATTTATCACCTCATAGATCGCCTTGGTCTCCGGTCGGAACCTGTTGCTAGTGTCGCTAAAGTGGGAGAGTCGAGAGTCATCTGAGAATTTCGCAGACGCTTGTGACGAACAAGTTCCTAAGAATCGGTTGGCATCCGTAATCCAACTTTCAACATCGCTCTTCCAGCGCTGCGTTGCTGTCTGTATGGTTGCGGCGTCACAACCAATCAAGAAGCCGTCGGCTGGCGCAGCGTGTTCAAGCGCTTGACCTCTCGATGCGATCGCGTAAGTTTTGCTTACCCTTTTCCTCATTTTCCGCTCAGCCAGCATCGGGCGGACGACTCCAAACAGGATCAGCAGAACAACCAGAACTGCAACGCTTAACATCAGCCAGTCGAATGGCCTGACTTCCTCAAACATATTGGTGATCGTCTTGGCTAGGTACAACAAGGTAGTGGCAGCATAGGCGGTCAGCCTAGCCCTCCTTCCGTTTAGGGGTCATCGTATACCCCTAAGGTGGCGAGCCAAGTATATTCCTGCCCAAAATAGGTGCAATCGACCAGCAGCGCGAATTTTACACCCGGTTATCAATTCTTGGACCCAAATTTCTTGGGACTGGTAGTGAGGGAATCAATTTCCAGCAGTGCTCCTTGAGACCCCACCCCGCCTTCAAGAGGAGATCAGTGTAGTGAATCCTCGCCGTGCGCGACGCTTTGCGGAGTCGCTGGGCGAGCGCAGCAAGACAGACCCGGTCAATGCGCAGGTGCTTTGCGAATATGCTCTGCGTATGCGGTGGGTTCCTTGGTACCGCTCAGCCGGGCCGCCCTGCGATTGCGTGGTATCACACGCTCCCGGGCTATCGAAGATCTGGTGGCCATGCCGACCCAAGAGAAAAATCGTCAGCATTCGTTGCTCGTCGTCGCGCCCTACCCGCGTTAGTATCCGGGAACCGGAGCAGCTTCTGCGCTACCTAAACCTCCGGATCACACGGCTGCGGCGCGAAGCACTCCGACTGATCGGGGGAGGCGAAAGCACAATACGAACAGACCGGACGCGCCACCCGATTGTTCCCAGAGTTCGTCTATCAGACGCGGAAGAGTTGGAGTCGAGCGCGACCGGTGGTGGCCAAGGCCGAGTACTTGGAGAAAGGAGGGAACCCACGATTCGTGGTGACCTCTCTGCCTGGAGAACAATTGCCGGCGCAGGCGCTGTATGAAGACCACTACTGTGCCCGCGGGGACATGGAGAATCGCATCAAGGAGCAACTGATGCTTTTCAGTGACCGCACCAGCACGCACTACCTGCGGAGCGATCAACTGCGGCTGTACTTTTCTTCGATCGCTTATCTCGGGTCATGCCCTAACTGTGCGACTTGGGCGTTTCCGACGCCAGACAACTTCCTCGCTGTCCGATGAGCGCATGGATAGTGCTGAAAATCTGGCGTATTTATTGGCTTTTCAGAAGCTCAGAGAGATCTCATTCCGGCCGTCGGGAATCCGCAAATCGATCCCGCGTTCATGATTGGTGGTAATTGTCGCGTTGACGTCGAGCAGCTCCAGCGGCACGGTGCGATGACGACGATCAATGCTAACCGACAAAAGGCTTGCAGTGATCACAAACCGCCTCGTTTCCAGTCGCTCTCCGCTTGCCAAGATGAATATCGTCGGCGGCAGCACTTTGCTGGCGGTTGAATTTGCAACGCCTGCGATTTCGATGACCTGCGACTTAGGTATGGGAGGCTCCGGCGTACGTCGAATTACGACTGGGGGCAGAGGTCCATTCGACGGTGCCTCAGCGTCTGATTGCTCGTATCCAAATGGCTCGTCATATGGGAAAAAGTATGAACCGAAGCTGTCGTGCCGGTGAAAACCACTTGGAAGGAATGCGCGTCTTGAAAAGCTGCGCTGCCCCAGGGAACCTGAGCGACCAGGCTGTCTAGCAGCATTGCCGCGAGATGTCGCCCCTCCTCGCTGCGCTTGCAGAGACCCGCTCAGAACGCAGGCGACCAGCAGCGCAAATAAGGCTGTTCTCGGCATGCCAAGATTATACTCGTTTTCGAGGGTACAGCCAGTAGTCTGGATCACTTGGATCGAATCCGAACGGCTTTATAACCTCCTTCGTGCAAATTAGTTGCTCGGAGACCGGCGCTGGAAGCGTTTTCCAATCGAAGGATGAGCCTGAAGGAACGGAAAAGGCAAGAATTGTGATGGCTCCTTTGTGAGTTGATTTGTGGAAGGAGTCTAGCAGGAGCCGGAAGGTTTTGGTTTTGGTTTTGGTTTTGGTTTTGGTTTTGGTTTTGGTTTTGGTTTTGGTTTTGGTTTTGGTTTTGGTTTTGGTTTTGGTTTCTGGTTTTGGTTTTGGTTTTTGTTCTTGGTTTTGGTTTTGGTTTTGTTCTTGGTTTTGGTTTTGGTTTTGGTTTTGGTTTTGTTCTTTGGTTTTGGTTTTGGTTTTGGTTTTGGTTTTGGGTTTTTTGTTTTTGGTTTTGGTTTTGTTCTTGGTTTTGGTTTTGTGTCTTGGTTTTGGTTTTGGTTTTGTTTTTGGTTTTGGTTTTGTTCTTGGTTTTGGTTTTGTTCTTGGTTTTGGTTTTGTTCTTGGTTTTGGTTTTGTTCTTGGTTTTGGTTTTGTTCTTGGTTTTGGTTTTGTTCTTGGTTTTGGTTTTGTTCTTGGTTTTGGTTTTGTTCTTGGTTTTGTTTTTGGTTTTGGTTTTGGGGTCTGGGTTGAGCGGGGGAATGGAGCGCGAGGCAAGGGGGCGGCGTTTGAGCCTCCTTGCCTCGCTCCTCGCCTGAGAAGCTTCCCCCTGGCGTTGTTTTCCTCACGCGGTCTTGCGCAATTGTTCAAAGAGCCTGTGCTTGGCCTGTTGCATGCGCCGTGCGGCTTCCGTGTCGCTCATGAGTCCGGCGATGCGTTCGAGTGTGGCCACGGTGAGGCCGGGACGCAGGTACTGCTGTGGCTTAGGCAGCTTCAACAGCGTCTCCAGCGGAGTTTGGTAGCGGCGGTAGCGCCGACGTATTCGTCCCTTCGCGTCCACCTCGACATCGGCTTGCGCACAGGGGCGGTGATAGTTCAGATAGGGGTTTAGATGTGCGCTGTAGAACTGCTGGATGGGGTCGGCATGGAGCCCCTGAAGATGGCCCCAGCCCATATGTTTCCGGATGATGGCCCCATTCTTGGTCTCCGCCAGCCCATTATCGTTGGAATGTCGGGGACGGCTTTTGGTCTGTTCGATCATCAGCTTGTTCAGCAATCGGGCTACGGTCTGATTGATGAACTCACTGCCATTGTCGGAGTGAAAGCCGTGAATGACAAAGGGAAACTGGGCCAGCACCATGACCAGCACCGGTTCCAGATACGCTTCCGAGATGCGCGGCACCGCCGCCACAATTTCCCATTGCGTGATCTCATCCACGGCGTTGATGTGGTAGACGCCCCTGGCATGTTCGGTGTCGCCTTGGTGCACCGTATCCACCCGCAGATAGCCGGGGCGCCCTCCCGGATCGGGACGGCGGCGCTCGCCAATGGCCACTGGGCTGGGCCTCGTTTTTTGGTAATTCTTGAGGCGCTGGCGATAGCACGGGGTGCGGCGTAGGTTGTACAGATGCCCGTTGGAGATTGCGGCCAAGCGCTGGAACTCGAGCTTGCCGTACTGGCCAAACTCGCGCTCGAAAATGCGTCGGGTAGCGGGACCGCTCAAGGTCTCGTGCGCTTCATCGACCTGCGCCAGTAACTCGATATCCGCTCTCGTATAGCGAGTGGGAAAACGATGGCGGTGACTGGTTTTGATCTGCACCCGCCCCGTGGCCAGGTAACGACCCACCAAGCGGGTCAGTTGCGCCCGGCTCAGCCCCGTCATCTTGCCTAAGTACCGCCGGAGCAGGCCACGCGCTCGCCGTCCCTGCCCTACGTACTCCTGTTGGCATAACAACCGCTCCACCCAACCGTAAATCTCTTTCCGTTGGCTGGCCTCGAACCGTACTTCTTTCGCGGCCAAAAGAAACTGCTCAATCTGCTGCAAGCTTAATTTCTCTGTTTCGTGCACGCTGATCATCCATCTTCAGCATGCCTTATCCCTTCAGGCTCATCTTGTGTTGGAAACAAGCCCCCTCCTTCAGGCTCATCTTGCATTGGAAAAGACTCTGGATGTTGAAAAAGGTCCGCTCAACGTACAATGCGGGCCGACAGCCGACAGCCCCGGAGGGGACAGGACCTTCTCGCGACGGGCTTGCCGCGAGATGAGTGAGCTTGCCGTGAAGATGACTCCCCGAGAAATTGGCTAAGGCGCAGCAGAGGCAAGGGTCATCCACAGGAACGCTAATACGTTGTCCCGAGGAACTCCCTGCCACCGGGAGTAAAAGACACCGACCTGCTGCTGAGCGAGCGGCAAACCTTGATCCGCAGCCATCTTCTTCCAACGGGCCGCTTCGCTGAGGTCTTGCGGGCACGCCTTCACCTAGGGCGTACGCGAGTCCGAGCATCACCTGCCCCTGTGCCTCGCCCTGATCGGCGGCCGTGCGGAACCAACCTGCTCTGGCCGAAAACCTAATGTTGCTGACGCCCTCAAGCTATCAGCGAGATGGTCACGGGAGACTTCTGAGAAACACGCGACCGGGAACTTGGGTTTCAAGTTCTCAAGAAAACCGGGGCATTCTCAGAGCAGAAGTAGATGGACAGCGACGATTCGGCCTGTGCGTTGGTGGAAACTTTTACCGCTAGTTGTTTGCCAAGAGAGAGTGCGTTGAAATGCAGGAAAATTGAGAGATTAGCCTGGGAGAACCTGAGAGCCGCTATCGCGCTGCACTTCGCGTACTACAATTCTGCGGCGTCCATCAGTCGCTCCGCGTCACTCCGGCGATGGAAGCGGGCCTTACCGATCACATTTGGAGTTTGGAGGAATTGGTGGGATGATTGAGAAGCAGCGTCAAAAGAGCGGCAGCTTGACCCAAGAAGACAAAGATAAAATCACAGGTCAACTCCTGCGATGGCGAGCAACGATACTCGCCGCGTTTCACTGCTCCAAGTGTGGCAAGACGCGGGAATACCGCGAAGCCAAACAAGACTCGCTGCTCTCGATTGTCAACGCTTTGGCAAACACCGCAACGATGCGCCGTCCAATCTGAGGCGAGAAGTAACCCGACTAGAAGGCGAAGACCCAGAGGCTGTCGGCAATGTCCGCGTGTAGACCATGAAGCCACTCATCTTGTTCCTGCTAGCTGGTACGTAGCCGCGCAGACGACGGCCAAAGACGAAGTCGTACGGCCCTATACAGACCCTGAAGCTACGCGTATATTCCCTGGTATCCAATCCTAGTCCTATGAGTTCTCTCGGACCCACAATCTTCATAGACGATCACACCGTAACTTATCAGAGGATGTGTGGTTATCCACAAGCAGCATCAGAAGGAACTGGCTTCAGCAATCGCCGATTATGCGAAAGCTAATAAGATTGAGCTCGCCTCTGCCACAGTTCGATCTCGCCAACTCCTACGAGCTGTCCTTGACAACACATCTTACGGTTTGGTTATTTGTCGAAATAGGTTTAACAGATAAGACCATAGCTTAGTTACGTGGAATGTCCACGTCCTGTCCCCCCTGCTGCGCGCCGCAACAACCTCTCGCTCTCCAGCTTCATGGCGGCGATTTCGTAGTTCACCAGTAAACGGCAAATGCAGCTTTTCAGGCTACAGAGATGGCGAGCGCCAAGGCTTCCTAATGCCTTATCACGTGGTTTGGGTTGTCAAGCATAATCCCTCACCCACAGCTCCCACCCATACCCACCAACCCTTCTCTAATCCCCAATCACACACTACCTAACATAACTCCCCTTCAACGCACATCCCACCCGACGATTCCGTCTGTTTGGTGGCCAGGACCTGGGGTTCATATTTGCGGAGGAAAGCACCGGGCTGGCTTGCTGGAGATAAGGCGGTAGCACGCTTAGTATGTTAGTATGGGAAGGTCAAAAACCGATCATAGCTATCGTCTTGATTGGCGGGCCGTTCTGGGCTAGAGTTTTTGGCGTAGGGCGAGGAGGTTCCGATGAACAGACCTATGCTCTGGGTATTGACTTTCGTTTTGGTCCTTGTTTCCCCCGTGGCTTCTGCCTTTGCCCAGGCAGCTGCGGAAACCGCTTTGTTGGGTGGACTTTCGGCCACGACCACGATAAAGGCCGGATCGACGTTGGGTTCGGCATTGAACCACAACATCAAGCAGCTTGCCGGGCGCGTTCCGCAACCAACTTCGCAGCCGGCGCCGGCGCGAGTGGGAGGCCGCCCGGGTTCGACAATTCCAGTCAAAGGCACTGCGGTTCGCGACGGCACAGTGCCGGCGCAGGGGTCTATGATTGTCTCCGTCCAGGGCGCCGCGACCAGTTGTGCCTCCGCCCGCCAGCCGGCATCAACGTCTGGAAGCAAGGCAGCAACCGAATCGGGGCAAACCAATTGCGGCGGCCGAGATTCTGCCGGCCAGGTGGCGTCTCAGAAATCCAAATCGGTGATTACCCTCTCGTCCCCGAAGTGAGTATCTGAATTTATCTGAATTGGGCTACTTCGCCCAGCTAACTGATGTCACGACCCAGTGCTGTGGGCCTGGAGTTTCGCTGCGACCATCATCGAAAATTGGTTTCTCGTGAACGAAGACAGATATGCACTTACGTGATTTCACTTTACGAGGCTGAATTCGAACGTGATCTGAGCCGCCAGATCGAGCGGCTCTTTGTTCATCGTGTACGGAGTGAAACACCACTGTCGCACCGCTTCCAGCGCTGCCCGAGACAACATGGGCTCGCCGCGAATGACTTTCGCACCATAGACGAATCCGTCTTTGCCGATACGAATCTGCAGGACAACTTGGCCTTGAACGCGTTGCCGCAAAGCGTCCTCAGGGTAGGTGGGATCTACTCGATAAAGTGAAGCGCCTTCGACAAGGTGAGAGCGCGAAACTTGAGGCGAAACGACCGGGAGTGCGGAGATCAGAGTTACGTGTCCCTTGGCTGAATTTGTCCTGGGATCTGTAACCTTCCATCCCCAGCGTAAGCCGATGAGGAAGCAAGCGACTACAGCCACTGCGCAAAGGCTGATCTTTAGTATACGGGCAAAATGGTGTTGGTTTCTTTCTGAGACGGAACGAACCTCATGAACGGTGTCGTTTGTCGACTCAGCGCTGAGCCGCACGTTCGCGCAAAACCTTTCAGACAAGGCCTCCAGCGCTTGCAAGTCGCGCATTCCAAATGCGTATGGCCGACGGGAAAACACTTCGATCAACCCCAGCAACTGATCTTGACAGAGAAGAGGCGCGACGATAATGGCGGCTACGCCGAGTTCCCGGCACGCGTCGGCATCCACACGAGCGTCTAACTCCGTATTGGCACAAAACTGAATCATCCCGCTAGCGACGCATACACCTGTAAGGCCCGATGCAGGGTCGATCTTAGCGCCAATTTCGAAGGGACACTTCCCCGCAGTTGCCCGGCAAATCATTAGTTCTGGATGTCCGAGCGCAATCGCGGCGCCGGTGGCCTTGGTGCTTTTTACCGCCTTCTGGGCCATTTCACGAAGAAAATAGTTGGAGACGAGCAGTTTAGGAGGTTTGGCAGACGATTGCTCGGGTGGGATTGAATCAGTCCGCGGTCTTGAGAAGCCGGCCATAGCTGCAAACGCGAGTTTACCCCACCTTAGTCGACCTAGCCACAAGCTAATACTTTCACTTCGAGCGGGATTCACAGATCAACTTGGTCGGCCTCGCACCCTCCGATTCTCGTACGGTTGACCTGACCGCGCGCGAGGTGAAGGTGATTAGGGACGGACGGATTTCCCGGCATGGCGATTCGTGGAAGGCGCTATGGAAACATGGAAACGGCGAAGCCGTAGACCGTCGGCGTGCGAATCTGCCAAATGTTTCGATTGCGTATCCGCTAGCCGGTGCTACGCTACGAGGCCATGCTTGCCTCTCGGGTCCCAGACAACAATTCCGCAGCCCCGAACTATCTCCGCCTTGCCTGGCGGGCAAAGGAGTCGCCCATGAACTTGAAGCGGATCGTCCTCGCTCAGCGGTCACCCAAAACCGGCCATTAGTGGTCACCTCAAAACCGGCCATTAAGAAGGCCACTCCAGGACATTGACTCGACCAAATTACCTTGGTCGGCATGAGCAATGTCATGAGTGAATTAGAGAGACTTCAAGTCATAGCGCTGGGTCGGCTGGGGTGGTCGTTACGGCGCATCCAGCAGGAGCTCGGTGTACGTCGTGAAACGGCAAGTACTTACCTGAAGGCCGAGGGAATCATTGTTCACCCGCCTGGTAGGCGGAGACAACGGCCGGCGGCAAAACCGGCCATTACAGCCAATCAGGTGACCACCGACTCGGAGGCGGCAAAACCGGCCATTACAGCCAACCAGGTGACCACCGACTCGGAGGCAGCAAAACCGGCCATCTCGGAGGTGACCACCGACTCTGGGGCCGCCCCACCGGTTCCGCTAGCGCCGGTCGCCGGGGGCAATCGTAGTCCGTCTGCCAGTACGTGCAAACCCTTCCGGGAAGCGATCGAGCTGGGGTTGAGCCAAGGCCGTAACGCCATGGCCATTTGGCAGGATCTGATTTCCCAGACCGGTTTTAGCGGTGGCTACCAGACGGTCAAACGCTTCGTGCGCAAACTCCGCGGAGCGCAAACCCCGGTGGCCTGCGCCGTCATCGTCACGGCCGCCGGGGAGGAAGCCCAGGTCGACTACGGGAGCGGGCCTATGGTCCGCTATCCCCAGACCGGCAAGTACCGCCGCACCCGAATGTTTGTTCTCACCCTCGGCTACAGCCGCAAGTCTGTACGCCTACTGACGTTCCGCTCCAGTACACGAACCTGGGCCGAGCTCCACGAGAAAGCATTCCGTCGGCTGGGAGGTAGCCCCAGGGTCGTGGTCCTGGATAACCTGAAGGAGGGCGTACTCATCCCAGACATTTATGATCCCACGCTCAATCCTCTTTTCCGCGATGTTCTGACCCATTACGGCGCCGTAGGCCTGGCTTGCCGGATTCACGATCCCGATCGGAAAGGCAAGGTCGAGTCCGGCGTCGGTCATGCCAAGAGAACCCCGCTCAAGGGCAAGCGCTTCGAAAGCCTGGAGGAGGCGCAAGCCTACCTGGATGACTGGGAAACGCATTGGGCCGATACCCGCATTCACGGCACCACCAAGCGGCAAGTCGCGGCCATGTTTGCCGAAGAGAAGCCGGCCTTGCTGCCGCTACCGCTGGAGCCTTTCCGGTATTACAAATTCGGCGTTCGCACCGTGCACCTGGATGGCTGCGTGGAAATCGACGCTGCCTATTACAGCGCCCCGCCAGGTTGGATCGGACGCGACGTCAAAGTGCAGTGGGATAGCTTATTCGTCCGGGTCCTCAACCCCAAGACCGACCGGCTTATGCGCGAGCATGTGGTGCAGAAACGGGGTGGACATCGCATCAAGGAATCGGACCGTTCCCCGCGCACTCCCCTGGGCGTTCATCATCTGCTGTGGCGCACCCAGCAAGCCGGGAATCACATCGGCACCTTCTGCCGTGCCCTGCATGCTCGGCAAGGCCAGGTCGCGGTCCGCCGCATCCAGGGCGTGCTGGCCATGGCTAAAAAATTCGGCCCTCCGGCGGTCGATAAGGCGTGCTCGGTAGCTCTGGAGATGGGAGTCTACGAGTACCGCTTTGTCCGGCACTATCTCGAGCACTGTCTCTCCGCCCCCTTGAGCCTGCAGCAAGTCGATCCCCGACCGCAGCTCGGACCGCGATCTCATAACAAAACCAAAGCCATCCCAAACCTGATGATCAATCTGCTTACGACAATACAGCTGCAGCACCGCCGTACTAACCCTTGCACACAGCCGAGCTAGTGCCCATCGATCTGATCTCCTGTCTGATCTCCATGAGCTCACGCACGCCATCGATTGCTGGAGCGGCGGCGCAAGCAAGCCGACTTTCGCGACCCCCAAGCCACCCTGGATAACTTCGATTTTGACTTTAATAAGAAGATGAATCGCAGCCTGGTCTTTGACCTCGCCACCGGCAACTTCATCGCCCACCACGACGACGGACTTTTCTTGGGTCCCCCGGGCACGGGCAAGAGCCACTTAGCCCAGGCCATCGGCCAGGCGGTGATTCAACAAGGCTATCGCGTGCAGTACCGCGAGACCCACGTGCTCCTGGATGAGCTGGCCGATGCCACCATCGACGGCACCCGCCGCGACTACATGGCCGCTTTGGCGAGCGTGCCTTTGCTCATCATCGATGACTTGGGGATGCGCAAGCTGCCCCTACCGCGGCCGAAGATCTGCTGGAGATCGTGCTGCGACGCTATCAGCGGGCCAGCACTCTGGTGACCTCGAATCGTCCCGTCGAGGATTGGGGCAAGCTGTTGGGCGATGCCGCGGCGATCAGCGCCATGCTGGATCGCCTGCTTCACCACGGCCATGTTCTCAAGTGTGGTCCCCGCAGCTGGCGCACCAAGATCGGAGCCAACGAAGAGGGTGGAGCTCATCCCCTGCCCAGCGGAGTTGGGCAATGATCGTTTCCCTAAACTCCCGCCACCGCAGCCACGCCGGCGCCTTCCCGCAAGGCCGTGCCCATGCGGCCCAGGCCAAGAGCAAAAAGGAAAGCCGGGCAAACCGCGCCCGGCGACTTTCGCGTTCTATGATCCCCAAGGCCTCCGCTCCGAGACTTCTCCAAAAAAATCGCCTACGACCCAAAAGCCAAACCCCCTGTCCCATAAGCCAATCTTCGGCTCATGCGCAGAGGGTTTCGCTATGCCGATTTCTTCGGAGCCAGCCCCGTCGCATCGGCCTTGGGTATCGTCGTACCGGGCGCGACCCCGATACGCCGAGTTTCACCATATCACAACCAACTTCACGGCTGCCGATACAAACCGGGAAAGCTCGCACCCAGGCCGGCGGCGATCCCCTTTGGAAAAGTGAAATGCGACCGAAGAGGGACAAAACCAGGGATGCTGTGGGTCGACCGAGTCGGGAATCGTCGCTCTCAGACGATCCTAGCGCGAAATTTTTCTGGGAAAAACGGGGACCGGCACAAAAAAGAAGAAACCGGGCAAGAACGAAAGAACTGGTTTCACGTCAGGGAACCGAGAGACGAAAACGACAAACACAGAAACGAAACAATGCTGAATATGAATCGTGCACCAGCTTGATTGATCTCGAAGGTATCGGCATGATTGTAATCCCAGCGTCGCTGCGCTCCGACTTTACTCACATCGCCGGAATACGCAACCAAGAAAGTTTCTGCTTTGTGAGCAACAAATAACTTGCCGAATTAGTTCTCGGCATGTAAAACAAACTCTGTCCCGGAGTGACGATTAATGGCCGGTTTTGAAGTGACCACTAATGGCCGGTTTTGAGGTGACCACTGAGGGTCCTCGCGATGGCGATCGTATTCGCAATGCTCGTCGTGGCCGGCTTTCTAATTCACGTGATGTGGCTCGGGAGCACATACCAAGGTGTGCGCGACGACAGGTTCTCTTTTCGCACGCCCGATTGCGATGCGGCACCGAATGTGGCTCATCTGGTTGAGTTGCCCGTCAACCGGGAGACAGACACGGTTCGGCTGCTGCGGAGCCTGGTATCAGCACGGCCGGTTAGGGTCCTGAAGTGAAGGCAGGTGTTACCACCCACCTGGTTGTTTCACTTACTTCTTCAGCCCCGCCGTGAAGTTCGTCAGCACAGTGACGGATTGGCTGACCTGCTGCGCAATCAGATTCAAAAGGATTTTCTTGCTGTCGGGTTGTGACATCGTACAAGCCTGCTTGTGGGCTTGCCGAGTTTGAAGCGAGCGGCTGAGTAGCGCCGAACTGAAGCTCGCCGTTGGATTCCTTTCACCGGCACGGCAAAAAAGGCCCGGATCATCTGATCCGGGCCAATCGTTGCTCAACTTTACCGGCGTGAGGTACATCACAACCAGTTTCGGAGTCACTCCGGCCGCGACTCCGAAGAGAACTTGATCACGCTCTGCACACGGTGCCATGCCAGCATCCATCGCTGAAAAACCGGGCGTGGCATCTGGGCACTCGCGCGAGTGGGACTGCATCTTATCGAGCTCTATTCGCGGCGCAACCCGGTGGGGATCGAACCGGACTGCTTGCCGATGATGGGAGCGCGGCGGGTGCCGGAGATGGCAGGTATCAGTTCTCAGTTCTCAGTCTTGAGGACCAGACACGGGCCGATTGCCAGAACATCCATGCGAGTGCGCTTGAAGCAGTCGATCGCCTCTTCCGGGGTGCAAACGATGGGCTCATTCTCGTTGAAGCTGGTATTGAGAATGACGGGTATTCCCGTCTTGCGTTCAAAGGCCCGGATCAAGTCGTAATAGAGCGGATTTTCTTCGCGGCTCACAGTTTGGAGACGACCGGTATTGTCCACATGATTGACAGCGCAAAGCTGCGCCCGTTTCTCGGGACGGATTTTGTAGACGTGAAGCATGAAGGGAGAAGGATGGTCGTACTCGAAGTATTCGTTTTGACGTTCCACCAGAATCGAAGGCGCGAAGGGACGGAACCACTCGCGATGCTTAATGCGCGCATTCAGCACATCTTTCATGTCGGGCCGCCCCGGATGGGCGACGATGGAACGGTTGCCGAGGGCCCGCGGGCCCCACTCCATCCGCCCTTGAAACCAGCCGACGACATTTCCCGCCGCGACTTGTTCCGCCACGGCCTCGAGCAGCGGTTCCCGCTCCAGCTTGCGATAGCTTAGGTTCGTCTTCTTTAGGTCCGCTTCGATCCGCGAATCCGAAAACTCAGGGCCAAGGTACGAATTCTTCATCTGGTAGCGGCGAGGCCGCCGGAGAACGGAGTGATAAGTGTGCAACGCGGCGCCAATTGCCAGTCCTTCATCGCCGGCGGCGGGCTGGATCCAGGTCTGTTGAAACGGTGTTTGCGCGAAGAGCTTGCCGTTGGCGACGCTGTTGAGCGCGCAGCCTCCAGCCATGGCCAACTCTGGCAGTGGCACGCGCTGGTATAAGTGCTTAAGCAGATGAAAGAAGACTTCCTCAAAGCGATGCTGCATGGCATAGGAGAGATCCATGTCGCGCTGGGTAATCTGGGCGTGCGGCTCGCGCGGCTGACCAAAAAGCTTCGTCATGCGGTCGGAAAAATGACGCGCCATGCGCACGGTGCCATCCGGTTGAATCTGCATTCCCTGGTTGCTGCCGAGTGGCATAAAGTAATCCAGGTTAAGCTGGAACCCGCCGTCACGCAGATCGATGGCTTGGCTGATCTGCTCGCAGTAGGTCTCCTTCCCGTAGGGTGCCAGGCCCATCACCTTACCTTCATCGCCGTATTTTTTGTAACCGATAAACTCGCAGATCATGGTATAGAAGCTACCCAGCGAGTGCGGCAGAAAGACGCGCTCGAGTACTTCGATCTCGTTGCCTTCGCATCGCGCCATCATGGTAGAAACGAAGTCCCCGGAACCGTCGTAGCTGAAGCCCGCTGCCTTCTCCCATGGCGAACAGTAGTAAGCGCTGGCAATGTGAGCGATGTGATGCTCGAGATGATGCTCTTGAAAACGCGTTTTCTTGAGATCAACCTCCAATGCCTTGGTCAGTAAAGACCGCAAGTCGCGGAGTGCTTCCTTGCGCTGTCGGAGGCGGATGAAGTTCAGAATTTTCGCGGGATTTGCTAGGGCGTACCGCACCTTTTTTGTCAGGTTGGCATCGCTGTCCTGGCCCACGGCCACATGGTCCACGTCGGTAATTTTGGCGCCGACCGCATCCAGGCAGGCCTTCACCGCAAGCGCGGGGAACCCGGCATAATGCTTCACCCGGTTGAGGCGCTCTTCTGCGATGGCGTAGACAACCTCTCCGTCCTGCACGATAGCAGAGGAGGCATCGGCGTGAAACATATTGAGGCCGAGGATTAGCACGGTGACCCTGACCCTGATTTCTTCAGAAGTGACATGCTTTTTGTCTTCACCGCTCCATTTCTTATTCTTACGGTTCCGCCTTCAGGCCGGGCTCGGCTGGGTTGCGCCTGAACGAAGACAACCTGATGAGCATGAAATGCGGACATCAAGATGCTAACCTACATCCGTTCCACTTGCACGTTGGTTCCGGCAAATACCGGAGAGACGACACGATGGGGACAGGGAAAACCGCGAAGCTCAGGTTGCTCTTTTTGCTCGCGCTATTGATCTTGATTGCGGGAGTGGCCGGATTTCGTAACCTGGGCCGATGGCTGGTACGTGAAGATGCTCTTTCCCCAGCGGACGTGATCTTCGTTCTGAGTGGCGGCATGCCGCCGCGCGCAGAAGAAGCCGCAACGGTATTTCGTGGGGGTTATGCCCCCGAGGTGTGGGTCAGCCGCCCAACGGGTCCCGCTAGCGCACTCGAAGACCTTGGAATTCGTTATGTCGGCGAAGAGGAATACGATCGCGAAATCCTGGTTCATGAAGGCGTTCCGGGAGCGCTAGTCCATATTCTTCCGGATCCCTGCGTGGACACGGAGCAGGAAGTGGAAGAAGTCGCGCGGGAAATGCGACGGACGGGAAAGGCGAGAGTCATCATCGTGACCTCGCCCCAACACACACGACGTGTCAAAGCTTTGTGGAAAAAGCTTGTGGGGAAGGATTTAACTGTTGTCGTCCACGCCGCGCACGAGGATCCATTCGATGCCGATCACTGGTGGCGAAACACGCGCGATGTTTTCTCTGTCGTGCGCGAGACGCTGGGTCTTATCAATGTCTGGGCGAGCTTGCCAGTGCGGCCGCGTACCAACTGAGTCCAAGTCGTGGCGCCACGCCACTGTGCCGTGAGGCATTTGGGTTACTTTTTCTCTTCGTATACCCATCGAACAGCGTTGATAAGCTTGGCTTCGCGTGATGGTCTTCACTGAGAAGAGATGGCGAAGCGCACAGTAATTTGGGCATCCTTTTCGACCGCCCGCCCCGACTCGTAATAAGGCTGGAAATGCCATTGCTTGACGGCTTCAAGCGCGGCAGCTGAAAGAACTTCTGGACCGCGAATCACCTGCAGATCCTGGATGCTTCCATCTTTGCCGATTCGGGCGAGCAACATCACCACCCCTTCCATCTTCGTCTGTTGACTCGCCAGGAAAGCGGGAGGGGATGCGAGCTCGGCGCTCCCGGGCGAAAGGCGAATCTTTTCAGCCGCATTGATCTCGCCTGTCTCCTGCCTAGCATCCACATTCTGCACGAAGGGAGACGCAAAAGTGTGGCGCTGCTGCAAATCGACGGAGATGGAGTCACTGTGGGTGCGAATCATCCGACGCCGGTTACCACCAGATATCACCTCCACCTCGGGTGGCCACCAGACCACGGACCCCGTGATCCCAGGCGCCAATGTCAACTCTGTTTCAGGCCCCGGTTGGACAGCATCGGCGCCATGCTTGGAACCGGTTCGTGGGGACTTGGCGGGGCTGACGGGTCCCGGTTCTTCTGCAGTCGTATCGAACTTGCTCCGATGCACTTCGTTCGATCCACCAGCCAGGATGTTTCGGAACCAGTCATGATACTTCACCACGACCAGAACGAAAACCGCGAGCAGGGCCAAGGCGAGAAGCCGCCGGAGAAGCCCCTTCTGCCTGGAAGCAGCCTCCTCGGCAACGCTGTTGATCTGCGGTTCGTACCTTATCTCTCTCATGTCATTTCCTCCCCGAACGCTCGGCCAGGCCGTCCTCTAGACTGTCCCGAAACGCCGGCAGAAGCCAGCCAAGCCTTGGCACAAGACTCTTGCGGGAGACCAACAAGCATCTCCTCTAACAAAGCACGTGAAAGGCCTGCAGGAACCTCGCCGTCCCCCCCAACCCACGCCATTGTACACGGCAGAGGCTCGTTAGTCTTGGCGACACTCTTGGTGTTGCGCGTCGTAGGTCAGCGCAAGCGGTGCTGAGTCAGGCGGCATCCGCGACACTAGACGTGGGCATCCTGCGGCAAGACTTTGGTTTTTTTGATGGGGCTCTTCCTTCAGCGCGATCCCAGGCGAGGTTCACAGCCAATGCCTAAGCTCTTTTGGGGACGGGTTTCGCGCTTCGACCGCAAGGGCACACTCTTGAAGTACGAGCACTTTCTGGCGATGCAGGAGCGACACTGAAAAGCCCGACGCAATGAACGTTGACGTGTATTGACTGTGCGCAAACATATCCTCCAGACTCCCCCTTAGGGAGCCTGTGCCGACCGCGCAAAGCAATTCTTGCCGGAACGATTTTACGTGGTCCGGGCACTAATCCCGAAAGTTCTCTGAAGCGTCCTGAAACGAGATCAGGATGCTTTTAGTTTGTCTGGGCCATTGTACTCCGCACGGAGGCGCGACGTGGACAAGCGAGTAATCTACTTGCTGTCGGCCCTTGTGGTCGTCGCAGCTATCGGCGTGGCCTGCACGGCAAGCTGCTCAGCGGCGTGCTGTCGTAAGGGCTGCGCGAGAGGCGGAATTAGAGACCAGCGTAAGCCGGTCGTAGGATCGCCCGCGGTATCGTGTTCGAGAAGGCAATGGAGAACAGCGATTATGTCGGGCGTTTTTTCCGTCGGAATACGACCACCGCCGGTGCGGTCTTTTGGTCAGCGTTCACGGGATTCGACAATATGGCTCAATATTGCTGGGAATGAGTTTGCGACCCGCCGACCATTCTTAGCGGTCTTCATCTGCTTGCTCCTATCAAGAAATTAACCAGCGACGGCGCATTCTCAAACCCCGGCGGTTTCAGCACTCCTAAGACATTCTGAGCATACTGGAATCGGAGCCCGTATATCGGAGAGCGACCGGGACGAAGCCGTTGCGTACACACCCGACGGGTCACATTGCTGTAGACTTGCCGTGCGCTGGAATTCACCTCAATTCTGTAGGGCGGGCGCATTAACTGAGATTTTTTCGATGCTTGTTCTGATCGAATGGGGACTCGTGCTAGTTGCGGTGCTGCTGGCGTTCACCTGCCCTGAGCTTGGTTCGCGCTGGTTCGGACATTGCGAGCGCACGCTCGCAAAGCTTGCTCGGAGGCGTGGGATCGCGGTTCTCCTAGTCGGCCTCACCGCGCTAGCTTTGCGTGCAGCGTTGCTGCCGATTCTGCCGATCCCCAAGCCCGGCGTTCACGATGAATTCAGTTACCTTCTGATGGCCGATACTTTCGCCCATGGCCGCCTCACCAATCCCACTCATCCCATGTGGGTACACTTCGAGACCTTCCACGTCATTCAGAAGCCCACTTATGCGTCGATGTATTTCCCCGCGCAAGGTGTATTCCTCGCCGCGGGCCAGGTAATCTTCCATCATCCGTTTGGGGGCGTGTGGCTCAGCGCGGGGCTCATGTGCGCCGCCATCTGCTGGATGCTTCAGGGTTGGCTGCCTCCTTTCTGGGCGCTGTTGGGTGGATTCCTCGCCGTTATCCGGCTCGCTACTTTCAGCTATTGGGCAAACAGCTATTTCGGCGGGGCCGTGGCTGCTCTTGGCGGCGCGCTAGTTTTGGGGGCGCTTCCGCGAATCAAGCGCCACAGCCGCCTGAGTGATGTTGTGCTAATGGGGCTGGGTCTTGCTCTCCTCGCGAACAGCCGACCTTACGAGGGTCTCTTCTTCGCCCTACCCATTGCGGGTGGGCTTCTGCTCTGGATCTCCCGTCAGCGCGGGGCCGATCTAATGCTGTCTCTGCGCCAAGTCGTGCTTCCCCTGGCTCTTATCTTGTCGGCGACAGCAGTTGCCATGCTCTATTATTTCTGGCGTTTGACCGGAAATCCCTTTCGGACTCCGTACTTCGTCAACCTGGCGACTTACAATCCCGTTCCCTTATTCCTGTGGGGATCCGTGAAGTCCTGGCCGGTTTACCACCACGAAATAATGAGAAGGTTTTACGCCGATTGGGTGCTTGCCTTGTATCATTCCGGGCGGAGTCACCCCGTCGTCGCTGTCTTGGTGCAGGGCATCGCGTTTTGGTTTTTCTACATTGGGCCGCTCTTCACAATTCCAATTCTAATGCTGGGCATGGTCTTGCCGCGCGGATTTTCTTTCAGGGACATCAGCCGCCGCACCCGCTTTCTGCTTCTCGTATCTTGTGTCACCTTTCTTGCAACACTGCTGGCGGTCTTTACTAATCCCCACTATTTGGCCCCGATGACCTGTACCACCTATGCCCTGCTGCTATTGGCGCTGCAACGCATCCGACGTTGGCGCCGGCGTAACAAGCCCACAGGATTGGCCCTCGTGCGCGGCATACCAACGGTGGCTATCCTGATGCTTTTGACGTGTGCGGCCGCCTCATTCTTAAGAATCCACAGAAGCACTATGCCGCAAACTTGGTGCTCGCCGCCGCAAACTTGGTGCTCGCCCTACGAACGGGTTTGGGATCGCCCCAGCATTCAAGCCCGGATGGAAAATCTTCCCGGCCGCCATCTGCTTCTCGTACGCTACAGCCCAGGGCACGACCCTCACAGCAGTTGGGTCGCAAACGGAGCCGATATTGACGGCTCAAAAGTAGTCTGGGCCAATGACATGGGTCCACAGCAAAATCAGGAACTGGTCGAATATTTCAACGATCGAAAAGTTTGGCTCGTCGAACCTGATGAGGTGCGTCCTATAAAGATTTCCGAATACAGCAGTGCAGATGGACCGCTTGCGAAGCCATTCTGATCGATTCGGTGGTGTGGGCGTCAGTCTTGCTGCTAAGCCTGATTCTGCGGCGCGCACTTGCACCGGGCACAAAATCCTCTCCGGCATTGTGAAGAAATTCCTCTCGGATTATGTGCGATGTGCCCCGCCCCTGTTATGATTTGCGATACCTCCAGCCGCAAGAAAATTAAAAGATCCTATGGAGGGTTGAATCGTGGCAGTCGCCCTTATGGTGGAACAGAATCCACAGCCGGCTGTGATGCCGGTGAAAGAGTCTGAAACCATCGAACTCTCGGTGGTGATGCCCTGCCTCAACGAAGCGGAAACGCTGGAGACCTGCATCCGCAAGGCGCAGCGGGCGTTGCGGGAAGCCAACGTTGCCGGTGAGGTCGTCGTAGCCGACAACGGCAGCCACGATGGCTCGGTGGAAATCGCCGAGCGGGTGGGCGCCCGGGTTGTGCACATGAAGGCGCGTGGATATGGCAACGCGCTCATGGGCGGTATAGCGGCGGCGCGCGGCAAGTACATCGTGATGGGCGACGCAGATGACAGCTATGACTTCGGCCACATCGTCCGTTTTCTGGAACCCTTGCGCGAGGGCGCCGATCTGGTGATGGGCAATCGCTTCCGCGGAGGCATCCAGAAGGATGCTATGCCGACTCTGCACCGCTACTTCGGTAATCCTGCTCTCACCCGCCTTGGACGGTTGTTCTTTCACAGTCCGGTGGGCGATTTCTATTGCGGTCTTCGCGGGTTCCGCAAAGACGCCTACGAGCGCCTGGGGCTGCGCACCACCGGCATGGAGTTCGCCACCGAGATGATCGTCAAGGCGACTCTGTTGAAACTGCGGATTGCCGAAGTGCCCACCACTCTGTCGCCCGACGGCCGCAGCCGCCCTCCGCATCTGCGAACCTGGCGCGATGGCTGGCGTACGCTGCGTTTCTTCCTGCTCTACAGCCCGCGCTGGCTGTTTCTCTATCCCGGTCTCGCCCTCATGACTGTCGGCGCTCTGCTGGGATTGTGGCTGCTGCCCTCGGCGCGCGCGGTGGGCGGCGTAGTTTTCGACGTTCACACTATGCTGTACGCCGCTGCTTTCGTTCTGCTGGGATTTCAGGCCATCGCGTTCGCGGTGTTCACCAAGTTCTTTGCCATTTCCGAGGGATTGCTCCCCCCGGATCCGACCCTGGACAAACTTCTCCGCTACATTACGCTCGAAGTCGGGCTGGCCATGGGGGCGCTGCTGACAGTGGCTGGTCTTGCGACCTCCGTCTACGCCGTGAGCGCCTGGGGCAGTAAACATTTCGGCGCACTGGATTACTCGCACACCATGCGACTGGTGATTCCGGCTGCGTTGTTTCTGATACTTGGCGCACAAACCGTCTTCGCCAGTTTCTTCGTGAGCGTGCTGGGGCTGCGGCGGCGATGAGTCCGTTGAGCCCTCAGGCAGGGCCGCTAAGTGCGGCCCAGCGCGGCCGGCATCCGTGGCGGGAAATCTTGCATCGCGTCCGCGATCCCCGTTTCCTGGCAGACAGTGCGCTCCGCACCGTGATGCAGGCGTGGGACCGGGTTTCGCCCACAGAGTTTTCTTCCCTCTATCGGCGGGTCCGTGCACACACCATGTGCAGCAACGCGCGCTTACGGGGCTTGTATCGCGCCGTGCAGTATGTTGTGAGCCATGAAATCGAGGGCGACATCGTGGAATGCGGCTCCGCGCGCGGCGGCAGTGCGGCGCTGATGGCTCTCACGGTTCAGAAGCTGCATGCTTCCCGAAAAATCTGGCTGTTTGACACTTTCGATGGACTACCCGCACCCACGGTCGACGATCCCGATTTCGAGCTGGCGGATCTCTTCACTGGCACATGTGTGGGAACGCTCGAGGAGGTGGGCGAATTGTTCCGCCGGCTCAACGTCGCCGACGATGTGGAGTTCGTAAAAGGACTGTTTCAGCAAACGCTCCCGGCCGCTCCCATTTCGCGCATTGCGGTACTCCACATCGACGGCGACTGGTATGAGAGCGTGAGAGCCTGCCTGGACAGCTTGTACGACAAGGTTGTTCTGGGCGGCGTGATTCAGTTGGACGACTACGGATACTGGAAGGGCGCACGCAAGGCCGTCGACGAGTTTCTCGACCAGCGTGGAATCCAGACGCCTCTTCACCGGCTGGACTATTCAGGACGGTTTTTCATCAGATCCGAGCTCAATCGCCGCGTAGCAGTGCAATAAAGTGAAGCTTTGCCCCGAACACCCAATCAGCAGGCTTGGGATAAAGACTGAGTTTGGTGACGATACGTTCCGGCTGCAGACAGGCTTCTTGCCAGCCCTTAAGCCATTGTTGCTCGGTCCAATAGTTGTAAGGCAGTGCCACTCCGAATCTCGCGTTGCCCACCCAGTCCATGAAGCGGAGCCTGGCGTTCGCCCCTATCCCTTTCAGGAAGTGGTCTTTGATGAGCACCCGCTGCGCCGCAACGCGTCGCGCCTCGCGCAGCAAGAGGGTCGGATCGACAGTGTGGTGCAGCACATCGGAAAAGAGCGCCACGTCGAACGATGCGTCTGGGAATGGAAAGTGGACACCGTCGAACATTTCCACGGGGACGTACGTCTCCTCGCGCGGAAGGACATCAATGCCCTGCACGCTGATATCAGGCCGCTTTGACTGCAAGACCGCCGACATCAACCCATCCCCGCAGCCAACATCGAGTACGCGAACCTCGCCGGGAAGCAGCTCGGCGAACCAGGTTGCGAGAACGTTAACGCGGCGATTCGCTACCAGCCTGCTGTGCAAGATACCGACTGTGTTCGCGCTTAAGGCATCAGATTTGGCGCTGGATGTCACGGTGACCGATTTCCCCCGGCAGCCTGTCGCTCGGATTGATAGAAGAGTCTACATCACGCTGCTGGTGTACGATCTACTCGATGGTTCCGCCCGCCCCGCTGACCAACTGGTTGCTGGCCTCGATGTAAACAGGTGCATGAACCTTATAGGGAGAACCAGCCGTATCCAGAACCACCATCCTCGGATTTTCCCGGTCGAACATCAGTGTCCCTGATTCTGTGGCGCAAAGGTCACACCGATTGTGCAAGCTGCTTTTGCGGCAAGGCTGGAGCCACATGTATTGGTCTCATTGAAATTCCCGCTCGCTGCTATTCTGCTTATGGTTAGAGTTGCACTGCCAGTATTAGTCATCGTTACCGATTGAGATGCACTGGTAGTGCCCGCCAGCTGAGTAGAAAAGGTCAGGCTGGTTTTTGACAGCTTGACACTCTGGGCGCTGGCCACGGACACGCTCAGTACAAGAATCACTGAAGCGACACAGGTTTTAAGTGTTCGAGATAATCCGTGAGCGAACGGTTGGAGTGCCACGATTCCTCCCGAAGCGGACGATTTGAGCATTCCCGGGCGGACTTCGCGACCTTATACAAGGGACTAGCCGCTGTCAAGATGTATGCAATCCCGGTGGCGTCTTGAATGAATTTAGGCCGGATCCGCCGTTTCATGCATCTAACGTAATGTGCCGTATTGAACAGTCTCTTGAGACTCAGATGGTCATACTGAGAGAGTGTTAACACAAAACCTGCTGCCGTCAGCGGCCTCTTGTGCGGAATGATCGGCGCTTTCGAGAGAGGTCGCCAAATGGCTACCGACAATCCCATTCACCGGGCAATCACAGACTTCGTTGACTCTGCAGGCACTCCCCTATCTACCGTCTCCTGCCCTGATTGCGGGTCACCCCCGGTATACCGGAACTTCGTCTTTTCCTACGGTGGACAAACTTTGGAGATACCGTTTCTGATCTGTCCCGAGTGCAACCCCATCGCGCACGTCCGAATGCATCGCGCCTAGCAACGCACTATTAGAAAAGGTGAGGCACATGACGAGAATAATAGGCATGGCAAGCTCAAGTATTTCCGAACGGTACGGACATGAGCGATCCGCACGCGTTGGCCGTCGATGTAGTACCGTCTGTCCACGCACGTCACGGGCTGCGCGTTTGAGCCAGCTCATGCTACTCGCGATCGGGGCATATTTTTGTTCTAGCCTCGGGCTTTGGGCGCAAACATCGGAATCCCAAACAGAGGACGCGAACAAGTCCTGGACGGCCACAACCGAATCGCAAGGCGACCAAACGTATCCCACACGCACTGTCGAAAGCCACACCCAGAGCGGCAATCGCACCCTAGACAAGCAATCGGTTCAGCGCCGCGACTCTGACGGACATTTCGAACCTTACCAGGACATCGAAAAGGAAAGGGTGCAAGTGGACGCTAACACCGTGCGAACCACCACGCGTACGTTCGGTAGAGATTTGGATGGGGCGAAAACGCTGGTTCAGGTAACGGAAGAAGAAAAGCACACTCTGCCCGGAGGTGACTCGAACCTAGTACGCACCACCTCGAATCCCGATGGCAGCGGTAAGCTTCAGCCGGTTCAGCGCCAAATCGAGGAGACGAAAAGGACCGGTAAGGATGTGGAGGAGACGAAAACCACGGTGATGTGGCCAAGCGGCAGCGGTGATCTGGCTCCAGTTATGAAGGTGCAAGAGGTCCACAAACAAGGCGCGAATGACACCGTTGAATCTCAAAAGACCACGCTGCTTCCCGATGGCGCCGGAAACTGGCAAGTGAGCGAAGTGCGGCAAGTCACTACCAGGCCAGAAGGCAAGAACCGCAGCACCAGCGAGGATCGGGTCTCCCGCGCCGACTCTGAAGGCAAGCTAAACGAGGTCTCTCGTACCGTGAGCAAGGAATCCGAGAGCGCTCCCGGAGAAAAACGCGACACAGTGGAAACCTATTCTGTCGATCTCCCAGGATCGCCTAGGGACGGCAGCCTACACCTTGTTGAGCGCGCAACCACCGTCCAGCACACTAGCTCGACTGGTCAGCAAACCACTGAACAGCAGGTGGAGAAGCCTGACCCCGGCGATCCGGGGTCCGGTCTGCAAGTGACCACACTAAGCACCGACACGGTGCGCCCAGGCCCTTCCGGAGCGCAGGCCACGCGAACCATTCAAGTGCGCGACGCGAGCGGCAGTTTTGCAGTAGTCTCCGTGGACGCCACAAAGTCCGACAACATTCACGCCATTCAGGTTCAGATAGCGCCTTCCGAAAAGCCGAAATAAGCGACCGTAGCGCGGAAGGCTCAATTGCTGCTGTAATCGCATTATAAAAGGGCGGCCCTTTTGGAGTAGGTTATCCTCGCGCTTTATCGTCCTGACGCACAGCGCGGTTGGGCACCTGACGCGGAAGGAATCGAGAAGAGGCGAGAGTTCATCACGCTAGGAATTTCATCGACGAGAGGCTGTTACCCTCACTTTGCTCTTGTCTTCCTCTGATCCGCTCCTCCCACCGACCGCGCCAGGCCTCTTGATTTTCAGGCGAAGTCTTAGCGTCGTACCTCACCTTCAGGGCAACAAGGGCTACCCTTCGGGTTATCACATACTGATAAGGAACTCATTAACAAAACAACTTCACCTTATCGGTCAATGACTTGCGAATGCCGTCGGGAGATCAGGTTTCTTGAATCCTAGTTCAGGAGTTTACTTAGGTGATGACTCTAGTAACTTTTCCGCGAGCTGTTGACCCAGGATAATAGTCTGTCAATGCTGAACAAACGCACCTCGCCACGCAGAAAAATGGTGTTGCCGGTGAAGGTTACGCTCGACAAAGTCAACCACCTGGCGCATACGGTTGACATCGCGCGTACCGGGGCACGTCTTGGTGGCTTCCGAACGCAATTGCAACCCGGAATGATGATAACTTTGCAGCGCGGGTCGAAAAAAGCGCAGTTCCGAATCACGTGGATTCGGCAGCTTGGTCCGAATGAACTACAGGCCGGCGTCGAATCTTTGGAGCTGCTGGAGAACTTTTGGGGAGTCGACCTGTCTGACCAGGAACATAAGGCCAAGGAAGAAGCGAAGACATTCATGGCCTTCCTATCCGGCTGATCAAACGTCGCGCAATGCAGACTGCTCAATATCTAAACAGTGCTTGGCTTCGTGCATCATGGTACGAACAACTGCGATGCTGCCGTCGTCAACTCTCACCACCTGGTACATGCGTACCGTCCCGAACGTGGCCGCTCTGGGTGCCGCGAAAGCCCGTCTCGCTTTCCGCGAAAACGGATCCACCTCATCCGCCAACATCATAGCCGCTCGGAAATCCACCTGCGAGCTCATGACCTGCGTTAAATCCACCAGTTCGGAGAAATCTGGATCGAAGGCTGGGTCGACCTTCAGACTTTCGAGGTACTGTACAACATCCTGTACGGTCACTTCGTTATCGAATCTCACAGTCACGAGGCGCCTTTCGGAATCGACAGCGAAGTGTGCTGGCACAAACCCTTGCGTCCTGACGGCGCGGACTGTGCGAACTGTCGCAGTCAGCCATTTGGTATACACGGGACGCCTGCACACGCTGAGGGTTGTGCTCTGAGAAGAGCCGCGCGTTGCCCACTTGGACTTCGGCCCACACGCCCTCGGTCAACATCGTAGGAAAGCAGACACGGCAGCTATTTTGCGCTAAGCGTCTCGAGCACACGCTGCAGCCCTTACCCAGAAGTCGCCGTAAAGCCCCTGCCTTCAGGCATGGCGATATAAGCCGACGATTTCGCTTGCGTTCGACTGCTCCGTGGTGCATAGTTCCTCAGCACCGTTTGGTCTGGTGATAACCAAGCTAGCCAAGCCGATGCTAGATGCTGCACTAAGACAACTCGTCGCCTCGGGATACGTGGAGACGTTAAACGAGTGTGGAGAAGATGTCAGTCTGGCGACAGCCAGCAATCTTCGTTGAAGCACGAAAGGTCGCCGCAAGGCGACTAGAATCCCCCGCCCTTTAGGCGTGGGGAGTATCAAGACAAACAATCCGTGCTATAGCTACTTGCTACTTGCTACTCCTCACAGTGTCCCGCTGGACGGATACAGAGATTGAGGTAAACGGCTTCGCCTGGGCATTTGGACCACGCCAACTGACGCTTGCCGCTGGAGACCAAATTAAGTTCCAGGTGTGGAATGCGCAGACAGGCGCTGGCCCCGCGGTCGTAACCAAGCAGATCGGCCCCGTGCCCAATTAGAGAGAGCCCCGCGCGCCGAGCATCTCATCGCGCGCCGGGCACCAAGGCGCAGCAGAAAAACGATGAAAACAGCGCGAGGATTCGTCGCGCCCGCGCTGGAGTTAGAATCATCCTCGCCAGCGGAGGCTTCTATGAATTACCTGCCTCTACTCGCCATAGCCCTCGCAGCGACCATCGCTGCTATGCCCTAACGGGTCTCAGACCTTCGTAATTGGAAGGGCAGCACATCGAGAATTAAAGTCTACTTCGTAGGCTATCCAAGTGCTGTCCTTGTCCTCACCTCTTAATACTCGCCGTTGGACCCGGCACCACGTCGATGTTCCGGTTCGCATCGTCCTCCTTAATGGACTCTCAACAGATGCGGTTCCTGGCCGCGGCACCGAAATAAGCAGGAGCGGTATGGCTGTTCGCTCTACGCTTGCTCTAAAACTAGGGGACAAGATGCGGGTTCAGTTTCAAACCAATCCCTCCGACGTCACGGCCGTAGTTCGCAATCGCAAAGGCGATTGTTTTGGGTTGGAGTTCCTCCCCCCACTGCCCGTGGGCGATCGAACACCGAATCAGTCAACGTCCGTGTGCAACCTGGCTGGTGCCGACACGCCAGAATCACAGGAATCAGCACGCCATTCATGTAGCCCGAAGACTCTACTTGCAGGCCTGCGTCGAAAACTACTAGAGATAGAACAGTTACAGAGGGAGATCGATGCACTCAAGCTCTCCATTCCCTTGCTCGCTGATGATGAAAAGAAAAATCCCGAATCTTCTCTGCCGCGTCGTCCGAAATTGGAAATGAGACCATGGCCATCGCGGTGACCTGCCCGGCCCTCGGAAAACTTAACTAGCCACAAGTGGAGACCTTGCGCGCATCCAGCCGACTGGGCCATGGCCATCGTCTTTGGTTAACGTAATTCTCAGCGAACGCTCAAAGTCGCCAGCGGAATCCCTGCCGATCGTGTTGTATTTCTCGACATGTTCTCGTTCTTTGCTCTCCTTGTAAATGAACTGGAGCAGCTTGTATTTGAGCGCTTTTTCGCTGAACGAAATCAGTCCGTTGCTCTCAATAACCTCCCTCAGTGCATCCGTGAGCTTTGCGTGCAGTTCCTGAGAATACCGGCTTCCCGGAGGAGTTCGGTTATCGCGCACATCATCAAGGAATTCTCTGGAAAACCGGACCGTCCCTCTCGGCCTTGCCCGCTCAGTTCCAGAACATACAATGAGCAATCAAAGTCATAACCCGCAGCAGAAACGGACAAGCGGGATCAATCGAAGCGAGCCGTTCCTGGACAATGTCAATTCCGGGCACCTCTTTCAAATCGATCTGTCGGCTGCTCATTTGTATTTCTTCTTCCTGGTCGCGCTCTCTGAGCGACCCTAACCTCGCTCCCGACTCTTCCTTTCATGGCCCCGCGCGCACTCTTTCCGCGACAGCCTGTTCCCGCTGATATTGGTCGCGGGCCAGAGCCCGTTCCTCGTCTGTCAGATTCACCAGAAATCCGAAGCCTGCGACGCAAGCGGCAGTGATCCTTTCAGGGTCGATGACCGCCGCACGGTTGAGGAGCTGGCGGAGATCATCCCAGTCGAAGTCCCTGCCGTCCTGGAATTTCTGGATCAGGCGCGCGGGGTCGAAAGTGTCCCGCGCTTGCCAAAGCTTCAGCACGACAAGGCGGCGGATGAGCGCCTGATCGAGTGGCCGCGCGGCGAATATGCCGAGGTCATAGATGTCGCGCGCCTTGTTCCGTTGATAACAGGCCCGGATTTTTTCCGCAAGGATTTCGGGCAGCGCAAGGCAGACAATTTCGGCAGGCACGAACGGCAGGAGCCTGAAATAACTCTGTTCGATCTGCGCGCGCCGCTCCGTCGGCAGCGTCGGCGTTTCGCGGCGGCTGATCTGCAGCTTGATTTCGCTGCCACCCTGATTCCAGTCATGGGAGTACGTCGGGTTGACGCCCCAGGACAGACCGTCCTGTGTTTCGTAGTAGCCCTCGTCGGGAATGGCGAACTGAATTCCGTGATAGGTCTGCTCGAATGCTGCCATCATGTCGAGGATCCCTTCCTCGTGATCGTGCTCTTCGACGCCTGTGAAGTCGAGGTCGGTCGAAAACCGGCCTTGGGCGCCGATGAAGATTTTCCGCAGGCACGTCCCGCCCTTGAAGGCCAGCCGAACCAGAATGCCGCGTTCCGAGAGAAGCTGAAGCAGAAAGGTCAGCACCACTTCCTTCTCTGCGATCATTATGTTGCGCAGCCCGGATTCATTGGAGTAGCGCTGCACCCGCGCCTGCGTGAGCATTTCCTAGCTGTCCTTCCGGATGGCTTTGCGCCGGCCGAGTCCGGCGCTGTCGTGGAGTTCCTCGCGCGGCACGTTGACGAACAGGCGCCAGGTTTCGTCATAGCCGATAGCCCCCTTGACCTCGCGCGCGCGCGCGGGGTCGGGACCGAGAGCGGCCTTGCGGCTTCGCGCGGCCAGCTGCAGCAGGCGGTCGCGCGCGGCGGGCGGAACATCCGCTTTAATGTGATCGACGAGCCAGCCGAACCGCCGCACAAGGGCACCTGAATTTATCCGTTCGAGATAGTCGGCGGCCTTGTTCCAGTCGAACCGGCGGCTGGCGGTCGCGAGGATGGAGGCGGCTTCGCCCACCCCGCCCGCCAGCGCCGGGCGGTCGAGGCAGTCGATGGCGGTCTTTTCGCGGTCGGAGATCATGACCTTATATCCGAGCACATCGACCGGCCCGAAGCCGAAAAACTTTCTGTTCGCCTGATTGACGATCCGGACCCGCGACTCTCCGACTTCGCGTTCCCGCAGACGCACCGGCGTCACCAGAAAGATCACCTTGCGGTGCTGCGTCGTGAGTCCGTAATGGGCGGCGGCGGTGCTGAAGCCGATGTAATAAGGATCGGCGATGCGGCTGGCGAGCGCGAGAAGGTTGCTGTCGCCCAGGGCGTCCGGCCCCTGCTCCGGCGGTATAAGAAGATACTCGCCCCATGTAGCCCGCTCCAGCCAGCCTTTTCGGCGCAGCGATTCGATGACATGGTCGGCTGCCTTGGTGCTGCCGCCGAGCAGTTCGATGATCTCCGCCCGCGTGACCTCCCGCCGTCCGCGTTCGGTGAGCGCGAGCACGACCTTGCTTTCCTGCGTCGATAGGGATCGGGTTATGGGTTCCATGTTATTCTATGTAACGAAACCCCCTAAAAAAGGGTGTTTTGATGAATAGTGTAGCATGTGTAACGAAACCCCCTTAAAAAGGGTGTTTAGTTACACAGTATTGCACTCCACCCGTCGATTCCACCCAGGAGCTGGTTCAGTTCGCTTTTTCCGCGCCAAAGCAGTGGACAAAGCAGTATCAATTCTGCTGGAAACGCCTTGTGTGTCATACACTTGCGTTATGCTGTTGACGGCATTATGCCTACTATGACATATTAAATGGGATGGCGTGGGAAGTCGAGTTTTCGGAGGAATTCGGGGAGTGGTGGGATGAGCTCGACGCTGCCGAACAGAAGAGCGTCGATTTCACAGTGACTCTACTCTCCGAGGCCGGCCCGACGCTAAAGATGCCTCACTCCTCCGGGATTGAGACATCGCGCCACAAGCACATGCGCGAGCTCCGGATTCAGCATGAAGGACGCCCGTACCGCGTTATTTATGCGTTCGATCCGCGCCGCACAGCAATTTTGCTGATCGGCGGAGACAAGACAGGAAACAACCGATGGTACGAGGAATACGTTCCTCGGGCAGATGACATTTACGACCAGCATTTGAAAGAGCTGGAAAATGAGTAAGCAAGCAAACACACCAGTCCTCCGTACTGGGGATACCCACTGAAGAGAGAGACGACGGTTATGACAAGGAACTACAGAGAACTGCAAGCGAAGATGAACCCTGCAGACGTTGCCGAGAACAAGCAGCGTGTGCGCGAAGAACTGCAGCGCATGGCGTTGGATGAACTGAGAAACGCCAAACAGCTTACACAGGCAGACATGGCGGAGCTTTTAGACGTCCCGCAGAGTTCGATTTCGCGAATCGAGCGACGAGCGGATATGTACCTGAGCACACTGCGCAATTACGTCCAAGCGATGGGCGGGGTACTCCAGATTCAAGCGATGTTTCCCGAAGGAGGCGCGGTCATTATCAGCCGCTTCGGAGAGTATGAAGATCAACCCTACATCGTTTCGGTGCGGACAGAAGACGACGGAGCCTATCAACTCCGAGCACGGCCGTTTCATCATCAAGGCGCGTTGTTATGCACCCGCGCTCTTAAGCTCTCAGGCTTCGTGAAAGCCATGAAGGCCCTTCACCTGGCGGAACCGCAAATCTCCACGATTAGAATCAATCTTGAGCGAACTCGCGAGGTGGAGATAGGCGGGATGGCGGGACAACGGATTTTCCATGTGCCCGATCTGGTGGCGGCCGGCTTTGAGCCTCCGCCGTCGAGTGAACGGTAGAGAGCAGAGTATCAGCAGGTATTATCGCAGCGTATATCTGTTCCGCCGAAGGATGGATGCGCGGATTTCTTAATCTCCAGAAAGGGCACAGCGCGGTTACGAAGCCGCAACGAGTTGAAGCCTAGCCTATGCATCCGTTCAAGTTAATTGTCCATGCCTGCCGCTCTTTTGCACCTCGACATATCTCCGGGGCCGCACGATTTCAGGGCGTGCGACAGGGCCCAATCCATACGTTCTTTGGCTGACGAGTCGGAGGCGTCTATGCCCGCACGTTTCAGCGAAGCGACGCCTTCTGGACGGTTGTATTTATATGTCTCCATCCACACATCAACGGCATTTTCCCGAGCCTTCGCGGAGGTGGAACTGCTCATGATGGCTTTCAACACGAGAGGCAGAGAACTCCGGCCGATTTGCTCCAAAGCAGTGGTAGCCGGATAAAATGTGTGCAGCGTTAGGACACCAGCCTTCTCCTCGTCTGAAGGTGGCCGTCGAAAGTCCAATAGTCTGGTCAAAACGCCGACGGCAGGCCCAAACTGCCGATCTCCGAGAGTCTTGATTGCGAATGTAACGCACTTCGAATTCTGGTCATTCGGCGCAGTTCTCTCTAGGAAAGAAACCAGTCTTTCCGATGGTGCGTTCTCTAAGTCAACACAGTCCTGACCATACAGAGATCCCATAACCGACAGGAGCAGCGTAAAAGAAGCTATCGTGTTTCCTCGCATGCCAAAAAACCTAAATCTTAATTCCCCAAGTTCCATGAAGTGAAGGTCGTACCAGGTCCAATCATGTTGTCATACAAAACATCATAACGAATTGGTACCTGCCTGATTGATCATAGATTTATCTGTACGATATGGGGCTTCGTGGGCATGAAGGAAAGAGTCAGAGCGGATCGCAATCCCGAAGCAGCGCTCCAAAGTCAGGGATCTTCACGATCTTTCCGAAATCGCGGTCCGCGTTCTCGATCGCGACACCATTCGCTCTTTGGCCGTGCTCAAGTTGTGGGGCAGCGATGGTCCGAATCTCGACTACGGCCGGTTCCGCGAGAAGATCAAGGGTGCCGGCGATTACGACGTTGACGATCTCGCCACTCTTCTTCGCAAGGACCAAAGGCCTGATCTTGACCAAATGATTCGACGTGTTGTCGACGGCTTCAGATTTCTCGGGGAAATGACCGATCTCGAAAAAAGCCTGGCGGGTGATGATACCCGGCGAAGGCGCGCGGATGCGGAGACACTTTGTAACGCAGTGAAGCAAAGGCTCGCCACTCCGTGTCCGAAGCTCCCCTTATCGGGTTCCATTCGCGCTAGTCCGTACAGACTACAAGACCCGAGACAGTAGGCACGAACACTGCGAGCGAGCCGTGGCTACCGACGCGCCGTCTGCCGGACCAGCGCGCGTGGCTGTGCTGTCCATTCTCGGACACCCACGTCCAGTTTCGAATAGAAATAGGTTTCTTCCCGTCAAAGACATCGGTGGTATCCACCATGTTTCTAAGTACTTACCGTTGTGTGGAAGATGGCATCTCGGGTGCGCTTGTGCAGTCAAATGGACATCGCTCGGCCCGAGTTCAAGGTTCAGAAGCGGCGCCGTCAGACGGTTGTTGCGGCTGTGGTCGTCCTGGCCATAGCTGCGGTCTCAATTGGAGTTTCGCGTCTGAAGCCTGCGGCGCCGACGGTAGAGCGTGGGACCGTGTGGACCGACACGGTCAAACGCGGTCCGATGCTGCGCCAAGTGCGGGGGTTAGGGACACTGGTGCCGAGCCAGGAAGCGGTGCGTCAGATTCCGGCGGAAACTGAAGCCACGGTTGTTCGCATTCTTTTGCTGCCCGGCTCGCAGGTGACGGCCAGCACCATTCTGCTGGAAATGAGCAATCCGCAGACCGAGCAAGCCGCGGTTGACGCGCAGCTTCAACTGAAGGCAGCCGAAGCCGAATATCAGAGTCTTCGGGTGAAGCTCGAAAGCGATCTAATGAACCAGAAAGCCGGCGCCGCTACCGTGCATGCCGACGACGCGCAGGCACAACGGCAGGCCAACACCGACAAGGCGCTGTACGAACTGGGAGTCATCTCGGGCTTGGCCTACAAGTCTTCGAAGGACAAGGCGGACGAACTCACCACGAGAAACGACCTTGAAACGCAGCGGCTCACTGCCAATCAACGAGCGATCGAGTCGCAGATGGCGCAACAGCAAGCCAAAGTCGATGAGATGCGGACCTTGGCGCAGCTCAAACAAAAGCAACTGGACGCGTTGAAAGTGCGAGCGGGGATCGATGGCGTGCTGGTGGATCTCCCGCTGCAAGTCGGCCAGCACGTGCTGCCGGGAACCATGCTGGCGAAGGTGGTGGAACCCGATCACTTGATGGCCACTCTGAAGGTTGCCGAGACGCAAGCGCGCGACGTGCAGATTGGCGAACCGGCGTCGGTCGACACGCACAACGGCCTGATTGCAGGTACGGTAATGCGCGTCGATCCGGCGGTGCAAAACGGAACCGTGACGGTCGACGTCAAACTCACTGGGGAACTGCCGAAGGGCGCCCGGCCTGACCTCAGTGTGGACGGAACCATCAATTTGGAACGATTGGACAACGTGCTCTATGTCGGTCGTCCAGCATTCGGGCAGGAGAACAGCACCATCAGCTTGTTCAAACTGGGCCCGGACGGGCAAGGCGCTTTGCGGGTGCCGGTAAAGGTGGGACGGGCCTCCGTAAATTCGATCCAGGTGATTGAAGGGCTACATGAAGGAGACACTGTCATCTTGTCCGACATGTCTCGCTGGGACAACACCGATCGTATCCGGCTTGAGTAGCCGGATTCAGCAACGAATTCAAAGCGAGGGAGTCAGCGATGACCGAAGCAGGACAGCCACTCATTCAGATTCAGGACTTGACCAAAATCTTCTACACCGACGAAATCGAGACCCATGCCCTCTCCGGCATTCACCTGTCGATAGATAAAGGAGAGTACGTCGCCATGTCGGGACCGTCGGGCTGCGGCAAGTCCACGCTGCTGTCGATCATCGGTCTGCTGGATACGCCGACCGCCGGACGCTATTCCCTGAACGAGAAGACGGTCGAGAACCTCAACTTCGCGGAGCGGTCGCGCATCCGCAATCAGGAGATTGGTTTCATTTTCCAGAGTTTCAACCTGATTGGGGATTTGACGGTGTACGAGAATGTCGAACTGCCGCTGACCTACCGTCAAAGAATGCCGGCCGCCGATCGCAAGGCGCGGGTGATGGAAGCGCTGGAGCGAGTCGGCATGGCGCACCGCGTCCGGCACTACCCGTCTCAGCTATCGGGCGGTCAACAGCAACGTGTGGCCGTGGCCCGAGCGCTGGGCGGGAAACCCTCCATTCTGCTTGCCGACGAGCCCACCGGAAACCTCGATTCGCGCAACGGCGAAGCGGTGATGGAACTCCTGCAGAACCTGCATCGCGAAGGAGCGACGATCTGCATGGTGACGCACGATCCGCGCTTCGCCAAGCACGCGCAGCGCGAAGTGCACTTGTTCGACGGCAAGGTGGTGGCCGAGGAAGAATTGAAGAAGCTCCTGCAGGAGACGGGTGCATGAGTGGGCTGCTGCAGGATTTTCGTTACGCTCTGCGGCAATTGCGCAAGAGCCCTGGCTTCACCGTGGTGGCGGTGATCACGCTGACGCTGGGGATCGGCGCGACGACGGCGATCTTCAGCGTCGTCTACGGAGTGTTGTTGCGTCCGCTGCCATATTCCGGCGCCGACCGAATCATGGCGATGTCTGAAGTGAACTCCCACGGCGGGCTCTCGCCCCTTGCGGATCCGAACTTTGACGACTTCCGCGATCAAAACCATAGCTTTCAATCCATCGCGAAATACACGGCCGAACCTGTTTCGGTTTCCGGAGCATCACAGCCGACGCGCACCGTAGTGGCAGCGGTAACGCCGCAGTTTCTCACAGTATTCGGCGTTGAGCCGATCATGGGCCGGGATTTTACGGCGAGTGATGACAACAAAGGCGCGGGACCTGTCGCGCTCGTGAGCTCTGGTTACTGGAGGCAATACCTGGGATCGCCGCAGGATCTTTCGCAAGCGCATCTGAAAATTAACAACGCGATCTATTCCGTGATTGGCGTGCTTCCTTCGGCATTCCGCTTTCCGAATGACGTGGACGTGTGGGTTGCTGCCGATATAGGTGGCGAGAGTTTGAGCCGCACGTCGCACAACTATTCTGGCGTCGGCCGGTTGAAAGATGGTGTAAGGGTCGATCAGGCGCGAGCAGATATCAGCGCAATTGCGCGAAGAATCTACCAGGCGTCGAATGAGAAGACCGATTATTTACTCAGGGATGGAACCGTAGTTCCGCTGCAGGATTCCATTACCGGCGCTGTGCGATCGCCGCTGCTGATTCTGCTTGGCACGGTGGGACTCTTGTTACTCGTAGCCTGCGCGAACGTTGCGAACTTGCTCCTGGCGCAGGCGTCGGTGCGCGAGCGCGAGCTCTCGATTCGCAGCGCGCTCGGCGCAGCGCGAGGCCGCCTCGTGCGCCAATTTTTGACCGAAGCCTTGTTGCTCTCGCTGATCGGCGGAGTTCTTGGAGTGCTCGCCGCGCTATCGGGCGTTGCCGGACTGGTGGCCCTAGCTCCGAATAATTTGCCGCGGCTCGACAGCGTTAGCGTAAGCGTGCCCGTGCTGCTCTTCGCGTTCTTGCTCTCCACTGCGGTCGCCGCCGGGCTCGGCGCGTTTACGGCTGCGCGAGCGACGCGAGGCGACTTGAGGAAGGGCCTGGAGGAAGGCGGACGTGCGCAGGCCGGATCGCTTGGCGGCCAGCGCGTGGGGCGAGCGATTGTAGCGGCGCAGATTGCCATCACGTTAGTGCTGGTGATCGGCGCGGGTTTGCTGGGACGCAGCTTAATGAAAGTCCTCGAGGTGAATCCAGGATTCCGAGTGGACAAGATCATAGCAATGGACGTCTCTCTGCCGTGGGCAGAAGATCCCAATCTGCCGATGTCGGAAGATCCCAGAGGAAAGTTGGCCCAGGGAATTTTCTTTTCCAACTTGATTGACCGGCTCAAAAAAATCCCCGGCGTGCGCAGCGTGGGAGCTGCAAGCGTGCTGCCCATGACTGGCGGATTGCCCGACGGAATGTTTTTGTTGATAACGCAGAAGGAAGCTCCTAAAACGATGGACGACCTGGTTGCATTGTGGAATCAAAAGGAACAGATCGGCAATGCGGATTTTTGTGTCGCGACCGACGGATATTTCCACGTGCTAGGAATTCCGCTGATTCGCGGACGAATGTTCGACGAGCGGGACGGCGCGAAGGCGCCGCATGTGGCGTTGATCAGCGAGTCCCTTGCGCACGACCGCTGGCCCAACCAGGACCCGATCGGACGCACCATTGAGTTTGGAAACATGGATGGCGATATGCGCCTGTTGACGATCGTAGGAATCGTGGGCGACACCCATGCATATGGCCTCGACCAGCCGCCGCGACCGACAGTCTATGTGAATCTATTCCAGCGCCCGCGCGCGTTTATGACGGTGACGATGCTAAGCGAGGCCGACACGCGCTCGGTAACCTCGGCCGCGCGCGGAATTTTGCACGACCTCAATCCGGAAATTCCGACGAGCTTTCAGACATTTCAGCAAGTGTATTCCGCGTCGCTGGGTTCACGAAAATTCAACGTGATGCTGATCGGATTCTTCGGAGTCACTGCGCTGCTGCTGGCGATCGCCGGAGTGTTTGGCGTGATGGCGTATTCGGTGAGCCGGCGTACGCGCGAATTCGGCGTGCGTGTCGCGCTTGGCGCCACATCGGGGGACTTGTTGCGCATGGTTCTGGGGCAGGGAATGGGCGCGATCTTGATCGGCGTGGCCATTGGAATCGTGGGTTCGCTCGCGCTCACGCAGATGGTGTCGTCGTTGCTCTTCGGCGTGACGGCAACCGATCCGGTCACATTCGTGGGACTGACGCTTTTGTTGGCCTCCGTGGCGCTGCTGGCTTGTTACATTCCGGCGAGGCGCGCGACGAAAGTGGATCCGATGGTGGCGTTGCGCTGTGAGTGAGGTAAGAGCGATGACTGGATTATTTCAAGACCTCCGTTATGCAATACGCCAGCTTCGCAAGAGTCCGGGCTTCACTGTGGTGGCCGTGGCGACGCTGGCACTGGGTATCGGCGCAAATACGGCGATTTTCAGCGTTGCCAATGGCGTCCTTATACGCGATCTGCCCTTCCAAGACCCTCAGCGGCTGGCGCTAGTTTGGAGCGTTGGACGCGGTGACAACCGCGACCAGCTTTCATTCACTGATATCGATGATTACCGCTCCCAGAATCACGTTTTCGAGAATGTTGTCGCGTTTGGAAACTGGAGCGCCACCTTTACCGGAGCGGACACTCCAGCCCGTATTCCGGGGATGCAGGTGAGCGATGGTTATTTGTCTCTTATGGGTGTCAAGCCGATGCTGGGCCGTGATTTCCTTCCCGAGGAGCAGATTGAGGGTAAGGACCAGGTCATCATTCTGACGTATGGCTTATGGCAGGACCGGTTTGCGGGGGATCCCCAGATCGTTGGAAAGCAACTTAGCTTGAGCGGCAAGCCGTTCACCATCGTAGGCGTCACGCCGAAAGACTTTCCGATGCTACCGGTCACACTGGTCGATGGTCCGGCGCAGTTTTACCGGCCGGTCGCAGAAAAACACGACGACAAGGAACGATTGTCGCGGCACCTGCGCGCGATTGCCCGCCTCAAGCCGGGAGTTTCTGTCGAGCAGGCACAAGCAGATTTGCAGGTCATCCATCGCGGCCTCGCAAAGCAATTCCCCGATGAATATTCGACCACCGGAGTGCGCGCCGTAAAGCTGCGGGACGATATTGCTTCTGGGCTGCGTCCAGCGTTGCTGGTGTTGTTAGGAGCCATCGGCTTTCTGCTTTTGATCGCCTGCGCCAACGTTTCCAACTTGCTGCTGGCGCGTGCCCTGGCACGGCAGAAGGAGATTGCCATCCGCTCGGCGTTGGGCGCGAAGCGGGCGCGGCTGGTTCGGCAGGTTCTGACCGAGAGCGTTTTGCTCGCATTGTGTGGCGGTGCGGCCGGGATCCTGCTGGCGTTCTGGAGCACACATGTCATCGTGGCCGTCGGCAGGAAGGTGATCCCTCAGCTCGCGGCCGTATCTTTGGACGGTCGTGTACTGGCATTTACCGCCAGCTTGAGTCTGGTAACAGGTTTGTTGTTCGGGCTGGTTCCCGCCCTGCGGGTTTCGGCCATCACTCTCAGCGACACGCTGAAGGAAGGCGCGCGGAACATCAGCGTGTCTCAGGACACGTTCCGTAAAGCGCTGGCCGCCACTGAAATCGCGCTGAGTCTCGTGTTGCTGGCTGGCGCCGGATTGCTGCTGCGCAGCTTCAGCAAACTGTACGGCATCGATCCTGGGTTCCGCTCCGATCACCTCCTCACCATGGACATCGGCCTACCCTCCGCCAAATATCCGGCGGGAACTGACAAACCGCTGGCCTTCTATCGAGACCTGCTGGGCCGTATCAACGCCCTTCCCGGTGTCGAGCGCGCAGGCGCAGTGAACGTGCTGCCGCTGGGGGCGAATTTTGACACAGCTGGCACTGAGCCGGAAGGATTCGTACACGGCCCGGGCGAAACGCCTTACCCCGAACGTTACATCGTTACCCCCAGCTACCTCGCTGCCGTGGGGATTCGCCTGGTTCGGGGGCGGCTTTTGACGGAGGCAGATCAGGAGAACGCACCGCTTGTCGTTTTGATCTCAAACACTGCGGCCGAGCGCTGGTGGCCCCATGAAGACCCAATCGGGCGACGCGTAAAGGTGCCCGGATTCGATTATCAGCCGCAGCCCTGGCGAACCGTAGTTGGGGTCGTACAAGACGTGAAACAGGTTGGCCTGGATGCGCCTCACACGATGCAGATTTACCTGCCGCATGCGCAGTACAGCAATGGATACCTCACGTTAGTCGTGCGCACCAAGTCAGACCCCCTGAGCCTGGCCGCGGAGGTGCGGCGGCAAGTGACCGAGGTCGATCCAGAACAAGCGGTTTCAAACATCGCCAGCATGGACCAAGTGCTTTCCGATTCGATCGCTTCACGACGATTCTCGGCTACTCTTCTGGGCACTCTGGCTGGCTTGGGATTGCTTTTGGCATCAGTGGGAGTGTACGGAGTGATTTCCTACGGCGTCTCCCAACGAACCCGCGAGATTGGAATTCGCATGGCCCTGGGAGCCGCCCGAAGAGATGTTTTGTCGCAGGTTGTAGGCCAGGGAATGAAGCTGCTGCTGTTGGGAGTCGGGGCAGGCGCCATCTCTTCGTTGCTGCTGACTCCAGTCTTGTCCGGCCTGCTGTTTGGGGTAAGTCCGCGCGATCCGGTCGCATTCGCCGGCAGCGCGGTATTTCTCGCAGCGGTGGCTCTTTTGGCGTGCTACGTTCCCGCTCGGCGTGCTTCCAGGATCGATCCTATGGTGGCGTTGCGTTATGAGTAAGCGGGCGAAACTGATATGAGCGGGCTATTTCACGATCTTCGCTACGCTTTGCGGCAACTGCGCCTGAGCCCAGGTTTTACCGCAGTGGCCGTGCTGACTCTCGCGCTGGGCATCGGTGCGACCACTGCGATGTTCAGTCTGGTCGATCGCATCCTCTTCCGCAGCTTGCCCTACCCGCATGACCACGAACTGGTTTCGGTCGGCGTCATTGCGCCGATCATCGACGGTGAGTTTCTCTTTGCCGCCAACTATCTCGGGTGGAGAGACCATCAGACCCCATTCACTGATTTCACTTCGTCTACCGGCGTCAGTGATTGCGACCTTACCGACGACCCTCCCGTGCGCGTTCCATGCGCCTCGGTAGCGTCGACATTCCTGCCAACGTTGGGTATTCAGCCGCTGTTGGGCCGGAATTTTACCCGGGAAGAGGACCAGCCAAACGCGCCGACGGTGGCGCTGCTGACCTATGGACTCTGGCAAAGCCGATTCGGCGGAGATCGCAGGGTGGTGGACCGCACGATTTCATTGAACGGCGAGAGGGCGCGGATCCTGGGAGTATTGCCGCGCGATTTCGAATTCCCCACACTTGCGCGCACCAGCATACTCGTGCCGGAGGCACTGGACGAATCCATTGTGCAACGGAACCAGTTGGGCACGGTAGTCCGAGTATTCGGGCGGATGAAACCAGGGATCAGCATTGAGCAGGCCAAGGCGGAGTTGCAACCACTTTTTCGCGGCTTTGTCGAGTCGGCGCCGCCGCCGTTCCGAAAAGTGCTTCGTCTCGAAGTACGTTCCATCCGGGACCTCCAGGTCCATGACTCTCGCCGGGCCGCGTGGCTGCTGCTCGCATCCGCCCTTGCCGTACTTCTGATCGCCTGTGCCAACGCGGTGAATATCGGGTTGGCTCGCAGCGTCGGAAGGCGGCACGAGTTGGCCATCCGCTCGGCTCTCGGCGCAGGCCGCATTCGTCTGTTCCGACAGAGGTTCACGGAGAGCGTATTGCTCGCCCTAGTGGCAGGTGCTGCCGGTACAGGACTGGCTTGGTTGATCGTCCGGGTGTTTGTTGTGCTTGCGCCCGCGGGAATTCCGCACTTGTCAGACGCGACGGTAGACGGAAGGGTACTGCTGTTCGCGATCATCGTGTCGCTGGCTTCGGCAATAATTTTCGGAACTGTACCCGCGCTGGAGAAGCCGACGAGACAGATGCTGGTCGTCACGGCCATGGCGGGTGTCGAACGCGCGCGACTGCGGCAACTGCTCCTTGTGGCCCAAGTGTGGATGGCTGTCGTCCTGCTGTCCAGCGCTTTGTTATTGGTGCGCAGTCTGCGCAATCTGGAAACCGAACCTCTGGGCATGAACACGGAGAACATCGTCACGGCGCAGATCACATTGGGGCAGCAAAAATATCCCGGGGCTGCGGAGCGCCTTGCGTTCTTTGAGGAACTGGAACGGAAACTGAAAGAGCTTCCCGGGACTAGCTCCGTGGCTTTAAGCGACTCACTTCCACCGAGTACGACAGCTCGCACCGTGCCATTGGTAGCATTGCAGGCCGAGGGACGCCCGCCTCTTGGACCGGAGCAGGGCATAGGCGGAGTCGTGGGATGGAGATCGGTTACGCCCGATTATTTTTCGGTTCTGGGCATTCCACTGCTGCGCGGACGCGCCTTTGAGGACGCGGACCGCAAGCCTGGTTCGAACGCGGTCATCCTCAATGAATCTCTAGCACTGCGGCTTTTCCCCGGCGAGGATCCGCTGGGCAGGATCATCCGTTTTCCCCAGGGGGAAGGCAGGGCTGGCGTCGCCCACACGGTAATCGGCGTGGCCGGCAACACCCAAAATCAAGGCCTCGGGGGCCGCGTCGGTCCCGAGTACTACATGGTCCGTCGGCATGGAGAAGACGACGTTATCTTTCACTCACCCGATTCTCAGCACATTAGCATTGTGGTTCGAACCGCAATTGGGGCACAAGCCGAAGCGCAGCAATTGCGCAACACCGTCAAGACGCTCGACCCTACGTTGCCGGTTGATGTGGATACTCTCAACCAGAGTGTCGCCAAACTCGCGGAGCGTCCACGCTTCAGCGCGGCCTTGCTTTCTCTGTTTGCCATCGTTGGCCTGCTGTTGACGGCAGTAGGCATCTACGGCGTCGTCTCACTGTTGGTCAGTCAACGCACGCAAGAAATCGGCATTCGTATGGCTCTGGGAGCAACCCCAATCAGTGTCATCAGAATGATGGTGTGGCAAGCGTCCCTATGGATTGGCTTCGGCGCCGCCGCCGGGATTATCGGTTCGCTCGCTGCTGCCCGCTGGATCGGTTCTCTGCTGTTCGACATACCTGCGAACGACCCGGCAACCTTGGCCGAAGCCGCAGCGTTGCTTCTAGTTGTGGCGCTATTGGGGGCATGGGTCCCGGCTCGCCGTGCCGCCAAGATCGATCCCATGGTGGCGCTACGTTACGAGTAGGAGAGGAAGATGGAAGGACTGTTCCAGGATCTTCGCTATGCGCTGCGCCAGTTGCGAAAGAGCCCTGGGTTCACGGCGGTGGCCGTGCTCACGCTGGCGCTGGGCATCGGGGCAAACTCAGCCATCTTCAGCGTGGTCGACGCCGTGCTTCTCAGACCGCTGACCTACGCGGACCCGGATCGCCTGGTCATGGTGTGGGAGCAGAATCTGCATCGCGGCTGGTTTGAGAACATCGTTTCCGCCGCGAACTTCCTCGACTGGAAAAAACAAAACCATGTGTTCGCCGACATGGCGGCGTTTGAATCTGGCTCTTTCAATCTGACTGGAGATAACCGGCCAGAGCAGATCGCCGGGCAACGAGTAACCGCCAACTTGCTTTCTGTTCTGGGGGTTCAGCCATGGCGCGGTCGTCTGTTCCTTCCTGAAGAAGAAAAACGAGGCCGGGCTGCAGCCGTTGTGAGTTATGGGCTCTGGCAGCAGCGCTACGGCGGCGACCCCACACTTGTAGGGAAGAACATTTCTCTCAATGGAGAGAGCTATCCAGTCGTGGGCATCTTGCCTGCCAACTTCGCCGACGACTATTCAGCGTCCTTTGCTCCCCATTCCCAGCTATGGATCTCGGGACTGGATCTCGAACCCGAGGGGCGGGAGTTTCACGATTACCACGTGATCGCTCGACTCCAACCGGGCGTAACCCTGGCCCAGGCGCAGGCAGAAATGGACACGATTGCTGGCCGGATCGAACAGCAATATCCGGAGTCAAAAGGGTGGGGCATAGCCCTGATTGAATTGCATGACCAGGTCGTTCAGTACACTCGTCCCGCTCTTCTTGTTTTGCTCGGAGCGGTGGGCCTTGTTCTGCTCATCGCATGCGCCAATGTCGCGAATCTCCTGCTGGTCCGCGCGACGGGGCGGGAAAAAGAAACCGCAATCCGCGTGGCGCTCGGAGCAAGCCGCGCACAGATTATTCGCCAATTCTTGATCGAAAGCACTGTGCTCGCAACCATCGGTGCGCTGGCGGGTCTCGCACTTGCCACCTGGGGGTCGGAAATCCTGGTGCGGCTGTCTCCTCCAGAGACTCCGCGTGTGGAAGACGCCGGGATCAACACCGTCGTACTCGTCTTCACCATGGTTGTCGCTCTGGGTACGGGAATCACGTTTGGCTTGGCGCCGGCACTGGGCGCTTCAAAACCCAACGTGCATGAGTCGCTGAAAGCGAGCGGCCGAACCTCTACAAACAGCGCAAAGGGCCGCAGATTGCGGGATGGACTCGTAGTTTGCGAATTCGGTTTAGCTCTGGCCCTTCTGGTTGGCGCCGGCCTCATGATCAAGGTCCTCATCCATCTTCGCGCTGTAGATATTGGTTTCGATCCTAACCATTTGCTGACCCTAGAAGTACCTCTCCAAGGTCCGCACTATAAACAGCCTCTCCGCCAGGTCGAATTCTTCCAACAACTCCTGAACCGCATCGAAGCGCTCCCGGGCGTCGAGGCTGCAACTATTTCTCGCGGTGTGCCGATGAGCGGCTGGGCCGGCTGGAGTTTCGTCACTGCGGACCATCCCAATCCTACGGCCGGGGAGGTACCAGACGCCAACTACGTGGTCGTCGCCCCCGACTATTTCCGTACTATGCGGATTCCCCTGCGGGAAGGCCGGCCGTTTACCGATGCCGATTCGCCCCGCGCAGAACCGGCAGCCATCGTCAGTGAATCTCTCGCCCGCAAGTACTGGCCGGGCGAGGACCCTATCGGAAAACGCCTGAAGCTTAGTTCGGATGCAAACGATAAGAACCAGTCATGGCTTTCGGTGATTGGGGTTGCGGGAAACGTTAGGAGCGAAGGCCAGTACGCCCCCTTCATCCCGGAAATCTACGTCCCCTATACGCAGTATCCGTGGATTCTTTGGCCGCGCAATGTGCTGGTACGCACCACCGCGGATCCGCTGGCCATCGTTCCTGTAATCCGGCGCGAGGTTGCAGCCCTGGACAAAGATGTGCCGGTTTCGAACGTGAGCACGATGAGTGAGATTGTTCGAGGCCCGGTGCGGCAGGGCCACACCATCATGTGGTTGCTCGGCGGCTTCGCTGCGCTCGCGTTGATCCTGGCTGCGGTTGGCATCTACAGCGTGATTGCCTACACGGTCACCGAGAGAACACATGAGATCGGTGTCCGCATGGCGTTGGGAGCATCTCACCGGGACGTTGCCAGCTTGGTGCTCAGGCAAGGCTTGGTTCTGACCTCGGCCGGCGTGGCGACCGGTTTGCTCGGCGCATTTGCCATAACCCGTCTTCTGTCGAGCCTGCCATTTCAAGTGCGTTGGCTGCTGCTGTTCGACGTCCGCCCGACGGATCCGCTGGTATTCGCCGTCGTTTCCGCAATTCTGGCAGCAGTCGCAGTGCTGGCAAGCTTTTTGCCCGCACGCCGGGCTGCCAAAGTCGATCCCATGGTGGCGCTGCGCTACGACTAGGAGATAGATAAACCTGATGAACGGACTATTCCAAGATCTTCGTTACGCTTTACGCCAGCTCCGCAAGAGTCCCGGGTTCACGGCGGTGGCCGTGCTCACCCTGGCGCTCGGGATCGGGGCGAACACGGCCATATTCGGGCTGCTCGATCAAGCGCTGTTGCGCAGCCTACCGGTGCGGGAGCCAGACCGTCTTGTACTGCTGCGATATTCCGGGAGCAATACCGGGCACCTTAGTTCCCGTGCGGATGGGAAAACTTACTTTTCTTATCCAATGTATCGCGACCTCCGGAACGGCAATTCGGTGTTCAGTGGGATCATTGCAACGGACTGGACGCAGGCCGGTTTCGAGTGGCGCAACCAGCCGCAGCTGGTTGCGACGGAATTGGTCTCCGGCAACTATTTCGATGTGCTGGGCGTGCAGCCTGCGTTGGGCCGCCTCTTAGTCGCATCCGACGATACCGTGCCCAACGGCAATCCTGTGGCGGTGTTGAGCTTCAGTTACTGGCGGCGCCAGTTCGGGCGAGACCCAACGATTCTGAACCAGTCCATTTTGGTGAACGGTCACCCCTTCACCGTGATCGGTGTAGCCCAACCTGGCTTTCACAGCGTCGTGATGGGCGACACTCCCGACCTGTTCGTGCCCATGATGATGAAGGCACAAGTTATGCCGGGCACTGACGACCTCGAGAACCGGCGGTCGAGCTGGCTCAACATCGTGGCCAGACTAAAACCCGGCGTCAGCCGCGAGCAGGCCGAGGCAGGCATCAATCCGTTGTGGACGGCGATCCGGGCCGACGAACTGAATCAGATGCAGCACCAAACGGATAGCTTTGGTGAGAACTTCGTGGCGAAGTCTTACCTTTCACTGCTCGATGGCACAAAAGGATTTTCTCCACTCCGCAGCGACGTCGAAACGCCTTTGCTCATTGTGATGGCAATGGTGGGACTGGTTGCCTTGATGGCTTGCGCCAACGTGGGCAGCTTGTTTCTGGTCCGCGCGGCGGGCCGGTCGCGCGAAATGTCCGTGCGCTATGCGCTGGGGGCAAAGCGGAAACGGGTGGTTCAGCAACTCTTGGTGGAAGGGCTGTTGCTGGGACTGACCGGCGGAGTCCTAGGCATTCTCCTTGTGCCCCAGGTCTCAGCCGTGCTGATCGACATGATCTGGGGCGGCACGGGCATGGAGTTGCCGTTCTCGTCGCAGGTGGATTTGAGAATCTTGCTTTTCAATTTTAGTTTGGCGGTATCGGCAAGTCTGCTTTTCAGCTTGGCCCCAGCCGTACAGTTCTGGCGGCCAAACCTCGTGCCCGCGCTGAAGCAGCAGGTGATCACCGGGGGAGGGCCACTGCGTTTCCGCCGCATTGCGGTCGGCGTGCAAGTCGGATTGAGCCTTTTGCTGCTGGTGGGTGCCGGCCTCTTCATGCGCACGCTGCACAATCTCAAGTCGCTGGATGTTGGGTTCTCGACCGATCATCTGGTGACCTTCAACGTCGCTCCATCGCTTGCGGGATATCCCCCCGCCCAGGATCTCGAAGTGGACTCCCGAGTGCTACGCACCCTCACCGCCCTTCCGGGGGTGCGTTCGGTTGCCGGCACCACCGACTCTGAACTGGCGAACGACAATTTTTCTAACACCATTACGCTCGCAGGCTATACGGCAAGAGAAAACGAGGATATGAACGTCGAGCATCCCTACGTCAGTCCCGGCTACTTTTCCAGCATGGGGATGCCGCTCCTTGCAGGCCGCGAGTTGAGCGATGCGGATCGGGCAGGGACGCAAAAAGTCGCGGTCGTCAACGCGAGTTTCGCGCACCACTTTCTTGGCGATCCCGAGCATGCGCTGGGGCATTATGTGGGCAGCCACGGAACGGAAGTGAAACCGGACGTCGAAATTGTAGGCGTTGTTAAAGACGCCAAGCATACCGGGGTTCGTCAGGAAATCAAACGCACGGTGTTCACGCCTTACCTGCAAGAAGCCGATCCCGGCGCAATGACTTTCTACGTTCGCACCTGGCAAACGCCGGAAAGCGCGGAAGCGACCATCCGTGGCGCCATGCAGGCGCTGGATTCCAAGCTGGTGCTCGATAGCTTCCGGACCATGGAACAACAAATCGACGATAACTTGACTGCCGAACGGGTGGTGGCGTTTCTGGCAGAGAGCTTCGGAGCGCTTGCCGCGCTCATGGCTGCCATCGGTTTGTACGGCGTGCTGGCCTACTCGACCGCACAGAGAACTTCGGAGATCGGCATCCGCATGGCGCTCGGAGCGAGCCGTGCCTCGGTGGTGCGCGTGGTGCTGGTCGAGGTGCTATGGCTGACAGGAATCGCCCTCGCTATGGCATTGCCAGCGTCACTATTGCTGGGTATGGCGGTGCGCAGCCAGTTGTTCGGCATTTCGAGCAGCGATCCGCTTACGCTATGCCTGGCTACGCTCGTGATCCTCGTGGTTGCCACTGCTTCCGCGCTGCTGCCCGCACGGCGCGCGGCCAAGGTCGATCCCATGGTGGCGCTGCGCTACGAGTAGGAGCATACAACTGAGATGACCGGACTACTCCAAGATGTTCGCTACGCACTGCGCCAGTTGCGCAAGAGTCCCGGGTTCACTGCGATTGCAGTGCTTACCCTAGCTCTGGGCATCGGACTGAGCACTGCGATGTTTGGCGTGCTGAATGCCGTGCTGCTCGAACCTTTGCCATTTTCCAATCCTGACCGTCTGGTCAGAATCTTATCGACCCAGGGTGACAGGACAATAAGTGGCCCGTCTCCCCTCGACGTTCGCGACTTTCGAACCCAAAACCATACTTTCGAGAAATTCGCCGTGTACGATATCTGGCCGAAGAATGTTAGCACCAGCGGCGGATCCATCGAGCCCGAGCAGATGCGGGTAGGGTTAGTCCCGGCCGAATATTTCGAAGTCTTGGGCATCAAGCCTTTGCTGGGGCGTTTGTTTAGGGACGAAGAAAACCAATGGGGAAATCAGTTTGAAGCGATTCTGGGCTACAACTTCTGGCAGACTCGGTTCCATGGCGATCCATCCATACTGGGCAAAACCATTCGGATCAATGACGAGCCTTACACGATGATCGGGGTAATGCCGGGCGAGATTCCCGAATTGTTCGGTGACACTACACAAGGCAAAGTTGAGCTGTGGAGTCCATTCGTTCCGTATAGGACTGCCAGCGACACGGTATGGAAAGAAAGCGAACGTGGGTCGCGTGGTTGGGCCACAATCGGGCGATTGAAATCAGGGGTCAGCGTCCAGGAGGCGAACGCTGACCTTCAGCGAATCGCGCAGAATCTCGCTGCCCAATATCCGCTGGACCGCGGTGTAGGGGTAATCCTCCGTCCTCTGCGGGAAGAGCACGTCGCCAATCTACGTCCCATCCTGCTCCTACTGATGGGCGCAGTGATTTTAATTCTGCTGATTGCCTGCTCTAACGTTGCTAATTTGTTGTTGGCAAGAAACTCCAGCCGCACTCGCGAGATCGCGGTGCGAGTGGCGATGGGAGCGGAACGATCTGCCCTGATTCGGCAATTCATGGCCGAAAACCTGGTGTTAGGCATGTTCGGCGGAATCATTGGCGCAGCGTTGGCATGGGTCGGCTGTGGGCTAGTAGCGCGCGCCCATCCCGCCCAACTGAGTCAACTTGCCGCGGTGGGAGTCGATCTCCGTGTGCTCGCGTTCGGGTTTGGAATTTCCGTTTTGAGCAGCTTGCTTTTCGGAACTCTTTCGGCGTGGATCAGCCTGAGAGTGAATCCATCGGAAGTGCTCAAAGAAGGCGGACGATCAAACATCGCTGCCCGCAGCAGGCGCTGGTTGAGGCATTCCTTTGTTGCCGGGGAGCTGGCACTGGCCGTCATGCTGTTAGTTGGCACCGGGCTTCTGATTCAGAGCCTGGTGCGTTTACAGGGCCAGCAGCTGGGTTTTCGCGTAGATCATTTACTAAGAACGCATTTTTTTCTGCCATCCGTGCGATATCCCAATCGCGCGAGCATCACCCGTTTTTGCGACGAATACGTGGCGCGAGTCCGCCAACTACCCGGAGTCGAGGACGCTGTGATCAGTGCCTCCTACCCGTTCGATGATCAGTGGACGGAAAATTTCACCATCGTAGGCCGGCCCGTATCCCAGCTTGAAGATACGCCCGCGGCGGCATTCAATTCGACCGACTCGCATTATCTTCACACGCTTCGAATCCCGCTGCTCCGTGGCCGCGGCTTCTCGGATTCAGACACTGAGGCCAGCATGCCTGTGGTGTTGGTGAATCAGGCGTTCGCGGACCTTTACTTTCCGACTGAAGATCCGGTAGGAAGGCAGATTCGCATGGGTTTGGACCCAATCGTTGCCTCGAGCGCATCCACCACTCCATTCACCATTATTGGCGTGATTGGAAATTCCATGAACCGCGGACTGGCGCTCCCCCCGTTGCCGCACATCAATACGCTCTTCCGGCAGACGCCGGAGCTGAACGCTGGCTTCAAGAATTTAATCGTGCGCACCGGTGTGGACCCGATGCAACTTGCCCCATCGATTCGCCACGAGCTTCGCTCGCTCGATGCCGACCTGCCATTCGCAGAAGTTTCGACTATGGCTCAGATCATGCAGGGACAGACCGCCGACCGCCGTTACTCCACCGGTCTACTCGCGTTGTTCGCAGCTTTTGGAGTGATGTTGTCAGGAATCGGGGTGTACGGAGTGATCTCTTACGTTGTGGCGCAGCGCACAAATGAAATCGGCTTACGCATGGCCTTGGGAGCACAGCGCGGAGACGTGCTTTGGCTCGTCGTAAAACAAGGGTTGGGGATGGCCGTGATTGGAGCCGCAATCGGACTCCTGAGCGCCTGGATTCTTCGGCAAACCGTCGCTCAGCTGGTTTTTGGAATCTCGCCAGCAGATCCGATGACCCTCTGCACTGCGGCGTTGTTACTGATCGCATTTGCGGGGGGAGCAAGCTTGGTCCCGGCCCGCCGCGCCGCCAAAGTCGATCCCATGGTGGCGCTGCGCTACGAATAGGAGGATACAACTGAGATGACCGGACTACTCCAAGATGTTCACTACGGACTACGCCAGTTGCGCAAGAGTCCCGGGTTCGCCGCGGTCGCGGTAATTACCTTGGCGCTGGGCATGGGCGCCAACACCGCGATTTTCAGTGTAGTGAACGCCGTGCTGGTGCGACCTCTGGGGTTTAAGGAGGCCGACCGGCTGGTCCGAATCTGGCATGTTCCTCCGGCAAAGAGTTTTCCCGGCCTGACGACGTTTTCAGTCTCCGCGGCAAATTATTTGGACTGGGAAGGCGAGAACCACGTATTCGACCGGATGGCGATTTACGCCTACCACGGTTTCACCCTGACCGGCGGCAAGCCTGAACAGGTAGACGCCGTCGGGGTATCTCCCGGTTTCTTCGCTACGCTGGGTGTTCAGCCAATGCTCGGTCGCGTGCTTTCTCCGGAAGAGGATCAGCCGGGACGCTCCCACGTTGTAGTTCTCAGTCACCGTTTGTGGCAAGAACGCTTCGGTGCAAATCCTGACATCGTGGGCCGCAACATCAACCTGGATGGCCAAGGCTATCTCGTGGCTGGCGTCATGCCAGCAAGCTTCCGCTTTCCCGACTCTGCGCAGATATGGACCCCGATGGCCTGGACCGATAAGGAACGTGCGGTGCGAGGTGAGCACCACTATGGAGTCATCGCACGGCTCAAGCCTGGGGTTGAATCGACGCAGGCGCAGGCGGAGATGAACACCATCTCCGGCCGACTGGAGCAACTGTATCCCGAGGACGACAAGGGATGGGGCGCCGTGGTCGTCGCCTTGCATGAAGATCTGGTCAGTGATGTGCGGCCCGCGCTGTTGGTTCTGTTGGGAGCAGTGAGTTTCGTTCTTCTGATTGCTTGCGTCAACGTGGCCAACCTTACCCTCGCGAAGACTTTCAGCCGGCAAAAGGAGATTGCGATTCGAACCGCGCTGGGCGCTAGTTCGGCCCGGGTGCTCCGCCAAGTCCTCACCGAGACTGTGCTCCTCGCACTCGTGGGAGGGGCGCTCGGCCTGATTTGCGCGCATTTTGGGGTTCGCCTGATCGTGGCTTTCCTGGCGGATAAATTGCCGCGCTCGATCGAAGTGGGGCTGGATTCGCAGGTTCTTGCATTCGCTGCGGTCATTTCCGTAGGCACTGGCATTCTTGCGGGAATGCTGCCGGCTCTGCGCTTGACTCGGAGTAACACAAATGAGGCCCTCAAACAGGGATTGGGTCGAACCGATGCGGATTCGAGCGGACATAGTACGCGCAGCACTCTGGTGGTGCTGGAGGTTGCCCTTTCCTTGGTGCTGCTGATCGGCGCGGGGTTGATGATTCGCAGTTTCCGCCGGCTTCTAGCTGTGAGTCCGGGGTTCGATCCTCACCATGTGCTCACCATGACAGCCGCCGTCTCCGGGGCGAAGTTTCCCTCACCCGCTCAGCAGGTCAGTTTTTTCGAGCGAGCGCTCGAACGGGTTCGGGCGTTACCCGGCGTCGAATCCGCGAGCGTGACGGATGACCTTCCTTTAAGCGAGAACGGTTCGCATCAGCCCATTGCGATCGAGGGCCGAGCTGTCGTGCCCATGGCGGAGCAACCGGAGGTCGACGTGCGTCTCATCAGCCCCGGTTATATGAACGCATTGCGCATTCCGATCCTCCGTGGCCGCGACTTCGGCGACACCGATGTCGCGGGAAGGCCGGCGGCGGTTCTGATCAGCGAATCCATGGCCCGCGAGTTTTGGCCCGGCGAAGACCCGCTGGGAAAGCGTCTCACGCAGAACTTTTTTCCGGACACGATTCGCGAAGTGGTCGGAGTTGTGGGCGACATAAAGCTTGACAGCCTGGACCAAACTCGTCCCGGCCCAACTCTCTATTTCCCGCTGGGCCAGCTTTCTGTGCCCGCGATGGGGGGATGGAATTCGTTTCCGTTGTCGTTTGTAGTGCGCTCAACCGGCGATGCCACCGGGGTAGTCTCTGCCGTGTCGAATGCCGTGCACGAGGTCGATCCTGAGATTCCTTTGCGCGACATTCTGCCAATGGACGAACTGGTCACGAATTCTGTATCTTCCGAGCGGTTCAACATGCTTCTGCTCGGGGCGTTTGCGGCTCTCGCCCTGTTGCTGGCCGCTGTGGGCATCTACAGCGTGCTGTCCTACAGCGTGAAACGGAGCATGCGAGAAATCGGAATCCGCCTCGCCCTGGGCGCCCGGCTTGGCGACGTGCTGCGCATGGTCGTGTTCGAGGGGATGAAGCCAACCCTGCTCGGAGTAGCGATCGGAACCGCGGGTGCATTGGTGCTGGGACGCGTTTTGTCGCGGCTGATCTTCGAAGTGCGCCCCACTGATCCGGTTACGTTCCTGGCGGTTGCGGCACTGGTGGCCGCCGTCGCGCTCCTGGCCAGCATAGTCCCGGCCTATCGGGCGACGAAGGTCGATCCCATGGTGGCGCTGCGCTACGAGTAGTCGGAAGAAAGCAGTTTAGGAGAAATATGATTCAACTCAAGAACCTCGAACGCAGTTACAAAACCCGTGCCGGGCAAATCTGGGTGCTTCGCCGCATCAACATGGAGATTCGCGAAGCCGAGTTCATAACGGTGATGGGGCCGTCAGGCGCAGGAAAATCGTCGCTTCTGAATGTGCTCGCTTTCCTGGACGACCAGTGGCAGGGCGAGTTCTGGTTTCGCGAGCAGGCTGCGCACGCGATGAAAAGGAAGGAACGCGCCGAGCTGGCGAAGAAAAACATCGGCATGGTTTTTCAAAGTTATCACCTGCTCGACGATCTCACCGTGGAGGAGAACATCGATTTGCCGCTCTCCTACAAAAACATTCCGCGCAGCCAGCGCCAGAGTCTTGTCGCCGACACCCTCGATCGCTTCCAGATTGTCGCCAAGAAGGATCTCTACCCGAGCCAGCTTTCTGGCGGGCAACAGCAGTTAGTGGGGATCGCACGGGCAGTCATCCATAAGCCGTTGTTGCTGCTCGCCGACGAGCCCACCGGCAATCTGCACTCCTCCCAAGCCAAGGAGATTATGGATCTCTTCCGGGACTTGAATCAACAGGGGACCACGATCGTGCAGGTCACTCACTCCGAAGCGAACGCTGCTTATGGCACTCGCACCATCCAGTTGCGCGATGGTTGGCTGGTCGGCGATACGGCAAATCCGACGATGGAGCCAAGTCCTGCGGCGGTGAATCCATGAACGTCTGTCCCCGTAAACGGTGCTTTGACACTCCACGGATCGCAGCGCTGCTCATACTCGCGACGGCCATGATCGAAGCCCAGGTGCGCACTCCGGTTGCATTGCAAATGCCCCAATCGCACAATCCGCTGAGCCCGTACACTGCCGATCATGTGCCCGAGCCCGTACTGACAAATTCGCCGCGTCTCGATCGGCTCATGCGTGATGGAAAATTGTATCTATCCTTGAAAGATGCGATTGATCTTGCGCTCGAAAACAATCTGGATTTGGCGATCGCCCGCTACAACTTGCCGATTGCCGATGCGGACCTGCTCCGCACCCGGGCTGGCGGCAGTTTTCTCGGCGTGAATACCGGTGTGGTGCAAGGAACGCCTGGAGGAGGAGTCGGAGGTTACGGTGCGGGAGCGCCGGGAGCGGGCGCAGGGGGTACGACGGGCGGCGCTGGCGGCGCTGGCGCCGGCGCCTCTGGGCTGGTGCAATCCACCTTGGGAGGAGGAACGCCGGTGGCCTCGTACGATCCGGCTCTCGCCGTGACCACCGGGATCGAGCACCTTACCATGCCGCTGTCGAGTACGCAAATCTACGGTGTCCCGTCCTTGCAGCTGAATACGGCGCAGGTGAACGCCAGCTACACGCAAGCGTTTCCCACTGGCACTTTGATTTCTTTTGAGTTCAACAATAATCGTCAAACTACGAACAGCCCCGACTTCTTCCTTTCGCCGGCTTTGAATACCTATTACCGCTTTACTTTTCAGCAACAGCTTCTCGCGGGATTTGGTTTCGGTCCGAACCTGCGCTACTTGCATATCGCCAAGAACAACAAGAAGATCTCCGATATCGCTTTCAAAAATCAGGTCATCGCCACCGTCACCCAGGTCGAAAATATGTATTGGGATTTGGTGAGCGCCTACGAACAGGCTCGCGTCAACGAACAATCGCTCGCCTTTGCCAACCAAACTCTGGAGAACGCCAAGAAGCAATTACAGTTGGAAAGCATTCCGGAACTGGACGTGATGAAGGCTGAGGCCGAGGTTTCCAGGCGTGACCAGGATTTGACTGTGGCGCGGACGAGCCTCCAGTTGCAGGAATCGTTGATGAAAAACGCACTCACCAAGAGCCTCGACGATCCTACTCTGGGAGAGATGCCCGTTGTGCCGACGGATCGCATGCAGACCACCAACACCGAAGCAGACACGAGTAAGCCGATTCTCGATCTGATTGCGGAAGGGCTGCAGAATCGTCCGGAGCTGCTCGAGACCGACATCGACTTGGCCAACCGGCAGATCAGTCGAAAAGCAGAGCGGAATGCGCTCCTCCCCACCCTTTCCCTCGTAGGTTTCTACGGCGGGAGTGGTCTCGCAGGATTGGTGCCTCCCGGAGTCACCACACCCTCCACCGCCCCCACCGATCTGACAGGCGCCTGGCAAACTGCTTTCAACAATTCATCACCAGACTACTTCGTCGGACTCAACCTGAACATCCCATTTCGCAACCGCGTCGCCAAGGCTGACCAGTACCGTTCCGAGTTGGAGTACCGGCAAGCTAGCCTGCGCAAAGAGCAGTTGAAAAAGCAGATTAGGATCGAGATTCGCAACGCACAGTATGCGCTGGAACAATCGCATGCCAGGGTTGAGTCGGCCCGCAAGGCCAGAGATTTGGCCGAACGTAGCTTCGAGATCACAAAGAAAGAGCAAGATTTGGGATCGGGCTCCAGTTACCAGACCATGACGGCGCAGCGTGATCTATCGGTGGCCGAACTGGACCTGGTTACCGCCCTGACGATCTACCAGAAGGCTAGAGTAGAACTTGATCGCACAACGGGGGCAACTTTGGAACATAATGGAGTGCTGATTCAGGATGCGGTCACCGGGATGGTTGCCGCTTCATCTCCATAGCTCATGCCGACTTCTGCCAAGCCGCAGGATCTGCGCAACGTGGTGCCTTTCTATCCCCACGAGAACCGTGCCCCACGGATTTTAGCGGCGGACGATCAACCGCACATCCTCGAAGCTCTCCACCTCCTGCTTCATCCCCAGGGTTATCGGGTGGAGAGCGCCAAGTCTCCCGCTGAGGTCAGGGAGGCCTTGGCCGTGGATTCTTACGATGCGCTGCTGATCGATCTCAACTACACGCGGGACACCACGTCTGGTCAGGAAGGCTTGGGCCTTCTTTCGGAAATTGTGGCGTTGGACAGCAATCTTCCGGTCATCGTCATGACCGCATGGGGCAATGTTGAACTGGCGGTGCAAGCCATGCGGCGTGGGGCACGAGACTTTATCCAAAAGCCCTGGGAGAATGAGCGCCTGCTCGCCATTGTGCGGACGCAAATTGAATTGCATCGCGCCCTCCGGCAGGCCGAGCGGCTGGCTGCGGAGAACCGGCTTCTCCAGGTTCAAGGCCGCCCGGAGTTCATCGCCTCGGCGGCCTCCATGCAACCCGTGTTAGACGCGATCGCGCGGGTCGGCCCTTCCGACGCAAATATCCTTATTACCGGCGAACACGGCAGTGGCAAAGAGGTGGTCGCGCAAACTCTGCATGCTCTTTCTCTTCGTGCTTCACGCTCGATGGTTGCGGTGAATACGGGCGCGCTGGCGGAGGGACTATTTGAAAGCGAGCTTTTTGGCCACGTGAAGGGTGCATTCACCGATGCCCGAACCGATCGCATCGGACGCTTCGAGTTGGCCGACGGGGGCACGATCTTTCTGGACGAAATCGGAAATGTGCCCATCCGGCAACAGGCAAAATTGCTGCGCGTGCTGGAATCGGGCGAGATCGAGCGGCTGGGGTCCTCGCGTTCGAGGAAGATCGATGTGCGTCTGATCTCGGCCACCAATATTGACCTTAAGGCCGCATGCTCTTCGGGCCAGTTCCGCGAAGACCTCCTTTTTCGGCTGAACACGGTCGAGATCCATGTGCCGCCACTCCGCGAGCGCCGCGAAGACATTCCGACGCTCGCCATCCATTTTCTCCGGCGCTATGCGTCTCGCTATCGCTGCGAAGTCGCGTCCTTCGACAGTTCTGCACTGCAAGTCATGGCGCAATATTCCTGGCCCGGTAACGTTCGCGAACTCGAACACACTCTGGAACGTGCCGTCCTGATGTGCCGCGGACGTGAGATTCAACCCGCGGATCTCGGGCTGAATCTGCAGCGACCGCAAGCCCAAAATCTCGAAGAGCTTAGCTTGGAGGCGGTGGAGGCGCTGCTGATCCGAAAAGCGCTGCAGCGTTTTCAGGGGAACATAAGCCAAGCCGCCGAAGCCTTGGGGCTAAGCCGTGGTGCGCTCTATCGGCGCATGGAAAAGTATGGCCTCTAGTCCGCAGACCAGAGCCAAAGCGGAAATGCGGAAGGTTCCTCGCAAACGAGTTCGCCTCCTCTACGAGCATCGCATCAGCCTCTACTCGCTGCTCGTCGCCTTACCCGGCATTGTGGCCAGCGGCATTCTTATTTGGCTCGAACCTTGGTCCTCAGGATCAAAGTTGGCGCTCTCCCTGGGAGAGCTATTTGCGTGGTGGCTGCTGGCTCTGGTATTGCACGAGCAAACGGTCCGGCCGTTGCAGACGCTGGCCAATGTGGTTTCGGCGCTTCGCGAGGAAGACTATTCCTTTCGAGCTCGTGGAGCCACCGCGGACGATGCCTTGGGGGAGCTTTCGCTTGAAGTGAATGCGCTAGCCGATCTGCTCTCGGATCAGCGAATCCGTGCCATCGAAGCAACGGCTCTGCTGCGCCGAGTCGTGGAAGAAATCGATGCTCCTTTATTCGCATTTGACCCAGACCGAGTGCTTCGACTGGTGAATCCCGCGGGCGAGAAACTCCTTCAACAAGCCGCGGTTCGTCTCCTCGGACGTACCGCCGACGAAATCGGTCTGGCTGATTGCCTGGGTGTAACGAGTGAGGCACTGGTGGCTTTGCCGACTCACAGTGCGAGGACACGGTGGTTGGTACGGCAAAGCAAGTTCCGGGAAAAAGGTGTGCCGCATACGCTGGTTGTCCTCTCAGACGTTAGCCGCGCGCTCCGTGAGGAGGAGCGTGGCGCATGGCAACGTTTGATCCGGGTTGTTGGGCACGAACTCAACAACTCGCTGGCCCCGATCAAGTCGATCGCAGGAAGCCTGAGCGGCCGTCTCGCAGAAACCGAACTCAATCCCGACCAGCGTCGAGACTTTGAAAGGGGTCTGGCCATCATCGAAGATCGCAGCGCGTCGCTCAATCGGTTTCTGCAGGCGTATCGACGCTTGGCGCAGATGCCGCCTCCGGCAAGGACAAGAGTCACGCTGCTCCCGATTATGGAGCGGGTGGTTTTCCTCGAGACTCGGATGGCGGTGGCGATCTCTCCGGGCCCGGACGTAATGTTGAGGGTGGATGCCGACCAGATCGAGCAGATGCTAATTAATCTCGTGCGCAATGCGGTCGAAGCAGCTCTTGAGCCAAGCCTGGGTGACGACCGTTCCGGCTCCTCCAAAGACGGCGGCGAAGTTCGGAAGCCGCAGGTGACATTGAATTGGGTAGTCGAGGACCAAAGCGTTATCCTAACGATCGAGGATAACGGACTGGGACTGCTGAATCCGAGCAACGCATTCGTGCCGTTCTATACCACCAAGCCCTCGGGAAGTGGTATAGGGTTGGCGCTCTCGCGACAGATCGTCGAAGCACACGGAGGCTCGATTGAACTGTCCAACCTGAACGGAAAAAGAGGCTGCCAGGTACGAGTGAGACTGCCGTGCAGCTAGAGAAGCGGATGCGGCGGCCAAAGGAAGGCCGCAATCGAAGGGCGCACCGCTTGCCTGCCCTGAGTCGACGCCGCCCGCTGTCGGCAGGGCCGCAACACCGCATAGGTCCACCCCCTTTGCGTTGTGGTCCGGACGGACCGCGGTCCGCGTAGCTCCGGGAGAAATCTCCAATTGGGTGTCGGCGAAACATGGCCGTTCTAGATGTACAGCGCATACGGGCCAATTGTTCTACTATGTTGCTGCTCGAAGGAACGCGTACGGGCAAGCAAGCCGAAGCCGGGCCGAATAGGTTAGTCCGGCGTGAACGAGCTTGTTCGTAAACAACGACAGCTGGGCCTTGAGCAGAAAGGAAAACTAATGCCCGTATACTTATGTCGCTGGCCCAACGGAGATGTGTCACTTGCTGCGGGGGAGTCTGAGGTTGAAGTTGCGGATGTTCTGGATGAAGTCGACAATCCCGATGCCGCCGAGCTGATGCAGCTAGACCACGCGATTGCTGTCCACTTCAAACTCGGCACGAGGCCTGGTCAAGAAGGAACGCTGCCTCTGCGTTTCGAAGATATGAGCGAGCAGCTGCAGTTCTCGATATACGAGCGAGCCTACCCGGTGTACAACGAGGTCCGCGCGAAGCCGGACGCGACGGCCAAGGAGCTGACCGAAGCCCTGAAACACGAGAAGAACCCCATATACCGAAAGACCCCGGAGCCGTCTTCCAACCCCTCGGTTGCCCACCTTCAAGATGAATTGCAAATGCCGCGAGTTGTGCTTGAACATCTGGCCAGGGGCGCGGCGGCGACCGAAGGGGTCCCCGGGGAGATGTCGACCGAGGACATCAGGAACATGATATGCAACCCCGTTTACTGCTTGGACCGGGTTGCCCCCTGGATCGCTGAACCACCGGGACCGTTGGTTCCGGTCGAAGAATGGGTTGCGGCCGGCGCCAAGCTGATCGAGGAAATCGGCGCCGAAGCCTACCTACGTCAGCTCATCCAGAACCTCAGAGGAGAATAGCCGGATACTGACGCTGACGGTGCGACCAGGGCCGTCTTAGACCGGCTGCCGGAACACCTTCCGGAAGCGATTTCCGACCAGCGATCGGATCGATGCCGATTTCCCACAAGCCCGTTTTCCGGTTAGACGACGATCCAGCCAGAATTCTGCCCTTCATGCAGTACGAGCAGCCAATAACGACGGCGCAGTTCACTGCTGCAGCCTCGCTGTCGCACTGAGCTGCTGTTCGATTGGTACCCGGAATCAGCTCGGGCGATTCTAACTCTGAGCGTGAACCAGCGATTCTGGGGTAAGCTACCCTTCTGATGGAACGTGCGCTCAAACGCGACCTGCGGAACTACCCGCTTTACTTTCTGATTTGGACGATCATCGGCGTTTTCTTCTTCAGCCAGGGCCTCACACAAAAATTCTTCTCGCGTGACCCCACTCCTTGGTGGCACTACCTCATCTCATGGCTGGTGGGGGTTTACCTGTGGGCCCTCCTGATGCCCGGGATTCTTTGGCTTGGCCGCAGGTTGCCCATCGAACGGCGCAACTGGGTGCGGCGTGTAGCGCTCCACATGCTCCTCGGCGTGGCCGTATCGCTCGTTCAACTGATTCTGGAGAGCGCGATTCTCACTCGTCTTGCAGTCTTTCCCGTAGTCATGAGTACCTTCACGGGCACGTTCGCTTTTCTGCTTGTGATCGGGTTTCACCAGGGCGTCATGACTTATTGGACGGTGTTGGGCGTGCAGTACGGCATTGGCTACTATCAAAACTATCAGGAGCGCAAGCAGGAAGCGTTGCGGCTGGAGCTCCGCGCTTCGGAATTACAATCGCAGCTCGTGCAAGCCCAGCTCGGGGTGTTGAAGATGCAGCTGCAGCCGCATTTCCTGTTCAACACGCTGAACGCAATCATGGTGCTCGTGCGCCAGCAGAAATCAAAAGAAGCCGAACAGACGCTTGCGCACTTGAGTGATCTTCTCCGCTGTGTGCTGGAAGATGTGGAGTCTCAGGAAGTTCCACTGCGCCGCGAACTGGAGTATCTGCAGCTCTACTTGTCGATCGAGCAAGTGCGATTTCAGGATCGCCTGCGGGTGGAGATCTCCGCCGATCCCGCAACTCTCGATGCAGCTGTACCGCAAATGGTTTTGCAGCCCGTCGTGGAGAACGCGATCCGGCACGGCGTGGGGAAAAGTTCTTCGGCTGGCAGAGTCAAAATCAGCGCAGTGCGCCTGAACGATACGCTGGAACTTCGCGTGCAAGACGACGGCCCTGGTTTCTTGTCGGAAGGTTCTGCCGGAGGCCAACCGATCGCGAACCAGCGCATCGGAATAGCGAACACGCGTGCGCGGTTGCAACAACTCTACGGTGAGCAAGCGCGCTTGACTACCGGGAATGCCCAGCCCCGTGGGGCAGTGGTGACGATCACCCTTCCCTATCACCCCGTGCCCGGAACTTTCGAGACAGAAGTAATGGAACTGCATGCCCTTCACGACACTCATCGTTGACGACGAGCCGCTGGCGCGGGAAGGCCTGCGCATGTTGCTCTCCAAAGACCCGGAGATCGCATCCATTCCCGAGGCCAACAATGGCCGCGACGCGGTGACGGCGATTCGAAACTCGCGGCCGGACTTGGTCTTTCTGGACGTCCAGATGCCGGAGATGGATGGATTCGAAGTCGTGCGCGAAGTGGGGGCGGAGCGCATGCCTCCGGTCGTATTCGTGACCGCCCACGACCGCTTCGCGATTCAGGCATTCGAAATCAATGTGATCGATTACTTGTTGAAGCCAGTAACCGAAGAGCGGTTTGCGCAGGCGTTGGCAAGGGCCAAGACTCGGCTTTATTCCAGTTCTGCCGACGACGCCAGCCGCCAGATCATTTGCCTGCTGGAGTCGCTCGCCACTCCGCGGCGCTACTTGAAGCGCTTGGCGGTGCGGTCAGCCGGCAAGACGGTGTTCGTCGATCTCGAAGACGTGGATTGGATGGAAGCCGCCGAGAACTATGTCCAACTGCATACGGGACGCGCCAATCACCTGCTCCATGTTGCGCTGAACACGTTGGAGAAATCGCTCGATCCCGAGGTCTTTTTGCGGATTCACCGCTCGATCATCGTCAACACCAGCCGGATCAAGGAACTGCAAGCAGGTGCGCACGGAGATTATGCAATCACGTTGCACAGCGGTGTTCGGCTTCAGTCGGGGCGAAGCTATTCGGAGAAGCTGAAAGCCATGTCCGCAAATCCCTTCTGATCTTCTTCTTCTCCGCTTCGTCCCCTCATACCTCCAGTTGGTCAAAATCAAGTTCCCAAACCATACTCCGCGGCTCACACTGGCATCCATGGAGGTCGCCAACCATGAATGAGGAATCTCTGGCCCAGTTGTCAGGTGTGAGTAAGCGCTTTGGAAACGTATTAGCGCTCGACGGTCTCAACCTGGATGTGCGGCGAGGCGAGTTGCTGGCTGTACTCGGTCCGAACGGTGCGGGAAAAACCACTGCAATTTCACTAATGCTGGGGCTGCAGCAGCCCGATGCAGGTACGGCAAGCCTGTTTCGCCAGCCACCACAGCGTCTGGAAGCCCGGCGCGCGGTCGGAGTGATGATGCAGGAGGTAACGCTTGCCGAAGAACTGCGAGTGCGCGAACACATCGACCTGGTCGGCCACTATTATCCGGACCCGTTTGCCCCGAACGCGGTGCTGGAGATGACGCACTTGACGGCTCTCGCCAACCGTCCCTACGGAAAACTCTCCGCCGGACAAAAGCGGCAGGCACAGTTTGCCGTGGCGGTATGCGGTCGCCCGAAGCTGCTGTTTCTCGATGAGCCCACCGTGGGCATGGATGTACAAGCGCGAGGAGTGATGTGGGACACTCTGCGCACTCTGGTAAGCCGGGGATCGTCTATCTTCCTGACCACGCACTATCTGGAAGAAGCCCAGGCGCTTGCGGATCGCGTGGTGGTCCTGGCCAAGGGACGCCTGATCGCGTCCGGCACGGTCAGCGAAATGCGCGCGATCATCTCGCGCAAGAGAATTACCTGTTCGACCACACTGACTTTCGAGGAGATCGCCCCCTGGCCCGGCGTGGAGAGCGTGACCCGCGACCGGGAATTGCTTCACATCACGGCGACCGACGCCGAGGAAGTTGCGAGACGCCTGCTCATTGCAGACCCGAAGCTCGGTGACCTGGAAGTGCACCGCGCCGGGCTGGCGGAGGCCTTCACCGAACTTACTCAGGAGACCACATCATGAATGCCACGACCTTGTCCGTCGAATTGCGCGGCACTCCAACCATGACCGGCCGGCGCATGTTGGAAGCTTATCTTGCCGAGACAAAATACGAATGCATACGGGCAATGCGCACCCCCGCGTTTGCGATCCCATTCCTGTTGCTGCCGATTACGCTGTACGTGTTGTTCGGCATCTTGCTCGCGGGAAGTATGAGCCACAGCGACCCAACCCTGGCGAAGGTCATGTTCGTGAACTGGTCCGTATTCGGAGTGATGGGTCCTGGAATGTTCGGCTTCGGCATGATTGTGGCCCAGGAACGAGACCACGGCGTGCTGACATTAAAGCGTGCCTTGCCGATGCCCGCCGCCGCCTATTTTCTAGCCAAGATGTTCATGTCGATGACGTTCGCTGCGATCATCATGGTCACCATGATCGTGCCCGCACTGACCCTCGGGCATGTGCGGCTGGGCTTGGGCCAAATCTTCGCTGTTTCGTTGCTGGACGTTTTGGGGTCGCTGCCGTTCTGCGCCATTGGTTTCTTCATCGGCACGCGCGCCTCCAGCAAGAGCGCGGCGGCGTTCATTAACCTCGCTTATCTGCCGATGATGCATCTCGGAGGTTTGTTCTATCCTCTGCCGACGTCCGTTCAGCCGATCGAGTTTTTTTCGCCTGCGTTCTATCTGGACAAGCTGGGGCTGTGGGTGGCTGGTGTTCCGAACCTCGATCAGCTCGCGAGGAGCGCGGCAGGTCCTTCGAGTCATGGGTCCCCGCTCCTCTGTGCCGCGGTGCTTGCAGGAGTAACGCTGCTGTTCGGCGTTCTCGCAATCCGTCGTCTGGAAGGCGCTGCCGGCCAGAGGTCGGCGCCCAAAGCAGAACGATCCGTACCGCTTGCATCGCGGGCGTGAGATCCATTGCGAGAAGCAGCGACGAGAAGCCGCAAGGAGAAGCAACGATGAGTGAAATTGCGACCTTAACTCTTCCGCCTACGATCGATCCCCGGTGCCGTATCGAAGCCCGCGAGTCCCTACAACTTACCCATTGGGTAGCCGCGAGCTTTCATCACTGTCTTGGTGCTCGCCCACCATGCGGTGCTGGCGTACCATCCCTTCGCGCCTCCCGCGCCCGACTCGTTGGTCGCCCAGCTCCGCTGGTGGCAGGTTTTTCCCGTGGTCGACAGCTAGCGCTCGAACGCGGCGTACCTTCAATTCTATGGCTACGAGGCAGTTGAGGCCGCGATGGAAGAAGAGCAGGTCCAGCGCAAAATCCTGTCCCGAGACGGCCAGAGGTTGCTCATATTGCGGGGACGCTTTACCTCCGACGTCGTGCTGATCCGCGATCTCAGGTGATGCAGGTAGCCCGAAGGATACTGGACTAACCAGCACAATCGCGGATTTTTCGGGCCGGCGAGACGAGCGTCGTCTTTCGCGATAGCGCCTTGGCGACGACCTGGCCAAAACGAAATCTGACCGCTATTCTCCAGCAGCACGGTCTCAACAATGTGAGGAGCTTGTGAACATGGCGCCGAAAAAGCCGGAAACAGTACGGTGTTATCTACCTTTCTTCGACTCCTTTGGCCGATCTACGCGCTTCGCGCGTGGGGGCACGTAGTGAAACCGAATCAGATAAATATTGTCGCCCTTGCCGTGTTTTGCAACTTTGAGTAGATCAATGACACCCAGAAAACCTGATTCTCGCGCCAGTTCCGGAGTAATATCAGGAAACCCAATCGGCGTGATTGACTCTATCTCTATTTCCCCTTCCCCCATACGATAGCGTTTACCTGCCGTGACATGGGGTCTCATCCATATGCGGACGCTACAAGTGATTTGGCCTCGGACAACTCCCTCGCGCAGGCGTTTAGCGAAGACCATAGGCTGTTCCTTTCTAGAATTTCGGGTAATGCTCTACCGCTTGCTGCAAGCCGATTCCGGCATACCGTCAACTTACGGACGACTGCACCCCAACGACAAGGGGAAACTTCGCGCGCGTGCCGCGTGAACTCCCAGCCGTGGCTGTCGTTATTCTTTCTTGAGTAGACTGGCACACTTTTTGCTATCGTCTGGGCACTAATGAGTAGACTGAGGCTTAAACACTAGGGTTTTGAGCATGTCGGCGTTCGCGGTGCCATCCAAGATTGTCGTTTTTCCTTAAGGAAAAACGACACTGGCAGTGGTGGCACATAAATTGTGGAACCGCTCTAAGAGTCTCCTCGGTTGAACTTGAGCGGACTTTCCTAAAGCAATTTACTCAGCTTGATATCGAAATTCAATAACTGGTTGCCGCGCTGCACCGTCAGGTGATGTTCAGCACCCACTCGCAGGAAAATGCTTTGCACCTGGTGAAGAGTGAATTGTTTCGACGACAGACCGTCAATCGATTGGATTAAATCACCTTCGCGCATCCCCGCATCACTCGCGGGTGATCCCTGCATAACACTGTGGACCGCAAAATCTCCAGATTCCGGAACCAGTCGCAACGTGACGCCACTTGCATCGAAAAGAAACGCGTCCTTGAGGCGCCTCATTCGGTTCCAGGATCATTTGCGTGTGCGCAAAGTCAAAAATGACTGTGAACCTTCTTAGGATTTCCCCACCAACCAGCGCCACTCCTCCTGCTCCAGCATCGACATCTTCGAAGGAAACTCCGCCTAGCTTCAACCGTGACACCCTGCCGGCGTTGAACTTAAATTCTTTTCCGAGCCCAACGCCGCCGACAATTTCGATCTTTGGCCCGGTGGACTGCGCAACGAAGCTGTCGTCGAGTGCATCGTTCGATCCGGTGTCAATCAGCAGTTTCCTCTTTTGCGGAGCGGCGCCTTGCACTGTAAATTCAGCCGTAAGAAACGAGATTCTGGCTTCCTGGTCCACCATGATTGGGATGCTCTCCCCCACGCCCGAGTAGTGGTACGTCGCGGGGTCGAAAAGCCGTATCACCTTGCTGTCATAATCGATTTCGACAACAAACTTCTCAAAGAAGTCTTAGCCCACGAGTCCTTCCACTTCGCGACCAATCTGCGACTTGTGAGCACTCAAATCGATGACCCCGATCAAGGGGACCGCAATATTGAAGCCCGACAAGGTAAAGCTGACGTCTTTTACATAGGAGACGTCGTACGTACCGCTCCCCGCACCGGTGCCTTGTGCGGTCTCCTGTTCCAAATGCAGGCCCAGTCGGGTGGCGTGTGCGCGATCGACGATCCATCCACCGGCTCCGCTGTCTACAACGACCCACATTGGTTCAGAATTGTTCACCCGCACCTGAACAACGATTTCGTTGAAATACATCTCGAAAGGTATGGTCGCGAGGGTTTGGCTGGGAGCAGCGGCATTCGCCTTGGCTGCGATTTGCGGGCTGCCTGCCGCAGCTTGCGTTTGAGCTTCGACGCGGTTTGGCGAGGCGACAAACCCGCAGCACAGAATCAAAAGCATAGCGGCCTGGAGCCGAACCGCGCAGCCAAATATTGGCATCATCCATGTTCTAGGATGCTTCAATTCTTCCTCCTCATTGCCAAAGCACAGCTACGCCAATCGCCGGGATTTCCCACAGTGCCTTCCCGGCAACTAGCCCAGTGCATTCTATTTTTAAACTGTGGCTTGTCTGTGCGTCTTGAATCTATTTGCAGCCGCGCGCAACACTGGCGGCCAATACCACCGAGTGACTGTATCCGAGCCATTTCGCGGCGACCGTAAGAAACCTACTCGGCATGCTGCTCGCTATGCCGAATGCGGCATAGCGAGCATACGTTGCCGAAGGGATGTCATGGAAAACTCCTTTGTCGGATGGAATTCGCTGCAAGCAGCGACTCTATGATTCCGCAAAGGGGCTTACTTGGGGAACAAGAGGCGGAGTGAGACCAGATGGATCCCCGAGGTTACGAACTGAATGTCGTGCGGAATCCTACCGCGTAGCGGTTTAGTCCAACGCCTCTCATGCCGCATGCGGCATAAGCGTCGCACATGCGCAAAACTGTGCCGCAAGTCCGGAGGAGATCTCGAGCAAATACAATTTCTGCTCGGGCACTCCTCGATCCAGACCACGGAAAAATATCTCGGCGGTGAGCAAGACATAGCGAACGCCGTGAACGATCGCATCTTTGCGCGAGTCAAGAAAGTTCAGAGCACCAGCGAGTAGTGCGTCTTTATTCTGTGCGGTTCGCATCGCCGATTCTGGCGCAAATACATGAACGCCACCATCTCAACGACTCCGAAGTGACACAACGGGAATTCTTTGTTGACATCTTGGGATGGGAAGTTTAGAGTGGCCTGCGATTCGGTGAACGGAACAGTGGAGCCTGCCCAGGTTTCACATCCGAGGGCTTCTACTCGCCGAGTTCCCCGGGAGCGGACGAGCAGCTAGCGTGCAGAGTGTTCGGCGATGCGTCGGGCGATTGAAATCTGGGTTGACACGCACAAACCGGAGTTCTCAACACAGCACAACAATGGAGCACGTCATGAAACAGACTGACATTCGGTCGCATTGTCGGTTTCTCAAGGCGAGCTCAATATTGGGTGTCGCAGCCGCGTTCAACCCAGGAACGATCCGCACAGTGTTTGCAAATTCCAACATCACCACAGAGGAGGAATCCATGACGAAAACTATTGGTGTACAAGGAAGCAGCACAATGGCAACTGACAAGAATGCGATTCGTCCGTTTCAGAAAATAAATATTCCAGAGGCGGAACTCACCGAATTGCGCAGGCGCATCGACAACACACGGTGGCCGGAACGAGAAACGGTCACAGATGCAACCCAAGGCGTGCAGCTCGCAACGACTCAAGCACTCGCTCGCTATTGGGCGACAGAGTACGACTGGCGCAAGATCGAGGCAAAACTCAACGCCCTGCCGCAATTCATCACCGAGATCGACGGACTGGACATTCATTTCATTCACGTCCGTTCAAAACACGAAAATGCGTTGCCGCTCATCGTTACGCACGGATGGCCCGGCTCGATCACCGAACAGTTGAAGATCATCGATCCGCTAACCAATCCCACCGCACACGGCGGAAATGCAGCCGACGCGTTCCATATCGTGGTTCCGTCGATGCCGGGGTACGGGTTTTCAGGCAAGCCGACGACGACCGGCTGGGGCCCTGAACGGATCGCGAGTGCCTGGGCCGTGTTGATGAAGCGACTCGGCTACTCACAATTTGTGGCACAGGGCGGGGATTGGGGCGCGGTCATCACCGATCTGATGGGCGTGCAGGCGCCGCCCGAACTTCTCGGTATTCACACCAACATGCCCGGCGCAGTTCCTGCGGATATTTATCGAGCGGTTTTGTCCGGTGCGCCGATGCCGTCCGGTTTCTCAAACGACGAAAAGGTTGCCTTCGAGAGGCTCCAATTCGTGTACAGCAAAGGCGTCGGCTACGGCTACCAGATGGGGTTGCGACCACAGACGTTGTATGGAATCGCGGATTCCCCCGTCGGGCTGGCCGCCTATTTTCTGGACCACGATGCGTGGAGTTATGCGCTGATCGCGCGCGTCTTTGACGGGCAGACCGAAGGTCTCTCACGAGACGATGTCCTCGATAACATTACGATCACGTGGCTGACGAACACGGCGCTTTCCGGAGCACGGCTCTACTGGGAAAATAAATTTGCCTATTTCAGCGTCAAGGGCGTGTCTGTTCCGGTTGCTGTGAGCGCGTTCCCTGACGAGCTCTATCAATGTCCGCGGAATTGGGCAGAAAGCGCGTATCCCAAACTGATCCATTACAACAAGCTCCCCAAGGGCGGGCACTTTGCGGCCTGGGAACAGCCGAAGCTCTTTTCCGAAGAGGTTCGGGCGGGCTTCAGATCATTACGATCGGGCGTGGCAGCGTCTGCAGCATAACTTGATCGTGGCGAAGACTAGCCTTGTGTGCACATTGCCACAGGAGAGTGCGGATGACCGGGCTCTCCTGTCTTCGCCTCAACTAGATAGCGAAAAAACAAATGCAAAACGCAAAAGGAGGGAAGAACATGGCAAATCCGACGTATGACGTCCACGCCAACGACGCCGCCAGCGAGGCGAGGGTGGCGCAGTTCAACATCGACCGCACCTATCCGGGGCGGTGGACGATCAGCTTCAACAACCCGCCGATCAACATGTTTGTTCCCTCAACGATCGTCGAATTGGGAGCGATCATGACCGACCTAGAGGCGGACCCGTCCGTGAAGGTCGTAGTGTTCCAGTCGGCGAATCCCGATTTTTTCATCGCCCATCTCGACGTAGCCAAAGCAGCTGAACGGCCAGAGGTGCTGGGCCTTTGGCGCGACTTTGTGCTGCGCCTCTCGTCCACGCCGGTCGTGAGCATCGCGACGATTCGCGGCCGCACGCGCGGCATCGGGAACGAGTTCGTGCTGGCCTGCGACATGCGCTTTGCCAGCCGGCAAAGCGCCCTATTCGGCAACCCCGAGGTCGGCGTCGGACTGGTCCCGGGCGGCGGAGCGCTGGAATGGCTGCCGCGCTTGGTCGGCCGCTCGCGCGCACTTGAGATAGTCCTCAGCGGCGACGATTTCGATGCTGATATCGCCGAGCGCTATGGCTGGGTGAACCGCACACTGGACGATGCTAACCTCGACTCGTTCGTCGATGCGCTCGTCCGGCGTCTGGCCTCGTTCGACCGTGAAACGCTAGCCGCGGCGAAGACCCAGATCAATCGGTTTGGGACGCCGACAGCTGCCGAGCTTCAGTCGAGCATCGACCTGTTCTTCCCACTGCTAGCCTTGCCAGGTGCGCAGACGCGCCGTGTCAAGATCCGTAATATCGGTTACGGCGTTCGGAGCGACTTCGAATTGAACTTCGGCCGGTACCTCCCTTCGTTCGGGCGGCCGGATGACGACGCCACGGGACAGGAGAAGTAGACATGAAACTCTGGAAAGTAGTTTCGCTGATTCTATTTGCTCTTGCGGTTGCAGCCGCGGGATACGGGCTGATTCTCGTGCGACGAGGCTTCAGCGCACTTGCGACACCATCAGCGATTGAGGAGTTCGCGGCCACTACCGCACGCAAATTGGCCGTGCCATCCGCGTATCGCCAACTTCGCAATCCCATCACGCCTTCAACGGAGAACATTCGGGGAGGCATGGAGCATTTCTCCTATCATTGCTCCCCGTGCCATTCGAATGAGGGAGGGGGCCACACGGTATTCGGCAAGGGCCTCTATCCGAAACCGCCCGACTTGCGCGCAGCCGCGACGCAGAACAAGAGCGATGGCGAGCTCTACTACACAATTGACAATGGAGTTCGTTTGAGCGGCATGCCAGCCTTCAGCGGAACGCACACTGCCGCGCAAACCTGGCGCCTGGTTTTGTTCATCCGGCACTTGCCTCAGATCACGGCCGAGGAACTCAATGAAATGAAGGGGTGGGACCCGAAGAGTGAGGCGGATCCAGCGCATTTCTGAAGGGCTGATACTCGAAAGGAGCACCCGATGAAAGAACCAGACGGCAGATCGCGCCGTTGCTTTCTCAAGGCGAGCTCGATGTTGGGCCTGGCAGCCGCGTTCAGACCAGCAACGATCGGCGAGGCATTTGCAGATTCGAAATCCAATACTCCTCAAAAGGAGAACACCATGACCCTAACCAGTGCTACGCAGGCAGCCGACAAGACTACTATTCGTCCGTTTCAGGTGAATGTTCCAGAAGCGGAACTTACCGAATTGCGCAGGCGCATCAACTCGACAAGGTGGCCTGATCGGGAGACGGTCACGGATGAATCGCAAGGCCTGCCACTTGCGACAATTCAGGAACTTGCCCGCTATTGGGGTACAGAGTACGACTGGCGCAAGTGCGAGTCGAAACTGAACGCCCTGCCGCAGTTCATCACGGAGATCGATGGGCTGGACATTCATTTCATCCACGTTCGTTCGAAACATGAAAATGCGTTGCCGCTGATTGTCACGCATGGATGGCCCGGCTCAGTCATCGAGCAGCTAAAGATTATCGATCCACTTACCAATCCTACGGCATATGGCGGGAGTGCATCGGACGCCTTCCATCTGGTGATTCCGTCGCTACCGGGGTTCGGGTTTTCAGCAAGGGCCACCACTTCCGGCTGGGGTCCGGAGCGCACTGCAAGTGCCTGGATCGTGTTGATGAAGCGCCTTGGATACGCACAATTTGTAGCGCAAGGTGGCGATTTGGGCGCGGGCGTCTGCACTGTGATGGCCAAACACGCACCTCCAGAATTACTGGGAATTCACACCAACTTCCCTGGGACCATTCCATCCGACATTGCGAGGGCGCTCCAGTGTGGCGATCCCCCGCCATCTGGCCTATCCGCCGAAGAAAGGCGTGCTTACGAGCAGCTGACCAATCTATTTACGAAGAAACGTGCCTACGCACAAATGATGGCGACTCGCCCGCAAACGCTGTACGGATTGGCGGATTCGCCCGTCTGCCTGGCAGCTTGGCTCTTTGACCATGGTGACGGTTATGGCCAGCCGGCGGCATCGATCACCTCGGCAGTGCTCGGGCGCACGATTAATGGACACTCCGCAGGTGACCTGACACGAGACGATGTGCTCGACGATTTCACACTCTACTGGCTGACGAACACGGCGATTTCCGCGGCTCGTTTCTATTGGGAACTTCACCTCAATCTTTATAATGCGGCCAATGTCTCCATCCCAGCTGCGGTGAGCGTCTTTCCCGGCGAGAACTATCAAGCCCCGCGAAGTTGGACGGTGCGGGCGTATCACAAACTCATCTACTACAACCAAGTAGACAGAGGCGGACACTACGCGGCATGGGAACAGCCGCAACTGTTTTCAGAAGAGCTTCGCGCGGGCTTCAGATCACTGCGGTCAGACGTGGCAAAGTCGGCAGCATGAGTTGCGATCAGGTGATTCTGTTGGTTGACGCTCGCATTCGACAAATCTGACTTTCGATTTAGGGGAACGTATAGGAGTAACGAACATGGCAAATCTGAAGTTTGACAAAGAGATCACTGCACTTCTCGGATCAGCCGCACCTCCAATCTACACTCGGTTTTCGTTTGGATTATAGAAAGCGGGGGGTATGTCTACGGCAACAATAATCGGCTCAGGACCGAACGGACTCTCAGCCGCAATTGTCCTTGCAGCATCGGGCGTAAGGACGACCGTACTAGAACGTAATGGGCAGATTGGTGGTGGCTGTTCAACCGCCGAGGTCACACAGCCTGGTTTTCTTCACGACCTGGGCTCTTCGACATACCCCCTGGGCGCTGCAAGCCCTTTCTATGGTTCTCTTCCCTTCACCATTCCTTGGATTCAACCGCACGCGGCATTCGCTCACCCGTTGGATGACGGGACCGCGGTCGTGCTTGAACACTCGATTGAAGAAACAATCGACCAACTGGATGCATGTGACCGCAAAGCATACCGATCACTGATAGAACCCGTAGTTTCTAACTTCGCTGCTTTGGTCATAGAAATTCTCGGCCCCATCCTACATATCCCCAGAAGTCCGTTCGTGCTGGCGCGTTTTGGCCTATCCGCTCTGTTGCCGGCGCTGTCGTTGGCTCGTTCCCACTTTGCTGGAGAACGGGCTCGATCCCTCTTTGCTGGCGTCTCAACCCATTCCATCCTCCCATTAGAAACTACCGCTTCAGCTGCTGTTGGCTTGACGATGATAGCCGCTGGACACACGAGAGGTTGGCCGATCCTGCGTGGCGGTGCGCAGTCTCTCACGGATGCCCTGGTCCGACATTTAGAGGATCTCGGAGGCCGAGTTGAAACCGGTCGTGAAGTAACCGAGCTACCTTTGTCCGACCTCGTCCTCGCAGACATCACCCCGCGCCAACTCCTTCGCATCGCCGGTTCCCATCTATCCACTGACTATCGAAAGCAACTGGAGCGATTTCGGTATGGACCCGGTGCTTTCAAGATTGACTACGCACTGAATGCAGCGATTCCGTGGACCGCTCGCGAATGTCTGCGGGCCGCCACCGTACACATCGGAGGCTCTCTCGAAGAGATTGCTCAGGCTGAAAGGACCCTTTCACCCAACAAACCGTTCGTTCTGCTCGGCCAGCCATCGCTCTTCGACTTCAGTCGAGCTCCCTCTGGTCGACAAACTGCTTGGGCCTACTGTCATGTTCCTAACGGCAGCACCGAAGACTACACCGAATCAATTGAGCGCCAAATCGCACGCTTCGCTCCCGAATTCCGCGATTGCATTCTGTCCCGTTCCGTTTCTACACCCAAAGATCTGGAGAATTGGAATTCCAATCTAGTCGGCGGCGATATCTTGGGGGGAGCAATGAATGTCCGCCAGCTACTGTTTCGTCCTACACCGTCGTTGTATCGCACCTCGCGTTCGGGACTCTATCTTTGCGGAGCATCAACGCCCCCAGGTGGCGGCGTTCATGGAATGTGTGGATTTCATGCAGCCAAGATGGCCCTCAAGGATCTCAACATTTAATTCGATTATCTGTCGGTCATTTCGCTTTGGCACAAGGGAATCGGGAGATATCGTACGAGACTTTGGCTCCGGGAAACATAGTGACCAGGGGTGTCAGGCATTGGGAGATTGCAGATCCGGCGAAGAACGCTGAAGAGATTTACGCTACTCACGAACGACTGGAGCGCTTAAGGCATGCTACGCAGCGAATGGAGCGACTTCGAATTGAACTTCGGCCGGTACCTCCCTGCGCTCGGGCGGGCGGACGACGATCACACGGATACGCGGCCCGGCTGATCGTCGCCCTCGGCTTTGCCTTAATTCGGAGAGGATCCCGAGAAGGCAGTGGATTTTGAAGAGCCGACAGCGGCAGCGAACGCACCGGGATTCAGTGCTAAGCTCTTGGGGTTCGATTCGGAGGTGCTTCCGGTGAGGTTTCTCTCGCTCGGCATAACCATCATGTTTGCTCTTACTGTGCTTGCGGCCTCGAAACACGTATCGGCCCAGTCATCGAGTGAACATGATAAACAGGAACTGGAAAGGCTCGAAAAAGTGTGGAACGAGGCCCACGAGCATGGAGACGCCGATGTTTTGCAGAGTTTATGGGCAGATGATCTTGAAGTTGATGTGCCGAAAATGCCTGTGATGAGCAAAACAGAAGTAATGGCCTTTGCGCGTTCGGGACGCATGAAGTTCCTCCGCTACGCGACTTCCGACATAAACATTCGTGTCTACGGAGATGCAGCCGTTGTAACCGGGCGCCTGCAACGAACTCGAACACTCAACGGGCAGGATCTTTCAGATGACTGGCGGTTCACGAAGGTGTACACCCGCCATGCGCAAACGTGGCGAGTGGTTTCATTCCATGCCTCCGAAGCCGCCAAACCGAACTGAGCCTAGCGTTGACGAAATCAATAGCGCTCAGAACCCCGTCGATGAGTGTAACCGGGATGTTATCGCCGGGATAAACCGGCATGAAGCAGAGGATGAAAGAGCCTTACGAGTAAAGACTAGCGATCTGCTCGGCCCCGAGTCTTGCGCTGATACCGCGAGGGACTCAGTGAGGCGTAGACAGGGGCTAGGCGAGGTGGGTATCCAGCTCCGAAAAGATACAATCCGGACGCCGCCGTCTTTAACATGCGCGGTAGGCAACATGAGCAGGAGCGCTAGCGCGAGTTCCTGTTTAGTCCGGCGTAGTCGAAGACCCCAGACACGCCTAGAAGCTTCATGCACGAGAACCGGGAGACCTCGGAGACACCTGCGGCCAAACCAGGCAGCAGGACGGCGGGCGAAGGCAATAGCCGCACGGCCCACATGTACGTCCCCGAGGAGTCACACGACGGTATAGTACCGATGAATCATTCGAACAAAGACAGAAGATCGTTGGCGGAGAGTGAGGAGGGAAGCCCGTCGATCAAGGAGAACGCAGGTCAACCTCACACGTACCCGACTCAGAGCGGGAAGGGCGTGCCCCAGGGATTGGCAGGCGTGCGGAAAGCAGCACGGGAAAATAAGGAGATGAAGTTCACCGCTCTGCTCCACCATCTGACCGTCGATCTGCTGCGGGAAAGCTTTTACTCACTAAAGAGGAAAGCCGCACCCGGAGTGGACGGGGTCACCTGGCAGGAGTATGAGACCGGACTTGAAGATCGGTTGGTTGATCTCCATGGCCGGGTTCATCGCGGAGCATATCGAGCGCTGCCATCGCGAAGAGTGTACATAGAGAAAGAAGACGGACGAAAACGTCCGCTAGGAGTTGCGGCCCTGGAAGACAAGCTCGTCCAGTGCGCCGTGGCTACCATCCTCAATCAGATCTATGAAGAGGACTTTCTCGGCTTCTCGTATGGCTTTCGCCCGGGGCGCGGCCAGCATGACGCGCTGGATGCGCTGTCGTACGCGCTCCTGAAGAAGAAGGTGAACTACATTTTGGACGCTGATGTCCGAAGCTTTTTCGACAATCTCGATAAAGGCTGGATGATCAGGTTCATAGAGCATCGCGTCGCCGACCCTCGGATACTGCGGCTGATCCAGAAATGGCTGAAGGCCGGAGTGATGGAGGAAGGCAAATGGTCGGAACCCAAAACAGGTAGTCCGCAGGGATCGGTGATTTCACCGCTCCTCGCAAACATCTACCTGTTATCCACTCGAGTGCATAATGCAGGTATAACGCGGAGTGTATTGTTACGCAGAGTAGCCTTGCGACAGGCCGCTTCAGTCAGTCATTTGGATGTCTTTTTGCTCCGCATAAAAGTTGCTTGCCTCAGCAAGGCGATCAGCTTGTCAGTCGCCTTGAAGCGGCCAGACCGTAGTTTTGGAGGCACCACCGATTCCAGAGCTTCTAGCTTCACCGACGGATCCACTCGCGTGTACATTTCTGTCGTTTGCGTCTGCGCGTGACCAAGCCACAGCGCGACCTTTCGCAGATCTTTGGTCGCCTGGAGAATGGTCAACGCGCACGTGTGCCTCAGGAGGTGGGGGTGCACGCGTTTGGTTGCCAGCGAGGGGCAATGCTGGCTTGCGGTTCGGACATGCTTGCGCAGGATGTATTCGAGGCCTGAGCGAGTCAAGGATTCGCCGCGCGCACTGACGAACAGTTCTGGTACCGGCACGGTTCCCCTCGCTGCCAACCAGGCTCGAAGCGCCGAAGCGGTCGTTTTCCACAACGGAAGGCAGCGTTCCCTGCGTCCCTTGCCATGGATGAGGACGCTGGGTTGTGGTTGGAATTTCAGATCGTCCAGACGGAGGCCGATCAGCTCGGAGGCGCGTAAGCCTCCTGCGTAGCACAGGTGCAGCATGGCGCGGTCCCGAATGCCTTTCCACACGATTGGATCGGGCGCGTCCAGAAGGGCCTGCATTTCCTCGGCCGTCAGATGCCGGACCAGTTTTGATTCGGCTTTCTTGACGGGAATCGCCAGGATGCGCCGAACCTGCTCGATCGCCGATGGGACGCGATATTCTAGGAAGTGCATGAAGGACTTGATCGCGGCCAGCCGGATGTTTCGAGAGTTAGGCCCATTGCCGCGTGTGGTTTCCAGATCGTTCAGGAAGTCGAGCACCAGCGGTGTATCGATTTGCTCTACGGCCAGTTGGGAGGGTGTCACTTGAAGGCGCTTGCTGGCGAACGTCAAGAGCAGCTGAAAGGCATAGGCATAAGAGTTGCGCGTGTTCTCGCTTGCGTTACGTTCGATGGGCAGGCGTTGCTGGAAGAAGGCAGTGAGGTGCGGTGCGATCGGAGTTGTCTTGGCTTGTGCGGGTACGGACTTTTCCTCTGCAGGTCCCGAAGCTGCTCTGCGCTGGGATTTCTTGAGGGCTTCACGGCATCCAGCGGGACTGGTTCTCGGCTGCCTCCGTTGCATCTTTCTGGAGTTTGCTGTCATGGTCATTTCCGCCTTGCGATAGCAAATTGTTCGGTGCGCTCGGCGATGTCCCGCATCAACTCCGGCACAGCTTCCAGATACCAATACGTGTAAGCTACCTTGCTATGACCAAGATAAGTTGATAATGCCAGCATGTGTTTGGTGATAGCATCGCGGCCATCCGGGCAGGTTGCGAGGGCCCTCACTGTGAATGTGTGTCTCAAGGAATGGGGCGTCGGCCGAGCGCGCCCAAGTCCGAACGGCAACCCGACCCGCTTCACCGCCATGCGGAATACCTTATCCACAGCGGCCACAGAAAGCAGTTTTTGTCGCAACGAGACGAACACATGGTCGTCGAAGTAGGCGTAGGATCGCCGTTGTTGGAGATACTGTTTGAGTCTTGCCTGTGCGGTCCTATGCACGGGCACGAGGCGGCTCTTGTGAAATTTGGTGCGCCGGATCACCAAGCCATCGGGCGTAATGTCGTCCAATCGCAGGTGAATCGCTTCGGACACACGCAGTCCCGTACAAGCCAGCAAGGAAAACAGCGTGCGATAGGTCACTCCACAGGGTCGATACCTCGACTGAGCGGCTGCGGTGACAAGCTGCCAGATCTGCTTCCTTGTCAGAATATATGGGGTCGGTCGTGGCGACTTCTCCGTGCCGAAAACCGCTGGCGGAACCTCATGGCGTTCGTCTTCGGCGCGCAAATAGCGGGCCAATCGAATGATCATCCCGAGCCTGCGGGCCCGCCGCCGAACCGATCGTGCCAATCCCGCCCACTCGACAGCGGTCTTGGTGGACACGTAGCGCTGCTTTCTCACTTCGGAGAAGATGGCAAAATTTTTTAGGTGAATACCTTCACATCTCAACGCGAAACCGGTTGCCCGGCGAACCGCCAGATAGGTCTCGACATCTCGGGTCAACATGGCTACTCCTCCGGCCAGGGTTGTGCAATCTGCCGCAAAGACGGGATATCCACCTTGGTGTAGATCTCGGTGGTTTCAATGGAACTATGGCGTAGGATGTCGCCAATATCTTCGAGCGATGTGCCGCGCCGCAGCAGGGATGTCGCGAGCGAATGCCGCAGCAAATGTGCGGCACCTCGGCTGGGGCGCACAACGCCCCCGCGCCGTAGTGCCCTGTCGACGATATTCGAGATGGCGACAGAAGAGCTGAAGGCACAAAAGGGCGCACGGCAGCGTATAAATAGCGTATCGGCATTGATCTGCGGCCGGCCCTTTTTCAGGTAGGCCGCGATTGCCTGACCGACTTCCTGGGTCAGCGGCAATCGGGTCTGACGGCGGCCCTTGCCGCACACCTGGATCGACGCGCCCCTCCAATCAATGTCACTCAGCCGGAGATGCACGATATCGCCCGCCCGAAGACCCAAACGGGCCAGCAGCAGCAAGATCGCGCGATCCCGCCGGCCAACGGCTGAGGCTCGATCGCAAGAAGCGATAAGGCGTTCTACATCCTTTGGCGAAAGGTGGCGTGGAAGGGATCCCAGGCGCCAATGAGCCACAGTGGGGATGGCGGCATCCAGCCCGACAGCGCATTGGCCCTTGGCGATCATGAAACGTAGAAACATGCGGAGTGCGCTGACACAATTTTGGGCCGTGCCCGCTGCGCAGGACCGACTTTTCTCGAGAACAAACGCTCGCAATCGGCGAGCACCAAACCCCCTTGGTTCCTCTCCAAACCGCTGGAGCAGCTGGCGAATGTAAATGCGATAGTTGTGGAGGGTCGTTTCACGGGTACCCCGCTGCTGGCGCATCCACTGACAGAAGTATTGCAACAGAGCGGGATCGTGAACCCTGGGTTGGATTGACTTGTAGCTAATGATCCGAGCATCTCGCACGTAAGTCAGGAACAAGCGCGCACCATGGAGTACTCTTGGCTGATCCGCGTGGGCGTAGTGTAGGCAGTGGCATCGACTCAGGTGGTGGCCGAATTGCGCCAGAGATTGTTCGTTCCACCTACACACCGGCATACCATGTCGATTGGTCCAATAGAGGAGATGTTCCGCCGCCCGGAGATGTTTGCGAGCAGTAATGGTGCTGTAGCCCGCCTCTGATAAAGCTCGCGCAAAGGTTTCAAGCAGGGACCCGGCAGGCCCATCCCGAAGTGCCTGAATCCGGACGCGCGACTCGAAGAACTCTGACAGCATGGCAAGCTTATAACCCAGTTGCAGGGGCAACACCAAAAGGATGTTGTTTGCAAGAATTTGGAGGCACAAGTGATTGATGACTCAGTACTTGGCACGGAGCCAAGGTGTTGTTTGCAAGATTCGCCAGGCGCCGCTTTCGGTCCCGCGAGCGCTGTTGCCGGCGATTTCGTTCCACCTGCCAAGGGTGTTTTCGACGATATTGCTTCCAATAGTCCGAGTGCGCCTCGCGCCACTTCCGCGGACTTTCCAAGCAGACCTGCTGATACACCGGATCGGAAGCGATCTTCTGCCGATGATAGTCGGAGCGGCGCTGCCTCTGGCATGTGGGCTGGTTGCAAACCTGTTGTTGAGGATGATAACGGTTCGGCTGAAAAACTTGCCCGCAGTAACGACACCGGCGACACCGGCGATCCTTCATCAGTCGGCTCCAGAGGAGAATGGAAGGGGTTCATTCTCTCTGGAAGCGCACTCAAGCGCACTAAACCTGGACGCACCAGCCGAAGAACTTACTACACATAGAAACTATCCAGTTTTGCATCTTCTCGTGGGTGGCACTCGTATTTCTCGCTGCCACTGACGGAAACCTGCGCTGGATCGGAATATTCGGGGCCTCAGAAAGACGTCAGGATTATGCGGTGTAGTGTCGTCTACAAAATCAGCAGATCTCCCAGTCAGGAATAGGGATAGGCTGTCGCTGGGTTCTGCAACTCTGCGTAACAATACACTCTGCGTTATACCTGCATTACGTTTTCGATCTCTCGGTAACGTCTGGCGCAAGAAGTGGGCGCAAGGCGAAGTGGTGGTCATCAGATACGCGGATGACACCATTGTGGGATTCCAGTATCAGGCGGATGCAGATCGTTTTCTGGAGAACTTACGGGAGCGATTGGCTATGTTCGGACTGGAGCTCCACCCGGATAAGACGCGCCGGATCGAATTCGGGCGGTATGCCGAAGAGAACCGGAAACGAAGAGGAGAAGGGAAACCCGAGACGTTCGACTTTCTAGGATTCACGCACATGAGCGGGAAGAATAGTTTGGGGCGATTCATGGTTCGGCGCACGACGATTCGCAAACGCATGCGGGCCAAGCTGCGGCAAATAAAACCGGAGCTCCGCAAGCGCATGCACGATCCCGTGCCCCAAACCGGCCAATGGCTCCGGTCGGTCGTGCAGGGGTACTTCAACTACTACGCGGTACCGGGAAACAACGCTAGCCTATCCCTGTTCCGGCATCGGGTGCTGGTCTGCTGGTGGCATAGTATTCGCCGCCGGACCCAGAAACACCGAATCAACTGGACGCGGATGCTCACCCTGGCGAAGCGCTGGCTTCCCCAACCGGCTGTGCTCCACCCTTTCCCCGATGCTCGCTTTGCCGCTACTCATCCGAGATAAGAACCGGATGCGCTAACGAGCGCCCGTCCGGATCTGTGCGGGGGGCGGCCAGCGATGGCTGTCCCTACCGCGATCGCCGGTTGAAAACGCTGGGAGCAAATCGGTTCGCCCGCCACTTCACAAGGTTCTGCCGCACAGCCACCCACAGCGGAGTTATGATCGGGGCGTATGGCGATGCCGGTTGCTCTCCCCACTGCGAATTGGGGGCGTCCCATTGCGCCCTCGCTCGCTCTGCCTACTGAACTTGAAATGCGGGTCAGACAACTGCAACTCACCACAGAGACATATACCTGCTCGCGTGACCTCCGCGCCTGGTGTGAGCAAAACAGGAATCGGCTCTATGTCCCAGAATGGTTACTTGAAGAGTGGGACATCACCGTAGATCTAAACTTCGGCGCCGTTGCGCGACCCAACCACGCAAACAATTCGTGACCGAGTCCACGATTGAACCTGACCGACCCAAGGTCTGGAATTCATCTAAGGACTATTCCGTTGGCGGGTGGTCTATGCCCGACTACGAGTTCTACTGCCACGCCTGCATGAAAACATTCTCAAAGGTGCTGACGCGGGCCGAATACGAGGAAGGCGAAGTCCTCTGTCCGCATTGCGGCAGCGATAACGTAGAACAGCGTTGGTCCGGGTTCTACCCCATCACTTCCAAGAAGAGCGCCTGAGAACCAGGCGCCCAGGCACTGCATCGAAAGTGGTCATTGACAGGGCGCCCCCAGGAGCTTAGCGTCTAGATGTCTCCATTGGCCACAGCTAAACTCCGTCGCACAACTCTTACCTGGCGGCCCAGCAACGGCCCTGACCCACGAGGACATTCGGGCAGTTGAAATTGACCAGACCGTATCACCATCACCGATGACGGTGTAGACCCGAATACATGGTGGTCAAGCAGTTGGTCGCAAGACCGACTCCACCCCACGGACCCACCACCGCAGCCGGGCCAGCTTCGACCGGCAGCCTCGAATTGTCGCCTGTCGAGAGACAAGCGCAAAGGAGTGTTTCCATGTTCACACGAGTTGTTGAGTGGGCCCCATGTGCAAAGGAGGAAGCGATGCGACATTCAAAACGAAAGACGAAAATCACGACGACCGTTTTGGCATTGGCGCTCCTGGTCGGATGGTCAGCCAGTCCAGCGCTTGCCCAGGCTCCGCCTTCGTATTCGCCAGAACAACTGGACCGGCTGGTCTCTCGGATCGCGCTGTATCCCGACCCGCTTCTGGCGCAGGTCCTTGCCGCCGCAACTTTTTCCGACCAGATCCCCGACGCTGCCAAGTGGGCCGATGAACACCACTATTTGACCGGGGACGAGCTCGCCCAGGCCATTTCCGAGGACCATCTGTCGTGGGACCCAAGCGTGCAGGCGTTGCTTCCTTTCCCATCTGTCCTGGAGATGATGGCTTCGGATATGAAATGGACCAGGGATCTGGGCGATGCTTTTCTCGCGCAACATCAAGACGTGATGGACGCGATACAGCGAATGCGGCAAAAGGCAAAAGATTTTGGCTATCTGCGGAGCAACGATCGAATCGTCGTAAGCGGCGGTCCGTACATTGAGATTCTGCCTGTGGATCCGGCATTCATCTGTGTGCCTGCCTACGATCCGCTGGTGGTTTTTTTCGCGCCGCGGCCGGGAATCGTAGTGGGCGCCGCTATCAGCTTTGGCTTCGGCGTCACCATTACCGCGGCATTTCGTCCGTGGGGATGGGGTTTGTGCCGCTTTGACTGGGGCGCACACGTGGTGTTCATCAACAACGCGCCTTGGGGACGTATCTGGGCCAACCGCGGCGTCTATGTGCATCCTTACGGCGAGTTGCACCGGTGGGAGCCCGCACACCGCGTGGAAGGGCACAGGTTGATCCCGCGCAGCGAAGAAGAACGGCACGCGGCGCGCATGGGCCATCCACGTCCAGAAGAGCACCACCGATAGAACCGGCGTCAACGGGAACATTCTGATTTAGTCCCTCAGGAGCCAACCGTTTACGTTTGGGTCCTTTCTGAGATGGCTATCAACAAAGGAGAGACCGCTATGAAGCGCCGAATGTTGGTTGTCGTAGTTGCTCTGTTAGCGCTCGCAAGTTTGGGCATTGCTCAGGATCGCGGACAGGCCTCCGCCAAGACTCAAGAACGCATCATCCGGGAAGTTCGCCACGAACTTCTCATGCTCCCCTATTTTGGCGTGTTCGATTACATCGCCTTTAAAGTGGACGGCTACAACGTCACTCTGCTTGGACAGGTGGTCCGTCCCACTCTTAAGTCCGACGCCGAAAATGCGGTGAAGCACATCGAAGGCGTGGAGAAGGTGGATAACCAGATCGAGGTGTTGCCTCCTTCGCCCATGGACGACCGCCTGCGCCTGACCTTGTATCGCGTCATTTACGGGTACCCGGCCCTCGAAAAATACGCTCTGGGAGTGCAAAAGCCGATTCGCATCATCGTGAAGAATGGCCGTGTCACCCTGGAGGGCGTGGTGGACAGCGAGGCCGACAAGAACTTGGCCGGACTTCGCGCCAACGGCGTCCCCGGCATATTTTCGGTGACCAACAACTTGCAAGTGGTCCCGGCGTGATGGAATTCGCTGCATGAAAATGGCCCGGGAGGCGAAATTACTCTTGGCTGGCGCGTTTCCACATCTGTCCTTACGCCCTCAGCACCGGGTCTAAGTGCGTCTTGCAAGGGGACCGCTCCGTAGAACCGATGAAGAACCGAGGATGGCAGATAGGATGTCGGGTAGTCCTGCTTCGCCCGATTGCGGCAAGCTGGGAGCGATGGTGGCTGGATGAATGATCTCTTCAAACAGGCTGTTTCGCTTTCGCTCCTCGGGAAGTGCGTTGCCGCAGTTGTCGGAATCCTCTTTATTCACGCCACGTTTCGCGTGCTCGAACAAACCCTGCCCCGGCGCTTTGGACGGGCCGATGCGCGCTATAAGGTTCGCAAGTTCGTCGTCTTTTCCGGATACCTTTCGATTCTCCTTTTCCTCGCCATCCTCTTTGAAGATCGACTGGGCCGCCTCAGCTTTGCCATTGGTGTCGTCGGCGCGGGTGTGGCAGTCGCCCTGCAGGACGTGGTGGCCAGCATTGCCGGCGCTTTCTCCATCGGTTTTTCAAAGCTGTATGCCGTGGGAGACAGAGTTCAGATCGGCGACACTCGAGGGGACGTGATCGACATCGGGCTGCTGCGCACCACCTTGATGGAAACGGGGAACTGGGTCAGCCGGGACTTGTACAACGGCCGGATCGCTCGCATCCCCAACAGCACCGTCTTGCGCGGGTCCGTTTTCAACTACTCGCAAGGATTCCGGTTTATTTGGGACGAGATTAACGTGCTGTTTAAAATCACCAGCGATTGCCAGCTTGCCAGAGCGATGCTTTTGCGGGCAGCCAACGAGGCGATTGGCGAGTACCTGGTCGAGGCGCAGAGCTCATGGAAAGTGATGAGTGACAATTATCAAAGCGCAAATCCTCCGTTGGAACCTACCGTCGCACTCGTCGTAAATGCCGGATCGCTGGAATTTACGGTCAGCTACGTGGTCGACTACACGAAACGAACCGCTAGGAAAGATCAGTTGTTCACGAAAATCGTAGAGGAAGTCGCGAATAGCAATGGGCGGCTCGAATGGGCATCGTCGGCAGTTATTCCCATGAGCCCGCCGGGCGACGCCGGACACGAATCGAAGGCTCTCCTCCCGTCATCTTCGACTCTTGGTGCGGGCCACGCGGCGGATTCCCATTAGCGCCAGCCCACTCTTAGGCGCCGCAAATAAATAAGGGTATCAATTTGTGCTCCGCTGTCGAGCGATGTTAGGCTTCATCACATAATTCCATTCGCCGTGGAATTTCGCGGGCTACCGTCAACGACATAAAACGGGCCGTTTTTCGGCTCGCCAAGTTGCCCCTCAAAACTAACTAAAACCTATACTTATCAGGACGCTTAAGAATTGATCTTCGGAAGGTCCCACCGCATTCTTTCCCGGTCGTTTGGGATTCACGGAACATGGGCAGAAAATTTTGCCCTGTGGTTTGCCAGTGCCATGCGGACTTGAGCAAGGTCGCTGCTCAATGTTCCCATGGGTTGAACACGGCGACGCCGATGGGCTGAAAATGGCTCACATTCCTGGTCACCACCGTCATGTCATGGACCAGGGCCGTGGCGGCGATGAGCGCGTCTCGGTCGGAACGGGGATCCGGGACATGGAGCGCCGCGCAGCGCTGTGCCACTCGAGTATCCACCGCCAGAATACGATCTGAAAACGTCGGCAAGACGTGCCCATCCATCCAAGCCCGGAGAACCGCACCCTGTCTCCGGTCGCGGCGCTCGAGCAGCAGAATGCCAATCTCGAGTTCCAAAATCGAGACGACCGAGAGGTAGAGGCTTTCGGCGGGGAGGGCATCGGCCCAAGCTCGGACGGCGTTCTTCGCTTTTCGTAATTCCGAAACTACGTTCGTATCGACGAGGTACATCAGGACAAATCCAGGGGCTCGTGCCAATGGCCTTTCAGGCGAGGTGGCTCAAATTCAATGCGAGACGCTTCCGGCATCGCCAACAGTTCGGCAATGCTTTTCTGCCCGCCGGTAATCCTCTGGTAATCCGCGACTGTGAGCAGTACGTGCGAGGGCCGCCCTCGATCCGTGATAAAAACCGGACCCCGTTTCGCCGCTCGTTTCGCCCGGCTCGTGTCTTGATTGAACTCTCGGCTCGACAGTTTGGTAATTGTCACGTCGGTAGCTCCCATGTAGCAACGTAGCTACATTATAACACAGTGCGAGGGCTAAGCCGATCCTCGGCGGGTTGCATGGTTGCATGGGTTGCATCGGGTTGCATCACAAATACCACCTGGCCAAGATTGCCGCCTGAGGCCTCGCCGATGAGAAGACACCGTACACTGATTTGCATCGCCGTCGAAATGGCAGATGTCAGCAGTGCCTACGCCACACCCTGCGATCCGGTTCTCGAAGCTCGCCGGGCCAAAGGTTCCGTTCCTGTGCAACGAGAACCAGGAACTGGGAAAGGAACTTGTTGCCTCCCACGTCGATCAGGTCCGTCCCTGCCATTGGCTTGAGACTAACGATTACGGATGATTCCTCGCCGACAACGATTTTTGAGAAACGCGTGAGCCGCGCGAGTGGGAACGATCCATAATTTCGCGCGGACGAAATATCTGCGGAGCACTCGCCCCTCGATTGACGAACCGACGAACCTCCTACTTCGTTGGGTACCCGCCATGGGAGGCGAGATTCGTTCGAGAGAGGACTTCTCTCGATGAATAATCACTTCAACAGCTTTCAGTTCGCAGCTATGTGATCAAGCCTAACCCCGCTCGACAGCGGAGCACAAATTGATACCCTTATTTATTTGCGGCGCCTTAGGCCACCCTGAAGATTGGGGTGGTGCGCACGCCACACATTCGCAAAGAACGCGAATGTATTCTTAGACGCCTGCCGCGTCCAATGGGTATGGCCAGCGTGGGCCCTTGGTCGTTTCGTAGGAAGAGAGCCATGCAGCGTGTCCGAATGGGAAAAAGCATTGCACTGGGCCAAAGCCGTTGGCTGATGATCTTACGCTGGTCGTGTTGAAGACGTGCTGATTTTACGGTGGCTTTTGGGGCTCCCCCCAACCGGCAAAGGAGATCGGTGATGATTTCTGCAAACGCGGCGTTGACCGGGTCATACGACCCTCTGCAGGTCGCTCTCTCGGTTTTGATTGCGATATCCGCATCGTACGCGGCTCTCGATCTTGCTGGACGGGTAACAGCGACGAGCGGTCGAGCACGTTTGATCTGGCTGATCGGCGGAAGCACCGCGATGGGCATCGGCATCTGGGCGATGCACTATATCGGAATGCTCGCCTTCCGCTTGCCAGTTCTGGTGGAATACGACTGGCCTACTGTCCTGTTGTCGCTCTTGGTGGGCATGCTTTGTTCTGCGTTCGCGCTGGTGGTGGTGAGTCGAAGACGAATGGGACTCACTTATGCCTTGATCGGCAGCGCCATTATGGGTTGCGGCATCGCAGCCCTTCACTACATCGCCATGGCTGCTATGCGTTTGCCTGCGGAATGTCGGTTTGACTTTCGCCTAGTAGCCCTTTCCGTGGTACTTGCAGTCGTATTTTCTTTGCCGCGCTGTGGCTGGAATTTTACTTTCGGGATGAGCACAAGAACAGTGCTTGGCGGAAGCTGGGAAGCGCCTTGGTCATGGGTGTGGCCATCTCAGCCATGCACTATACCGGAATGGCTGCGGCGACCTTTATTCCCGCGGCCCTAGCCCTAGGCCAGTCGCATGCCGTGAGCGTTTCGTCCCTCGGTACGCTCGGAATCGCTGCCGCTACCTTGCAAATCCTTGGTTTGGCAGTGCTGTCATCCTTCGTGGACCGGCGATTCGACGCGCAGGTCTTGGAACTGACCTTGGCCGAAACCAGACTGCATTTAGCCCATGTGGCGCGAATCGCAACCATGGGTGAGCTGACCGCGTCCATCGCCCACGAGATCAACCAACCGCTAACCGCGGTCGTCAACTATGGTAATTTTGCACTGCGGCAAGTCGCAAGTGGGGCGCCGAACCTGGAGGAGTTGCGGAAGGCAATTGTGGAGATTGTGAATGACGGAACCCGGGCCGCCCGCGCCACGCGGCTGTCTGTGTTCTAGTTCCAGTCGCAGTTGGGCGAAGGGAACGAACCGTCGGGTTTGGCAAGGTTGGTGCCGTCCGTGTAGATGCACCCAAGCTGATAACCGATACCCCAGTCTTCTTTGAGGTCGAACCAGAACTGAAGCCTTGGGACTAAGCGCCCTCATGAGAAATCCGACCCTCAAATTTCGCAAAGGTCGGGCTCTTCGCGATCTCGCCTACGACTAGGGATTCCCCTTGGACAAAGTATCGTGATTGCGCCATCAACGTCGGAGACACCTGAGAAAACGTTTGACTCAGACTCTCTATGTCTGCTCTCGAGGTCATTCGCATCAGAACGAGATTCTCGCACTGCGTCAGCACACTGGCATGAATTTTTGCAGGACGTTGTGAAACCAGTAGGAGCCGCAGGCCATACTTGAGTCCTTCACCGGCGATGCGGACGATGTAATCGGTCGCGATCTCCTGAATTTGGTTGGCTGGTTCTTGGGGGCAGATGTTATGTGCTTCGTCAATGACCAAAAGGACGGGCTTCTTAGGATCCTTGGCTTTCCATAGGTAGTTTAGGACGGCAATCGCCGACACTGCCCTCTCGTCGGGCGAGGGAAGACTGCCTACGTCGACTACCGCGCCGCGCCAATTTTCCTGTCTCAGGATCTCCGGCATGGAGGGCTCCTCGGTCTCCTCGGTCTGGCACCAGACACGCCAGTCGGCGACGCGGAGGTTCTGAATGCGCCTAATGAGGTCGAGGGCGGAGGGGCGAGCGTCGCTGACGAGGGCATTCTTAATGACTTCCCAAGAGTAGGGTCCGCCCATCCCTTCGACGACCCTTGAAAAGGTATTGAAGGCGTCGAGATCGCGTGTTGGATGCAGCTGAAGCACCGCCCCCTGCTCGCCCGGATCCAAGTCGCTGAGGCGGACCTTCAGGGTAGAGGGATTAAACGGAAGCGGGCGCAGAATGCGGATGCTGCTAGATAGCTGCGACTTGATGGCGGAGTATTCCTCATTGGAGCAGGGAGCAATCAAGGTCTTATCATATTGATCTTTGGCGCGGATCTTATCGATCCGAACGAAATCTGAGTTGGGATCGAGAATGATTATCCGGAAGGCACCGTTCGCAAGCAGGAGTCGTTCAAGCATTACGCCCAGGGCGAACGTCTTCCCGGACCGTGACTGACCGCACATGAAGGTGTGCCTGTAGAATCCCTTCGGTTGCAGTTGCACGCGTACCTTTCCCGGGGGTTCGACCCCTAGTGCATAGCCTATGTCCAGGCGAGTGGTATCGGCGGCAGTAAGGTGCAGAGCAATCATGTCACCAGAGGCTGGCTCAAGCTCGGCCTCGTCGAAGGCGCGGCCCTCGGCAGCACGCTCAATCCCGTCGGGTGTCAGCCGTCCGATGAGTTCGCCGCCTCCTTGCACGTATCGAAAGCGGACCCGATCAAGGAAATGGGAGCCCTTGCTCACGCTGCCCATTACCAGACCCGCGTTTGAGGTCGCAATAATACCGTACTGAGGGCCATCTCGGGTCGCCACGTCTTGCGCTGTGACTTGGCCCAGGTAGTTGGCGTCCTTGGTCTTGATGCTGACATAGCTGCCGACTCGAAACGCCTGTCTAACCTGGGCCTCGTAGCCGAATGTTCTGCCATCCACCGAGAACGCGATCGGTTTAGCGGGAAGCGTGGCATCGGCACTCTCCCGGCGCACTCGGTCGTATTGCGTGGCTAGGTTGGACACCGACTGTAACTTCGTCCCAGTGTCGTCGAGTGCCATTCTGCCCCTCCTCACAGGAGCCGCGCACGGACCAGTTCTCGGGACTCAGTTCCAATGCACGACGGCGCAGCAAAGTCGAAGAGTCTACGCAATTCTATAGATTCGCGGTGGAGAACACCACACTCTAAGCCACTGCAATCGTTCGTGCTTCGAAACATCCTAGCGTGCAACGTAGCCGTAAGAAACGGTGATCCGCGATCAGGATAACGCGCTTGCGGCCCTCGTCCATGACAAAGATTCCAAGATTATTCCTTTAACGCAAGGGGTGTCTGTGGTTAGATACCGCCTTAGGGTCAAACCTTACGAAGACTTACAATTTGGCCCTCACAGGAGTTCTTGCATGACTGTGTGTGTGGCCGCTATCGCTGCTGTCGCGCTGTACTTAACCGGGAGACTGGGCGGGTTTACTGCACTTAACTTGGAGACTGTGGTGCAGCAAAAACGGCACTTAACTTGGAGACAGCCGCACGAAGGGAGTCCCGGTACTCCTCTATTTCGTAGCACTTCGTCGCCAGTGTCAAAGGTGACTGCCGCGTCCAACCCTTCGAATAATTTGCGCGATTATGTCTCCAAGTTCAGCGCCGCAATCTCTAGGTTCAGTGCAGTGTCTCCCGGTTAGGTGCAGTAATAAGTGCAGGGCGACACCAGTACTAATTCGCGCGGAATCTCTGATCGCTCCGACACGCCAGCCATCGCCTAACGCGACAATTCAAGATTTCCTGTAATTTCGCTGCCTCAGAAGTACGATCGATCAACCACTTTGTTTTCCTCCATGCAGGGATGCGCCTCGACGATTTGGTCGAGGTCGAAAGTCTTGCCAATCTGGACGTGCCGTGTGACAGTTGGGGGTTTACCGACCAGTTCCTGAGGGGCGTCCCATGAAGAACTTCCAATTCTCCGCCATCCGTGGTGAAGCTGACCGCATTCGGGATAGCCCAGGGGAGCGAAATTCTCGAACGATTCGGTACAAATCTCTAACGTAAGGCGCTGACCTTTGTGGGCGTCGTGCCTGCGTCCTCAAAAGAAAATGCGATCGCCACATTGGGATGTTCTTTTCCGCGGATCTCCACGTATGGATAGACAAAATAGTTTAGCGGGGGGGCCTTCTTGAGCGGGGGCGAGTTTGAGATCCCGTCCTTGCGTGAACTGCACCCGGTTCACGTCATGTGCGCCAAAAAAGTAATCGTGTTTCTCCTGGTGCTTCCACGCCTCCGAAATATCGACCGGCACCCATCCCACTGAATCAAGATAAAACTCGGCCCAGCAGTGGTACCCGGGAATCTCGGCGGAATGCTTGTCGGCCGGGAGCGGGAAGCCTATCTGAAAGCGCGCTGGAATCTTCTCCGCGCGCGCCATCGAGATAAACACGGAGTGGAAATCCGTGCAGTTGCCGTGCTTCGCATCGCAGGCCCAGAGCGTGTCCCCGTGTCCCCAGCCAGTGCCGCTCTTGTCATACTTCATCGTGCGAAAAACGTAGTCGTAGATGTCCTTCGCCTTTTCGAGGGGTGTGGTTGCGCCTTTTGTTTCCTGTTCGGCTAGCTGCGCAGGAACGCCGGTGACCGGCACTAAGTGGTCCGGTTCCAGAAACCGCGCCAACTGGACGCCAGGCACCTTCGCGGACGGCGCAGCACCCGCTGGCTTCCCGTTGACCAGCACGACGTGCTCTTTTCGAACAACGTCATAGTCCACCGAAAACTTGTACTCGTCCTGATCGGGCTTCGAAGCTTCTGCGTATAGCACCTCGTTCCCGTATTCCGGCTGCCGAACCTGCTTCAGCGGTAAGTCTCCACTCTTGGAAGTAACTTTCACCTCCTGGAAGGCATCGGAGTGGGCCAGAGGAATCCAGACACGCAAGCGCTCGACGGGGCTGACATTCTTCACCGTGAATGCGTAATGAAACGTGAAATGGCGTTCGTTCTGAGCAAGAGCCGGCAGAGACGAGAATACGAGGAGCAGAGAGAGCAGAGGTCGACGCATCATGACGTATCCTTTCGACGAGGATCGCGTTTGTTTAAGCGCTCTGTGACCGGCAATGGCCAGCGGACGTCCCAGGCGGGGCTGTCGTGAGCAAAACCGCAGCCGCGCGGTCGCGGTGTGCATCGCATGGTTCGAAGCGCACGTTCGCAGTCTGCAGGTTGCAGCAGCGTCCTGTCAAATCCCGCTCTCGATTGCAAAAGCCGCGCGCCAGAAAGCGCTACCGACAACGTTGACATCCACTGGCAGGAACAGGCCGGAACCGTTTTACCAATTCAGCGGGATTCTAGCTGTCACGAGTTCGCTGGGATACACTCATTCATAAGCTATTCGCGGCATCGGTTCGGCGCAGGAGTTGGCACGCCACCGAAGTTGATCGAGTCGAATCCAGATCGAGAGACTGCTGTCCAGATTGGGTGGATCGTGCAGCACCACAAACTTGCCTTAGCCAGTCAGTAAGCCGGTTGCCAGCAATTCCTCTCGCGCAGCGGATGGTCGCCGCATTCGGAGTGGTATGCGAAGTGACTCGGCGTGTTCACGCAAACGCCCGTTTTCAAAATTGCCCCGAAAAGATAAGATTTTGGTTCGCGACAATCAATGCCTCTGTGGATTCACTCTGGAAGGCATTTACGTGGCTCGGGTTTAGTGAGGGTTCTAGCTATGGCTTCTCTTTCCGATTCTCTGGTTCGGCACTTGTTGGAAAGCCGTTACATCGCGTCGCTCGCAACGAACAACCCAGACGGCTCCACCCACATGGTTGCGGTGTGGTACTGGTTTGATGGTGCGCATGTTTATATAGCCACGTCCACGCGCACCCGCAAGGCTCGAAATCTGCGGTCGACGCCCAAAATCTCGTTAATGATCGACTCCCGCGACCCCGCAGCATCATGCGGCATAAACATCGTGGGCACTGCACAAATCTTGACGGGTGAAGTGTCACGGAAATGGAATGGGCGGGTTCATGCCAAATATCTGAGCGACGCCGCACTCGCGGACCCCCGAGTTGGTCCCGTGTTCGCATCGTGGGATGATGTGACAATCCAGATCACACCGACCTCGGTCATCGCTTGGGATATGCGCGAAGCAGATAGGCAAGTCTTTGGCAGCGCGTTCGAGAGCAACCCGTCATACCTGTTGCCTCTGGAACGTTGAACGGACTGGCAAACGCAGACGCACCATCGTGGTTCCGTGATGAAACACGATTTCGTCTGTCATTGTGATCCCTACTACGCCGCCTCAGCGCCCACGCTGCAATGAGCGCCTTCGGAATCGACGAACTGGGCAAGTACGCCGCCGAAATCCTGCTTCTTTGGGGGCATGCTGAAGAGCACGCCTTTGGCGCTCATGTCCCGGTAGAAAGCCTCCACGTCGGCGACAGTGAAGCCCAATTCGACTTTTCCGGCTGGATTCTTGTCGGAAGCCGGGTGCAGCGCGAGAGTGGTTTCGCCCGTCACGAACTCGCTCCAGCCGGGCGACTCGAACTTCACCTTTAGACCGAGCACCTCACGATAGAACTTGACGGCTTTATCCATGTCGTTGACAAACTTGATCGCGTATTTAAACTGTGTTCCTTGCATTTGTCCCCCTTCCATTGGACTGAGTGCTCATTATTCTAATTGAGGAGCGGAAGTGCGCGAGAGTCCAGCCAGCGCTTTTTCAAGGTCGGGTGCTGCGTCCACGACCGGGCCGTCAGCGAAGACAGGCGGGGAATTGTCCCATTGTGCTTGCCTCCCATAGAGCACGGCCAAGTCCCAAAGTATGCCCCTGCGCTGGCAGCAGCTTGGCTCCGAGGAAAGTCGGTGCTGCAACTCTCGTGCCACGAGATGGTCACTGTCCCAGTATTGGATAACCCGCGTGTCCGAAATTCGGGATTGAACCATCCCACTCGGTCGCGACCAATCTGTCGGCAGGATTGGCTCCCACACGACAAAGATACGGATCGGCAGTGAACGCGTCTGTTCCAGCAATTTTTCGATTGCGGACGCCCCCCGCAAGCAGGTCGGTCAAGTCGGCGACAGCAACAGCACCAACCGGGCTTCATCACCCGCGCCATTGAAATCATGCTTAAACTGGTCGAGGTTATTTTGTGTCAGTGAAGTGAGCGGCGGTTGTCCCTGTGGCGTTCCTTTCGACAGCCAGAGATACCAGACGATCAAGACCGCAGCAACGATCCCGACCAGCCAAAACACGTATTTGACTCTTCGCGTTGGCATGTCTTACCCGGCAATCAAGCTGGCTATCACTTGGGGGAAAAGGATCACAAGAAGGACGATTACAGCAGCGCCCCAAAAGAGGGCGATGCTCAACGGACTTCGCTTTTGACATTGATTGCGCCGAACGTACAACTGAATGAAACCGACGCCGAGGAGGACGACTGCACTGACCAGCAACCAAGGACGCAATGACTGCAACCGGACGCTCGCTCCCGCCAGCCCCAGCGCTCCCAGAAACGTGAGCGGTAAGCAGCAAGACAGGGTCGATAGCACGGCGATCACTGCTGCCACAGGCGTTGCTCGTTCTGCTACGCGCATGCGAATTTTCACTTCCTCCGCTTCGAGCCTGAAATTGCTACCCGCAACAACTCCTCTGACGGAATGCCGCTCCGATTTTCATAGAGGCGACAGGCTAAGCTGGGTACCCCCGTCTGAAGTGGTTCGACATCCTCACCGTTGACGCGAACGGTGGGAGAACCGGGGAATGACAGTGCCTTCGCCTCAACTTCGGTGGTCACAGGTATCCCCTGAATTCCAACCTTGACCGCTTCGGATGCCAAGACCGCTTGAAGTCTCTCGAACGTAGGCTGGTAGTTCTGGCAGCCGGGGACGTACAAAAGCTCAATCTTCATTGACTCATCCCTGCTACCTCTTCGAGCACCGGGCAACCGCAGGCTGCGTGCCGACGCCGATGGTTCAGTTCGCGGTTACACTTTCGCAAATCCATTTCTAGCTCCGACTCCAGATGCCGTAGTTCTTGCAGCTTTGCTCGGACGTGGGTCAGCTTTGCCTTTAGCAACTCCTTTACCGACTCGCAGGCATCCACCTTCCGCTCGCGAAGCTGGATCAATTCCCCAACTTCGCTCAAGGAGAAGCCGAGTCCCTGCATCTGCCGGATGAAGTGAAGTCGCTCGACGGTGCTCGCTCCGTACAGTCGGAACCGACCCGCGCTGCGAACCGCCTTGGGCACGAGCCTGCGCTTCTCGTAGAATCGGATCGCGTCTACGGATAGGGAAGTGCGTTTCGCGACCTCGCCGATCTGCATCGTCGCGCTCGCTGCTTGGTGGTTGGTCGCCATAACAGAATCATACAATCTGGAGTGCAGTCCAGAGTCAAGCGAAAGGAAGGAGCCGAGATGAACATCGCTTTTCTGATCGGAAGGATTATCTTTGCTACGTTTTGGTTGGTGGGAAGTTTCAACCACTTCAAGAACCTGAATTACATTAGCGAGTACGCGAAGGCGAGAGGAACACCGTCTCCCAAGGTTGCGGTGGCAGGAACCGGGGTCATCCTGCTGCTGGGTGGTCTCAGCATGTTGCTGGGCGTCTATCCTGTGGTTGGGATCATTCTGCTGATTGTCTTTCTGCTGGGTGTGTCGTTCCAGATGCACGCCTACTGGAAAATGGACGACGCGCAAATGAAGCAGATCGACAGGATCAACTTCACGAAGAACATGGCGCTTGTGGGGGCGCTATTGATGTTCTTGCTGCTGCCGCATCCGTGGCCGATGAGCTTGGGGATCGGTTAGCGGCACACGGCATGGGCGGGAGGTCTTTGACCGCGAAGTATGCCAGTGCAGTGCCATAATGTCTTGAATGGCTTCGCTGCTGCAAACAGCGTCTCCAGACGCTATCCGACGAATCCAACGGGTGCAGACCGTCACAATCGCATGGATGAGTGCGGAGGCTGTGGTATCCCTCTTTAGTGCTTGGCGGGCGCGGAGCCCCGCGCTGCTAGCCTTCGGTGGAGACAGCGCAATCGAACTTTTCTCGGCGGTAATAGTGCTGTGGAGATTTCGCGCAACCGCTGCACACGGAGACGAGAGACGGGCTGCACGTGTCGCGGGAGGCTTGTTGTTCGTGCTGGCTGCTTATGTCGCGATCACGTCGGTCGCGAGTCTGTTGGGCTATAGCGAACCCAAACCTACGTTTCTGGGGATAGCAATCTTGGTCGCAGCCGCTACTATCATGCCGTGGCTTGCGAAGGAAAAGCGGCGGCTGTCAGGAGCCACGGGCAGTGCAGCGTTGAGGGCGGACGCCGCACAGTCGGCGTTATGCGCTTACTTGTCGCTGATCGCATTGGCGGGACTCGCTATCAACGCGATCTGGCACGTCAAGTGGGCAGACCCGATTGCGGCTCTAGCCGTTCTCCCTCTGATCGTCTGGGAAGGTCGAGAAGCCTTGCGGGGAAAACGCTGCGGCTGTTGCTGATCTGGTACACAGCCCGCTTGAAACCCAGCCGAGCCACCGTCGTGACATGCTGTGTACTTTCAAAGCGCTGGGGACTAGACTTTTGCCCATCTGTCAAATCCAAGAGGAGGGGGAATATGGCAACCGCAAGAATGCCTCAACCAACCGCCGATGACCCAGTGAAAGTCGATCCTAAGCATTACAAGGTCGAGTTTGAAAACGACCATGTCCGCGTGGTGCGCATCAAGTACGGACCGGGCGAGAAATCGGTGATGCACTCCCACCCGGAATCTATCGCCGTGTTCCTGACGGACGCCCGCGCCAAATTCACCTACCCGGATGGCAAAACGGAGGACATCAACGCGAGCGCCGGGTCGGTGCAGCACATGGACGCCTTTACTCACCTGCCGGAGAACAAGACCAAAAAGCGCTTCGAGGTCATCCAAGTCGAGTTGAAGCGGTAGGTTCGGACAGTTCCATAATCTATATGAGAGCGGGAGCGGGCTTGTTCTCGCTCTTTTTTTCAGGTGCCGCATGCCAGCTCGAAAGGACGAACTGACACAGCGCCTCGCCTGTTAGATCAAGCGGAGCTACCCTGTAGGCTCGCGGATCAATCACGTGGCTAACGACGACGAGGAATGCTCGAAGCCCGTGGAATTCGCACCTACTCAGGATCGGCTATTCTCTTAGCACGATGACCAATGACGAATGCATGCAGCGAGAGTCCAGCCTGATCGCGACCATCAGAAAAGAGCTTCCCGAATTCGCGAAAGCCTGCGCGGATGGGACCGAATTGGTGCTACTTCACCAAGACGCCTTTGCTGCGACTACCAAGAGGACGAATACATGCTCCTCGGCATGGCGATCAAGTACGCAGGTCTCCGTGGAAAAGAAGTGCGGGTGATCGGGAAAAATCGAAGCACGCTCGGCGAAGAAGGCACGATCCAGTGAACGCTATCGCCCCAGTTCAATTGAACCCCCCGCATCGGGAGGCAGTGCTACAATCGCTCACCGGAGCACTCCCGTGCCATTCATTGACACCAGCGCCCTCGAAGTCATCGAGCGTCTACCGGGCTGGTATGGACGCTATTTTCATTCACCCAGCATGACGTTCGCCCACTACGATTTCAAACGCGGTTCGTCCATCCACGAGCATTTCCACTCTCAGGAAGAAGTCTACGAGGTTATCGAAGGTGAACTCGAATTGACCATCGATGGCGTCAAGCAAGTTGCTCGACCGGGCATGGTGGGGATTGTGCCGAGCAATGTGCGCCACTCAGTCAAAGCTCTGACGGATGGTCGCGCCATCATCGTTGACTATCCGCTCAGGCGAGATATGAGCGAGACACATTCGTAGCTTGATTGGAGGCTCTATGAGCAATCAAGACCAGAAAGCAATCTTTATCACTGGCAGTTCTTCAGGCTTGGGTCGAGCTACCGCCAAATTGTTCGCGGCGAAGGAGTGGAAAGTCATCGCCTCCATGCGCGACCCAAAGAAGGAAAAAGAACTAGGTAACATTTCTAGCGTTACATTGATCGCGCTGGATGTAACTGATCCTCAGGAAATCGAGAGCGTGGCGGAACAAGTCGTTGGATCGGGGGGCGTCGATGTGGTCTTCAACAATGCTGTTATAGTCTCGCGGGTCCGCTTGAAGGGCTTACGGACGAGCAAATTCTTCGCATGGTAAACACCAACGTGTTGGGGGCGATCCGCACAACGAAGGCTTTCACCCCATATTTCAGACAAAAGCGGGCCGGATTGTTCATCAATACCACGTCGATTGGCGGACTCCTGACGGTTCCTTTCAACTCCATCTATCACGCGACGAAATGGGCGCTTGAAGGCTGGAGCGAAAGCATGGCTTTTGAGCTGAACCAATTCGGAATCGGCATCAAGACCATAGAACCGGGTGGCATGAAAACGGATTTCTTCACACGATCTTTCGATACTGGTCGACATCCTGCCTATGACGCACTCGTTAACAAGGTCATGGGAATCATCACCGATCCCTAGCAGATGGCAACCTACTCTTCCCCTGAGCAGATCGCCGAGGTAGTGTACGAAGCTGCCACAGACGGAAAAGACCAACTCCGCTATATTGCTGGCGCAGATGCAAAAGCGATGTATGCAATGCGCTTGCAGCTCGGTGATGAGGCATTCCGAAAAGCGATAGCTCAGCAGTTTTTTGGCGATGCACAAAAAGCGGCTTAGCTCTCTCACTCACAAAGGTGCCCGCGACTGATGATGGGAGCGATCCTGCGTGAATCGAACTAGTGTAGTGTCCCTTAAATAACTAGATATATTATTCTTCCCCTTTCCGCCGACGTCGGGGTAGGGTGCTCCCCGGTTGAATCGATTCCAATTTCGCTCGCGCCCGCTCAATCTTCTTCAGGATCTCGTCCAGTTGGGCGGTCCACACGAAAGGCCGCGGATTCTCATTCCACGCGGCCAAGAACGCTTCAATGGCCTGCACCAAATCTGGCACGCTGACAAACGCTCCTCGCCGCACTGCCTTTTCCGTCAGCTCCCGAAACCAGCGCTCCACCAAGTTCAGCCAACTGGAACTGGTGGGAATAAAGTGCGGCACAAAGCGGCGGTGGCGTTTCAACCAGCTTTGCACTTCCGGAGTTTTGTGCGTGCCATAATTGTCCAACACCAGGTGCAGTTCCCGATCTCCGGGAAACTCTCGCTCCAGACGGCGCAAGAACTTCAGGAATTCCTGATGGCGGTGCCGACTCTGGAACTGCCCCATGACTTTGCCGTCCAATAAGCTCAGCGCCGCGAACAGGGTGGTAGTTCCGTTGCGCTTATAGTCGTGGGTCATCGTGCCGCACCGGCCTTTCTTCAAGGGCAGGCCCGGCTGGGTTCGATCTAAGGCTTGAATCTGGCTCTTTTCATCCACGCACAACACGATCGCCTTCTCCGGCGGGTTCAAATACAAGCCCACCACATCGGTCAGCTTCTCGATAAACTTGGGATCGCGCGACAACTTGAAGGTCCTGGTAAGGTGCGGCTTGAGGTTGTGTAATTGCCACAGCCGGTTCACCATGTTCTTACTCACCCCCTGGGCTTGGGCCATCGTCCGGCAGCTCCAGTGCGTCATGCCTTTGGGTTTGGTCTCCAGAGTCGCGGCAATCAAGGCGTCTCGCTTGGCCAGGTCATACTTGGGTTTGCGTCCTCGGCCGGGTTGAACCTCCCACACCGAACCGATCCCGGCACCGGGCGCGCGCCGGCGCCACAAGGCGGCGGTATGCCGACTGACCTGGTACGTGGAAGCAATTTCCAAATCCTGCTTGCCGGCGGCGGCGGCCAAGACCAAGCGACAACGCAAGGCTACGTGCTGCGGTGTGCTGGGGGCCGATTCCCACCGGACCAATTGCACTAAATCATCTGCGGATAAGCTCACGACCGGGCCGATTCTGGGCATGCTTAGGTACATATCACACTTGCCTAAATATATCTAGTTATTTTAGGGACACTACACTAGGTCATGATAAGCGGGCATGAGTCCCGTCGCGGACAACATTGTTTTGGATCGCGAGGTTGAGTGTTGAGAAAGAGAAGAGCCGGGAGCCATCTGAGCCTACTGCGTTGAAGGAGAGATTTATGACTCACCAAGCCAGAATGATGTCAGCGATCATCCTCATCACAGTTCCGACGATCCAATACGGCGGATATTTTCTGCTGACTTCTCTGATGAACAAGAGCAGCGGTCACATGGAGAATCCTCTCCGTCAAAATTTCTTCCGTGCCGGACACGCCCATGCGGGGGTGATCGTGATCCTGTCTCTGATTTGTCAGATGCTCGCGGACGCAGCAGTCCTTCCGACGTCCTTGCTTTGGTTCGTTCGAATCGGAATCCCCCTCTCGGCGATCCTCATTTCGGCGGGGTTCTTTTTCTCGGTGCTGCCGCCGACCGCTACCCAAGCCGGCGGGGCCGTCTCTCTGATCTACGCCGGGGCACTGATCCTCGCAGTTGGGGTCGTCACGCTGGGAATCGGTCTACTCAGGACACCGACGTCCGCCTAGATCGGAGGGAATGGGCGTACCATCGCGGCGGAGTGAACCAGCGCGTCTCCATACCGTTTGGCGCTGCTGCGGGGAACCCCTTTTTGACCAAGAAAACAATGAAAGGGTGGGTTCACAGGCTCTTGCCTGTCACCCTGATTGACCCGCCCGTGATTGCGTCATAACATTCCTGCCAATGGGTACATCCTTTCAGTTGGTGGGGCGGACCATCTCCCACTGCCGCATCGCGGACACTGAATCTGCCACCGCCGTGTGTCAGGTCCATCGTTCTATTTTTGTACGACTGATTGCCATCTTTCCGCTTCTCATACTGATTCTGAGCGGCTGCTATAGTGGTACGCGCCCACCCCACGTTGGCAAAGTGGCTCCCGATTTCAGCGTTCAAGATTCCGACCACAAAATTAGCCTCCGTGATTTTCGCGGGAAGATTGTGGTCTTAAACTTCTGGGCTACTTGGTGTCCACCTTGCGTTGAAGAGATGCCTTCTCTGGTGCAAATGGATCAGCGGTTGAAGGGCAAGGACATTGCCGTTCTCGGCGTTAGCATCGACGTCGACGCCGATGCCTATCACAGGTTCCTAAAGGACTATAAAGTTGGCTTTGTCACCGTGCGCGATCCTGAGCAAAAGAGCGCCACCCTTTATGGAACCCACGGTTGGCCGGAAACCTATATCATCGACCGCAATGGAGTCGTTCGGCGCAAGTTCATCGGCCCGGTCGACTGGAGCCAGCCCGAAATCGTAGAATTCCTCACCAAACTCTGATCGCTGTGTGGCGCGTTCGAATGCGTTGCAATCGAGAACCTCGCAGGGCGCGGATGCCTACGCCCCCAGCATCCGGGCGCTCGCCGCCTACAAAGACTTCCTCACCCTCTGGAAAGACGCCAACCCAGACATCCCATCCTTAAGCAAGCCAGAGCCGAGTACGCAAAGCTGAAATAGCGACTCTCGTCATTGCGCTTCTGTGGCGCAGCCTTTTTTTGACCAGCAGTCACAGCCACCCAAAAAATCAGGTATTTGCGTGATTCCGGTGTGCCGACGATGATCCGGATACGGAATCACGCAGCTTCGCTGTGCTGCCAAGCCGTTCTAAACGCATGGAGGGCATATAGTGCGTCTTCCAAGGCTTCTTTTTCTTCGGGGGTTCCGTCAGCGCAAAAGATTTCTCGTCTTCTCGCGATCACGGCTGCTTCAGCTTCTGAGACTCGCTGTGGGAGAACCCCTTTGTTGGTTTCCAGCATGGCGGCCGTGTACAGAGATTTCCAATTGGTACGCTTCTGGCATGGGGGAAATGCCGTGGTCATAACGACCTCCGAATAGAAGGAACGTAAACTGAGGGCTTGCCTGCTGTTTGGTAGGTAGAGGTCTTCTACTTCCACCATAGTCCAATGGCCACAGAAGTCAAGTCACGCCGGAAGGTTGGTCCAACTCCTTACGTCGTGGATGTGTTTTCAATCGCAGCCGGAAATGAGAAGCGGAAATTTGTCGCTGACGAAAACACCTGTCAATCGTGCTCATTCGTTACCTTTGAGTCGAAAGACGCCGACCCCGACATCCCCATCCTGAAACAAGGCAAAAGCCGAATACGCGAAGTTGCAATAACTGGTCGTCCGGCTGCTGAATCACTTTCTGGTTTTATACGAAAATCTTCGGTAACACACGCTCCCTTTTCTGGACGATTTTTCCAAAGGCTCCGTATACCAAGAACAGGGAGACGGAACCTGACGATCCGGCAACTCATACGGGAGCAGCGGAGGCGTATGAACTCCAGCAACCCCTTGGAACGGCTGGCAGCCGCGCTGCTGATTCCACACGAATTGACAAAGCGCCTCAGCAGGCTGAACGACTGCGAAATCGGAGAGCTGCTGGATGATGAGGTCGGGGCACGGTTGAACGTTCTTGCACCGGAGTCAACGATCTGCCTTGCGGCTGCGGGATCGGCTGCGCCGACGCGTTAAAGGAACGCCAGAGGGCAAGAGATTCGGGATTCGACACAGGAATAGCTAACGACCAAGAAAGGACTCCAGAGAATGAAGCCAGCAGCCATCTACGTTCGAGTGAGCACCGCCGATCAGCACGTCGAATCGCAGCTTTACGATCTGCGCGAGCTTGCCGGCACAGCGTGGCTTGGAAGTCGTGCAAGAGTATCGAGACAGCGGAATCTCCGGGAAAAGAGCGAGACGTCCGGGGCTGGACGCACTCATCACGGATGCGCGGCGCAAGAAATTCTCTGTCGTGCTCGTCGCTGCGTTCGACCGGGTCGCGAGAAGCGTGAAGCACTTCCTGCAAGTCATGGACGAGTTCGACAGTCTGGGCGTGGTTTTCATATCCCGGCGAGAGAACGTAGACACGAGCGGCCCGATGGGACGACTTTTCTTGACCCTCATCGGCTCAATTGCCGAACTCGAATCGGACTTGATACGCGAACGAGTCCTCGCCGGAATGCGCAGGGCGAAGCTGGACGGTGTGCGGATCGGGCGTGCACCAATGAATCTTGACCGGGCAGCCATCGTCCGAGACCGACTCGGCGGGATGACCTTAACGGCTGTTTCCAAGAATTTAGCTATCGTAAACGGTTCGACGAGCGCCGAAGGAGCTCTCGATTAGGAGCAAACTTCGTACTCAGCAAACTGATTCAGCAGACTCGACTGCGTAGCGTCCTCGATATCGCCATTACGAAGATGGAACTCGAGCATCGTAGGTATTTCCGATGCGACGTTGATTTGCCCGTGCGGTTTCGGAATTCTCTCGGGCAATCTTTCACCGCCAGCATGAAGAACGTGAGTGAGGGCGGGTTGGCCATCAAGCTAGTTGATCCAGTAAAGCTCGAAGGAGTCGTTATAGTGGAGTTCGACTTTCAAGCGTCGAGCCACAGACGGTTTATGCGAAAGTGGATGTAGTTTCGAGTGACTGCTACGGAGTGGGCTTGCGCTTCTTGTACCTCGAAAAAGACTCTGGAGTTGCTCTTCAGACGTGGCTAAACTCGTTAGTGCGCATCTACTGCTACGGACCCGGACCAAAGTCCTCAACAACGAATTGGAAGGAGCGTTTCGACGATGGTACCCGTTGTTCCGCGTTCACTCAAGCTGCGTGACCCCCGGGTTGCTGCTGCTCTCGAATTGAAGAATGAGATCCCGCAAGTGCTGGAAAACGGATGCCTCCTCCAGTCATGATTCCCTCTGCGTTGCTTGGCATCGGGGCGATCCGAGCGCGAGCTGTCAGGCGTATAATGTTGCACGGCTGTGTACGTTCAAGAAGGAGACCAAGGTGAAAAAGCTAATAACCGTTTGCTTCGCGCTTAGCCTGCTGATGTGTGGCGTCACAGTGGCTCAGGACACCATGAAGCAGGACAACATGAAGGCCGACACGTCCGCAAAGGCCGTCGACGTTACGGGCAAGATCAGCAAAGACGGAAAGATGTTTGTAAGCGACAAAGACGGCAAGAGTTGGACCATCACCAACCCAGATGCGGTGAAAGGCCATGAAGGACACCACGTCACACTCAATGCGCACGTCTATGCCGATAAGAAAGAGGTTCATGTCATGTCGCTCAAGATGGCGGCGGACAGCATGAAGAACGACAGCATGCAGAAGTGAACGACCAGCGTTATCTCGTCTACCGAGGCCAGCTATTTTGCTGGCCTTTTATTGTTCGGTTCAGAGCAAGGCAGTAGCTTGAATGCGTTTATGCTCTCTTCGGGTACCTCCCCAACGGAATCTCCGCACACTAGGCAGGCATGAGACCACCAGCACGACGATGAGAAACAGATCGGGGTGCAAGACGACCAGCCCAAATGCGGAGAGCACGACATAGAGCGCCGCCCGGAGGTATAGCGGCCCAGTGACGTAGCAGTGCAGCCGCCTGCATCGGGCTGCGTTCACCAAGTAGCCCCCCCCATCACAACGAGAGCGGGCACCCATACCCATACGCGCCCTCGGGTCCACGATGCGCCAACCACCAAAATAGCGATGGGCACATACCAAAGAAACCATGCTGTCTTGCGGCCCGTAAAATCATTCGGAGAGCAATCACTCACTCGGAGTACAACAGTTCTTCATCGGGATCCTCGTGAGAGTTCCGAGAGTTGTCTTGCCGCGTCTGGTGCGACATCCACGGCGGGGCCATCATTGGTCAGCGATTGAGGCCGCTCGAATTGTGAGAGCTTTTGATGAACGCTATCCGCTACGTCTACGACCGCTCCTCCGAAGAATACGGGAGGAGAAGAACCCCACTGGATGTCCTTCTGCTGCGTTAGTTCTTGTGCCACCAGATGATTCTTGTCCCAAAACTGTCCAGCGCAAAAGTTCTGCATCGAACAGGCCCGGTTCCTTGTACGGGGGCGTATGACCACTGCGCTCGAACACCCGCACTGTTAAATCCCGGAATTTCGGCCTGATGGGGTCCCACAGAGATGGCGGCCACAAGCGAAGTCATAACGTCCGAGCGCGAGGAATATCGGCCGATCAAAGGCGGCGAGTCCCTGGGTGATGTCGATATCCCGGAAAACGCGTCCCCACATATAGTCATACATGTCCAGGTTCCGTCGAACATCCTCCCACAGCGGTGACGAATCGAACCGCAGATCATACCAAAGGCGCGGACCTTCTCGGATGTACCATTTGGCGAATCGCTCTTCCGGAGGTAATGAGTGTATCTTCTCGTCGGGAAGACGCTGCAGGTTCTCCTTCATGACGGCCTTGCGTTCCGGAGATACCGATTCTTCCCAATACCGGTTGTTGGCCTCTGCAAATGCCGCGCTCAGGTTCGGCGCCATACCGATCATCATCACCTGCGATACATTGGCTGGATACTTTTTGGCATATTCGAGCGCCATTAGCGCGATAGCGACGCGCCCAAGCCCGAGCTCTTTACGGGCACGCTCGATGTCATCAACAATCGCGTCCAAGGCGAACTCCGTCGTGTCTACGCGACCAGGCGAAGGTGCAAAGCCCCAGTGGTCCAGGAAAACCAAACGCAGGTGCTGGCGGAGGTTCTGGGAAAAGACACGAGGGTAGTAAATTGCGCTCCCGCTCCCGATCACGATCGTGGGCGCGCCGGTACCCTCGATACGATACGCAACTGGAACATTCCAGCGACGATTGTGCCGGTGTCAGATCTAGCTTGCGTCCCCGCGGCCTCTTGAGCAAAGATCTGGCTGTCGCGTTGCTGAAGCGAGACAGCTAGGAAAGCTACGAACGTTAGCAGGATCGGGATGTGCCGTCCTTGATTCAGTGCCCTCATTGTAGCTTCGAGTAGTCGGCTTTAGCTTCTTTCAGATGGGGATGTCGGGGTCGGCGTCTTTCCAGAGGGTGAGGAAATCTTGGTACGATTTCCGGGTGTTGACCCTGTCGTCCTGCAAGGCATAAGCGCGGGCCAGACTCAGTAGGGCGAGCGAACCGACCGGATTTAACACTACGACCCGATGGTCAATAATCTTTTGGAATTCGCCTGCGGCCTTGCTGCCTCCATGCATTGCCAAGTACGCCTCGCCCCGCAAATACACGGCATACATGCCTGCGGCGAATCCCAGTTCGTAAGGCGCAGCGGCCTGAAGAGCCTCGATGGCCTTCCCAGCGTCGCGGCGGTTTAGAGCAAGCTGTGCATTGAGAATCGGCAGTATTTGGAATTGGACGATCGTATCCTCCGGATATCGCTTCCTCAAATCATCCGCCAACGTCTGAGCCTGCGTTGCATCACTAATCATCGCCAATGCCAATGCGGCCTTGTACTGGCCATCCCGGCCCTTCGACAGACCGAGCGCCGTTGTGCTCGCTCGCCGCGTCTCGGTTGGATAGCCAAAGACGGCTTCGCACAATGCCAGTGAGGCTTCATCGCTCGCTGCCACTTCCTTTTCTCCGGCACGTTGAGCCGACGCCACCGCGCGGCGCGAAAGCTCCCCAGCCTTGTCAAGCTTTCCGGAGTAGGCCGCGGTTTCCGCCTCGGTAGAGAGGAACGTGTCTTCGATTCCCGCCCTACTGGTGGCCCAGGGCGCTTGTTGCGCCATCGTTGCCGTATCGTTTCTAAGGAAGGCCAGCAAATACAGAGGGTGCGGCTCTTTTAGTTTTAGTTTTTCTTATTTCTATGAAATTCAGGGCCAGCTCGCTGGTGCGAGGGCGGTTACGACTCTCCTTTTTTCTTGATGATTTTCAGAGTGCTGCGACGACTGGGTTGGGATAAGAGGGCCGCAGGCAGAACGACAATCGGCACACGGTGATCGGCGTAGTGCGAGGCGTGATGGCGTTCATATTCCTGCTGCTCGTGAAACTCCCAATAGGCATCAAAGTCATTACTGGAGCGCAGGGCGCGCAGGCGGAGCACCGCTTCTGCCCCGGTTAAGCTCCAGCGCGCACCGGTCAGATTCATCCGGTCCTGGACCAGATGACGACAGGCGCCTTCAATGACCCCAGTGGCGATGGGAACCCCCTCGGCCAGCGCCTTGTCGTACTGAAGATACGGCGAGTAGTTAAGGAGATAGTCGGCACAGTCGTCCACAGGCTTCCGCTCTGCCGCAGCCATCTCTCGCAGCGTGGCACTGCGGCGCACGCCGGCAGCCACCAGACTGGCCTTCCCACGCAGAATTTCCAGCAGGCGCCCTCGCGCCCAGCGATCTGCTTCCACCTGGTTTGGGAAAAAGGCCCCCGCCGCCTTCCACACATACTGCGCCACATGGATAAAGTCGACGACGATGATCAAGGGAATGTTCCGCTCCTCCGCCATCTGCTGGAGATGATCAATCTGCGGAAGATTGCCATCCACCAAAGCGACCCAGCGCTTCTGTCCCTTCGGATCCCGGTGTGCCGCCTCGTCGAACATCTCCTGCATCACCGCCTCCGGCGACTGCGCCAGGCTGGCCCAGACCCGTTTGTGTTCAGGCCGTGGCCGCGCGGGCTTTTCCCGCAGCGCGGGAGAAACCGGCAGGATCTCTTCTGGCGTGCGCACATAGGGCTCGACGGTATAAATGGCAGCCACCGCGGCCATCCGTTTGGCATGGAGGCGGCGACCGCTCCCCAGCCGCGCCGTGAAGGTCTTGGCACGCGCCGCCGCAGCGCGCTGCGTGGGTTCGCGCAGATCCTCGGGCCGCATGACCACACCCTTGCCATCCACCGTCAGTACCAGAATCGATGCCGCGTGCGGATCGGCGCGAGCGCCTGCTGGCGATGCGCGTAAAACGCCTCGAAATCCTGCGCCGCCCGGATCACCAGTTCCTCGAACTGACGCTTAGGCACGTGCGCGCCTGTATATCCCTCCAGCGTCTTCACCCCCTCGTCAAACGAGCTCTTGGCCGCTTCGATCGCCACTCGCCGCCGCACTTCCAGAGAGTACTTCTCCGGCGGCAGATTGAGCGCACCGTCCAGCGGGTGCAGACTGGGTGTGCCTGCGGCTCTATAGCCGGTGCGGGCCACCTCCACTTCGCCGAAGATGCTCTCCAGACTGCGCGCATGGACCGGGGTGGGCGTCAGTGTCGTGCCCGCCGCATCCCGCACCGCTTCGACCGCCTTGCCCGGCTGGCGCATGTCCAGATGCGCCTGCAGCAATTTCCGCATCAACTCCCGCCCCATCCCCTCCAACTGCCGTTCCAGTTCGCTATGCTTCACTTGTTGCGTCTCCTCGGAACGCAGGAACTCGGTGATTGTCGCATAGGCTTGGTCCGCCGCGGCAAACGGATCCGCCACCGGACAGGGCAGGGCGCTCATGGGGTCACCGCTCTCCCCGCAACCGTGCCCGCGCATCCCGCCTTAGCGGATACAAGAAGACCCGCTTGCGCCGCGCTCCATGGCGGCGATGCTGACGATCATCGCGGCCCCGCCCGCTCGTCTCTCCCAGCTCCACCCAATTGGCCGCCCGATAACAAGTGCCGCTATACTGCGCCGGGTCCACGAAGGTTTCCACCAGCAGTGGGGTGACGCCGTATTGCGCCTGCCAGTCCGCGGGCAAACGCCGGAGTCCGCGGGCCAACGTGGCACTAGCTAAATTTTTGATGTGGACCCAAGGAGCCAGAAGGAAGCGACTGTTATTGACCACCTGCGGCAGATGACGCGCGCGGGTTGCGTCGTCCCACCCAATCCATTGATCGCGCACCTCGATCCGCCACGCCGCACTGGAAAACTGCAGACCGCCCACCACCGTCGGCACCGGCTGGCTAATCGAGACCAGATATTCCAGGTGTCCTCCGAAAGGTATTTTGTAACCCAAGGGGTGATAGCGGTCGACCAGTTCGCGAAATCGCTGTCGCGCCCCAGCATTGCTGATCAGCTCGAGCGAGACGGGAGCAAAAGCTTCCAGTGGTCCGCTCAGCGGCGCACCCGGTTCGCCCTCGGCCGTGTGCGGAATCGAGGTCGCCGACCCCACCGGTCGCGTCTGCTGTTTCGCCGGTAACGTGAGCAGGCCCGCCGCTTCCAGCCGCGTTAATAGCATGAGGCATTCGGCTTCCTTTAATAAACCATTCGCCCGCGTCCAGCCCACCAACTCGCTGATGGTGTTGGCCAGCTCTTTGCGACTCAGGCCACGACAGGTTGCCACTACCTCGCGCATCAGAGCGATCTCGGATGCCGGGAATATCCGGCCGCTGCACTGGAACGTGTTGCTGTCGGCTGGGCTCGCCACCGCTGCTCCTCCCCTGCAGCCTTACCATAGCCAACCACGAGAGAAATGTCCAGCCCTCATCGCATCCATCCAGGTGGTGTTGGGATCAACAAGGTAAAAGGGAGGAGTTCCAAGCAGCGCCAACTCATTGCTGCTCGTCCAGCCGAATGAAAGTGAGGACGAAGTATTCTCCGACAGTGGCAACCGTGGCAATGTGTTCACCACATATCTCGTCGCACGCTCGATATCCCCCACATCTGAGAAGTATGAACACGACACCCCTCATCTATCCTCTTGAAAAATCATGCTGTAACTTCAAACGCAAAAGAGCCGCACCCAAATACAGAATCAAATGCAGGTTTGGAGTGTCGAGCTTTCTCGTCCGCCGCTTCGATCGTCGATCGGGGCCTCCTCCAAACGATTCAAAAGGAAATAGGCCCACGCCAGGTTCTCATAATTGTTACCGCTTGTTGGCTCGAGACCCAGGGCTTCGAGGGCCTCATCAAGGCTTTTTTCGTAGCGTCCAAGAGCCCAGTCAAGGTTGCTCAAGTCGGTTTGGCGGAATAAAATCTCGCGGATAGGTCTGGCCCCACAGCTCATAGACCCGGCATGCTTTTTCCAGGTCGCCGGTGACCAGTTGATAATAGAATGCTTCGATGTTGAGCTTTTCTCGTTCGCTCACCCGAAGCATGGTTCTACACCAGCTTTGGCTTGCGCCTTTCGTTCGCCTCAATGGTTAACCGAGACCCATTCGTAGCGGATAGGCATTATACAGGTTTCATTGTTAACAATCATTTCCTAATCGTAGCGATTATGCTATATTCTAGTTGTGAGACTGGCAGCACAGATCGCCGCGTATACAGACAAGGGATTCAGCGGCGAGCAAGCCGAAGTCATCGCATTAATGCGAGTTGCTTCTGGCGTTCTCTTCCGAGATTTCCCAGAATCCTTCTTGCTTTTCGGCGGCGCAACGTTGCTGCTTTTTCACGACAGCCTTCGTCTCTCCGCCGACTTGGACTTGCTAGGGAGGGCGGAAGAGCTACCAACAGCGGCGGATCTTTGTGCCTCGCTCGCGACTGGACTCGCCTCGGCGGCGGAGGCCCTAGACCTAGGCCCGCTTCGAGTCGAGGCCTCAGGTGACCATGTTCTAGTCAAGAAGCGCGACAGTAGCCTTTTGTTCAAGGTAGACATCACTCGGATTGGGTCCGTACTCGAAAGGGAGATTGAGGAGCACACGGTTGAAATTGATGAAAAGAATGTCGTCACCGTGAAGGCCGCTTCTCGCGACTTGCTCCTGCTCCAGAAGGCTGAGTGCTTTCTGTTGCGGGGCATCATGAAAGTGCGTGATGCCTTTGACATTTATCGGTTGAGACAGGTGGGCGTCGTTCTCAATGAGCAGCTTGAGAATCATTTGCACGACACCCTGATGAACCATGAAATTGAAGCAGAAGATATCTCTAGGAGAATTGCTCAAGTTGAACAGAAGCGTTGTCTGAGTGAGCTGCGCTCTCTATTGCCCCCAGAGGTATTCGATGCGCTGGCACGGGAACAATTCCGCCCTCTGCGCAAAGCACTTCATGAGTTGTACCGACGCTGGTTGGAGGACGAATAATGGATTGGGTAACCACAATTCGTAAAGAGGCGCAGATCAGTTCTATCCTCCGCACGGATGAACTGGCTCGTAAGTACGACATTGGTCCGCCGTCTGTTACACAGGCGCTCTCGCGCTTGGAGCGAAAAGGCTTCGTCGAGCATGTCAACGATAAGACCTACTACAACTGGCTGGCGCTGGATGGATCGCCACGTGATCTCGTGAATGTTTTGCGCGGTGATGCGTATGTCTCGCTTGAGTCCGCTCTCCGCGATTACGGTATTAGCACCCAGTCTCCTTACACGCTCACTTGTGTGACTACAGAACGCCCAGACGAGTTCAGGTCAAGAACCATCACAATCAGCTACCGCAGTATAAGTCCGCGTCTCTATTGGGGTTTCGTGCGAAAGACAACTCGATACGGCAGCTATCTGATAGCAGAGCCAGAAAAGACAATTCTCGACTGGATTTATCTTGGCATTCGCAACGGAACGGCGCCCGCTCTCGACGAGCTTGACTTCACCAACGTGAATAGGCCCAAGCTCCTGGAATATGCGCGCCGATTCTCGTCATCCGTGTATCAACACGTGTTACCAGCTCTGGTGGAAAGGTTGGCGGTCGGTGCCGGAGCGAGAACGGGGGATTAAACGTGATCCTTTAATTAGTAGGGAATACCCCCTTGAATCTCGCATAATATAGCGATAGACCCGCCCGCAACTTCGAGCGCGTTGTGTCGCGTGCCGAAAAAGCGTACGATGAGGAGAATCTTGTGGGTTGCCTACTGCTAGTTGTCTTTCTCGCCTTTCCTCGAATCGCACTCGCATTGTTGTTCCTGTTCTCGAATTATTTAGAACGAGCGTACCAGGGTCTGATATTGCCCTTGCTCGGATTTCTGTTCTTACCCCTAACCACGTTAGTGTATGCGTGGATGGCGAATACACGACAGCCGATAGCTGGCATTAATTTAGTGATTCTGATTGTCACCGTCGTGATTGACCTCGGCGGCCTTAGTGGCGGCGAATATCATCGACGGAGACGGTGGCAGGATTAGCCAACACCAGAACTTTTTCAAACCTGTCCGTGCAACGGGAATGGCAAAGTGTTGTCCCGGAACTACCATCCGCGGCGGCTTCTAGCACGGGACTTATTGTGTTCGGGTTGATTTTCGGCTGGTTGCCATTGATCCGGACCAGTCCACAGCAGGACAATGCTCCACTGGCGCGGCCCGTTTCCTGCCGCGCAGTTGTAGCTGCCAGTACCTGCTTCAACAGGGCACATACTGAGTTCCGCGCCAGCACGTACGGCAATGTGAATTATTCATCGTGCTCGCTCCTTGTGCTCTTGGCTTTTGGGTAATTGGCGCAAACATGGGATGTGAACTCTTTGTCGCGCTTCAACTCGAAGTTGCGCATCATTTCGTCGAAAGATGCGCCTGCGGGCGGACCAGAAGGTTCGAACCGCCAGCCACATTCGGAGCAACCAAAACCCACAAAACGCCGTTGCTCAATCCATACCAGCTTCCGGCTCATGGCCGCCTATGTCGCTGCTCCCCAACGTTGTCTGACTGCTTGCTAATACCTGCCCGCCGTCAAGGGACGAAGCGTCGTCCTTTTTGCAGCGGCGTACTGCCTCAATGCAGCAGAAAACCGTCAGCCAGTCTTGGCCTGGCGAAAGATGCATAAAGTGCTGGGCGAAGCTTACACGCGCCATTTTGGATCGTCTGTCGGGCATCCTACATAGATGGAAAGGTTTTGTTCGTGCGAACGTCCGATTTCGGAACCGGTTTGGGGTGAAGCGGAATCGCTTTAAGTGTTGGTCCCATTTCGTGCGTCGCGGTGCTTGCGGGTGGCAGCGGTGAGCCAATGTAAGATACCCTACAGAAGCGTCGTGTTGGACCCTGTACAATCTTTCAGCGAACAGGCAGAGTTCCTGTTTGTACATCACGGCGGGTGGGTTCATCCCCGCGTCCCGGAGGCTTTTCGGTTCTCGCTTGTGGCGCGCCAAGACCCCCAAATCGTGCAGTCTGGCGAGCGGACGAATCCCGCAGGAAAGCCAGTCAGTAACAAAATACTTCTATCGATCTCCGATAACGAGTACAACACAGTTCGCCCTCACCTCGAATACGTCCGCTTGCCAAACCATCTAGTCCTTCACGAGACAGGTGTAAGGCTGGAGTTTGCGTACTTCCTGAATCGAGGTTTGATTTCTCTTGTAGTCGTAATGAAAGATGGAAAGACCGCCGAAGCTGGCGTAGTTGGCAATGAGGGCTTCACAGGAACACCGGCGGTGGTTGGCCTGAGCAGGGGACCGCTGCGGGCGGTAGTACAAATCACGGGGGATGGGTTTCGGGTAAAAGTTGGAGCCTTGCAAGATACCTTGGAATCCACTCCACGCTTGCACATGATGTTGAACCGCTATGCCGTAATCCGGGGTATGCAGGTTGCACAGACAGCCGCGTGCAATCGGCTGCACGATATTGGGCAGCGCCTGGCGCGGTGGTTGTTACTGACTCAGGATAGAGTGGGTTCAGGGTCGCTGCCCATCACCCATGATTTTCTCGCAACGATGCTAGGGACAGATAGGCCCAGCGTGAGCCTGGCAGCTGGTGTCTTGCAGAAGAAAAAGGTCATCGAGTACACCCGCGGCGCGGTGAAGATCGTGAACCGCAAGAAACTTGAGGACTCCGCCTGCGAGTGCTACGGCGTTATCCGACACTACGATGGCGAGCTGGGCCTGAAATAGGTCCGCGAGTGGAGATTCGCTTTCTTGGCTCTGCTCCTCCACTGGGAAGAACTCAAACTATTGTGCGGGGTTGTCGGTCTCAGCTTGAAGTGTTTTCTCGCGGTGTCCCCGGCCGCTTTCAGGAGCGGCAGTTCTCTTCCGTAGTGCTTTGCTTGTTTGCCCCGAACCTTGGCCCCACTTTATGCCTGCCGAAGGTTTACCTTGTGTAGTCTCGTAGCCCGTCTCCTCGCGAACCTCAAGTCTGACTCCGAGTTTAACGGCTGTCGAGGGATCAAGCTGCCCTGTGACTGGCAGATGCTCTGCCTTCTGAAATCCGCGAATGCTCGCCCGCGTTCTCAGACGGTACACACCATCGACCTCGCCTCGGTAGTGACCTTTGTCCCGCAGAGTTTGCTGCATCTTGGTTACATCGTTTGGATGCGCCCACCCTGGCACTTCTTTGCTGAGGCTGGATCCCGAAGGTAGCGTCGTCGTCGGGCGTGGTCCCGAGGTCCCGATCGTCAGCAATATGAAGGTAATCCCAGCGGAAACGGCTTTACCGGCTAAGAGCATTCTTTGTCCTCGATTTGGACACCAGTAATAGGTTCGCTTATTTTCTCTAGCAATACTGTGCAGAATGGCTCATGTCGTGCGCCCTCAGAAACAATCTCTCCTCAAGCCATGCTTTGCGAGACTTGAAAGCATCCAAGAAAAACGAACCTCGTCATCCTCGCATAATTACAGACGTTGTAGGAACTCCAGCGGATTAAGGATTTCAGGCAACCCTGCGTGGAAGTTTCTTGACTTCGGCGGAACTCGCTTTCTTCACGAGGATTGAGGACAACCGTTCTACCTGCTTCGTTTCCGCTCTCCGTTCCTTGCGGATCTCCTGCAACCTCTGCTCGTAATGCTGGAGTTCCAATCTGCCGCGCAGTTTTATGTGAGAAAGTCTGGTGGGGTCTAGCATTCTCTTGTGACTCCCGTCCGCAGACAGAGTGGGAGAAAATCCGCAGTCCGCTGCTTGACCTTGAGCACGTGGCATTCTTCGTGAATGGCCTTCCCGAATTCATCCGCCTTGCTAGTCTCAAGCTGCACAGGTCTTTCACATACCGAACAGTTTGGGGAGACAAAATCTTGGGAATCGCGGTCTTTGCGAACCCGCGCTTTCTCGGTCATTTGTAACCAGGGAACGAGGGACATCGGCGTCCTTTCGTGTTTTCGTGATGCCCCTACATCATGCAGTTGGTTTGCCAAAAGGATAATGCGTTGGTTTTCAAATAGATGTGAAACTTGGCAGTCAAGCCTGTTCATGGGAGTTTTTGCCGAGCAGTGAGTAGTTTGTTCCTCTATCTGTATTCCGAAAGCTCCTCCTCACCAATAGGGCGCCATTTCTTGCGACAAACAGTTGTTCGATGAACACCATCACTACACTCGGATTTGAGCACTTCCGGCGTTCGCACCACTTGTCAAATCCGCCTCCTGGTGGTGGCGCGTCGAGTGCTCTCAGTTTAAACATCGACAATGCCCAGCCGATCCTGATTTCTTTTTCTCCATCCGGTGCGACGTCCGGCGGCAACGGTTTTTCGCTGACCGTTAGCGGGTCGAGTTTTTCTTCGAGCGCCACTGTGCTGTGGAATGGCAGCCCGCGCGCGACCACGTTTCTGAATAACAATCAGCTGACGGCAGAGATTTCATCCAACGACGTTGCGGCGAGTGGCATTGTGCAAATCAGCGTTTCAAACCCACGCCCGGGGGTGGCACGTCTAACATATTCAGATTTGATATTGCACCTGCAACCCCTGCTCAACATTTCCTATATGCTTGATGCTCCCCGAGTAAACTCGGGGATTCCTGACGTTATGCATAGACATAACCCTCGACGGCACACCCTGCCGCAGCAGATAGAGCGTTACGAGCCGCATTCACATCACGGTCGTGTACGAATCCACAGTCGCTACAACTCCACTGCCTTACCGACAAGCCTGTCAGTCCTGTAGGCCCGGATTGGCTCCCACATTCGTTACAGGTCCTGGTGGAAAACTTACTCTCAGGCTCGACATACGTCCCACCGCTTTTGGGCATCTTGTAGGACAGCATTTGTCTCAACTGATAGTGCGCCGACGAAGCCGCACTCTTACCAAATCTCTTGGCCATTCCCTGGATATTGTCTTTGCTGAATGCGATCAGAATGTTCTCTGATACCAACCGACTCGACAACTTGTGATTCCTGTATCTCCTACGATTGGCAACCCGTTCCTGAATACGCGCGGCTAACTGTTTGTCGTGTCCACGTTGGGCTTGGGCCAATCGTTCGGCTGAGGCTTCCACCTCGCGCGGATGCTCGATAGTTTCCCCGTCTGAAGTAGTGAGCAGATTGGAGAATCCTGCATCAATACCAATCTGACCATATGCCACTCTCTCAATGGCCTTTGGCTCGGCGTCTATAAACAAGCAGAGATACCAACCGGAAGCACGCTCAACCATGCGCCCGCACTTGATTCGACCTTCGGGCAGTTCCATCTTGTGGAATTTCACCGAACCGAGCGCGGGTAAGGTGATGCGATTACCCTTCGGTGCTTTGATCGGGTCTGGGAACGGAATACTGGTTAACTTGTTTCTCATTCCCTTGAGCCGTGGCTTTCCCCCGATCTTCTTGAAGCATCTCGTCCACGCATCGTGAACCGTGCATAGCACGCCCTGCAACGTATGACTCGGTATCCCTAATCGCTCTCCGTGATTGGCCAGCTGTTGGCGATCATTTGAAAACGTATTTTTTTGAGCGGCGGATGCCAGCGAGTCAGGAACCAGAGTCAGCCTCTTTCTTGAGATCCGGATTGCGTTTGGTGAGTTGGTGCAGTTTGAGGCGAAGATATTCGGTATAGTTCGCCGGTGCAGGACTGGAAAGCAGTTCGTCGATAACCGGTTGGAAGTAGGCCAAAGAGCGAATGGGGGAGAGGGCAGGAGCGTCTGCGTGTCTGGCGAGTCTACGGATTGAGGCCAGCAGGAATGCCGACTCGACCACCGACAAAGCCACCCTGTGCTCGTGAAGTTGATTAGCGAGTCTCCGATCCTGGCTAGTCGCACGCAAGGGAGTCTCAGGCAGTCCCACATACAAGGTGAGGACAGTTGTGACGTAGCTGTCAGTATCCGAATGGTTCATTTTTTCCTCCGCCGGGTAGCTGCCTCCTGTTCGCTCTCCCGCATTCGATAGCTTTCTCCCTCGATCACGGTGGCATCGGCATGATGGAGCAGGCGATCCAGGAGAGTGGCAATGCAAGTAGCGTTGGGAAAGACCTCGTTCCATTCTTTAAATGGCCGGTTGGTAGTAATAATGATCGACTTGCGTTCGTAACGACGATTGATGACTTCGTAGAGTAAATCTCCAGCTTTGTCGTCAAAAGAAAGGTGTCCCACTTCGTCCACGCATAACAAACCAACATTGGCGTAGATGCGAAGCTTGTGGCGACGCCCTTCTGGACTTTGACGCTGCAAGTCTTCCAGAAGTGCGGGGGCAGGACGAAACAGCACGGAGTATCCGGCCAACACTGCCGCATAGCAAATATTTTTTGCGATCATGGTCTTGCCCACACCGTTGCGGCCGACGAACACGAGATTGCGCGCTTCTGGCAGGAAGTCCAAGGTGAGCGCACGTTCAATGACGTCGCGTTCGATTTTCTTCGGCCAGGTCCATTCATAGTCCGCCATGGGTTTGAACTTTTTGATTCCGGATACTTGCAGGCGCCGCTCCAAACCGCGGCGCGAACCTTCTTCGGCCTCGGCTTGGGCCATTTGTTCCAGAAGCGTGTGCGGTGACCAGCGACCACGTATGGCACGTGCTAAGAAGTCATCGAGGTTCGAGGGTAATGCCCGCAAGCCGATCTGCTGAAGCAGCTGCGGGAGATTATTCGTCGGGGTCTTGGTGGTGACGGGTGAGCTCATCGTAAGTCTCCAGATCGTGAGGTTGCACATCAATTAATTGCGCTTGGGGATGGCGACTGAGGTCCACTGCGGGGAGAGTGGAGGCGGTTCTCTGCGATTGCTGCCTCAGCAGAAAGGCGACCGAAGAGGCGCGCGGGGTATTGCGTTCTAGCGCCTCCCGGATGGCCCTGCGCAGTACTGCTGCGCCATAGAGATCCAGCAGTTTGAGCAACTGCGCCGTCTGCGAACCGGCGGATTCTCCTTGGGCGAAAGCCAAGTCCAACAGGGTTTTGCTTTCCGGTGCCGCTTGGGCCAGACGCCCACTGGGAGTGGAGTCGAACGCCTTGCGCTTGAGTTGAAGCAAGGCTTGTTGATGAGGAGGATGCAGTATCTCCTGCTGTTGGTCATAGCTGCGAGGATGACAGGCGATTTCCTGAGTTCCATCCAGGATGCGAATCACAGAATCGGAGGCGACCAGCGTGAGTGGGCGGTCCAGCCCCTCGGGCGGAAAGGAATAATCGTTGCGGTCAAAGCGGACGTAAATCGTCTTCTGCGGGCGAATGGCAACCATGAGATCGGGGTTGAAGGGATGCAGGGGAAGGGCTAACAGGCGGGGTTGTTCTTCGGCAAAAGCTTCGACCACGGTACGAGTCGTGTCCCCCGGCCAGGGGCGCTGATGGGCCACTTGGTCACGCCAGAGCAGAGCCTGGCGGTTGCACTCGGACAAGGTAGTAAAGGCACGGCCAGCCCAAAACGATTCGCGCACGTAGCGTATGGCGCGCTCCACCCGGCCCTTTTGATTGGCGGCCCGCACGGGGCAGGGGCGAGGCAGACAGTGATAGTGAGCACATAATTCCAGCAGTCGAGGATGAAAAAGAACTTGCTCCCCCCGACGCTCCAATACCGCACTGCGCAAATTGTCATGCAACACCACCCGCGGGGTTCCCGCCCAAGCGGCAAAGGCATGGACGTGGCCGCGTAAGAAGTTCTCCAAGGTTTGATCGAAGAAAAATTCCAAGTACAAAGCCCGGGAGTAGGACAAAGTGATGACAAAACAGGAGAGGCGCCGGCGGGCACGGCCCACGCGAACTTCCCCGAAATGAGCCCAGTCCACTTGTGCTTCCTCAGCCGGGAACCTATGCAAGCGCAGAAAAGGTTCCCGGTGGATGGGGCGCAAGGTGGCCACTACACGGCGTAACTGAATGACACTGCCCGGGTAGCCGCGCTCGCGGATCATCTGGTAAATGCGTGTGGCTCGCAACCGCGGATGCTGATCTAAGACTTGCCGGATAAAGGGCAAGTAGGGATCGGTGAGGCAGGCCCGCAGAGTTTGGGCACGGTGAAAGCGCTCGGATTCGATGGCATGACGAACCGTATCCGGATGGATACGGAGGGCTTGGGCAATGGTGCCAATTTTCCAATGCTCGGCAAAAAACCAGTGCCGAATCTGAGCCCGAGTTTCTGCGCTAATCATGAGAGGTCAACTCCTGCGACCCCAGGCCGGAGGAAATGGGTCGATGAAACGACCCCAGCGACCACAGATCGCACAGCGAAGCAAACCAGACTGGCCAGGCGCATGCTCTCCCTGGCGTCCTCGCCTGCTGAAAGCCACCCGAGAACCAAGGGGAGAGACACGGAAGCGGAGTGGAACGCCAGTTTTTTTGGATTCCAGCGGCCATGTGGGGATATTGCCCGGCGAAGTGACCGCAACGGAAGATGTATCCGTCACGCATCTTTGCGCACAGCGCTTTCGGTATTCCCGTTGACGGTCGCGATGATCGAGACGGCCCTCCGGGCTATGCTGATGACGACGGTTAGCGCGGCGCCGTTGTTCCCGCAGGGCTCGGACGCGACACCCCGGACTGCAATAACGCTGACCCCGATCACAGGAGCGGCAAATAACGAAAACCGCGTTGCATCCGCGGCATCGCTTCTGCCGAAAAACAACCTCGCCCCGCTCCGCCATCCCGGTTGCCAGGTGGGGCTGGACAAGGACGACCGTTCATGGCAAGGTAAGACCATCAGTGTCCAAATCTGATGGTTACCTCCTACGAGGTTGCCCATCTGGGGTCTCGCCGTTGGAAGCGGTGGACCCCAGAGTCGTTTTTCCACCTTTCAAAACAACTTACATCACAACGCAAGTTTGCAAGATGATTGATCGGGGAGACGTGCGCCTGCCGGCGCAGATGATAATAATTAGTCCGGGTGGATGTTAGAAAACTACGTTTTCAGATGATCGATGAC
>CAVQNY010000054.1:150000-443385 GCA_963714225.1 uncultured Acidobacteriaceae bacterium | reverse complement strand
CTAGTGAATTCAGCAGTAATTTCTTGGTGCTGTGCCCACGAGACCGTTCAACGATCGTAATAGATGTCACAATGAAAACTGCCAGGAAACCTAATCAAGGGGAACTTGGAAACAAAGAGACGCGATGCAAATACTCTGGTGACCTCAACCTGTGTCGGATTCCAATCCAAAAGCGGCGAGCTGCCGTTGAGCGCAAGCAAGTGGGCGCTATTCAGCCTCTGTCGCCCAACATTCGTTCTCGCCACTCCGCGTTGGCCTAGGATTATCGTAAGCCCAGCGCGGCGAGGGATGGATCGTTACTGATTCGCAGCTGCCTCAAAAGGAGTTGCTTGGTGCATCTCTAATTGGCTGCGACGGGGAGAACGTAGACGACTTAGCGCGAAAGAACCTCGGAGGATTCCGTGCTGACTGGAACGTTGATGCACAGCAAATCCAGACCGCCCCTTGGCTGCTCGTCGATGAGGGCCACCCTTTCATCAAGCCATCAAGCGCCCAAAGGCGTGCGTATTCGAGAACAACCATCAGCGCCAAGAGATCACACTAGATTGGGTGCGCATCAGAAGAGAGACCCTTCTGCCCCTTTTGAAGAAGGGGATCGGCGCCGGTGCAGCCGGCTACGGCGTTCGACCAGCCGGTGAAGGATACTGGATTGCGCTACAGGACTTGAAGAGCGACCGCGCGGGCCAGGTAGTGAACGCTGTCGAAGAGCAAAAAATGGCGCTAAGGGAAGCAGTGTTTGTGGTGCTCGACCGCTCGACCTGCGCGGAAATGGTGGCGGCTCCTCGGAAGTCGGGCGGCAAATCGCCGTCTCTCTACTTGGCGCATCTACTGTCGAGGCGCGCCTGGGCCCGACGATGGAGACCGATTGCGGCGGCCCCGACGGGGCTTGGCGCGCCTCTGAAGGCAACATCAGCGATTTGGAGTTTCTTCTGAAGTCAGATCTGCCGGGTGGATCTGAGGCTAGGAAAATAATGGAAGATGAGCTTCGCGCGGCTCGTAGGGCCCGAGCTCAGAAAAAGGATTTCTCTGGTTCGCTCGCATGCGCAGATGCTCCGTCCAAACCTGCCAACGAAATACGGCCGGTGTCTTTGCTGAAGGGAAGGTTGATCCTTTTGAAGGACAGTCTTTGCTTCAGCTCATGCCTCGTGGTCACAGACGATTTCCGAAGGCTCGGAGCATTCCACGTCGGCCAGACGACGGACGCCGCCACCCACTTTGTCGAGGTGCGAGAACAGTACCTGCCTTCCGGCTATTCACTATTTTCCACGTTACAATCGGTGGTCGATCCAAGCGGCCCGGAACGCCTAGGACCGTTCCACCCGGCATTGACTTACGATGGAGACATCGCCGACACTGCCGCCCTCGAGAAGTGGATGATTGAAACAGCGTGCCTGCTTCCAAGCGATAGCTAGCTTCGTGACTCAACGACTGAATCTAGAAATGCAGGGAAAGTTTGGTGCCCCCAGTCCGCCAGTAAAGCGAAGAGATATGCCTCAAAGCTCAAGATCAAAGCGACTCAGCAGTTCGCGTCGTCCAAGACTTGTAATATCTAAGGCTCGGCTATCGAGATCCTGGATCACCCATCTTCGCTTCAGCGCGACTTTCAATAAGCCAGCGCCAAGCGCACCGCCGATATGGGGGCGCCGCTCACTCCAGTCAAGGCATGCGCACGCAAAGCGGCGACGGAGCGCCCGAATTGACTCGATCTCTATGCCAAGGCTGTCAAGAGCCCTAGCTCCCTCCGTCGTGACGTCATATGCATTGTCCTTTGGGTCGGTGGAGAGCCATCTCAATTCCCTCAAGCGGTCATGGAGCGACACCCCCACCATGCCTGCCATGTGATCGTAGCAGGTCCGCGCAATACGCAAGGGGCTTGGGGTATTGGGTACAAATTTATCGCGACGACCGCCGGCGAGAACGCTCAGTCCTTCTAGAGCCCGGGCCACATCCGGACCCGCCAGGCTGTAGAATCGGTGCTTCCCCTGCACCATCACATTGACGAGGTGCGCGGCCTTCAGACGATCGAGGTGTACGCTCGTCGTAGAGGGACTTACTTCTGCCACCACGGAAAGTTCGGTACTGGTGCGCGCATGACCGTCCACTAGACAATAAAGGATACGAGCCCGCGCCGGTTCTCCGATGGCTGCCGCGATCCTCGAAACAGCATCGTCCGCCTGTGTTAGAGCATCCATGTTTTTATGTTAGACGAATTGTGCTTGCAAGCCAAATATCAAATTCCATCCTGCCTCTCGTGTAACTGCGCAAGAAACATCGTAGCGCTCAGGCCATTCGACGATGCATAGGGAACCAAGGTTTTCAGGTTGAATCGCATAACCTGTTCCAGCATGTCCCGCCTAGGAAGTGCCCGAGTTCAATAACAGTCTGCCGGTCGCTCACAATGAACGCTTCGTCATTTATCAAAATATTGATGCTCCCACGCCGGGAGCGGTGGCCGCCTGGAGAGCACCAACATCTACGCTCGCGGTCAATTGGGACGAGTCATGAACGGTAACAGTAACCGACCTCATACGCCGTGATCAACGAACGATCATCGCAAACAGCGTGATACCGGGCATTTCAGGTTTGATTCGATGCGCAACGAAGCATCTCCAGTTCTCTCTGCTACTGTGGCTAGGGAACCGAACAATGAAGCAGACTTCTGGTCTGCTGATACGAGGTCCACTATGTGCTTTGGTTTGGTTGGAATGGTTCTCTTTGCATTATCTGGGCCATGCGGACAGACTGTTCAAATGGAACTCCATCGTCCTTTTCACCGTGAACCCGTAGCGCCAGGCTGCTGCGGTTGGCATGTTCCTGGGCTTCTTCCGACTCGACATCTTTCTTTTGACGTATGCGAGAGGTGCGTCCAATGATTCGTCGGCGGAGGTGGACTCGGTTTGTGCGTTTGCGCGGGATTCCGGCAACGTAGGGAACCACGCATGCCAACTCGCTAGAGATTAGAGCGGACGGCACGGGCGGCTTCGCCCTTGCCATATCCCGCAGAAAACGAATTCTGGCTGCGGCTATATTGTCGCGGCAAACAGCCCATAATTTTCTTAAAAGCTTTAGTGAAGGCACTGGCGGATTCGTAGCCAAGGGACTGCGCGATTTCGGAAATGGAATCGTCGGTATTCGCCATTCTGTCCGCCGCTACCAGCATTCGCCAGCGTGTCAGGTACTCCATCGGCGACACCCCAACCGTCTCCTTGAACCTCAGCGCAAAGGTCGATCGGGACATCGCGGCGCGCTGCGCCAACTCCTCCACTGTCCAATCATGTGCCGGCTCATCGTGCATGGACGTAATCGCTGCGCTCATTTGCTTATCCGATAGAGCGAAGAGCCATCCTACGCCGCCTTTCAACCCTTCGGTCAGATGCAGACGCAGAGCCTGAACCATCATCACGTAGGCGAGTTGTTGTGCGACCAGAAAACCGCCCGGCTGCAGATCGCGCAGTTCGTCCCTCAATCGCTCCAGAGACCAGCGCATCGCCGTCTTGTCCGATTCTTTCCGGATATGCACGATGGGCGGCAGCTCCGCCAAAAGTATGGCGGCATGCTTACCGGTAAGGACGAAGTTGCCGCCGACTAGCAAGCAATCCCCGCCGCCATTGCACGAGGCGATACGACCATTCAGCGGGAAAGGAAAAATCGTCCGAGCATCAGAAGGCGTCAGTGTCAGGTCACTTGCAAGGCAGGAAGCAAGGCCACGCGGCAAGAGGAAACAATCTCCCGCCGTAAGCCGCACCGCCTCGGGAACACCTTCCACGGAGAGCCAGCACTGGCCAGAGACTACCGCATAGCATTTGATGCTTTCATGCTTTGGGAATTCGATAGCGAAGTCTCCCCCCAAATCAAAGCCACCGGCCCTGTAAGTACTCGGTTTCAGCAGTAAGAGCACATCTGAGAGCGGGTCCATGAGCGGGTCCATAAATGTCTCCGGACGATCGCGCTAATAGTACGGACTTTCAGGATAGATCGCCTCGCCCCAATCGCCAATCTCTATACGTAGGGCGGCGAATGCGGCCATCAGGAAGCAAAGATCGTACGGAGGAATTCCCAATGACTACCAATAACAACACATCACCCGCGGCGCATGCCGCGCCAGCGAGCGAAGCGAGCCTCACAACGCTCGACCCGGGTGCTGGCTATGTCACGACCATGAACACCTACACGGTTGCCCCCGAACGTGCCGAGGAGGTGCTGGACTGTCTCGTGCGTTCGGCGGCCGAGACCGTGCGATACGTACCCGGCTTCGTCTCCATGAACTTCCACGTGAGCCTCGACCGGACCCAGATCGTGAACTACGGCCAGTGGAAGAGCCGCGAGGCGATCGCGGCCGCGCGCGAAAACCCCAAAATCGTAGCGCTCATGAGCGAGACCGCCAAAATCGCGGGCAGCTCCAAGCCGATCCCATACGAGCTGAGGCAATCCGTGGCGGCGGCCGGCGAGTAGGAACTCGTTCCGTTTAGGCACTCCAGAAATCACGAATGCAGAACAGCATGAAAAAGGAGAACAGCATCATGAGAGAAAACCAACACAACAACCGCACCGCACATCTGCTCGCGCTCATGAAGAAGGGCGACGATGCCTTCAACGCCCGCGACTTCGCAGCGGTAGACGCTATACATCACCCTGACATGGTCGCGTTCATCACGGGGAACGCACAGCCGATTTACGGACGGGTAGCGCACGCCGCGGCGATGCAGCAGATGTTGTGCATCTTCCCTGACGTGCACGTGCACAACGACCCCTATCCGATCCAATTCGGGACTGGGGACTGGATCACCGTCGTCTCTCGGGTTACAGGGACCTTCACTGGGGAAATGGTTCTGCCCAACGGCAAGGTGATCGCCCCGACAGGAAAAGCGTTTGACGTCGAGTTGGGTCAGACGACCAAGTGGGATGGCGATCTCCTCGTCGAGATTTCCGCGTTCTGGGAGGCGCTCAGCAGGCGCGGCAGATCGGCCTCGGTCAATAGCGAGGCGTCTGGGCAAGATTAGCCTCGCAAAACTAATTGAGAGCTGTTTAAGCCCTCACATAGGAGGAATTAGGAGGAATATATGCGAATGCCACTGATCAGCCGGATACTCTTCACGTTGTCTGCGATTGGATTAACAGTCGGCGCACACGTCGCTGACTTGAGTCCAAGTCATCTGTTTAACGACCGCTGGCCACCGCACGCCAAATTTCACACAGGCCAAACGCTTTCAATGTCTGTGTTGCTCTCGCTGCTAACGATTTTCTTTGCGTTGCGGAAGACATCAGACCGGCGCGAGGCAGTGCTTGCGACCGCGGCGTTTGCCGCTACATATTGGGTCACACAGGCGACAGCAATCTCATATCCAAACACCGGATTTTTTGATCCTGAATTTGTGACGCCACACAGTTTCAGGTTGGGTCTTCCGGCTCAAGCGTACTTCGAGATTGGTTTCCTTTCATTGATAACGCTGGCAAGTTGGCTGGCAATACGTAAATCCGCTCACTGGTCGAATTGAACTACGCCACCGATGCTCGCTAGAAAGCGCTGCGCGTCGCCAAGAAAGTGGATGCGAAAATCGTGAGCCTGCACGGTTACCCGGCGCCTCGCTGCAGCCGGCCAGTTGCGAGTTAGCGAAGAAAAGGCCGCAAACCTGCTACACGCCTCAGGATGCGGCACGGTCATCGCCATATCGAGAATTCCCGGCGGGAATCATCATGGAGGTAGGCGCGACTCGCGCCGGACGTGTGTCGCCTTTGTGGGCTGCTGCTAGAGTTCAGCAAGCGCTCGGTGGACAAGATGAATGGCGATTGCACCTTCGCCGACGGCCGAAGCGACTCGCTTTACGTTCCCCGACCGAACATCGCCCACGGCGAATACGCCCGGAAGACTCGTTTCCAGCATCTGCGCACTGCGGGCCAGCGGCCAGGCGGGTTGGTCAGTGGAACCGTCGAGATCGCGTCCCGTGAAAATGAATCCTTTGGTATCGAGCGCGACACAACCCTTCAGCCATTCGGTTCGCGGCGATGCGCCGGCCATGATGAAAACGTGTCGAATGGGGACTGTGGCGATTTCGCCGGTCTGGTTATTGTGCCATGTGACGTGCTCGAGGTGTGAATCGCCTTGGAGCGAGCTGATTTCGGTGCGGTAATGAATTTCGATGTTGGGATTCTGCTCAATGCGTTGGATGAGATAGCGGGACATCGCGTCTGAAAGCTGGCCGGAACGCACGAGTATGTGGACCTTGCGCTGAGTCTGCGACATGTAAACGGCGGCCTGGCCGGCGGAATTGCCTCCGCCGACGACGATAATGTCGTCGTCGCCGCAGAGCTGGGCTTCCATGAAGGTGGCGCCGTAATAGACGCCCTGTCCTTCGAAAATGGCGAGATTAGCGATGCGCGGTTTGTTGTACTGCGCGCCGGTGGCGATGACGACCGAGCGCGCGGCCAGTTCGACGCCGTTATCGAGCACGACTTTGTAGGGGCGGCGGGCGCATTCGAGGCGCACCACGTTGCGGGCGATCATCATCTTGGCGCCGAATTTTTCGGCTTGGGTGATGGCTCGATTGGCGAGTTCTTGACCGGAAAGGCCGTAGGGAAAACCGAGATAGTTTTCGATTTTGGAGCTGGAAGCGGCCTGTCCGCCGGGCGATTCGGTCTCGATAAGAAGGACGTCGAGACCTTCGGAGGCGGCGTAAACGGCGGCGGCGAGTCCAGAGGGACCGGCGCCGACAATGATGAGGTCGCGGAGTTGCGCGGCGTCAACGTCGGCGTTGAAGCCGAGGCAGTCGGCGAGTTTCTGAATTGTGGGACTGCGGAGGACATAGCCTTGGCCGCAGATTATGACGGGAATTTCGTCAACCTTGACGTTGAAGCGATCGAGGAGTTCCTGTGAGGCTTTGTCGGTATCGAGATCTATATACGTGTACGGATGGCCGTTACGGGTGAGAAATTCGCGCAAGCGGAGGGTCTGCGCGGAGTGGCGGGAGCCGAGAAGGATCAGGCTCCCGTAGCCGCGGCTGATGAGTTCGAGGCGGCGGAGGATGAAAGCACGCATGAAAATTTCGCTGAGCTCGGCGTCTTTGGCGATGAGCGAGCGGAGGGCGTCGCCGGTGAGTTCGATGAAATCGCCGGGTTCGATGACGCGTCCGCGAACGAAGATGCGGCGGCCGGAAATCATGGTGAGTTCGCCGGTGAAGCCGCCGGCACGATGGACGGTGATGGGGCGTTCGCCGTCGAGGCCCGGCTGCACAACTTCCATGCTGCCGGAAAGGATGACGAAGAAAGGGATGTTGGTGCCGCCGACATCGAAAAGAATTTCGCCGCGGTCGACGTGCCGGACGTGGCCCTGAGGGCGAATCCGATCGATTTGCGATGGAGTGAGAGTCGGGAAAATTTGCGTGCGCGCATCAAGCGCGCTGGGTATCGGAGGTGCAGCCATTTTTTGTTCCTTTAACCCTGCGTTGCGGACTGACCCATTAGAGTACACAGCGGCCAAGAAAGTCGCACCGCGCCGGATAGTGAGCTGGAGAACGGGTCTACAGTTACGTTGCCGGCGAGCCGAAGGTGCGACATCTCTCTGCGCGGCTTACACAAAATCATAGCCCCGAGCCCAGCTTTGTCGCGCCGAGCCGCCTGAGGATGCGAACGGGAGATCTCAGCTTGGTCACCCAGAAATCTCCCGCGATGATGTTCTTCAGCTTTTATGCGCACAGCGCCAGGCTGCTGCTGTTCGCATGTTTCTGAGCTTCTTCCGACTCAGCATCCTTGCCTTTGAGGTAGGCGAGCGTCACGTCCAACGACTCGCGACCGAGCCGGATACGGATGGTGTTCACCGAGACCCCTTTTTCATGCATGGTGTCGGCGTAGGTCTTGCGGAAGCGGTGAAGCTCCGCGCCCTCGACGTCAGCCTTCTTGGCAATTGCCTTGAGCTTGCGTAGGAGGTGACCGTCAGGTTTGCCTTGACCGTTCGGAAGCACCAGGTCATGCGGCTGGGCGATCCGCTCTCTCATTCTGTCTTTGATTTTCCAAACCAGCTTTGCCATTGTGTTGGGGAACATCAAATCACTTGGCTGGGCATACGGGCATACGGTTACTGTGAACAGGGGCACTTAACGACTCCTTGCAATGAAAAACAGTCTTTCTGATTTCGCAGTTGGTCGCCTGCCATCAGCGTCTACCACTCGCACATTCACAAAATGGGCACGCAGAGCCGCCACGATCTTTTGCAATGGAAACGAAACCTCGATGATGTCCTCTTCATGGAGAACGTAGCGGGTATGAGCCACGTGCTCGAAAACTTTGATATTCCAGTTCGACCCACAACTCGCGAGCGACGTCACGTCGATGATCAAGAGGTTCCTTCCGAACCGATGTACCCAGAGCGGCTCGGCGATATGCCGGTCGAGCTTCCGTTGAGTGTTGATGTCAAAGATGAAGCAACCACCCGCCGATAAATGCCGCCGCACCCTAACGAACACCTTCTTCCAATCGGAGAAGCGCCGAACGTGATTAATCGAATCGAATACACAGAAAATCACGTCGAATCGCTTGTTGATTTCAAAATCGACCATATCCTGCCGGAAGAGTTTCGTTCGAGGAGCTTTCTTGCGAGCGATTGAAAGCATCCTGCTCGAAATATCCAGCCCAAAAACTTGGTAACTGTCCTGCAAATGCTTCAGCATTGATCCGGTTCCGCACCCGAGTTCGAGGGCGTTTCTCGCGTTCGGTTTCGCCTCCTGAATGAGTTCCGAGAGGCGCTCTGCTGCTTCTGAGCGATCTCCCATTACGGCGTCATAGAACTTGCCGAAGGTCTCATACGATGGCATGTCGTTCAGTTTAACAATCAGCAGCTCCGGCGCAACGCTGCTAGCGAAAGATCCGTGGGATTGACCTACGTATCGTGCAGCAACTCGCTCGCTCCACTCCAACATGGAATGAACCCCTCCGTTTAGACGTACACGGCCCAGCGCCGACTGATTCGCAAAATTCTGTTCCTGTTCACCCTCAGCTTCCCGACCTCGTAAGTACGCCAGGGTCACATCCAGGGAGCAGTGACCCAATCGCTTCATGATCGTGGGCACAGGCAACCCTTCATCGGCAAGAGTGTCTGCATACGATTTTCGGAATCGGTGAAGTTCTGGCTCCACTACACCCGCACGCTCAGCGATGGCTTGCAGTTTGCGGAGGAAGTGTCCCTCCACACCGCCAATGGTGTTGGGAAAGATCAGGTCGCATGGCTTGGCTGCTTTCGCAATCATTCGGTCCCGTAGCTTGTCCATCAGCGCCGTAGGAACGGGCAACTTACGTCCCTTGTTCTGCCACCGCTTTCCCTTGAGTTTGAAGCCACGGTGCGGCTTGGAACGCACCCACACAACATTGACATCATCGAGCAGATCGCAATACTCCGCATTCGCCACTTCCTGCTCACGGCAGCCCGTGTTCAAGAAATAGCTCATCCACAATTTTTCTTCGTCGTCTGCCGCCTGGAACAGAGCCTTGAGTTCGTGTGCCTTGTATGGCTTGACTTCTTTTTCCTCGTAGTCCAACTGGCCAAGCATCTCGCCAGCAAAAAGGATCGCATTGGCACGCAGAAACGTATTGCACGTTTGGAAGATGTTGTAAACGTGACGGGGTTCAAACAGAGTGTCCCTGGTAGTCTTGCGCTGTCGGAGGAAGGACACGTAAGGCAACAGGTCGTCGCCGTTGTTGAGTTGATCGAGATGCCTGATACCGCTCCGCTCGCACCAGTCCAGGAAATATCCCAACCGCTCGGTATACGTCTTCACGGTCGTGGGATCTTTGAGGAGCGATTTCTTGCCCAGGAACTTCTTGACCTCATCCACGACCCGTTTGCGATTCGGATCGCCATCCTGCTTGACCGCTACGCCACTGCCCACAGCCTCAAGCGTAGCCTGCCTGCGCTGCATGGCTTCGACCGCTGCTTTGAAATCCGGTCCAACGGATTCGTATTTCACCCCGTAACGCAGGTAGAACGGACCCGTGACATCTTCCTTCGAGCGCCGCCCCCACCGTCCCAGGTCAATCGGGATGTAGCGCCGATCCTTGCCCTTGCCCACTACCCTGTACAACTTCACCGACAACGCCATATTTCCTCCGCAGAACCTAATACCGAGGTTCGGAGGAAATACCTTGAAATCCGTAAGCAGAGCCTTTTAGCCCGGAATTACGCTGCAAGTGGTTGGAAATAAAAGCGTAGAAAATCTGGCGGAGAGGGAGGGATTCGATTACCGCCGTTACCTGCAAGTCGCTGTGACGCCTACAGTTCCGTCATAATACCGTTTGTTTGTGCTGGTTACAAGCAGATTCGATCGCAGGGATCGCAGGCTGGAGTTTCTATAGTTTCCCTAATAGGCCACATTTTCAAGGAAAACGGTATCAGTAGTATCAGTAAAGTTGGGGGGCATAGGCCAATCACACTCGCCTCAAGAAGATGCCGGCGATGAAGCATCCGGTGAGGGCGAACCAGAAGAGGTCATGATGCGCCGGTGTGACGCCGCCTTAGACAAACACGGTCCGCGATGTCATCGACAAGCTGGCGCACCGCAGAACGACCTCCCATCCCCGCTGTCCAGCCCCTGGCCGCCGCCGAAGCAACCCGTATTTTCTGCGCCACCATGCACAACCTGTGATATAGGTGGCTTCTCCTCCTAGGATCCCATCCTTGACGTGGCGCACGTGGCTCGTATGGTTTAGCTGAGTATCAGCACCTGACAAAATGCCAGAATCCACCATCAAGAGAATCGATCTGCACAAACTTTTCCTGCGCCTTCAGGAGCAGATGATTGCAGCTTTGTCGACAGACCGAGAGCTTATCCAACACCCCACCACCAAGGTCACGGCGACTGAGCTCCACTGGCTCAAGATGCTTGGGGACTACCTCCCAAAGCGCTACTCTGCAGACAATGCATTCGTGTTGGATTGTGAAGGGAGTCTCAGCGAGCAGATAGACGTTGTCGCCGTCCTGATTGCACGAGTGGTCACGGAGGAAGCCCGCGCCGGTACGAATGAAAATGGTGCGGGTGACCAAGAAGGTTTCGCAACCCGCTGCCGTACCGCTTTCCATTATGGCTCCTCCAGAGCCAGTTCCCGCCCGGACCCAAACAGCGGTGACTCCGCCCCCAGCCCAACAGATTTCGCAGGCACCCGTTTCAACTCCTCCGGTCCCGGTACCGCAGCAGTCGAAACCGACGTCACCCCCCGGTTGCAGCCCCAGCCAAGCCAGCGAAGCCCAGCCCTCCCAAAGAGGTCTACTACAACATTGTCGGGGAGCCCATTAATCCGACCGAGGACGAATAGGCGCACTCAACTGGTGGAATACCAAAATCTAACAAGAGCCAGGTGAAGCTCAGGACGGTCTATCCGCAGATCGTCGCAGCCGTGCCACCGTGTGCGTGGCCGTGGGCATCAGTGGCGCGGGATTGGCGAATTCGCCGGCGAATGCCGTTTGGGCCAGCGAACAGGGAGGCCGGGCACCGCCTCCGCTTTACGCCGCCGCAGCCAACAGGGTAAACATGAATGCCGAGGCCGTGGCGAACGCGGAGGAAACCCAGCCGCATAACAACCTGCCGCCCTTCCTGATCGTTAACTTCATCATCGCGTTGCAGGGAATCTTTCCGCCACGGGGCTAGCTTAGCTTGACCGGCCAATGTGCGCCTATTTAGGTGGGTAGGTCATCAACTGTTTATTGCATGATCTAGGAAAGGGAGCAAGCCGATTTTCATCTGCATGAGTAAGTGCTTGCAACAAATAGACGACCTGCTCAGCTCGCACGGTAGCAACTCAACTGAAGGAATGAATGACTCATCTTTTCTCTGCGAGGCATTGGCCGGTAAACGGTAGCTAAGTACTCAATTTCGTAAATACACTAACGTATAATTTGCTTGGGTTGCAAGGCTTTGGCCTGGCATCTTGTTGGCAAGGTGGATACCGATGCCAAGATCAAGCCCATATACCATCAAGCTCTCGTCTGCGGAGGAAGCCAAGTTGCACCGACGAGCTTCAAAATATACGTTATCGTATTTTCAGGTCCAACGTGCCAAAATGATCCTTTACGCCGCCCAAGGCATGTCCAACAACGAGATCGCCAACTGCCTCGACACCCGCCGTGAAGTGGTCTCGCTTTGGCGCAAGCGCTTCTTTACCGACCGCCTCGCCGGGTTGGAAGAACGGGATCGTCCGGGTCGCCCCCGGACTTTTTCCCCCAGAACTCGTCGTACAAGTTAAGGCCCTTGCCTGCGAGCTGCCGGCGAAGCACGGCTTGCCTTTATCGCGTTGCAGCACTCAGGATCTGGTTCAGCAAGTCCAACCGAGCGGCTTGGTGGCGTCCATCAGCGGCAGTACATTGTGGCGCTGGTTGCATGAAGACGCCATCCGGCCCTGGTATCACCGTAGTTGGATCTTCCCCCGCGATCCCGAGTTCGCTACCAAGGCGGGCCGAGTGCTCGATTGGTACGCTCGCGAGTGGGAAGGCAAGGCCTTAAAGGATGATGAATTCGTCATCTCGGCCGACGAAAAAACCAGCATTCAGGCTCGTCGCCGCAAACATGCAACCCAGAAGTGCCGGCCGAATACTGCCATGCGGGTCGAGCACGAATACACCCGCTGTGGCGCCTGGGCCTATATTGCGGGTTTGGACGTCCATCACGCGAGAATCTTCGGTCGCTGCGAAGCCAAGAATGGCATCGATCCGTTTGATCGCCTCGTCGAGCAGATCATGACCCGACCACCCTACCATGATGCCCGCCGTGTGTTCTGGATCGTAGATAATTGCTCGGCTCACCGGGGCGTCAGAGCTGTCAAACGTTCTGCGCAACCGCTACTCCCAGCTCACTCTCGTACATGCTCCCATTCATGCCAGCTGGCTCAACCAGATCGAGATTTATTTCTCGATCGTGCAGCGCAAGTACTAACCCCTAACGACTTCCCGGACCTTAACTCCGTCGCCGAACGCCTCCTCAATTTTCAGTACTATTGGGAGGACAAGGCTAAACCCTTCGAGTGGAAATTTACTCGCAAGGATCTTGCCGAGCTTCTGGCTAAGATAGGCAACCCTTGCTGCCCCCAAGAATCCCAAAAATACGTTAGTGAACTTCTGAACTAGAGTACTAAGCTAGAGGCTAAGGTCCTGCACGGATTGTGTAGAACCATCTGGTCTGGAAAAGATCGAGTCATGGCACTCTTCTTCCAGTAAGCTGAGAACACTATTTCGAACCCGCTACACTTGCGGAGCATTTGCTCAATTCTGGATCGTTGATCCCGAGATCGTGAGCTATGGAAAGCATCTCTGGCGGCGCTTTTCCTAACTTACAAAGCTGTTTAAAATCACCGACGATGTCCGCCAACAGAGTATTATTTCCGCGTGGGTAGTCCTTAATCTTAAGATACAAGTCTCTTGCATCGCTTCCCTTGCCGGTTAATAATAAGCCGTGCGCTAGGTTCACATTGATCCAGGTCTGAGTCGGATCTTTGGCGAGACCTCGCTTGGCGTCGTCGCGACCTTCAGCAAAGCGGCCGGCTTGGATCTCCGCCCAAGATAACCCTCCATAGGCGGATGCCAGATCCTTCTGGATAATCTCGTAGGTGTATTTTTCATTGAGTGCCGTGAGGATAGCCACCTGCTGCTTGTAATCTTCGACCGCGCGCGGCCGGTCCTCCGTTGCCTGGTCGATTTGGACCGAATCGCCATACGCCGCTTGCAGAGCCCAATCCCGCTCAAGGTCCTGAGGTTCTTTAAGAAGCGTTTGGAAAAGTCGATCCGAAAGATTGCGAGCGTCACTGTAGCGCTTGTTCGCAACGAGGGGACGTATGGCATTCGCATACACGTCGCCCAAAGTAAAGTGGTCTAAGGTTTCCTCAGCCCCTGCGATGCCTTCTTGAGCATCCGCTAAACCCTTCTCAACCTGTCCAGCGTAGATTTCGTCCCAGGACAGAACGCTGTAGGCGATCGCCAAATCCTTCGAGACACCGTCGTACGCGTCTGTCTTGAGTGCCGCCAGTACCATTACGGCATGAGCTCGATAGTCGACCGCCAGCGGCCACTGTTTTCTGTTTTCCTCTATACCTGCAGCGCGACCGTACGCCGCTGCCAGCTGCCGATCGCGCTGGACGTCCTGCGGTTCCTTGAGAAGTGCCGCGAGGTATTGATCGGAAAGCTGGTGAGCCTCATCGTAGTGTTCGTTCGCAGTGAGCACCGTTATGGCATCCGTATAGACAAGGCCCAAAATTGAGTGGTCTTTGCTTTCCTTCGCAGGCTTTTGAGTGACACCGTCGGGATCGTGAGCGTCGTCCCGGCCGTTGTTCGTAACGGCGCTCCTAAGGCGAGCATCCACGTTATTCTCATGGAGAGGGACCACAGTGGAGCGGTCTCTGATTTCCTCGGCGATTTCCTCAGCCACCGCGATGCCTTTTCGAGTATCTGCTAAACCCTTCTCAACCTGTCCAGCGAAGATTTCGGCCCAGGAGAGGTCGCGGTAGGCAATCGCCAAATCCTTCCGCACTCCGACGTACGCGTCGTCCGTTTTGAGTGGCGCCAGGACCGTTACCGCGCGAGCTCGATAGTCAACAGCCTGCGGCCACCGCCTTCTAGCTTCCTCCACTTCGGCGGCATCGCCATACGCCATGGCCAGATCCCGTTCCCGGCTGGGGCCCTGAGGATCTGTTGCCAGCGAATGGATTCGGCGGTCGATAAACGCATGCGCCTCGTCGTACTTTTTCCCGGCGATCAGGGAAGTTCGCATGTCGCTATAGACATGAGCGATCTTGGCACGGTCATCGGACTCGTGAGCGAATTTCGGTGTTTTTTCATACCACTGCATCGCCGCGTCGTTGTCGCCAAGGCGCTTCTCATAGTCGCCAATCGTGATGGCCAGCTTCAGTGCCGCAGACTCATATTCTTTATCCTTCTCCTTATCCCTCGGCTTTCGGCTGTGTGCATTCACTTCAGCATTGAATGACTCTTTGTACGATTGAATGGCTTCCGGATCTTTTTTCGAACTCGTAAGGAAATCCCCGTGGTAGGAGTACACAGCGCCAAGATTGTGCCAGTCGCGGTCGCCGAGATCCTTGACTGTAGAACGGGCTCGAAGCTCCGCGACCACGCTCATCCCCTTGTCGTCCTTTGCCTTCGCCGTCTCGTCACCCACTTCAGCCAGCTTGGAGGCCGCGGCGACATAGGTGCGCGCCGCCAGAATTTTTGTTCCACGGTCCTTTTGCTCGTTTTGCAACCGGTCGGCCTCGTTCACGGCAGAATTGCAGTACTCTCGCACCTTCTTCTTATCCCCGCGCAGCCGCGCCGATTCAGCCGCATTCAGAGGAATCGTGGTGAGATCGTCCGTTATCTCAAGGTTTTCGGGCATAAGTTTATGGACGGTTTGCGCCAGGCCAAAACACTGGTCCCCTTCTTCCATCAGAAAGCTCTCGTATACCTCAAGCCACGCCTGGGACTTCTTTTCCTGTCCTAAGTTTAAAAAATGGTTGGCTACACTGAGGCAGTGTTCCAAGGAGTTCAGGCTGACGTTAGCCAGAGAGTTCCTGTCTGCTTCGAGCTGACGGAACATTCGTAACCTCTGCAGCTCGCCATCTTTCTGTTTTATCGTCAGCGCGTCCGCCTTCGCTTTGGCTGCCTTCGCTTGATCAGCGACCGCCTGCGCCCTCTTTGCTGTCGCCACCGCTTGCTTCAATCCCTTCTCGCTCGTTTGCGCCTCGCTCCTTTTCTTTAAGGCGTATACCAATAGGGCAGCAAGCAAAACGCTTACAAGCGTTACCGCCGCAATCACTCTCTGCAGGAACCGCGCCTTGCGCACGGCCACCTGTTCTGCCTGTTTTGCCTGGGCGAGCGCTTCCCGTTCCTGTTGTCGCTGCTTTTCCCTTGCCTGCTCTTCATCCCATTGGTCCCGGCTGCGCTTGACCGGATCGGCGAGAACGTCGTGAGTGAGTTCCAGGCGCGGAAGTCCGCGATGCTCTTCGACCTGAAGAAGGCGAAGCCGTACCAAATCGTCAAGGCAGGAAGAATTTGCTCCGGCCTGTTCCAGGTCGGTCCGGGCCTGCGCCAGGTCGATGTTGTCGCGGTACCCGGCTTTGGTTAGAAGACGATCTTCGATGAGCCGGCGCACGGCGGGGTGCATGTCGGCGATGCTCTGTTTGTAAAAGTCGTCGATGATGGTCACGCCTTGAGCTGTGACCAGTTTCCGGGTGATCCCGGACAGGTTTTGCTTAAGCCGTTCTTCATTGAGCTGCCGGCAAAAAAGGCTGAGAATCGCCGGAGCGATCTCTAAGTGTTCCAGTGTGGTGTTGCCGGTTCTCACTTTCCCATCGAGCCCGTCGGCGTGAGCGCCAGCCACAAAGCGCACGATGAATCCCGCAACATCGCTGTCTACCAGTTCGGGATTGGGCTCGGATACGACCGCGAACGCCTGCCGTCCATTCATTTCCGTCAGACGCATCCGATTGTCTACAAACACCAGCGAGGGCATCGCCTCGCGCAGGTTTTCCAGGTTTGCGAGGTAGTCCTCGCGCAGGGTAATAAGGATGCGGCATCCCGGCGCCTCGAGATCGTAACGCCTTGCCAATTCCCGGTTCTGCGTGAGTTTCTCGGTGAGCGCGCGCGGTGTGCGGTTCTCGATCAAGTCGGTAAGACTGGGCAGAAACTCCTCGCTCAGACGGAACACGAAGTCTTTGCGAGATCCCAGCGTGAACCATTCTTCGAATTGATCGAAGACAAGCACCGGCGTGACCACGCCGCCTTCATAGTTGATGAGATTGCCGCCCCGCCGGTGCAGGTATTCCCAGATGGATTCGCCGGGTTGAGCGCTGGCCACTTCGGCCAAGTCCGCTGACTTGATGGCGCCTTCCAAGGCCGCTTGCATCTGTGACTCAAGTGAAGGAGCCCCCTCAGCATAGCTCAACCGGATGTAAATCGGCAGGAAGGAACCATGCCGCAGCTGCGGAAACAGCCCCGCCTGAAGCAACGAAGTCTTGCCCAACCCCGACTTGCCGAAAAGGACAGTGATCCTTTCCCGCTTTATGCAGCTAAATAGTTCACTGGCTTCCTCTTTTCGACCAAAAAAAAAGTCCTGCTGCTGCTCGGTAAAGGCGGTGAGCCCAGGCCACGGATTCTGAGCATCCAGGCGCAGTTCGTCGGTCCGAACTGGTTCAGCCGGTGGATTACTCATCGCTTCCGCTCCCTGCATAAGATGCTCCCTGAAGATGAGCCCGCAGGCAGGCAATCAGGTCGGGGGAAGGTTTGCCATGGGGACAGTGATACATCTGCAATTCCCGAAAGCGCTTTGGCATTCCGAGGTAGGTCTGGGGCTGCTTGACAATACTGTCATCTTCATCGATGACAATCGGCACAATGGAGCCCTTGTCGGAGCCAAAAAACTTCTTGTCGCGCTCCACTGCCTGTTGCCATTCCTTACGAAAATAACCTTTTTCTCTTGCCAAATTTCCTGTGGAAACCAGGGGAAGGAACAGTGAGCAGTTTTCGATGTTGTAATCGAGTTTGGGATCGAATTCGTCGCCGGGCCGCAGGGCCGCGTCGTACCAAGCCGAAACTCCCGTACGGGTCAGTTCCGCGAACAAGGTCCTGACAGCGTCCGCATCGCCGCGCGAATAACTGAGGAAAACCGCCCCTTTGGGCATCGCCGCGGGCGGTCTCGGGTCCCCTGCGTCGGGGGGTGTGGGCGGGTGTTTAAACTGTTCCGACCAGCGCCGATGCAGTTCATTCACAAAATCTTCGGGCTGGCTTCCCAGGATAATAGTCGATTGGCTGTAGTGCTGCAGAAACAACACTAACGGCCGGTCTTGCCCGGCCTTCTGATCTGCAAGATATTCTCTTAAGTTTCGTGCCTCTTCGGCGTTGAGATTCTCGCGATCCTTCGCCAGCCAGAGAAAGAAACGCGCCAGCCAGTCGCCAAAGTTTACCCCCAGCAAGAGCAGATTGCTCTCGCGGAGCGCATCGAAAAGCCTCCTGGGGCGATATTTCGTATCGTGGAGTTTCAGCACAAAGCGCAAGAGATCTTCGTCACATATGGCGAAATCCATCGTGCCCAGCTCTGCTTTGCCCAGAAGGTAATAGAGGCAGCGGTGACCCTTCCTGGTGCGCGCGTCCTTCAGCAGATCCTCCTTCTTTTCTGCATTCCTCCGGTAGACTAGAGCCTCTACATTGCTGACGCTTCGTAATGCAGTTTCGAATAGCGAATCGCACGTGGACGTCACAAACAGGTCGATATCCGTGATTTCCGCCAGTTGAATCAACGCCCGGGGAGGACGAACCGGCGAATCGTGAATGATCTGCCAAACATCATTATGCAAATCCCAGCGGGAGCGATCGCCATCTCTTTTGATGCATACGGAAACAACGTCATTCAGGGCGGCCTCGCTTACGGATGTACCAAGTGGCACAAGCTCGGCATCGGTTATCCCGTGTCCTTTTGCCAACTCTTCGGCAATGACATGGTCATAGGTTACGGATCGGCCTTCGACCTCCACACGCATCAGATCAGTTCCAGCCATCGGCACCAGATTGCCGTTGCGGACGGCGCTGATCAACGCGCGCCAGTCCGACTCTTTCATTTGCCTGGCCGGCGCTTCATTCGTGGACGGTGGGCTACTCATAGCACAAAGTCAGGAAACGGTGCGTATCTAGCAGGTTGTTATGCCCCACTGACACCCCGGTACGGGGCATTTTACACCAGGTTGTCAAACGCCCAGCGACGCGAGCGGGGCTTTTCTAATTGCCGAAATGATGCTATCTTTTCACGCGCTGACGCTGCAGTATCGAGTTTCGGCTACAGCGGCGTGACGTCAGCCTAAACTCATATGATCTTGGACGTTTGTGAAGGGCGGTGCGGTTTCTTGGGGCCAGATGTCCGTCTATCGCCGCCTTGGTTGGTCGGTGGTGAGTCCGCATGACAAAGATCGAGGACAAGAGGCCGGTCCGTTCTTCGCTTGATCTGCGCCTTGGCATCACTGGCGCGCGGAGACTTCGAGCTGATCAACTGGACCGCATCCGCACTCAACTGCATGACGTGCTCGCGCTGACAAAACAAGAGATGGAGCGCCTATCGGAGGAGGCAGCGGTAGCCGAATCGTATGCACGCACGGCCGACGGGAGAGTACAACTGAGGTTGCGCATGATCTCACCGCTTGCGCGTGGGGCGGACCGCCTGGCGGCACGCACAGCCTTGGATCTCGGCTATGCACTCTGCGTGCCTATGCCGTTCGGGCAAGCGGAGTATGAGAAGGACTTCAAAGGACGCGAGGATCCTGAAGAGGCTCTGCTCACTCCCGAGGAAGATCTTGCCGAGTTTCGCGAACAGCTGGCCAGCGCTTCTACGCGTTTCGCCCTTGATGGAGACCGCGACCGGAAGGCTGCTCCTGACCGGGACGGCTTGGCCGGACTTGCCTATGAAGCGGTTGGCCGCTTCGTGGTTCGCCATTGTGACGTGTTAATCGCCGTCTGGGATGGCAGACAGAGTAATGGTCGCGGCGGCACCGCGGACATTGTTCATTATGCTGCCACCGTGGGTGTCCCGGTGTGGTGGATACATGCCGTCGACGAGAAAACCGGGCCGGCTTGGCTCGCCGGTATTCAGGATCTTCGCGACCCGGCATTGCCCTCCGAGCATCCCGAGGAGAGCCTGCGGGCTCATTTGCAGCGTCTGATTCCGCCGCCGCCGCGAGTGCATCCCCATGACCACGGCTGGATCGGGCCTTTAGGAGCCCTGTTTCGTAAGAAGAATGTCTCCCTGGCGCCTGCTTATTTCGCCGAAAAACCGCTTCCGAGCCGAGCCAGATGGAAGACTTACTCGAAGGTGATGACCTGGGCATCTCAGGTAGACCCTCCATGGACCCCGGCTTGTCGGCCGGACGAACCGATGGCTCGCTATTGGTTCGATCTTTTTGAGCCAGCAGATGCGCGAGCCGGCGAACTAGCCGCGCGCTATCGCTCGACCTACGTGTTGGTGATCATACTCGCAACCCTTGCCCTGATCTTCGGCGCCGTCGCGCTCGCCTTCGCCGATAAGGACTACGAAAGACTTTCTCTGGCCATGGCGCTCTTAGAACTTTTGACCTTGGTTCTCATCGTGGTGCTGGTTGCGGACTCTTTTCGTTCCGAGTGGCATGAACGATCGATCGAATACCGTCTTCTGGCGGAATTGTTCCGCACCCAGCGGACTTTAGCGCTCCTTGGTTGGGCATTGTCGATCGGGAATGTGCAACTCCTAGCCGATACGGAGCGGTGGTCCTGGGTGGCCTGGCTGTTTGCCTCCGCGCAGCGAGCCGCTCCGCTGGCGGAACGGGAATTTGCGGACAATGAGGCTGACCGAACGATCCTGCAAGCCTTCATCGAAGAACAATTGATCTATCATCGCCGCCGGGAGCGAATGGCCCGCAACGCCGCACTGAAACTTGAGAAGATCGGCGGCTGGGTGTTTGCCGTGGTGCTGTTATGTGTGTTCTCAAAGGTCCTTACAGAGGGGTTCCATGGGTATCACTGGTTGGTTTTGGGGCTCGGCCTGCTGGCCATAGTTCTACCCGGAATCTCCGCTGCTGTTGTGACGATCCGCAGTTATGCAGAGCTGGAACTGCTGGCCGAACAGTCACACCACATGGTTGCCTCGCTGGAACGCGTCAATTTGCGGGTGGTGCGGCTGAATCTCAAGCGGCCATTGGTTTCGCAGGACCTCGGCACAGAAGCCGCGGCGGTAGCGAGCATGATGCTTCAGGATCTGGAGGGTTGGGGACGGTTGTTTCGCGGAAAGCTGATGGAGGCCTCGTAACGACGCTGCCGACGAAAAAAGTGGCGCATCAAGTGCGCCACCGAGAACAAAGCAACATCTTCCCGACTCTAGACTGTATTGTGTTCGAGCCTTCCTTATCATGACGGATCGATGGTAATCGAGACCGTCGTCGTGCTTGAGATTGTCTGCCGAAACCCAGGCAAAAGCGTGAAATCACTATGGGCAAAGCAAATTTTACAAACGTGGATGAATACATTGCCGCGCAACCCGAGACCGCACAGGTCGTACTACAGCTTGTGCGAAGCACGCTCCGCAAATCCATGCCAAGAGCCGAAGAGGTGATCTCGTACAAGATCCCTGCATACAGACTGAATGGTGAGATAGTGCTGTACTTCGCTGGCTGGAAGCAGCACTACTCGTTGTACCCCGCTGGGGAGCGTTTGGTCGCGGCGTTCAAGGACAAACTCGCATCTTACAAAATCAGTAAGGGCACAATCCGTTTTCCACTTTCCGAGCCGGTTCCTGTGAAGCTGATCGAACGCATTGGGAAGTTCCGCGCGAAGGAAGCCGTCTAGCTTCTAGCGGGAGAAGGTTTTCGCCGCACCTAACGAACACTGCTCAAAGTCGCCCACTCTCGACACAGGGCCCGACGCTGCGTCAAATGACAATGGAATGCAAGGTTGAAGTTATGAACCGCCCAGGACATGGGCAAAGGAGATCCCGATGAAAATTCTTCGCACTTTCGTTGTCGTTGCACAATTTGGCCTTGCTGAGGCTGCTCTCGAAAACGCATCGGCACAAACAGTGGCACCGGTGGGCGATCAGCGATGATCGTCCCTACCGCGATCTCATCGAGAATTGACGGTGCAAAGGTGCAAACGTGGGCTTCCCCGATGGAGGCAGGCGAGTGCTCCTGTCGATCGGCCACTGTAGTAAAACTGTAGTAGTTCCCCATGTTCAAAACGCGGCAGAACGGATCATGATAGGGCAACAAGAGCAACAAGGGTGTGCGACGTAAAAGTGGGAAACTCCCGTAACACAATGTCAGCCGCCGCCATTTCCTCGTGAATTCGAGGCTCTTTGATGAGCCACCTAGCGGGTGGGGTGGCGGTCTGCTCGGGTTCATCGGGATGCAGGCAAAGCATATCTGGAGTAGTACTACGCTCAGATCTTGGGCACTTTTGGCTGATTTCGATAGGTCTCCACTTTTGCGTCGCGCACCCGAGCAACAAGCACGTCTGGTAGCCCGTTGAAAAGTATAGTAGAGTAGAGAATTTTCCTAACGGTTCAGAACTCAGTGTGGAACTCAAAATCCGCCGGTACTTAAGCGAAAATCTCGTTCACCTTATCCCGTACATGCTGGCTGCGTGACGGCTTCAAGTATCTCATTGTCGATTCCATGTCCGAATCGCCCAGCCATTGCTGCACCGTGCGCAGATCGACACCTGCCCAGAGACACCGAGTTGCGAACGTCGCACGGAACTTGTGAAGCCAGAGGTCTTCTTTGTTGAGCTTCGCACGCTCGGCTACTGCCTTCAGGTCATCGAGGAAGTTCATCTTCACATTGCATCCAGCGGTCGGAAAAACAAGGCTACAACTCTTGTCGGCTCTGGCTTTCCACGCCCTGAGGCTGGTTGCTAACTTTGCTGGAATCGGAATTTCTCGTTCCTTGTACGCCTTAGGCGTCCAGCCTCGGTCTGGCTTGTGGCTGACGCGAACAGTGAAAGCTTTGAAGTTGATGTCAGACCAGTACGTGTACATGACCTCTTGTTCGCGTTCGCCAGTCATCAGAAAGAACTCAAACCACAATCTTTCCTCTTCATCGCAGGCGGCGAACAGGGTGTCAAGCTCGTCGTCCTCGTACGTCTCGGGTTCTTCTTCCGTATACCGAGGCCAATCGTTTTTTCCCACCAGTCCACGAATGCCGTTCGCTTTCAGAAATGTCATCACGTTCTCAAACTTGTTGTAGACACTGCGTGGTGCCTGCTCCTTTTCGTCACGCAGGAATGCTGAGAACTTCAGCAGATCCTTACGGTCGATGTCTTCGACATAGAGCTTGGGGCAGGATTCCTGAAAGTAGCCCAGAGCGGTCGTGTACGCTGCCAGGGTCTTCGGCTTCTTCGTGAGCTTGGTTTCCTCTAAGAACTCAGTGACCGCTGCTGCGAGCGACCCGTGCCCGTCGTTGCCGTTCTCAGGGAACACGGTGACGCCGTTGTTCATCGCATTCAACTCGGCTTCTTTGCGCAGCCGTCGTGCACTGGCATCGGCCGAGTCTTTGCCCACCGACAGGCGTGCTCGTTTCGAGCCTTCGCGCCATTCCAGGTAATAGGCGCCTTCGGGATGCCGCTCTTCCTTGCCGTTGACGAACACAGCATCGGGCTTTATACGTCCATTGGCGGAAAGCAGAACGCGGCAATACCGCCACCCATGCGGTGTTTGGGCTCGCTTGGTGAGGTTGACTTCTCGGTTGGCCATCGGTGCTCCTTCACTGAAACTGGTATCAGTGTAGGTATCACCGACTCGCAAGTGCTAGATAACAAAAGTAATGGCGGAGAGGGAGGGATTCGAACCCCCGATACCCTTTCGGGTATGCCGGTTTTCAAGACCGGAGCCATCAACCACTCGGCCACCTCTCCGTTACTACAGTTTTGCTACAGTCATCGGATCGCGGTCGCCCTCGCGTATCTCAATCCATTTGAAGTCAATTGCTTACAAGCGAGCACCCGAACCCTTGCCGGGGTTTTCAGGATCGCCTGTTTCAACCACTCACACATCCCTGCGGGGCCAGTAAGCGGGATACCGGTAATAGTTTACACTCGACCCCGCCAATCGACGCGCAGATCCCACTTTAGGTAGTATTCCCCTTCGCGATTTCGTGACACTGCGACTCCCTGAGCCGAGACAGAGACTTCTTCTAACCAGCGAAATCTATTCGAGAGCCGACAGACCATGCTTATTTCAGATCGAACGCCTGGGAATGAAACTCCATGACCTCGGTGAAGTGAGCCAGGAAATAGGACAGGCTGTGGTCGCCGGGATAAGGATGATACTCGTGTTTCACGCCTTCCTTCTGCAGTTGTTCGTGCAGCGCGGACGCGCCCTTTTCAAACCCGTAGTTGTCATCCTTACCGCAGTTGAAATAGATATTGAGCTTTCGCAGGGCGGTGAGATTTCTTTGCGCCAGAACGAACGGACTGTTCTCTTTCCAGTGTGCCACTTCGATCGGGCTTCCGAAAACTGCAGCCAGCATTTTTCCAAGCGGAGCACCGGAGCGGGCCGCCGTGTCGAGTTCTTGCGGAGATTCGGTGATCAGGGCAGCGCTTTGCGCGCTGACGGCCGAGAACATTTCGGGATGAGAGAAAGCGAAACGCAATGCACCATAGCCGCCCATGGAGATGCCGCTGATCGCTCGATTGTTCCGACCCTTGCCGATGCGGTATTTCGTTTCGATGAGGGGGACGAATTCCTGCAGGAAGAAGTCACTATAGCGCACCGATCCGTCGGCAGAATTGATGTAGAAGGTTCGCCCGCCTTCGGGCGCGACGATGAGGAATTCTCCCATCTTGTGCTGCCGGCGAAGATCGTCGAGCAGCGTCCATCCTCCGCTGTTAAAGAGGGTTTGCTCGTTGTCGCCGAGACCGTGGAGGAAGTACAGCACGGGATACTTTTGTGCGGGATGCTGGGTTGCGCCGGCGTCATAGCTGGCGGGAAGGTAGACGCAGTAATGAACCGGGGATTTCAGTATCTTGCTGTTCAGCGCGTCGCAGTCGATGCGGCTTTGAGCGTGAGCCGAAAGCGAAACAGCGAAAGCTGCGAACAGGAGGATGATTCGGAGCCGGCGATCCATCGATTCAGTTTACTCGTAGCGCAAGGCCTGCACGGGATCGAGCCGGGCTGCGCGTCCTGCCGGGTAAAGGCCCGCAGCCAGGCTCACGAGGAAAGAAAACAACAGCGCGAACGCCACCAGCCACCAAGGTACCGACCAGAAATGCTCTGGTGGAAAAGACTGGCGCTTGAGATAAATATTAGTTCCCAGGTTGATGACCTGTCCGATCGCCCAGCCTAGAGCGACTCCGACGACGCCACCGAGAATGCCCATGGCGCCCGCTTCCGCGAAGAAGAGTTTCCTTATGTCACCGTCGCTGGCGCCGATGGCTTTCATAATGCCAATTTCGCGGCGGCGCTCGAGGATAGCCATCACCAGCGTATTTACAATCCCGATGAAAGCGACGGCCAGAGCGAGGCTGCCGAAAATTCCGAGAAACACGTCCAGCACTTTAAAGAACTGCTGTATGCTGCGGCTGGCATCAAGGATGGAGAAAGTGTTGAAGCCCATCTTCTTGATGGCGTCTTCCACCTTTTGCACTTGGCTCGGGTTTTTCACTCGCACACTCACTGAGGAATACACCGGCTGATCGGTGGCGGCCCGGGAAATCTCCCGCAGGTCGGTGGGCTGCATCACGTGCAGGCTCTCGGCCAGTCGAGTGGAAGAAAAACTCGTGCCCGGGTTGGCCCGCGCATACTCTCGGGATCGAGATCGGCAACGCCAACAATCTTCAGCTTCTGCTCGCGCGAAACAACAGAATAGGCTGCGCCAGCAAGACTCTGGCTACCTGATGCAGCGGTGTGGTCCTTCGCCGGCGTCGAAGGCGCAGTTTGCGCCGCCTCGCGCTGGGCATAGCGCATGATCAATTCCTTGCCCAGAAGCGGAGCGGCCAGTTCGGCTGGGTTGGTTTCGTCAAGACCGGGCTTGGGAGTCCTGCCCAGCAGTTCTTCGGCGAATGCTTTCTGAAGAATCGCTTCGGGAGCCATGTCGGACGAGAAGAAATGTCCCTGCACTGTTTCAAAGGCGTCGTTCGATTTGGCGGAAGCAGGCAGCGCCGCGACCATCGTCAAATGGGGCTTGTCTTCGTAGCGCACTTCGGTGATGAAGCGAATGTCGGGATAGGCTTCAAGCACGTTAGGCAGATGCTCGATCTCCTGCCGCGTGGGTTCGTCAAGGATGCGGCTTTCGCCTGGGGCCGGGCCATTGCGTTCTTCTTCGCGGCCGAAGTTGCGCAAATCGCGGCGTGAGGTGACAACCACGGTATCGAACAAACCGGACTTCATCAAGCGGCGCGATGCGAGCTGTTGCAGCCCGATTCCCAGAGAAAGCATCGCGACCAGCGAAGCCACGCCCACCGAGATGCCGATGGTAGTCAGCGAATTTCGCAGCAGAGATTCGCGCAAATTGCGCAGGGCAAGTTCGGTCAGATCGGGAAGCTTCACAACCGCTCTCCATCCGCTCTGGTAGGAGCGGTTGCAGACTCGGCGGCCACTGCCGAGTTCGATTCATCGCCAACCAGCTTGCCATCCGCCAGGAAAATGAGGCGCTGGGCGTAGCGCTCGGCCAACGCGCGCTCGTGCGTCACCATAACGACCGTCATTCCCAATTGCTGGTTGAAGTCGCGGACCAAATTCATGATCTCGCTTCCAGTGCGGCTGTCGAGATTGCCGGTGGGCTCGTCGGCGAGAGGAGTTGAGGGCGGTTGATGAGGGCACGAGCCAACGCGGCCCGCTGCTGTTCCCCGCCGGAGAGTTCGCTCGGGCGATGGTTCCTGCGCGCCTGCAGGCCAACTCGCGCAAGAGCCTCGCGGGCCAGACGGTCACGTTTCCCGCGATCGACCTCGGCAAAGCGCATGGGTAATTCCACATTTTCCGCGAGCGTCATACTGGCAATCAGATTGAACGACTGGAAAACCATTCCTACGGTATGCAGCCGATATCTGGCGAGTTCCTCGCGTGAGAGTTGCGCGAGATTCCGCTGGTGAACCGTCACGCTGCCCGACGTAGGACGGTCCAGACCGGCGATCAGATTCAATACCGAAGACTTTCCGGAGCCCGAACTGCCCAGCAGCGCAACGAATTCGCCAGCGCGCACTTCAAGAGTCACGCCGTCCACGGCTCGGATGAGAGTCTCGCCCATGCGGTAATGACGGCAAAGCTGTTCCGCATGAATCGCTGGAGCGCCGTTGTGCGGGGGTCCGTCCGTGCTACCCATGCGCTAACGGACCTCGCCTCTGAGCACACGCATTGCGTCAGCAGCCTTTAAATCGCCATTGCGGGCCTGAGCAGAGTTGCCGTTAGGGTCTCCCTCAAGCGCGTCGCCTTCGCCCGGCGCGAGGAATAGGTTCTCCTCCACCCCATGCTGCCTGGTATACAGATCGTAGTAGCGGCCGTGCGCGGCATAGAGTTGTTCGTGCGTGCCTCGCTCCACAATTTGTCCCTGCTCCATCACCAGAATCTGGTCGGCGCGGCGGATGGTCGAAAGCCGGTGCGCGATCACAAACGTGGTCCGGCCCTGCATGAGATAAGAGAGCCCGTGCTGGATCATCTGTTCCGATTCCGAGTCGAGGCTCGAGGTTGCCTCATCGAGAATCAGGATGCGGGGCTCGGCCAAAATAGCGCGGGCAATCGAAATCCGCTGCCGCTGGCCTCCCGAGAGCTTTACGCCGCGCTCTCCGACTACCGTGTCGTACTTGTCGGCGAACGATTCGGCAAACTCATCTACGCGGGCAATCCGGCAGGCACGCAGGAATTCCTCTTCACTAGCGCCGGGACGAGAAAATACGACGTTTTCGCGAATCGTTCCATCAAACAGAAACGATTCCTGCAACACGACTCCGAGACGCGTGCGGTAGGAATCGAGGCGAACCGTGCTTAGGTCCGTGCCATCCACCAGGATTCTGCCTTCGGTGGGCACATAAAAAGCGGAGATCAGGCCGATGGTTGTGGATTTTCCCGAGCCGGAGGAGCCAACGAGTGCGGTTACTGTGCCAGGCTCGGCACGGAAGGAAATATCGCGCAGCACTTCGTGCATTCCGTCGTAGCTGAAGCTTACGTCGTCGAACTCGATCCTTCCCACGATGTCAGGCAGTGGCACGGAGCGCCTGGGGTCCTGATCTTCCGGCCGCTCCCGCATAATTTCTTGCGTCCGCTCGAGTCCAGCTAGGGCTTCGGTAAGCTGAGTTCCGATGGCAACGATTTGCATGATGGGCGCAATCAGAAAACCTAACAGTAAGATGTAGGAGACGTAATCGCCGACCGTCATGGTACCCGGAAGCAATCTGATGCGCGCCCACATACATGGTGACCGCGCCCACGACTCCAAGAAGTACGCTGGCGGAAAGGCTCATGATCGACGTCGCGGTGAGTGTCCGCATTACGTTGTCGAGCAGTCGGCGCACCCCAGTGGCAAAGATCGCTTCCTCGCGCTCTTCGGCATGATATCCCTTGATCACCCGCACCCCGCCCAGCGACTCCGTGAGCCGGCCCGTGACCTCGGCATTAATCTTGCCGCGCTCGCGAAAAATCGGCCGGATGGTCGCGAAGGCCCTATTCGAGCGCCACCGCAAAACACAACAGTGAGCCGACGGCGATCAGCGTCATTTGCGGGCTGGTGCGGAGCAACAAAACGAGCGCAATCCCGGACGTGACCAGGCCTCCGGCAAAGTCCACCAGCCCCGTCCCCAGCAGGTTCCGCACGCCCTCCACGTCGCTCATGATGCGGGAGACCAGACTGCCGGTCTTATTCGCGTCGTAGAACGCAACGGGCAGGTGGGAGATATGCGCCTGCACCTGTTGGCGCAATTCCGTGATCAGCCGCTGCGCTGCCTTCGATAAGCAATTGCGTCAACGAAAAAGATGTGACGCCCTGGATCAAGGTAGCCGCCAACACGACCAGAACCAGCGGCTGGAGCTTCTCCATGTGTCGCTTATTGATAACGGTATCGATCAAAAACTTGGTGGAATAGGGCAGCACCAGCCCCGCCACGCGGTTGATGACCATCAGCACAAAGCCCAGCGCGAGCAGCCCACGCCGCGGACGCATCAGCTTCCAGACTTCCGGCAGAACGGCGCGGAGTCGCTCGACTTTTGGGGGTTTCGGGGCTGGTTTAGGGTCGGTACTCAATCTCTTGTTGGACTCCGCCAGGCCTGGATTCGCTTCATTATTACTGTATTGTGACATGCCTGGGCTAGCCGTTGTATGCTCGGGGCGTGCCACGCCCGCCGTCGTCGGAGCGCTCTCCAACCCTGGGCCTGTTGCTCGGCCTGTTCGTCACGCTCGCAGCGGTCGTGGCCTACTCCGCTTATATCACCTGGCAAGTCGCTGGCTTGCGCCAGCTTCAAGCCGAACTGATCGACCGCAACCGCAAGGATTCCCTGCAGTTGCTGCGCATCCAGAACGACCTGAACCTGCTCGCGGTTGCCATGCGCGACATGATCGATAACGACGAACCGTATCCACTCACGGCGTGGTCGGCGCAGTTCCAGCGCATTCGCACCGATCTGGAGGATGCCATGCGCCTGGAAGCCGGGTTGGCCCCGGCCAGCCGGACCCTCGAGCAGAGCGCTTCGCTCAGCAGTTCGCTCACGCAGTTCTGGGACGCAGTCGACCGAGTGTTTGCGCTGGCTGGCGAGGGCAAAGAAAAGGATGCGAGAGCGCAGATCCAGCTTTCGCTGCAGGCGCGCCAGGCAGCCTCTGAGCACGGCCGTCGCCCGGCTGCTGGTGCAGAACAGCGAGAATGAAGAACAGGCGGCACAACGCATTGTCCAGATCTATGATCGGGTGCAGCGGCAAGTGTATGTGTTCCTGGCTGCGACGCTCGCCGCGATCCTGCTGACTGGGTTTTCCATGATCCGGTGGAACCGGCGGCTGTTTGCGCGCATGGCCGAGCTTTCGGAGCGGCGCAGCGAGCTGGCGCAGAAACTGATTGCAACCCAGGAGTCGACCTTGCGCTACATCTCGCGCGAATTGCACGATGAATTCGGGCAGATTTTGACGGCGATGGGATCGATGCTCGGGCGGGCTGGAGCACACGCTCCGGAAAGTTCGTCTTTGCGCACCGACTTGCAGGAAGTCCGGCAGATCGCGCAGGACACGCTGGACCGGGTCCGGACCCTGTCGCAGGCATTGCATCCGGTGATGTTGGACGAGGTTGGTCTGGAGGCCACCCTCGACTGGTACATCCCGACCGTGGAAAGACAGACCGGAATTGCCATATCCTATGAGAAGCAGGGCGTACCGTTCGACGTGGATCGCAGCGCGGGTGTGCAAGTCTACCGGGTGCTGCAGGAAGCGTTGAACAACGTGGCGCGGCACTCCGGCGCAAAGCAAGCTTGGGTGCGATTGCGTTTTCTAGCCGACGACGCTCGAGTTGGAAGTGGAGGATCACGGTGCAGGCTTTAGCGAGCAGCCTGCGATAGCGAGGCATCGGACTGGTCGCGATGCGCGAGCGCGCGGAATTGATGGGGGGGCGGATTGTGTTTTCGACTCCCGCCGAGGGCGGCACGGTATTGCACGTGACGGTGCCTCGCGAGAAAGTCGAGTCTAGGGACAAAGATCGAAAGATAGACAAAGATGAATATGACAAAGAAGATCACGGTGTTGCTGGTGGATGACCATAGCCTAGTGCGGCGGGGTTTCCGGCGCATGTTGGAAGATGAGCCGGATATGGCCGTTGTAGGCGAAGCAGGCGACGGAGAAGAGGCCATCAAGCTGGCGCGGGAGTTGAAGCCGAAGGTCGTGGTCATGGACTGCGCTTTACCCAAGATGAACGGTCTTGACGCGACGCGCCAGATTCTTGAAGACTTGCCGGAGACCGCAGTGCTCATGCTCAGCATGCATTCGGAAAACACCTGGGTGCGGCAGGCGATCGAAGCCGGAGCCAAGGGATATATTCTAAAGAATGCGATGAACCTGGAACTGGGGCCTGCCGTGAGGCGCGTGGCCGGTGGAGAAACAATTTTCGATCCTCAGGTCGAACAACAGTCCGTGCTCAAAGGCGAGCGCAGTAGCGGGCTGACCCCGCGCGAGCTTGAAGTCTTGCAAATGATTGTCGATGGCAAGTCGAACAAAGAAATTGCCACGGCGCTCGACCTCAGCGCCAACACGGTTGCCGTTCATCGCGCCAATATCATGAATGCACTCGGCATTCACAAGACCGCCGAGCTTGTGGTTTACGCCATTCGCGCCGGATTGGTAAACGTTCCGTGAATCGCAGATCCTTTCTGCGGGGCATGGCGGGTCTGGCGTCGGTGTCCCAGTTGCCGCTGCTGCGGGCTCTGGGCGCGGCGGCCGGGACAACGGCTTCTCCCGGCTTTCGATTGGTTGATGTAACCTCCAGTGCCGGAATTCAGTTCCAGCATAACAGTGGCGCCTTTGGGGGGAAGTTCCTGCCCGAGACTCTGGGTTCCGGTTGCGCTTTCCTCGATTACGACCGCGATGGCTGGCAAGACATTCTTCTGATCAATGGGATGGATTGGCCCGGCCACAAGCAACGCCGCTCCACGCTGCGGCTTTATCACAACAACGGGAACGGCACGTTCACTGATGTTACTTCCCGCGCCGGACTCGATGTTGAAATGTACGGCATGGGTGTGGCCGTCGGCGATTATGACAACGACGGATTCCCCGACATTCTGGTGACCTGCGTGGGGCAGAACCGGCTGTTTCACAATACCGGCAAGGGAACTTTCGTGGATGTAACCAACGCCAGCGGCTTGGGGAAACGCCTCGGGTTCAGCACGTCTGCTCTCTGGTTCGACTATGACCACGACGGCCTGCTCGATCTTTTTGTCTGCAACTACGTCAAGTGGTCGCCGGAGCGCGACGTGTTCTGCAGCCTCGACGGCAAGCACAAGTCCTATTGCACGCCCGAAGCCTATCGCGGCGAGACTTGCTGGCTGTTTCACAATCGCGGCAACGGCACCTTTGAGGACTTCACGGCTTCCAGCGGTATTTTCGACAGCAGTTCCAAATCTCTAGGCGTCGCCATGCTCGATGAAGAGCAGAGCGGCTGGGCCGATCTGTTGGTGGCCAACGACACTCAACCCAACAAGCTGTATCGAAACCAGCGCAACGGTACTTTCAAAGATGCCGCAGTCGAGGCCGGACTAGCCTTCAGCAGCGAGGGCAAAGCGCGGGCCGGCATGGGCGTGGATATCGCGGACTTCACCAACTCGGGCCATTCCGGCGTGGCCATTACCAATTTCGATAACGAAATGACAGGCCTGTACGAGTTCGGAGGGAAAGCCTACGAAGACGTTGCAGCCCAGGCAGGCGTGGGCCTGGCTTCGAAGAACAGTCTGGGGTTTGGATGTGTTTTTCTCGACGCTAATCTCGACGGCTGGCTCGATCTTGCCGTGGCCAACGGCCACATCGACGAGACGGTGCGCAACATTCGCGGCAACGTGGGATACGCCCAGCCGCCGCAGTTGTTCCTCAACCATGGCAAGGGAAGTTTTCGCGACGTCGCCACCGAAGTCGGCGGCGGATTCGAGCAGCCGAAGGTCGGGCGCGGACTAGCCTATGCCGACTTCGATCGCGATGGCGACCTCGACTTGCTGCTGACCACGAATAACGGCCCTGCCTACCTCTACCGAAATGACCAGACCTCTGGAAATCGCAGCATTCGTTTTCGGCTGGTCGGCACCAAGTCGAACCGCGACGGAATCGGCGCAATCGTCCGCATCGTCTCCGGTGGGTTCAGCCAGTCGCGCATGGTGAAGAGCGGGTCCAGCTATCTGTCGCAATCGGAACTTCCAGTTACGTTTGGCCTGGAGCGACGTGATCGCGTCGAGCGCGCTGTCCTCACCTGGCCCAGCGGCAGAACCGAAGAGTTCACGAACCTGGCCGCGGGACGATGCTACGAATGCACCGAAGGTAAAGGAATCTCGCCGCAGGATGGATATTGACAGGCGGCGCGGCGAAATCGTTTCAAGGCCGGGTCACGTTTCCGGCTGTCGTGAGGTCGATGTCGACCGATTCGCTCACGCGCAGAAACAACGTGCTCGGGTTCTTCATCCCCCAACTCGCATAAGGCACCGCGAAGTGAAGTTTCGCGGTCCACTGATCCGAGGACATCTCCACTTCAGCCGGGACCGTGAGTTCATGATCCGCTCCATGGATGCTGAAGATTCCGTGGACTCGCACCGAGGACTTTCCTTGCGGCAACACAGTACCGTCGACGCGATCGGGACGGAAGGCGATCTCCGGATAGCGGTCACTGTCCAGCACTTCCCGGTGCATTTTCCGGTCACGCATTCCGCTGCCGCTTTCCCCGCTATTGGCGTCCACCACGATTTCGCCCGTGAGTTTGCTCGAGGCGGGATCAAGCAGCAGAGAACCCTGCTTTAAGTGGAAGGTTCCACGAACCGTGTGGAGCACATCGCTGAGCGTGAAATTGACGGTGGTGCGCTCAGGATCCAGCTGAAATGCTACATCTTGCGCGGCCGCCGCGACGGTAGCCATCGCGACCCATGCAAGCCCCAGCAGGAACGGCCGGCGCACTCGACTTCGGCCAGATCCCTGAGCATCTTCTTTCATCGGATTATGCAGTCAACAGCCCCCACCCTAGAGTGAGGCCGTCGAGAGCCAAGTGAAAAGGCGAGAGAGTTCCTACGTGCAGCGCCAGCAATCTCCGAAAAACTTCGGGACGTTTGCGAAAAACCTGGAGGGTGCGTTGCTGAAACCCGGGACGGCCGTCGAGCGTGAGCATCAATCGCGCCATCAGTAAGGGGCGAAGCGCTAGGCGGCCGTGCTCGGCTTGATATCCGCTAAGATTCCCAGACCTGAGGCCATCGGTCAGCGCAACCGCCTGGCTGAAGGCAAGGCCCAGACCTTCGCCCGTGATCGCATCGACCGTACCGGAAGCGTCGCCGATCAAGGCAACATTTCCTCGCCAGACACGCTTCAGTTTGCGATTGGCAGACAGCGATCCCCTTTTGGAGGAGGCGGTTTCAGCGCCGCGAAGGTGGGCGTTGAGTTCGGGAAATGCCGCCAAGGATTCTTCCAGGCGAAGCCCGGGGTTCCGCGAGGCTACAGCCACACAGACTTCCTCGCTGCTCACGGGTGTAGCGTAACCCTGACCGTGCTTTCCCCAATATATTTCCATGCGGTCAGTCCAGGGCGCGACGCGATAATGCTGGCGAAAAGCATATCGGAGGTCCGTTCGCGACTGAACATCGAGATTCGCCCAACGGCGCAGGCGCGAGTTGGCGCCATCGGCTCCCACGATCCACCGGCTGCGAATCCTGCGATCCCCGAGTTGGACTCCCTCGCTGGAAATTCCTGTGACTACGCTCTGCCAGTGCAGATCGACTCCCAGCCTGGCAGCACGTTCGGTCATGATGCGATGCAATGAGGTCCGGCGAATCGAGAGACCGCAGCAGCCGAACGGGAAGTCGGCTTCCGCCGCCATTCCGGAACCGAGAAAGCGCACGCCGCGAACCGGACAGGCCTCGGTCGCAGGGACTGCGACTCCCAGCCGGTCCAGCGCCCTGATCGCGTCCGGCATGAGCATTTCACCGCAGGCCTTGTCAATCGGCGGCTTGACCCCGTCGGCAACCACTACGCGGAATCCCTGCTGCCGAGCGGCAATCGCTGCCGCCAGCCCGGCTGGGCCGCCGCCAATCACAAACACGTCTGTCGAAGGTGGCACCTACGCGACCTCACCATTGTAGAAGCAAGAGTTCGGAACAAAACCCAGGTCCCATGGCGGCCAGCAACCCCAGAGTGCCGGGCTCCGGACGCCGGTTCTTCATCACGTCTTCGAGCACAACCAGCACCGAAGCCGAAGAAAGATTTCCTACCTTACGCAGGCAATCCCAGGAGGCATCAAGCTGCCCGTTATGCAATCCCAACGCGTCGGCGGAGGCATCGAGCACCTTCGGTCCTCCAGTATGAAGAACGAAACTCTTCAGGTCGCTTCGCTTGTGTCCGTTATCCGCCAGAAATGCGTCCACATCCCGCCCCAGGTTTTCTCGAATTAGGGTCGGAACCTCGGTAGAAAGTATGATGCGGAAACCTTTCTCGGAAATGTTCCAGCCCATCATTTCTTCTGTGCTGGGGTAGAAGACCGAACGGGTGGCGAGAATCGTAGGCCCAGAAATTTCAGGCCCCGCGGATTCAAATTCTGGACCGGTCACGATGACCGCCGCAGCGCCATCGGCGAAAAGTCCCGACGAGATCAGGTTCGCGACGGAAAGATCTTCCCGCTGCAGGGTGAGCGAACAGAGTTCGACCGATACCAAGGCCGCGGCCTGGGTTGGATAAGCGCGAACGTAATCGGCGGCGCGTGCGATTCCGGCGGCGCCAGCCACGCATCCCAAGCCAAAAATCGGGGTGCGACGAATGTTGGCTGGAAGCCCTATGCGGTTGATCAGGAGAGCGTCGATGGACGGGCTGGCGACTCCAGTGACGGTCGTGAACAACAATGCTCCCAAATCGCACGGCTGAAGCCCCGAGTTGTGCAGTGCGAGGCAGAGGGCTTGCTCCCCCAGTTCCTGTGCGACCTTGATCCAGATGTCATTGGCCTGGCCCCAGGTCTTGATGTCCACGTATTGCTCCGCGGGGATTGCGAGGTAGCGGCCATCCACGGTTACGTTGCGATGCAGGCGTGCCAGCAGCAGAGGATTCTTGAGCTGGTCTCCCCAATAGTCCTGGAGGCGATCGAGAAGGACCTTCTGGGTGTAGTAATGCTTCGGGAAGGCGCTCGCCGCGCTTGCGATCCTCATGGATTCTGACTCCTGAAGGCAGTCTCGGCACGCAATAAGCCCCCTAGCCGACCTAACGCGGGAAGCCTTCTCCCGATTCGATGTTGGGCTTCGGCAACGGCAAACACCGGGGGCTCCTGCCGGTCTAGCTATTGTCGCAGAGTTGGGAATTTTTGTTTGTCATTGGCCCGTAAAGCGTCCGCCATGGCGTAGAAATAGTTCTGTTCATTTACTTTAATATCACGATTGAACTGGGCGTATTCCCCACACCATAGGTATAGAGATCGGTCAAAATGCCACTGCTGACGCCGAACGCCTCAATCCCCGCTGAGGAGCCCTGGTTCCCCACAAACAAAAATTGTCCGTTCGGGTCCGCAACCAAGAAACTAGGACTACCCTCGGTGGAGAAGGCCCCGGTAGTAGTGGGACCGGTAAGCACCGTAGGAAGTCCGGTACTGGAACTAATCGAATATACCGCAACATTGCTGGAGCCCTGATTCGCCAGGTAGAGATACGTTCCTGCGGGATCCAAAATCAGCGTTACCGGAGCGGTATAGGTGTCAGCGAGTGGAGAGCCTGGAACCTCAGACAACGCGCCGGACGAGCCAATCGTGAAGATAGAGATGGAAGCCGATGAGGTGTTCGCCGCGTACAGATAAGTGCCGCTCGGGTCAATTGCGAGCCCGTTCGGATTAATACCTTCACTAGGAAACGCGGCGCCGAGCGATGTGAGTACTCCTGCATTCACGCTAAAGCCTACGATGGACCCATCATTTCCGACTTGTCCCCCTGAGGTGGTGACGTAGAGATAGTTGCCCGACGGCGTCAGCTGCATATTCAGGGGTGGCGATCCAATCAAGGTTGGAGAACTGGCAAGCTGTGTGAGCCCGCCATTGCTGCTATCGATCGAGAAAACCGAGATGTTGTCCGATCCGCTATTCATCACATACAGGAAACCGCCGGCAGGGTCCATGACCAAGAGTTGCGGCAGCGAGGCGTCGGGTCCGATGGGTGTTCGTGGGAGCACCTCGGTCAAGGCGCCGTTGCTCGCGATGGTGAACAGCGAAATGTCGTTTTCCTCTTGACCAGGATTCGCCACGTACAAGAATTTTCCCGAAGGATGGAGGACCGCCCAACGAGCTCCGTCGCCCGCGGGGTACGGACTTCCCGAGAGTTCGTTGAGCACGCCGGAGTAGGGGTCTTCCCGGTAGGCTAGGACTTGATCGGCCGCCGGGATGGTCGCGTAGACGTAGTGGCTCTGAGTCTGACCGCAGCCGATGCAAGTGGCAATGCTTGCGACAACAAATACCAGGACCAGTGCCTTCTGAAGCATTCTTGACTCCTCAGAGAATTTGAAAGCGAAAAACAATAATACCGGGCTGCCGGGAAACTCCGGCATAGAAAACATCCCCTATCATACGGTGACCGCGAAGAAAAAGGGGCCGCACACGGTAGGCACGGTCCAGCGCCGCCGCGGTCGGAGACTTCTAAGACCCCACTGAAGCTGGCTCGCTCCCCGTCCCTGCGCTCACTCCTGCGATGCCATACTCCTGAAACCAGGTTGCACACAGTCTCTCCGCGGGCGTCCCAAATCGACTTTTCAAAGGATATATTTCGACCCGGCCAGCAATCCACGCGCTTAGTGTGCCGGGCTCGGTCTAGGGGCACCAGGAGAGCTTTCAGTCAGAGCCGTGTCTTCACCGCCGCGCAAAGACCGCAAAAACATTCGGAAGCGGTCGAGATACACATAGACGACTGGAGTAGTGAATAAAGTAAGCGCCTGGCTGACAATCAGTCCGCCAACAATCGTGATGCCGAGAGGACGGTGCAGTTCGGAACCAGTACCCCTGCCAAGTGCCAGCGGCAGACCTCCGAGCAGAGCCGCCATGGTGGTCATCATGATGGGCCGGAACCGCAGCAGGCAGGCGTCGTAGATGGCCTCGACCGGCTTCTTCCCTTGCGTGCGCTCTACGTCCAAAGCCACGTCGATCATCATAATGGCGTTCTTCTTTACCAGCCCGATCAGCAAAATGATGCCGATTGTACCAATCACGTTGAGCTCGTTGTGCGTCAGCAACAGCGCCAGAAGCGCTCCCACACCCGCCGAAGGCAGCGTCGACAGAATCGTGATGGGATGAATGTAGCTCTCATACAAACATACCCAACACGATATATACCGTGATCAGCGCAGTAAGAATCAGAATTGGTTCGCTGGAGAGCGAATCCTTGAACGCAGCCGCCGTGCCCTGGAAACTTGCCTGAATCGTAGCCGGGAAGCCGATGGAACGCTGGACGTTTTCGATGGCCAGTGTCGCCTGTCCAAGAGAGACGCCGGGAGCCAGGTTAAATGAAATCGTGACCGACGGGAACTGGCTCTGGTGATTCACCGCCAACGGTATGTTGGAAGGGACGTAGTGCGTGAACGCCGCCAGAGGTATCGGCGTGCCGCTGGCGGAGCGCAGGTAAATATTCTGCAGAGCCTCTGTCGTCTGCTGGAACTCCGGCGCCACCTCCATGACCACGTGGTATTGATTGAGCGGACGGTACATGGTGGAGACCTGCCGCTGGCCGAACGCGTCGTACAGCGCATTGTCGATGTCCTGCGCGGCTACTCCCAATCGGCTGGCCGTGTCGCGATCGATCACTAACTGCGCTTGCAATCCTTTATCCTGCTGGTCGGTATTCACGTCGCGCAGTTCGGGCAGGCCACGCATTTTCTGCAACAAGCAGCGGACCCCAGTTGTTGAGTTCGTTCAAGTCCTCGCCTTGTATCGTGTACTGATACTGCGCCTGCCCGAAGCGCCCGCCGATAGTCAGGTCCTGCTGCACTTGCAGGAACAGCGTGGCTCCCGGAACCACCGCGAGTTTACCCCGCAATCGATTGATCACATCGTCGGCGCTAAAGTAGCAAGGGTTCCAGAAGTGGGGGGTCTTGCATTGGCCGCGCTGCTCGAGTGGCTTCAGCATGACGAAGAACCGGCCCTGATTGGTCGCCGAGCCTCCACCCGCGAACCCGACCGCCGTATCGACCGCCGGATCCTTCAGCACGATTTGCACGAACTGTTCCATCTTGCCCCTCATGGCCTGGAATGAGATGTCTTGTGCCGCCTGAACCGAGCCATTAAGCCGTCCCGTATCCTGCTGCGGGAAAAATCCTTTGGGCACCTTGATGTAGAGGTACACGCTCAGGCAAGCCACGAGAATGGTAACTGCCAGCGTGACGGGTTGGTGCGCGAGCACCCATTTGAGCGCGTGCCGGTACGTCGTCAGCAGGTTGTCGAAGAACCATTCACTGGTGCGATACACAACGTTATGCCGCTCGTTCGGTGGGGATCGCCGCAGAAACTTGGCGCACATCGTCGGCGTCGTGGTCAGAGACACGATCAAAGAAACTCCGATTGCCATGCTCAGCGTAACCGCGAACTCGCGAAACAGCCGTCCCACAATTCCTCCCATCATCAGCAATGGGATGAACACCGCGACCAGCGACACGCTCATGGAGAGCACGGTAAATCCAATTTCCGCCGCGCCTTTGAACGCTGCCTGCACCGCGTCCATGCCGTGCTCTACGTAGCGCATGATGTTTTCCAGAACCACGATGGCGTCATCCACCACGAACCCAGTGGAAATCGCCAGCGCCATGAGAGAAAGATTGTCCAGACTATAGCCGAGCAGATACATCCCCCCGAACGTGCCCACTAGCGAAAGCGGCACGGCGATGCTGGGAATCACCGTCGCCCGCACCGTGCGCAGGAACACGAACACCACCAGAATCACCAGCACGATCGAAATCAGCAGCGTGGATTCAATGTCTTTCACCGAGGCCCGGACCGTAATCGTGCGGTCCGAGACCACTGCCAGTTTGATAGCCGGAGAAATCGAGGACTGGAGATAAGGCATCAGAGCGCGCACGCGATCCACGGTCTCGATAACGTTGGCTCCGGGCTGACGGAAAATAACGACAAGAACCCCGGGTTTGCCATTGGCCAGGCCGAGGTTGTGCACGTCCGCCACCGAGTCCTGCACATCCGCCACGTCTCCCAGCCGCACTGGGCCGCCGTTGTTGTAGGCGACGATTAGCGGCCGGTATTCATCTGCGATGAAGAGCTGGTCGTTATCGCTGAAAGTCCAGGAAGTCGCGCTGTCCGATACCTGTCCTTTGGCTTGATTGGCATTCGCAAGGTTGAGGGCGTTGCGCACCGTGTCCAGCCCCACGCCCAGCTTGTTGAGCAGCATCGGATTGACTTCGGCCCTCACGGCTGGCGGCGCCGAACCGTAAGTGAACACCTGGCCCACTCCATTCACCTGCGCAAGCTTCTGCGCCAGAATCGAGTCGGAGGTGTCGTACAAACGCGCCACCGGAACCGTGTCCGAGGTGAGCGCCAGAATCAGGATGGGGGCGTCCGCGGGGTTGATTTTGCGATAAGTCGGATTGCTCGGCAGATTGGCAGGAAGCTGGCTGCGAGCGGCATTGATTGCCGCTTGCACATCGCGGGCTGCAGCATCAATATTCCGGTTCAGATCAAACTGCAGCGCGATGCCGGTCGAGCCCAGTTGGCTCGACGAGGTCATCTGGTTCACGCCCGAGATGCGCCCGAACTGCCGCTCCAATGGCGTGGCCACCGCCGAAGCCATCGTCTGTGGGTCGGCGCCTGGCAACTGCGCGCCTATGCTGATCACGGGGAAATCCACGCGCGGCAGCGAAGACACCGGCAAGTAATTGAAGGCAAGAATCCCGGAGAGCAGCAGCGCCGCCGCCAGCAGCGACGTGCCAATCGGACGCCGGATAAATGGAGCCGAGATATTCATGTCTATAGCAAGGCTAATCCGCCGGCATTTCGTGCGGAATCGGATTGCCGATCTTGTACTTCTCAAACCTGTGCGCCAGCCGGTCAAACCACAGATAAACCACCGGCGTGGTGTAGAGCGTGAGCAACTGGCTCAGCAGCAACCCGCCCACAATGGTGATGCCCAGGGGGCGCCGCAACTCCGCGCCGGTTCCCGATCCGAGCGCCAGCGGCAAGCCGCCCAGCAGCGCTGCCATCGTCGTCATCATGATGGGACGGAAGCGCAGCAAACACGCTTGAAAGATTGCTTCCTCCGGCGGCTTATGTTCCTCGCGCTCGGCTTCGAGAGCGAAGTCGATCATCATAATGGCATTCTTTTTGACGATGCCGATCAGCAGGATGATGCCGATCAGCGCCACCACAGTCAGATCGTTCCCCGTAAGCATCAGAGCCAGGATCGCGCCCACGCCGGCCGAGGGCAGCGTGGAAAGAATCGTGATGGGATGGATGTAGCTCTCATACAAAACTCCCAACACGATGTACACCGTGATGATGGCTGCGAGAATCAGGAACGGCTCGCTGGAAAGCGAATTTTGAAATGCGGCGGCAGTTCCCTGGAAGGAGGCGATGGATACTCGCCGGCATCTGAATTTCCTTCTCCACGTCCTCGATGGCCCGCGTGGCGTCGCCCAGAGAGCTCCCTGGCGCGAGGTTGAACGAAAGCGTCACGACCGGAAACTGCCCCTGATGGTTGACGGCAAGCGGTGCGTTGCCCGATTGCATTCGCACAAAAGTGGAAAGCGGAACCGGGGGTCCGCTGGTGGTTGCTGTAGCGGCATTGGCGGTAGGGGCGCCGGAATTCGGCAGCGTACTGCCGGGGCGAACGTACACGTCGTTCATCGCGTCGGGAGTTTTGGCGAAGTTCGGCAGAACTTCCAGCACCACGTGGTACTGGTTCAACTGCGTAAAGATGATGGAAACCTGCCGCTGCCCGAAGGCGTCGTAGAGCGTATTATCGATGGCCTGCGGAAGGATTCCCAGCCGCGACGCCGTGTCGCGGTCGATCGTGAGGGTTGTCCTGAGGCCGCCGTTAAGCTGGTCTGTGGCTACATCGCGCAGTTCCGGCGCCGCGCGCAATTTCTCCACCAGCTTCGGTGTCCATTGCGCCAGTTCTTGCGCGTCGGCGTCTTCAATCGAGTATTGGAACTGGGTGCGGCTCACCCGATCCTCCACCGTTAAGTCCTGCACGGGCTGCATATAGAGAGTGATTCCGTTTATCTTCGCCAACTCGGGCTGCAGCCGCCGGATGATCCCCGATGCGTCCATGTCTCGCTCATCGCGTGGCTTCAAGTTGATCTGAATGCGGCCGCTGTTGGGAGTCGTGTTCGTGCCGTCCACGCCGATAAAAGACGACAAGCTCTCTACATCCTTATCTTTGAGAATCACCTTCGCCAGTTCCTGTTGGCGCTCGGCCATCGCATCAAACGAAATATTGTCCGGAGCTTCCGAAATCCCCAAGAATCACGCCCGTGTCCTGCACCGGGAAAAATCCCTTGGGCACAACCACGTAGAGAACGAGGGTGAGGACCAGGGTTCCGAAAGTTACAAACAGGGTCGCCGTTTGATGCTTCAATACCCATTTCACGGTGCGGCCGTAGAACGCAATGACCCGGTTGTAATAGTCTTCTGTGACCTCGTAGAAACGGCCTTTCTCGCCTTCCTTGCGATGCTTGAGCAACTTGGCGCACATCATCGGAGTCAGACTTAGAGAAACCCCCGCCGAAACCAGGATGGTAACCGCCAAGGTGACCGCGAACTCCCGGAAGAGCCGGCCCACAATGTCTCCCATGAACAACAGCGGAATCAGCACGGCAATGAGAGAAACCGTGAGTGAGACGATGGTGAACCCGATCTGTCCCGACCCGTTGAGCGCCGCATCCAGCGGCGACTCTCCGGCTTCCAGGTAGCGGTCGATGTTTTCGATCATGACGATGGCGTCATCCACCACGAACCCGGTGGAGATGGTTAACGCCATGAGCGTCAGATTGTTGAGGCTGTACCCCAGCAAGTACATCACGCCAAACGTTCCCACGATCGACAACGGGACCGCGACGCTGGGAATGCACGTGGCCCGCAGGTTTCGCAGGAAGAGGAAAATAACGACGACCACCAGCACGATGGTCAACGCCAATTCGAACTCAACATCTTTCACGGACGCGCGGATGGTCGTAGTCCGGTCCGTGAGAATTTGAACCTTTACCGCCGACGGCAACGACGCCTGCAATTGCGGCAGCAACTTCTTGATCCGGTCGACTACGCTGATGATGTTCGCCCCCGGCTGGCGCTGGATGTTGACGATCACTGCCGGAGTCTGATTCATCCACGCCGCGAGCCGCGTATTTTCCGTGCCGTCGATCACGTTGGCCACATCGCTCAGCCGCACCGGTGCTCCGTTGCGATAAGCGACGACGATCGGCTTGTACTGCTCGGCGGCGAAAAGCTGGTCGTTGGCACCGATGGTGTAGGACTGGCGCGCGCCATCGATGACGCCTTTCGCCTGATCCACATTGGCCTCGGCCAGTGCCGTGCGCACATCCTCGAGGCTCAATCCGTAGGAAGCGAGTGCCGTTGGGTTCACCTGAACTCGCACGGCGGGCTTCTGCCCACCGCTGATCGAAACCAGCCCCACGCCCGGCAGCTGCGAAATTTTCTGCGCCAGAGCCGTGTCGGCGAGATCCTCCACCTTGGACAAGGCCAGCGAGTCCGAAGTCATGGCCAGCGTGAGGATCGGAGAATCGGCGGGATTCACTTTGTTGTAAATGGGAGGATTCGGCAAATCCGTCGGCAGAAATGTAGCCGCCGCGTTCACGGCAGCCTGCACCTGCTGTTCTTCGACGTCGATGTTCTGGTCGAGTGCGAACTGCAGCGTGATGACCGAGCTGCCAAATGAACTCGTCGAAGTCATCTGGCTCAATCCCGGAACTTGTCCGAACTGCCGCTCCAACGGCGAAGTCACCGACGACGCCATTACGTCGGGGTCGGCCCCCGGATAAAATGTTACAACTTGAATCGTCGGGTAATCGACTTCCGGCAGGGCGGAGACGGGCAGTTGCAGGAACGCGACCCACCCCACCAGTAGCACGCCCACCATCAACAGCGTGGTCGCCACGGGCCGGAGAATGAATAACCTTGAAGGACTCATGAAGCCGGAGTGCCTGATCCCGGAGTAACCGGTGCCGAAGTTTCTTGCGTTGGGCCGCTCCGGAACTCGATCCTGCTTCCGGTTTGCAGTTTGTCCTGGCCATCGGTCACCACCGTGTCCCCGGGATTCAGGCCGGTGGCTATGGCTGTGGTGTTGCCTTGGGCAATCGATACTGTCACCGCGCGCGCTTCGACTGTTTTGTCCGGCTTCACCAGATAGACGAACGTACCTTGCGGTCCACGCAATATCGCGGCCGTGGGCAGCACTGTACTGTTTTTTCGCGTCTCGAGAAGCAGATTCGCGTTGACGAACTGGTTGGGCCAAAGCTGGTTGTCTTTATTATCGAAGACGGCTTTCAGCTTGGCGGTTCCCGTGGTCTGATCGATCTGGTTATCAATCGTCTGCAGTTTGCCCGTCGCCAGCTTGGTCTGATTGTCCCGGCTGTAAGCCTCCACCAGCAGCGTCGAGTTCTTCATGTGTTGCGATACAGTCGGCAATTGATCCTCGGGCAGAGTGAAAATCACGGCAATCGGCTGCAACTGTGTGAGGATCAGCATCGGATTGGTGTCGGCCGCATGCACGATATTTCCCGGATCCACTTGCCGCAGGCCCACGCGCCCGGTGAACGGCGCCGTGATATTGCAGTAGACAAGCTGCAGCTTGGCGTTATCGATCTGCGCCTGATCCGTGCGTACCTGGCCGTCAAGCTGGTCCACCAATGACTTCTGCGTATCCACTTGCTGCTGGGCAATGCTTCCGGAAGGAATCAGAGTGGTATAGCGGTCGAGGTTCAGCCTGGCATCGCGCAGCGTCGCCTGATCCTTGAAAATCTGTGCCTGCATCTGTTCGAGTTGCACTTGGTAGGGGCGCGGATCAATCAAGATCAGCAAATCGCCTTCTTTCACGATCTGCCCTTCCTGAAAATTCACGCGCATAATCTGCCCGTCGACGCGGCTCTTGATGTTCGCCGTGTAGAACGCGGTCACCGACCCCAACCCGACCAGGTAGACGGGCATGTCCTGCTGCTGCACCTTGGCCACAGCCACCGAAACTATACGCGGGGACGCGGCTTGCGCTCTCTGCTGTTTGGAGTCGGCGCCGGTGCAGCCCGAAAGCAACGCGCAAATCCCACCCAGCGCGACGGCCAAAACCAGCCGACTCCGGGAGCGAAGGGCGACCAGCGGTTCCGGTTGAGGAGAACTCGAATCGATCATTTTCACGGTTTTGCTCGGTTGCATCTTTCCACAAGGTCGGCGTGGAACGTGCGATTTATTAGACGTATTCATTTTGAATTCGGTTGCGGTATCTGTGCAAGGGAAAGGCAGCAGATCGCCTTACGAAAGGTCCTGCTCCTGCCGGAGAGGCTCAGATAGAAACCAGAGCACAGATGGAATAGGAGCGGAGATGGAATCGTAGGCCGCCGCATGAAACAAGCATCAACTGTGGCGGCAAAGAGGTCAAGCGCAGGGCGAAGGTTTTACAAATCTTTACGCGCTACCTTCCTTTTACGGCGATGGGCGGCGGGTTCAGGGCTTCGTAGGCGGCGATCTCCGATTCGTGTTGCAGCGTGAGCCCGATATCGTCCAGCCCATGGAGCAGGCAGTGGCGCACGAATTCATCGATCGGAAATTTGGCGCGAAAGCCCTGATCGTCCCCCACCTCGCATTGCTCCAGATCGATGGTGAGTTGATAATCGTTGACCTTGCGGGCTCGCCGCATTAGTTCCGCGGCTTCACTCTCGCTGAGGCACACCGCGAGGAAACCGTTCTTGGCGCTGTTATTGGCAAAGATGTCGGCGAACGAAGATGAAATCACAGCGCGGAATCCAAAATCTGCCAGCGCCCACACCGCGTGCTCCCGCGAAGAGCCGCAGCCAAAATTCTTCCCCGCCACCAGAATGCTCGCGCCCGCATAACGCGGCTCGTCCAAAACAAAACCGGCATTCTTGTTCCCGTCCGCCGTGAAACGCCAGTCGTAAAACAAGAACTGGCCAAAGCCGGTGCGTTCAATCCGCTTCAGAAATTGTTTGGGGATGATTTGGTCGGTGTCCACATTAATCCGCTCCAGCGGAGCCACGCGCCCGCGATGTGTACGAAACGGTTTCACTGCGCCTTCCTGCCACGCCTTGTCATCCTGAGCGAAGCGTCTCTATCCTCTTTAAAGATTCCGATCGGCTTCAGGGTCCCTGCGCACTTCGCATTCCAAACGATGAGAGCCCCCGCTGCCTTAGCGAAACTTCCACTCCCGAATATCGGTAAAGTGCCCCGCAATCGCCGCCGCCGCCGCCATCATCGGGCTCACCAGATGCGTCCGCCCACCGCGCCCCTGCCGCCCTTCAAAATTCCGGTTGCTCGTCGATGCGCAGCGCTCGCCCGGCTGCAAAATGTCGGGATTCATTCCCAGACACATCGAGCATCCCGACTCGCGCCATTCGAATCCCGCATCCAGAAAAATCCGGTGCAAGCCTTCCTGTTCCGCCGCCCGCTTCACGGTCTGCGATCCCGGCACCACCATGGCGCGCACCTTCGCGCTCACATGATGTCCCTTCGCAACCCGCGCCGCCGCCCGCAAATCCTCAAGCCGCGAGTTCGTGCACGATCCGATAAACACCCGATCGATCCCGATATCTTCAATACGTTTCCCCGGCTCCAGGCCCATGTACTGCAAAGCCAGCTCGGTCGCGCGCCGCTCGGCCTCTTTCAAGCTTCCAACTTCAGGCACGCGTCCCGTAACCGGAGCCACCATCCCCGGATTCGTACCCCACGTCACAAACGGACAAAGCTGCGCCGCGTCCATCTCCACCACTTTGTCGAAGGCAGCGCCGTCATCCGTAGGCAAGCTGCGCCAGTATTCGACCGCCTTCTCCCACTCCCCGTCCCGCGGAGCAAAGCGCTTTCCCTTCACATACGCAAACGTCGTTTCATCCGGCGCCACCATCCCGGCTCGCGCCCCAGCCTCGATGCTCATATTGCACAAAGTCATGCGCCCTTCCATCGAGAGCTCGCGCACCGCTTCGCCGCAGTATTCGATCACATGCCCGGTAGCGCCGTCGGTGCCGATCTGTCCGATGATTCCCAGCGCCAAGTCTTTCGCCGCCACGCCTTCCGCCAATCGTCCGCGCACCTCGATCTTCATCCTCTTAGGCCTCTGCTGGGCCAGGCACTGCGTCGCCAGAACGTGCTCCACCTCCGACGTTCCAATGCCGAAAGCCAGTGATCCAAAAGCCCCGTGCGTGCTGGTGTGGCTGTCGCCGCACACAATCGTCATCCCCGGCTGAGTCAGCCCCAGCTCCGGCCCAATCACGTGCACAATCCCCTGCTCTGGAGAATCCATGTCGAAGAGCCGCACGCCGAATTCCTTGCAGTTCGCCTGCAGCGCCGCGATCTGCTTGGCGGCAATAAGATCGGTGATCGGAGTTCCTCGCGGCTCCGTCGGAATGTTGTGATCGACGGTGGCCACGGTGCGCGCAGGCTGACGCAGTTTTCTTCCGGCAGCGCGCAAACCGTCAAAGGCTTGCGGCGAGGTCACCTCATGCACCAGATGCAGATCGATATAAATGATCGGAGATCGTCCGCTAGGTTGCGCCACCAGATGTGCGTCCCAAATCTTCTCGAAGAGTGTTTTCTTTGTCGACGTCCCCATAGACCTAGCGTCCGCAACAGCCCTTGAAGTAGGCCCGATCGTGTGCTTCTAGTTTTTCACAGCGCGCCGCAGGGAGCAAGCCGACCTCGGCTCGGTCCGGCTCGGTACAAACACAAACTCGCGCCGCCGGGCACCGCTCTCAGGTATCATAAGAGTTGCCTCATGATTCAAGGGAAATGATCAACGGCAAGCACATCGCGGTCGTAATGCCCGCCTACAACGCGGAAAAAACCCTCGAGGCTACGGTCGGAGAGCTGCCGGATCTGGTCGACATCTGCATTCTGGTGGACGACCACAGCTCCGACAACACCGTCGATCTTGCCCACCGCCTCGGCCTGCAGGTCTTCCAGCACGACCGCAACTACGGCTATGGCCGCAATCAGCAAACCTGCTATCGCGAAGCCCTGGCCGCAGGCGCCGACGTGGTCATCATGCTTCACCCGGATTATCAGTACACTCCGCTGCTGGTCACGGCCATGGCCAGCATGGTGGCTTACGGCGTTTATGACGTTGTGCTGGGCTCGCGCATCATAGGCGGGACGGCGTTGCGCGGCGGCATGCCCCTCTACAAATACATCGCCAACCGGCTGCTTACCGCGTTTGAGAATCTCTTTCTGCGCGTGAAGCTCTCGGAATACCACACCGGATACCGCTCTTTCAGCCGCAAGGTGCTCACCGAACTGCCCCTGTTGGAAAATTCCGACGACTTTGTTTTCGACAATCAGATGCTGGCTCAGTGCGTGCACTTCGGCTTCCGCATCGGAGAAGTGTCTTGCCCCACGAAGTACTTCGACGAAGCCTCATCCATCAACCTCCGTCGCAGCGTGAAGTATGGTTTCGAGGTGCTGGCTACAACTTTGCAATTTGCATTGCAGAGAGCAGGCCTGATCCATCTGCCCCGCTTCAGCGACAAGGGCCGCAAACTCGAGCCCGGCTATCCCACCTACTACGCCCGCCGAACCGACATTACACGCCCCGCGGAGGAGTCCGGGGCTAGAAAAGGGCATGCTCTTAGTCCCCCATAGGGGCTAATTTGATGGTCCTGTGTAAAGGCGTTTGGGGACAAGGAACATTTGCTGGTGCGGAAGTCGAAAGTCACGGTGAAGCGACCGAGGATTTCACTGCCCAGCATGCGCATGGTGTCTTCTGTGCTCCCACAGCATGCCACATCGAAATGATCTTGAGGATGATCGGCGGCCCAAGCTGAGATCGCCAAACCCAGCCACGCCGTCATCACAAAGCGATTACAGGTCGGCACCGGCGATCCGCCATTTCGTGCGGTTCGATCAATGATTTCCGGAGATTGTCTTAGTTGGAGGCTACTTCTTCCCAGATAAAAATCCCAGCACCTTGCTGGCGAACTCATCGGAGAATCCAAATCGCGCCTTGGCTCGCGAATAAAGATCGACCGCCTGCTTATCCAGCCAGATCATCGCCGACTTCCACCAGCCATCTTGCGGCCGCGCAAAATAGTCGGTGGAATGCCCACTGAATTTCTTGTCCTGCTCGATGGTGTAGTAGTACAAAGCCAGACTCTTGCGCGATTGGCCCTCCGGACAGGTCAGAGGATCCGGAAACCCGTGCAGCGACCTCTCGTCGGTCGTGAAGATGAGCGCATGATTCAACAGCGGAGGATACTTGGCCGCGCAACGCGCCATCTTCCCATCCTGCCGCTCCCACAATTCGATCGCCCCGCCCCACTGCTCCTGCCATCCCGGATTCAGATAGAGAATCAGATTCACCCGCCGGTGCCAGTGCGTGTGGAAGTGATGCATGGAGAAATCCGTGTGCACGTTCAGATATCCGCCCCGCCCGGACTGATGCAGTCCGCCGCCTTCCAACATGGGGTCTGCCATTAGGTTCGGGATCCCGGTCAATTCGGAAACCCAGGCCACAAACTCCGGCGAATTCAGTTCGTCCGTAATTGCTCCCAGCGCCGGCGGAAAAAGCTGGCGTTTCGCCATGCCCAGCTTGTTTTCATTTGCGTGCTTATACTGCGTCCATTCCTCGGTCGAAGCCTGCGGGAACTGCGTCGCCATGTCCGGCGCGATCTCCGGATCAAGAAAATCCTTCAACAAAATATGCGGACAGGGGTGGTTCTCGCGGTATTGTCTGGCTAGCGCAGGCAGGGGAGATCCCCACCTTTCGTAGGGAAATAGCCGGACGGGAGCATGAACAGCGCGCGCAGTAGACAAGCTTAGAAATGCCTCATGCCTAGAATTGTATCCGAATCGGCCACTCCGAAGCGCGGATTTTGCCGCACCGGCGTCGTCCGGACGCTTCGCCGCTATGGTCGCCTTCACGGAATCCGGCAAACGCGCACCAGCGCTATTCTGATACGCGCAATCGAGCCCGGCAACTCCAGGCTGTTCGACCACCACCCAGCTCACGCCGTATTTGTTTTTCAACCGCAAAAAGTCTTCGGTGCGGAAACTCTTCCACGGAGTCTGGGCCTGCACCTGCGCCCACCATTCCTCGGCCAGCGGAGGAAACATGCTGACCACGCCATTGTCCTTGACTCCGTCGGCCAATCGGCTTCTCTCCGCCAGGCACCGGAATCCGATCTCATCTTCGCCGGCGACTTCCATATATTCAGGATCGAGGGCGAACACTCGCATTCACGGGCGTGTTCTGCCGAATCCAGACAAAGGCCTGCGCCCACGGATTCTTAGGCGCTGCGCCGGGCCATTCCACATGCGCACTCGCTGGAAAAAGCGCCCGCTGTCCCATGAACATCCCCAGACTCAAGGGTATAAATAGCAGCAGCCAGCGCCATACCCGGTCTTTCAGCACGTACTCACCGAGTAACCCGCCCATCACAACAAACATCACAATGTAAAGAAAATGCAGGCTGCGAAGGGGCTGCAGCCGGGCCAGAGATTCAAACCGAGCCGGCAGATCCACCACCAGCGCAGCCATCAGATAGATGAGGCCATAGACTACGAAAGCACGGCTGACACGCTCTACAACAGACCACCGCCGACGCCGCGCGATCCTTCGAAACCACCAGAACAATACCAGCGGCGCAACGATCCCCAGCCACTCATACCATGTCCAGCTCTGGATGTAATGGTAGCCGTGCCGTTTCGCGGCCTCGTGGTAGGCCGCGGAGGCCGCAGGCGCCAGCGGCATCCACAGCAGAGCCGCGAGCCCGGCCGTGCTCTTCCATCGGCTTTCGAATCTTTCCATCACCAGGAGCAACACACAAAACGAAAATGGAAACGTCCACATCAGCGGATGCATGCAGGCGGCAAACGCCAGCCACAACAATGCACGCACATATTTCTTCTGCAAGATTTGCACCACCATGAAGATTCCCGCGAACGCCGCCAGATTCCGCGGGTTCAAATACTGGTCCATGATGTAGAGCGCGGTGCCTGCCACCGGAATCGTCAACAGCGCAGCCACCAGACAGACTCCACCCCACCGCGCCCTCGCATTCGGCGGCTTCTCATTCGAAAACAGGAGGCCGCTTAACTCCCAACAGGCGAGCAGCAGAAAAAAAATGGACGCCAGGTGCCATAAGAACAAACCGGCTTCCATCGGCAAGTGAGTCACGCGGACGGAAAACGCCACCACATTGGGGAAAAGCGTCAAGCTGGCATGCGACAGGAAGAATTCTTGCCCCGTAGGGTAAAGCTCCGGGTGCAGAATCTTCTCCACGCCCGGCAAGTAAATCTCCGCATCTTCGGCGAAGGGATGGTAGCCCTCGACCAGCACGGCTCCAAAAGTTAGCAGCCAGAGTCCGAGGGCCGCGGACTTCCATTTCGGTATGGTCGATCGAGGGGGAATATTCAACGCGAATCAGGCCTCGACGAGTTCGCTCTCGTCTTGCCGCAGATCCAGTTCTTCTCTCCGTTGTTTCCTAAGCTTCCGCGCAGGCACGAGAGAGGCCGCGAGAATAACGATAAACGGGTCGATCGGACGCCGGTAATAGACCTCGGGGCTGGTGATGTAGTAGACCGCCGGAAAACTGATCAACACAAGGGCATAGAGCACCGCGATCGCCGGTTCCAATCGAAATGCTCGCCGTAACCCAACGAGCGCGAGCGCGGTAAAAGTCGTACAGAAAACAATGTTGGGTGGATCAAGCGGCTCTTGCGCCAGGTAAGCGCGATCGAAGCTCCAGAATCCCGTCCACATATAAACCGCCCGGCGCAGGGTGGTCCACGCATACCAACCCGGGTTCGAGCCGATGAATTCGACAGCCTGTTTGCGCTCCTTCTCCATGTAGCCTAACTCGCCCAACTGCTGGAACTGCTGCCATTCGGCATCGCTGTGCCACGGGCCGAGGTCATACGGAGCCCAATGAGTGGTTGCGCCTTTGGTGCCCAGTCTCAAGACCATCCCCATGTTGTCCCGGAATGGTATGAAGCGATGAAAGGTGTGGTAGTTCCGGATAAAGGGCGGTGACACAAAAAGAATGAAGGCCAACGTCGCCAATGTAGCGGGAAGCAACCAAGCCTGTCTCCGGCGGTGAAGACGATAGCAAATCCATCCTCCCAGGAAAGGCAGCACGGAAACGATTGCCGGGCTGGTGAGCGCGCCCAGACCAGAAAGCATGCCAAAGCCGATCCAATTTCCGAAACCCGGCCCCGCCTCAGATCGATCCTCAAGGTGCAGGGTAAAAAGAAAAAGCAGGCTTAGCAATAACGTAGCCAGCCAGGTTTCCCAAATCCTTTCGACCGGGAAATAGACCGCGTATGGGAAAAAGACCCAGCCCCATCCTGACCACTTCGCTGCACGCTCGCCAAAAGTCCTGCTAGCAATAAAGAAGATAGGAATACAAGTCAGCGCAGAGGTCAAAGCATTCAGCGAAAGCAGCACCACTGCCGAGGCCGTGGTGTAGATGCCGAACACTTTGAAAACACCGGCAACGATATAAGGATAGACGGGACTCATCCATGCCGTTGGCCCCGTCTCTGCGAACAGCGGGCTGCTGAATCCTCGGCCTTCAACAATGGAGCGGGCGATTCGTCCGGTTTCGTAGCCGAAATGCCAGTGGTCGCGGGATGGGTCCAACTGTTCCGGCAACAGGAAGACCATCACAACCAGGCGGATGGCAAGAGCCGTCAGAACCATCCAAATCAGAGGTGAATTGGTAAACTGCCTGTTCCGGCTGGCGGCCAGAGGTTTGCGCGAAATCGAAACGGATTCCCCGAGGACCTGGTGCATCAGTAGGTGAGACTTGCATGTCTCTGATTCCCATTTACGGTATACCATCCGTCTCAAAATGGGAAGTAGACTAAGGAGAGTACCGTGGAGGGCGATCTCGACCGGCAGAAGGCTGAAGGGATGCAGTGGGAAGTGCCGGTCCCTACGCTCCCTACGCGACAAAGCTTGCGCGCGTCGCAAGTCCTACGTAGCATCTAATCTTATATGGCTGCTGCTCTTCTGCCCGAGCGCCTTCGGCCCAAGATGGCCTTAGGTGAAATTGTCAGCTTCGCCTACGACACTTTCTGCAGCAACAAGGTGCGCTTCATCTTGACTGCGCTGGGCATGGTGATCGGGACCGCGTCTCTCATCCTGGTCGTCACCATCGGCATGACCGGCCGTCAATACGTGCTCAATCAGATTCAGGCTATCGGCGCCAATCTCGTCTACGCTCAATACCAGGGAGCGCCGCACATCAGCCAATCCACACCCGACAACCTGAACATCGACGATGTGGAAGCCGTGCGCAGCCAGGTCCCGGGCGTGGTCGCTGCCTCGCCCGTAGTTACTTTGTCGGAGCGCGTTCCTTTGGGCGATGGCAAAGAGCGAGAAGTGCAGATTCTTGGCGTCTACCCGGAATACCTGCAAGTGCGCAATCTGGTCGTGCTCTCCGGACGTTTCTTCGACGCGGAGGATTCGCAGGCCCACAACAAAGTCGGACTTATCACGGAAAAGATGGCGCAGGAGGTCTACGGCTCAACCCAGGCGGCGATTGGAAAAGTCATCAAACTGACGGGCTTGCCCTTCACCATCATCGGAACCTTCAAGGAGCGCGTCAACACATTTGATCAATCGGAAGTGGTCGGCAGCACCATGTTGATCCCTTACAGCGTCAGCCGCTATTTCACCGACGCGCCCACCGTGAAGCTCATTTATTTTTCCATGGAAGACCCTTCCATGGTGGTTGCGGGCACGGCGCAAATCAAGCGCGTGCTGCAATCGCGCCATCGCTCCGAGTCGGTCTACGATGTCACTGACCTGACCGAATTGCTGGCAGTTGCCGACCGCTCGGCGACCATGCTCACCTGGATGCTGCTGTTGATCTCCGCTGTCACCCTGCTGGTCGGCGGCATCGGCATCATGAATATTATGCTGGCTACCGTGACCTCCCGCATCCGCGAGATCGGCATCCGCAAGGCGGTCGGCGCTACGAACCGCGAAATCCGTTTTCAGTTTCTCGCCGAGGCTATTTTGATTTCACTCATCGGCGGCTTCGCCGGCATCGTCATCGGCCTCGCTATCCCTTACTCGGTGCGCTTTCTTACCGAGTACCGCATACCGATTTCCGGCTTGTCCGCCATCATCGCCATTGTCGTGTCTTCGCTGGTCGGAGTAATTTTTGGGACCGTCCCGGCCGCCCGCGCGGCCCAACTCGATCCCGTCGAGAGCCTCCGCTACGAGTAGTGTCAGAAACCCATAAGGCGTTGAAAGGAAAGGACTCGACGAAGCCTGCCCGCTCTCAGTCGCCCCGCGGTGCCTGCCCTGAGTCAAAGCGGACAGCGGCTCACTCGCGAGTATACCGTGACCGGCATCGCCCAGCGCCGTTCCTCCCGGAAAAATCCGTGATGCCTTCTGCCACAAAAAAGTTGCATTTTCCCTGCACTCCGAAGTAATATGGTTTACGTAATTTGACACTAGTTTTTCCCAGAACCTGTACCGCTAATAACTAACTTCCAAATTCCAAACTTGCAGTCGGCTGTGCAAAAACATAAGAGGCCGCCGATCAGCCTCCGTCCCGGTTCGGAGAGTTCAATATGGCGTGGTACGCGTACTGCCTTACCGAGCACCAGACCCTTCCCAACGGCACCCGTTCCCGTCGCCCATTCGTAATTGAAAACGTTCAAGGCGTGAATGGAGCCCCCGTCCTCAGCTATCCCAGCGGCGAGTTTGCTGTGATCGTGAGCGAATACGACCAAAACACCAGCCAACTTGATCAGAAAGCCGCTATCGATCACGCCCGCGTGGTGAGCGGCTGCTTCCGTAGTTCCACCGTATTACCGTTCCGTTTCGGAACCATCTTCGAAAGCGACGATGCTCTTCGTCAGGCTGTCCGAGTCAACCGGCGCGCTTTTGGGGTTAGCGTGGCTAAGCTTCGCGGCAAGTCCGAAATGCACATTAAGTTGGTGGTCACCGACGGCTCGCTGCGCGAGGCCATGATTGACGTCATCCTGCCCGACACTGTCGGCGGCGACTATCTTTCCAAACTGCGCGTTAAGGCTTCCCGTGAACGTGAGCGCCAAACCAAGGCCCGCGCCCTCTCGGTGCAGGTCCACAAGTTGTTTAACCCTCTGGAGGAAGAGGTGAGCTGCAAGAAGGTTGCTCCGCAAGGCATGCTCATCGACATCGCCCATCTCATCGATTCCAAGTCGGTCGAGAAATACCAGAACCGCTATAGCACCGCGGCCAAGCAGTTGAAGAACTGCGAAGTGGCCATCAGCGGACCCTGGCCCCCATACCACTTCCTGCCCGGGAAGCTGCGTACCGTGGCCGGAAACAGCTAGTCGCACTTCGAACTCCGCGGGCCGCCGGCTTTGCCCAGTGCCGCCGACGGCCCGAATTGCTGCTCAGAGCATCCCCGTGCAATCAATGTGCATCCTTCTGCACTCTCCGGTCGTTCCATCCCTTGTCCGGAGATCGCCCCTCGGCCTCAGGCTGGTCCTAAGCCTCTCTCCATCAATCATTTATGGACGCGCATGACTCCAACTTAGCCTCTCCTGCCTTTGGTTCGGCAAGTGCTTCTTCTGAAGGTACTAAAGAGGCCGCAAACCCAAAGAAATGACCTTCACTCGCTTTTCCAGTCACCATTTCCCGAAGCGCTGCTTCGCCTGGCGAAACGGCTACTTCCATTGCCTTTCCTGACCAACACCTACCAATCTTGACCTCTTTGAAACGTGGCCCCAGCAATGGGGCCGCTTTTTTCCTCAGCAAGAACCGCACAGGAGGGATCTCTAGCGATAGCCAGGTGGGACAGCCGCCCTCGGCTGGCCACCGGGGCACCCGCGGCACTGCCGAATCCGCCCTAGAAGAGCCGCCACACAAAGTGCGCCAGCAGTGCGAACAGCCGCAACATAAACACCCCGCCAATCCAGACGAGGAGGTTCACCGTCATCTCCGTCGCGCAGGCCTGGCAACTTAGGAACTCCTCCGAACTCCTCCACCACCGCTTTCCTGCACCCGCTCCTCTCAGATACACTGCCTGCACCTATGACCAAAACCTTCGGCTTCGATCGATCCTGGTGTGTCGAAACTTCGTGTGTCGAAACTTTGATCGCAGTTCTGCTCATCTCCCCCGCACTCACCATCGCTCAAAACCCGCCCCAGACGCCGCCGCCCACGCCCTCGTGGATGTCCACACCTCAGACTTCCACCCAGAATTTCCCTCCACTTCTTCTCCAGCAGCTTTCCGCCATCAAAGCCGCCGCCCTCAATGACGACTACGCCTACCGCCAGCTCGCCCACCTAACCGAAAACATCGGACCGCGCCCCACCGGTTCGCCCCAGGCCAGCGCTGCCGCCGAATACGTTGCCGCCGAACTTCGCAAGCTCGGCCTCGAAGTCCGCCTCCAGCCAGTCACCGTTCCGCACTGGGTCCGCGGCGCCGAAACCGCTGCCCTCGTCGAGTATCCCGGCATGGTTCCCAACACCACGCAAAAGATCGTTCTCACCGCGCTCGGGGGGAGCACCTCCACTCCGCCGGACGGCCTAACTGCCGACGTAGTAACCGTCGACACTTTCGACGAGCTCCAAGCCCTCGGCCGTGACAAAGTCGCCGGCAAGATCGTCCTCTTTAACGAGCTCTTCGACAAGCAAAAAGCCGACGCCGGACTAGCCTTCGCCGCCTACGGCGAGGCCGTCCGTTATCGCGCCGCGGGACCCAAAGCTGCCGCCGATCTCGGCGCGGTAGCCGCCCTTGTCCGCTCCGTTGGCAGCGCCGACTACCGCCTGCCCCACACGGGATTTAGCTTCCCCGCCGGAATCCCCGCCGCCGCCGTCACCGCCGAAGACGCCGAGCTAATCGTCCACTTAGCCGCCCAGGGCAAAATCCGCATGCATCTCGTTCTCACTTCGCAGAAACTCCCCGACGAATCCAGCTATAACGTAATTGCCGACCTCAAAGGTTCCGAACACCCCGAGCAGATCGTAGTCGTTTCCGGCCATCTCGATTCCTGGGACCTCGGCACCGGCGCCATCGACGACGGAGCCGGCGTAGCCATGGCCATGCAAACCGCCGAAGTTCTCCAGCGCCTCCACCTGCGCCCCGCCCGCACCCTCCGCGTAATCGCCTGGATGGACGAAGAGACCGGAGGCTCCGGCAGCAAAGCCTACACCACTGAATACTTCGCCGACTTCCCCCACCACATCGCCGCCATCGAAAGCGACGCCGGCGCCGCCCATCCTCTAGGCTTCGACGTCAAAGCCAGCTCCGCCGCCATCGACGCCCTACGCCCCGTTCAATCCGTCCTCCAAAGCATCGGCGCAACCGTCTTCCAGCCCACCACCTATTCTCCGGGAGCCGATATCGCCCCCATGTCCGAAGCCGGAGTCCCCGCCTTTGGCGTAATCGAAGACGGCCGCACCTATTTCAACTACCACCACTCCGCCGCCGACACCCTCGACAAAGTAGTCCCCTCCGAACTCCGCGAAAACGCCGGCGCCATGGCCGTCCTAGCCTACGCCCTAACCAATATGAAAGACCCTCTGCCAAGATAAGAAACCAGATAAGAAATAATAGAGTGAGCCCCCACACCCGTCTGTGCAACCCTGCGACTTCGACTAGCGATGGAGTCGTCGGCATTGCGAACTACATATCACGAATTCAGCGTGCTGGATGGGAGAACTGAACTTTCATGCCTGCGTGGTTCGAAACTGGGAAAGGTGAACGCTGGGCACCCCCTTGTGCCGTCAGCAAGAAAGAGCCCCACCCTTCGGCTCAGCTCAGGCCAGGGCTGGTCAACAATACGACGGGAGTGGGGGGCGGCCTCGCTAACAAACGCCGAGGGAGGACAGAGCGAAAATCCATTGTTTTTCAAGTCCTTCGGTCGTTTAGGCGATTTGGAAAAGGGACTGAACATGGACGCTGAGATGGGCATCAAGGGGATTGCCGGAATCGCAGAGCTGGTTGGCTTCCTTCCCTGCTTTTTTGGGTTGCTGTTTTGTTCTTTGGGTTGATGTATCTCTGATGACTTACGGGGTTGCAGCCGGTTGTCAGAATGTGGACTTATTATAATGTGAGAATCTCTGAGCAGGGAATCAGTGCGGGAGCGTGGGAGTTCTTTGTCGCAGTCTCCCCGATTCTCATCGTCCGACAGGTTACTGCCAAGGTTCGCAGACAGAATCGGAAGTTTTCGGGTTCTCGGCGTGTCCAGTGCGCAGAAAAGCGGCTGAGCAACCGATCCTATCAGAAAACTGCCGGGGTGCAAAACAGAAACGGGAAACTCTTCAGGCGGTCGGGCCGGGCTCTGTTGGGTCATATCGCAGCTTCCCTTGTGTTGGGCCTATCTGGAATGAATCTGTTCGGAAAGGACAGCCAGCTACCGCGCGCAGGGTCAGCCCCAAAGGGAATTTCGGTATCGAAAACAAGCCAAAACGGAATACAATGCTTCCGTTCTTTAGCGCGGCATGCGGAGTAGATGCGCTCCATGGAACTCACCCTTACCCTCCAATCAGACGCGATTTCCGAGGAAACTCTGTACGATATCACGCGCGATTTGTGCAGGACCTTGAACCAAGAAACCGAAGTGCGCGCAACTTTGCCCGAAGCAGCGCCAGAACCTGGCGCCCGAGGCGCATGGATCCCTGCCGTCATCCACATAATCTTTCAGGGGGCACAGATGGTTGGAGGCGTCGTGAAAGACTACCAGCACGACGTGCTCGCTCACAGCATTGGCCTTGTCATTGGGGAGTCGGTCCTGATTGGCCTGAAACCGATTTTTGAGCGTCACCCTTCGCTCAAAGCAACTGTGCGAGACAAAGTCGGCAACGAACGCGTCCTCGACCTGAAAAGTGTACAGCCGGACAACCTACGACAGACGGCGAAAGATCTCGACGCACTGATCGGGCTATCGTGAGCGAGCGTCGCTATGCAGTCCTGATCGGCAGCAGCCAGTTTCCCGAGGAGCCGAAACTGCTCCCTCTTCGAGCGCCCGAGAACGACGTAGATGGTTTGTACGACATCCTAATGCCAAAAGATCTCGGCAATTTCACAGAGATTTCGGTCCTCAAAAACAAGTCGAGCCACGAGGCCGAAATTGCAATCCTTAGTGTGCTCACCCAGGCTGAAAAGAACGACTTGGTCGTCATCTACTATTCGGGACACGGCAAGCTCGACTCAGCCGGGCGCCTTCACCTGGCAATGGCAAATACGAGACTCAACGTATTGGGCGCCACCTCGATCCCCGTTACACGCATACGCGACTTTGTCGACAACAGCCCGAGCAACAAGGTGGTGCTGATCCTTGACTGCTGCTATAGCGGAGCCGCAGGCGGCCTCTTTGCACGCGGCGCTCTGGATGAGCAATTGCAACTCGCTTCCGGTGGGCGCGGTACTTACATCATGACGGCGTCAACGGCCATTCAAATAGCCCAGGAGAGGCAGAACGACCAATACGGACTCTTCACCAAGAAGATCATCGAGGGAATCCGAAGCGGTAAAGCTGATCTCAATGAAGACGGCAACGTCACCATGGACGAGCTCTATAGCTATGTTCACAGAGAGATGCTGGACGAAGGGTTTCAGGAACCGATGAAATGGGATTTGAACGTGCGCGGCGAGCTCGTGATCGCCCGCACAGGAAAATCCCCACGCCAGGAGCGTCGCAAAGCGATTCGTCGAAAACTCCTTGATCTCGAAGGCCAGGATCTTCTCCCGCATCGTGTGCTCATCGAGGCGTTGGAATTCCTCAACCGGCCATCCTCGGAGGGTTCTGCCGCTGATCGCCAGTGCGATGCCTTGCTGAGCCAGCTTCTGGAAGGGCGGCTGCGAGTCGGTGACTTTATTGGAGGATGGTACGAAATTTCAAAACCCTCCAGGGAACGCAAAGACCTCAACTGGGAGGGCACTGCCGAGATCCGACCAGGAAAAACCAGTGCTTCTTTTCGAGAGGCAGAAGCCGTAGACGGGCCCGCTGCAGACGCTAAGCCGAACACAGCGCCTGACACGGGCACGGAAGTGACAGGAGCAACAACACAGAGGTCGCCGTCGCTTCCTAAGGAAAAAGCTTCCTTAAGCGCGTGGAGCAGAACGGTGCTAGGCGCGACCGGTGTCGGCCTGCTTTGGGCGCTTATTTCGCTCGTCCAATTCCAAATATCACGAGACTCGCTCAAGTCACGAACAGCATACCCACCATGGACGTCTGCCGTTGTGTGGATAGCCGCCTGGTTTTTCGCTGGGCTGGTCTTGGCGCTCGCATTGCGTCGGGTTGAACGTCGCATCCCCAGGCAATGGCTCGTAGCGATCGCGCTTGTCTGGCCTATCGTCCTGGGAATAAGTCTCCATATAGGTGTCGACTTAACGCCATCGGGTGGGTACGGTACCGCCCAATACTATTTTGATGTTGTACAAAGGTTCACCGAATCCCCGGGTTATATTGTGGCTTGCGCGGCCGCGGGCGCACTTACGGGGCTATTCCTCGGCATTAGCAAGGGGAAGCGATCGATCGGTGCCTGGTTTGGCACGCTTTCTTTTGCCGTTTCTTCTGTCCTTGGCCTCGCTCTCATAAGTTATCTTGAACCTGGAAAATTTCCTTTGGAAGTTCCGGTGGTTCATTCCTTTGTTCTGGGAGCCATTGGCGCTAGCGCACTACTCTGGTTGTCGCGCAGCCCTTAAATCGCGGATTTCTTCCACTGCAGCTCATTTTCTGGCACTTAAAATAAGCTGTTTGGCGAAAAGTATCCGGGATTCCCTCAAAGATTAAAGATGAAAATCAGCGCGTGGGGCGAAATGGTTGCGGTCCAGTCTAAATTCCCCTCCTTGAACGTCAACCTACCACTTCATCTCTTCTCATCCATTTGTCTCCGTTAGGCCTGGACGATTCCGGTACGAAGGAAGAGTTCATGGCTCCGCTCGAAGTGCAGAACCTTGCCGAGAACCAAGGCTTGGGCCCTGCCACCGACCTGAATCTGACTGAGGGAATCCAGGAACGGAACCGCATCTTGGCCTTGGAGGCCCATGCGCAGATTGAACTCCGCCTGTGGAAATCTTGCTGATCCATTACCCGGCCCCACCCCGCCCCATCCTGTGGTTGACGCATCTCAATTGGGGCGCTTATGATTTTCGTTTGGCCCTTACACTACTTGGCGGCTCCGGGAGAGTCGCCGCAGGATTTTAGAAGTGACCTTATGGATAAGAAGAAGTTAGAAAATTTCAAGAAGAGGCTGGAGACACGGCAGCAGGATTTGCGGCGTACGGTGTCGCGCACCCAGGCGGACGGGCGCTCCGCCGATGAGGACACGGCGCAGGACATCGCCGACCGGGCCGCCAGTTCCTATACGAAAGAGTTTCTCTTCAGCCAGAGCAACAACGAGCGGGCGCTGCTGCAGATGGTGGAGAGAGCGCTGGCGCGGATCCGCGAAGGCAGCTTCGGCGAGTGCATCCATTGCGGCAAGGAAATCAATGCCAAGCGCTTGGAGGCTGTGCCCTGGACGCGGCACTGCATCGAGTGCCAGGAGAAACTCGAGCAGGGCTTGCTGGAGGAAGCGCCGCGGTAGGGACTGTCTCGCCGTGCACCGCGGGCATTAACTGGCGAAACCCTCTGGGGCTAAAGCGCTGCTTTGCTGCAGGCTGTGTGACACGGCAGAAGCCTGGCCTTCCCATCGATGTTTCCCGGGATCGGTTGTGAGCTCATGCGGCTTTGACGGTGCTGTTTTCCGGCTGATAAACTAACAGCTTGCCCCACCAAGAGAGCGAGTCATCGACATAGACTTCACGAGACTGAGACTGGAAGGTAGAAGTGCGCGCAGAAACCCGCCATCAACTTAAGCAGGACGCATTCAGCCGAGTCACCATCGGAGCTGCGGAGAAGACCGCGCACTGGAGCGTGGAACACAGGAACACGCTAACGGTCGCCGGCACCGCTGTGGCGGTGATTGCGGTCGTCGTGCTGGGCGGTTGGTATTACCTGAGCGCGCAGGATGAGAAGGCCGGCTTCGATTTATCGGTGGCGGTTCGGACTCTCGACACGCCGCTTCGCGCCGCCGGAACGCCCGCGCAGCCGGACTCTCCCAGCTTTGCCTCGGCGAAGGAGCGCGCCGAAGCCGGCAAGAAGCAATTTCAGGCGATCGTGGACAAGTATCCGCACACCCGCACGGGGGATCTGGCGCGCTATTTTTTAGGCGTGACTTCAGAGAGTGCGGGCGACAACGCCGCCGCGGAAAGCAACTTCAAGGCGGTGGCTTCGACCGGCAACAAAGAGCTGGCTTCGGTGGCGAAGCTGGCGCTGGCCGTTCTCTATGGCAACACGAACCGCACCAAGGATGCCGTGGCTCTCTACCAGGACCTGATCAACCATCCCACAGCTTCGGTGAGCAAAGTGACGGCGGAGTTGCAACTGGCAGAACTTTACCAGACCAGCAACCAGCCGCTCGACGCCAAGCGCCTCTACGAGCAGATCAAGAAAGACAATCCTGGCGCGGACGCGGTGCAGATCGCGACCCAGAAACTGGCGGAACTGAAGTAAGCGGCGCACCTGGCGGCTGATTCACGGCTCTCTGCTTCGCGGCAGATCCTGCTGCCTGCATCCCACGCACTGTTCCCTGCTTTCCTTTTTTCCCCGGCGTTGAGTAGGATGGTTCGGTTGTAAATCTAAGATTGAATACGCATGGCCGACTTCACACTGCGAGTTAACGGTAACGAGAAACGGGTAAGCGTCCCGCCGGAGACGCCGTTGCTCTGGGTGTTGCGAGACACGCTGGAACTCACAGGAACGAAATTCGGTTGTGGGGCGGGGTTGTGTGGCGCTTGCACGGTGCACGTGGAGGGAGCGGCGATTCGGTCGTGCTCCACGCCGGTTTCGCAAGTTGCCGGGAAAAGCATCACGACGATTGAAGGACTCGACACGAAGGGCTTGCACGTGTTGCAGCAGGCTTGGATTGCCGAAGAAGTTCCGCAATGCGGCTACTGCCAGACGGGACAGATTATGACGGCGGCAGCGCTGCTGGCGAAGACGCCGAATCCGAGCGATGAGCAGATCACGCGGGCGATGAATGGCAACCTATGCCGCTGTGGGACTTATGAACGAATTCGCAAGGCGATTCATCGGGCTGCCGGAGTGGGAGGTGCAGGATGAGCCCGCTGAGCCGGCGCGAGTTTGTTGCGGCTGGAGTAGCTGCAGGAGCGGGGCTGGTGGTGGGGTTCTACCTGCCGCATGCGGGAAGATCGACTAAAGAAGTTTTCTCACCGAATGCTTACCTGCGGATCACGCCGGACAACAAGATCACAATCGTCGTAGCGCGCTCGGAGATGGGACAGGGTGTGCGCACGGCGCTGCCCATGATTCTGGCGGAGGAACTGGAAGCGGACTGGAAACAGATTGAGATCGAACAGGCGGGAGCAAGCACGCTCTACGGAGATCAGACGACGGGCGGAAGCGCGAGCGTAAAGACGACGTGGGATCCGATGCGCAAGGCGGGAGCGGCGGCGCGAGAGATGCTGATTTCGGCGGCGGCGCTGACGTGGGGCGTGCCGCGCTCGACTTGTACGGCGGTGGAGGGCAGTATTCTACACGGGGCGTCGAAGCGGCGGCTCAGCTATGGGGAACTGGTGGGGAAAGCCGCCACGCTACCGATTCCGACCGACGTGCCGCAGAAGCAGAGCAAGGACTACAAAATTGTTGGGCAGCGTCTGGCGCGGGTGGACACGCCGTCGAAGGTGAAAGGCGAAGCGGTGTTTGGGATTGACTTCCGGATGCCGGGGATGAAATACGCGGTGCTGTCGCGGTGTCCGACGATCGGCGGGAAGCTGCTGCGGTTTGACGATGCCGCATCGAAGAAGATTGCCGGGGTGATCCACGTGGGAAAGATCAGCGATGCGGCGGTGGCAGTTGTGGCCGACAGTGTTTGGGGCGCGATGGAAGGGCGCCGCTTGCTGAACGTGAGTTGGGATGAGGGGCCGAACAAAGATTTGAATACGGCGGCGGTGATGGAGTCGCTGAAGCGGGCGGCGCTAAAGAAAGGCGTGAGTTTGTATTCCGTGGGCGATGTTTCGAAGGTCACGGGACGGCGGGTTGCCGCGGAATATCGGCTGCCATTCATGGCGCACGCGCCGATGGAGGCGGGAAATTGCACGGCGCATTATCAGGCGACGGCGTGCGAGTTGTGGGCTCCGACGCAGGTGCCGCAGGATTGCCGGGACGCGGCGGCGCAGGCCGTGGGGTTGGATCCGGATCAGGTGAAGGTGAACGTGACGATGATGGGCGGAGGCTTTGGGCGGCGGCTGGAGCATGACTACGCGGTAGAAGCGGCGCTGGTGTCGAAGGCGACTAGTGTTCCGGTGAAGGTGATTTGGACCCGTGAAGATGACATGCGGTTTTCAACCTATCGTCCGGCGAGCCTGCATCAGTTGAACGCGGTGCTGGATGGAGCGGGCTGGCCGGTGGCATTCACGCATCGGATCGCCGCGCCCTCGATCAGCGGACAGAAGGGGCAGCCGGTTCCGGGCGGGGTTGATCCGGATCTGCCGGACGAAGCGGCGTTCGTGTATGGGCTGGAGAATGTTTCGATCGAGAGCGTGATTGCGGAAACCGCTGTGCCGCTGGGATGGATGCGGTCGGTGTACGCTCTGCAGGCGGGGTTCGCGAGCGAGAGTTTTATCGATGAACTGGCGGCGGCGGCGGGAAAAGATCCGCTGGAGTACCGGCTGCACATGCTGGCGAAAGATCGGGACATTCAGTTCTTCACGACGACATGGCGCACAGCGCGCATGCGCGGCGTGCTGCAACTGGCGGCGGACAAAGCAGAATGGAGGAAGGCCTTGCCTGCCGGACGTTTTCGCGGGATCGCTTGCTTTGGATGTTTTTCTTCTTACATGGCCGAGGTGGCGGAGATCAGCATGGAGAACGATGTGCCGCGAGTGCATCGCGTGGTGGCGGCGGTGGATTGCGGGCAGGTGGTGAATCCCAGCATCATGGAGCAGCAGATCCAGGGCGGGATCGTCTACGCACTGTCGAATGCGCTGCGAGCCAAGATCACGATCGAGAAAGGCCGCGTAGTGCAGGGAAATTTCGACGACTACGCGCCGCTGCGTATGGACGAGACGCCCGTCGTGGAAGTGTATGCCGTGCCGAGTACGGAGCCGCCGACGGGGATTGGGGAACCGTCCGTACCACCGCTGGCGCCGGCGGTGTGCAATGCGATTTATGCGGCTACCAAGAAAAGGATTCGGGAGCTGCCGATCTTAAGCTAGGAATTGTGATGCGGATAGGGAAAAGCTCTTAACCGCAAAGGTCGCTAAGGGTGCGCGAAGGTCGCAAAGAAGAGCATTGGGGTCTGACGCCAGTCTGAATACATCAGCATGAAATATCTGCGGATCATGTGGCGCGCCACGCTGCTAGTTCTTCTCGGCAATCTGGGCACGAGTCTTCTGCCAGCCCAAACCGCTGCGCCCAACTCTTCCCTGCAGTCAGGTTCTTTTGCGCCGTTGGTTCCTTTCGTTCCGGCGTCACGGTTGGCGCACCTGCGGCATGGCCTCAACGCCAGCGAATGGTTCGCGCAGGTTTATGACAAGCGCGGCTACACCAAGGAACATTTCCAGAGCTGGACCACGGCGCAAGACATTGCACTGATGCAATCGATGGGCTTCGATCACGTGCGGTTGAGCGTCGATCCGCAACCGATGATGGTGAGCCACCGGCCCGATGAGATTCCGGCGGATTATCTGGTATATCTTGACGCCGCGGTGAAGATGATTCTGGATCAGGGGCTGGCGGTGGTGATCGATCTGCATCCCGACAGCGGCTTCAAGGCGCGGCTGGCGAAAGAGGACAGCTTTGTCGAGGAGTTGGCCGACTTCTGGCGGGCGCTGGCGCGGCATTATTCGACTTGGGATGCGGAACGTGTCTACTTCGAAATTCTGAACGAGCCGGAGTTTTCCGATCGCTACCGTTGGTATGGAGTGCAGGCCAAGCTGGCGGCGGCGATTCGCGAAGGCGCTCCGCGGCACACGATGATCGCGGCAGGAGCGCGCTGGTCGGATGACGATGATCTGGTTTTCATCGAGCCCTTGCACGACCCCAACGTGATTTACAACTTTCATTTCTACGAGCCGCATATCTTCACCCATCAGGGCGCGACGTGGGGAGCATATTTCTGGCACTGGGTGAAGGGGCTGCATTATCCGTCGTCGCCGGAATCGGCCGCGAAAGTAGCGGCGGGCGTGCCGGATGCGCTGGACCGTCTGGCGGTGATCCGCTATGGGCAGGAGCACTGGGATGCGGCGCGCATTGATGCCGAGATTGCGCAAGTCGCGGAATGGGCCCGGCAGCGCGGGGTTCCGGTGGTGTGCAACGAGTTCGGCGTCTACCGCGAATATGCGGACCCGCGGGACCGCGCGGCGTGGATTCACGACGTGCGCACGGCATTGGAGAGGCAGGGGATGGGCTGGACCATGTGGGATTATTCGGGCAGCTTCGGAGTGGTGACCAAAAAGGATGGGCGGAACATTCCGGATGAAATTACGCTGCGGGCGCTGGGGCTGACGCCGGAAAAATGACTACTGAGCGGCTGCGGGTATGGGCTGGCCTACCGTCATCCGGAAGATTTTGATGTTGTTGCCGAACCCCTCGAAGCGCTTGCCGTGGAACTCCGCGAAGTGGCGCTGCAAGTCTTCCGGAAGATCTGCTCCCCATCCCGCTTGAAAAATCCAGACGGTGGCGCCTGGTTTCAGATTGTAGGTTTCGACAAGTCGGTGCCAGGCTTTCGGGAAATTTTCAGATGTAAACATCCATTCGCTCTTGTAGTCAGTGGCAACAACTTGGTGGCCGCCGCAGGAAAATTGTTCGAAGTTGGCGGGGGTTAAGTCCGTGGAAATGGGACGCTGTTGGCAAAGATAGTGGCCAAGAATGAGATCGCTCTGGTAATCGGTGAAGATGAGCTCGGACGGCTTAATGTTCTCGCCTACAAAATCCATGGCATCAGCCATGTGCGCCCGGCTTTGGTCGGCGCGCTCCATCCGGGGCTGGCGCTGTTTGCCAAAGGCGATGCAGGCGAAGAGGACGAGCCCTGCGACGGTAAGTCCGCGACCCCATCTTTTTCCTGTCGCACCCGCCGCCAAAAACGCTATGGCCACGCTGACGCCCGGCACGCCGGGGATCATCAGGAATGCTATCTGCCGCGTGCCGCCGTAGGGATAAACATGAGCCAGGCTGGCGCCAGCGGCAATGGCAAACGGGAGGAGCAGAAATATTCCCAAGCGGCGTGACGAGGTGCGATCCTCCGGTGATCCTTTCGCGAGCAGAAGAGTTACGACTCCCCCAATAAAGAAGAATCCCATTACATCGCCCACGGCAAGCTGCCCGAAGAAATATTGAAAGACTCCAAAGGTATGGCCCACCAAGAACATCACGGGATTGTCGTGTGCGGGATCGAAATAAGATCGCTGCAGATAAAACTCACTCATCCAGCCTTGCAGCGGCGTCCTTGACTCGCCTGCGCCCAGCTTCGAAATATGGGTCTTATACAAGAACACCGCGAGAGCCAGCCCGCCCAACTGGCCGGCAGCCCAAGCTGTCACCAGGCTGACTGGCGGGCGTTCGGTGAAGATTCTGAGCAGAGCATAAATGCCGAGCGCAGCGGCGAACAAGAACGCCGAGTAATGAAACAGCATGGCGAGGTACAGACACAGGGAAAAAGCCGCCATCCGGCCGAGAGAGTTTTTCGTGAATGCTTCATCCAGAAAGTACAGAGCGCTGGCCAGAAATGCCAGCATCAAAGCGTATTGCCGCACTTCCGCCGCAAGTAGGACGATGGGCGGAAGTAAGGCGACGAACAGAAGTGCGATCAAGCCAACCAGGGTGCCGGCGGCCTTGCTTAACCATTTGTAAAACATCCAGCAAAAAACCGTACCCGCCACGACCGAAGGCAGGCGCAGCCAGAGTTCTGAGGCGCCGAGCCCGCGCCAGAAATAGAGCATGAAGATGAACAGCGGAGGATGAGCTGCGGTGAGACTTGCTTTGTAGGCAAGAGCCAGCGAAACTTGGTTGGCCAGCCGGAAATGCAGCGCCTCATCGGGATTGAGGAATATTCCGGAGGCGCTCCGGAGACGTGCCAGGAATCCGAGGAGCGTGAGCAAAACCGCGGCGAGGTTGGCGTGGCTCTGGAACCACTGATTCTTGTTTTCCGTCAACGATCCCTATCCTCGCGGATCATCTCTTCAGTGGTGGGAAAGGGACCGGTGCTCTCCGGCTGACGGGCGCGGACTTCCGTCAGGCGTTCGCAGAATGCGGAGCGCCGTTCGAACTCTTCACCCGTAGGTATGGGGCGCTCCACCTCGGAAATCACCTCTGTCGAGTTAGTTTATCTCGCCTTGACACTGCTTTCTATCAGCCTTTATGCTTACTCTTGCTCCTTGCGGTACTTGCGCCTTCTTGGCGTGCTTCCGCGAGCCTGGGGCGGCAACTGGACGGGGCGCGGAGGTTTCCGATGTTCTTCGAGATCAAAGATTTAGAACTTCATCCCGTAGAGTTTGCGGAGAAGTTCGCGCCGGGCGTGATCGACTTGGGAACCGATTACCGTCAGGTCACGCCGATCGTGAGCAGCGGGCGGGCGGATCTGGTCGAGGAGCATCACGGCAAGCACAAGATAATCCAAGACATACGGATCAGAGGCAGACTGGCGACCAGCCTGGAAACGAGTTGTGCGCGCTGTCTGGAGCCGCTTACTCAGGATGTGAAGCGCGAGTTCGACCTGCTGTATCGTCCTCAGGGGGCGGACGCGGGGCGGGACGAGATATCGGTGACCGATGCGGAGGCCGAGATCAGCTATTATGAAGGCGAGGGAATTCTGCTCGACGATGTGGTGCGCGAGCAGGTGCTGCTGGCCGTCCCCTTGAAGGTGACGTGCCGCGAAGATTGCAAGGGATTGTGCCCGCACTGCGGCCAGAATCTGAACGAGGGGCAGTGCTCCTGCGTCGTGACGCTGGAGGAACCGCGGTGGGCGGCGTTGAAGGAAATCCGCGGCAAGCTGGCGCATTAAGAGCCTGATCCTTGCGAGCAAGGATCAAGCATCATCAAGGATCAAAGATATTGAAATTGATTCATGCGAGGCGAATGAGCCTCGGTGAGAGGAATTTTTGGACCATGCCAAATCCTAAACGACGACATTCGCAGAAGCGCACCTCGACCCGGCGGGCGCACGATGCCCTGAAGAGCCACTCGCTGTCGGAGTGTCCAAACTGCCACGAGAGGAAGATGCCGCATCGCGCTTGCGTTAAGTGCGGCTACTACAAGGGCCGCGAAGTTCTGGAAGTGAAGGAAGCCAGCTAATTTCCTGCCACCATGCCTAGCGTGATTGCGCTGGATGCGATGGGTTCGGACCGGGCGCCCAAGCCTGAAATCGAAGGCGCGATCCATGCCGCGCGCAATTACAGCGTGCGCGTGCTGCTGGTCGGTCCGGAAGCGACGATCAAAGCGGAATTGGACCGTCATCCGGCGGCGGCGCGGCTGCCGCTTGAAATCGTCCACGCGAGCGAAGTCATTTCCATGGAAGATAAGGCGGTGCAGGCGGTGCGGGCCAAGCGCGACTCCTCCATGCGCGTAGGGCTGCGGCTCGTGCGCGAAGGAAGGGCGGCGGGTTTCGTCACGGCCGGCAATACCGGGGCCGCAATGGCTACGGCCAAGATGGTGTTGGGCGCGTTGCACGGCGTGGACCGGCCGGCGCTGGCGGCGGTTTTTCCTACCGCTCCGGGGACGGCCGCGATTCTGCTGGACGTCGGCGCGAATGTGGATTGCAAGCCGCATAACCTGGAACAGTTCGCGGTGATGGGCGAGATTTATTTCCGATCCATGTTCGCTACCCCCGGGTTCGGCAACTCCAAGTTCGGCGACTCGAGGTTTGGCCAGTCTACGTTTGGACGCTCCGTGTTTGGTGCAGTGAAACGGCCGCGGGTAGGATTGCTCTCGATCGGCGAAGAAGAAACCAAGGGCAACGAACTGACCCGCGAGTCCTTCCAGCTATTGAAGCGGCTGCCCCTGAACTTTGTGGGCAATGTGGAGGGCCGCGACCTGTTCAATGGCCATGTCGACGTGATGGTTGCCGACGGGTTCGTGGGCAACGTGGCGCTTAAGATTTCCGAGGGGGTGGCGAACCTGGTGCGCACGGTTTTGAAGGAATCGCTGAAGGCGACGATTACTGCGCAGGTCGGTTACATGCTTTCGCGCAGCGCCTTTTCCGATTTCAAGAAGCGCATCGACCACACCGAATACGGTGGCGCGCCCCTGTTGGGTGTAAGAGGCGTGTGCATTATAACGCACGGTTCGTCCAACGCGAACGCTATCAAGAATGCCGTGCGGGTGGCGGCGGAGTCCGCCGAACGGAACATCAATAAGTCGATCGAGCAGGGACTAGCCGCGCTTCGTCCCGCGCCGGCAAAAGTGGAAGTTGCCCCGGCTCACTAAGTTCTCGCGCAACCAAGATGATGACAGAATCAAGAAACGGGCACGGGATCGCATTCATTTTTCCCGGCCAGGGATCGCAGGCCGTGGGAATGGGCAAGGATCTTGCTGAGAACTATCCCATCGCGCGGCAGACGTTTGAAGAGGCCGACGAAGCGCTGGGCTACAAATTCTCGCAAGTATGCTTTGAGGGCCCGGAGGAACAATTGCGGCTGACCGAGATCACGCAGCCGGCGATTCTTACCGCGTCCATCGCGGCCCTTAGAGTTCTGGAGGGCCGCATCCCCAAGCCGAGCTTTGTGGCGGGCCACAGCCTCGGTGAGTACTCGGCGCACGTAACCTCTGGGACGATGAGCTTTGCCGACGCGGTGCGCACGGTGCGCAATCGCGGAAAGTATATGCAGGAGGCGGTCCCGGTGGGAGTGGGGACCATGGCGGCGATCCTGGGCATGGAATTGGAGAAGGTTTCCGCGGTTTGCGAGGACGCGGCCCAGGGCGAAGTCTGCTCCCCCGCAAATGTTAATTCGCCGCAGCAGATTGTGATCTCGGGCAACACCGCGGCGGTGGAGCGCGGAGCGAAGCTGGCCGATGAGCGTGGAGCGAAACGCGCCAAGTTGCTGCCGGTGAGCGCACCGTTCCATTGTTCGTTGATGAAGCCTGCGCAAGACCGCCTGGAAGTGGACTTGAACGCGCTGATGATGCACAAGCCTGTGTATCCCGTCGCTTGCAATGTGGAAGCGTCCTTGGTCAGCGATGAACAGCGGGCGCGCGCGACTCTGGTCGGGCAGGTAACGGGCTCGGTGAAGTGGGAACAGTGCATGCGTCTGCTGATCCAGCAGGGGCTCGAGACCTTCGTGGAAATCGGTCCGGGAAAAGTGCTGTGCGGGCTGATGCGGCAGATTGACCGCTCGAAGACCTGCCTCAATGTCGGCGACGAGGCGTCCCTGACCAAGACGCTCGAGCACTTCGGAAGCTAAGTCTTAGCGAAATTCCAGGTCGCAGGGCGGGGTGCTGATCGTCTTATCCGTTTTGTCCACGTACAACTGGGCGTGTTGCGCGCGATTGTTCACGATCAGGTCGACGACTACGCCGCTTCCACCGCCGGGACAATTACTGGCGCCATAAATCTGATAACTCTTGACCACGCCCCACTGGCCGCCGGGGCCCCAATCCTGCCAGAATTCGTTAAACGGATACTGCGGGTGATTGTGCGCATGCTGCTTCCACCCCGGATCGGCATAGTAGATGCCGTAAGCGGTTTCAAAGTCTTGCTTTCGCAAGGAAGAAAAGAATTTATTGGCGACATGTTTTTCCGGCCAGAAGCGGTTCCACCAGACACCGAAAGCCAGGAGCAGAACCAGAACGACTGCCGAAATGATCCGGGTCCTTCGCTTGCGTTCTTTTTCCGGATGGTACTCTTTCGCGTCCAGTAGGGTCATCACGCTCTAGCATAACGGACGCGACGGGTAAGTCAAAAGTTCCCAATGTGATGGAATGGGATTGGGTAATTCGGTAAGCGGGCAATTTTGAAAATTCCAATCCCGCCAGCCTTGGCCTTACATGACCAAATTGCCACATTTCCAAATTGCCCGATGCCTCTACAACGTGCGCTTGAATAGCGGGATCGCGATGCCAAGCGTAATGGCGGCGAAGATCGTCAGGTACAGCATGTCGCCCCAGACCGCCGACAGGTTCGTCTCTTTCAACAGCAGACACTTGAAGCCGTCGACGGCATAGGAAAAGGGGTCAACTCTGGCGATTGCTCGCAACCACGGAGGGAAGGCCTGGACGGGATACACCGCACCGCTGGGGAAAAACAGCAGGGTGTTGAGAATTCCAAACATCGCCCGCGGCACCAGCGGATCTTCGATCCTCACCATCAGCAGAAACATCATGGTGTTGAAAGCCAGAGCAGTCAGTACGATCATGATCAGAAGGCCGAACACCGTGACTGGATTGAAGATGGTGCTCACTCCGGCCATCAGCGATCCGATCACCGTAATGATCACCCCCGTCATCACGGCCTTGATCGCGCCCGCCAGGTTGAGGCCCAACACCAGCTCAAGCTTGGTGATGGGGGTGACCAGATAGCCTTCATGCACGCCGCGCGCCTTGTCGTCGATATACAGCATGCCGCCGCCGATCATCACCGACACAAACATGGCCAGCACCAGCGACCCCGGGAGCAGATATTTCATGTATTCGATGTACGGGTAGAGTTCGACGATGTCCAGCGCGGTCTGCTGCAGGATGCGGGGCTCGACCGTAGGCTGATTCAGCGCGTCCGTCAGGTCGGTCAGCTCCGATTCAATGGCGGAACTCATAAAGTTGTCGCTGTTGTCCACGACCACCGCGATCCGCGGGTGGTTCTCTTCGTACACTCGCCGCGAAAACTGTGGCGGAATGATCACCGCGCCTTCGAGCTTGCCGTTGCGCACATCTTCCATGGCCTGCTTTTCGCTGTCGTAATTCACCGGCACGAAAGTGCGAATGTTGACGCGTACGGAATCGAAAGCCTCGCGAACCCTCAGCGCCTGCGTGCCTCCGTCCTCATCGACAATGGCGACCCGGGCGTCGCGAATCTTTCCCCCAAACGCGTTGCCCAGGATGATGAGCTGGACCAGGGGAAAAATCATGGACGCCAGCATCAGTGCCGGCGAACGAAAGAACTTGCGCATTTCGCGCTCGACAATGGCCATGATCCGGTTCATGGCCGCAACCCCGGGCTCTGCGGCATGGTGAAGGCGTATGCTTTCTGCAGTTCGTCGCGCAACTGCCTGCCTGTGTAATGCACGAATACATCGTCCAAAGTCGTGTTCTGCACCGACAGCGACTTCACCGAGACCCCAGCTTCGACGGCCAACTCCACCAGTTCGGTGGTGGTTCGCGAGCCGTTACCGGTCAGGATTCGATACATTCCCGCTCCCTCATGCTGCACCGAGGTGACATCGTCGAGCGTGTGCAGGCGCTGTTCCCAATCGTCGGGAGGATTTTCGAACTGCGCTTCAATGACGTTTGAACCCGGCACGCTCGCCTTTAACGCCATCGGCGCGTCTAGCGCGACCAGCTTACCGTGATCGACGATGGCAATACGGTCACAAAGCCGGTCGGCTTCGTCCATGTAATGCGTGGTGATCAGGATGGTGAGTTGCCGCTGGCTCTTAATGTTGCCCAGCATCTCCCACACTGCCACGCGGGAGACTGGATCTAATCCCGTGGTGGGTTCGTCGAGGAAAAAAATTTTCGGATGATGCACCAACCCGCGGGCAATCTCTAATCGCCGCCGCATGCCGCCGGAGAGAGTTTTGGTTTGCGCATCGCGCCACTTGGTTAAATCCACCAACCCCAACAATTCCTCGATCGAGCGTTTTCTTTCTTTTGTGGGCACGTCGTAGAGCTTGGCGTAAATATTGAGATTCTCTTCCACCGTAAGATCGAGGTCGCTGGTCAGCGCCTGTGGGATCACGCCGATCGTCCGCCGTACGGCATCGGGCTCTTTGGCAACATCGTGGCCCGCAATGCGCGCGCTCCCTGCCGTGATCGGAATCAGCGTGGTCATCATGCGGATCAGCGTCGATTTCCCCGCGCCGTTCGGTCCGAGCAGGCCGAAAATTTCGCCTTCTTTCACGTTGAACGAAACATCGCCGACGGCCGTGAAGTCGCCGTATTTCTTGACGATGTGCTCGACCGCGATGGCGTAGGGCATTCCGGCGCCAGGCGCAGGACTGGCGCCATTCGCTTTGGCGTTCCGGTCTGCCATCATTGCTGCCTCGCTGCCGCCGCGTTCTGCGGAGTGCTCTCGCCCTTCACCTGAGCTGGCGAAACCAGCACCTCGGCCGTCATCCCCGGCACGAACGCGCCTTTGGGATTGTCCAGCCGGACCTTCAGCACGATGGTTCTGATATCGCGTTTGCGCCGGCTCACATCGCGCTGCGTGGCGAAATCGCCTTCCACTCCCTTGAAAAAAACCTTGCCGCTGGTGATCGTTCCGCCCGGCAGGCGGACGCGCAGCACATCGCCGTAACCAATGTGGTCGGCGTAGGTTTCTGGGATCGCCACCCGCGCCCAGGTGTCGGTCAGATCGACGATGGTCACGATGGGCGCGCCAATGTTGACCACTTCTCCCTGCCGCGCCGCGCGCACCGAAACCGTGCCGGTCACGGGAGCATAAACATTGGTGTATCCCAGCCGCACGACAGCTTGATTCTTCTGCGCAATCGCATTCTTAAGATCAGCCTCGGTGGATTGCACTGTACTCTTTGCCGCGTTGGCTTGCTGCGTGCGCGCGATGGCAGAGTTCAAGTTCGCTTCCGCCGCCTTTACCAGTTCCTGCTGCGCCTGCGCTGTGGCCTGCGCCGCCTGCAAGTTGGTTTCGGCTTGCACGCGGTCTTGTTCTGACTGGACGCCAGCTTTAGCCAATTCGATCATGCGCCGGCTGTCGCTCTCGGTGCGATCCAGCGCAGCCCTCGCCTGTAGAAGCTGCGCCTTGGCCGACGAAAGCATGGCCTGCGCATTGGCCACGTCGCTGGAAGTGGAGCCCGACGTGGATTTCTCGGTGTGCTGCATCTCGGAAACTTTGTGCTGCAGGCTGGCGATGTTGGCTGCCGCCGCGGCTTCCTGCGTCTGCAACTCGGAGGGATCGAGTACGGCGATCAGGTCGCCCGCCTTCACCGGCGTGCCTTCCTCGACCAGCAGCTTCTGGATGCGGCCTTCCACCTGCGCGCTGACGATTACCTGGTTGGAATCGACAGTGCCGATCAGCACCAGGTCTTTGGAATGGTCGACGGAGAAGGAATAGTAAATCGCGGCGATTACGAAGATGATGCCAAGGAGAGTGAAGAAACGGTTACGCGCACTCATTTGCAACTCCCGATTTGCGAACTGCTGGTTTGCCAGCCGATGGCGCCGCGCCGGCACGGGGCTCAAACAGCGCCGCGGAAATGAAATCCAGAACGGCGGCCCGCCGCTCGGCGATGCGCTGCGGCGCCAGCGGATTGAAGTGCACGATGCGCTGCATCACCGGGGCGCTGCTGAAATAGAAAACAATCATCGCCACCATCGAAGGAACGAAGTGAGCGGGGTCAACCTGGCGGAATTCGCCTTCTGCGATTCCTTTATGCAGCAGCTCGCCGACCCTGCGGTAGACTGGTTGAAAGTAAGTCTTGACCAATCTGTCGATATGCTCCGAACGGCCTTCGCGCGCCCGCATCATCTCCCGCTGCATCAGCTTGGGATAGATCTGGTTCGAGGCAATGAAGTCGAAATACGCGCCTACGTAGGTCATAATCTTCTCGCGCGGCGGCAGGTCACTGTCGAGCACCTGGAAAACCCTGGACTTCATCGCGGAGAACGCGTGGTCGAGCACCGCGCCGTAGAGCGTTTCCTTGTCCTTGAAGTAATAATAGAGCAGAGCCTTATTGACTCGTGCCTCGCGCGCAATGGCGTCGGTGCGGGCTCCGGCAATGCCGAGTTCGGCAAACTCTTTCGCAGCGGCCTGCAGAATGGCGGCACGGCTCTCCTCCGGCTGCCCGCGGGAGCCCAGACGAGCGGATGGCTGACGGTGAGGATTTGCTTGCGCCATAACTTAATTAACCAGTTAGTTAGATTATACACCGGCCGACCCTGACTGACACACCGGCGCAGCAAGCTCCCATGGAAAAAGGTGCGGTACAGCAGATCGGTCGCCAGGGCTCCCGTTCTCTCGAGCAAACCATCCGCGGGATTACGCGCCAGCCGTAGACACTGGGTGCGAACTCACGAGCTTTCGCTGGCCCCGCCAGCGATTGACGGCACCAGCAACACTTCATCTCCGTCCTGAAACGAGTACCCCGGCCCGCCGAGGAAGCGGATGTCCTCCTCATTCACGTAAATGTTGAGAAAGCGGCGCACCTGTCCGGCCTCGTCGCGCAGGTGGGGCTTCAGGTCGGGAAACTTCTCATCGAGGACGGAGAACAGCTCTCCCAGGTTTGTGGCCGCACACGCGATCGAGCTTACCCCCGCCGTGTGCCGGCGCAGCGCGGTCGGAATTTGCACCGTGATCGCCATCTTATCCCCCCGTCCTCACACGCCCACCGTGGCTGCCGTTTCTCTGCCAACCTCGGCGACGTCCAGGGATTGCCGCAGATAGTTTTCGAATTCGGCCAGCTTGGGTGCGATCGGTCTCTCCATCTCATACACGCCAGCGAGCACATCGGTCGTCTTCAAGCCGTTTCCGGTGATGCATAACACGGTCGTTTCCTCGGGCAGGATGCGGTCCTGGCGATAGAGCTTGCCGGCCGTGCCCACGGTCACGCCGCCGGCAGTTTCGGAGAAGATCCCTTCGGTTTCAGCCAGCAGACGGATCGAATCGATCACCTCGGGGTCGTTCACGTCCTCGCTCCAGCCCCCGCTGTGCTTGATGGTTTTGATCGCATAATGGCCGTCGGCGGGATTGCCGATGGCGAGCGAACGCGCAATGGTCGTCGGCCTCTGCGGCTCAATCTCCGCGCTGCCGGTCTTCACCGCCGTCGAAATCGGAGAACAACCCGTAGCCTGCGCCCCGAAGAACTTCACCGGCTGCTCCTCGACCAGCCCGAGCTTGATCAACTCATCGAACGCCTTCTTGATCTTGACAATCAACGAACCGCCTGCCATGGGAACAACCACGTTGTCGGGCAGACGCCAGCCCAGTTGCTCGGCGATTTCGAAGCCGACAGTCTTCGATCCTTCGGCGTAGTAGGGTCGCAGGTTCACGTTGACGAAGCCCCAGCGCCGCTCTTCGGCAATCTGCGAGCACAGACGGTTCACCTGATCGTAGTTGCCCGCGATGCGCACCACGTTGGCGCCGAAGACCTGCGTGCCGAGAATCTTTGCCGGCTCGAGATCGGAAGGGATGAAAATCCAGGCCTTCAGACCCAGACGCGCCGCATGCGCCGCCACGGCATTGGCCAAGTTTCCAGTGGACGAGCAGGCGACCGTATCAAAGCCGAAGGCGTGAATTTGGGCGAGCGCGACGGCCACTACGCGATCTTTGAAGCTCAGCGTAGGCAGGCAGACGGCGTCGTTCTTGAGGTAGAGATTCTGCGCGGCGGTCTTCGCATCGTTCGTACCCGCTAAACGCGCCGCCAACCGCGGTGCCGGGAGGAGAGGCGTGAACCCGATCGGCAGCCGCGGTTCGAAACCCGCGGGCAGCGGCAGCAATTCGGCATAGCGCCACATGTTCGGCGGCCGTTGCGCGATGCGCTTGCGGCTGGACCTCTGCTGGTCAATCGATCCCTCGCCAAGCAAGTACCGGATCCAATCGTAGTCGTAAGTAACTTCCAGAGGAGAGAAGCATTCGTCGCAGATCGAGCGGGGCTGGTTTCCCCAGCTTCGGCCGCATTCCCGGCAGCGCAGTTCGTAATGAGCCATAGAGCTACTCGCTTTCTTATCTCTTGCAGCAGCGAATAGCTGGGGACGAGCCGGGAAAAAGTGCCTTAAAAAGCAATGGCCTCTTTTTCCAGGAAATAAGGAAAAGAGGCTATCGGAATGCAAATACTGCTCGCATCCGAATCTCATGTTCCCCGTTTCCGGGCGGGAGTTGGCACCTGGCGGTCGGGATATATGATCCCGATCCGGTTGCCGTGGCGTCACAGGGCTCGTCCCTCAGCCACTCTGCATGAAATTCAGGTCTGCCCCGAAGGGCAAACTTGTCCTTATGATGCTACACGCCCAGGCGGGGTTCGTCAACCGGCAATTCGAATCTTCGAATCTTCGAATCCTGGGCAACCCAACGGCTGGCGAGATCCGAGACTCGCAGTCTTTACCGGCTGTACTGATTCCTCTTCTTGTCTGCGTGCAGCTCCAGTCCAAGCTGTATCAGCCGGTCGATCAAATCCGCATACTCCATCCCCGACGCCGCCCACAGCTTGGGATACATGCTGATCGCCGTGAATCCCGGCATGGTGTTGATCTCGTTCAAATAAATCTTCCGGGTCTTGCTCCCGGAACCAGGCTCCATGAGAAAATCCACGCGCGCCAGTCCGGAGCAGTCCACGGCTTTGAAAGACCGCACCGCCAATTCCTGAACGTTCTGCGTTTCCGCCTTGGTGAGTTTTGCTGGAATGATCAGCTCGGAACCTTCGTCGAGATACTTGGCGTTGTAGTCGTAGAACTCCTTGACCGGAATAATTTCACCGGGGATCGAGGCGACCGGCTGGTCATTGCCCAGCACCGCGCACTCGATCTCGCGCGCTTTATTCTTCTTTCCGCCCACGCCCTGCTCGATGACAATCTTGCGATCGAACTTCGCCGCTTCCTCAATAGCGGGTCCGAGTTCCTTGCGCTCGTGCGCCTTACTGATCCCGACCGACGATCCCAGGTTCGCCGGCTTCACAAAAACCGGATACTTCAGCTTGCTCTCCACTAACTTCTGAAACTTCTTCGGTTCTTTCTCCCAGGCTCTGCGCAGAATCGTGACATGTTTCACGATGGGTAGTCCCGCGGCAAGAAACAAGGACTTCATAATGTCTTTGTCCATGCCCACAGCCGAGCCCAGCACGCCCGCACCCACGTAAGCGATGTCAGCCAGTTCGAGCAGACCCTGAATGGTTCCATCTTCGCCGAAGGTGCCGTGCAGCACGGGAAAGATCACATCGACGTTGACGGCGCGGTCGCTGGCGCGGCGCGTAAGTGCGGCGTCAGTCTGAAAGGGGACGAACCCGCTCTGCCGCTGCACTGGCTCCGGCGGCACCACCACTGATTCTCCCCGGGCCAGGACCGCCGCTGCGGGGGTGGTTTCGGGATCGCCCGCCCGCAGGTGGCGCGGCTCGAGCACCAGCTTGCCCTGCAGCAGGTTCTCGGCGTCATCCGCAGTCAGCCAGCGACCGTCTTTAGTGATGCCGATGGGCACGACCTCGTACTTGTCTTTGTCGATGGCTCGTAGAACCGACGCAGCCGAGAGCAGCGAAACTTCATGCTCCCCGCTACGTCCGCCAAAAAGAATGCCGACTCGCAGCTTTTTCATGATCTTTCAGTCTGGACGGGGTGGAGTCTTCCGTCAATCCCAAAGAACATCCCCCGGCACTGCTAGAATCTTCTCCGGCTATGACCCTGATCAAGCTGGTCGTCTTCGACATCGCCGGAACCATCATCGAGGACCACGGGGAAGTGGTCAGCGCTTTCTCTGCCGCTTTCGAAAAAAGCCGCATCCCGTTTACGCAAGACGAGCTAAAGCGGTGGAAAGGAGCGTCGAAGCGCGAGGCCATCCGTTACTTCGTCGAGCAACTCGGCCCGAATCCCGAACCAGCGGAAAAGGTCGAGACCGCCTACCGCTGCTTCCGTGCGGAACTGGAGAGCCTCTATGCACAGCGCATGAACCCGATCAAGGGTTCGGCGGCCACTTTTGCATGGTGCCGGGACCACGGCATTCTGATGGCCACCACGACCGGCTTCGATCGGGAAGTGAGCAATCTGATTCTGGAAAAGATGGGATGGCGGGATCTATTCGCGGCCAATATTTCCAGCAGCGACGTGCGTCAAGGCCGTCCCGCGCCATTGATGATCTTTCGCGCGATGGAAGCCAGTGGCGTCGAGGACGTTCACCAGGTCATCAACGTCGGAGACACTCCGCTTGATCTTCAGTCCGGCAGCAATGCAGGGGTGCGGGGGGTCATTGGCGTCCTGACGGGCGCGCACGATCAGGAAACCTTGCAGCAGGAACCTTATACCCACATCCTCGAGAGCGTTGCGGAAATCCCGGCGCTGATGGAGCGCGCATTCTGAGCGTGTACGCCGGTGGTTAAAGAATCTTTTTTCCAAACGCCGACAGCGCCAACTCCACGGCCAGATCCGCGGTCCGGTTGTGCTCGTCGATCACGGGATTCACTTCAACGATCTCGAAGCTCAACATGCGTCCGTGGTCGGCAATGATTTCCATAGCCAGGTGAGCTTCGCGGTAAGTAGCGCCGCCGCGCACAGGGGTGCCGACGCCGGGCGCGTCCTCGGGATCGATCCAGTCCATATCGAGCGAAATATGATAGCCCGCGGTCCCGCGTCCGGCCATGCGCAAGGCTTCTTCCATCACCGTACGCATGCCGCGCTCGTCGATGTCGCGCATGGTAAAAACGCCGATGCCGGCGCGGCGCACATTTTCCTTTTCAACCGCGTCAATGTCGCGCACTCCCACCAGCACGCAGTTTTCCGGCTTCACCTTGGGAGAAAAGTCGAAGATGTTCGACAGTTCTGCCGGACCCAGCCCCATCAGCGCGGCCAGCGGCATCCCATGCACGTTGCCGCTCGGCGAAGACTCGGGTGTGTTGATGTCGGTGTGCGCATCGATCCAGATGAGCCCGATCCGCTGGTTCTGCCGGCGATAAAATTCCGCCACGCCCGATACCGTGCCCGCGGCCATCGAATGATCTCCGCCAAGAGCCAACGGAACCTTCCCCGCTTCGAGCGTCTTGAACACCAGTTCCGCGTGCTTGGTGCAGGTGGACGTGATTTCCTTCAAATACTTGGCATGAGCGTCGCCTTCTTTTTTCTGTTCGGGGATGGCCACGGCAACGTTGCCCCCGTCTTCCACTTCGTGCCCTAGCGCTTCCAGCCGCGCCTCAAGCCCGGCCACTCGGACGGCGGAGGGCCCCATGTCGACGCCACGCCGGGACTGGCCCAGATCGAGCGGCACGCCGATCACCCGAATCTTCCTGGGAGCGATGTTGGTTGTGCTTATCGTTGTCGTCATAGAACTTGGTCATTGTGTAATCGGGTAATTTGGCAATGGAACACCGAGGACGCGGGATTTCTGGTTCTTACCTAACCCCATTCCAAATGGCCCAATCACTCATTTCTTTATGGGTACAGCCGATGCAGCATCCGCGGGAACGGAATCGTCTCCCGCACATGCTCCAGCCCGCAAATCCAGGCCACGGCACGCTCAATGCCCATGCCGAAGCCGCTGTGCGGCACGCTGCCATACTTGCGCAGATCCAGATACCACTTGAACGCTTCTTCCGGCAATCCGTGCTCGTGAATGCGCTCGACCAGCAACTCATGCGAAGCCATACGCTGCGAGCCCCCAATGATTTCGCCGTATCCTTCCGGCGCCAGCACATCCACGCACAGAGCCAACTCCGGCCGTTGCGGATCCGGTTCCATGTAGAAAGCCTTGACCTTCGCCGGGTAACGATGCACCATCACCGGCTTGTCGAATTGCGCCGAAAGATAGGTTTCATCGGGCGAGCCCAAGTCGCCGCCCCACTCGAATTTCGCTTCCAGCGCGCCTTTGGCGTGGCCTTCCTGCAGATTCTTCACCGCATCGTCGTAACTCATTCTCGGAAAAGGCGGCTTAATCTTTTCGAGCTTCAAGAGATCGCGCTCAATCGCCTGCAGGTCCGCGCGCCGCCGCTCCAGGCAGCGCTGAACCACGAAAGTGATCAATCCCTCGGCCAGATCCATCAGGTCATCGAGTTCAGCATACGCAACTTCCGGCTCGACCATCCAGAATTCAGTGAGGTGACGGCGTGTCTTCGATTTCTCCGCGCGAAACGTTGGACCAAACGAATAAACCTTGCCCAGCGCCATTGCTGTGGCTTCGATGTAAAGCTGGCCTGACTGCGTGAGGTAGGCCTGCTCTTCGAAATAATCGACGGGGAAAAGGGTGCTCGTGCCCTCGCAGGCAGCCGGAGTAAGAATCGGCGGATCCGTAAGCGTGAAGCCGCGGTCGTCGAAAAAATCGCGCACTGCTTTAATAATCTCTGCGCGCACCCGCAGAATCGAGGCCTGCCGCTGCGACCGCACCCACAGGTGCCGATGCTCCATCAGGAAATCCACCCCATGTTCTTTGGGGGTGATGGGATAGGGATCGGATTCCGGCACGCGCTGCACTACCTGCACGTTCGCCACATCGAGTTCGTAGCCGCCGGGCGCGCGTTTGTCGGCGCGAACCTTGCCTTCGACGACCACGCTCGACTCCTGGGTCAGCGTTTTAATCGCCTCGAACACTTCCGGCGTGACCGCGTTCTTCGGCACCACGCCTTGAATCACACCCGAGCCGTCGCGAAACTGCGGAAACAGCAGCTTCCCGCTCTCGCGCAGGTTATAGAGCCAGCCGCGGAGGGTAACCGACTGTCCTTCGTGTTTCCCAACTTCTGCAATGGTAGTTACGGGTGAAGACATAATCTGATTTGGTAATTTCGTAATCGGGTAACGGAGCAGTTTAAATCCCAGGGTAGCGGGGCTTTCAAATTACCCGGTTACCAAATTATCCCATGGCTAAATTCCCTCCAGCTTCTCGAACGTCGCCCCCAGCTTCTCCACTGGATTTAGCTTCCCATCGCCTTCAAGTTCCAGCACCAAGGCCGGCGTCTGGGGCGCCGAGCGCAGCAGTTCCATGGCCTCTTTCCAATCGATCGTTCCCTGCCCCGGCCACAGGTGCGAATCGTGGACTTTGGCATTGTCGTGAACATGCGTCGAGCCCACCTGTTTCCGTACGATCTCGAAGGCCTCACGCACCGAACTCATAATGTGCGCGTGCCCGAAATCGAAACAAATCCCCACATCGTCAAAGTGGGCGGTGTGAATCATCTCCACCAATCTCTCCGGCGTGGAAAGTTCGTTGGGAATGTTTTCCAGCAGAATGCGCACGCCCAGCGGCTTGGCAAAGGCGCGCAAGTGCTCGATCGAGGTCATCGCCGATTCGAACTTCTTCTCGCTGAAGCTCTCCTGCGGCAGTCCCAGATGCTGCACCAGAAAGCGAAACGGAATCTGCTCCGCGATCTCGAGAGCCCGCTTCACCTCATCCATGGCCTCCACCAGCCCGGCGCGGTCGGTCGACGCCAGGTTCATCGGGGGCGCTCCGGCTCGCCCCCATTCGTAATCGGCATAGAGCGGGGAATGTAGGGAATGCAGCGGAATCCCGCTCCCCCGAAACCATTCGGCAATCTCTTTGGCGTGGGCCTTGCGGTTGGCATAGTCGAAGTGTTGCCGCGCGGCGAAAATCTCAATCGCCTGCACTCCGTTGCGAGTGAGGCCGTCCAGAATTCCCGGATGCAGCCGCTCCTTTACGTACAGATACGTCGATACCGCTTTCAACATGATCGTCCTTGAAGAATGGTGGATCGATGATTGCTGATGGTTGATGAGAACCCGAGAAACTCAGCGGCATTTGATTTTCAATCAACCATCAACCATGTTCTAGTACCCCGTTCTAGTACCCCACTGCCTTTCCGTTGTTCCGGTAATCGCTGGCGCCCAGTCTCTCGCCAGTTTTCGCATCGATGGCGATGCACTCCGCATCGCTCCAATAGGAGCCCGCGTCGGAGCCCTGGCCCAGGCCAAACTGCACGTGGTATCCCATCTTCTCGAGCGCTTCGACCGTATCCGGCGAAAACCAGCGCTCGACGTTCAACACGTCCGGCAACCACTGGTTGTGAAAGCGCGGAGCATTTACCGCCTCCTGAATATTCATCCCGTACACCACAACACCCATCAGAACATTGGCCACAGTGGTAATGATTTTCGAGCTCCCGGGCGAACCCAGCACCAGAAATGTCTTACCGTCCCGTACCACGATGGTCGGTGTCATCGACGATAACGGCCGTTTCCCCGGCCCAATGGCATTGGCCGCGCCCTGAATCAATCCGTCAGAATTGGGCACGCCCGGCTTGGCTGAGAAATCATCCATCTCGTCGTTCAACAAGAAACCCAGGCCGTCCGCTGTAACCCGCGATCCAAACCAGTCATTGATGGTCGTCGTGACCGCAACTGCGTTTCCCTCTGCGTCCACCACCGAGTAGTGCGTGGTGTGCGGCGACTCATGATTCGCCAGCGGCTGGGGATGAGCAGCGGCATATTGCTCGAGCTCGCTGAAAATCGCAGGCCGCTTCAGCTCGTTGCTCGCGCTGGCGTGGTCCGCAGCGATAGTTTCGCGCCAAGCCGCGCCGTATTTCTTGTCGATGAGTTGCGCCACGGGAATCTTTGAGAAGTCAGGATCTCCCAAGAATTCCGCCCGATCGAAAAACGCCCGCCGGAATGCCTCGGTTGTGAAGTGAATCGACTGTGCCGACCGGTCGCCGAGTTTGCCGAGATCGTATCCTTCCAAGATATTCAGCGATTCAATCAGAACCGTGCCCCCGGAAGACGGCGGCGGCGCGCTGATGATTTCATATCCTCGATAGGTCCCACGAACCGGCTCGCGTTCTTTCACTTCATAGCGCGACAGATCGTCAGCCGTGATCAGCCCTCCGCCTTTCTCGATCGCTGCCGCCAATTCCCGAGCCAGCGCTCCGTGATACAAGTCATCCGGCTTGGCGGCAATCCGCTCCAAGGTCCGTGCCAGGTCAGGCTGGCGGAAAACCTCGCCCGGCTGGTAGTAGTTGCCGTCACGCTGGAAGATTCGCCGCGACTCGGCGAACCTGCCCAGGTATTTATCATCCCGCAAATCGCGAGCTTGGTCCCAACTCAACGCATAACCTTCGCGCGCCAGCCGGATGGCCGGCGCCATCACCTGCTTCAGCCTCAGCTTGCCGTATTTCTGCTCGGCGTAAACCATGCCTGCCACCGATCCCGGCACGCCGATCGCCTTGTACCCGTACTCGCTAGCGCCCTCGATCACGTTGCCCTGCGCATCGAGATACATGTCGGCCTTCGCCGCCTCCGGGGCCTTCTCGCGGTAGTCGAGGAAATGCACTTTGCCATCGGCCATTCGCACCAGCATGAATCCGCCGCCGCCCAGATTTCCCGCCGGCGGATGCACCACCGCCAATGCGAATCCCGTAGCCACCGCGGCATCGATCGCATTGCCGCCAGCCTGCATGATCTCGACACCGGCCCGCGAGGCCAATTCGTGGACGCTGACCACAATGCCATGCCGGGCATGCACCGGCTCCATGGAAGCGGCAACGAAAGGCGCGCTGGAGATCATTCCAGCCGCCATCAGCAGCAGAATCAATGATTTGTGCCGGAATTGCATGAAGATCGAAGGTGTCCAGGAATGGGCGGACTCTTGAGGCTAGCCGACGGCGGCAAGCAGAGTCAAATCGGGAAGGGTTCCTGGGTGGGGCGGGAGCCCTCGCCCGCCAACTCCATCCACAAAGCAAAATCTCAAGTCCTCCTCGTCTTCTTCCGGTACGAATGCTTCGAGAGCCCTTTCTTCTTACTGAGCTTCTTCGGAGTCCTCGCCGCCACCATCTCATACGACTGCCGAATCAGGTCCCGCAACTCGTTCCATCGCACCGCATCCAACCGGTCGAGCATCGCCCACTTGTAGCGCCCCACATAGGGCGCCGGATGAATGTCCTCGCGCTCAATCAGCTCGGCAAAGGTCTCTGGCGTGCACTTGAAACAAAGCCGCGGATTGTCCAGGCTGACGATCGCAAAAATCTTCCCGCCGACTTTGAAGCAGAGATCGTCACCCCACTGCAGGTTCTCGGTCGCTTGTGGAAATGCCAGGCAAAACTCGCGAATCGCTTCGACGTTCATGGCGTTTCAATTCTGAATCGGATTGATCCCGCTATAAATCAAAGTTTGCGAGGAGAGATTGAAATGCAAACCCGCAAGCTTGGCAACTCCGATCTGCAAATCACTCCCGTCGGCTACGGAGCCTGGGCCGTCGGCGGTTCGGGCTGGCAGTTCGCCTGGGGCTCGCAGGACGACAACGACTCCATCGCCGCTATTCACCGCTCCCTCGAACTCGGCGTCAACTGGATCGACACGGCCGCCGTCTACGGCCTGGGACACTCCGAGGAAGTTGTTGCCCGCGCCCTAAAAAGCTGGTCTGGTCCGCGGCCCTACGTCTTCACGAAGGGCGGCTTGCGCTGGGATGCCAAGGGCCAGGTACAGAAAGTTCTGAGCGCCGGCTCCATCCGCCGCGAAGTCGAAGACAGCCTTCATCGCCTTTCCATCGAGGTGATTGATCTCTACCAGATTCACTGGCCTCCCGATCCCGATTCACCCGCGCTCGAAGAAGGCTGGTCCACGCTCGCCGCCCTGCAACGCGAAGGCAAGGTGCGATGGATGGGAGTCTCCAATTTCAGCGTCCAACAACTGAAACGCGCGCAAGCCATCGCTCCCGTGACCTCGCTGCAGCCTCTGTACTCGCTGATCCACCGTGAAATCGAAGAGGACGTCCTGCCTTACTGCCTGCATAAAGGAATCGGTGTGATGGTTTATTCCCCCATGGCTTCCGGCCTGCTGACCGGAGCCATGACCCGCGAGCGCGCGGCCAGGTTGCCTCAGGACGATTGGCGCAAGGGGCATCCTGACTTTACGGAACCAAATCTCTCTCGCAATCTGGCCTTGGTTGAACGCTTGCGCGAAATCGCCAGACGGCATAACCGTTCTGTCGGCGAAGTCGCAATCGCCTGGGTCCTGCACCACCCTGCCGTGACCGGAGCCATTGTCGGTGCCCGCAACGCACGGCAGGCCGAAGGCGTCATGCGCGCCGGCGACCTGCGTCTCAATGACAAAGAAGTAAACGAGATCGAAGACTTTTTCGCCGACACCGCCGCGTGAAGGGAACCTCACAACGGCGTCAAGCGTGCTGAGCGTGCTGAGAGCGTGACCGGCGATGCCTTATTTCTCAGACTTGTTCCCGTGCTTCGCCCAGCGCCACATTCACGTCCATCTTCTTCTTATTGCGGTAGATCGTTACCTTCACCGTGTCTCCGGCGCGGTGGTTATTCATCATCTCGGACAAGTCCATCTCGTCCTCAACTCTTTCGCCGTCGATGGCCACGATCAGGTCGCCGCCCAGCATGATGAGCTTGTTGCCCAGATAGGCGCGCTCGGTGCCGCCGCGCAGTCCAGCCAGATCCGCGGCGCCGCCGGGGGTCACCTGCAGAATCAGCAGGCCGTAATCCGCGGGCAAACCCATCTCGTCGGCCAGGTCCGCGCTGATCGGGATCGTGACCACGCCCAGCGCGGGCCGCCGCACCCGGCCCAGCGTCATCAAATCGTTGAGCACGGCCTTGGCAGTGTTGATGGGAATGGCGAAGCCGATGCCCGCGTTCTGGCCGACTTGGGAAAGAATCATGGTGTTGATGCCAATCACTTCTCCGTGCCAGTTCATCAGCGGACCGCCCGAGTTGCCGGGATTGATGGCGGCATCGGTCTGAATCGCATCGCCAATAGTGGCGCCATTGGGCTCGCGCACCGGACGGATGGAACTCACGATGCCGCGCGTCATGGTCCCCGCCAGCCCGAACGGGTTGCCGATGGCGTAAACCTTCTGTCCCACTTGCAAGTTGCGCGAGTCGCCGAGCACCGCGGGAACCAAGTCGGGGGCTTTGATCTGAATCACCGCCAGATCATGCGCTTGGTCGGTGCCCACCACCGTGGCCTTGTACTTCTTGCGATTGTGCAGGGTGACTTCCACCTGGCGCGCGTCGGCGATGACGTGATAGTTGGTGAGGATGTGGCCATCCTTGTCGATGACAAAGCCCGAGCCTTGGCCATCCTGCGGCACCAGCCCGTAAAAAAAATCGAAGGTCATAACCCGCGACGTGACGTTCACCACGGACGGAATATTCTTGCGATAGACGCTGATATTGTTCTGCTCTTCGCTATCGAGTCCTTCGCCCCCGGAAGCCTCGGTGATCTCGACCTGCGCGGGATGGCTGAACCAGTTCACCGGATTCGAGCCCGCCAGTCTCGCATTCGAACGCCAGGTGGTGAAGTAGAAGAACGCGCCGGCAATTACCAGCGCGAACATTGCAGGTCGTATGAGTTTCATAGGTTCAAACCTCAGGGCCCCAAACCGGAATCTGAGAAGAAGCCCCAGTACGTTCGATTCTAACCAATGTTCCACTCAGAGGCACAAGGCGACGAGATCTCCCCAATCGGCGTATACCTACACGCGAAAAGTGGGCAACCCGTTCAGGCTCGGTCTTCGACCGCGAACTTCACCAACCGCACCCTCAAGGAGAGCATCTTAATGCTTACGATCACGACAACCACGCCACGGGATGTGCTCAACCAGCAAAGACCAGGTCAATGCGGAATTGCTCTGGTTCTTCCAGCGTAGCGCCCAGGTAGCGGCATAACCGCATAACCGATAGATCGCGGGGGCCCACCCTTGCCAAAGATGCGAGCGGGGGCCCGCGACCTCGGAACCGTCAATGCCTGAGAGTCGCTGATGGCCTGTCCGACATCAAAAGACTTCCAGACAGGAGCGAGTATGTCCATTCGACCGGTGAAGCGGCTTATTAAGTCAAAGCCTACGCTTGAAGGCGCGGGCGTGCACCTGCGCCGAGCATTTGGCTTTGGAAACACGAAGGAGACGGATCCGTTCCTTTTGCTCGACGATTTTCGCAATGATGTTCCCGAGGATTATCTGGCGGGCTTTCCGTGGCATCCGCACCGCGGGATCGAGACCGTCACCTACGTGCTAGCGGGAACGGTGGAGCACGGCGACAGTATGGGAAACCGCGGCGCCATCGCCGCCGGCGACGTGCAGTGGATGACCGCAGGCAGCGGCATCATTCATCAGGAGATGCCCAAGGGCGACCAATCTGGCCGGATGCATGGTTTCCAATTGTGGGCGAATCTTCCGTCGGCGCTGAAAATGACTGCGCCACGCTATCAGGAAGTGAAGGCCTTGGATATCCCCGAGATAAAAGATGACGACGGCACGCATGTGCGCGTGGTGTGCGGAAGTTTCTGGGGAAAGAAAGGTCCCGTGGATGGCATTGCGGCCGACCCGATTTATCTCGACGTTTCGGTTGCTCCGGGTAAGAGGAAGACGTTGCCCGTGGAGACGACTCGTCATGCGTTTGCATATGTTTTCGCGGGGGCCGGAAAGTTCTGCAACGCCTCTGGCCCACTCGCTGTGCCGACGGAAGCTGTGAAATGGTTGGATACAACCCCTCCCGTTGACGCCGACAATCGCTCGCTCATACTGTTTGATCGCGGCGACGAAGTCACGGTGCAGGCTGGGGACGACGGAATCCGATTCCTATTAGTCTCGGGGAAGCCTCTGGAGGAGCCAGTGGCCTGGTACGGACCGATTGTCATGAACACGCAGGAGCAGCTCCGGCAGGCTTTCCAGGAACTCGAACAGGGGAAATTCCTGAAGAAGTCTTGAGTTCACACGAAGACTCTTTAGCGCCTGGTCGTCACCTGGTCGCGCAGCGTCGCCCACAACTGCCGCGCCTGTTCCCGGGTATGGTCGAGAGAGCCGGAGTTGTCGATGACGTAGTCGGCGGCTTTGATTTTTTCTGCTTCGGGCAGTTGCGCGGCCATGCGGCGCTCGACCTCCTTGCGGGCAGCGTCGAGGTCTAACTTGTGGCGTGCGGCGAAGCGGGCGATGCGCTGCTCGTCGCTGCAGGTGACCACGATCAGGCGGTCGAAGCGTTTCGCCGCTCCCGCCTCGACGATGAGCGCAGCTTCCACGATGGCGACGGCGTGGGGATCCTGCCGTCCCATTTCTTCCATCCACTCCTCCTGGCTGCGAATCACCGCAGGATGCACAATGCGATTCAACTCTTGCACCCGGGATGGGATTGCGGAAGGCGAGACTGCGGAAGGCGCGGTCGAAGGCTGGCCTTGCGCGGCGGATGATCCAAAGGCAGACTCCGCCAGCTTGGAGCGGTTCACGCTGAGATCGGGATTGAGAATTCCGGCGCCGAAATGGCGTACCACCTGGTTGTAAACGGCCTGGCCGGGCAGCATGAGTTGGTGGGCAATGCGGTCGGCCTGGACGAGATGCGCGCCCAGGGCGACCAACATGTCTCCGACGACCGACTTGCCCGCGGCGATGCCGCCGGTGAGGCCGACTTTCAGCATGAGGCCACCAAGCGAACAACGTTCACCACGGAGACGCAGAGAGACGCAGAAAACCTAGCTTTTTCTTTCTTTGTTTTTCTCCGTGTCTCCGTGCCTCCGGGGTGGGCTCTCATTCAGTGCTCAGGCGCGTGAGAGTTCCGGCATGCGGCTGCCGCGACGCATCTTCGCGGCTTTCACGGTGTTGTACATCAGCATCGCGATCGTCAGCGGACCGACGCCGCCGGGGACCGGGGTCAGGCCTCCCGCAACTTCGGCCACTTCCGGATGCACATCGCCCACCAGAGTGGATCCCTTCGTGCGGAAAGTTTCTTCGCGCTTTGCGTTCTTGTACAACTTTCCGCCGAACAGGCGCTGGAAAAGCGCTGTGTCTGTGACCTTGTTCATGCCGACATCAATCACGGTGGCACCGGGCTTCACGAAATCGCGCGTGATCATTCCGGCGCGCCCGATGGCGGCTACGAGAATGTCGGCGCGGCGGCAAACTTCGGGCAGATCGCGCGTCTTCGAATGGCAGACGGTGACCGTGGCGTTGGCATTGAGCAGCAGCATGGCGGCGGGTTTGCCCACGATATCGCTGCGCCCAACCACGACGGCTTCCTGGCCGGCGATGGGGACGTGGCTGCGCTGCAGTATCTCGATCACTCCCGCGGGCGTGCATGGCACGAGGCCGGGGCGCTGCGTCGAGAGAAAGCCGACGTTGACCGGGTGGAATCCGTCGACATCCTTTGCTGGATCGACCGCCATCAATATCCTTTTCGAGTCCACCTGCGGGGGCAGCGGCAACTGCACCAGGATGCCGTCGATCTCATCGCGGCGGTTCAGGTCTTCGACCAGGGCAAGCAGTTCGGCGGTGGTTGCGGTTTCGGGCGGGGTATGCTGCTCACTGTAGATGCCAACTTCTTCGCAGGCTTTAACTTTGCCGCGCACATAAATCTCCGACGCGGGGTTGTGGCCGGCGAGGATGACGGCGAGGCCGGGGCGCATTCCGGCGGCAGCCATGGTCTTTACTTCCACGGCCACTTCGCCGCGGATGTCACTGGCGATCTTCGCGCCGTCGAGGATTCTGGCAGGCATATTCGCTTGGCTGAGATTCTATCGCATGGGCGCTGGGTGAAAGTAATATTCACCACAGAGCGCTAGCCCCGGCGGTGCCGGGGCTAGCGCTCTGTGGTGAACGATTTGGGTTCGGGCGTACAATGCCTTTCATGATTGCCAAGGATTTGTTGGAAATTCTGGTCTGTCCGGCTTGCAAGCAGCCCCTCGAGTACCGGGAGAACCCGGAGAGCTTGAAGTGCAAGCAGTGCCGCCGGGTATATCCGGTGAAGGACGACATCCCCATCATGCTGGTGGACGAGGCAACCATCGAGGGCTAGCCGCCTCGGATCCAGTCCTCGTATCAGCAATCAACGAAGGCAGATCTTGCTCCCCGAAGCGCCTTTGTGGGGGGGACAGCCTCGTTTGCCTAGGGACCAGACTTACTCCCACCTTAGGTTCGTACTGCTGCGCTTCCTGTAGGCATCTTTCCGGAGAGACTCCGTAGGGCCGTGGCACGCGGGTACGCCCGAACTGACACTCCGTGTCTTTTTTTGGGACGCTGGGGGGTGTCAACCACACCGGAGGGAAGTGGGTGAGTTCTGTTAGGCGTGCCCGCAACTTCTGATAATTGCAAGGGTTAATGAATCTAAAGTCGCCTGCCTTCCGTATTTGGCACTAGAGGACAGGCGCGGCAGTCAAATTGCATGCAACTTGCGTGGCTGCCGGTGAATCTTATAGGCACAAAGCGGTCCAAGGTCGGAGTCGGAGGTGATGACGGCCATGTTTGAACAAGCGATGAACGACAAAGCTAAGAACGATAAAGACAGATTTACCGCAACCGAACTGGCGGCATTGCGGAGCGATCTGCTGCAGGGCGGCATGATCGATTCCTACGAGGCTGCCGAGCTGCTGCAGGTTTTCCTGATGGGGCGCGGCTATGGGGTTTCGCCCAAAGCGGCTCTGGACGCGGCGGGCCGCGTGGAGATGGCAGGGTGCGCCCTGCCAGTCCTACAGTATGAACTGGAGAACCTTGCCTTGGTAATGTGAGAGTTGGCGCCCTTCGCTTGCTCAGGGAGGGCTGCGACGCGGGCCGGTGACCCCGCGGCGCAGAGTAGGGGTGAGAGACTGAGGGGAGAATTGAGACTACAGGCTCTTGGCAGGGTTAAACGGCCCGAGAGAGAGCCAGAAGTCGCAAGGTGGGCGGCAAGAGCTGCAAGATTTTGACATTCTGGGTCGGCTGATCGAAAAAAGATTGACCGTCACGCAAACAGAAAGCCGGGCCAACCAGCCCGGCTTTGTGGTTTTTTGGGGCTTGCCGGCCTCCGCGTGGGGCGCTGGAGAATTGGCGTAATGTTCCGACCGGAAACATTTCAAAATGGCACATCTGGGGCGTGCTCTTGGCGGATCAATGGAATCAGGGAGTTAGCCTCTCGAAGAAATGTCTACTCTTGAGGAGGTCGGATGCCTACGAAACTAAACTTGACGGGCGTGGCTTTGAGGTAAGGTACGCCGCCGCGCCGCCAAAATGGGCCACCCTCGACCCAGTTGAGATGGGGTCGCGGGTTGTCCCGTTGAGCACTGTGATCCGGGAGTGTCGCTGTGTCGACACCCTTTGCCCGTCGTCGAGGAACTCGAAAATTCTGGCGTCGCAAGTAGCCGAAGTGGGCGGGCATGGACCGTCATAGACTCGGTAGTGGAGTCCTGCATGTGCGGGATAATCTGCGCGGCTGCCAAGAAAAAGGGTCTCTGTTCGGGCTCGCAAAGTGTCATCCAACTAACTCCATCTAAGAAGGAGTCATACTCAGCAAACCACAGCAATCGCTGGCGCGACGGGATGGCAAGCAAGGCTGGACCAATGCCCTACTTCTTCTTCGCTGCCGCCGCGGCGGCGGCGCGGGCGGCGCGCTCTTGTAGGGCTAGCAGCACTACCTGGAGCATGTCGTCCTGGGGGGCGGGCTTGCCGGTCCAGATTTCGAATTGGCGGGCGGCCTGGTGGACGAACATTTCTATGCCGGGGATGATTTGCGCGCCTCGCTGTTTTGCGAGTTGGAGGAGGCGGGTTTCGGCGGGGTCGTAGATCATGTCGAAAACGTAGCGGGCGTTGATTTCTTTTTCCTGCAGCGGAGTTTCGCGGGTGTTGCCCATGCCTACTGGCGTGGCGTTGATGATTACGTCGAAGGCGAACTTCTTCAGGTCGGCGCGTTTCATGGAGCGGGCGCGGGCGCGGCGGGCTAGCTTTTGTCCCGCTGCTAGGTTGCGGTTTAGGATGTAGACTTCGGCTCCGCGTTCTTTCAGGCCGAAGACTGCGGCGCGGGCTGCGCCTCCTGCGCCTAGCACCAGGATTTTCGCGTCTTGCAGGGTGGTCAGGCGGCGTTCTAGCGGGCGCACTACTCCGGAAGTGTCGGTGTTGAAGCCGTAGAGTTTGCCATCCTGGGCGCGGACTACCGTGTTGCAGGCTCCGATCTTCGTGGTGTGTGAGTCGGTGTTGTCGAGGTAGGGCAGGATGGCTTCCTTGTACGGCATGGTGATGCTTAGCCCGTGGATGGGAATCTGGCGCACGCAGTTCAGCAGGTCTTTGAGCGTCTTGGCATGCAGGGCGAGATAGACGGCGTTGACATTCTCGCGGCGGAAGGCCGCGTTCATGATGGCGGGCGAGAGCGAGTGGGAGACTGGGTCTCCGGCAACGCCGTAGACGCGGGTGGCGGCATCGACGGTATCGATGCGGTAGACGCTGCGCAGGTCCTGCGCCGTGACTTGGCCGGGAGCGGTTTCTTCTCCGGGACTTACGGCGGCGAAGGTGAAGACGCTGCCGGCGCGGACTCCGAGCACGCGGCTGATGATGCCTTGTTCGCCCATGCACAGGCCGACTAGAGAATGGTTATCGGCTTCGCGGCCTAGGAACTGGATCATGGTTACGTTGTCGGAGAGAGTGGTGGCGGTGCTGACCACTTTGTAGAAGTCGGCAGGCAAGGCGCGCATCCTCTCCAGAGTTTCGTCTAGCTTCTTCGTTCCGCGGAAATCGTGGAAGGAAACAACCAGAGCGGAGCGGGCATGCAGCTTCTGCAGTTGCGCGGGCTTGCACTTTAGTGCGGTGGAGAGTTCGACATCGACTAGTTGACAGCCTATGGCCGAGGCCTTGGAGAGGATGGCGAGTTGAGAGGCGATGGAACCGCGGAACTTGCCTCCACTGGCGACGCGGCGACAGGTGGCGATGACCACGCAACCGAGGTGAGTGTCGAGGAAATGCTTGACCTTGGCAAGCGCCAAGGCGGGCTTCGAGATGTAGTCCAATCTAAACTCCAGGAAGGAGTTATCCCGAATCAGGGCCTCCGCCTTCTCGACCAGTTCGGCGGGGTCTGGAGCCGTGATTGCGACACAGACCCGTGGCAGGCGCAGGGGCAGCAGGCGGGGCGGGTAGCTGTTGGCGGCAGAAATCATCTTGAATCAGTGGTTTGAATCAATGTTCTGTGGCAATAGGTTCGGCGCGAATCTTACAGGGGCTGAATTGCAGATGCAACAAAGTATTCACAAATTCCACGAAAAACCTATTTTCACAGTCCGCCTGACACCCTCGTAACCTTGACCCCCTCCTACCGCCTTGTTACCTTCCAACTGAAGCCTTGCTTCCGCGACATTTTTCTGGAGAGGGGGTATCGTGTGTCTCTTCTCGGAGGTAACATGAAGAAAATAGGACTGTTAGTGTTGTTGGTCGCAACGGCGGCCTGGGCGCAATTGGCGGCTGATGGAAGTCCGGCGGACTCGACCAGCCCGGCGGGAACCACGCCCACGACGGCCAGTTTCCCGATTCAGCGGGTACAGATGCCTACTTACGCAGATGTTTACTGCGCTGGTTTCATCAACCGCCAGACCCTGCCCGACGCCAACTTTGTTGCTGGCGGACTGGAGACTCCCTACGACACGAAGTTCGTCAGGGGCGACGTCGTCTATTTGCAAGGGACGGGCTACAGTGCCGGGGCGGAGTATGAGATTGTGCGCTCTCTGCGCGACATCAACGAGTATGAGATGTTTCCCGGACAGCGCAAGCTGCTGAAGGACACAGGACAGCCGTACGAGGAAGTCGGCCGCGTGCGTGTGATCGATACCCGCAGCAAAACGGCGGTGGCGCTGATCGAGTTCACTTGCGATCCCATCAATCCGGGAGATACGTTGATTCCTTTTGCCGAGAAATCGATGGTGTCATTCCATGCGCCGCTTCGGTTCGACCGCTTCCTGCCCACGGGCAGCAAGGTTTCCGGGCGCATCGTGATGGGAAAGGATTTTGACTCGGTGCTGGGAACGGGTCACAAGGTCTACTTCAACGTGGGATCGAACCAGGGCGTGAAGGTGGGCGATTATTTCCGCGCCGTGCGGAACTATGAGGCGGACCTGCACGATCCGGTGGATTCGCTTTCGTTCAAGGCCGCGATCAGCGAAGACACGCAGAAGAAGCAGCCGTCCATAGATCCAACCATGTTCACCAAGTCGAACGGTCCGGTGATTCACATGAGAGATCTGCCGCGCCGGGCGGTAGGCGAGATCGTCGTCATCGGGACCACGCCCACCACGTCCACTGGAATGATCGTGTTTGCCATGGAAGACGTACACGCCGGTGACGGTGTGGAATTGGACGAACAAACGCAACAAGCGCAATAACCTCTCGCAAGCAGCACAGACACAGTCGAGCCGGGGACGGGCAACCGTCCCTGGTTTTGTTTCCGCGGGCAGCGGTCAACTCCAAGCTGCTTACCTTTCAGGTCTTGAGTCCCCGGTGTTACGGGTTAGGCCTAAGACCAAACCCTAGGACCTATAATAAGACCCTCTGCACTACTGGTTACTGGCCACTTTTCTCGCCAAAGACTTCTGCGGTGAAGGCTTCGATGGTCGCGCCTTTTTGCCAGGCATTCAGGGGCAACCCGGCTTTGCGGCAGGTTTGTTCCAGAAAAGTTGTGCGGTCCCAGGCCCGCTCGACGGGCACCTGGGGCAGCAGCAGGCCGCGGCGGCCGTGCCAGCTCATGAGGAGACCGTGGCGGCCGATCACGATTTCTTCAGCGCGAATCGGTTGCGCGGGTGAGAGAATGCTGAGCTCAATCTCGAGGTGAGGAGCTTCTTCCTGGGTAACGGGTGGGAAGCGGTTGTCGTCGAAGGCGGCGGCGCGCGCGGTTTCCGCCACGGCCCGGAAGACGGAGCAAGTGGGCAGAATGTAGCCGACGCATCCGCGCAATTCTTCTCGCAAGTAGAGCGAAGTGAAAGCGCCCCGGGGTTCGGCGAGGTGAGGAGTGGGAGGATCCAGAGAAATCTCACGCCCCTGCAACGCCGAAGAAATGGAATCATGCGCCAGGCGCAGCAGCAGGGTGCGCTCTTCCGGAGAGAATTCCTGGCTGGAGAATTCATGGCCGGAAGCCGCGCCGGTTTCGGGTTTGCCGCCTTCAGATTTACTTGCTTCCGAGGCAGCCACCGCCGAGGACGAATTATGTTGTAGGAGCGACATCGGCATCTGCCGGCCGCGGAGCCGGTTGCGGCTTGCGACGACGGCTGAGAATAAATGCGCGGCGCCGGCGTTTGGACACACGCTGGTCAATCTTCGACCAGAATGCGGCGAAGTAATCGACCGCCGAAACCAGCGAAACGCAGACTACGAACCAGATCGCAACGGAGGCGATCCAGTGCACCGGGAAAATGAAGTTTCCGTAAACCGGCCACTCTTTCCAGCGGTGGTCGAGAATGACCGCGACCACGGAAACGATCTGCACCACCATTTTGAATTTGCCCAATTCGCTGGCTTCTATGGTGAAACCCTCGGACGCGGCAATCGAGCGCAGGCCGCTCACCAGGAACTCGCGGCCAATGATGATCACTGCGATCCATGCCGGGACCAGGCTGGGATTGAACTGCACCAGCGTAACGAACGCGGCGGCGATCAGAAGTTTGTCGGCCATGGGATCGAGCAGAATGCCCATGGTCGTGATCTGGCCGCGCTTGCGGGCCAGGTATCCATCGATGCCGTCGGTCATGGAGGCGGCAATAAATATCGCCGAGGCGAGCAGCTCTTTGGCGCCGTGTTCGCTGCTGAAATGATTGGAAGACAAAATCCAGATCAGCAGGGGAATGCTGCAGATGCGGATCAGCGTAATGGAATTGGGCAGGTTCACCGCGGCTCAACAACGTTTTCGGAGATAGCTAGATTATCCTCCACGCGGAGAGGGAACGCAATCGTGGAGAATGTGCAGTTTGGGCTCGAAAGTTCCCAAAAGGGTTCTTGGGGTGAAATCCGCACTCGATTATTTCGGCGGGGCCGGTGTCATGGCACTGGACTTCGGCTGCTTGGCGATGATCTGATCTTTGATCTTGTCGTAGGTTGCCTGGGGGATGATCTTGTTGTGCACCAGATCCAGCTTGGTTCGATACGGGCGGCCGTGATAATTTTCTGCGAATAGGCGTCGCCGATGCCGGGCAGAGCCTTGAGTTGGTCCTTGGTCGCAGTGTTGATGTCGAGTTTGTCGGCGGCTGCCGCCCTCGCCATCTGAGCTGACGTCGCCATGGCCTCAGGTTTTGAGCCCGGTTCCTGCCCGGCCGCGGCCATGCTGGCCAGCGAAGCCACGAGCAACATCGCTAGAGCCACTGCCAGATTTCTGCCAATCGATTTCATAAGTCCCCCTCAGGCGTAAATGCCGCGCTGGCGGATGGTGTAGGCCACGCGATCAATGGCCAGCATGTAGGCTGCAATGCGATTGTTTACCTTGTGCGTTTCGGCGTAGCGGACCACGTCCCCGAAAGACGAGATCATGATCTCTTCCAGTTGCTCATTGACCACAGACTCCTTCCAGAAGTAGCCCTGGCGGTCCTGCACCCACTCGAAGTACGAAGTGGTCACGCCGCCGGCGTTGGCCAGAATGTCCGGGATTACGAAGACGCCCTTGTCGGTTAAGACATCGTCGGCGGCCGAGGTGGTGGGACCGTTGGCGCCTTCGGCCAGGATGCGGCACTTCACGCGATCGACGTTGCGCGAAGTGATGACGTTCTCGGTCGCGGCGGGAATCAGGATTTCGCAGTCTGTGGTGAGCAACTCGGCGGCATCGTAGGCTTCCGCGCCGGGGAAGCCGCGCACCGTCCCATTTTTCTGGCGGAATTCGACCAGACCGTTTAAGTCGATCCCGTTCTTGTTGTAAAGGCCGCCATCTACTTCGGCGATGCCCACAACTTTGTATCCGGCCTGATACATGAGTTGTGCAGCGTTGGAGCCCACGTTGCCGAAGCCCTGCACAATGACGCGGCTGCTCTCGCGCGACAGGCCGAGTTTCTTGATCGCCTCGTCGCATACCACCTTCACGCCGCGCCCGGTAGCCTCGCGGCGTCCACGAGAACCGCCGATGTTGATGGGCTTCCCGGTCACGCACGCGGTCACCGTCTGGCGCATGTGCATGGAGTAGGTGTCCATCATCCACGCCATGATTTGTTCATTGGTGTTCACGTCGGGAGCGGGCACGTCTTTTTCCGGTCCGATGAATTCGATCAACTCCGAGGTATAGCGCCGCGTCATGCGCTCGATTTCGCCCATCGACATTTTGTGCGGATCGCAGATCACGCCCCCCTTGGCTCCGCCGAACGGAATGTTGACCACGGCGCACTTCCAGGTCATCCAGCTGGCCAGCGCGCGCACTTCATCGAGCGTGACATCGGGCGCGTAGCGGATGCCGCCTTTGGCCGGGCCGCGCGCAATCGAGTGCTGCACCCGAAATCCGGTGAAGACCTCGAGACGGCCGTCATCCATCTGCACGGGGATGTAAACCGTGAGTTCGCGGTTGGGATAGCGCAGAACCCGCCACAGGCCGTCATCAAGATTGAGCTTTCGGGCGGCCAGGTCAAAACGCGCCCGCTGCGACTCCCAGGGATTGCTTTCTTTGTCGACTTGCGGTGGGGCGGTCATCGTGGTCATAAATGTGGTCTCCGGAATGATTGCGATTCAAGGCGTTGGCCGGCGCCGGGACGAATTCCCGGAGTGGACGGGCAAACGTTCAGAGTATATGAGCGGGGATGGTGGGGAAGCAAGGCGGAGACGGTTGGCAGAATCCTATAATGAAACTGACATCGCATACCAGCCAACTTCTCCGCCTGTATATACCATTCCAGATTGTATATAAACCGATTATACCGCTCAGCATCCGCAACTCGGAGGTCGAGCGCCTCGGTCACGCTCTCTGGCTTGACGGGCGAAGGTCTGACCCAGACGATCCTCGAAGCTCGGCGCGAGCGCTATCCGCGCGTACGTGCCGCGCGTCAACAGGAACGGCTGGTGGAGGACCTCACCGTGATCGCTCGTTGCGCTGCGTCGCTTGCGAAGCTCGACCGCCGCAGTCCCGATGAGATTATCGGCTACGACGGGCACGGCCAGCCGAAATAAATGGTGATCGAACCGTCAGCACTGGTGGCCATTCTGGAGCAGGAGGCTGACCTGCTGCGGCGCCTGGCCACTGCCGGCGCGCGGCGGATATCTGCGGCGACCGTTCCGGAGACGGCAATCGCGCTGGAAGCGAGGTCAGGGGAAAGAGGCGGCGAACAGCTCGACTTATTCCTGGCTCGCGCTCAGATCGAGGTCGCACCCGTGACCGCCGAGCAGGTACGGGTTGCGCGCAGAGCCCGGCGTCGCTACGGAAACGGTAGCGGTCATGCCGCTCGACTGAATTTCGGCGACGGTTTCAGCTATGCGCTGGCTCAAAGCTTGGGAAAGGACTTGCTGGATAAGGGCGTAGAGTTGGCCCACCCGGATGTTGAGCGCGGTCCGGTCTGATCTTCGATCCGACACAAATTAACGGGTTGCGCCCGCCAGGTTGATCTCCATTCCCTCCGCCGCCGCCCGCACTTTGGGATAGTAATTGCGGGCTTCGTGCACGACCTTGTCGATTACCGCGTCGGTGTGCTCGGGATCGTGGTGGAATAATACGAGCTCTCGGGCACCGCTCTCCATCACGACGTTGACGGCTTCGCGCCAATGGCTATGTCCCCAGCCGCGGCGGTGCGCTTCGTATTCCTCGGGCAGATATTGTGCGTCGTAGATGAGCACGTCCGCACCTTCGGCCAGCTTGCGGACAGCTTTATCGAACTCAGCGTCCCCGGGCTCATTGTCGGTAGCGTAGACCAGCACTCCCTCTTTGGTTTCCAGGCGGAAGCCCATGCATCCCTGAGGATGGTTGAGCCACGCGGTTTGCAGTTGGACGCCATCTTCCATCGTGACGCGGCCACTCTCGATATCGTAGAAGTCGCGATGCGCCGTCATCTGATCGAGCCTTACGGGGAAGTACGGGGCGGCCATTTGATCGGCCAGGACTTGTTTGAGGCTGCGGGAGCGGGTCGAGCACTGGAAGAGAAAACGGTTCTCCGCATTCGCATACAGAGGACGGAAGAACGGCATGCCCTGAATGTGGTCCCAATGAAAGTGGGATACGAAGACATGGGCGGAAAAGGGCCGGTCGCCGAACTCATTTTGCAGTTGCTGGCCGAGCACGCGGAATCCGGTGCCGCAATCGAAGATGTAGATGCGGTCGCCGAAACGCACTTCGACGCAGGAGGTGTTGCCTCCATAACGCATATTCTCGGGTTGTGGGGTCGGCGTAGAACCGCGAACGCCCCAGAACTTAATCCGCATAGGCTCGTAACCGCAGCCGGGCCCAGTTGCTTGATATTTTACCTTAACATCTTCGGACTAAGCCATACGTCCGTCAATTGCCGAATTGGTTCACTGGCCACTATTTCCGAAGGCGCCTGTCCGGCAGGGCGCAGAACCAGGTTTCTTCTTCGAGAATTGTCTGCGCACGATGCTCAGAAAAGCTTCCACCGCTGGATTGTCGAGCTTAGGCCTCAACCCAATGTCAATCGACGTCCAATGGCGAGAACGCACCTTCTTGTAGACGACCCCCGGCATTGCGAAATTTGCGACACAGGCCGGAGCTAACGATATACCAGAGCCGGCGGCAACCAGACGAACTACGGTTGGCCACTGTGGAGCCTCCTGCACCACATTTGGCCGGAACCCTTCAGCTTCACAGCATGCGAGAGTCCGATCGAAAGCGAGCGGGCCCATCCGGCGCGCGAAGAGTACAAACGACTCGTTTCGGAGATCTCCGGGACGAATTGCGGCCTTACCGGCAAGTTTGTGACGAGCTGGGAGTACGGCAATGAATCGCTCTCGCAGGATCGATTCCATCGAAAGCCCGTCCCGCGGTTCGCCGTCGCGAAGGAAGCCTAGATCCAGGGTTCCATCCAGCAGTGAGGACGTTTGCTCAGCCGTGACCAGTTCTCGTAACCGCAATTGAACCTTCGGATGCAGGCGCCGATAGCGTTCGATTGCCTTGGGCAATGTGGTGAGCATAACTGAGCCGCTGAATCCCACCGTCAGAACGCCCTCCTGGCCCCTGCCCAACCGCCGGGCCATTTCCACGTCGTCCTGTATCTTGGTGACGGTATCGAGCGCACGTTCCCTGAAATATTGACCGACCTTTGTCAGCCGGACACCGCGGGTTGTGCGCTCGAACAGGGGATAGCCCAGCATCCGTTCAAGGCTTCTGATCTGCTGGCTAAGTGGCGGTTGCGCCATCCCCAGCTGCGCTGCCGCCTTGCTGAAATGCAGAGTTTCGGCGACAGCGAGAAAGTAACGTAAATGCCTGAACTCAATTTCTCGTTTCATACTCATTTCATCTTAGTTGAGATGATTCAGATATTGGACATATCCATGTCCCAAATTTTATCGTCAAATGAATGATGAAGGAGGGTTGCGCATATGACTTTCGCTAACCAACAGTGCCCGCCGGTCACCGAAATCGGCATCCGCCAGTTCCTGCCAGGGGATGCGGCTGCATTCCGCAGGCTCAACGAGGAATGGATCACCCGATTCTTCCGTATAGAGCCAAAGGAGACACCGGTTCTTGCAGATCCACAGGCAACGATTCTGGGCGCGGGCGGCAGGATCTTCTTCGCGACCGCCAATGAACGATGCGTCGGCTGCTGCGCCCTGATTCGTCTCAACCACAAAGAATTTGAGGTGGCCAAGATGGCCGTCGAGCCCTCGTACCAGGGAACCGGAATCGGTCGCAGGCTGCTTCATCGAGCGATCGAGGAGGGGCGACGTGCTGGCGCGCAAAGACTTTATCTCGAGACCAACCACGTGCTGACGCCCGCGATTCGATTGTATGAATCCCTGGGATTCAAGCACATCCCTGACAACCGCATCGTCCCCTCCCAATATGCGCGAGCCGATGTGTACATGGAGTTAATCTTGATTTGATAGAGCAGTGCCGCGAAAGGCTGCCCCGACCTTCTCTCCGACTTGCCCGGAGTCGTAAGCGAAAAGGAATAGGTTCTGTACCAGGTTGCGCCTTTCAGGGGAATGGCCTGCCAGCGCCTCCCCTATAATGAACCGCTAGCCGGTTACATCCGGCGAGTCTTTCCTTTCGTTATGGTCCCCGACTACAAAGAATTCCTGCGCCTGTCGCGGTTGGCAACGCTGGTGCCGGTGGTGAACTCGGTGAGCGCCGACCTGCTCACGCCGGTCTCTGCTTTTCTGTCGATTGCCCAAAACCAACCGCACGCGTTTCTGCTGGAGTCGGTCGAGCGCGGCGAACAGATCGGCCGCTACACGTTCCTGGGCGCGCGCCCCTCCATGCGGCTGCGGGCGCGGGGTTCTGCCATCGAGATTGAACGCGGAGGGCGGCGCGAACGGCACCAGGGGAACGTCTTTGAGTTCCTGAAGCTTTTGCTGGGCGAGCATCGGCCGGCCGCGATGCCCGGGCTGCCGCCGTTCACCGCCGGGGCGGTCGGGTATTTTTCATACGACGTGGTGCGGCAACTGGAAAACATTGGCGAACATGCCAAGGACGACCTCTCGCTGCCAGATTGCGAACTGATGTTCTTCGACCGGCTGCTGGCTTTTGATCACTTGCGCCACCAGATTCATATCGTCGCTGCCGCGGATGTTTCGCGGGAGAGTCCTCGTCGAGCTTATGACCGGGCAGCGCGCGATATTGCCGCGCTCGAAAAAAAGCTGGCCGCGGGATTACGCCCGGCGATGTGGCGCAACGCCACGCAGGCCAAGCCGGGGAAACTCAAGATCCACGCCGGAACCACGCGTGCGAACTTCCTACGCAGCGTGGAACGATGCAAAGAATACATTGCCGCGGGCGACATTTTTCAGGTGGTGCTTTCACAGCGGCTCGACTTCATCCCTGGGATTGAGGCCTTCGATCTTTATCGCGCGCTGCGCCAGGTGAATCCTTCGCCGTATCTTTATTTTCTGAGGACGGGAGGGACGGAAATCCTCGGCTCTTCGCCCGAGATGCTCGTGCGTGTGACCGGACGCAAGCTGGAATATCGCCCCATCGCCGGCACACATCCGCGCGGACGCGACGAGGCCGAAGACCTGCGCCTGGAACAGCAAATGCGCAACGACGAAAAGGAACGCGCCGAGCATGTCATGCTGGTCGATCTCGGCCGCAACGATCTCGGGCGGGTGAGCGACTACGGCTCGGTCAAGGTGAAGGACTTGATGTATGTGGAGCGCTACTCTCACGTGATGCACCTGGTCTCGGCGCTGGAAGGCACACTGCGCAAGGATCTCGGCGCGCTCGACGCGTTCGTCGCATGTTTTCCCGCGGGCACGCTGAGCGGAGCACCCAAAGTGCGCGCCATGCAGATTATCGAAGAACTGGAACCGGTGCGCCGCGGCATTTATGGCGGATCGGTGCTGTACGCCGATTTTGCCGGGAACTTGGATTCCTGCATCGGCATTCGCACCATGCTCATGCAAGGCAAACACGCATATTTGCAGGCAGGAGCAGGCATCGTGGCGGATTCCGACCCCGCGCGGGAATTCGAGGAATCGATGAACAAAGCTCAGGCGCTGCTGCGGGCGGTGGAGATGGCTAGAGGCAGTGGCTAATTGTCAGTGGCCAACCAGCCAGCAGGGCCCACTCACTCAAGATTCTTGTTCCTGTTATGTCGTAGCCGACGCCGGGCCAGCGCCAACCCCCAGTGAAGGAATCGCCGTCTTTGCTGAACCTTCCCTGAAAGCGATGGTCGGAACCTTTCGGTCCAAACCATATCGTGAAAGTATCGCCGACGATTTCGTAAGTCGAGCGTTAGGCCGTCCGTGAAGCTGTAGAAGCGCGTGTGGATATCTTGGCTGGGCGGTTGTCCGATTCCCTGCAGGTGGCCGTGCTGCATGAGGAAGAAAACCGCCTTCCGTGCACTCGAAACGAATCTGACCCTTTGCATGGCCCGACACCTTCCATGTCCCCACCAACGGCTTGAGGCTCTCGAGATCAAGATGGGGTTGGTGTGGGGTGCGAGATGCAGCATGGCGATTTGTTTTTGACATGGATCGATGTCCTCCATGCGCCTTGCACACCGACCAGGATCGGCGGGTTGCTTAAACCGGTCCGGCTCTGGTCCATGCGAACTGCTTTAAGAAATTGGTCACCAGCTTTTTTCCCGCATCCGTCAGCACGCTCTCGGGATGAAACTGCACACCTTCGATCGGAAATCGCCGGTGGCGCAAGCCCATGATGGTGCGTGAGCCGTCTTTTTCTGTTGTCCAGGCGCTGACTTCCAGCTCTGCCGGCAGGTCTTTTTCCTCCACGATGAGCGAGTGATAGCGAGTGGCCGTCATGGGCGTGGGCAGGCCGTGAAAGATGGTTTTGTTGTCGTGCGTGACGGCGCTGGTTTTGCCGTGCATCAGGTGAGGAGCGCGCACCACCTTGCCGCCAAAAGCCGCGCCGATAGCCTGATGCCCGAGGCAAACGCCGAGCACGGGCAGCTTGCCCGCGAAGTGGCGGATCAGATCGATGCTGATGCCTGCCTGTTGCGGAGTGCACGGACCGGGCGAGATCACAATGCGCTCTGGGTGCATGGCCTCGACGTCAGCCACCGTGACCTGGTCGTTGCGGCGCACCTCGACCTTCGCCCCGAGTTCCCCGAGGTACTGAACCAGGTTGTAGGTAAATGAATCGTAGTTGTCGAGAACGAAGACCACTGGGACCATCCTGCTTGCAGTTTACACGCAGGTACGCCTGTACCTGAACCAGACCGGGAACGATCTCAAATGTTCGGGAGGCGATTTCATCCCTCCCTGCCGGAAGGGGCCACGACCCGGCCCAAGGGTGGTATTGACCAAACATGCCCGCAACGTCATTCTTGAACATAGGCAGTTTCCACTTCATTAGCTTGGAGTAACGCATGGCAGAGGCCCAAGAGAAAAGGGCTGCACGACGCTTCGCGCTCCGCATTCCGGTGTCCGTCGCCCGCGACGAAAACTCAAGAGACGCCGAATCCGCTGAAATCCGCGACGTGAGCGCGCGCGGCATTTGCCTTTATCTGAAATCACCCATCGAGCAAGGCGCGGCGATTGGCTTCACGCTCACACTCCCGCCTGAAATTACGCTTACGGAGAGTATCCGCGTGCAATGCAAAGGGCGTGTGGTACGGGTCGAGGACAATCCCGTCGAGGGCAAGATGGCCGTGGCCGCGGTCATCGAAGAGTACGAATTCCTGCCCCAGAGCTGAATCGGGAATTCCGCGACCTTTTCAGTAGCGTCCGTGATCCCGCCACTTCTTTCACTTCCTGACAAGTGATAAGGTTCCTTTTAAAGGCTCAACTGTGCTTCTTTCTCAGGGGATTTCTTTGCCGCGATCTGGCATCCAATTCGTTGTCGTTGTGCTGCTGGCGGCGCTGTTGGTTACGACGGGCTGGTCGCAAAACACTGGACCTCAAAAGACCAGTTCCTCCCCATCTGAGGCCGCGGTCGTCAGCAGTGTGCGCGTCGTGCACGAGCAGGGTGTCGCGGCAGTTGAAGTTGTTTCCACACACCCCGTAGTGCCCAGGATTCAGTTGCTGGATTCGCCCCCACGGCTGGTTATGGACCTCTCCAACGCGCGCATGGGACTGAAGCGTAGGCGGATTCCCGTGCTGCAGGAAGATATTCTGACCATAAGGACTGAGCAATACCAGATAGAACCTCCCGTCATGAGGATTGTGCTGGACCTGCTCGTTCCCTACGGCTACACCTGGGACGTCGCGGGCAACCGCCTGATGGTGAGACTCAAGGCCCCCGAATACTCCAATGTGGCCAGTACGAAGTCGCCATTCCAGCCACCGCAAGCGCTGTCGTTGGCGCCGGCCGCCCCGGCGGTCGTGCCCGTTACTAGCGGGGTTGGCGAGGTTGTGGTAGCTGACAAGGGGTTCGCGGCAGGATCATCCCTGACCGCCGGGAGCGATACCGCGGTGTTGGCATTGTCGAGAGGAGGCGAAGTCCGAGTTTGCCCGGGAACCACGGTTTCGGTAACGCCTTCGACGAGTGCGAAAGACTTGATGCTGGGCATAAGCACGGGAGCGCTGGAGACACACTACGCTCTCGATGCCTCAACCGATACCGTGCTCACTCCGGATTTCCGCATCCTGTTCGCTGGCCCGGGAGAATTCCACTTCGCCATCAGTACAGACTCGCAGGGCAATACTTGCGTACGGGCGCTGCAGGGCAACACCTCTTCGGCGATCGTTTCGGAGTTGATGAGCGATCGCATCTATCACGTGAAACCCGCCGAGCAGGCGGTGTTTCGCTCGGGACGCATCGATAAGGTCGACACCGATGTCCCGCTGGAATGTGGCTGCCCGCCACCCGTGCCCTTGCTGCGAACGGATGCGTCTCCGGCGACGCCGATCCCGGATTCCACGAATACTACCTTAGCCCAGACGCTCTCGAACGGACCCGAAATCCAGCCCCTGCCGCCTTCGCAGCCGGGTGACGTTCACATCCAGGTCGATGCGCCCTTGGTCTTTCATGCCAAGAAACGTCCCCCACCCGGACCTGCGGACGAGGCGCCGGTGCTGCCGGTGGTGGCATCATCAACCAAGCCAGTCCGGCTCGAGGCGCAGGTGCAACCGCCGCCTGCCCCGGCGGCCAGCACGCAGCCTGAGCCTGAGCAGCATCGCCTGCTGCGACGGGTCGGAAGGTTTTTCGCGGCAATCTTCCGCTAGGACTCTCGCTAGCATCCGGCGCTAACGACATCCGCGGTTCAGAGCTTTAAGACTGGCCCTTACCCGCGATTGACAATCCGCCGCAGCGGTTCCACTTTCTCGCGCACTCCGTCGCGCAGATCTTCCGCCAAATCGGCGCCGCGCTCGGCCACGTCGCGCACGCGTTCCTTCGCGTCGCGGACTCGGTCCTTGGCTTCTTCTGTCCAGTCCTGCAGCGTGTCTTTGGCGTCGTCGTAGCCGCGTTTCAAATCGCGACGGAATTGCTTGCCCGTTTTCGGGGCAAGCGCCAGAGCCACCAAGGCGCCCGCACCGAGCCCAATGAGAAAGAAAGTGACGGCGGTCCCTACGTTGTTTCCCTCGGATGATTCAAACCGTCCCAAGCGCATGATTTTGACCTCATTTCCACGTGGCAGGAAACGCCGGGCACAATTCCGCTCCGGCTGCAATATCCCGCCCGCTGCAATTCTAGTCCTCCACAAGGGTGAGCGCGAATCTACCCAAGGGCGACGAATATGGTCCCTTTACGATGAATGTCGCTTTGCGAAGGTTTCCTTTCCGACGACCTGAGTGTAAAATAAGTTTTTCGGCCCTTGTGCGGCGGACAATGTGGCTGCCCGCCTTCCGTCAGCTCAGCAAACGCACTTAATTTTTGAGGAGATGGTTTCCAGCGATGTCGATCCCTGCCACCCAACTGCGTCCCGGCATGATCATCAAGCACAACAATGATCTGCACTCTGTATTCAGCGTCGAACACCGCACGCCCGGCAACCTGCGTGCCTTCATCCAGGCCAAGCTGCGCAACCTTCGTACCGGCGCCATGTTCGAGCACCGTTTCCGCTCGCCCGACCCGATCGAGAAGGTCAACGTGGACGAGGTCGAGATGCAGTTTCTCTACGCCGACGGCGACAGTTACTACTTTATGGATACCTCCAACTACGAGCAGACACATCTCTCCAAAGAGGTTCTGGGCGACGCCGTCGATTACCTGATCGCCAACCTCGAGATCAAAGTAGAATTCTTCGATGGCAAGGCCGTGGGCATTGAACTGCCGCAGACCGTGGAGCTCACCGTGGTCCAGACTGAGCCGGGTCTGAAGAGCGCGACCGCATCGAGCGTCACCAAAGCTGCGAAGACTGAGACTGGGCTGGTGGTGCAGGTGCCGCCCTTCATCAATGAAGGTGAGAAGATCAAGGTGGACACGGCTGAGGGTGTGTATTTGTCGCGGGCTTAGCTCAAGTCAGAAGTCAGAACGCAGAATGCAGAAGTTAGAACCTAATCCTCCTTTTAATTCTGCATTCTGACTTCCTTAACTTCTGCATTCTTGTTTCACTGCATGACCTCTACTGAAAAGGCGATCGAAGCCCGCCGCTTTGTGGTCCGCGGACGCGTGCAGGGCGTCGGATTCCGCTGGTTTGTGGAGCGCGAGGCGCACATCCTCGGCATTGCCGGCTGGGTGCGCAACAATGCCAACGGCAGTGTTGAGATCTTGGCGCAGGGAACCCGCGATCAGCTCTCCGGCTTGCGCTCGCGCTTGCGCGAGGGGCCGCGCGCCGCGCGCGTCGATGGCGTGGAAGAATCGGAGGCCCGCCCGGCCGCCGGTATCAGTTCATTTCGCATTGAAGGAGCATGGTAGATTGTCTCCCAACCCAAGACTGAATGCCGGCCAACTCAAGCGGCTGATCCGCGAAGTTCCCGACTTCCCCAAGAAGGGGATTCTCTTCTACGACATCACGACTCTGCTGAAGGACAAGGTCGGCTTCGCCACGCTTGTCGATAGCCTTTCCGAGCACTATCTCGATCAGAAAATCGACCTTGTTCTTGGCATGGAAGCTCGCGGCTTCATCTTCGCTCCTGCCCTGGCATACCGCCTGAATGCGGGATTTGTTCCCGTCCGCAAAGCCGGCAAACTTCCCGCCGAAACCGTGAAGTTCGATTACGCGCTCGAATACGGCACCAACTCGCTCGAGATGCACAGGGACGCCATCCAGAAAGGCCAGCGAGTGCTGATCGTGGACGATCTGCTGGCCACCGGAGGCACCGCCGAGGCCACTGCCAAGCTGGCGACTCTACTCGGCGCGGAGATTGCCGGACTCGGCTTTGTTGTGGAATTGGATTTCCTGCGCGGGCGGGAGAAGCTCAAAGGCTACGAGGTAATGTCCCTGCTGCACTACGACAAGTAATAACCGCGGAAACCAAGCCCTCACCTCTCCTCCAGCGACAACCTCGAGTCCTTTGGCCGATATCCCTTGCGCCGGAACCAGTCTTCCATGGCTTCGCGGAGTTGCTCCAAGGGGACGTTTGTGCCGATCTCCATGTGCCCGTCGGAAACCGGCAGGGTATCGTCAAACACGCTGGCATTCGTGAAGTTGCGCATGGAGAAGCTGTCCAGCCATTTCAATGGACAGGGAAGCCTCTGGCCGTGGTCTTCGTACTCGACGCGAATCTTGCGGGCAAACATGGCTTGATTTAACCACAAACAGTACGGCATACAGCAGACCACGGAGGGGACAAGACCACGGAGGGGCGCTTGACAGATTGGCGTGAGGTTCACTAGGCTGCCCAGCACCACGCTTGCAGTGTTAGCCCCGCGACTCGTTCTGGTGAACGGCAAGCGGCGGTGCGCTGCAGCCCAGAATTCCGGCAGTTCACAGGAGGGTCACATGCTCATGAGTTTCATTTGGTGGATCATTGTTGGGCTGATCGCGGGCTGGGCTGCGGGCAAGATCATGAGGGGCGGCGGCTACGGTCCGCTCATGGATATCGTCCTCGGCATCGTCGGTGCGGTCGTCGGCGGATGGCTCCTGGGCGCTCTCGGTATCTATGCTGGCGGCTTGATCGGCACCATTGTGGTCGCAATTGTGGGCGCCATCTTCCTGATCTGGCTAAGCCGCCTGCTCAAGAAGGCATGAGCAGGGCGACCAGCACGCGGGCAATCAATGAAATCGCCCGGTAAACAGGTTTGTAAGAGGCAGGTGTCAAGAGGCCTGAGAACCCGGCGACTCTACGCGGGGACTGGCGCCTGCATCGCGGCCACCACCGCTTCCAGGTGGGCCAGTGTTTCCTCGACCGTGAGCGAATACATGTCACGGCCCAGACCTTCGCCGGCCCGGAGCGCGGCTTTCAGATAATGGCCGGCAATTTCGACGGCGAGGGAATCCGTGATGGCTCTGCCCGTGCGCTTCTTGTACTCCACCCACGCCGGGTGCGGCAACGCCACCCAGACGGTTCTTCCGTCAACCAGAAACTTGATGTCGACAGCATCGGCGTGCCGCGTGGCAATGGCGACGATCAGCGCTTGATAGACGCAGTGAACCGGCTTCTTGCTCCAGCGGTCCGTGGCGGTGAAATCCTCAAACATGGCTAGCAAAACTATAGCGGAGGGAGGCGGCGCCGGCAAATGGATCTGTCGAGGATGTGTCGCAGATCAATGCTGCGCTCAGTCTCATGAAATCCTTCCCAGATGTTCAAGGGCACCGGCAAGGGCTCTGGCAGAAACGCCAGAGCTTCCGCCGAGGGGCTTGTGTCGGTGAGAGGCAGGAGCAGAATGTTACACGTGGCCGGTAACCTGGGATTCCCACCGGTGTCGTGTGGCTACCCGCCGGCAATGGCCCCTATGATGATCAAGGGCTCTGCCCCTGAGGCGACCGCGTCGGGCAGTGCAGCATCCGGCGGCTCGTGGGATAGATCTTGCTCGCAGGCGAAGAAGCGCAAGAATGGCCGCCGCTGCTGCGTGACGTGATCGCGGATTGTCCCGCACAGTGTGGGATAGCTGGCCTCGAGCGCGTCGAGCACCGCGCGCTGCGTGACCGCACCCTCGACTTCGAGCGTCACCTCGTTGCCGGCGTGCGCCAGAGTTCGCAAATGTTGCGGAAGGATGACCCGGATCATATTCGCTTTTCGCCTGCCGAGTATTGCTTCACGATGAGAGTGCGGCGACCCATGTTTCCTATGGCCTGCCAGTCAATGCAAAATGGGAGGGTGGTCGGCACAGGAACCATGGTCTCGCTCTTGCCCTCGATATCGACGGCAACAATCTCTTGCATGCCCAGTTAGAGAACCACAGACGGCCCTCGTGCCAACCCGGCAATTCACCGAACCCGAGACCGGTCAACAGGGTTTGAAGCGCAGGCTGTGAAGACTGCCTTGACGGCACCGCAATCTCCTCTGCTCGAAACATAATCATCTCCGTGTGGACATTTCTTAGGACAGCGTCTGCACCTCCACCGACAGCACAGCCGGAAGATCGCGAACAATCGGAAACCAGCTGTCTCCCGCATCCGCCGACGCGTAGACCTGCCCGCCGCTGGTGCCGAAATACACCCCGCATTTATCGAGTGAGTCGATGGCCATGGCGTCGCGCAACACGTTGACGTAGCAATCTTTCTGCGGCAGACCCTTGGTGAGCGCTTCCCACTCGTTTCCGCCGGTGCGGCTGCGATACACGCGCAGCTTGCCATCCGGAACAAAATGCTCGGAGTCGCTCTTGATCGGGACCACATAGATGGTCTCCGGCTCGTGCGCATGAACGTCGATGACAAATCCAAAGTCGGTCGGAAGATTTCCGCTCACTTCTTCCCACGACTCGCCGGCGTCATTGCTGCGCATGACGTCCCAATGCTTCTGCATGAACAGCACACCGGGACGCGACGGGTGCATCGCGACGTGGTGAACGCAGTGGCCGATCTCGGCCGTCGGGTTCGGGATGTACTTGGAATACAGTCCGCGATTGATCGGCTTCCAGGTCTTGCCGGCATCGTCCGTGCGAAACGCGCCCGCGGCTGAGATCGCGACGTAGATGCGCTGAGGATTGCTAGGATCGAGAATGATGGTGTGCAAGCACATGCCGCCCGCGCCCGGCTGCCACTTGGGACCGGTGTCGTGCCCACGCAGGCCGGAGAGTTCCTGCCAGTTCTCGCCGCCGTCCGTCGAGCGGAAGATGGCGGCGTCTTCCACGCCGGCATAAACCGTATCGGGGTCGTTCAGTGATGGCTCAAGATGCCACACGCGCTTGAACTCCCAGGGATGCTGCGTGCCGTCGTGCCACTGATGCGTGGCGAGCGGCTTGCCGGTATCGGCAGACGCGTCGTAGACGAACTTGTTGCTTGCGGCCTTTGGAGGACCTGGGGCGGGCGCTTCTCCGGGCGGCGTTCCGGGCTGGTGCCAGGTCTTGCCGCCATCGTCCGAACGCTGGATCAACTGCCCAAACCAGCCGCTGGACTGCGACGCATACAACCGATTCGGATCGGCGCGCGATCCCTTGACGTGATACATCTCCCAGCCCGCGAATTGCGGGCCGCTGACCTCCCACTTTTCGCGCTTGCCGTCTGAGGTCAGGATAAACGCGCCCTTGCGTGTACCTACCAGTACTCGGACCTTGCTCATTAGTTCCTCCCCTGGTGTCTGCTTTTTTGTCCCGCTCCCTGGTAGCTAAGTAGAACGACCCCCGAACCAAACGACCGGATGGAAACAAGGGTTCAGGCCGCTTTTCCGCAATTAATGAATCCACGGTATGCCGAACCGATCGACGATCATACCAAATCGGATGGCCCAAAATGTCTCCTGTAGCGTCAGTTGCACGGTGCCGTTTTCCCCCAAAGCATGAAATATGCGTTCTGCCTTTACAGGATCGTTGAGGCCAAGCATCATGGAGAGGCCCTGTAGTTTCTGATACTGATCCGGCGGGACGTCAGCACCTGTCAGTACCTCGTCGCCTACTTTCGGGTGGCGTGAAGGATCTTGTTACGCCACGCCGCCGGCACTTGGTCCGCCAGGGGCGTCCCCTCGTGGGGCATCCTAAAAGTGATTTTGCCATCCAGGCATTTCTCATAAAACTTGCATGCGGCCTCGCATTCGCCGTTGAAATCAAGATGAGGAAAATTGCATCGCGCACTCTCTTTGGTGCATGAACAAAAAATGTGTGGCGCGTAAAGCTTTATACCTATTACTTGTGAAGTGCACAGCAGCGCACGACGATTGCGCGCCGGGCGGTGGTTGCCTCGGTTAACATGGTCCGGTGCCACACCGGGTTCCCAAACAAGCTAAACCAAATATTGTTAGCGCCTCGCACCTGAGCAAACTTCCCTGGCTCGTCCACGGATTCTCCGCGCGTTTGGGGGGATTCTCCCGTGCCTACGGAGGCGACGCGCTCAACCTGGGATTCACCCAAGAGGACTCCAAAGCCGCAGTTGAGCGCAACCGCGCGGCGTTTCTCCGACAACTCGGTGCTGGCGGTGAGCGGGGGAGCGGCCCTCGGAACGCTCGTTCTCATCTCTGGCCGCTGGTCACGCTGCGCCAAGTCCATTCCGACATCATCCACTTCGTCGACTCCCGTGACGAATCGCAACTGGTCGGCGATGGCTTGATCTCAGAGATTCCGGCTTTGTTGCTCGGCATTCAGACCGCCGATTGCCTGCCCATCATTCTCGTCGACCCCAAGCGCCGCGCTGTGGGCGTGTTTCACGCTGGCTGGCGGGGTACGCTTAAGCGCATCGTCGAGAAGGGAGTGGGCGAGATGCGCCGCTGGTTCGGCAGCCGGCCTCGAGATCTTAAGGCCGCGATTGGTCCCGGCATTCACGGCTGCTGTTATGAAGTGGGCGTGGAAGTTCGCGAAAAGTTCGAGTCGCAATTCGCTTACGCGGCGGAGCTTTTCCGCGAAGTCGAGCAGTCCGATCCTGTACGCGAAAAATATCCCATGTTGTTCCTCACGGCGCGCCCGCCCGGTCACAACGGTTTGCCGAAGAAGATTTTTCTCGACCTGGTGGAAGCCAATCGTCAACAACTGCTGGGGGTGGGCGTGCTGGCAAACAGTATCGAAGCCTCGCCGTTATGCACGAACTGCCGCACAGACTTATTGTTTTCCTATCGCGCTGAGAAGGGCAAGACTGGCCGGATGATGGGCGTCGTGGGAATCCGAAGCTGACGCCAAGGCAGAAAGCAGAAGTCAGAATGCAGAACGAGAAGCCGATTCACCACTTCTGCATTCTTACTTCTCACTTCTGCATTTCTATGCCATAGGCGGTGCGGCTGCAGGTGGAGGCACCGCTGCCGCATCGCCGATCCCCTCATTCACCAGATCCTTTAACTCCTTGCTGGGCTTGAAGAAAGGAATCTTCTTGGCGGGCACTTCGACCTTTTCGCCGGTCTTCGGATTGCGGCCCATGCGAGGCTTACGCTGGCGGGTTCGGAAGCTGCCAAAGCCGCGTATCTCGATCTTGTCGCCCGCGCGCAACGACCGCACCACGCTGTCAAAGATCGTCTCCACGATTACTTCGCTGTCTTTGCGCGTAAGTTCCGCTAAACGCGAGACTTCATCGATCAGATCGGCTTTCGTCATAGTCCCTCCTCGCTCTAGGCCAGCCATGTGGTGAGCAGTCGCCACCGGAGACCTCCCATAACCTTCTCAAATTTCAGGGGTTGTACGCAAGTCTTCGTTTTGGGACAAAGGAGGGTGTTCGGTCTTGGGTGTCAGGTGTCGGGTCTTGGGAGACCGCGGCGTATTGGAATTTGGCATTCAAGGCAGGAAGCTTGTACCCACGCCCAAGACCTCGCGCCTAAGGCCCAAGACCTGACTCTTACTTCCACAGATAATAGAACCCGACATGCTGCTCCAGCATTTTCTCAGTGTCGGGAAGATACTGCGAGACGTCGCCCTGCAGCAAATCCAGCAGCGTCCTGCGATCTTTTTCCGGATGCACCAGCGTCGGTTCGCCCGAGATGCCGACCGATTTCGCCGTGTCGTTGACCACGGCTTCAAAGTCGCCCACATTATCAATCAGCTTCATCGACAGGGCTTCCTTGCCGGTCCACACCTTGCCGTTGGCGATGGCTTTCACGTCGTCGAACTTCATGCCGCGCCCATCGGCCACGGCCTGGACGAACTGCCCAAACATGTTGTCGATCAGCGACTGCATGTAGGCCTGCTCCGCAGGAGTGAGTTCGCGGGCTGGGTTCCCAGTGTCCTTAAACTCGCCGGTCTTGAATACGACACTTTTCAGCTTGGCCCACTTCAGCAGGTCGCCATAGTTCACCCACTCGGCGATGACGCCGATCGAGCCCACGATACTGCCTTGGTCGGCATAGATCTTGTTCGAGGCCGACGCGATGTAGTACGCGCCGCTGGCGCCCACGGTTTCGATCGAAACCACAATGCGCTTCTTTTTCTCCTCGCGGATGCGTTTGACCTCGCGATAAATCTCTTCCGACGCAGCCACGCCGCCGCCGGGCGAGTTCACGTGCAGGATGATGGCCTTAATGGAGGAGTCGTCGGCCAACTTCTTCAGTTGGCCGACCACGGGCTGCGGCGAGAGAATCACGCCGTCAAGGTCGACCACGCCGATGCGGTCGCCAAAGCCGCCAAACGCGGCTTGATTGCCGCCCGCGTGCAGCGTCAGGTAAACCAGCGAAAAAACGGCCAGCACAAAGAGGAAGAATGCTCCTCCCCCAATCAGAATCCAGAGCACGGTGCGGGAACGTTGGTCAGGCATGGAGAAAGTTTAGCACCGGATAGTCTAGGGCGTGAGCACCTTCAACGCCCCGCGCAGAACGCCAACTTCCACCGGCGTTCGGCAGACGTATTCACCGTCGGCGTAGACCTCGAGCGGGGCCTCGGTTTCGGCGCGCAGGCGCTCTGCCTGGAAGTAGTTTACTTCCCGGATGCGCAGATGGCGGCCAAAATAAACCGTGGGAAACAGGCACGCGAGCTTGAAGGGATCGACACCGCCGATCACGCAGACATCGAGTTGGCCGTCGTCGATTTGCGCGTGGGGCGCGATCTTCATGCCACCACCGTAAGTGGAAGTGTTGGCGAAAGCCGCCAGGATCGTGGGCTGGTCACTGCGGGTCGCCCAGCCCCCGGCTCCGTCGGGCGTGAAAATCTTCAGGGGAAGCGCGGCGAATCGAAAGATTGTAGGAGCTAGGGCTAACGCGTAACCGCCGTGTCCGCGCAGCCAGCGTGGCAATTCGTTGGCCCGGCGGGCCACTTCGCTATCAAGCCCAACGCCGGCCACGCTGCAGAAATAGTGCCGAGTACCGAGTGCCAAGCTGGAACTAGCCCCATGTGGCGCGGACGATTGGCCCGCGGCTTCGAGCGGCGTGATAATTCCTAGATCAATCGCGCGGACGTTGCCTTGTCCGCTCGAGAAGCGTCGCCACGCGGCGAGAGCTTCGGGCACGCGGCGCAGGCCCAGAGCACGCGCAAAATCGTTACCACTGCCGGCCGGGACGACCAGCACAGGTAGTCCGAGCTTCAGCAATGGACGCAGGTGACGGTGGATGGTGCCATCGCCGCCAAAGAGCAGGAGGATATCAGCTTGATCCGCAGCCGCAGGCATCCCGATGCGCCAGTCGATCGTTTGTCGAGCCGTCTCGTCTGCCCGGAAGGGTTCGAGGTCTTTCGCAGAACATCCCAACCCGAGAATGGCAGCCGCACGCATGCGCGGTTGAGAGTAACAGAGTCGATCGGCTTAGCGGGACCGCAAGCTCTCGAGACCCTGTCCGACCGGGCAGCGCCCGGAGCCCTCCCGGAACGGGGCTTCGGACTATGGTAACCTTCCGACCTCCCCTCAAAACTTGAAACAGATGGCATGATGGATGACAGACAGGTTTGTTTGGAGCGGGTATGCGACTGCAACGGCTAACGAATATATGGTGCTTTCTTACGGTTACCCTGATCCTGGCAGGTTGCGGCGCAAGCGGATCTCCACCTGCCCCTACGGTCGTGAGTGCGGCCGCGCCTTCGATTACCGCCCAGCCCACCAATCAGACCGTTACCGCAGGCCAAACCGCTACCTTCTCGGTGACGGTGGCAGGAACGACTCCGTTCAATTACCAGTGGCGAAAGGGCACGACCGCGATCTCGGGTGCAAACTCCGCCAGCTATACCACCGCCCCGACCACTACCGCCGACAGCGGATCGCAGTTCAGCGTGGTCGTAACCAATGCGATCGGAAACGTGACCAGCAATGCTGCGACTCTCACCGTGAATGGTACCGCGCCCGCAACCACCGACGTACTGACCTACCACGACGACATCGCGCGCACGGGACAGAACCTGACGGAAACCACGCTGACCCTCGGCAATGTTAATTCGGAGACGTTTGGCAAGCTAGGCTTCTACCCGGTGGACGGCCTGGTTGACGCGGAACCGCTTTACGCCTCGAACGTTGCCGTTCCGAATAACGGCACGCACAATCTGCTGATCGCCGCCACGGAGAACGACTCGGTCTACGCCTTCGACGCGGATTCCGGCGCGACGATCTGGCAGATCTCGACACTGAAGACCGGCGAGACCACCTCGGATAACCGCAACTGCGACCAGATAACTCCTCAAATCGGCGTAACGTCTACGCCAGTGATTGATCGCACGCAGGGTCCAAACGGCGCGGTCTATGTGGTGGCGATGTCGAAAGACGGATCGGGCAACTATTACCAGCGCCTGCACGCGCTCGATCTCGCGCTCGGCTCAGAGTTGTTCGGGGGGCCGGTCGATATTCAGGCGACCTATCCGGGAACCGGGGATAACAGCAACGGCACCAATGTGGTCTTCGATCCTGGGCAGTACGCGGAACGATCCGCGCTGCTGTTGCTGAATGGTGTGATCTACACCGGTTGGACTTCACACTGCGACATCCGGCCCTATACGGGATGGATCATGGGTTACGGCGAATCCACGCTGGCCCAGACGAGCGTACTGAATGTGACGCCCAACGGCGACGAAGGCTCCATCTGGATGGCTGGAGCCGGGCTCGCCGCCGACAGTTCAAGTAACATCTATTTTCTCGATGCCAACGGCGACTTCGATACCAATTTGAACGCTAGCGGTTTTCCCGGCGACGGCGACTACGGCAATGCGTTCATGAAGCTCTCGACCTCCGGCAATCAACTCGCCGTAGCGGATTACTTCGAGATGGACAATGGGGTAGAGGAGAGCGACACCGACACCGACCTCGGCTCCGGCGGAACCATCGTGCTGCCCGATTTGAGCGACGGCTCAGGCAACACCTGGCATCTGGCGGTTGGCGCGGGCAAAGACAACAACCTTTACCTGGTGAATCGCGATTCGATGGGAAAGTTCAGCGCGAATAACAACAACATTTATCAGGAACTCGCTGGGGCGTTGCCCGGAGGAGTTTGGGCAATGCCCGCGTATTTCAACAACACGGTCTACTACGGATCGGTCGGAAGCCCCATCCAGGCCTTCACGATTACCAACGCGAAGCTATCGACAAGCGCAACATCGCAGACAGCCAACAGCTTCGGATATCCTGGGGCGACACCCAGCGTCTCGGCCAATGGCACGAGCAACGCCATCGTCTGGGCCGTAGAGAACACCAACCCGGCGGTATTGCACGCTTACAATGCGACGAAACTGACCGAGATCTACAACAGCAACCAGGCCAGCAACGGCCGCGATCATTTCGGCAACGGCAACAAGTTCATCACGCCAATGATTGTGAACGGCAAGGTGTTCGTAGGTACGCCCAACGGCGTGGCCGTATTCGGGCTGTTGCCATAGTAGCGATTCCTCTCAATTCCATTGTCATCCTGAGGAAGTGGAGTCCCGGAGCAAGGCGCGCGGGACTCCCGACGAAGAACCCATGCAGTTCGGGTTGCTGGCGGAAAAGAACCGCCGGGCGAGAACTGGGCCACTACATGATAAAGCGGACTCTCTTGGCCCTCCTCCCCACGCGAACCGATGCTCCTTTTCGCATCTCTAGGAGTATGAGAGGCTCCGTCTTCAGTTCCCCGTTCACCTTTACCGCACGCTGTTTTATTTTTCGAACGGCATCATTCACTGAATCGGCAAGTCCAATCGCCACCAGCAATCGGTCTAGCTTGATCTGGAATTCTCCAGACTCCCGGACCTCCGTCATTATGTCGTGCGTTGTACCTTCTGTCTTCGCCAAAATGTCGGCTGCCTTCACCGGTACCTCTTCTAAGTCTTCCGGCACCTCCTTCTTCTGAAACTGCTTTGCCCAATCCTCGGCCGCTTTCGCAGCCGCCTCCGCCGAGTGAAAATCCGCCACAATTCTCCGTGCCAATTCCTTCTTCGCCTGCATCGGATGTGCCTCGCGCTTCTTCTCGATCTCTGCGACCTGTACATCCGTCAGCAACTCGTAATACCTCCACATCATTTCGTCGGAGATGCTCATTACCTTGCCGTACATTTCCAGCGGCGGCTCGTGAATGCCGATCGCATTGCCCAGCGACTTCGACATTTTCTGCACGCCATCGAGGCCTTCGAGAATGGGCGTGGTCAGCACCACCTGCGATTCCTGCCCGTAGGCGCGCTGCAGCTCGCGTCCCACGAGAAGATTGAATTTCTGGTCGGTGCCGCCCAGTTCCACATCGGCCTCCAGCGCGACCGAGTCATATCCCTGCACCAGCGGATAGAGCAATTCGTGCAGGGCGATGGGCTTCTCCTCCTGGAATCGTTTGTGAAAGTCTTCGCGCTCCAGCAGTTGCGAGACGGTGTACTTCGCCATCAGGCGAACGAAATCGTCAGAGGTAAACCTGGCGAACCAGCGCCGGTTGAAGTCGACCACAGTTTTCTGCGGATCGAGAATCTTGAAAACTTGCGCCTTGTAGGTCTCGGCGTTCTCCTCGATCTGCTCGCGCGTGAGCGGCGGTCGCGTCGCCGAGCGCCCCGTCGGATCGCCGATCATTCCGGTGAAGTCGCCGATCAGAAAGATTGCGGTGTGGCCGAGATCCTGAAAGTGCTTAAGCTTGCGCAGAACCACGGTATGGCCCAGGTGCAAGTCGGGAGCCGTCGGGTCCATGCCGAGCTTCACGCGCAGCGGCTTGCCCGTAGCTCGCGACTTTTCCAGTTTGGCGCGCAGGTCCGCCTTCGCGGATGATTTCCGCCGAACCCTTCTTGAGATACGTCAGTTGTTCGTCGACCGGCGCAAAGGTTGGCATGAGAAAGGCCATTATAAGGAATGCGGCAGCCAGAAGTCAGAATGCAGAAGTTAGAATAGCTCTCGAACCGTGTGAGGCTTGTGAAGGCGACGGCGATTCATATACGAAAGGCGACGGCGGCAGACGTTCCCCGCTTGCGCGAAGTGATTGAGGCCTCGGTGCGCGGCTTGCAGGCTGACGACTATTCGCCCGCACAGATTGAAGGCGCTCTGAAGTCCGTCTATGGCGTGGATAGCCAGCTCATCGCGGATGGAACCTATCTGGTGGCGGAGGTCCTCGATTCGAACCAGGATGCGCAGACCAAACCCGAGATCGTCGGCTGCGGTGGATGGAGCAAGCGCAAAACATTGTATGGTGGCGATCAATTCGGGGCACGCGAAGACTCGCTGCTCGACCCTGCCTGCGACGCGGCCAAGATTCGAGCGTTCTTCGTGCATCCGAAGTGGGCCAGGCGCGGCATCGGAAGCATGATCCTCGAAGCCTGTGAGAACGCGGCCAGTGGAGCGGGCTTCAGACGCCTAGAGATGGGCGCAACCTTGAGCGGCGTGGCTTTTTATCAGGCAAAAGGGTATGCCGCGTTGGAGAGTCTGGAAGCTCCACTCGGCAACGGGGAAGCGCTGTCGATCGTGAGGATGGCGAAGGAATTCAAGTGAGCCGTCACCAGATCTTACTCCTGCAGTCTGCCTTCAGGCTTCTGACTTGATTTCAGCAGCCTGCGGCCGGCGATTTCGAAATTCCCCCCTAGCACGATGTTGATCGCTTCCGTGTACGCGATGTGCTCCTGTTCGAGGATGCGAGCGGCAAGCGACCGTTCGTCGTCAGTGTCGAGCACAGGGACAGCTTTCTGCACGATGATCGCTCCGTGATCGAGTTCTTCGTCAACGAAATGCACAGTGCAGCCCGAGACCTTTACTCCGTAAGCGAAAGCCTGCTCTTGCGCTTCAAGTCCCGGAAATGCGGGCAGCAGCGAGGGATGAATGTTGAGGATGCGCTGCGGGAACTGCTCGCACGAACCACAGTGATAGTAGACGCATGTATCCTGCAAGGCAGACCAGCTCCACATGATGCTGCCTGAGCGTGGCAACGACTTCGCGGTCGTGCTCTTCTCGCGCCTTACCCTTCGATGGAATCACCAGAGCATTGAAGCCGTGTTCGCGTGCGGCAGAGATGCCCGGTGCGTCCGCGTGGTTCGAGATGACAACGGCGATACGCGCGTCCGCGATGCGCCCCGCGTCAATGCTGGCGGCAATGGCGGCAAAATTGGAGCCGCGCCCGGAGAGAAGAATGCCGAGGGAATGCATGGTTGATTAGTGATGGTTGATTGTTGATTGAAAAGCAAAAGCGAAGCGATTTAGTTCGATCATCAATCGACAATCATCCATGGTCTCAGTTGTAGATCACCTTGCGCTCGCCCTTGACGATCCGGCCAACGGTGTAAGCCTTCTCTCCCACGCGTTCGAGCACAGTCTGGGCTTTCTTGAATTTCGCCAGGGGAACCACCAGCAGCATGCCCAGGCCCATGTTGAAAGTGCGCAGCATCTCGTCTTGCGGAACATTCCCCAACTGCCGCAGGTGCTCGAACACAGGTGGAACTGGCCAGGACCCGAGATCAATCGCAGCCCCGGTCCCGCGAGGCAGCACGCGCGGCAGGTTTTCGGTGATGCCGCCGCCGGTAATGTGCGCCAGCGCCGAGACGCATTGGCCGGCAATAAGCTTTTTCAGCGCCGGCCAGTAGCTTTTGTGCGTGCGCATCAGTTCGTTGCCCACCTTATTCTTGATCTGGTTGACATAGTCTTCTGGCGAATAGCCGGCCACTTCGAAGAACAGCCTGCGGGCCAGCGAATAGCCGTTGGTGTGCAGGCCATTGGAAGGCAGGCCGAGAATGACATCCCCGATCTGTACATCCTTGCCAGTAATAATCCGGTCTCGTTCCACCACACCCACGATAAACCCCGCCAGATCGTACTCGCCATCGGGATAGAAGCCGGGCATCTCGGCCGTCTCCCCGCCGATCAGGGCGCAGCCGTTATGCTTACAGGCATCAGCGATGCCTTCCACCACCTTCTCGGCGATCGACGGTTCCAGCTTTCCCGTCGCCAGATAGTCCATAAAGAACAGCGGAGCGGCGCCCTGCACGGCAATGTCGTTGACGCAGTGGTTCACCAGATCAGCGCCCACGGTGGAATGCAGGCCCATCGCGAAGGCAATCCTGAGCTTCGTTCCTACACCATCCACGCTGGAGACAAGTACCGGGTCCACGTACTTGGTCTTGTCGACTGCGAACAGGCCGCCGAACCCGCCGATTTCGCTGAGCACGCCGCGGGTAAAGGTCTTGTGCGCCAGATACTTGATGCGCTGCTTGGTACGGTTGGCGCGGTCGATATCCACGCCGGCGTCGGCATAGGTAGTGGGTGGGCCAGCGGACGTGGGATTTTTGGGCACGGGTGTTTCTTTCTCAGTGCTTCAGTGCGGGGAAACTCTGGATTCCTTGCGAAGCAGCAGCTTCTAAGGCCGCTCATTGTAACACGTTCACAGGGGGTGCCCTCCTCGGCAGGACGGTAGGTAGCGGGCTACTTTGAACTGACTCGGAAGAACTCCCAAAAGAAACCGACCACGAAAATCCCGATGACCACCCCGAGCCACGGGAGGGCTTGGCAAAGGAGATCGGATCCCATCCTACTGCCCCAGTATCCGGTGATCGAGATGCCATCGACGGGTAGACCACCCCGACAATGACACTCAGGATCGCTGCGGCAAGAACGGCCAACAATCCCGCAAGAGTGCGCTTAAGGTACATCACGCCGCTCTTTCCGACCTCGATGCTCGCGAAGCTCCATCCGGTGCGCGGCTTGGTTTAGCTCGGATGGGCCGCTGCAAATACGCTTAGGCATATCCATCTCCGCGGCCAGGCCGGCTCGCAACCGGACTTCCTAGTGAGCGATGAAGTCCGAAAAGAAATAAGCGAGGAGCGCTAACAGAGCCAGCCCAGAGATGCCGTAGGCGGTCAGAACCCAGGCGCCGCGGCCTTCCCGCTGCCTGCTGGACACTGACTGCTGGCTAATCGACTGCTGGGAAACTGACTGCTGGGAAACTGAAGAAGAGACGTCAGGGGCCCGATCTTCCATGCCAGAAATCCTCCGAACGGAAAGATCGTGGCGCAGATACAGTATGCGTCACGCTTGCCCAGCGTCGTGGCAAGGCAAGACTCTCTAAGGCGGAATTTTACTACGGTTTTGTGACGGACGACCAACCAAATGCGACTCAAACCCCGAGGATGACGGAGGGCACCCTAGCCCCTTGCGCGACTTGCGCGACCTCCCGCCTTGGGATAAAAGCAGCCCAGGCCTTACTATTACCCTATGCGTAGTATTTTGCTCTCGCTCCTGGTGGCCTGCAGCTTGGCCGCACCCTTCACTGCCCCGGCACAATCGGGCGCAACCCCTGCTCCGCCGGCCGGTCCCGCGAAAGCGAAAGAAACGGCGCAGACTGCCGAAGGGAAACCTGCCGACACCGCCGCCTCCAAGCCGGAGCCCAAGCACGACTATTCTCAGGAGGCGTTTGTTGTCGAACAGTACCGCTCCCTCTACCGATTTGATAGTGACGGCACGGGACGCAAAGAGACGATCGCTCGCATTCGGGTGCAAAGCGAGGCTGGAGTCCAGCAGTGGGGACAGCTTCAAATCGGCTACAACTCTGCCAACGAGCGTGTGGAGATTGCCTACGTCCGCGTGGTCAAGGCCGATGGCAGCGTAGTGAAGGCGGGCGACGATGCCGTACAGGATCTGAGCGCGCCCGTGGAACACGAAGCTCCGGTCTACACCGACTACCGTCAGAAGCACATCACCGTGCCCGGCCTGCGCCCCGGCGAAGTGCTCGAGTACGACATGGTCACGGTGATTCACACGCCGTTGGCTGCGGGACAGTTCTGGGCGGACTATGACTTCGACAAGAACAACATCATGCTCGATGAAGAACTCGACGTCGACGTTCCCTCCGATCGTCCGCTCAAGTTGAAGAACAAGCCGGATATGGATCCGAAGATCTCCGAAGAGAAGGGGCGCCGCATCTATCACTGGACCAGTTCTCACCTCGAGCGCGAAGACGACACAAAGGACAAAGATAAAGACAAAGACAAGGATAAGGACAAAAAGAAAAAGAAGAAGAAGACCGACGAGGAACGCCCCGACGTTCAGTTAACCACGTTCGTCAGTTGGGAGCAGATCGGCCTCTGGTATGCCGGCCTGGAAAAGGACCGGCGTGCGCCCTCGCCGGAAGTCCGCGCCAAAGCGGCCGAACTCACCAAAGGTCTCGACACGCAGCTAGATAAGGTCCAGGCTCTCTACGACTACGTCGCGAAAAATTTCCGCTACGTCAGCCTGTCGCTGGGCGTGGGCCGCTATCAACCCCACTCTTCCGGAGATGTTCTTCACAACCAGTACGGCGACTGCAAAGATAAGCACACCCTGCTCGCTTCCCTGCTCGAAGCCGAGGGCCTGCATGCGTCTTCCGTGTTGATCAACTCCAGCCGCAAGCTCGATCCCGACGTGCCTTCACCCTCGCAGTTTGATCACGTCATCACGATGCTGCCCATGACGACGCCTCCCGAAGAAGTCTGGATGGATACCACCAGCGAAGTTGCTCCTTTCCGCCTGCTGGCCTTCAGTCTGCGCAACAAGCTTGCGCTCGTCATTCCCGCCAAGGGCACGCCGCATCTGGAGGAGACACCCGCCGATACGCCCATGCCCGACAGCGAGATTTCCGAGGTCGATGGAAAAATAAATGAGATCGGAAAACTCGAAGCCCACGTGCACTACACCTTCCGCGGCGATGAAGAACTCATGTTACGTTCCATCTTCCGCCACTATCCGGAAGCGCAATGGCAACGCGTAGTGGAAAATGTCAACGCCGGGATGGGCGGCGACATTACGAATTTGAAGATCAGCGATCCGGCCGCGACCCGCGAGCCGTTCACCATGTCCTACGATGTCGCCAAGCCGAACTTCCTGGACTGGTCCAAGAAAAAATCTGACCTGCCCCTGCCGCTTTGCCAGTTCAACCTGCCCGATCTGGGCAATGGTGATGACGACGGCGACGCTGACTCCGCGCTCAAGCTTGGCCCCAAGGCAGAGTACGTCTACAAGATCAAGCTCGACCTGCCCGCCAACTACACCGCGCATGCTCCGCTGCCTTTCTCCCTGAAGCGCGACTATGCACAGTACGAGGCCACTTACAAGCTGGAGGGAACTACCTTCACGGCCGCAAGGACGCTCACGCTGCGCCAGACCGAACTGCCGGCGCCGCGCGCCACCGATTACCAGGCTTTTCGCCGGGCCGTTGGCTCTGACTTGGGACAGTTTCTTTCCATCGAGAACACGCTAGCTGGCACGCCCACGCCGCCGGCTGATATGAAGGCCGATGACCTGGTGGAAAGCGGACGTGCCGCCTTGAGCGGCGGCAATCCTAGCATGGCGATTCAACTTCTTAAGCGCGCCACGGAAGTGGATCCCAAGAATAAGTATGTTTGGGATTTGCTGGCCGAGGCATACCTCCGGATGCGCCAGAATGGCGACGCCATCGCCGCTCTCAACAAGCAGATCGAGATCAATCCCTACGACGAGTACGCCTACGACGCCCTGGGCCGTGCCTACTGGCAGGAACGCAAGTACCCAGATGCCGTAACCGCCTTCAACAAACAGCTCGAGATCAATCCCCTCGACAAGTTTGCCCATGCCGGCCTGGGTCAGATGTATTCCGAATGGCACAAGTACGCCGAAGCCGCGCCCGAGTTGGAGAAAGCCGCATCCCTCACGCCAGACAATCCAGAACTGCAAGTGAGCCTCGGCGATGCCTACCTGAACCTCGGCCAGGACGACAAAGCGCTGGCCATCTTCGACCACGCAGTCGAGCTCTCGGCCACGCCGCTGGTCTGGAACAACATCGCCTACCAGCTTTCGCTGAAGAACTCCCATCTCGACCGCGCCCAGCAATACGCCGAGTCGGCAATCTCAGCCACCACAGCGGCGTTGCGCAATGTATCGCTGGATCGCCTAACACCGCAGGAATTGCCCCTGGTCCCGTCCCTCATCGCCTACTGGGACACGCTGGGCTGGGTTTATTTCAGCGAGGGCAATCTGGACAAAGCCGAAAAATATGTTTCCTCGGCCTGGCAACTCGGCCACCACGGCGAAGTCGGCGACCACCTCGGACAGATTTACGAGAAGCAGGGAAAGAAAGATCTCGCCCTGCGCACCTACGCGCTTTGCCTGAGCGGACTGCGGCCCACCCCCGAAACCCGCGACCGGCTAGCCTCGCTGGCCGGCGGCAGCGCCAAAGTAGACGCCGCAGTCGCAAAGTACAAAGAAGAACTGCAACGGTTGCGCACCATCGACCTGGGCAAAGCAGCAAAAGAAACCGGCAGCGCCGATTTCTTCGTCCTCCTAAGTCGTGGCCCAGGTCGTGCAGGGAGTTCTGCCGCCACGGTGGAAGCCGTAAAGTTCGCCAGCGGCGACGAAAAGCTAAAAGTCTTCACCGAAGCCCTCCGCACCGCCGAATACCGCCTAACCTTCCCCGACGACACCCCCGTAAAAATCCTGCGCCGCGGAATCCTCTCCTGCTCCACCGCGACAGGCACCTGCACCTTCGAGCTAATGCTGCCCGATGACGTAAGGACGGTGGACTGAAGCCTAAAAGCCTAACAAAATTCTGGCGCGGCGCGCTTACCATGGGAGTCACAGCCAGCCACTTCAATCGGCCGGGCCGGCAAAGAGAATGAGATTTCCATCTGGATCTATGACAATGAAGGTTCTAGTACCCCAAGGCTCCTTCTTGAGTGTTTGATGAAAGCGCACTCCTGTGGCCTGGTAACTCAGAAAGAGTTGTTTGATTTCGTTCGCGGAGGCAACCGTGATGGTAGCGGAGAGCAGACCTTCGCGCTCGCGAACATCGCCGGCGAACACAGGTTCGCAGACCAGCCTCAAGTTGAGTCGTGCCTTGTCGCGGACGACCTGCCCGTAGTATGGCGGATCGCCATAGACGAATTTGACCGCGAAGCCGAGCTTGTTTGTATAGAAATCGCAGGAACTCTTGATGTTCGCAACGAATAGTTGCGCCTCAATTGAATTGAGAATGGGACGTGGCGTGGTCTGTCTGGGTTCATCGGTCATGGCATCTGCTCCTGATTTGAGCGCCTGCCATCCCTCGAAACCCATCTGCCGGGCCACTAGCTCCTGTGCATCGGCGAGCTTGAACTTCGCGTCCAATATTTGCTCGTCGCTGGAATGGCGAAACCGAGGTAGTGCAGCCCTGATTTGGGGTGCGACTGGATAATACCGTTCACGGTGCCAACGCAGGTATTGTTTGGCTTGCTTCCTGAGGTTTTCGATGTTCGGCATAGGCGCAATTGTGTTTCTATGTAGGCGGGCGTTGCCCTTTCGCAATGACCGATGCGCCCTACGCCGCACGAAAATAGTGCCTCGGCAGAGTGCAGGTTGTCAACAGATGGGTCTCGAGTTCGCGCGATTGGATCGCTGGACAGAGAGCGCAAAAAAGCTTCGAACTGAGCCGTAGACCGGTGCGAGCCATTGCAGGAAGTCGAGGCGCCCATACCCCATTCACGCTACCTCGCCGACGACGATCCGGCTTCCGAGGTTTTGCTACACGCTCTAAAGCGGTTTGTCATCCCGAGCGGAGCATCTGCTTTCGCCAAGCGAAGGCAGATGCGGAGTCGAAGCATCCCTAGCAGCGTTATAAGCATGACCAAGCCTCAGCACCAGATCCTCCCGCCAATGCGGCCCAGCGATCTGCAATCCGATGGGCAGCCCGCTTTTCGTAAAGCCGCAGGGCACTGAGATTCCCGGCAGTCCCCAAACATTGAACGGTCGCGTGTTGCGCAGCAACGCAAGCTCCGCCGGACGCAGCGCCGCAGGATCTTTTTTCAGATCGGCGATGGCCGGCGCCGGGATGGGTGTCGTAGGCGTCACCAGCAAATCCACTTCGGCAAAGATGTCGTGAGCCCGGCGTCGTTCGAGATCCAGTTCGCGACGCCGCTGAATATATTCCGCCGCCGAGATGTTCGCACCAGAACCAAGGCGCCGCAGAGTCTCCGGCTGATAAAGCTCAGGGGTACGCGCAACATGGTCGGCGTGATAAGCAAAAGACTCAGCGGCTTGCACCGTACGGTCCGATGAGACTTCGATGGGCAAGTCCCGAACATCCGCCACCAGCGCCCCGATCACAACCAGAGCCTGCTCCACAGCCGCGCGAACTTCAGAGTCAAGATCGTCAAAAAAATACGCCCGCGGAACCCCCACCCGCAGATCCTTCGTCGAATCGCGCAAGCCAGAAACATAATCGGATACCGGAACATCCGCGCTCGAAACCTCGAGCGGATCGTATCCCGCGATAGCTTGCAGCACAACCGCCGCATCGCCAACAGTCGCGGCCAGCGGACCAACGTGGTCCAGCGACCACGAAAGCGGAATCACGCCGCGCCCGGACACGCGCCCATAAGTCGGCTTGATCCCAACGCAGCCGCACAGCGCAGCCGGTTCGCGGATCGATCCCGCCGTATCGGTCCCAATCGCCGCATAGCAAAGCCCCGCAGCAACCGCGGTCGCCGATCCTCCCGATGATCCACCGGCAATGTGCCCCGGGTTCCAGGGATTGTGAACATCGCCGAAGAAGCTGACCAGAGAACTCCCGCCATAAGCGAACTCATGCAGGTTGTTCTTGCCGAGAATCACCGCACCCGCGAGCCGCAACCGCCGCACCACTTCGGCATCTTCGGTAGGAACACGATTCTGGTAAAGACCGCTGGCAGCCGTCGTCCGCGTGCCCGCGGTATCGATCAGATCCTTCAACGCAATCGGAATCCCGTGCAGTGGCCCGCGCCATTCTCCGTGCGAGATTTCGATCTCCGCGGTCCGTGCCTCCACCAGCGCAGACTCGGCAGTCACCGTGATGAAGGCATTCAGCGCGGGATTGAGTTTCTCGACCCGATCCAGACAAGCGCGAGTCACCTCGAGCGGAGACACTTCCTTCCGCCGCAGACGCGGAGCAAGCGCAACGATGGTTTCCAAGATGGGCATGGGCGAGGCGGTCTTCATTGTAGTGGACAACTGGAAAAATTCTGCCCCCTAGAAAAAAGCAACCAACAACCAAGGCCTATAATCAAAATCTTCAGTTCGTATCCGGGAGGCAACAAATGGCGGAGATGACGATTGCCCCAGTCGCAACCCATGGTTTCTTTGTCGACGGCCGATGGATGGAAGACGGTGACATCGTCGAAATCCGTGCCCCCTTCGATGGCAGCGTGATTGGGCGAGTCGTCCAGGCACGGCGTGAGCATGCCGAAGCAGCGATCGCCGCCGCCGTCAAGGCTTTCGGAACCACCCGCCGCCTGCCTGCCTTCGAGCGGCAGCGCGTGTTGCGGCGCGTGGCGCAGGCCATTGCCGAGCGCCGGGAAGAATTTTCCCGCACCCTGGCGCAGGAAGCCGGCAAGCCCATCAAGTTGGCGCGCACCGAAGTGGACCGGGCCACATTTGTCTTCACTGTTGCCGCCGAAGAGGCCACGCGCATCTACGGCGAGTATCTTCCCCTCGACTGGCAGGAGTTCACGGCCGGACGCTGGGGCATCGTGAAGCGTTTTCCACTCGGTCCCATTGCGGGGATCACGCCCTTCAATTTCCCGTTGAACCTGGTCGCGCACAAAGTAGCTCCGGCCATTGCAGCCGGCTGCTCGATGGTGCTGAAGCCTGCGCCACAAACTCCTCTGTGCTCGCTCTTGCTGGCGGAGTGCGTGCAGCAGGCGGGCTGGCCCGATGGCGGACTCAACGTGCTTCCACTTTCCAACGAAGATGCCAGTCTGCTGGTCACCGACGACCGCATCAAGCTGATCAGCTTTACCGGCAGTGCGCCCGTGGGTTGGGACATCAAACGCCGCGCCGGCAAGAAGAAAGTCGTGCTCGAACTCGGCGGCAATGCCGGCGTCGTCGTGCACAGCGATGCCGATCTCAACTATGCCGCGGAGCGCTGCGTTGCCGGCAGGGTTCGCCTACGCGGGCCAGACCTGCATTTCCGTGCAGCGCATTCTGGTGGAGCAGTCGGTCTACGGCAAGTTCACCGACCTGCTCGTGGAAGGCGTCAAGAAGCTGAAAATCGGCGATCCCATGCAGGAATCGACCGATCTTGGTCCGCTGATCCGCGAGAGCGACGCCATCCGTGTCGCCCATTGGGTGGAGGAAGCGGTTCGCTCCGGCGCCCGCCTGCTCTGCGGCGGCGGCCGCCGGGGTTCCATGGTTGATCCGATCGTGCTGACCGGCACCAAGCCAGAAATGAAAGTCAACTGCCAGGAAATTTTCGGCCCCGTCGTGACCGTTGAGCCCTACCAGAATTTTGACGAGGCGCTGCGCCGCATCAACAATTCCAACTACGGTCTGCAGGCCGGCTTGTTCACGCGCGATGTGAAGCTGCTTTTCCAAGCATACGACGAACTGGAAGTGGGCGCGCTGGTCGCAGGCGATGTCCCTTCGTTCCGCATCGACCAAATGCCGTACGGAGGCGTCAAAGACTCCGGCCTCGGCCGGGAGGGCCTGCGCTACGCGATCGAGGAAATGACCGAGCCGAAGCTGTTGGTGATGAATCTGCGCTAGGAGCGTAATCCCTAGCAAACCTTAAACCTCCTTCGCCAGAGTTCAGTTTTGAGGCTTTTGTTACGCTCCCTGGGGAAAGTACGCGACAACGGCGGGCGAAGTATTTATAATCCTGAGTTTTCCATATTTATCGCCGAAGATTCTGGGGATGTTTTCTAGGTGGGACGTACCTAACGTGGCTGACGATACATCTCAAGCATAGATCTTGATAGCCCATGCCGCAGATCTTTCATCGCAGCACGAACACCCTGTCCCGGGCCACGATTTTTGGCGCGGTCTTCGTGGTTGCCGCGCTCAGTTGGGTGGCGATGGAGATCCAGCGTTCGCCTTACGTCACCTACGCCGGAGTGCGAAAACCGCAACCCGTGCCCTTCAGCCACCAGCATCACGTTGCCGGACTCGGCATCGATTGCCGCTACTGCCACACTTCGGTCGAGATTTCGAGTTTTGCCGGCATCCCGCCCACCAAGACCTGCATGAACTGCCACTCGCAGATCTGGACCAATGCCCAGCTTCTGGAACCGGTGCGCGCCAGCTACCGCACCGGCGAGTCGCTGCAATGGACGCGGGTGAATCAGCTCCCCGACTTCGTCTTTTTCAATCACAGCATTCATATCAATAAGGGAGTGGGTTGCAACACCTGCCACGGCCCGGTCGACCAGATGCCGCTCATGTATCAGCAGGAATCGTTGCAGATGGAGTGGTGTTTGAGTTGCCATCGCGCGCCGGAAGAGAATCTGCGCCCGCGCGATCAGGTGTTCAATATGCGGTACCAGCAACCCACCAGCGCAAATCCTGTGGTGGTGGACGGGCAGAGCTTCACCGATCAGGATGACTTGGGCTTGGCGCTGGTGAAAAAGTACAGCGTACGCAGCGTGAAAGACATCACCAGTTGCAACACGTGTCACCGCTGAAGTCAGGCGGAGCGATGATGGAAGTCACCGCGGAGCGGCGACAGAATGCGGCCCACGGCGCAAGCCGTGGGTAGAAACAAGATTTGAAACAAGCCCGAAGGGGCGAAAGAACAGTTTATCGAGCGGGCGGCAACAAAAAAAGAAATGAACGAGCAAAACAAACCTGCCAAGCGCGAAGAAGTTTGCCCCAGCAAGAAAGGCAAGCTAGACCTGGGATCCGTCCGCGCACAAATCGAAGAAGCGAACGAGAAGGCAGGCCCGGAATACTGGCGCAGCCTTGAAGAACTTGCCGGTAGCCCCGCGTTCCAGGAAGCGCTGCACCGCGAATTCCCCAAAGGCGCTTCCGAGTGGGTCGATTCCGTCTCGCGCCGCGGTTTCCTGAAAGTGATGGGCGCGTCCATGGCGCTGGCCGGTATGACCGGCTGCGTGCGCCTGCCGCTTGAACCCATCGTTCCCTACGTCCGCCAGCCTGAAGACGTGATTCCCGGCCGTCCCATGTTCTACGCCACCGCGATGACGCTCGGCGGATACGCCAGCCCGCTGCTGGTCGAGAGCCACCTCGGCCGTCCGACAAAAATCGAAGGCAACGACCAGCATCCCGCGTCGCTCGGCGGCACTGACATTTTCGCGCAGGCTTCGATTCTCGGCCTGTACGATCCCGACCGCTCGCAGAGCGTGATGTCGATGGGCGACCAGCAATCCTGGCAGGCTCTTCTGAACGCGCTTCACGGGCCGCTCACCGCGCAAAAAGCGCTGCAGGGCGCGGGCATTCGCATTCTCACGCCGACGATTTCCTCGCCTACGCTCGCCGACCAACTGCGCGGCTTCCTGAAGATTTATCCGCAGGCCAAGTGGCATGTGTACGAGCCCATCAATCGCGACAACGTGCTCGAAGGCGCGAAGCTGGCCTTCGGCCAGCCGGTTGAGACGCGCTACGATTTTGAAAAAGCCGACGTAATCGTCTCGCTCGACGCCGACTTTCTCTACGCGGGATTTCCCGGGCAACGTCCGCTACATCCGCGACTTCGCCAAGCGCCGCAATCCCGACGGCAACATGAACCGGCTGTATGTGATCGAGAGCACGCCGACGACGACGGGGGCGAAGGCGGATCATCGGCTGCCGACGCCGGCATGGGCGGTCGAAGGTCTAAGCAATAGCCTGGCAGAGTTCGGGAAATTCCATTCCGACGTGGCAGCTCTAAGATTCTTGGCCACGCTCACAGAAGATTTGAAGAAGAGCGAAGGCTCCAGCATCGTGATCGCTGGCGACCACCAACCGCCCACCGTCCATGCCCTCGCGCACGCCATTAACGTGAAGCTGGGCAATGTCGGCAAAACGGTCTTCTACACCGATCCAGTCGATGCCAACCCAGTCAACCAAACCGAGTCGATCAAAGATCTCGTCGCCGACATCGGCGCGGGGAAAGTGGATTTACTGGTCGTTCTCGGCGGCAATCCGGCCTACGATGCGCCCGCCGATCTCGATTTCGCCAACGTCCTGAAGAACGGCAAGATTCCGCTTCGCGTTCATCTCGGGCTTTATCAGAACGAAACCGCAGAACTTTGTCAGTGGCACGTCAATCAGGCGCACGAACTCGAAGCCTGGGGCGACGCCCGCGCTTACGATGGAACGGTCAGCATCATTCAGCCGCTGATTGCGCCCCTCTACAGCGGCAAGAGCGCGCTGGAATTCGTGGCGCTGCTCTCCGGCCAGTCTGATACGACCGGTTACGATCTGTTGCGCGCCTATTGGCAGAAACAGCACACCGGCGCAGACTTCGAGCAGTTCTGGCGCAAGTCGCTGCACGATGGCTGGATCGAAGGCACGACCTACACTCCGAAATCCGTAACCGCGAAGGCCACAAATTTCCCACCTCCAAATTCGATCCCCGCAGCCACCGACACCATCGAGCTCAACATCCGCCGCGATCCCACCATCTACGACGGACAATTCTCCAACAACGGCTGGCTGCAGGAATTGCCCAAGCCGATGACCAAGCTCACCTGGGACAATGCCGTGCTCATCGGCCCCAAGATGGCGGAGCGCCTGCAGATCAAAAGTAAAGACGTTGTCGAACTGGAGCTGAACGGCAAGAAAGTCACCGGCCCGGTATGGATTCAGGCAGGCCATCCCGACAATTCGGTCACCATATTCCTCGGCTATGGCCGCGACACGCGCCGGCCGCGTCGGCACCGGGCACGGCTTCGATGCCTATGCCTTGCGCACCAGCGCCGCGCCTTGGTTCGCCACGGGCGTGCAAATCCGCAAAACCGGAGACACCTACAAACTCGCCTCGACGCAGGGCATGCAAAGCATGGACACGCCCGATGGCGCCCATCGTCCGCTGGTGCGCGAAACCACGCTGGAGGAATACCGCAAGCAGCCGAATTTCGCGAAAGAAGAGGACGAAGAGCCGGCGCCCGGCCTCACGCTTTACAAGCCCTATCCGTATAAAGAAGAAGACTACGCGTGGGGCATGGCGATCGACCTGAACTCCTGCGTGGGCTGCAACAACTGCATGCTTGGCCTGCCAATCGGAGAACAACATCGCGGTCGTCGGCAAAGAGCAGACTGAGCTTGGGCCGGCACATGCACTGGATTCGCATCGACGCCTATTATCAAGGCGACCGCGACAATCCCAAAGCATTCTTCCAGCCCGTGCCCTGCATGCAATGCGAAAACGCGCCCTGCGAAGTCGTCTGCCCGGTGGGCGCGACCAATCACAGCAGCGAAGGCCTGAACGACATGATTTACAACCGCTGCGTGGGCACGCGCTATTGCTCGAACAACTGTCCGTATAAAGTGCGGCGCTTCAACTTTCTGCTTTTCCAGGACTGGACCACCGCAGCAATACAAGATGATGCGCAATCCCGACGTCAGCGTACGCAGCCGCGGCGTGATGGAAAAGTGCACCTACTGCGTGCAGCGCATCAACGAGCACCGCATCGATGCCGAAACCACCTCGGTGCGCGAAGGCAAGGATATCCGCATCGGTGATGAATTGCAGACCGCGTGCCAGCAGTCCTGTCCGGCGGACGCGATCATATTCGGCAACATCAACGACCCGAACAGCAAAGTTTCGAAGTTGAAGGCGCAGTCGCGCAACTACAGTCTCCTGGGCGAACTCAACACTCGCCCGCGCACCACGTATCTGGCGGAAGTAAGCAACCCGAATCCGGAACTGAAAGCATAGAAATCGGCGCAGCCCGCATGCGCGAACAATAATGGACGAGCAATACAAAACGACTGTGAACGACGCAAGAAGCCCCGGTGATCGAGCCAGGCCACACCTTCGGCACGGTCACGGAAAAAATCAGCGCCATCGTGCTGACCCGGCCGGCTTCGAACGGGTGGTTCCTGGGCTTCGGCATCTGCTTTCATGCTGACGATGATGATGCTCTACGCCATCGGCTACCTTTTCCTGAAAGGCATCGGCATCTGGGGCGTGACCATCCCGATCGGCTGGGGCTTCGCCATCGTCAACTTCGTCTGGTGGATCGGAATTGGCCACGCCGGCACGCTCATCTCCGCGATTCTTCTGTTGCTGCGGCAGTCGTGGCGCAACTCCATCAACCGCTTCGCCGAAGCGATGACGCTTTTCGCCGTGGCCTGCGCCGGAATTTTTCCCCTGCCATCCACGTGGGCCGTCCCTGGCTGGCTTACTGGCTGTTTCCTTATCCCAGCACCATGGGGGTGTGGCCGCAATTCCGCAGCCCGCTGATGTGGGACGTATTTCGCCGTCTCCACCTACGCCACGATTTCGGCCCTGTTCTGGTTCATGGGTCTGATTCCCGATTTCGGCACGCTGCGCGATCGCTCCGACAAACCGCTGGATTCGGATGATCTACGGCATGCTCTCGATGGGCTGGCGCGGTTCGGCCCGCCACTGGCATCGCTACGAAACGGCCTATCTGCTGCTCGCCGGATTAGCCACGCCGCTCGTGCTCTCTGTCCACACCGTCGTGAGCTTTGACTTCGCCATCGGCATCGTCCCCGGCTGGCATACGACCATCTTCCCGCCTTACTTCGTTGCCGGCGCCATCTATTCCGGATTCGCCATGGTGCTGATGCTCGCCATTCCCATCCGCAAAATTTATGGCCTCGAAGATTTCATCACCGAGCGCCACCTGCAGAATTCCGCGAAGGTCATGCTTGCGACGGGACTGATCGTCGCCTACGGCTACGGCATCGAGGCCTTCATGGGCTGGTACAGCGGCGACCGCTATGACGCTTTCACGCTGTGGAACCGCCTGCATGGGCCTTACGCTCCCTGGTATCTGGCGCTGCTCACCTGCAACATTTTTATTCCGCAAGTGCTTTGGATCCGCAACCTGCGGACCAGTCCGGTAGCCCTGTTCCTGATTTCCGGCGTGATCCTGGTCGGCATGTGGCTGGAGCGCTTCATCATCGTCGTGGTCAGCCTGAGCCGCGACTTCCTGACTTCATCCTGGGGCATGTACTACCCCACGCGCTGGGACTGGATGACCTTCATCGGCACTATCGGCATTTTCCTGGCCGGCCATGTTCCTGTTCCTGCGCGTGCTGCCCGCGATTTCCATCTTCGAAATGCGCACGCTTCTGCCGGAGGCAGAGGTGAAAGCATCGGAGGCGGCAGAGTAGATGAAGCGCGACCCGATCTACGGCATCATGGCGGAGTTCGACTCGCCCACGCTTTGGTGGAAGCCGCGCGCCGTACCCATCAGGCAGGCTATAGAAAGATCGATGCCTACAGCCCGTTTCCCATCGAAGGCCTGGCCGAAGAAATCGGCTTCCACCACGACGAAGTTCCGCTGGTGGTGTTGATCGGCGGCATCGTCGGCGGTGTCTACCGGATATCTGATGCAGTGGTGGATGTCGACGCCGTCAGTTATCCGATCAATGTCGGCGGCAAGCCTTATCACTCCTGGCCGGCTTTCATCGTCATCACCTTTGAGATGACGATTCTTGTTCGCCGGCATTTCGGCTCGTGTTCGGCATGCTGGCGCTGAACGGCCTGCCCATGCCCTATCATCCCGTATTCAACGTTCCGCGCTTTGCGCTGGCTTCGAAAGACCGCTTCTTCCTGATCGTGTTTTCCACCGACAAGAATTACGATCCAGCCGCTACCCGCGACTTCCTGCAAAGCCTGCAGCCGCGCTCGATTTCGGAGGTGCCCAGCTAGAATGCTGCGCCTCCGCCAAATTTCCGCTGCCGCCGCGCTGGCCTCAATCGCCTTGCTCTCCGGCTGCCGCCTCGACATGCACGTGCAGCCGCAGCAGAATCCGCTTTCCCGCAGCGACTTTTTCACCGATCAGCGCTCCGAGCGTCCGCCGGTCGAAGGCACCGTAGCCCGCGGCCAGTTGCACGAAGACACTTATTTCTACACCGGAAAAGCTCGGCAACAATCCCGGCGACTACATGCCGTTTCCTGTGACCATAGAAGTTCTGCAACGCGGACGCGAGCGCTACAACATTTATTGCGCTCCCTGTCACTCCGAGGTCGGCGACGGCAACGGCTTCATCCCCTCGCGCGGTTTCACGCGCAAGCCGCCGTCCTATCACATCCCGCGGCTGCAGAAAGCTCCGCTCGGTTACTTCTACGACGTGATCACCAATGGCTTCGGGATCATGCCCGACTACGCAGTCGCAGATCCCGCCGCGAGGACCGCTGGAAGATCGTGGCCTACATCCGCGCGCTGCAGCTCAGTCAAAACGCAACCCGGGCAGACGTGCCCACCGGCCAGCCCATACCCTCGGAACCGCCGAAGTTCCACGGCCAGCCGGGTTCGGGTGCGACGCTTCCCGTGATTGGGTCCGAAACAACTTCGCAGACTGAGGAACACAAATGAGCGCCGCGACCACTCCACATCTCGATCTGACGGCGCCCGAGGTCGTAAAGAAAATATCTCAGCGCTCGCTCGTAATCGGCGTCGTCTTCGCAGTGATCGCGGTGGCGTTGGCCTTCGTCCGTCCCAACGAGTTCTATCGCGCATACCTGCTTGGCTTTATGTGCTGGCTGGGCGTCGCCCTCGGATCGATGGCGATTCTCATGATCCGCCACCTCACCGGCGGCGGCTGGGGCACGGTCATCCGCCGCATCCTGGGCGCGGCCATGCGCACGCTCCCGCTGCTGGCGCTTCTCTTCATTCCCGTCATATTCGGAATCCGCCGCCTCTATATCTGGGCGCAGCCACTCGGCAATATTGAAGACAAACATCTCCGCGAGCACCTCGAACAGATCACGCAGACCTATCTGACCGTGAACGGCTTCATCGTTCGCGCCGTATTCTATTTCGCAATCTGGAATCTGCTCTCGTTTCTGCTGTCGAAATGGTCGAAGGAAACCGACAGCCCCAACGCCCCCGACAACAGCATCGCGATTCAAGGCGGTCAGCGGTCCCGGCCTCATCCTGTATGCATTTACCATCTCTTTTGCCGCCATCGACTGGGTAATGTCGCTCGACCCCAGTTGGATCTCGACCATTTTCGGCCTGATCATCCTTATCGGTGAAGTGCTTTCAGCCATGTGCTTTGCGGTGGTGGTCGAGCGCATCCTCTTCAACTACAAGCCCATGTCGGAGATGCTGAAGCCCGACTTCGTCCACGACCACGGCAAGTGGATGCTGACCTTCATCATGGTGTGGGCGTACTTTTCATTCTCGCAGTGGCTCATCATTTGGGCAGGCAACCTGCCCACGGAGATCACCTTTTACATAAAACGCCTGAGTGGCGGCTGGGGATCGATTGGTTTGACTCTGGCATTGTTCCATTTCGCTGTCCCTTTCATGATGCTGCTCTCGCGCCCCTTCAAACGCGACATTCGAAAGCTGGTTTGGCTCGCGGTCTGGCTCATGCTGATGCGCTATCTCGATCTGTTCTGGATCATCGAGCCAAATTTCTCGAAGAATCTCACTGTGACCTTGGCCGACGTAGTTGTACCGATCGCCATCGGAGGTATCTGGCTTTGGTATTTTTTCCGCAACCTGGCTTCGCTGCCGCTTCTGCCGGCCTATGACCCAGATGCCTACGAAGTTTTGCAGCCGGCACATGAGACGCACGCGTAATGCATAGCGATAAATGAGCAACGAAACCAAACACGAGAACGCGACCGGGCACGGCGGATACGAGCGCCAGGACCTGCAGGTCTCTGGCATTCTCTATTTCCTCCTGACCATCGTTGTCGTCGGTGTGATCTGTCTCATCGGCCTCAGAGGGCTCTTTGCATATCTCGATCGTCGCGAAAAGGCTTTGCAGCCCGAGGTAAATCCGCTGGTCACAAACGTACCGGCGGATACGCGCCACATCGCCCCCGGATATCCGCAAACCGCGTTTCCCAGCCCGAGGCTCGAGGAAGACGAGCGCGGCCAACTCAACGGAATCCTTACAGAAGAAGAAAAAACGCTGTACAGCTACGGCTGGGTGGATGAAAAAACCGGCACCGTGCGCATCCCCATCGAACGCGCCATGGAATTAGTCGTGCAGCGAGGGCTTCCAGTCCGTCCGCAAGTAGCAGGCGGCGACGCTGCTGCCGCAACCCCGACCGGCAAGACTGGAATAACTAAGAAGGGTGAAAAGAAGTGATCCCTAGAGCTAACCATTCGACCTCCGCCGCGCGGGTGTTGCTGGCAGTTGCGCTGCTGGCAGCTTCCGCCTGGGGGCAAATGAACAACGGCGTCATGTCTCCTCCGGCCAACTCGCGGCCTCCCAGACTCGAAAACGTCGGCATCGAGCAACACCTGAATGCGCAGGTGCCGCCCGATCTCACCTTCCGCGACGACACCGGCAAAATCGTGAAACTGGGGGATTACTTCGGCCACAAGCCCCTGATCCTCAACCTGGTGTATTACAACTGCACCATGCTGTGCGGCGAGGCTCTGGCCGGACTCGCCAGCGCCATGCGCCTGGTGAAGTTCGATGTAGGCAATGAATTCGACGTGATCACCGTAAGCTTCGATCCGCGCGAAACTCCGGAGATGGCGGCTGCCAAGAAGATCGACTACGTGAAGCGTTACGGCCGCGCCAATGCCTCTGCTGGCTGGCATTTCCTCACGGGTCAGCCGGATTCGATCAACGCGCTTACAAAAGCTGTCGGCTTTCAGTATCAGTACGATCCCAAGCGCAATCAGTATGCCCACGCCACAGCCATCATGGTGCTCACGCCGCAAGGCCGCATCTCGCGCTATTTCTACGGCGTGGATTTTCCGCCCAAGGATTTGCGCATGGGACTGGTGGAGGCTTCGCAGGGCAAGATCGGCAACGCCGTCGATGCGGTGCTGCTCTATTGCTATCACTATGATCCCGAGACCGGAAAATATGGCGCCATGGTAGCCAACATCCTGCGCCTGGCGGCCGCCGCGACAATTCTTATCATGGGCATTTTTCTTTTCATCCTGTGGCGGCTGGATCTGTCCGTGCCGCGCCGGACATTACCAAGCGGTGCGAGGACACCGTAAGACTCGACGCGAAATGGCGAACGACCAACGACCAACGACCGACGACGGATATGCTCAATAATTTTCCATTGTGGCCGCAGCAGGCCTCCACCATGGCAAACCGGGTGGATGCTCTCTATATTTTCCTGCTGATTGTCTGCGGGATGATGACCCTGCTGATCTTCGTCTGCCTGCTCTACTTCGCAGCGCGCTTCCGTTACCGCCCCGGCGTTCGCGCCGAGCAGATCGAAGGTTCTATTCCGCTGGAAGTCACCTGGACCACAGTTCCATTTCTCATCTTCATGGTCATCTTTGCCTGGGGTGCCGTAGTGTATTTCAAAGAGCGCACACCGCCCACCGACGCGACCGAAGTGTATGTCGTCGCAAAACAATGGATGTGGAAGGTTGAACACGCCGAAGGTCAGCGCGAGATCAACGAACTGCACGTCCCGGTCGGACGTGACGTAAGACTCATCATGACGTCGCAGGACGTGATTCACAGCTTCTACATTCCCGCCTTCCGCATTAAGCAGGACGTGCTGCCCGGCCGCTACACCGTGGAATGGTTCCGCGCCACTAAGCCCGGCGTCTATCATTTGTTCTGCGCGGAGTATTGCGGCACTCAGCACTCCGGCATGGTCGGCTCAATCGTGGTCCTGGAGCCGGCTCAGTACGAAGCCTGGATGAACGGTGGTTCGACCGGTCCGCTCTCCGCTACGGGAGAGAAGATTTTCGCCGAACTCGGCTGCTCCACCTGTCATCGCTCCGACGCGCAGGGACGCGGTCCCAATCTGCAGGGAGTTTTCGGCAAGCCGGTTCAACTGGAAGATGGCCGCACCGTCAACGCCGATGAGAACTACCTCCGCGAGTGCATCCTCGACCCAGGCGCGAAGCGCGTCAAGGGATTCCAGCCCATCATGCCCACCTTTCAGGGGTTGGTCAGCGAAGAGCAGGTAAATGCCCTGGTCGCCTACATCAAGTCGATTTCCCATGCTCAGCCGGGTGAGCCTGCGAAAGCTAGCGCCAGTACGGCCACACCGAAGGCGAAACCCAATGGAAGTCAGGTGCGATGAGTATGCCTACAGCGATCCGTCAATCCGTTGAACGCGAAAACTACCTGAACACCAAGTACGGAGTGTGGTCCTGGCTGCTCACCACCGACCACAAACGCATCGCGCTGCTCTATCTCCTCTCCATCACGTTCTTCTTCTTCATCGGAGGCTTCTTCGCGCTGCTCATCCGCCTCGAGTTGCTCACTCCCGCGGGCGACCTCGTCCAGGCCGATACTTACAACAAGCTCTTCACCATGCACGGCATGGTCATGGTGTTTTTTTTCCTGATTCCTTCCATCCCCGCTGTCCTCGGGAACTTCCTCGTGCCCATGATGGTCGGAGCCAAGGATCTCGCGTTCCCCCGCATCAACCTGCTGAGCTGGTATCTCTACATCATCGGCGGCGTGATGATGCTGCACTGCATGCTGACCGGCGGCGTCGACACCGGTTGGACCTTCTACGCTCCCTTCAGCACCAACTTCACCAACACGAAAATCGTCGAAGCCGGACTGGCAATCTTCGTCGCCGGATTCTCCTCCATCCTCACCGGCCTGAACTTCGTCGTCACCATCCACCGCATGCGCGCGCCCGGCATGACCTGGTCGCGCCTGCCCTTGTTCATCTGGGCGCACTACGCCACCAGCATCATTCAACTCCTCGGCACGCCAGTCATCGCCGTCACCATCGTGCTGGTCGCCGCAGAACGCGCCCTGCATCTTGGCATCTTCGATCCTAAACTCGGCGGCGATCCGCTCCTGTTCCAGCATCTGTTCTGGTTCTATTCCCATCCCGCCGTCTACATCATGATTCTGCCTTCGATGGGCGTCGTCACCGAGATCATCGCCTGCTTCTCGCGCAAGCGCATCTTCGGCTACAGTTTTGTTGCGTTCTCCTCCATCGCCATCGCTGTCTTCGGCTTTCTGGTATGGGCCCACCACATGTTTGTCGCGGGGATGTCGGTCTACGCCGCTCTGGTATTTTCCTTGTTGAGCTACGCGGTCGCCATTCCATCAGCCATCAAAGTCTTCAACTGGACGGCCACTCTGTACAAAGGTTCCATCCGCTACGATGCGCCCATGCTCTACGCCTTCGGTTTCCTCGGACTCTTCACCGTCGGCGGGCTCACCGGACTATTCCTGGCCGCGCTCGGCATCGATGTCCACGTCACCGATACCTACTTCGTCGTAGCCCACTTCCACTACATCATGGTCGGAGGAGCGGTTATGGGCTATCTCGGCGGAATGCATTTCTGGTGGCCGAAGATTTCCGGCAAGTTGTATCCCGAAGGCTGGGCGCGCCTGGCGGCGCTGATTGTTTTTCTCGGCTTCAATCTCACATTCTTCCCGCAGTTCGTGCTCGGCTACTTGGGCATGCCGCGGCGCTATTACGATTACAGCCACATGCCGGAATTCCAGGTGTTAAACGTTCTTTCCACGGCCGGCGCAACCGTTCTCGGCGTCGGATATCTTCTGCCCATGGTTTATTTCCTCTGGTCCATGCGCTACGGCAAGCCGGCATCCGACAATCCCTGGAACGCCGCCGGACTCGAGTGGAAAACCGCCTCCCCGCCGCCGACCTTCAACTTCGACGAAGAACCAGTCGTGACCTGGGAAGCCTACAACTACGAGGAGCTGGACGCACCCCACAGCGAGGAGGTCCCCGTTGCCCGATAGCTCCACCGCAACCGGCCTTCCCACCGAAGAGCACAACCCTGCGCTCTTGCACCACTTCGTCGATCCCGAGCAGCAGCGCGATGCGGCCAGCCTTGGAATGTGGGTCTTTCTCGCCACCGAAATCATGTTTTTTGGCGGCCTGTTCTGCGCCTACCTGGTTTACCGCCGCTGGTATTTCGGAGACTTCGCCGCCGCCAGCAAAACCATCAACATGGGCTACGGCGCCACCAATACCGCTGTTCTCATCTGCAGCAGTTTGACCGTGGTCCTGGCGGTCTGGGCCGCGCAAACCGCCCGCCGCACGCTCCTGATTGGCAGCCTCGTCATGACCATGCTCCTCGGTCTCGTCTTCCTCGGCATCAAAGGCATCGAGTACCGGGAAAAGTTCGTGGAGCATCACGTCCCCGGCGCCTCCTTCAGTTTTGAGGAGGCGATCCCCGGACATCCGGGTCAATACGCCAACCCGCGCCACGCCCAGATTTTCTTCACCCTCTACTTCGTCATGACGGGCCTGCACGCGCTGCACATGATTATCGGCCTGGGCATTTTTCTCTGGCTCCTAACCATGGCCTGGAAAGGCCGCTTCACCCCGGAATGGCACACTCCCGTCGAGATCGGTGGCCTCTACTGGCACTTCGTCGACATCGTCTGGATTTACCTGTTTCCTTTGCTCTACCTGATCGATCGGCACCCGTGAGGCTTGCATGTCTTCACATTCCTCAGCATCAGCAACGTCGTCGCCCTTGAAAGGCTATTTCGCCGTCTGGATCGCTTTGCTCGTCGGCACTGGTCTCACCGTGTATGCGGCCACGTTGGATTTGGCCCCCTATAACGCCGCGATTGCCCTCACCATCGCCACCATCAAAGCAACTCTGGTCGCCCTCTTCTTCATGCACGTCTGGCATGCCGGCGAAAAGCTCATCAAGCTGGTCGTGATCGCAGCATTGTTCTTCCTACTGCTCTTGCTGGGACTCACCATGACCGATTACGCCACCCGCCCCTGGAGCTAGCCTCTCTCACTCCGCTTCAATCTGCGATATACTCTCGCGGACTCCTCTACACCGTATTCCCATGAGGTGACGTATGGCGTTCTGCAATGCTTGTGGCGCGAGCATCGCTCCCGGAATCAGGTTCTGCAACAAGTGCGGCGCAGCGATACTGGCTTCGTCGCCCGCCCCGGCGGTCACGCCCGCGGCTGCCGCGGGCTCTCCCCCGCCAGTTGCCGCCGCTGCTCCAGCGGGTTCCTCTCCTGCACCAACTTCGGGCGGCGGAGCCCTTAAGGCCATTCTGATCGTAGTGGGCGTGATCGTTCTCGTGGCCATTCTCTGCGTCGCTTCGCTCGGATTCTTCGCCTGGCGAGTCGCTCATCGCACCCGCGTCCACCAGGAGGGTGACAATGTGAAAGTGGAAACCCCGTTCGGCACCGTCGAGACCACAAAAGATCCGCAAGACGCTGCTCGCAATCTGGGAGTGGATCTCTATCCCGGAGCTCAGGTCATGAAAGAAGGCTCTACCTCCATGACTTTCGGAAACGTTCATACCGCGGCGTTAACTTTTGAAACCTCCGACCCCGTAGACAAAGTCTGCAGCTTCTACAAGCCCAAGTTCCCCAACGCGATGGTGATGACCACTCAGACGGATCAGTGCACCATTGTCTCCAACGATCAGAAGAACATGATCACCATTAATGCCAAAATTGAAAGCGGTAAGACTCGCATCGTGATCACCAATGTGAGTAAGTCTGGGGGGGCAAATCCGTCCTCGAATTGAGAGGGCCGGCAGCATGCCGAACCCATTCGCCGAACTCGCCCAAGCCTCGAAATCCGTGCAGGTAGATGCCGCCGGACTAACCGAAGCCCTCCGCGCGGAGATTCGCGGCGAAGTCCGTTTCGACCGTGGCACTCGCGCTCTCTACTCGACCGACGGTTCCAACTACCGCCAGATCCCCATCGGAGTCGTGCTTCCCGGCGATGCCGAAGATGTTCTCGCAACGGTCGCGCTCTGCCGCCAGTTCGGCGCTCCGCTTCTCTGCCGCGGCGCTGGTACGTCTCTAGCCGGCCAGTGCTGCAACGTCGCTGTCATCCTCGATTTTTCCAAGTACATGGCGAGGATTCTCGAAATCGACCCCACCCACCGTATCGCCCGGGTTCAGCCCGGAGTCGTGCTCGACCATCTCCGCGTCGCCGCCGAAAAGCACCATCTCACCTTCGCGCCCGATCCCGCCACTCATGATCGCTGCACCCTCGGCGGCATGATCGGCAACAACTCCTGCGGCGTCCATTCCGTCATGGCTGGCAAAACCGACGACAACATCGAAGCGCTCGAAATCCTCACCTATGACGGCGTACACATGAAGGTCGGGGCCACGTCGAGCGCGGAACTCGAACGCATCGGTGCGGCCGGCGGCCGGCGCGCCGAAATCTATAACAAACTGCAGGCCATCGCCTCCGCCTACGCCGATCTTGTCCGCCAGCGCTTTCCCAACATTCCGCGCCGCGTCTCCGGCTACAACCTGAACTTCCTCTTGCCCGAGAATGGATTCCACGTTGCCCGCGCCCTCGTCGGCTCCGAAGGTACCTGCGTCACGATTCTCGAAGCCACGTGCCGGCTGGTCGAAAGCCCGCCCGAACGCGTGCTGCTGGTCGTCGCCTATCCCGACATTTATCAGTGCGCCGACCACGTGCCCGAAATCATGGAGCACAAGCCCATCGGCCTCGAAGGCTTCGACGATCTTCTAGTCGGCTACACCCGAAAGAAAGGCATCAACTCCGAAGGCCTGGCGCTCCTGCCCGAAGGCGCGGGCTGGCTGATGGTGGAGTTCGGCGCTTCCACCAAGCGGGAAGCCGAATCTCAGGCCCGCGGCCTGATGCAGGCGCTTGGCCGCAGTGCAAACCCTCCCGCGATGCGTCTCCACACCGACCAGCAGCAAGCCAAGCGCGTCTGGGAAGTTCGCGAGTCAAGCCTCGGCGTCACCGCCCATGTGCCCGGCGAAGCGCCCTATTGGGAAGGCTGGGAAGACGCCGCCGTTGCGCCCGAAAAACTCGGCGGCTACCTCCGCGATCTGCGCAAGATGATGGCGACTTTCGCCTACAAAGGCTCGCTCTACGGCCACTTCGGCCACGGTTGCGTCCACAACCGCATCAATTTCGACCTGCAATCGAAAGAGGGCATCGCCAAGTTCCGCAAGTTTATGGAAGAGGCTGCCGATCTCGTGGTCAGCTACGGTGGCTCCCTCTCCGGCGAACACGGTGACGGTCAAGGCCGCGGCGAATTGCTTCAGAAAATGTTCGGCCCTGAACTCCTCCAGGCCTTCGGCGAGTTCAAGTCTGCCTGGGATCCCGAATGGAAGATGAATCCCGGCAAGCTGATCGAGCCCTACAAGCTCGACGAAAACCTCCGCCTCGGCGCGACCTACTCTCCGTGGGAACCGAAAACCAATTTCCCATTCGTCGCCGACCATGGCAGCCTCGCCCAGGCCACTCTGCGCTGCGTGGGCGTGGGCAAGTGCCGCCGCGAAGAGGGTGGCCTGATGTGCCCCAGCTACCGCGCCACGCATGAGGAAGAACACTCCACGCGCGGCCGCGCTCACCTGCTCTGGGAGATGACCCAAGGTGAAGTCATCCGCGACGGCTGGCGCAGCGAAGAAGTCAAACAGTCGCTCGACCTCTGCCTAGCCTGCAAGGGATGCAAAAGCGATTGTCCGGTCGGCGTCGATGTTGCCACGTATAAGTCCGAATTCCTTTCTCATTACTACGAAGGCCGCGCGCGTCCACGCAGCGCCCACGCTTTCGGCCACATCGACCGATGGGCGCGGGTCGCATCGCATGTGCCCGGCCTGGTCAATCTAACAACGCAACTCCCGTTCCTGCGCGACCTCTCCAAGCTCGTCGCTGGAATCCCCAAGCAGCGGGCCATCCCGGCCTTCGCTCCACAGACCTTCAAGACTTGGTTTGAACGCAGAAGCCTTGGTCGCATGACGAGCCATCCCGCGAACCAGATCGGGAAGGGCACGGCTTTCGCTGTGCCGTATGGTGCCGAAAACACGAGGGCTTTGCCCCCTGAGGACGCCCCGCCGGTTCTGCTCTGGCCCGACACTTTCACACAATTATTTCCAGCCCACCATCGCCAAAGCCGCCGTCGACGTTCTCGAAGCCGCAGGCTTCCAGGTCGTCGTGCCCAAGGCCAACCTCTGCTGCGGACGCCCGCTCTACGACTACGGCATGCTCGACCGCGCCCAGGCGCTCCTGCTCCAGATCCTCGACGAACTCTCGCCCGCAATCGAAGCCGGCATTCCCATCGTCGGCCTCGAACCCAGCTGCGTCGCCGTTTTCCGCGACGAACTCGTCAACCTCTTTCCCCACGACGAACGGGCGCAGGCCCTGTCGCGCCAGACCTTCCTGCTCAGCGAGTTCCTCGAAACCAGCGCCAAGAATTTTCCTCTGCATCGGCTCGATCGCAAAGCCCTCCTCCACGGCCACTGCCACCACAAATCCCTTATGAAGATGACCGCCGAAGAGGCCGTCCTGCGCCGCCTGGGCGTCGATTTCCAGAGCCCTGCTCCGGGCTGCTGCGGCATGGCCGGCTCCTTCGGTTTTGAAGACGACAAGTACGACATCTCCATCGTCATCGGTGAGCTCGAACTCCTGCCTGCCGTCCGCCAAGCCCCACCCGACTGGCTGATTATTGCCGACGGCTTCAGTTGCCGCGAACAAATCGCCCAATGCACCCCACGCCACGCCCTGCACCTGGCCGAAGTCCTCCAGATGGCGCTCAACGGCGAAGGCGCACCCCAGTTGCTCCCCTATCCCGAATCCGCTCGCACCTGCCAGCGCGAGGCCGAAGTCTTACAGTCCATGAAGCGCGCCGGCTTGGGGTTGGCGGCCCTGGCCGCGGGCGGAGCGCTATTATGGGAATTGTCCAAAAGCCGCTGATTTTAAAGTAGTTAACTCCATTTTATAGCTGGATGCTAACCCCCACCCCTCGTCAGATGGCTTTCCTTCTGGGACAATAGAGCGGTCTCGGTTTGCGCCACTTCGGACTTGTCATCCCGACCGGAACTTTCCCTTGCTGCAAGGAAGGGGAAGTGGAGTGGAGGACCTGCTGTTTCTCACATTCACTGCGAATTCTCAGTCATGGATCACGAAACCACCATCACCGCCCCCGCCGTAGGCAAAGTCCCCGCCGAGGCGCTGCCCGCCCTGGTAGCCGCCAAGCTCCCGGACGCACCCCTGTGCGGCTCAGTCCTGGTCCTGATCCAGTTCGACGTTTGCGAAGAGATTCGCCTCGACCAACTCCGCCAAATTCTCGGCGCCCGCACCGCCGATGCCAGCTTCAAACACGTCGCTCCCGGCTACGTCCGCTTCCAGCGTCCTCCGGTCGAGGAGGTCCTCGAACCCATCGTTCTGGAAAGCGGCGAGCGACTGGAGGGCGACATCAAGTACTTCGACTACGGCGTGGTCAGCGTGATCTTCGAGCTGCCTTTCTCCGGCGATTGGGACAAGCTCGTCCGACTTTCCAGCCGCTGGGTTTGGGACACCAACTTCGAGAGCCTGGCCACCCGCATCGTCAAGCAGAAACTAGAGCGCGCCGCTCCCGCCCTGGTCAAACCGTATAACGTCGAGCTTGCCGACTGGCTGCAAGAGGACTATTTCATCTTCCACCTGCGCGAGATTGCCGGCTCACCCTCGGCCACCGATCTCCTCGCTTCTCAAGGAGCCTGCATTGCCCAGGTCGTGCGCGGCGAAACTCAGCCGCTTTCCGATGGCGAGCGCCAGGAAATCCTGCAATCGCGCATCTCCTACTATCCCAACGACCTCGCCGTAATCGGATGGAACGCCGCTTTCATCTACGACAGTCCCGTCGGCGCCGAGACCGCCATCCAGCTCCTGCAGTACGCCAACTCGCAGTTGCTCGAGTTCCGCCACTACGACGAGCTGCTCACCAAACAGCTCGAACAGGTCTACGCCTTCCTCGACCGCGGAGGCCGCGGCCTCTGGTCGCGCTGGCGCACCGCCCGTGCCGCCTCGAAACTGCACACCGTCCTGCTCGACGTAAGCGAACTCACCGAGCGTGCCGACAACGCCATCAAGTTCTTAAGCGACATGTTCTCCGCCCGCCTCTACAAGCTAGCCGCCTCAAAAGTCGGCGTTCCCGACTACAAAGACCTGGTCCAGCAAAAACTGCAAACCTCCGAAGAGCTCTACCGCTTCATGGTCGACGAATTCAACCAAAGCCGCGCCTTCGTCCTCGAACTAATGGTCGTAATAATCCTAATCATCGAGCTGATCTATTTCTTCCGCGGCAAACCCATCTAAGAGATTTGTCATTCCGAGAAGCGACGAGGGGGGAGCGAAAGCGATGGCGGTATCAAGGAACCTGCGGTTTGCCTGCGCCACCACTGCCCCCCGCCGCTACTAGGGCCTGTTATCCGGAACGGACCAAATCAATTCCCTTTTAGAATGGGCTTGCGAAGTAAGCCAGCAAGACCCTAAGATCCAAGACCTGCAACCTAAGACCGGAAGCCGGAAGCCAAGAACTGATGAAAGGCCTGAAATCCAAGCGAGTCCTGATCACCGGAGGCGCCAGCGGAATCGGCGCAGCCACAGCCGCTCGCTTCCTTGAAGAAGGCGCGCAAGTCTGCATTCTGGACCGCGACGCCAAGGCCTGCGAATCCATTCGTCACCAACTCCCGCTGCTCTCCGAGACCATCATCGCCGACGTCGCCAACCTAATGCAGGTCGCAGCCGCCTTCGCCCAAGCCGTCCACACCATGGGCGCAGTCGATGTCCTAATCAACAACGCCGGCATCAGCATGCGCCACAACTTCCTCGAAATCACCCCCGAAGAATGGGACCAGGTAATCGCCGTCAACCTAACCGGCGTCTTCTATGTGGCCCAAACCGCCGCGCGCCATATGTGGCAGCGTGGCACCGGGGTGATTCTGCAAACCGCCTCCACCAACGGCATAGTCGGACAGCCCTACTACGCCGATTACAACGCCACCAAAGCGGGAGTGATCGAACTAACCAAAACCATGGCGCTCGAACTGGCCCCCAAAGTCCGAGTCTGCGCTATAGCTCCAGGATACGTGCTTACCCCTATGCAGCGCACCGAATACACCGACGCCATGCTGGAAGAAGTAAACCAGAAGGTTCCCCTGCGCCGCCACGCGAAACCCGAAGAGATCGCAGCCCTGTTCGCATTTCTAGCCTCCGACGAAGCAGCCTACGCTACCGGCCATGTCTACACCCTTGACGGCGGCGAAACCGCCGGCGGCCTCGCTAGTCGCTGATTGTCCCGCTGGAGCAAAGTGTGTTCTTTGCTAGAGCTTGTTTCATAAACAACGAAGCGTCTGCGATACAATTCAGGCGAATCCTACCCGAACAAGGAGATTCCTGATGAAGAGGCTGCTTCATAGCGGTCCTTCTCTTGTGCTGCTGTCCCTGACGATGCTTTTCACCGCGGCAGGATGGGCGCAAGAACTTGTTCAAAGCCCGCTGCCCCTTCAGGGCACCCCCGATATGCAGGCTCCGAATCCCAGGGGAAGCGATCCGAAACCCGTGGATGCCGGAAGGGCTCTTCTCGCAGCGTTCGACAAATACGAAGTCGTTGGAATGGGAGCAGCGCACGGCAATAAGGATCTCGACGATTTTGTTCTCCATCTCATCCGTAATCCTGCCTTTCCAGGCAAGGTCAAAGTGGTGGCCGTGGAGTGCGGCAATTCGCTATACCAGCCCACCCTTGACCGATACATTGCGGGCGCTGATGTACCGTTGTCCGAAGTGCGGCAGGTTTGGCGCAACACCACCCAGCCAATGTGCGGATAGCCATCCCATCCTGGGACATCTGGCATCAGATTTCTGATACGCCGTTTGGCCAAGCGATGGTGAGCAGGAGGGCGCTTTCTTCCACAGCTTCAACGTCGTGGAGCACGCCGCAGTCCATACCAACAATTGGCCCGCCGACAAACTGACCTTCTTGTCTGGTAGGTGTATGCGAATCTTTCCAAGCAGGTGATGAATAGAGACTCTGCCCTCGGCTTGGTGCTCGTTCATTTGCGTCCCGGCTTTCATCAAAACTAGAACAATTCGGAAGTCTGGATACTTCGCTAGCGTCCTCGAACTCCGTCCACTCTCGCGCTGCCACGAGTCTTGGTGGCGGAGTTGCTGAAGTTCCTTCTGCAAGTCGAATTGCAGTAGTGGCTCAGCCAACTGCGGGAGCCTATTCATTACTGCCATCGCCTGGATGGCAAGCGCTGGGGATCGTGGTCATGGTCAACACCTCGGCTCTGCTACCGCTTGAGTTCCTAACCACTAGTGATCCAAGATGCGCCTGCCAAAAACTCGTCAATATAGCACAGCTTTCTCGCACGGTGACAATTTTGTGCCCGAAGCAAAAGTGTTCTTTATTGACCGGAAATTCTTTTCTCCAGTTTCTAAGATCCGTTTTGGATCGTTTGTTCTTGAAACAAAAAGGAAGGAAATGGCGACTGAGGAGGCAGAAGTGTGTTCGGCACGACCTCTGCTGTAAGAAATCGGCGAGTACGTCCACGAAGCCAAAGCTCAATGTGAACTCCAAGCGACGGAGTTCTAGATCGGATAAGTGACGGTCTGGGGTCGGCGCCAAATCCCGAGCTTCGGTGGTTTCGTTCAAGAGGCCTCGGTCGTCGCGTAGCCTTCGCGGAGAAGGGAGTCCACTCAAAGAGGCTCCCTTCTGAGCGAGCGCCAAGACGAGACTTTATTTCTAGAGAAAGAGGAAACCATGTCACACCATACTGATTTGAATCTGGTGTTCATGAACTTTGCGAATACTCCCAAGACGTCTTCAACCTGATTACACGTCGTGCCTTCGAGATTTTCGAGAGTCGCGGATACGTGCATGGAAACGACCAGAAGGATTGGTATCTCGCGGAATCCGAGGTACTTAGCCCCGTGAAGTTTAATCTCTCGGTATCCGGCGAAGATCTTACCGCACGAGCCGATGTTTCTGGTTTCACCAGGGAAGAGATCAAGGTCAGCGTCGAACCGCGCCGGCTGAGGATCAGCGGAAAAACGGCGCTTCGCGAAAACCGCCAATCTGGGAAACACACCCATTCGCTCAGGCACCAGCAACTAATGTTAAGCGTCATCGATCTGCCCGCTGAGGTTGATCTTTTCAAGGCCAGAGCGACAGTGAGCAATGGCACGCTTGAGGTGGTGATGCCAAGAGCGGCTCACGCGAATAGCGTTCGGGCCGAGACGAAGCTGGCAATGTCCGGATAAGGCGGCCCTCTGTCGAAGAAACACCCGGATCGAAGCCGTAGGCATCCGGCCGATTGTTACTGGCGCCATTCTTCGCGAAAGGGGGGACACGAACGGCCAATTGAACCATTACCACAATCTGGCGGACGCGAGCTGTGCGATACCGAAGAAAGTCATTCTCGTGGCTAAGCGGACTCATTCACGGAGACTCTCCGGAGCGAATTGTCCGCCCGGGGGAAAAATTCACGATCTCGATCGTCGTATGAAGCCTCGTAATCATCCCAGTCGATGTTCGAGAGAGGTTTATGAGGGAACCGATGAACCAACGTATGAAAATGTGATCAATGATGCCTCTTGATTATCCATTGTGGCTGCGGGCTGCGCATTTCTTCAACTTCCTTCTCCTGTCGCTTCTCGTCCGCAGTGGCCTTGAGATCTTGAGCGCACATCCGAGATTCTACTGGAACGACCACTGCACCCCGGGTAGCGAATGGCTCAAGTTCACGAAGAAGCGGAGACCGAAAGACCAGCTCTGGACAGCGAGTGATGAGGAAACCGCTTTTCCGTCCGCGATTGCCCTGCCAGGCCACGAAAACCTCGGCCTCGGACGGCACTGGCACTTTCTTGCAGATTTTGCCTGGGTGCTGACAGGTTTCTTATACGTTATGCTCCTTTTCGTCACGCCTGAGTGGCGGCGGCTGATTCCGACGTCCTGGCAGATTGTCCCAGACGCATGGTACGCAATGCGCAGCTATTTAAGTTTCCACCTGGTGGAGACGCCGGGGGGATATAACGCACTACAACAGTTGAGCTACGCGTCAGTCATATTCATGCTCGCGCCGTTTAGTATTGCGACCGGGATAGCGATGTCCCCAGCCGTTGCCGCTCGTTTCCCGTGGTATATCAAAATCTTTCACGGACGGCAGAGCGCGCGGAGCCTGCATTTTCTCGCTCTTTGCGCGTTCATTATATTCTTTATCAGCCACGTGACAATCGTGGCTCTGCATGGTTTCCGGAGAGAGCTGGCACTGATTGTTCTGGGTGAAACGCACAGTCCGCATCTAACGCAGGCTTTGATGATCTGGCTAACCGGGTTGGCAGGCGTAGTGTTTATCCATGTTGTAACAACCATGTGTTCACGCCACCGGCCGCGCTTTGTTCAAGAAGCCACCGAGTCAATCACCAATCCACTCCGCACGCTGTTGTTCGGCCATGAAATCTCCGCACAACACTATTCGCGCAGTGACATCTCGCCCTACTTTTGGGTGAATGGCCGCCCGCCGAAAGAGGAGAGTTATTTGGCAATGGCACGCGATAAATTTGCGAACTATCGTCTGGAGGTCGACGGATTAGTAAGAACGCAGCTCCATCTAACGCTGGCGGACCTCCGCGCCATGCCGAAACAAACTCAAATTACAAAGCATTGCTGTATTCAGGGCTGGTCGGGCATTGCCGAGTGGGGTGGCGTATCGCTGCATCACATCGTTGAACTCTGCCAACCGCTTGCTTCTGCTCGATACATCGTCTTCCGCGCGTTCGACAACAAATCCACGTCGGAACCACATGCGCAGGGCCCTGGATACTTCTACGGCACAATTCGCATGGAGTTGGCGGAAGATCCGCAGACAATGCTTGCCTACGAAATGAACGGACAACCCCTGCCAATATTGCACGGAGCGCCGCTCCGGCTTCGCGTTGAAACGCAACTTGGATTCACCATGGTGAAATACATTCGCGCAATCGAGTTCATCGAAGATCACAAAACCATTGGTTTGGGCCAAGGCGGCTGGCGGGAGGATTACCAATATTTCAGTCAGGAGGCGGGGATCTGATTCAAAGGATTGGCAGTTCTTAAAGTAAGCCCTACACAGGAATTGATTGGGGCGGGATCGGATGGAGATCATGAACACAACTTCACGTGGGCTACTGGCTACACTCCGGACGGTGTGACGAGTGTCTATCCGCCATACATATTCGGCTGCTCTCATCCTCATGCTGGTCAGCATGCTCTGCTGGGGTAGTTGGGCAAATACACAGAAGATCGATAAACGGTGGCGGTTCGAACTCTCTTACTGGGACTACATCTGGGGTCTGCTGGCATGTGCGCTGTTGTTTGGTTTGACGCTTGGAAATACAAACCCTACGTCGCCGGATAGTTTTCTCCACAATCTCGCGACTGCAGGTTTCCGCAGTCTTTCGGAAGCTTTTTTCGGCGGTGTCATCTTCAACCTCGGAAACCTGCTCCTCGTAGCAGCGATATCCGTGGCGGGCATGGCCGTGGCGTTCCCGATCGGAGCGGGTTTGGCGTTGGTGATTGGGGCAGTCATCAACTACATCATTTCGCCGAAAGGAAACCCCATTCTGCTTTTTGGCGGAATCGCGCTGATTTGCATCGCCATTGTCCTCGATGCAATGGCATATCGGGGCTTGCCTGGGGGTGCGAAGGCCAACACAAAAGGAGTTGGATTGAGTCTGGCTTGTGGTGTCGCTGTGGGGCTGTTTTACCCATTTGTCGCCAAGGCGTTAACAGGTCCGAATCATTTGGGTGTGGCTACTTTTTGGCAACGAGCTTCCGCCACTTCACAGACTGAAAGAGGCGCTTCTGGTCTTGGTCAACATGGAAGGGCCAGTACTCCTCGAAATGCTCTGAGAGGTAAACGGCCCGCAGCCGCAACACCGCCTCGGCCATGGGCGGGGTCCAGCGCATCCCGGAACGTTCCATCCGGTCTTTGACCAGGTTCTTGCAGGCTCCTTCGACCGGGCCACTGGCGATGGGGTAGCCTTTACGGAGATAAGAGCCGTAGCGCATGCGGGCGCGGTTTCGGTAGTAATAAGCTGCTACGGCCAGCACAGTTGCTCGTCTTTGTCCTTTGAGCTTACGTTTGGTCACCATTTGGCGCAGGCCTTTGACAACTTGGCTCACCTCACCCCGGAGGATGCGCAGGATCCGTTCCTTCACAAATTCACGAGCTTCTGGGCTGCCCTCGGGATGGAACACGTAACTGACGGCCCAGAGCTGTGTGACTCATGCGCTTCAACCATGACTATTGTCGGCGAACCAAATACCCACAGGATAGTGATTGTGCCCCTCCAGGACGATGTCCGAAGAAGATGTACTGCAAAGAGTGCTTCCGCTGGCGAACCGTCAAGCGAAGATCAGCACAACGCGAACAGCGCTGAGTTCCATGGGTAATTCTGCGTCGGCCTGGAGGAGTGAGGACTTGGCGGAGGAGTGATTTCCTGCCGCTGCCGGGCACAAAAGCCAACCTCGAGCTCGGCGGTGACCTTCCGGCTGGTTTCGGGAGCCTAGAGTAGTTGTCGCCAAAACGTGCAGTGCCGACTGGGGGCCTTGAGCCTTGCCAGGGATTCAATCAATCTGTCACGGCAACATCGTGTACAACAACAGACCCACCAGGATCGCAACGGATACTGCGCAGAGCGAATAACACATGATCCGCATGGCCTTTTCTTCGTCTGACTGTTGGGCAGGGCCCACGATGGCGAAAGTCCAATAGAGGCCAACCGAGCTTTACCTCTGTTCATTCGACGATCCTGCACAGGTTCATGGTTGTCTGACCGATCAAAGAAATATCGTGTCACGATACAACAAAATCTTCTGCAAGGGAATCCGTTAATAGCCACCAATGAACACGGGATGTGCTGGAACAGGGAAAAGGGTCCCTAACCCGATGATGTAGCGTCGCACGACAGTCGCGGCTGGATCGTCTGGTCCGTCTCACTCGATCCGGCACACAGCTGGCCCAGTTTTACCGGCACGCCGAAGACGGCAATGTGGCATTGGTTGGTGAAGTGGATTTGCGCGCTACGGGCGGCGAGTTTGTGCTCGCCTTGGGGTCTGGTGGAGACTTCTCGGGAGCCAGTCAACAAGCGCTCGCCAGCCTGTTCGCTGGATTTGATGCTGCTCGCAAAGTGTACCTGTGCGACTGGCAGCAATCGTTCTATAGCCCGTTCTCACGCCGCGAACGTTCGCGCGTGGGGTCCGGGTCAGCACTATGCAACCAGCGCTGCTTATTCGCACGGTGTCTATACTGGAGCCGTAGCCGAGCATGGCGCTTTCCACTCGGGGCCAGCGATGGCATCGAGGGGTATGGGTGGCGGCTTCGTTGGTGGATGCCATGCCGGTGGATCTTCACACGAAGGCTTCCAAGGTGGGATGATAAAGATGCATTAAGAATAGCCAGCCGTGGCGCAGAGCGACGCCCCGCTTTTTTTCTTGTCTCAATCTGCTGTGATTCCTGTCGATACGGGTTGCCGGAGAAAACTCAAGATGGCTTGAACCACCGTTTCGTCCCCCGCACCAGTGTTGACCATGGCATGGTAAACCGAGCGATTGGGCCATTCAGCGTGGAAATACGCCTTGATGAACTCGGCACGTTCACTGTCGACCGTGTCCACCAGCCCTTCTGCATCGGCTTGTGTCTTCCCTTCTGAAATGAGGCGTCGTAATTTTTCCTCTCTGGAGGCATAGAGAAAGAAGCGCAGCGTGTCGCTGCGAGCTCTCAGAAAGTGCTGCGATCCTCTCCCTACGATAACGCAGTTACCTGCCGCTGCAGCTTGTTCGACGACACGTTCGGAGATTCTTACAATGCTGTCGGCATCGAGTGTCTCAACAGGGACGCAGGGAGCGCAGCCCTCATAACTTCCGAGCGCAAAGGACTTGAGCAGCCGGTAATATAAGGGGTCTCGTCGCTCCGCACGTTTTTCAATTGTGAACTGCTCGCAGTGGGCCAGACGGGCGATCTCCTGAGTCAGGAGTTGGTCCCAGAGTGTCCAGTGCAACCGAGTAGCCAGCTTCTGAGCAATTCCAGCCGCCCCGCACCCGTATTCCCGTTCGATAGTGATGATTCGGATCACGGCCCTCCAAATCGTTAGAAACTGGGTCCGTTTCAACTGACCCAGTACCGCTTCAGTCGACTTGATCTTTATACCGTAACACGATGCAATATTGAGGGCTTCATCCTTCATCGAGTTTGGTTTGCGTAAATACGCAGCCCAGCTTGGCCTCGCACTACCCGAATTCACATTGTCCGTGTCAAGCCATCTGAAAAGGTAACCCAAGCTAAGCCTGTCGGGACATCTGAAAAGTAACCCGAGAGACTAAGCGGGGAAAAGGGGGTCTGGGGGAAAAGGGGCTGGCGTTTGAGGCCCCTTTTCTCCCAGTCCTCTCCTTAGAAGCCCCGCGTTTCTTCACTTTGACTCCTGCACCACCGGGTATAGCGGTTACGGCTTTTTTCTCCGCCTTCGGCTGTGCAACTTTCGGGCTGAGCCGTCGATTCGCCATCGTGTAGATGCGCTGCAACTTCTGGTCGATCTGCCGGCTGAGTTGAAATGGGTCCAGAGACAACCGCAGTTTTTTCAATTCCGCAACCCGGGTTGCGTCGGCCTGGCCCGAGGCCAACACCCGCTGCAGTGGGGTTTGTGCCGCATCGTAAACTCGGCGCAGTTTGGAACCCACTCGCATTTTCTTTACCAGTTTCACCGAGGGCAAATACAGGTTCAGCCACAACCGCAGCTCTTGGCCATAGAGATCGTTGATGGCCTCTACCACCGCCGCCGAGTCGTACCGATCCCAGCCCAGTAACTTGCGGACATGCGTCCAGTTCTTCTGCTCGATATGCGCGTTGTCGTCTTTCTTGTACGGTCGTCCCCGCGTCAACTGAATCCTCTTGGCCTCACACCAGCGCTTCAGATGCCAATTGATAAACTCCGATCCGTTGTCGGAATCCAACCCCTGCAAGCGAAACGGCAATACCCCCGCAATCTCCTCCAGCGCCTGCCGCACCGCTTCTTGGCCGCGACCCAGAATCGCCCGCGATTCCGTCCATCCGGTGTGGATGTCCGTCAGGTTCAGCGATTGGGCAAATTCTCCCGCCCCAGAATTTCCCGAATGCGAAACCAAATCGATTTCCGCAAAGCCCGGAGTCTTCACGTCCCAAGTATCCGTTTTCACCGGAATGTGGTGCTTCAGCAGACTCCCGGGTCGGGTACGTCCATAGATGCGTCGCCGCCAAGCTTGCTTTTTTCCCTGCAGGCGCCGATCCATTTGCCGCGCGCTGATGCGCAGCAGTTGCTGTTCCAGCGCCGGAGTCGTTCGGTAGCGCTTGCGAATCCAGGGCAGCCATTCCGGCAACAGTGCCTTGAGCCGCACCGACCACGGGTATCCTGCCGCTTCCCAGATCGCCCCCAGAATCATCATGACCCGGTGACCATAGCTCGCTCGTCGTGCCGCACGAGATCGCTCCTGCTTTTTGCCCGGCGGTGGTCCATTCAAGCGACGAATGGCGTACTTACGGTTGTAACCCGTATTTCGGCAGAATTCGTCGAGAATCAGTTTTTTCCCCGCCCGTGCGCTCTTGCGATAGCGGTCATACACCACCCGAAAATATTCCCACTTTGCCTTGCTTCCCAATGCAACCCTCCTCAAAAATTATTTTCGCATTGGGTTACATCCTAAATGTCTCGACAGCACCTCCTTGGGTTACATTTTAGATGGCTTGATTCGTTGTCTTGACATTGTCGGGCAAGAAAGATATCCTTAAGAAAAGGTAATATCATGCCATCGCACACCACGCGTTCGGAGAAACTCGATTTGCGCCTGACACGCCGCGCGAAACGCGCCTTGCAGGCGGCGGCGGCGGTCGCGCATCGCTCTGTGAGCGAGTTCGTGCTGGAAAGCGCTTTGGCACGCGCCGACGAAGCTCTTGCCGACCGGCGAACGTTCGGTCTTAGTGCTACACAGTGGAAGGCATTCCTGGCCGCGCTTGACGCCTTTCCTCGCCCCCTGCCCCACCTTGAGCGACTCCTGAAAGAACCGGGATTCTTCGACACCGGATCGCGTCAGTGAACGAAGCGCGCCGCGTTGAAAAGCTCCGCGCCGATCACCCAATTGAAAGCTTTGACTGCGGCAGAGAAGAACTGAACCGCTATCTCCTGCGCTATAGTTGGCAAAACCAACAGGCAGGCGCGGCGCAAACCTATGTCGGGCTCGCGGGCGGTGCTGTCGTCGGCTATTACACACTTGCTGTGGGTCACGTCACGAGAGAGGAAGCGCCGGAACGTTTGACCAAAGGGCTGGCGCGCCACCCCGTTCCTATTATGTTGCTCGCGCGATTGGCGGTGGATCATCGGTGGCAGAGCCAGGGTGTGGGCAAGGCACTGTTAAAAGACGCAATGTTGCGCACATTGCAGGCGGCCGATATTGCCGGCATTCGCGCTTTCGCGGTGCATGCGAAGGATGAAGAAGCAAGGAGCTTCTACCTGAAATTCGATTTCATCCCCTCCCCTTCGGACCCGATGCATCTCTTCGTGCTCCTCAAGGACGTACGGCGGATTGTGTCGGTGCCGTAGGTGCTGCCGGCGGTAATCGCAGAAACTTTTTTTCTGGATTCACATTAGGACATACAACTACGTGAAAAATCATACTTTCCCGTCGTAGCGTAATGATGATGAGTAACTTGTACCAACGCGCTTGGTAGGATAGCCAACATTTCCACCAACCAACACAGCAGGATGCCGAGCCAGAACCCTTTAGCTACCGTGCTGAGTCCCGATTCCCCACACAGTTGACAACCGTTCCGTATTCCTGCAATTATCGAAACATGCCAAACGTTCGGCGAGGGTCTGACAAAGTAGTGAAGTTCGCAGACATGTTTTCTGTGATGGGCACCGAGGCCCGTCTGCGGATCATGCAATTACTTCTCGCTGCACACCCAGACGGCCTTGTCGTCGGAGAGATTCAAGAAGAGTTGGACATCCCGAACTCGACGCTCTCGCACCATCTCGACAAGTTGAAGTCCGAAGACCTTCAGAACGTCTCACGGGAAAGCACCTTCCTCCGTTACACAGCGAACACCGTTGCACTTCAGGAAGTCCTTCGGTTCTTGTACGCCGAATGCTGCACAAGGAACAAAGCACTCAAGCCGGAATCGATCATTCAATGCTGTAAGTGAGGGGCCATGAATCAGGACATCAAGGAAGTCGTCAGATCGACCTTGAACCGACACGAATCTATCTGATCGAAGACGCTCGTGGGTTTTTGGCAGGCCACAACATCGACGTTGATGCGATTGCGCCACAAGTTGACGGGAAGTTCATGAGTGCTTTCGTTCGAGGAGTCAAACCTCACTGAAGATATGTTGTGACCGACATGACGGACAACCACTACAGCGTCTTGTTTCTCTGCACTGGCAACTCCGCACGTTCAATCATGGCGGAACGCATCATGAATGCGAAGGGACGACCGAGGTTCACTGCTTACACTGCCGGGAGTCATCCCTCAGGAACAGTGCGACCAGAGGCGTTGAGAGAACTCGAAGCGGCTACCATCCCGACAGAAGGATTCAGGAGTAAGTCTTAGGCTGAGTTTGCGAGACCGGACGCTCCGAGAATCGACTTCGTGTTCACCGTCAGCGACAGTGCGGCGAAGGAAGTCTGTCCGATATGGCCGGGACATCCGACGACCGCACATTGGGGAGTTCCTGACCCAGCATCGGTCAAGGGCACGAAAGAGGAAATTCAGCAGGCATTCCGGGACGCCTTCTTCCTGCTTGATCGTCGCATCACTCTGTTCCTCGATTTGCCTCTCGCATCCATCGACAATCTTGCTCTCAAGACAAAACTGGACGATATCGGACACCAATGAAATTCACCCTCGGTGGCCGATTGACAGCGGAGTTTATGAGGACGGCGTTTCTTGTCGCTGCGGTCGTTGGCTCTGGCATCATGGGCGAGAAACTCTCTGGCGGGAACGTCGCCATCGCTCTGCTTGCGAATACAATTGCTACTGGAGCCGCACTCGTCGCTCTCATCTGCACATTCGGCTCCATCTCAGGAGAACACTTCAATCCGGTCGTCACTTTGTCTGAACCAATCGTCGGCGGTCTATCATGGAAAGACGCTAGTGCATACGTCGTCGTGCAGATCGCTGGCGGGGTTGTCGCGGCTGTCACCGCTCATCTGATGTTCGGGCTTTCTGTTGTCTCAATATCGCTTCACGCCCGTCCGGGTTGGTCATTCGTGTTGAGCGAGTTTGTTGCGACGTTCCCGTAGGCTACCCTCCCGCCTCATATATCAGCCCTGCTGAGATCCCGGGCCCGGCACCGACTAAAAATGTTCCGTCTTCCCGTCCAACAAATTTAGCGCATGAGGAATCAGATCTAGCACAGCTTCCAAAGATTCCACCGCGCCGCTGGGACTGCCCGGCAGATTCAAAATCAGAGATTTCTCCCGCACGCCGCACACTCCCCGGCTCAAAGCGGCGAATGAAGTTTTCTTCGCGCCCTCAAGCCGCATGCGCTCACCCACGCCATCAATAAGGCGATCGCAAACTGCCTCGGTCGCTTCCGGAGTGACATCGCGCGGAGCAATCCCCGTCCCACCCGCGGTTACGATGAAACGCACCTCCAGCGCCAGATGGACGAGGGCATTCTGAATCTGCATGGAATCGTCTTGCACAATCTGCGCAGCGACAACGCGAAAACCAGATTTTTTCAGGACTTCGGCAACCGCGGGCCCGGAAAGATCCGCGCGTTCCCCGCGGGCGCAGGAATCGCTGACTGTGACCACTGCGGCCGTGAAAACCACCGGCGCGGTTTCCTCAGCTATCGAGGAGGACATCTTCTTCCTCTTCCGTCCGCCCACCGCCAGCGCTGCTGCCCGCACTCGTGCTGCTCACACCAGCGCCGGCCCCGCCGCTCGCACTGGCGCTGGCAACGCTCTCGGCACTCTCAGCGCTCTCAGCGCTCTCTCCCACGGCCTCCGCGCCGCCATCGCGCTGCGATTCGTCGAGAAGTCGCAGGCCCTCCATCAGCAGACCCTGAGTGTTGAGCTTCGTGGTTTCCTGATCGGTCTTGCCCTCGAAGTTGAGTTCGAAGTTGCCGCCGGTCCAACGCAAAACCTTGAAGACGGCTTCATCTCCCGACAAAGATCCATAAGTAGCGTGCTTGACCTGACCCTCAACAAAAAACACTTCGCACTTCTCGCCCTCATTGTTCAGCTTGAGCTGGCAGCTCTTACGTCCCATTTCAAGCGACTGCATCAGGTCAATCACATTCATCTGCGAGAGGTTCCCGCGCACCACGCCATCGGAAGGCGCGGTCTTAGCCATCTTTTCGAGAGCGATACGGTCCACGGTACGCTTGATGCGCCGCGTAGCTTCTTTCAGGAAGAAAGGTTTGGCAATGTAGTCGTCGGCCGCATCCTGAGGAGATAGACGCTCATCGATGTCCGTCCGGCTAGCCATCAAGATCGCAGAGAAATTTGCCGTAGCCGGCCGGCTCTTAAGCTTCTCGACCAACTGCCGCCCATCCATCCCCGGCATGCGGTAGTCGCAGATGACAAGGTCCGGAGGATCGTCGACAGCCTTGAGCAAGGCGTCGGCAGCATCGCCCGCAGCCACCACGCGCGCGAACGGAGCCAGTGCATGCTCCAGCATCCCCAGCACCATCGCGTTGTCATCCACCAAAAGAAGTTTGACGTCGTTCGCCATGGATTCACTTCGTGCGCCGGTACTCCCCGCTCTTTCCCCCACTCTTCCGCTCCAACACAATCTCCCGAATCTTAACCCCTTTATCCACCCCCTTGAGCATGTCATACAGAACCAGCGCTGAAATACTGGCGGCTACTAGGGCTTCCATCTCTACTCCGGTTGCGGCGGTGGTTGCGACTTTGGTGGTGATGGCGACGCCATTCTCGCATAGGCGCATCTCGACATCAACGTGGGAGAGAGGCAGGGCGTGGCACATAGGGATCAACTCTGAGGTGCGCTTGGCGGCCATGATTCCGCCGAGGCGCGCTACTTCGAGCGGATCGCCCTTGGGGTTTTTGGGCAGCGCTTTCAGCACGGCTGGCTTCATCTGCACGAAGGCGCTGGCTTCGGCCTCGCGCCTGGTAGGGGCTTTGCCGGAGACATCGACCATGCGAGCGTGGCCGGCTGCGTCGTAGTGGGAGAGCTTTTTCGCCATGCGAAAGTTCTATCTTACATGGGATGGGAGAGAGCACGTCGGGTGGCTAGAGGCGCTCTTGGTTTTGCTCCCTCTATCGCAGCTGCTGAAGTGTGGCGCCACCCAAAATCGGAGGTTGTCGGCAATCTGAGTTTATCGGCAATCTGAGACGGACGTCGCTACTTCAGGCAAGAAGGTGCAGCTTACTGCAGCATTACGGCTATCCACTCGCCTGCGAGGATGTGCTCGCGATCGGGCGGGACTACGATGTAGCAATTCGAGCGGGCTCGGGCGGTGAGATCGCCTGATCCCTGCCAGGGCACAGGGTCCGCGTGTGAGTGTTCATAGTTGCCGGAAAGGATCGCAGGCAAGAATCTGGTCAGTCCGGTCTTGCTGCGGATGTCGGATTTCAGACGGGCATGGAGGAAGGTGAGCGGACGCGGGGACATTCCTCCAAGTGCTTCGATCATCCGCCTTGCGAAGAGTTCGAAGGTGACCATGGTTGAGACTGGGTTGCCGGGGAGACCGAAGAAATATCTGTGCTGGTCCTGGTGCGAGAGCGGGGCTGAAGCCCCTTCGGGGGCAGGAGTGCCCGCGCCACACGAGCCTACTTGGCCGAATACTACCGGCCTTCCAGGTTGGATTCTTGCTCCTGTGAAGAAGAACTCGGCTTTCAGCTCAGATAGGACTTGCTCGACCAAGTCGTAGCGTCCCATGGAGACTCCACCGGTCATGATCAGCAGGTCTGATTGCAGGCCTTCTTCGATCAGTTGCCGCAGACGGCGCGGTTCGTCGGGGGCGATTGGCAAGAGCACGGGTTCGCCGCCGGCTTTCTTGATCTGTACCGCCAGCGAATAGGTGTTGGAGTTGCGGATCTGCGTGGGGCCGAGTTCGGCATCGACGTCGACGATCTCGTCGCCAGTGGTGAGAACGGTAACGCGCGGACGAACGAAAGCCTGCAGCCGCGATCTGCCGACCGAAGCAGCGAGTGCTATGGCGGTTTCATTGAGGCGCGTGCCACGGTCGAGCAGGAGGCTGCCGTGTTTGGCTTCGGCTCCCTGCGCGACAATGTTTTCGCCGGGCGCGGCACTCCTTGTTATTTCGACAGAGTCTGCTTGCGGCGACGTGTATTCCACCATTACCACGGCGTCCGCGCCTTGCGGGACTGGTGCGCCGGTCATGATCGAATATCCTTGGCCGCGATTCAGCGGGGGTGGAAGTTGTAGCGGGCCTGCTTTGATTTCTCCGATTACCTTGAGCTTGGTTGGAAGCGTTGCCAGGTCGGCGGCGCACACTGCGTAGCCATCGCGCGTGGAGCGCGGAAAGGGAGGGATGTCGCGGTCGGCGGTGATCGGCTCCGCCAGCACTCGCCCGGCCGCTTGGAGCAAAGCCAGCGTTTCCTCGCCGCCTGGGGCCACGCGCGAAGCCTGCTCCTCGACTACGCGGCGGGCCTCTTCAAAGCTCAGGAGGAGGGATTGGGTTGGCGGCTCTGCCATCCTAGAGATAATAGCGGAGTTTTCCGTGGATCAGAGAATTGCGAACCAACCCCAGCTTCCGCAGAGCTATAATTCGGCACAGTAGCCTTTCTCTCGCGGGGGCCACGGCCGACAGAACGTTCCGGGTCCGGTGCTCAAGCCGGCAAGCGCATCCCTGCCGCCTGACCGCGAATCGGAGGAAGCATTGCGTATCCGCTCTCTTGGCCCCGTGGCCAAACTTTCCGTCCCCGCCCTCGCGCTCATACTCGCAGGCTGCGGTGCGAACAGTGCGAATCATGTGAACAATCAGTCAGGCGACATGTGCAGTGGATGCTCGTTTGTTTACGCGACTACAAACACCGGCCAGATTCTCACCTTTCCAACGGAGTCCGGCGGCGCCCTGGGTACGCCGGCAAGCACTCCAGGGATTGCTAACACCCCGTACATTTCCGCTCCTGAGGATGGCGCCGCTCTCTACGTATCCGATCCGAACAATGCTGCGATTGATGCGTTTGCCGTGAACTCGAGTGACGGCGCTCTCACCGCGATAATGGGATCGCCTTTCAGCCTGGGCGCGTTACCGGGCACTCCGGCCGGAGTTGTGGAATTTGGCAATGACCTTTATGTTGGAGACACGAACGGCACGATCGCCGCCTTCAACATAGCCAGCAGCGGCAGCCTGACCGCGCTTGCGGGCTCGCCTTTCAGCGCCGAGGTTGCGCCCGAAAATCTGGTTGTGTACAACCCGGGCAACATCAATGCTCTGTACGCCGCGGACTTCACCGGAGGTGGGATTTGGGGTTTTACAATTGATTCCGATGGCGCCCTTGCGCCTGTTCCCGGTTCTCCCTTTGCAACCCCGCTGAACAGTGCACCGGCTGCGATCGCTGTCAACTGGACCACAATTTATGTCGCGTTGAGCGGCCTCAATGAAATTGCGGCTTACTCGGTCGATGGGTCCGGCGCTCTTGCCCCGGTTCCCGGATCGCCCTTTATGGCCGGACCCGGTCCGGCGTCGCTGGTTTCTTACCATAGCTTCTTGTATGCGCTGAACGGCATTGACCACACGATCTCCGCCGACAGCGTGGACCAGAACACCGGCTTTCTGACTGCGGTCCCGGGCTCTCCGTTTCCCGCAGGTACGGCAGTGGCAGGGCTGAGCAATGGCTACGACGGAGTCCTGTATGCCCCCGATACTCAGTCCAACAGCGTCCTTGCCTTCAGCGTGGATGGGTCTACGGGCCGCCTCGCGCCTCTAGCTGGTTCTCCGTTTCCCACGGGCGTGGCCCCTGTGGCCCTCGCGACTGTCCGCTTCCCAATTTTGACCCCGCCTTAGCCTAGCAAGGACAAGCGGCTTGAAGCCGCCTTGATTTCGTGTGAGCTTTACCCGGCGCTGAAGCGCCGCTCTTCCACGTTATGGCGCTTGCGGCACGGCTGAAGCCGTGCCCCTCCCGAGCCTCGCTTTCCCGCGTCGCTGGCGCTCTGGCTCCCGTCGGGCTGACAGACTGTTCTTGGATTTCTGACTCGGGACGCCGGATGCGTGCTGCTACCGGGCCAGTTCCTGGCCCAACACCGTAGGGTTGCTGGCGTAGGAGAGGCCGGTTTCTAGGTCGACTACGCGGTCGCGGACGAGTTGGGCGATTTCGCCATCAAAGTGTTGCATGCCTTCGGATGCGCCGGCCTTCATGGCGTCGAGCAAGGTCTTGCCGTCGCGCTCGCCCTTTTCGATGCACTCGCGGGTGCGGGCATTGGCTTTCAGGATTTCGGCGACCGGGACGCGGCCGCTGCGATCGGTCTTGGGCAAGAGGCGCTGGCCGATGATGTAGCGGAATGATTTGGCGAAGCGCTCGCGCACACGTTGCTGTTCACCGGGCGAGAACGAACTGACAATGCGCTCGACGGTCTTGGGCGCGTCCATGGTGTTCAGGCTGGAAAGCACGAGTTGGCCGGTTTCGGCTGCTTCTAGGACGCTCTGGATGGTTTCGCGGTCGCGCATCTCGCCGACCAGGATGACCTTGGGCGCCTGCCGCAACGCAGAGCGCAGGGCGTGAGCGAAGCTGGGAGTGTCGCTATGCAGCTCGCGCTGATGAATGGTGGAGCACTTGTGGTTGTGCAGGAACTCGATGGGATCTTCAATGGTGATGATGTGATAATTCTTCTCGCGATTGATACAGTCGAGCAGCACGGCCAGAGTGGAGGACTTGCCCGATCCGGCAGGCCCGGTCACCAGCACGATTCCATCGCGCAGGCTGGCTACATCGGCGAGGTGCGAAGGCAAACGGAGGGAAGCAAAATCAGGGATGGCGGTGGGAATTACGCGCATCACGACCGCGCAACTGCCACGCTGGATGAAGATATTTACGCGAAAGCGGGCGACGCCGGCCAAGCCGTAGGATATGTCGCAGGAGCCGTGTTCGCGCAGGCTTGCGACCGCCTGTTGGTTGTCGCCAATCAGATCGGCTGCCATGTGGCGCGTGTCATCGGAACTAAGAGTGACCAGTCCCGTTACCTGGACTGGAATGAGCTGGCCGTGGACCTGCACCTGGGGAGGGCGTCCGGGAGAAAAAACCAGATCGCTGATTCTATCGGCGGCACGCAGCATCGCGCCCAGCAAAGCGGGCGTAGCCACTTTGCCACTGCCGGAATAGCCTTCCAAAGAAACTGAAATTGCGGCGGTGCCAGATGCTGCCATTCCACCTCTGTGCGAATCTGTTCTTATTCTTAGGGAATTGCCTGCACCACAGAAGGGAGGTCGGGGCAACCGCAGTTAGCCTATTAACTACACTTTACCGCGCTGGCGGAGGAGATGCAGGGGCAGTTAGGACATAGTCCTTCGTAATCTGGAAGCGGGACGGCCCAGGAAGACAAAAAGGCGGCCTCTCGGCCGCCCTTTCCAGTCAATCCAAGCCAGTGGGAATCGGGTTAGTTCTTAGCGGGCTTCTTTTTTGCGCCGAAGCCGGTTTGCACGGGAGCCCCTATGCTGGCGAGCATCTGCTTGGCCACATCGGCATACTGGCCGGTGGGCTGGAGCTCAAGATATTTCTGGAAAGCCTCAGCCGTGCCTGGAGGCGCGACCATCTTGTCGCCTTGCAGGATGGCTTTGCCGATCATGTTGACGCCCTTCTGGTAATAGGCGTCTGCCCGATTGGGATCGGCGGCAATGCATTTGTCGAAGGCCTCGATGGCAGCATCGACCTTGCCCACGTTGGTCAACACCGCGCCGGCATTGTAGTAATACCCCGCAGCGTCCCCTGGATTCACCTGTGCCGCCTGGCTGTATGCTTTCAGGGCGTCATCGACCTTGCCGGCCTTGCCGAGAGCCTCTCCCAGGTTGTTGTAATACCCCGCCAGCCGCTTGACCTCGTTGGGATCCTTCTGGGGTGCGGCTTCCAAGGCCTTCTGCTTGAGTTCGATCGCCTTCTGGTAGTCGCTGACTGCCTCTTGCAGGCGCTTGGCCTTCTCCGCGGGATCGGCCTGCTTTAGCGCCGAACCGCGATAGGCATCGCCGAGCAGTGCCCAGATTACATCGCGTGTCGGATCGACCTGCGTGGCTTCGGTCATGGTGCTGATCCCGGTATCGAAATCTCCCGCCTTCATGGCGGTGTTCGCCGCAACGATCTTTTCGTTCAGGGCCTTAATCGTGGTGTTTTCCTTTTTCACTTTCTCTTGCGACTCCTGCTGCTGCTTGGCTTGTTCCGGAGTCAGGCCCTGGCCCTTCGCTCTGTCGTCCGCGACTTTCTTCTCGTCGAAATCGAGCGTGTTCTCGTCCAGCTTGACCGGAAATTTGTTGACGTGGTCGATTTCCTTGTTGGCTTTGGCGTCGTCAGCGTTTTTGTAGAGCGTAACGTTATAGGTGCCGGCGGCAACGCCGAGGGAGAAATACTCGCCTTTCTTGTCGGTTTTGAGAGGGTATTTCTGACCAGTATCCTGGTTGGCGAACACGACCACTGCATCCGCGATGGGTTTGCCGTCCGCGTCCTTGCAAACGCCCTTGACGGTTCCCGAAGACTGGGCGAAAACCGGAGGGGCACACAATCCCAGCATTAAGAAAACGAAAACGAACACTGCCAAATGCATTTTCATGGTGGCCTCCCGGCGCAAATCATGCTTGGTTTATTGACTTCTGAATGTTGGTTGAAAAGACGGCGCGAGCCTCTGCATCGGCTCTCAGTCAACAATCACGATTCAACAATTTCTTTCTCTGCATACGGAATCGGATCTCTGGCCCCGGCGGCGGCAAAGGCCCGCAGCCGCAACACGCAGCTATCACAGACGCCGCACGCTTTATCCTGGCGACTGTAGCATGACCAAGTTAAATCGAATGGCGCGGCTAATTCAAGGCCCAGGCGCACAATTTCAGCCTTGCGCAGGCGGACGAGCGGGGTGGCGATTTCGATGGTTCCTGCTTTCGTCCCCGTCTTGACCACCTGATTGAAGGCTTCGTAATACTCCGGCCGGCAATCGGGATAGCCAGAACTGTCTTGTTCCACGGCACCGATATAGACTTTCTCCGCTCCCAGCACTTCGGCCCAGCTCACCGCGACGGCCAGGAAATGCGCATTGCGAAAGGGCACATACGTTACCGGGATGTCGTGGGCAATGGCGTGATCCACTGCGTCCCCCGTAGGCACGGGAATGTTTTCGTCCGTGAGGGCCGAACCTCCGATGGCGCGCAGGGCATCGTTACGCACCAGGAGTTTCTCCTGAATGTTCAGGCGCTGGCAAATTGCCAAGAAGGATTGCCGCTCCCGGTCTTCCGTGCGCTGTCCGTAACTCACGTGCAACGCCGCGGCAGCGTAGTCGCGGGCCGCCAGCGCCGCGCACACGCATGAATCCATCCCTCCGCTGAGCAGGACGACCGCGCGCTTTTTTTCTCCTTCGTTCATCGAGTCAAGAACCTTCGGTTGCGAGGATCGCCGACCTATGGGGTAGCCGCTGTTACCGGCCAGACATAGTTGACCGGAGCGTGATCGGCCAAGGGACGCCAGACCACGTCTCCGATCCTCCAAACGTAATTCCTTAAGTAATCCTCCTCGGCCTTGGCGCGGTCGCGTTCCTGAACGGCGCGGTCGAAATCAAGGTAATGCATCTTGCCGGGAATGTGCGCCTAGCCGAACGCTTCGGGGAGGCACTCGGGTCCCGAGATCGCAGCAATCGACATAGCGATGGTTGTCCAACCCCTCGAACTTGTCGACGAAGGCCTGGTCTCCCACCCGCGGAGAACCGATCGTGTAGAGAGACTTCGGCCTTTCGAGACTTGCCGCCAGCGTGGCCATGGCCGCGCCCAGACTGGGCCCGGTGAACCGGAGCTTGTAGTCGCTGATTTGGTGGAGAGCAGCCTCAACCCCTTGCCAAACATCCAGAAGAGCCTTGGCGAAACCGGAGTGCACGTTGCCCCCGGCCGGCCAGGGCTGGGGCAGCGCATTGAAGTCGTCACTCAGATCGCTGGCGTCGTCCTTATCCGTGCCTCGAAACGAAAGAACGACCAGCTTGTTCTTTCCGTCGAGCGCGAGGAAAGCGTGGGAGCCTCCATCGTCGGGCTCGGTTGCGGTCTCGAAAAACCTGCAATCCGTAAACTGCATGCCTCCCGGAACCTTCTGAATCCCGTCCTGGTCAAATGCGAAGCTGGTTTCGAGCTGGCAGTACGCCAGTCGCGCCATCTCCATACAAAGCGCCGCCTCGGATTGCGCCCGGCCATTGGGGAAGAAAACCGCACGCTTTGCGGAATAGTAAAGATCGTCCTTGTCTGCGCTGTATGGGATTCCCATGGCAGCCCTCGTCTAAACCCCTTTTACGGCCGGGTCCCAGATGAACTTGTGCAATTGCAACCCCAGGCGTGCCGGAACGTCATCCGCGAGCATCCACTCCGCCAATTCTTGCGGATCGAGCAAGCAGTGCGAACTGTCCCGGGCCCCGGTGGCGTCCTTGCGAAAAGCCGGCGAGAACAGCACCGCATTCACGCGCTCGGCCAGACGATGCCGGTAGGTGAAGTCCCGGGCAAATTCATAATCCGCTCTCCCGCTCAGCACGAACTTGACTTCATCGTGCGCGGTCAGGGTTTCCAGATTCTGGGTGTGAAACGTGTAGGCCTCGCCTGAATTCGGACACTTCACGTCCACGATCTTGATGACTCCTGCCGGAACGCGCTCCAGTGGCCGCTCTCCGCTGGTCTCCAGCAGCACGCGATAGCCGGCTTCGAGCAACTGCCGCATCAGCGGCACCAGCTCCCGCTCCTGGAGCATGGGCTCCCCACCGGTGATCTCCACTAATCCGCCGCTGGGACTAAGCCGCATCACCTCGTGCCAGACGTCTTCCGAAGTCATTTTGCGTCCGCCCTGAAACGTATACTCACTGTCGCACCAGGAGCAGCGCAGATTACATCCCGTGAGCCGAACAAAGACACACGGGAGCCCAGCATGTGTCGACTCACCCTGCAGCGATCTGTAGATTTCTGTTATCTGCATGGAACGCAGCTGCCAGTCGCCAGTACTACGACCCAGATTGCCGCGAGACTGACGCCATTAGGCCGTTCAGGATTCGACCGACCTCGGCCCAGGACTGCGTTAGGGCAGCCGTTTGTTCCTTCAACTGGCGGCTGGCAACTGTTATTCGCTGTAGCTGGCCGTCGTCGTGTCCGTCTCGTAGACCATGACGTTTTTCACCCGCACGCGGCCGTTGGTCACGCTCTCCAGCCGGGCGTTCGACTCGTCGTAAAAATACTTGGCCAGATTTTCCGCCGAGGGATTGATCTTCGTAAAGGGCTCAATGTCGTTGATCATTTGATGATCGAGCCGCTCAATGACGTGCTTCATCACCTCGCGCAGGTCCTTGAAATCGAGCAGGAGGCCAGCCTTGTCCAGTTCGGCTCCCGCCAGCGTGACCCGGATCCTGTAGTTATGCCCATGCGGGTTCTCGCACTTGCCCTTATAGTTGCGTAGGTAATGCCCTGCGGCAAACGTATCGTCAACTGTTACTTCGAACATGCATCCCTCAGCGGCTCCGCATGAATACAGGCCAGGACCGCGTTTCATCACGAAACATCCATTGTAACGCGGCAGGGGTGGAATGCGGCTTGACTGCTCTCCGTTTCTAAGGGTAGCTTGCCTATTCACTTCTTTGGTTGACCAAGGAGCACATCATGTCACGCCGCAATCTGTCATTTCTCGTTCTCGTCACGCTGGCGTTAACCACCCACCTTGCCGCCCAGAGTAAGCCCGACGCGCAGGAGTACGACGTCAAGGAACACTATACGAAGTACGAGTACAGAATCCCCATGCGCGACGGCCTGCATCTTTTTACCTCGGTATACGTGCCCAAGGATAGTTCCCGCGCCTATCCATTTCTGATTAATCGAACTCCCTACAGCGTGGGTCCGTATGGCGTGGATCTGTACCGCAAGCAGCTCGGACCATCGCCCGACTTTGACAAGGCGGGATACATCTTCGTCCTCCAGGATGTGCGCGGCCGTTACATGTCGGAGGGTACATTTGTCGAGATGCGTCCGCACATCGACGATAAGAAATCCAACCATGATGTGGACGACAGCAGCGATCTCTACGACACCATCGACTGGCTGCTCAAGAACGTGTCTAACAACAATGGTAAAGTAGGGATCTGGGGCATTTCTTATCCCGGATTTTTTACTTCGGCCAGCATCATCGACTCGCATCCGGCGCTCAAGGCAGCTTCACCACAGGCTCCGATGACCAATCTTTTTATGGGCGACGATGCCTACCACGGCGGCGCGTTCATGCTGAACGCCAATTTCGGCTTCTATAGCTCTTTCAAGCCCCAGGAAAACCCGCAGTTGCCGCCGAAGACTCCCGTGCCCTTCGATTACGGCACCAAAAATGGCTACCAGTTCTACCTGAACGCTGGCCCCATCGCCAATCTCACCAAGTATCTGGCAGGCAAGAGCGCGTTGTGGGAGGATCAAATGCACCACGACACATACGACGATTACTGGAAGGCGCGGAATCTGGCAGCCGCACATGAAGAACATCCATTGCGCCGTGCTCACCGTCGGAGGATGGTTCGACGCCGAAGACCTGCAAGGCCCGTTCAGCACCTTCCACGCCATCGACAAGAACAACTCCGGAATCTTTAATGCACTCGTGGTCGGCCCTTGGGTGCATGGGGGTTGGGCCCGATTAGATGGCGATCACCTTGGGCGGGTTGAGTTTTCGTTCAATACCGGCGACTATTACCGCAAGAACGTTCTGTTTCCGTTCTTCGAGCAATACCTCAAAGGCAACGGCGACGCCAAACTTCCTAAAGCCTACGTCTTCGAGACCGGCACGAATGTCTGGAGACGCTATTCCGCGTGGCCTCCGAAGGATGCCGAGGCGAAGACCTTGTATTTCCGCGCCGGTGGCGGACTTTCGTTCGATCCGCCCGCCTCCGACTCGCCCGCATTCGACGAATACGTGAGCGATCCGGCCAAGCCCGTGCCTTTTGTGAACTATGTTTCGCTGAGCGTGCCGCAGGAATACATGGTCTCAGATCAGCGCTTCGCCGACAGCCGAACCGATGTTCTGGTTTATGAAACGCCGGTGCTCGAGGAAGACGTGACGATTGCCGGCCCGGTCTCGCCGCGCCTCTTCGTTTCGACCAGCGGAACGGATTCCGATTGGGATGTAAAACTGATCGACGTGTATCCCACCGACTATCCTGACAGCAAGCTCGACGAGCCTAGGCCCGAAGATAAGAACAAGCCGCGAACCGACGTGCCCCCGCCGGCTTTCACCATGGGTGGATATCAGCAACTGGTGCGCGGCGAGCCTTTCCGGGGAAAGTTTCGCCACAGTTTCGAAACGCCCGAGCCCTTCACTCCCGGCAAGGTCGAGGAGATCGACTTCACCATGCAGGACGTTAACCACACCTTCCGTCGCGGGCACCGCATCATGGTGCAGATTCAGAGTTCATGGTTCCCGCTCACCGACCGCAACCCGCAAACCTTCGTAAACATTCCCGACGCCAAGCCTTCGGACTTCGTAAAAGCCACCGAACGCCTGTATCACACCAAGGTGGAGGCTTCGGGGATTGTCGTGGGGGTGCTGGCGAGCCCGGGGTTGGTGGAAGAGCACAAATAGCCGGATTCCACTCAGGCGAAGGCCCGAAGCAGCCATGGGCTGCATTCGCGGCCAACGTCTGGGTAGGGGCATAGAAGCGAAAGCCCCACTACCCAACGTCTGGCGGTTCGGCATTTCGACGGCAAGCTGGGTTACAATCTGACCATTCGCTTCGCTACTGGGGTTCAACCCGCGCCTGCGGGATTACTGCGAGGCAGTAAGGACTGGTGATGAACGTCCTATTGCTGTCGATGCCGGATTCTTTCGAACACATGCCCCCGGTCGCGATCCGCATGCCCAATGGTGCGTTGACGTCGCTGGCGGGAAACGTCGATCCGCATCACCGCGTGGCCGTAGCTGATTTGATCCTGGTTCACCGCGAGGTGCGTGAAACTGTGACCCGGCTGGTCCGCGAGCTCGACCCAGAAGTCGTCGGACTCTCCATCATGACGTTTCAGCGCCGCACCGCCGGCCGCATTATCGAACTGGTGCGCGCCCTGCGGCCGGGAGTGAAGATCGTGGTGGGTGGATACGATCCCAGCCTTGCCCCCGAAGCTTATGAGGAGATGGGCGTCGACTATCTGGTGCGCAGCGAGGGGGAAGTCACTTTCCGCGAATTGTTGCGCGCAGTCGAGCAGGGCTCCGGGTTCGAGCGGATATGCGGCCTATCGTGGCGGAACGGTGAGAGCTGGGTGCACAACCCGGCCCGGCCTCCGCACCGGCTCGAAGACAAAGAAATCCAACCCCCGAACCGCGATGCGCGCGTGCTGAAGGGATACACGCTGCTGGGCCGGCAGGTGGATGTAATCGAGACTTCGCGTGGCTGCACCTTCGATTGCAGTTTCTGCTCGATCATCGAAATGCGGGGGCGCAACTTCCATACTTATTCCTTCGACCGCGTGCTGGCGGACATTCGCGACGCCCGCGATCACGGCGCTCGAACCGTTTTCCTGGTCGACGACAACATTACTCTGAACGTGCGACGGTTCGAGGCTTTGTGCGAGGCCATTATTGCCGCGGGGTTGCACAAGATTGACTACTTCGTGCAAGCCATGACCTCGGCCATCGCGAATCACGGTGAAACCCTCGCTCCCTTGATGCGGCGCGCCGGATTCCGCTACGTTTTTCTTGGCATCGAGAACATCCTGGAGAACGACTTGGAATTTCTGAAGGCCTCGGCCAAGAACACGGAGCGCCTCAATGGACAAAACACGGGCAACGCCACGCTGAAGGCCATCGACTATCTGCACCGCCACCAGATGTATGTGGTCGGCGGATTGATTGTGGGCAGTCCCAGCGACACGCGCGAGTCCATCGAAGCCAACCTTGAATTCGCGCGCCGCTACGTGGACTGGCCCTACATTCAACATCCAACGCCGTATCCGCGCACCCCGATGACGAAAGACTTCCGTGATCAAGGGTTGATCATGAATGAGCGGCTCGAGGAATACGACGGCACTACCGCGGTCGTGCGCACCGAACACTTGCCCGCCGAAGAAGTGGAATTCCTGCGCTGGAAGGCCGAGCGCTGGATGAAGGTTCACCACATACCTGTGGCACTCAAGCATGATCCGGGATTCGTTTTGTCACGGGGCTGGAAGATGCTGCTCCATACTTTTCGGGGAAGCTCGATCCGATCCGCGCTGGGACTGGAGAGCCAGAAGAAGGTGTTCGAACGGTATCGAGCCATTCGGCGGGCTGAGCGGGAGTATGTGTGAGGCAGTTGCAAGCACGGCTGCGCAGCAGTTGAGCCAGCGCCCGCTTAGTTCTGTACCCCAAAAAACTCCTCGACCACCCGCATCTCCGTGGTCTTCTTATAATTCGGCAGGCTCTCGATAAACACGCGCCCGTACTGCTTCTTCAAAATGCGGTTGTCGAGCAGCACCAGCAAGCCGCGATCGTGCAGCGAGCGGATTAGGCGTCCGAAGCCTTGTTTCAGCGTGATCACCGCTGCCGGCACTTGATACTGAAAGAATGCATTTCCGCCATCGGCGTCAATCGCTTTCACCCGCGCGGCTACGACCGGATCGCTGGGCACCGCGAACGGCAGGCGATCAATGATTACGCAACTCAACTGCTCGCCCTGCACGTCCACGCCCTGCCAGAATGACGAAGTTGCAAACAGCACGGCGTTCGGCGTCTGGCGGAACTCCGCGAAAAGGGCATTCCTCGGGGCGTCTCCCTGGAGCAATAGACGGAATGGGAGCTGCGAACACAGTCGACTGTGAATTTCTTTCATTTGGGTGATGCTCGTGAACAACACGAAGGCGCGCCCGCGAGTGATCTCCAGCAACTGGCGGATGCGTTCCGCCGCCAAGGCCGTGAATTCCTGAGTACGAGGATCGGGGAGGTCGGCAGGCGTATACAGCAGCGCCTGGTTCTCGTAATCGAAATGAGAGGGTAGCACTGACTCTCGTGCGTACTTAAGGCCAAGCCGCTGCCTGATATAGTCGAAACCCCCTCCAACCGCCAACGTCGCTGAGGCCAATACAGCACAATCGAGTTTGTCGAACAATTCCGTCTCGAGGATGGATGCCACATCAATCGGAGTGGCTTGCAAAAACACGGTATGCCGTTCATGGCCTCCGCTTCCGCGCGTGCCCCGCCTCTCGATCCAAAACACGATGTTCGGTCGATTCTCTTCCATCAAGACCTGCAACTGGACGTTCAATTCTTTGGCGCGTCGGGAGAACGCAAAAACCTCGTCGGGCTTTTGAGGTAACTGCTCCAACTCGGATTCAATCCACTGTAGCGAGTTCGACAATGCCGCGTATTCCTCACCGTTTTCTTCGAGGAATTCGCGCCGATTCTCAAATGCGAATCTACCTTTTCCCATGGGCAGGAGTGAGAAAAACAAGGCGGTATTATCACGCAAACTCCTGATCGCTCCAGACATTCCGGTCGAATGCATCTGATTGCGTGCTACCGCCTGTTCGATATCATGCGCGAGTTCATCCATGCGTGCGCTGCTAACGGACACTCCAAAATAATTTCCCGCTACATTTTCGAGTTCGTGTGCCTCGTCGAAAATCACGGAACCGGCGTCAGGCAAAATGCCAGCATCGTGTGAACTGTCCGCAGCGTTCTTGATCACCAGGTCGGCAAAGAAAAGGTGGTGGTTCACGATTACGATATCGCTTTCTGCAGCCCGCCGCCTCATCTCTGTAATAAAGCATTTACCAAATTCGCTGCACTTTTGACCCGTACACGCGTCGGCTCTCGCGTCGAGCTTATTCCATAGTGCACTGTTCTCAGCCATCCCGGCCAATTCGGTGCGATCACCAGTCTGGGTGACCTTCTCCCAGCTGGAGATTTCCGAAAAGTCACTCATCTCCTCCAAGCCACTTAATACGGGCTTTGCAGTTAGGTCGTAGAGTTTCTTGCGGCACAGGTAGTTGGTGCGGCCTTTCATGTAGCAGACGGAAAGCCGGCGCGAAGTCTCTCCTTGGCCGCCTGGTGCGCCGAACAGCACCTGTTCCAGAAATGGAATGTCTTTGTAGAAAAGTTGTTCCTGCAGATTCTTCGTGCCGGTCGAGATGATCACGCGCTTACCCGAGCGGATCGCCGGCATCAGGTACGCCAGCGTTTTTCCCGTACCCGTGCCGGCTTCCACAATCAAATGCCGCTTTTCTTCCAGCGCCTGCTCGACGGCCTGCGCCATCTGCAACTGCCCGCGCCGAAATTCATAGGCGGGATGCGTGCGCGCCAGCACACCGCCCGGGGCAAAGAACTGATAAAGCGAAGCGTCCTTGCCGCCGGGGGCGGAGCGGCTGGGCGTCGAAGCCGACACGGGTTGGGAACCGAAAGCCACGGGAGTCTCTATAATAAACATTCCCGGCTGTCAGCACCGATTGCCACTCACTTGACCCAGCCCACCTATCACTCGACGAGCACTCTCGCCACCTCCGCCGCCGGCGTCCCCACGCTCGCCATCGTAGGCCGACCCAACGTAGGCAAGTCCACGCTGTTTAACCGCATTGTGGGCTCGCGCCGCGCCATCGTCGGCAACGAGCCCGGCATCACCCGCGACCGCCTCTACGGCGACGCGGAGTGGCGCGGCCGCCGCATGCGCGTCATCGACACCGGCGGGATTCTTCCCGAAGATAAAGATTTCATCCCTTCGGAAATTTTTCGCCAGGCCCGGGTTGCCTTTGATGAAGCCGCCGCCATCGTCATGGTGGTCGACGGCCGCGCCGCGCTCGCCGGACCCGATCTCGAACTTGTCCGCCTGCTGCGCAAGACGGGACGCCCGCTCTTGCTCGCCGTCAACAAGGCCGACACCGAAAAGCAAGCGTCCATCGTGGACGAGTTCCATCGCCTGGGGATCAAGGAGATGTTCCCCATTTCCGCCGAACACGGGCGTGGTATCGATGATCTGCTGGATGCCGTACTCGAAGTTTTGCCCTCTGCCGAGGAGCTAACCACAGAGGACACAGAGGAATCGGAGGAAGAGTCTCAGCCCGCAGACAGAACACCTGAAGTCGAGCCCGCCTATGAAACCAAGGTCGCCATCATCGGCCATCCCAACGTGGGCAAGTCCACGCTGCTGAATTGCCTTACCGCCTCCGATCGTGCCATCGTCTCGCCTATTCCCGGCACCACGCGCGATGCGGTCGACGAAATTGTCGAACGCAATGGCCGCCGGTTTCGTTTCATCGATACCGCCGGCATTCGCCGCAAAGGCAAGACTCATCTGATGGCGGAGAAACTTTCCGTGGTGATGGCCCGTAAGCATCTTGAGGCCTCCGACATTGCGTTGCTGGTCATCGACGCCACCGAAGGGGTCAGCCAGCTTGACGCCGCCATCGCCGGCTACGCCCACGAAAGCGGACGCTCGATGATCATTGTGGTCAATAAGTGGGATCTGGTCACCGGCGGCGCGCAAAAGCCGGGCAGGCCGTCGAAGGCCACGCGCATACGCGAAAGCAAGCGCCCCGGCGACCGCGAGGCTTACGAAGAGCGCCTGCGCGACGATCTCAAATTTCTGAACTACGCGCCCATCGTCTTCATTTCAGCCCATACGGGCAAGGGCACGGAGAAAATCTTTCCGCTGCTCGAACAGGTCGCCACCGAGCGCCGCAAGCGCATCACAACGGCCGCCATGAACCGCTTCATCGAAACCGTGGATTTCGAGCGCGCCTCCGTCCCCATGCGCTCGCGGGTGAAAATTCTCTACATGACGCAGGCCTCGGTCGCCCCGCCGACGTTTGTGCTCTTCACCAACCGCGCCGTGAAGCTGCATTTCTCCTACCAGCGATTTCTGGAAAATCAGATCCGGAAGGCCTTCGGTTTTTTGGGCACGCCGATCTGGATCAAGAACAGAGCAAGAAACTAGACTTGGCACCTCTCCCTACTCCCCCGTCATCTCCCGATCCATCGGCAGCAGCCCGACGCGCTGGACGCCCGCGTGATGTGCCACGTCAATCACATCGGCCACGTACTGAAAGTCAATGTCCGCATCGCCTCGGACGAAGACCACTTTCTCCGCGCGTTTCAAATAGATTTCCCCGAGCCGCGTTTCCAGATCTTCCCAGCTCACATCGTCCTGATTGATTCTCAGTGTTGGCGGCTGATCCTCTCTTGTCCACACAACCTGAATGACGACCGTGCGTGGCTGCGCAATATTCGCGGTCTGCTTCTGATCCGGTTGCGGAATCTGCGCTGTCTCTCCCTGGTCCTTGTCCATCGACACTGCGACCATGAAGACAATAATCAGGGTCAGCAACACATCGATCAGCGGCGTAACGTTAATCTCGGGACCGCGCGCACCTCGGCCTGCCATGGAGAAAGACATGGGAAAGCTCCTCTGCTCCTAATTCGGCACGCGCGTGTCTGCAACCTCAGACACCTGGACCGTGGCGAGAGTTCCCTGGACTCTTTCTGATGCCATCCCCACTCTCTCCGGCCGGCGCGGCCGGCAACGGTGGAGGATTGCACGGAGGAGGCGCTGGCGGTGAGGAGCGTCTCGCGCAAGGAGGGCGGGCACGGGCACGCAAGCCATCGAGAATAACCGCAAAGTCCGCTGTCATCGCTCGAACTGGGCGCCCTGATTTGGGCAAGGGAAAATCGTCGCACGTTCCCTGGGCAACTTCTTCTTTGCCGATTCTCTCGATGGATGCCATCTTGCGAGCGACCGCTGCAGCTTGTTCGCAGCCTCTCTTCAGGGATCTGTGAGAGCGTCCAGAATTTGCTTGACATAGTGTTTTATAGACACTAATATAGTGTCATAGAGACACTAATGGAGGTGCTCACCATGCTCAGCTTCATAAAAGTACCGCCAACAACCTACGTTCTCGAGTACAAACACGGCAAAATCAAGCGCGAAGGCGCCGGATTGTCGTTCTTCTACTGGGCCCCTACCTCCACGATCGTGGCAGTCCCGCTGGCGAGCGCCGATGTTCCTTTCGTGTTCCCGGAGACGACCGCAGATTTTCAGTCCGTCACCATTCAGGGACAACTTAGTTATCGGATCGCCGACCCAAAGCGCCTGGCATCTTTGCTTGATTTCACGATCGACAAGCAGAACAAGTCCTACTTTGAGGATCACTCACGCGACCGACAGAAATTGCCGGAACGTCTGGTCCACACTCTGCATTCGTTGACTCGCGCGGTTGCCCAACGCCTCTCGCTCAAGGAGATGCTGGTTAGTTCGGAGTTGATCGTGGCGGAGGCGCAGGCAAAGCTCAAGGAATCGGAGGCAGTTTCCAGCATGGGGCTGGAAATTCTGGCGCTGTCCATCCTGGACATCAAACCAACTCCAGAAATGGCCAGGGCGCTTGAGGCGGAAGCGAGGGAAGCTTTGCAGGGCCGTGCCGACGAGGCAATTTACGTCCGCCGCAATGCCGCCGTCGAAAACGAACGGATGATCAAGGAAAGCGAACTCAATACCGAAATTGCAGTCGAACAGAAGAAGCGTCAAATCCGCGAAACGCAGCTGGCGGCGGAGATCGCCGCGGAGCAACAGAAAAGGGAGATTCGCGAGACCCAGATGGCCGCTGAAATATCAGTCGAAGAGAAGCGTTCGCAACTCGTCTCGCGTCGCGTCGAAAACGATCGCAAGGACGCGGATGTACGCGCTTACGCACTCACCGAGATACTGAAGCCTCTGCGCGATCTCGACTGGAAGGCACTGATGATGCTGGGTGGAAGAGGCGCTGATCCCAAGACCATGATTGCCATGGCATTTCAGGAAATGGCGGAGAATGCGCAGAAGATCGGCGAACTGAACGTTTCGCCCGACCTGCTGAAGTCGTTGATCGGAACGACAGGAATCGGCAGCGCCGGAAAATAGTCATGTACAAGAAACTGGTGATCGTAACCCGCAAAACAAGGTTGCAGGAACTGGTGGAGCGCTTCAACACGCGTTCGCAGGCCAAGTTCTACATCGAGCACGCGGGCGGGGACTTTGCCGACTATGAGCGCGAGGACGATGCCTACCGCTTCGCGCTGGAGACGCTCCGTCGGTCCCTGGATTTCGAATTGCCGCAGCAACTGGTGGACCGGAGTCTGGTTTCGACGTTTCATTTTCAGAAACAGGATCTGGTGGTGACCCTGGGGCAGGACGGGCTGGTAGCGAACACCGCAAAGTATGTGGGGGCCCAGCCGATTGTGGCGGTAAATCCTGAACTGGACCGCTTTGACGGAATCCTCTTACCCTTCCTGCCGAACCAAGCGCGCGGTGCGATAGAGCAGGTGATGGAGGGGCGAGCCAAGATGCGCGACGTCACTTTGGCGGAGGTGAGACTTGACGACGGGCAGCGGCTGCTGGCCTTCAACGACTTCTTTCTGGGAGCGCGAAGTCACATTTCTGCGCTGTATCAGATCACATGCGCTCAACAATCTGAGGTCCAGTCTTCGAGCGGCGTACTGGTATCGACCGGAGCAGGGTCCACGGGTTGGGTTTCGTCGGTGTTCAACATGGCGGCCGGGGTTTCACGTTTCTGCGGAGGACCGCCCGTGACGCCGGTGCGCATACCATGGGAAGACCGTCGACTTCTTTTTGTGGTGCGCGAACCATTCGTGAGCCGCCACTCGCAAGCCGGTATCGTTGCTGGCATCCTGCAGACTGGTGAAGAGCTTACGATCGAATCCCGGATGCCTTCGTACGGTGTAATCTTCAGCGACGGCATGGAATCGGACTTCCTGCAATTCAACTCGGGAGCCATCGCTCATGTGTGCGCCGCGGAACAGAGTGCTCGGCTTGTCGTATCCTGAGAATCGCCGATGCGAGTCACCGTTGACATCGTAATCTTCACCATCCACTCGGGGGCCCTCAGAGTCCTACTGGTGAAGCGTGCTGCGGCTCCCTTTCAGGGGCAGTTCGCCATTCCAGGTGGTTTCGTCCGCGAAGACGAGGATCTGGATCAAGCGGCATTGCGGGAGTTGCGAGAAGAAACGGGAGTTGCCAATGTGTACCTGGAGCAGCTTTATTCTTTTGGAGACGTTGGGCGAGATCCGAGGGGCCGCGTGATCACAGTGGCGTACTTTGCCCTGATTTCGGCAGACCGTCCGCTAAGGGCGGGCACGGATGCTGCCGAAGCCGAGTGGTGGGCGATGGACCAACTACCATCCCTGGCGTTTGACCATGCCAGGATATTGAACTATGCACTGGAGCGCCTCCGCAACAAACTGGAATACACGACGGTTGGTTTTCAGTTGCTTCCTGAGAAATTCACGCTCACGGAGTTGCAGGAAGTGTACGAAGCAATTCTTGGAAAAGGGCTCGACAAGCGCAACTTCCGGCGAAAACTGTCTCTGCTGAAGATCCTGAACCCTCTGCCGGAGTATCGAAGAGGTGGGCAACGACCGGCGCAGCTCTACCGGTTTGTCGCCGCTCGATTTGAAAAGTTGAAAGACAAGGGAATTCTATTTCCATTCTGACCATCAGTCTCCACTTAGGTATCGCGATCGTCTGCTCGGATCTATCCGGCCGGCGCGGCCGGCAACGGTGGAGGATTGTACGGAGGAGGCGCTGGCGGTGCGGGGTAGAGCGCAGAGCTCAGGGCCGGATAACGCGCAGCGAAGAAATATATGGAGTACGCGGGAAAGAATACGATGACGGGCACGGAAATCAGGGCCATCACAAAAAGAAAAACAGCCAGCAGCACGGACCCTGCCACCACCGCCAGCGTGATCGTGGCTGCTGTCCAGCCCAGCCCGGCCGCTTTCCCGCCCAGCACGGCGGCGACCGCAACTCCCGCGGCTGGGATCAAAATGATGAGTCCAATAATGAAACCTACGATGCCGAGAATGATCCCCACCACGATCGCCAGCACGATCTTCATTCCTATATAGCCCGCATAGCTGCTCTTTTCGGCCTTCATCATCGCCCAAAGCCGCCTCCAGCCTTCCAGAGCCCCAATATTCTCCAGCGCCATTTGCGGCACGACGAAGTCCTTGGTCAGCACATAAATCACCGCCATGCCAATGACGAAAATCATGATCGCCAAAAACAGTGCGATACCGCCCAGCACCAGTGCGGCCATATGCTGCCTGGGATCGTTGAGCCATCCCACTGCGAAGGCAAAGCCCGCCGGAATTCCTACCAGCACGATGAGCACGCCGAACGTCGCCAGAAGATAAAGCAGCTTCCAAAGGAAATAGTGCCATCCTGGCCCCTGCCGCCGGCTCCAGCCCTCGCGGATGTGGCATTCCTTCACCAGCACGCTGTCGAACAAAATGAAGCGCATGACGCTGCTTACATACGTCAGCAGAATACCTAGCAGGAATGCAGCAACCACCAGCACCGCGATCAATCCGGCGAACAACATGAGGTCCGGCCCCGCGAAGTCTGGGGCCAGAAAATGCTCGCGGCCCGGGTGCCGGGGAAGGTTGAAGTTGGACAAGTTGGGTACCTTGAATCCGCCGGAGCTGAGTTCCCCGGCGAGCAATCCCACCAAGGCCAGCCGAACCCATTGGCCGAGGCGAAAGGGCTGCAAAAGCTGCCGCTTGGTGTGCTCCAAGGCAGGAGAGATCGCGTCCACGGCGGAGAATGGCAAGCGTACACCTCGGCGTCGATAGAATGGGGACGAAAATACTGCAAATCGGGGAGTGGGTCAAATGAATTCTGAAGCAGAGCGCCGAGGATCTGCCTTCAGCTTGCCACTCACTCGGTTTGTCCCTCGTTGTATGGATACGCAACCGGGGAGCAGATTGTTGCATGAAAAAGCGTGGCGCCTATGAAGATCACCTGCCCAGCCTGCAAACCACAGCGAAGCACTGCTCAACTGCTTGGAGGGGTCCTCTCTACGGCCTTCTCCATGGTAAACAGGGGCGTCCCAAACAGAGCGTGAAGACCCTCGTCCGTCCGCCGAAAGCCATATCGTTCATACAAACGGATGGCTGAACTGAGAAATGGGGTGGTGCTCAGCAATAACCGGCCACAGCCTTGGCTAGAAGCCCAACCTTCCACGTGCTGCAACAGAGCAGTGCCGGCGCCGGATGCACGTGCCGCGGGAAACACTGCCATACCACGAATGTAGACCGATTCGTCTTTTACAACGGCAGCTACGGTGCCCATCACCACGCCTTCGCGCAGCGCCACCCAAATCGGCCCTTCCCGCATCCGTGTGAGAACCTGCTCGGTCCCGGGAGTGGTTGCGGCGAAGCCGCCCTCCGTGTAAAGAGCCTTGAACTCCACGAACGATTCATACAGCACCGTTGCAATTGCCGGCCCATCTTCCGGCCCCGCGCGACGAACCTCAAGCTGGGTTGCCGATACCATGCCCGCGCGGCTGTCGTCCGCTGCCTCCGCGATTCAAGCTCTGGGCGCCGTCGCCCCAGCCCGTTCCATCCACTCGTCAAATTGCTTCAACGCCAGCTCACACTGCAACCGGTGCCGCTCTTTCCGGTCGCGGATTTTCTTCTGCAAAGGCGGCAACAGATCGAAAGTGATGTTCGCCGGCTGGAAGTTTTTCGCATCCGCGTGGGTCACATAGTGGGTCAGCGATCCAAACGCGGAAGCCCGTGGCGGAGGCACAGGCTCACTGCCGAGTGCCAGCGCCGCCGCATGCAGCCCCACCATCAATCCGGCGGCAATCGATTCCACGTAGCCTTCCACGCCACAAATTTGTCCCGCAAAGAAAACTCGCGGATGCGCTTTCATCTGCAGCGTCTCCCGTAGCAACACCGGCGCATTGATATAGGTATTGCGATGAATCTGTCCATAGCGCAGGAAGCGTGCGTTCTCGAGGCCCGGAATCATACTTAACACGCGCGCTTGCTCACCAAACTTCAAATGATTCTGGAATCCCACCAGGTTGTAGGAATCCGCCCGCAGATTTTCCTGCCGCAACTGCACCACCGCGTAGGGCATTCGCCCGGTGCGCGGGTCCTTCAGCCCCACCGGCTTCATCGGACCAAAGCGCAACGTATCGCGCCCGCGCCGCGCGATCTCCTCAATGGGCAGGCAGCTCTCGAAGTAGTTCAACTTCTCCCAATCACGTTCCTCCACCGATTGTGCTGCCAAGAGCGCGTCATAAAACCGGTCGTAATCCTCCGGCGTCATCGGACAGTTAATGTAATCAGCCGACCCCTTGTCATACCGCGCCGCCAGATACACGCGCTCCATGTCGATCGAATCCGCCTCCACAATCGGACTAATCGAATCATAGAAATACAAATGGGGATTAGGCGCAACCAAGTCGTGTAGAGTGCGGAGGGGTGGGGACGCACTCAGGCGCGCAATCTCCTCCGCCAGCGCCTCCGACGTTAAAGGCCCAGTCGCAATGATGGTGATCTGCTGGCCCGATTCTTCAACGCTAGTCACCTCTTGCCGCTGCACCGTGATCCGCGGCTCCTGCGAAATCGCCTCCGTCACCTTCGCCGCAAACGCCACCCGATCCACAGCCAGCGCATGCCCCGCCGGAACGGCACACTGCCGCGCCATCTTCGAGCAGCAACGATCCCGCACGCCTCATTTCTTCCTTCAACAACCACGGAGCCGTATTCTCGCTATCTGACTTCAGCGAATTCGAGCACACCAGCTCTGCAAAGTCCGGCGTCTGGTGGGCCGGCGTCGACCGCACCGGCCGCATCTCAAACAAGTCCACCTCGACGCCCCGCCGCGCACACTGCCACGCCGCCTCCGATCCGGCCAGCCCAGCGCCGATAATCCTGACCACAGCTCCCATGATTTCGGACGCCACTCAAGGATTTCAGTGCAGGATCGGCGTAGCGTCGCTGGCAACGCAGGTCCAGCGCCCGTCTCTGAACACCCACGTATCGATAAATCGCTCGCGCCGCATGTAGGACTTTCCTCCTCCAGTTCCCTGCGCTTGAAATATTCCAGTGGCAATCGCCGTATTGCCAAACAACCGCACCGACATCGATTGCGGCGCGACCTGCTGCTCCTGGGAACCGGCTTGCGAGCCAGCTGACTTCACGCTGGTCAAGAAACCCGCCTTGGTTTCGACCGACCCGTCATCGTTTACCAGCACGATGGCGTCGTCGAGGATCGCATCCAGCGCCTTTGTGTCTCCCGACTTGTACGCCTGGTTCCACGCGCCCTCCAGCGCCACAATCTTCGACTTGGTGGCGGACTCTGATGCTTCCTGCGCCGGGGCGGATAAACTCGTTGCATAAAGCAAAGCTATCAAAACGCCAGCAGATCTCATTTTGCATTCCTCCCAGCAACCGCCGCAGTGCATTCACTTCCTGCAGTAAGCGAGAACTGAACTTGACAGACCCCGAACTCGCGCTCCAACTCCGCCAGTTCGCGGATCAGAGTCCGCAGCAACTCCCCATGATCCATCGTAGCAGGAGGAATGGAAAGCATCGCAGCTTGCAAGACTGGCAGCCTAAGTGTATCCGGGGACGCCCTTTTTCTTCACTGGCTGATCAGCGTCGATTGGCTGGCTACACACACCCAACTTTCGCTCCGCCGGACCCACGCGCGTCGCATCTACGATTCCTCTATCATGAGGGAGATCTACTCACTCCCTCGGAGGACTCCATGGCACGCATCACCTTGATCGCCCCGGAATCTGCGCCTCCCGCAGTGCGCGAGATTTACGACACCACGCTTCGCGGCAAGCCCGGCAACCTGCAGAAAGCCCTCGCCCATCATCCCGGGATGCTTAAGAATTTTCTAAGCTTCTACGCCAGCGTGGGACGCTCCCTCGACCGCAAGTTGTACGAACTCATTTACCTCCGCGTCTCCTTTATCAATGGATGTCACTACTGCACCCAGCACCATGTCGCATCGTCGAAGCGCGTCGGCCTCACAGCCGAAGATTGGGCGTCGCTTAAGGCGGGGAATTTCTCTCGCTACGGTGAGAAAGAGCGGGCAGCGCTAACTTACAGCGAAAAGCTGACGCGCGCCCCGCACGAAATCACGGAAACGGACTTCGCCGAACTGAAGAAGCATTTTCCCGATCCCGAGATCGTCGATCTCCACATGCTGGCCGGCCTCGCCAACCTCACCAACCGCTTGACCGATCCATTGGGCCTGGAATTGGAGTTCCGGGAAGAAACGGTGTAGAGAATTTGGTAACTTCGTAATTCAGGTTGGGTTTTATTACAAAATTGCCCTCTCATCCCCCACGCGCCGCGTTACTCGCTCGCGATCCAGATATTCCAGCAGAGGGATCGCGTACTTGCGAGTCACTCCGGTCAGCTCCTTGAATTTCGCAACGTCAATTCTGGATGACTTTGCCTTGTAGGAAGTCATCTGCCGCCGCAACTGTTCCAGTGCGCTGCGATGAAAAACCAATTCGTCGGCAACCTTGATCAGCACCTTGTCGCGCAGCAGCAACGTGACAATCTTGTGGGCCCGCACCTTGTCCACCTTCAGCCCCGCAATCACTTCCTGGAGCGCAGGAACCTTCAGTCCCGCCGAGGCAAACGCGTCCTCGATCTTCTTTTTCGATTCGGCCTCTTCATCCTTCATCGCCACGCCCTGCCCCGGCAGCCGCACCAGGTCTCCAACCACTTCGAGCTTCTTGTCTGGGACCAGCATGGCGGCAGCGGTCTCGAACACCTCCGGGATCGCGTCCACCCGCGCCCGCAACTCTTCCTTGCTGATTCCACCCACCAAGGGATTGTTTTTATGGAAATCGGCGGCGGTGCTCATGATGTGCGATTTCAGCGCTTCTAACGCGGATGAATCCAAAAACAGTTCGCCAGCCCGCACCACCCTGCCCGCTTTCACCGCCTGAGCCAGTTGCGATTCGATCACGTTCTTCGTCCAACCGGTCTCGGCAACCAGTCGGGACATCGAGATTCCTTCATGATGCCTCCGGGCGATCCGGGCTCTCACCATCGCTTCTCGATCGCCGCCTGCCAGGACTTGCAGGAAGTCGCCGTGTCCCGGCATACGCGGAATGGGCGCTGCGTCCAACACAACTCCGCCACCAATCGTCACCACCGGCGAAAATTGCCGGATGATAAACCGGTCTCCCGGCAGAAGCAGGGCCGCTTCCGGCAGCTTCAGCCGCGCAAACGCTTCTTGCCCGGGCAAAAGTTGTAGCTGCCCGAAACTTCCTGGGTGCCCCGCTTTTGCGTTCTTTGCAACGGTGGGATCCCCTTGCGTCCGCTCGTACCACACAACTTCCGCAATCTTCTCCATCGTGTAGGAATGAAAGTGCACCCGCGCACGGTCCTTCAGCGGACGCGGCGCCGAAGACAACAAGCGCAAGCGCACGTCCGCCTGCCGCGTAGCCCCGAAATTCGCCGGAGGAATCAGCGTCATGCCTCGCGACAGGTCCGCTGTGCTCGGCCCCGCCAGGTTCAACGCAGTCCTCTGACCAGCGACAGCTGCCTCTGCGGTTTGTCCGTGCACCTGCACGCCGCGCACGCGCACGCGCCGCCCCGTCGGGAAAACTTCCATCTCGTCCTCGCGACCAATCGTCCCGGCCACCAGCGTTCCCGTCACCACTGTCCCGAAACCCTTCATGGTGAAAACGCGGTCGATGGGCAATCGGGCGATGGCATGCGAATCTCGCGGCTGCACCTCGGCCGCGGCCACAACCATCGCCCGCTTCAGCTCTTCCAATCCCGCGCCTGTCAGGGAACTCACGGCGATGATCGATTTTGGGTTATCCAGGAATGTCCCGCGCAGAAACTCTTCCACTTCCAGTCGCACGACCTCGAGAGTCTCCGCATCCACCGCATCAGATTTGGTCAGTACCGCGATGCCGCGCTGCACCCCAAGAAGTTGCAGGATGTCAAAGTGCTCCCGCGTCTGCGGTTTGATCGCTTCATCCGCCGCAATCACCAGCAGCACCAGATCAATCCCGCCTACCCCAGCCAGCATATTGCGAACGAAACGCTCGTGCCCGGGAACATCGACAAAGCCCAGCCGCAGCGTCTCTCCGTTCGGCGCAAGCAGATCCATGTGCGCGAAGCCGAGGTCAATGGTGATGCCCCGCCGCTTCTCTTCCTCAAGCCGGTCCGCGTCGATCCCGGTCAGCGCCTTCACCAGCGCCGTCTTGCCGTGGTCGATGTGTCCCGCCGTTCCTACGATGATGGATTTCATCTGGCTGGCATCTTACCGGAAAGGACTTCATGATTGAAAAGACGTGCAGGGTGATTCGACCTACCCAGCCGCCCTACTAAATGCGACAATAGAACTTCCCCATGACCATCTCCATGACTTCTGCCTTCCCTCCGGAGACTCTCCGGCAGCACGGCCTCACCTCGGACGAGTACGAAAAGATCAAGCAGCTTCTCGGGCAGCGCGAGCCCACGCTCACCGAACTCGGCATCTTCAGCGTGATGTGGAGCGAGCACTGTTCCTACAAATCGTCGCGCGTACATCTGAAGCGGCTGCCCACGCGCAGCAAGCGCGTGCTGCAAGGACCGGGCGAGAATGCCGGCATCATCGACATCGGCGACGGTTGGGCCTGCGCCTTCAAGATCGAGTCGCACAATCATCCCTCGTTCATCGAACCGTTTCAAGGCGCAACCACCGGCGTGGGCGGAATCCTGCGCGACATCTTCACCATGGGCGCGAGGCCGGTCGCGGTGATGGATTCCCTGCGCTTTGGCCCGATCACGGCTCGTAGGGAGCGGGCACTGCCGCCCGCTGACGCTGGCGGTGAAGGGCAAGCGGGCGAGAGTGCCCACTCCCCACAGATAATTCCTACGCCAGCCAATCCCACACGGGCTGAGATTCACAAGAACCACTCCATCCTCGAAGGCGTGGTCAGCGGCGTTGCTTCTTACGGCAACTGTTTCGGCGTGCCCAACCTGGGCGGCGAAACGAAGTTCGAGCCGTGCTACTCCGGCAATCCGCTGGTCAATGCATTCGCCATGGGCCTGGTGCGCAAAGACGAAATCTTCTACGCGCGCGCCGCCGGCGAAGGCAATCCGGTGATCTACGTTGGCGCCAAGACCGGACGCGACGGCATCCACGGCGCGACGATGGCCAGCGAAGAATTCAGCGAAGCGTCGGAGGCGAAGCGGCCCAACGTGCAGGTCGGCGATCCGTTCCTGGAAAAGTTGCTGCTCGAAGCCTGCCTCGAAGCCATGCAGACCGGGGCGATTGTCGGCATTCAAGATATGGGCGCGGCGGGACTGACCTGCTCGACCTGCGAGATGGGCGGGCGCGGCGGTGTCGGCATCGAGATCGAACTGGATCGCGTGCCGCAACGCGAAACTGGCATGACTCCCTACGAAATCATGCTGAGCGAGTCGCAGGAGCGCATGCTGCTGGTGGCGCAGAAAGGCCGCGAGCAGGAAGTTTTCCGCGTTTTTGAAAAATGGGGACTCGATGCGGTCGAGGTCGGCAAGGTTACGACTGACAACAAATTGCGCGTGCTGCATCACGGCGAAGTCGTCGCCGAGATTCCGAATCAGGCGCTTACCGATGACGCGCCGGTGTACAAACGTCCGCTGGCGCGCTGGGAACCTCCGGTGCCGCGCGAGATGCCGGAGCACATCAAGCTCAACGGCGCCGGGCTAGTGCAACGGATGACTTCACGCAGAATTTGAAGCAGCTTCTCGCCAGCCCGAACATCTGCGGCAAGCGCTGGGTCTGGCAGCAATACGATCACATGGTGCAGACCAACACGGTCGACGCGCCGGGAGCAGGCGATGCCGGCGTGATTCGCATCAAGAATCCAAACCCTGGCGAACCGCAGCGCGGCTTGGCGATGGCGCTCGATGGCAATAGCCGCTGGTGTTATCTCGATCCGCGGCTGGGCGCGATGCACGCCGTGGCCGAGGCCGCGCGCAAGGTGGCGTGCTCGGGCGCAACTCCCGTAGGCGCAACCAATTGCCTCAACTTCGGCAATCCCGAGAAGCCGCACATCATGTGGCAGTTCTCGCAAACCATCGATGGCATCACTAAAGCCTGCGAGGAGCTTGAGATTCCCATCACCGGCGGCAACGTCAGCTTCTACAACGAGACGCTGGGCGAGGGCATTTATCCCACGCCCGTCCTGGGGGTGGTGGGGATTCTCGAAGACGTGCACAAAACCGCCAAGATGCATTTCGCCGCGGCGGGACGCACGATCGTGCTATTGCGCGCGGGCGAAGCAGCCGATATCACCGATGTAGAGAGTGAGTTCGGGTCGTCGGAATACGCCAAAGAAATTCTGGGCGCGCTGTGGGGATATCCTCCGGAGCTCGATCTGGAGAAAGAAGCTGCGCTGCAGAAGGCGCGTCATCGAATTGATTCAGCAGGGGTTGGTGGAATCCGTGCATGACTGCTCGGATGGCGGGTTGGCAGTGGCGCTGGCCGAGAAAGCATTTGCGAAGGGCGTGGGCGCGCGAGTGAATCTGGCGTCGAACGGACTTCCGGCGGAGTTTGTGTTATTTGGAGAAGATGCGAGCCGCATCGTGCTCTCCTGCGACCCGGATAACGTTGCGCGAATCCAACAGATAGCGGAGAAACACGGAATCGCAGCGGACGTGCTTGGGGAAACGATTCCGGAGCGGCTGGAAATCTCGCTGGATGGGCGTGTGGTTGTGTCCGCGACAGTTTCGGAGTTGAACTCTGCTTACGAATTTGCGTTGGAATCGACTTTGCGCACTGATCCGGAATTGGTGGCGGCGGATCTGGAAGATATGACGGACTGTTCAATGACTAACGGCAACGTACGATGGGAACAGACATTCCCGCATCGCTTCCGGTAACAGCGCATTCGCCGTCTGTCAGATGGGCCGGATGGCTGGTTGCGGCTTATAGCCAATACGAGAATTGCCAACGAGCTGGAGCAGCTCGAGGATGCTGAGGAGATGCTGATTTCCGACAAATTTCACGACGAGTGCGGCGTGGTGGCGATCTTCGCCCATCCTGAGGCGGAGAAGCTCGCTTACCTCGGGCTGCATGCTCTGCAGCATCGCGGGCAGGAATCGGCGGGGATTGTCACCTCCGATGGCCTGACTTCGCGCGTGCACAAGGCGATGGGGCTGGTCGCCGACATCTTCACCGAAGAAGTGCTCTCGAAAATTCGCGGCACGCTGGCCATCGGGCACACGCGCTACTCGACCGCGGGCGATTCGGCGCTGCTGAATGCGCAACCGATTCTGGTGCAGTCGAATAAGGGCTCGATTGCCGTGGCGCATAACGGCAATCTGGTAAATGCGGCGGAGGTTCGCAGCCGTCTGGAGCGCCAGGGATCGATTTTCCAGACGAACAGCGATACCGAAGTGATCGTTCACCTGATCGCGCTTTCGCGGGAGCACACGCTGCCCGAGGCGATCGCGGACGCGCTGCGGCGCGTGGAAGGCGCGTTTTCGCTGGTGCTGATGAGCCCCGACCGGATCATCGCGGCGCGCGATCCGCGCGGCTTCCGGCCGCTGGCCATGGGACGCATTCCGGCGCTGGAAGGGCAGAAGCGCGACACCATCGTCTTCGCCTCGGAGACCTGCGCCTTCGATCTGATCGGCGCCACTTACGAGCGCGACGTGAAACCCGGCGAGTTGATCGTGGTTGGGCCGGAAGGCATCAGCTCACTTTTTTACTCAACGGCTGCGCCGCAGTCGAGTTGCATTTTCGAGCATGTGTATTTTTCGCGGCCCGACAGCATGGTGTTCGGCCGCGCCGTGCAGACCAGCCGCGAAGAGCTGGGACGACAGTTGGCGCGCGAAGCGCCGGTGGAGGCCGATCTTGTGGTCCCGGTGCCGGATTCGGGCGTGACCGCTGGCGGTGGGCTACGCGGCCGAGAGCGGCATTCCGTTCCGCTTTGGCCTGATCCGCAATCACTACGTGGGCCGCACGTTTATCGAGCCGAGCCAGAGCGTGCGCGACTTCGGCGTGAAGCTGAAGCTGAATCCGGTGCGGTCGCTTCTGGAAGGCAAGCGCGTGGTCCTGATTGACGATTCGATTGTACGCGGCACCACCAGCCGCAAGATCGTGCGCATGATTCGCAGCGCTGGAGCCAAGGAAGTGCACATGCGCATCTCGTGCCCGCCCACGATTTCGCCGTGCTATTACGGTGTGGACACGCCTTCGAAAAATCAGCTGATCGCCGCCAACAAATCGGTCGACGAGATTCGCGACTACATTCGTGCCGACTCGCTCGCCTATCTTTCGCTGGAAGGACTCAAGAAAGCTTGCGGCGAGGGAGAGAAAATGTCCTATTGCTCGGCTTGCTACACCGGCAAGTATCCTACGAGCATTGTGGACGTGGAAGAGATACTGCCGGCAGGCGTGCCGCGATAGCTCGAAAGGCCGAGGCTATTTCCGCGCTTGCGCCACGCGCGGAATCGATTGCAGATCAGGCCAGATCAATACGTCGTTCCAATCTCGCAGCAGTCGTCTTACCTCTTCCGCAATGGTTCCGCTGATTTCCATGACCAGCCAACCGCCGGGGCTGAGTGCAGCATAGGCCTGCGGAATCAGACGCGCGATCACCTCAACTCCCGTGGGTCCGGCAAAGACGGCGTTGCGCGGCTCGAATTTGCGGACTTCGAGCTGGACCTCATCCCCTTCCGATTCGCCGACGTAGGGCGGATTGGAGACGATGAAATCGAAAGAGTTGTTCTCAAAACCGGCGAGCAGGTCGGCTTCGCGAAATTGAATGTGGCATTCGAGTTGATGGCGGGCCGCGTTGGCGCGCGCGACTTCGAGCGCGGCGGGGGAAATGTCGGTAGCGTGGATTTCGGCTTGCCGTAATTCTTTGGCCAGAGCCAGGGCGATGCAGCCGGAGCCGGTGCCGACGTCGACGATGCGGAGGGCTGCCTTCTTTCGCTCCTCCGGAGCTTTTTCATTTTCTGTGCTAATCCCACGGCTTACACCCCCTCGGCAGGCTCGGGGTAGGCTGTGGGCTGCCTCCTTGCGCCGCTCCGCGGCTGGTATCGTGGCGAGTTCCAACACGGTTTCGATCACATGCTCGGTTTCAGGTCGCGGGATGAGCACGGCGGGCGCGACGATGAGATCCATGCCCCAGAATTCCTGGTGGCCAGTAATGTACTGTGCGGGAACGCCCCGGGCGCGCTCGGCGAGCGCGGCCTCGTAACGAGCTTTCTCATCGCCGGTGAGTTCGCGCTCGGGATGCGCGTAGAGGCAGGCACGGTCACAGTCCAGAGTGAACATGAGCAGCAATTCGGCGTTCATTCGCGGGGAAGGAACGTGTTCGGCACTGAGACGGGTGACGGCGGAGGCCAGGGTTTGTTTTAGCTGCACAAAATCATTTCACCGGAGAGAGGACATGGAGGACGAGAGCCTTGGATTTCATCTCGATCCGTTCTTGGCCTGTCTCTGCCACTCGTAACCAAGATAGATCATCTGGCCCAGGTGGTGCTGCATGTGGGCCGCGCACTGCATTACCATTGCCAGCCGGTTCTTGGCATCGGTGCCGACCCCTGAGTATTCAGTCGACCAATCCTCGGGCGATTGCGAGCGGATGGTCTCGAGAACCATGTCCACGGCGTCGTCGAAGCGTTTGAGAGCCTCATCTTTCGTCGGCGGGTTCGGGTCATTGAATTCGCGCGGGCGGTCGCGGACATAGCCTGTCATGGCGATCTGCGCGCCGATGTAGTAGTTCAAGTTGCCGGTCAGGTGCAGAACCAGGTGGCCGAAACTATTGCCGAAGAGGAACGGCTTTTGCCAGAACTGGGCCTGGGTCAGAGGCGCGGCCAGCTCGCGTACCCTGGCTGCGTTAGCGGTATAGCGATGGGTGAGAACTGATGCGAGTGTGTTGTCGAGTTTCGACATAATCTCTTCCGCTTCGCAGGCAAGAGCGCCCACGAGGCGCTTCTAAACCGCGCTGGTAGCTTCCTGCTTAAGTTTCTCGGCCTGGTAGTGCGTGGTGAGCGCTTCGATCAGCGGCTGCAGCCTGCCGTCCATCACGGCTTCGAGTTGGTGCAGGGTGAAGCCGATGCGGTGGTCGGTGACGCGGTTTTGCGGGAAGTTATAGGTGCGGATCTTCTCGCTGCGGTCGCCGGAACCGACCATGGCTTTGCGCTCCTTGGCCAGCGCCTGTTGCTGCTTTTCCATTTCGATTTCGTAGAGGCGGGACCGCAGCACGCGCATGCCTTTCTCGCGGTTCTTAATCTGCGATTTCTCGTCCTGGCAGCTCACGACCGTGTTCGTTGGAATGTGCGTGATGCGGACGGCGGAGTAGGTCGTATTCACCGACTGCCCGCCCGGACCGGAGGAGCAGAAGGTGTCGATGCGCAGATCCTTGGCTTCGATCTTGATGTCCACGTCTTCTGCTTCGGGCAGCACGGCGACCGTGACGGCGGAGGTGTGGACGCGTCCCTGCTGCTCGGTGGCGGGAACGCGCTGCACGCGATGCACGCCGCTTTCGTATTTGAGTTGCGAGAAAACGCGGTTGCCTTCGATGATGGCGATAACTTCTTTCAAGCCGCCGGCCGACGACTCCGAAGACGACAGCACTTCAACCTTCCACCGCTGGGTTTCGGCATAGCGGGTGTACATGCGGAAGATTTCGGCAGCGAAGAGCGTGGCTTCGTCTCCGCCGGTGCCGGCGCGGATTTCGAGGATAATGTTCTTCTCGTCGTTGGGGTCCTTGGGGAGAAGCAGGACTTTCAATTCTTCTTCGATGACGGCGACGCGCGGCTCCAGCTTGGCGAGTTCTTCCTGAGCGTAGGCGCGCATCTCGGGATCTTTCTCTTCGGCGAGCATAGCTTTACTCTCGGCTATGCCTTTTGTCAGATCCTTGTATTCGCGATACTTCTCGACTATGGATGCGATTTCGCTGTGCGCCTTGGCAGTCTTCTGGTATTTCGCCGAGTCGTTCACGATATCGGGCGAGGCGAGGGCACTGGTCAGCTCTTCGTAACGGGCTTCGATTTGGGTTAAGCGCTCAAACATCGTCGTCGGTCATCGGTCATCCACGTTTTCGTTTTTACTATGCGGCGCGTGAGTCGAGGGGGCGTTGATGAGCCCACCCAGACTGCCGCCCACCTGTGTCGCGGCGCTTTGCGAAGCGTCGATTGCTCTGCAGACAGATATTGTAGCTTGCCAGCAAGCAAAATCTGAGTTTCCAGTTCCATGAGCGACCCTCGGGCGTGAAACAAGAAATGTCGGAACTCTTTGTCCGACCGGTGGCCTTTTCCTTCCGCGATGTTGCTTGCAACCGAGACCGCCGCCCTCCTCCTCTGTTGCCAGGCCCATAAACTTCATGCTTCGGAAACGTCTCGCTACTGCGATCGATCGACCAAGCGAGTTCAATGGCCGGCTGCCACCCGCGCAGATCTCTAAACGACGATCCTCCCATAAACCCTCCGAAAAGAGCTTAGCGTCTCGGGCGGCGAGAATTGGGAGATAAAAAAGAAACCATCAACCATTTCAAGATTCCCGAACCGGGTCGATGGAGTTGTCGCACTGGCCAAGGACCTACGACCGACGACCGACGACTGATCTGCGATGGCAAGCTGTCTTTAGCGGGGGGCCGCTAGGCAATCACCAGTTCGCCGCCTTGCGCTTTCTCGAGCGCCATGGCTTGGTCGAGAGCGATGATGGCGCACTGGGCCATTTCGTCAGACGGAGGCTGAGTGGTGATGCGCTGCAGCCAAAGGCCGGGAGCGGTCATTAGGGCGAAGAGCGAGCCGCGATGCTTGGCGGCGAAGCGGATGATTTCGTAAGAAACGCCGGCAATCAACGGCAGCAACGCGATGCGCGACGCGAAGCGCGCCCAGAACGTGGTGAACGGAACCAGCATATAGAAGCCGATCGAGATCAGCATCACGGTCATCAGAAAGCTGGTGCCGCAGCGCGGATGGAAAGTCGAATACTTCTGCACCGCTGCGATTTCGAGCGGGTCGCCGTTCTCGAAGGCAAATACGGTCTTGTGCTCGGCGCCGTGATACTGGTAGACACGGCGAATGTCGGGGAACAGCGAAACTCCCCAGATGAACAGCAGGAACAGGAGCAAGCGTATCGCGCCATCGACCAAGTTGAAGATGACCTGGCCGCCCAGCGCAGGATTCGCCTTCTTGAGTTCCGTGGCTGCCAGCAGGGGCAGGTACTTATACATGAAAATGAAGAAGGCGAGCGAGATAATTACGTTGCCTGCCGCCAGCCATCCGCTGATGCTGGCAGCTTTCTCGCGGTTCTGCGATTTGGAGGATGGCAACGATGAGTATTTCGCCGAGCCTTGCTCTGGCGGAACCTTTCGGCTGGGCCCAGGGCAAGCAGTCGCGGCGATTGTCTCTCCCTGCTTGGTGGCCGTGCCTTCACTCTGCATCAGCTCTTCGATAGCCACATTGGCGGAGAAACGCAGCGCACGGTATCCGAGGGACATGGCGTAGCCGAGCGTCATGACTCCGCGGACGATGGGCCATGCCATCCACTTGTGCTTTTCCGACGGACGCTCGAGCGGTTCGCTCATGGTGACTACTTCACCCGACGGCTTGCGGCAGGCGATCGCCCAGGCGTGCGGGGAACGCATCATGACCCCTTCGAGCACGGCTTGCCCGCCGACGAGGGTTTCTTCGCCACTTTCAAGCGCGGGCAAAAGCTGCACGGCCACCAGGAAACGCACGAAATTTCGCAGAGAACCCACAGTAATCAGATGCTCCAGGGGCGAGAAAGCGCCAAATACTAGGTTATCACAGCTGTCGTTTAGGATGGATGGCGGTTCAGGGCGGTTCAGTGGGTGCAGTGGGTGCCAGCAGGCCTAGTCAAGGGCAGGGGGGCGTAGGCGCCCGTCCCCGAACGAGTTGAGGAGGCGCATGCAGCGATTAGCAGAAACTTGCGAGGCGATTGCAGCCACGACTAAGAAGTTGCTGAAGACGGGGATCGTAGCCGACTACCTGAAGTCGCGCACTGTGGACGAGGCCGCGGTGTCGGCAGTGTTTCTCTCGGGGCGAGCATTTCCCGCCTGGGAAGAAACCACCTTGCAAGTGGGTGGGGCACTGCTGTGGCGCGTGGTGCAAGAGCTTTCCGGTAAGAATGAAGCCATGCTGACGTCTGCTTATCGCAAGCATGGTGACTTGGGGGCGGTAGCCGGGGAGGTTCTGGCAGAGCGTTCCGGGCAAGACTTGCGTGTTCTCGAAGTTGCCGACACTTTCCGTCAGATCGCGGCAGCACGCGGTCCAGCGGCGAAGACTGCTCTGGTTCGCGATTTGCTGGAGCGAGCGACGCCGCTCGAAGCCAAGTACATCGTGAAGATCATGACCGGCGATTTGCGAATTGGTCTGAAGGAGAGCCTGGTCGAGGAGGCGATCGCCAAAGCTTATGCCGGCACGCTGGCGGAGGTGCAGCGGGCGAACATGCTCTTGGGCGATATCGGCGAGACACTGCGGCTCGCGCTTGAGGGCAAACTGGCCGAGACGAAGATGCGGCTATTCCATCCCTTGGGATTCATGCTGGCAAGTCCGATCGAGTCGACAGAAGAGGGATTAAGCTACTTTGCCGAGGCTGCGATCGAAGACAAGTATGACGGCATTCGGGCGCAGGCACACGTGGCGGAGGGCGAGGTGAAGTTGTTTTCGCGCACGCGGGACGAGATCACCCAGTCCTTTCCGGAATTGCCCGACGCGCTGGCGGGATTGCCGCAGGATGCGATTCTCGATGGCGAGATTGTGGCTTGGGAGCAGCCGGGACGGGCGCGTCCGTTCAGCGTGTTGCAGCAACGATTGGGACGGAAGAAAGTCAGCGACCGCATGCTGCGGGAGATCCCCGTTGCGTACCTCGTGTTCGATGTCCTGTACGCGGATGGGGAGTTGCTGATTGACCGTCCGCTGCGGGAGCGGGAGCGGGTGCTGGATGAGCTGCTGGAGACAATGACCGACATCCACCACGGAGGCCCTGAGACACAGAGGAAAGCGAAGGATTTGCAAAGTCAATTGAGCTTCGGGATGGAAGAGGAAAAGGCCATCGTGAACGTCATCCGCACGCCGGTGTTTCGGGCGAGGTCGCCGCAGGAATTGGAAGACCTGTTTGGGGCTGCCCAGGCAAGGGGCAACGAAGGCTTGATGATCAAGGATCTCGAGTCCGCATACACGCCGGGAAAGCGCGGCAAATCGTGGCTAAAAATGAAGCGCGAACTGGCCACGCTCGACGTGGTTGTGACCGCGGTCGAGTACGGTCACGGCAAGCGCGTGGGCGTGCTCAGTGACTACACGTTTGGCGTGTGGGATACGAATAGAGACCGACTGGTGAACATCGGCAAGGCGTACTCAGGACTGACCGACGTCGAGATCGCCGAGATGACGCGGTGGTTTCTCGAACACACGATGGAAGATCAGGGCTTCCGCCGCACGGTCGAGCCGAAGATAGTTCTGGAAGTAGCGTTCAATAACATGATGCGGTCCGACCGTCACGACAGTGGCTACGCGTTGCGCTTCCCGAGGATCGTGCGGCTGCGTCGGGACAAGTCTGCGGAAGAGGCGGATACGATTGAGCGGGTGCGGGAGATCTTCGAGCAGCACGGCCAGTGACCTAGTGGCTGTGGTGGTGATGCGCTTCACTCTCGCCCACCGGCATCACGCACCCGTGCGCCACTTCGCATTCCACGTGCTCGAACTGAATCGTCGTGTGGTCGATGCGGAAGCTGTGATGCAGGCGGTCTTTTACGTCGCGCAGGATGCGTTCGCTGACCGACGGCGGAATGTCGGCAATCGAGATGTGGCAGGAGAGCGCATGAGTTTCCGAGCCGATGCTCCAGACGTGAAGATCGTGCACGTCGTTGACGCCGTCGATGGAGCGGATGGCGGTGTCGACCAGTTCCAGTTTTAGGCCGCGCGGCGTGCCTTCGAGCAGGATATTCAGCGTCTCGCGCACGATGCCGAAGCCTGACCACAGGATCAGCGCTCCGATGCCGAACGAAAGCGCGGAGTCGATCCAGTAATCGCCCGTGAGCAGGATAGCCCAGCCTCCGGCGATGACTGCGGCGGTCGAAAGCGTGTCGCCTACTTCATGCAGCAGGGCGCTGCGGATGTTGACGTCGCCACCGGAACTTTGGGCCGAGCGATACAGAAGCATCGCGATTACGCCGTTCATCACGACGCCTGTGGCGGCGACCCACATCATCACCGAAGCCTGCACGTGCTCGGGATGCTGCAGGCGGCGGAACGCCTCGTAAAAGATGAAGAACGAAACCGCGACCAGAGACACGGCATTCACCAGCGCGGCCAGCACTCCCGCGCGATGGTAGCCATAGGTCTTGGTAGAACTGGCGGGGCGCGACTGCAAATAAACCGCAACCAGAGACAACAACAGAGCCAGAAAGTCAGAGAGATTGTGTCCAGCTTCGGAGAGCAGGGCCAGCGAATGAGCGTGGAGGCCGGCCACTACCAGCAGCACGATGTAGGCCAGGGTCACGCCCAGCGAGATCTTGAGCACTCGCTTGGGACCACCCCCGCCATGAATGTGGACGTGCATCCTCTAAGTGTACGGGCGGCGGGAGCGGGCTTCAAGCGGGCAGGAGTGGAGACCAGAAGCCCGGCAGGAGACAAGCAAGACACCAATCAGCGCTGTGAATCGATTCTGCAGATAGCGGTTGTTGTAGAGCGTGGTCGTAGCTCTGGACGAACTCCAGAATGCGGTACATCTTTTCGCGCGACTCGCGGCTCATCTCCTTGAACTGCACCGCCACTCCCGAGCCGGGATGGATCCTCGCAACCGTGCCTTCCGCGCTCAAAGCTCCGTCAGCGTCATCGATAGAGAAGACCAGTTTAACGTTTGAACCGGGAGTCAGAATGGCGCTGGTTTCAACATAGCAGCCACCCAGGCTGATGTCGATCAGATTGCCGAAGACCGGTCCGTCGCCCGGCTGAGGATGCAACTCGATGGTGAGCCGGCAGTTCATCCGCGTATGCAACCGCTGATCTTTCCGCGAAGGCTGTTTTTGCTTCTCCACATACATGCGGCGGTCGGCCTGGGTGAGAAGTTGCTCGGCGTCATTGCCGTCATCCGGAGACACGGCCATTCCCACGCTCAACGAGAGAATATCCTCTCCGCAAACATCGAACCCGGCTTGCCGCGCCAGAGGACGAACCTGCTCAACCTTTTTCGCTGCGGCGTCGGCGGCCAGACCCGGTGCAATCACTACAAATTCGTCTCCGCCCATGCGGGCCACGTAGTCGTACTCGCGGCAACTGTCCTTCAGCGCCTGGGCAAACAGACGCAAGACGCGGTTCCCCTCCAGGTGCCCGAAGCGGTCGTTGATCTTCTTGAAACCGTTCATGTCGCAGACCATCAGCGTGAGCGAAACGTTGTCGCGCTTGCAGCGGGCCAATTCGCGGTCGAGTTGCAGAAACAGCGACCGGGCATTGGGCAGGCCGGTGAGGTAATCGGTGGTGGCGGAGCTTTCCGCTTGCTGGTATTTGAGAGCATTTTCGATGGCCAGAGCCATCTTGCCGCTCACCGCCAGAAGAATGCGCAAGTGGTCGGAAGTGAACGCATCTTTCTCGGCGCGATAGAGAGCGACAACCCCGATCACGCCAGCCACTCCCTCCAGAGGCAAGGCCAGCGCTGAACGCAACGTGCTGAACTTGTCGGGATCGTTCAGGTAGCCTGGTTCCACCGAAGGATTTCCATTCACAATCGGTTTCTTATTCTGCGCCACCCAACCCGAAAGCCCATCCCCCACCGGAATCCGCAACGAGGAAAACAGGCGGTAGTTGTCCCCGTTCACATATTCCGGGATCAAGATCGTCGTCGCGCAGGATGTAGATGGCGATCGCGTCGTAGGGAACCATCGGTTTGAGTTTTACGGAGAAGACAGAGAGCGTTTCACCCGGGCTCAGTGACGCTCCCAGATCCTGGCTCAACTCAAATAAAGATTGCGCCTCCTGGCGCGCGGCCGCGATCGAGGAGAGAAAAGTTGCTTCCCGCCCCGGTGAATCCGAGACGGTGGCATTTTCAAATCCGGCGTCCGGCGCCTCCCCCCGCATAATCTTCGTCCTCGCCGAGGCCGTCGCGTTGCCGTCTCCCGCCGATTGTGCCAGCGCTAGGTTCTCCAGAGACTGGTAACACCGCTTGAGGACATGCACCACACTTCGGATCAAAGGCCTTGCCCGATTCTGCCGCGAGTCGCTGCATCACGCCCTCCATCGGCATGGCGCGCCGGTATTGCCGGTCGGAAGCCAGCGCGTCCAGATAATCGACCGCGGAAAGAATGCGCGCGCCGATTGGAATCTCTTCGCCTTTTAATCCATAGGGATAACCGGACCCATCCCATTTTTCATGGTGAGCACGCACGATCGGCACCACGGGATATGGGAAGCGGACTCGTTCCAGAATTTCCGCTCCCACCACGGTATGAATCTTCATCTTCTCGAACTCTTCCGGCGTCAGCCGGCCGGGTTTCGAGATAATATGTTCGGGCACTGCCAACTTGCCGATGTCGTGCAGCAGTGCGGCGGCATGCAGGGCCTCCAATTCGGCTCCCTTGATGCCCAGTTCCTTGGCTATCTCGATGGCGTAGACGCGAACCCGCTGCAGGTGATCGTGCGTGGTCTGGTCTTTGGCTTCAATTGCCAGAGCCAGGGCCTCAATGGTTCGCAGGTGCAGGTTCGCCATTTCTTCCACGTGCAACTTCTCGTCCTCCAGCTTGCCCAGATACAAGCGGTAGGAACGGTAGATGAGGTAAATCGCGGGGACGAACAGTAGCGAAGTCTCCCAGTTGAACCTGCGGTTGAACCAGGCAATCGCAGCCGCAATGCTGGCCCCAACCAGGTAGTATGGGAAAGACCAGAAATAGCAATCCACCAGAATCTGGCGAAGAGGTTTCCCTTCGCTGAACGAAATCACAACCGCAACGCATCCGGCGTTGAAGATGAAGTACGTCGAAGCCGCCAGACACAGAACCAGAGGGCGGCTGAAGATGAGTGCGTTGGCCAGAGAGTTGTGATAGACGAGGTACGCCAGAGCGGTCGAAAGTGAACCCGCGCAAACGTTGAACATCAAGTGGATGGCGGTGGGCCGGTTGGGGTGCCAACACTGGGCCAGCACGGAGACCGCGCCCAGAGTAATCGCTTCGGAGTAGCTCAACTCCGCAATCCCCACCAGGATGAACAGGAAGTTCACGGAAAGCGTGCCTGTAATCCCGGGCAGAGTAACCCGCAGCCGCGATCCCAAAATAGCGATGCCGAGGTAGCAGAGGAATTCCGCGATGTTCCTGCTGCTGTGGCCGATTGCAGCCTGAAGCAGGGACGCCGTGCCCGCAGCAATCACCAAGCCGATAAAAGCGTTGGCGCCGAGGGATAGGCCTTTCCACGAGTGTGCGCTGGTAGACATTCGTCTGCAAATCACCCCGCGCTGCTTCTGCCGCCCGCGCGCGAGAGTACTCCAAAAATCTAAGGATAAGCAGATAACAGGTTTAATAACAGTGATTTGTAAGCCATGCCGAAAACTTCAGTAATGCTTCGAGTGACTGATTTCGGGAGAACCTCTAGCGGGAGTTTACTGACTGCGCTCGAGCAAGGGTGGTGGAGGCAATTCTGCGACCTCATTGCGTCGTATTGAGGACGCGCGCGTCTCACCGAACCCTAGCCATCCCTGCATGCGTCGGTTACGAAAGAACATCTGTCGCTATTGCCCCATCGATCATTCCGGGAACGAGACTACGGGTTAGCCCTTCTAAATCAACTTGGCGGTAACGTAGTTGGTACAGGGCGCTCACCCGCTAAGGGCCGAGCGGTACCTACTCCTCGAAACGAGGAAGAGGCTATGCACAATTCAAATGTCCCCACATTACGGCGAAGCTTGAGGGTACCGATTACGGTTCCGATACTGGTTACCAGTTTAGATCCGGGATCCAGATTCTCCGAAGTCTGTGAGACCTTGGTGGTTAACGCACACGGCTGTGCCATGCGGGCTCCTATGAAGCTGGAAGCAGGGGTTCCTCTGCACTTTCACAGCCAGGAAGGCCGTGAGACGACGGCGCAGGTTGTAAGCTGTCAGGCTGTTGGGCCTGAGGGGCAGAGCTGGAGGCTAGGCGCGCGGTTCGACAGGCCGCAAAATTTCTGGGGATTGCAGACCTGCCCGAAAGATTGGGCGAAACTGCCGGCGACTGTCGAGGGAAACGTCGCTCCCGTGGCTTCGTCTACGAATATCCTTCCACCCAATCAGGCCACCGCCTCTGCGAAAATCGTGCTCGATAGAATCAAGAAGCAACTCTCAAACGAGCATCTCAAGGCGATGCTTGCCGATCTTGTTCACCCACTTGAGGCGGAGATAACGGACCTCAAGGAAAAGCTCGCGCAAGGGGCAAAGCGGAGCCGATTTGAGGTGTCGCTGTCGCAAATTCCCCCCGAGCTCGAAGAGCAGCTGGAGCTGCGCCTGAAGAAGGAGTTGGAACCCCAAGTCCTGAAGCAGGCACAGGAGCAGTCCGAACAAATACTTGAAACGGCGAAAGTAGCCCTCGACCAGAGGACGGCGGAAACCCATGCCGAATTTCTGCGGCGGGTCGCCCTGGATCTGCAAGCGGTAGAGCAGCGGACCCAGGGCTTCTCGACCGACGTCGTTCAGAATCTGCGGGAGCACCTGAATCGTGGACTGGGAGAACTTCACCAGCACGTCCTCGACGCAGGGAACCGCCTCAAGCGGCTGAGTGACGACCTACTGCGGGTTATGGAGCATAACCTGGGTGAGGTACACGATGCGCGCCGCCAGGAATTGGAGCAAGTTCAAGCGACGGTCGCGTTGGAATCGTCGCGCTTACAGGAACAAATCGCCGATCTCGAAGGCCGCATGGCAAAGCTGGACGAATCTGCTCGCTGGCTCGAGTCCGGCCTCGATAAACGCCTGTCGCAATTGTCCACCGACACAGTGCGCAGTGCACGTAGCCAACTGGATAACGCGCTCGAGGTGGTTCTGAGTGAGCTCGGCACGCGCAATGTCCAGGAACTCCGAAATCAACTTGATGAGGCAAGCGCAAATTTGCAGACGATCCAGAAAGGGATCGAAGCCTCGGTTTCCGAGTCGCTCAGGGTCCAGGTCGCTGAGACTCTGCAATCTTTTGAGCACAGAATGGAAGAACTGGCGCAGCAGTCCGTAGAACGGTGGCAGCTCGCCCTTGCCAGTACTCTGAACTCCCTAGCAAGAACCCTTGGCGAGCAATTCCGTTTGCAAGCGGCGACGAATGCTAACGCCAGCCAACATTCTTCGGTCGAATGACTGGCGCTGTTTTACCTTAGCCTCCGCGACGGGAGGTTTTTGATGTCACGCATTATTGTACGGATGGATCGAGTGCAGATCGTGTCGTGGGCCCCGTCTGGGGGCACCACCCGAGTTGCGAGGGTTCGAGGTGACTAGACATTCCTTTGTCCGTAGTCAGACGAACGTCAAGACCTATTGCCCGATGTCGCCATTATCAGAGCACCCGAAACGACGCAAAGATCTACTGGCAATACGAGCGCCAGAAGAGTTGGCTCGCCGATTCCCCATTTACCAGTGTCGCCACACTTTCGCAACCCGACTGTCAGGATAGGGTGTGTCGGACACGATCATCGACCAGCTCCTCGGGCCTTCTCCACGAGGCGGGCTCCGGTTCTATACGGCACGAGTCCCCGAATATCTCCGAGACGCGATCAGTCTGCTGGAAAAATTGCGAAGCGCTAAGACAGGGCAGTCCAGCGTGCCCGCGATCGGGGGAGCCCGTCGAGAAGGGCCCAACCCTAATAAATTCGCGATTGTGTCACCCTCAATTCGCCGGTTGGCATTACACCTTCACTACAGTGCAGAATTGGAGCAATTCCCCCTGGAGGGAACATTCTAACCTCTTGAAAACAAACCTTGAAAGTGGTGGCGGCGGTTGGACTCGAACCAACGACCTACGGAGGATGAGAACACAGTAGGGTTCTGAACCGTTTGGAAAATTTCTTACTCTACTCCTCTTTTCAATGGGTTACAAGTCGGTCGATTTGATCCGTTCTGCTTGGACATGCGTCGTTCTGATCGTCCAACCATTACAATTTCATTACAGCCCAGACGCGGCATCGTCCAAAGAGAAAAGAGAAACGAGCGACGATTTAGTTTGCTATCAGGATGACAAACAGAATACCCAACACCATCTCGAATGCGCAACCACTCGATCCCGACGCAACCCTCGCGTCGGCGGGGCCGCAGCCCGGCGCAATTGCCGCGCCCAGGTTGCCTTCCACCATCGGCACCTACCGCATTATTCGCCTGCTCGGCGAGGGCGGAATGGGTGCCGTCTACGAGGCTGAGCAGGACCAGCCCCGCCGCAAGGTCGCGCTCAAGGTCATCAAGTCCGCCTGGGCCGATCGCGAATTGCTGCGCCGGTTCGAGCTGGAGTCGCAGACTCTCGGCCGTCTCCACCATCCCGGCATCGCTCAAATCTATGAGGCCGGCACCGCCGAAACCGGGTTCGGCTCCCAACCCTTCTTTGCCATGGAGATTATCCACGGCAAGCCTCTGATCGAATACGCAGAAGCGAGGCACCTGAACACGCGGCACAGGCTTGCCTTGATGATCCAAATTTGCGAAGCGGTTGAGCATGCCCATCAGCGCGGCATCATCCACCGCGATCTGAAACCGGGAAACATTCTGGTGGAAGAGAGCGGCCAGCCCAAGATTCTCGATTTCGGTCTGGCCCGTGTGACCGACGGCGATATGCAAGCCACGCGTCAAACCGACATGGGACAACTGCTTGGCACGCTAGCCTACATGAGTCCGGAGCAGGTCACCGCGGACCCCCTCGCGCTTGACACGCGCAGCGATGTCTACGCGTTGGGCGTCATTCTCTACGAACTCCTCGCCGGCAAGCTACCCTACGAGGTGTCGCGGCACGTGTATGAGGTGGTGAAGACGATTCAGCAGGTCGACCCCAAACCGCTAAGTTCGGCTAACCGCGAGTATCGCGGTGACATCGAGACCATCGTCGCCAAGGCTCTCGAAAAAGATAAAGCCAGGCGTTACGGATCGGCCGCGGAGTTCGCCGCCGATATCCGGCGCTATCTGGAAGACCGTCCAATTACGGCCAAGCCGGCCAGCACCGGCTACCAACTGCGAAAGTTTGCGCGGCGCAACAAGGTCTTGGTAGCGGGGATCGGGGCGGTATTGCTCACACTCGTCGTCGGCGTTGTAGTCAGCACGTGGCAGGCAGTTCGGGCGCGGCGAGCGGAGCTGCACGCGCAAGCCGAGACCGCAAATGCCCAAGCTGTAGTTGATTTTCTGCAGAACGATCTGTTGGCGCAAGCCAGCGCCGACAAACAAGCGGGCCCAAAGACAAAACCGGATCCCGACCTGAAGGTGCGGACTGCGCTGGACCGTGCGGCCGAACGCGTCGGAGATAGGTTCGAAAAGCAACCGGAGGTGGAAGCTGCTATTCGTTTTACCATCGGACAGACGTATACGGACCTCGGCCTGTACCCGGAAGCGCGCAAGCAGTTGGAGCAGGCACTGGATTTGCGCCGCAAGGTGCTAGGGGTTGAAAACCCGCAAACCCTCAGAACCGCAGTCAAACTGGGACAGGTTACCGATTTTCTTGGGAAGTACGCTGAGGCCGAAGCGCTCCTCGTCCAGACCCTGGAGGTGGAGCGCCGTGTGCTGGGTCCAGAGCATCCCGACACGCTGGCCTGCATGTCGTATCTGTGCCGCGTCTTCTCAGATCAGGGGAAGTATGCGCAGGCCGAGGCGCTCTATAGTGAGACGATCCAGCTCCAACGACGCGTGCTTGGCCCTGAGCATCACGACACCCTCGGCAACATGGCCAATCTCGGCTGGGTCTACCTGCACCAGACAAAAAATGTGCAGGCTGAGGAGCTCTTTCGTCAGACTTTAGAGATCCAGAGCCGGTTGCTGGGTCCCGAACATCCTAATACGCTGTCAACCATGGTGAGTCTGGGCTGGGCCTACAGTGTTCAGAACAAGTACGCGCAGGCCGAGGTGCTGCAAAATCAGGCCCTTGAACTCGAGCGCCGCGTGCTGGGCCCAGAGCATCCCGACACCTTGGGCACTATGAACAATTTGGCAAGGACCTACGCCAATCAAGGGAAATACGCTCAGGCCGAGTCCCTCCTCGTCCAGACCCTGGAGGTGGAGCGCCGTGTGCTGGGTCCTGAGCATCCCACCACGCTGACCAGCATGGTGAATCTGTCCTGGGTTTACTCAGGGCAAGGAAAATACGCCCAGGCCGAAGCTCAATACCAGCAGATGCTCGAGATCCAAAGCAGAGTATTGGGTCCCAACCACCCCGCCACACTGGATACCAAAATCTATTTGGCCTGGGTGGACATGGTGCAGGGAAAATACGCCGAGGCCGAGGCGCGATACGGCCAGCTGATCGAAATCCTGCGCCGTGTCCAGGGAGATTCGGCCACCTCGGTTCCTATGGAAGGTCTGGCCGACACCTACAAGTGGGAAGGTAAGTACGCGCAAGCTGAGGCCCTGTACAAGCAGACCCTGGAGATTCGGCGCCGCGCCGGGGGCCCGGACGATCCCGACATACTTTCCACCATGTCCTCTTTGGCCGATGTTTATAAATCGGAGCGCAGATACCCTGAGGCGGAGGCCCTGGTAAGCCATGTCCTGGAGATCCGGCGCCGCACACTTGGCCCGGATCATTCCGACACTCTGGCTGCCGGCGGGCAATTGGCATCGATCCTGGGCTATGAAAAACAACGTGCCGAGGCGGATGCTCTTCTGCAGGAAATGCTTCCAAGGGCGAGTCAGTCCCGGGAGCAGAGCGCACTATCAACCGCCTGGTACAACTTTGCCGATGCGGCCGCGGTTGCGGGTAAAACTGAAGCTGCCATCGACTACCTGCGGAAGGCGCAGGATCTTGGTCCGCAGCCCGCGACAATCATGGCCGCCGATGAAGATCTGAAGTCCCTGCGCAAAGATCCCCGCTTCATAGCTCTCATCACTAAGGCTAAGCTGCTCGCCGCCCTCCCGCAAGCGAGCAAATAGTTGCCGGGTAGCGCGGAAGTTCTAACCTCACGAAAGTTGTACTCGATTTTCTCAAGTGGCGTTAATAGAACCCTATCGACAAGTGCCCCGGGGCGGAGCATCGGCGGGAAGCTCAAGTTTTTCCCGCCGGGGCACTGATAGGGGGAAATCGCCATTACACTCAACAACCTTGACCACCGGTTCCAGACGCGTCCAGCGATTCTGCTCGGCCGGATTAGAAAACTACGGTTTTCCAACAGATGGCAGGACGGGCGAATGGTAGGTAGAGGCACAGAGCAACGGCGGATTTTGAATTCCACAGTGGGTTCTGAGTCGTTAGGAAAATTCTCTACTCTACTCGATTCTTCAATTTGCACCGTCTTGAGCATGGAACTACTACAGTTTTAGTGCAGTGGCTTGACACTCGCTGACCTCAACCTTAAGTAGGTAGCAGTCCTCGGTAGTGGGTCAGTTTGAATATCCACGGGGTAGCCAAACCGTCTGGCGTGTGGGAAACTGGGGGCATGAAAAAGCCAGAATTGACCGACGTTGGTTGGCTTGGTCCAAGGAACGAAATGGATCGCGCCAGTCATCGCTTCGGTAACTGCTCTGAGTACCATGAGATCACCTGCGTCGAAAAGGTCGTGACCGAAGGAGCTAGTACCCAGCAACAAACCAGCGAAATGCTCTATGAAGCGTTTTCGCACACACGTTAAGCTGAAGCACTTCGAGAACTTCAACATAGCCGCTGTCCCTGCCACAGAACGGCACGAGGCCTAAGGTAGGCGATCCGTCTTGGCGCCGCGTAGCGCTTCGGATCAGACAACTATCATCTCGAGTTTCACGATTACGTTTTCACCATGATTTGCTGCGTCAGGCCGCGATCTCACTCTCAGACCGAAGCTCAAGTCCCGTTCAACCAATTGGCGGAAGAGAGGGGAACCGATGGGAAGCATGCTCGGATTGAGCATTTTTGACCAGACTTGGACGCATCCGAAATGAGAAGGTCCCTGGGAACCATTTGAGATCGTGACGAAGTTGTCAGCTAAGGAGTGAAAGCTCATCCGAAAATCGTGCCTTTCGAGCCGCGCAGCTCGCGGGCCGCGGAGCATCACCGGGCAAGCGAAGGATGATCGGGCAACATGAGCCAGGCAAAGCAGCAAGCGCAGGGTGCGCTCGTGTTTTCGACCGGCAGAGACGTTGAAGCTGTATCGGCCATTTAGCAAGAGCTCCAAAATCAAAGGGGCAATCAATGAGAATCGCACAGGTTGCGCCACTTTACGAAAGCGTTCCCCCCAAACTATATGGGGGTACGGAGCGTGTTGTATCGTGGCTTACGGAGGAATTGGTCCGTCTTGGACACGATGTCACTCTGTTTGCGAGCGGCGACTCCCTGACCAGTGCCCGTCTGATCCCAGCCTGTAAGAAAGCTTTGCGCCTGGATTCGAGCTGCGTGGACCAGTTGGCGCATCATGTCGTAATGCTGGACCAGGTCTTCAGCGAAAAAGAGAATTTCGACCTAATTCATTTTCACCTTGATTACTTGCACTTCCCATTCAGTCGCCGCCGGCAGATCGCGCATGTCACAACTCTTCATGGCAGACTCGACCTTCCCGATTTGGTGCCCCTTTATCGGCACTTCAGGGACACACCGGTGATCTCAATTTCAGATGCTCAGCGTAAGCCCCTGCCTTGGATGAATTGGCAAGGTACGGTCCATCATGGTTTGCCGCGAGAGTCTTGTTCTCTAGGCGGCGGAAAGGGCGGATACCTCGCATTCCTCGGACGGACCTCCCCTGAGAAAGGTCTAGACCAGGCTATCGAGATCGCGAAACGAGCTGAAATGCCGCTGAAGATCGCAGCCAAGATCGATCCAGTTGATGTGGAATACTTTGAGACCGTTATCAAGCCGCTGCTGGACCATCCCCGCATTGAGTTCATCGGCGAAGTTGGCTATCCAGAGAAAAACGTGTTCCTGGGCGACGCTGCTGGACTTCTCTTTCCCATCAATTGGCGTGAGCCCTTCGGCTTAGTGATGATTGAGGCCATGGCTTGTGGCACGCCGGTGATTGCTTACCCGCTGGGCTCCGTTCCGGAGGTCATGCAAGATAGAGTCACAGGATTTATCGTGCCTGACTTGGAGACCGCTGTAAAAGCAGTGAAGAGACTTGGAGAAATCGACAGGAGGAAATGCCGACGGCACTTTGAACAGCATTTTAACGCCGAACGCATGGCGCAGGATTATTTGAACATTTACCAACGGCTGGTTCGAAGGGAATCCTCATCGATCACCGTTTCCGACGGAGATCTCAGTTGGATCAAGATGGTGGCACCCAGCAGTACTACATAGCTACGAAGTCATCGCCTGCTGATGACCGCGCCCGAGTTCTAAAATACGGCGGGCTGTTCTCCGTGTTCGACCGTGTGGGGGATATCCAAACGTCCGGACTGGGCGAACAAGGGCTTTTCTTTCAAGGCACCCGTCACCTTTCGGAGCTTCTCCTTCGCCTGTGGGATGCTCGCCCATTGCCTCTTAGTTCCACCATTGAGACAAACAACTTTCTCTTCACCGCCGACCTCACCAATCTCGACGTCTCCCACCTCGGTCGAGTTGCCATACCTCGAGGTACGCTCCACCTGCAGCGCTCCAAATTCCTGTGGCACGATGTCTGCTATGAGGAGTTCGCGTTCGTGAATTACGGCCTTTCACCCCTGTTGCTGCCATTCGGTTTGACATTTGGCGCCGACTTCGCCGACATCTTCGAAGTGCGTGGTATGCACCGGCCCAAGAGAGGACGGCGATTGGAAGACCAAGTTGAGAAGGACCTGGTGCTGCTCTCCTATGAAGGCCTGGACAACACAATTCGTCAGACTCGGATTCAATGCGATCCGGTCCCCAAAACTATCTCGGCATCGCAACTGCAGTTCGAAGTACATCTCCAGCCGAGACAGAAGGCGATCTTCCATTTAGCAATTTCTTGCAACTCCCACGCCGTCCACGATTCCATTGGCTATTGCAGCGCGATAGTTTCTGCTAGGGGCGAACATAAAACGGTCGCCGAGACTTTTCCGCTGATTTACAGTTCAAATTCTCGTTTTAGTGATTGGATCAGACGTTCGGTTGCCGACGTCCAGATGATGATGATCGGCAACCCCGAAGTGAATTATCCCTACGCCGGAGTACCGTGGTTCAGTACGGTCTTTGGCCGGGACGGGATCATTACGGCTCTCGAAATGCTGTGGCTCAGCCCCTGGATTGCCAAAGGCGTTCTACAGTATTTGGCGGGGACGCAGGCAAAGGAGTTCAATCTAGCGATTGAAGCCGAGCCCGGCAAGATCCTGCACGAAATGCGCAGTGGAGAGATGGCTGCTCTGGGTGAAGTCCCGTTCGGGCGCTATTACGGGAGTGTAGACGTGACTCCTCTTTTCATCGTGCTGGCCGGCTCCTATTACGAGCGGACGGGTGATCGCGAGTTTCTGCAGCAGTTGTGGCCGCACCTCGAGCTCGCGTTGCAATGGATCAACAAATTCGGAGATATGGATGGCGATGGCTTTGTGGAGTACGCCCAACGCTCCAGCGAGGGATTGGTTCAGCAGGGTTGGAAAGACTCGAATGACTCAGTTTTCCACGCTGATGGAACATTGGCGGAAGCGCCGATCGCTTTGTGCGAGGTACAGGGTTACGTGTACGCGGCCAAACGGGCAGCGGCCCGACTGAGCGAAATGTTGGGTGACAACGAGAAATGCAGCGCCCTCGAGTCTGAGGCAGAAAAACTTCGCGTAAACTTTGAAGAGGCTTTTTGGTGCGACGATCTGTCCACCTACGCGTTGGCGCTCGATCGGCACAAAAAGCGGTGCCGAGTGCGAACATCGAATGCTGGACACTGCCTGTACGCTGGAATCGCAAGTTCTGCCAGGGCTCGGTTGGTCGCAGAAACGCTGTTGGGCTCGGATTCCTTCAGTGGCTGGGGCGTCCGCACTGTCGCTGCGGGGCAAGCTCGGTACAATCCACTCTCTTACCACAACGGTTCCATCTGGCCGCATGACAACTCCATCGTTGCGAGCGGCCTCGCGAAATACGAATGTAAGGACATGGCCGGTCGCATCCTGCTCGGCCTGCTCGACGCGAGTAGGTGGGCGGATCTTGGCCGTCTTCCTGAATTGTTCTGCGGACTCGATCGTCGACGCGGCGAAGGCCCCACGCTTTATCCCGTCGCTTGCTCGCCCCAAGCCTGGGCGGCGGGGGCGGTATTCTTACTGGTTCAGGCGTGCTTGGGAGTCTCGATTCAGGGGGCTAGCAACCGGATTCTGTTTGATCGTCCCTACCTGCCAGAGGGCATTCCGCAGCTGTGGATTAAAGGTCTTCACTCCAGCAAGGGTTCTGTGGATGTTTTTTGCGAACGCCGAAATGATACCGTGCGAGTTGAGGTTACGGACCAGCAAGGCGAGATCGAGGTAGTCGCCACACCGTCCGCCGAGGCCCTAAACATAAGGTAAGAAATCATGGCCCCAGTAGGTGAACTTTTCCCCGCTGTGGAATTTCTCTGCACACACCACGTCTTTGCTAGGTGGGTTCGGTGTAGGAGGCTTTGGGCGCTTGGGCGGCATGTACTGTATCGTCTGCGAACTTCCGAGAGCCTTGAGCCGTGAACTTGCAGTTGGAGCGGCCGCTCCGGAGCGTGACGGTCTTGGACCACGTCTTCGGGCAAGAACTTCAATGCCACAAAACGGCCGAGTCGGGTATCCTCGGCCTTGTAGACCACACCCATACCGCCGCCGCCCAACTTCTCGACGACGCGGTAATGCGAGATGTTCCGACCGATCACTGGAGCAGAATCCTACGTCCGTGAAACGGGCAAGTCAATGAAGCGCGGGAGGTTGGCGATTGCTCAGGGCGACTGTTGTAACATCGTCATTACGCTTATTGGCCCTTGACCACGGATTCCGAGCGAGTCCAAGCAATTCTACCTGATTAGAAACTTACACTTTTCTAACGTCCGGCACTGAGAGGTAAGAACCCAATGTTTACGCGGCTTGTTGCGATGGTCAATGAAGCGCTCTGCAAAATTCTTTGTCATAACCTTGTCGTTCTCATTCACGAAATGTGCGAATTAGGCATGTGACGTTGTTTCAATCTCCCCAATCTCCCACTAAGGACACTTCCATGGCCGCCGCTCGATATGCCTTTGCTGTCGCAATCCTGATTGTTCTTGGAAACTCTCCAGCAAAACGTTCGTGGATCGACACAATAAAGGACATAAAGAGATCGGTCGTCCCAGTCGTTTGTGGGTATGCCGACAACAAAGGTAAATGGATTATTGCTGACATCGAAGGCACTGGATTCTTTGTTGACCGTAGAGGAAGATTCGTCACCGCTAGTCATGTATTGGATGGCTTGGATACCTTCGTAAGACAGACGCCCAAACATCCGTGCGAGTTCGCCATTTACATACCAGATGAAGGATGGGAAAAGGTTGGGAAAGTTATTAATTTCCAGTATTTCATCTTCAACAGATGCACTAGGTCCACTAGCGCCGATGTTGCAGTTTGCAAGTTGGTCGAGAATCCTTTCACCAGTCCGCGCCTTGCAAAAAACCTTATCCAAGAAGTCAGTTTTGATACTGCGGAAGTACCCGATGGAACCGCAGAAGCCTTTACCGGATTTCCTCTTGAGAGAACTACCCCAATAACATCCATTGGCAGTGTAGCTGGTCGGGCCGCTCTGGATGACAACGATCCTTGGTTTTCTTACCTGCTCGACAAAACGGCTTGGCTTGGAGCAAGCGGTAGTCCGGTGTATACAGAAGGCGGCAGAGTCATCGGAATGATAGTTCGCACCGGGACCGGTGAGTCCGCTGGAATCGGTATTGCGCGATGTTCTACCGCCATTCTCGATTTCCTGACCCGTACCCAAGTTGCAGAAGAAAAGCAAAAGAAAGGCAAACCCTAGTCGGACGAAAATCGCACTTTGGCTGCGGGTGATTTGCGTTCCCGTATATATACACACTATGATAATAGCTATTAGCTATATACATGAAAGGGTGGAAGAAACGATGGAAATGAAAAAAGCGGCGATTACAATTTTATTACATTGCATCAGAATTGGTGCACTGCCCCGGCATTCCAAACTTGTTTCGCAAGCTGAAACTGAATCGACATTGGCCTTCAATCTCTCTCCTTCCCGAATCCTGCACCCGGCAATACGTTTCGCCCATCACGCCCATCAAGCTCCGAGGTCATGACCGGGCAATCGGACATGAGAAAGCTCTTCCCCGGTGGGGCATCTATCGTCCACCATTTCTTTTTCAGCAACGCATCCGCCAAGGATACGGTGTGGCGGGGCAGTCCCGACACATGATAGAAAGGCGGGCTGTCGTCCATTGCTTTCCGGGTCCTCTCGAGGCTTTCCCTCAGTTCGGCTGCGGTATGGAACTCTCCCTGCTGGAGTAATTCGTGCTGCATGTTGCGAACGAACTCCGGGTCCTGCGTCTGTTCTCCAAACTTGCGAATCATGGCTGCGGAAATCTGCGTGCGGACCTTGCGCGTTCGCACAAAGAGGGACGCCACATATGTTGCCCAGATGACTGCCTCCGATTGGCGGAGGTTCGCCCGGTCCACGAGTCGCTGGAGAACTGCACTTGCGTCTCCCTCTACGCGGGCAAGCCAATCTTCGTACTGATTATTCGTTTTCCGGCCATTCAGTTCGTACTCGTAGAAGTCCCGCTCGACGCATTCATTCTCGGGGATGCTGGGACGGGCCGGTTTCCCCTTCGCGTAGACCCAAAGCACGCCGCCGGGATCGGCAAAGTGGGCAAGGTGCAGACGCGGGACTATATGCTCCCTGCGCGTTTTTTTCTGCTTCTTCGTCGTAGTCGGAGTGATGATGAGTGTCATATGTTCACGCTGTTCACTGGCGGCTCGCATGGCTCGGGTGCAGGCTTCCGCTCAAGGCCGGATGCGCCCTATTCCAGCTTCATTGGCGAATGAAAGGCGAAACGTGATAGTCTCCATTGAGTGGATGAAGGTCGCAAGCGCTTGCTCGGAATCATGGCAGCGATTCTCGCCAGCCTGCACATGCAAACCGCCGACGACCTGTTTGGCGGGCCGCAAGGGAGTACGCGCACAGACAAGCTGATCGCCGCTCGGTGCAATGGGCGGAGGCGAACATGGGGAGTATTCCCGCGCCAAACATCCCCAATCCTGATGTATCACGCGCCGCGTCGGCAAGCCCCTCTAGTGATTCCTTCTCGGCCTTCGCCGCTGTTTAAGGGACGGTGCAATCGCCCGCTTTCGTCCAGTCCGTGCCCTGCTTGTCTACCTTGCAACCGAGATTCTCCAGCCTATTGGCGAGGTCGTTCCGTTTGGCGTACTCGTCAGAAAGTCTGACAACGTGTCGACCGGCAATGTCACTGAATTTTCGCAACTTACCCACTTCGACCAATATCGTCTTGTCCGGATGCCTTCCCAAAGCAAGACCTGCTTCGAAGAGAACGTTCGGTCTCGGCTGACCGCGAAGCTTTTTCTCACCGGGTCCGTCGCTCCGCGTGATGAACTCCGCCCGCAGTTTGGCTTCGTCGTCAGGCGAAAACAGAACAACGACAGCCTGTACCTTCGCCATTGTGTTGTCCAAAATATCTCCGATGTACGGATTGGTTTTCTTGGTCATCAGCACAACCTTCTCCCACTCCAGAGGCTTGAGTCCTAGGCGGGCGGTTGTTGGAATGCTTTCGCCGGGCCTGATCACGTGAGCTGATAGGAGCGATTGCGGAAAATCTTTCGGATTCAGTGTCACAATGAAAGCTGCCAGGCCAGTTTCAGCGCACGCGCAGAAGGGATCGTCTCCGGGATCGGGAGAGATGTTTGGCAGAGCAGCGGCAGGAACAAGTTCCGCCTCTTCCCCTAGCAAATTGACAATCTTCCCGATGAGCGGCCGGCGGACGCCTAGCCTTCCCAAGACTCGTTTATATTCCAGAAGAATCTCGTCGCTCACTAGCCAGACAAACGTATCCCCTTCGATCCAGTTCCGGAGCAGGTTGGCGCTTGGATTCATGGGAGCGATAGCAGGGGACTTGAGTCCCGCGATTCCTGCTACCAGGACGGACGTATCGACGACGCCTCTAGGCCGTTTTCGTTCTTGTCCGGGCAACGACAGTGATCTCCGGCGGCTTCTTTCGTCCCGAGCGGTATTCACGAACGGTTTTCAGAATCTGTTCCTCTGAGATATCGCCCAGATCAGCAGCCGCTTGCTGGGCGCTCCGCAAGAAGCTCTTCTTCCATCCAGCTTTCTTGCGACCCTTAGGAAGGTCCTTGTAAACGGATGCGAGAGGGATCTGGTCCACCAGCTCCCGAGCCAACGAGCGAACTGGAATCTTGATTTCTACGGCACTGGTGCCGTTGAGCGGACGGGAGCGAAGGCAGATGTCTCCCAAATCGGCCATTTTGGCTTTGCCAAGGTTTTTCGAAAACGCCTCGGTGAATCTGGCCAGGAGATCACTCGAACTGCCTAGGGTCTCCTTGAGATAAAAAGCCACTTTCGCTTCTAACAGGAGATTTGTGTCAAACCAGCACACACTATTACGGCGCACAGGACGGATGACCCCCAGCTGGACCAGGTTTTGAAGGTCTTTTGGCGGCACTCCCAGTACGGCGCTCGCCTGCTTGAGTTTGAGTGTAAGGCTCTGCATTGGATTAACCATCTAAATATTAGATTGATATTAGATGAAAAGCAAGCCTTTTTAACAATCCAGCCCGCGCAACCAACCCCGCTTAATCTTTGCAAGCACTTCCGAACCCTCCCCGTACTCAGCCTCGGATGGTGAAATTTTGCGATTATTGCGATGGATGTTCATGGCTCTGCCGGAGGCCTCGGCGACGCTTGGTTGCTGCTTCCAGCGTGTCCGCTTCACCGACGGTAGGTGTCGAGGGGGTCGAGGAGTTTCAGCAACGTGGCGCTGGCCAGGTCGTCGGCGCTATCTCCACCGGGCAAGACCACTTGGGAGCGCCCAAGGCATGCCGCGGCGGTGAACAAACTTTGAGCGTGAGCGCCAGGCGATAGAGCACTTGTCGAAGTCGACTTCGGTACGGAAAACCTCCGTAGTATTCCTCGTCCCAGGGCGCGCGTTTGTAAGATTTTCTTAGCCCGATCCTGAGATTTCCACAGAAAAATTTAGGCGGCGCGCAAAAATCAGCCCAGCTCAATCGCAATGAGTACAAAGGAAGTCACGATGAGCCTTCGCAAGAACGTTCCTGCAGCGCATGATTGGTCAGGTTATACCCGTCACCAGCGCGCTCGGACACCCCATATAGGGTGAAGTGTCACGGGCAGAAGCAAGAGACGCAAATTAGCGACCGGAGCACATGCTTTCAGAGCGGCCACAAAGCGAATGGTTAGACCTAAAAGCGTTGAGGCAATATGCCTGCGTCTCAGAACGCACGATTCGGGATTGCATCCACAGGCCGGTTGACCCGCTACCAGCGGTCCGAGTAGCGTCTAAGATGCTGGTTCGGCGCAGCGAGTTCGATCGCTGGCTGGAAGCTCACCAGGTAAAGCATATTGACGTAGGTTGTATTGTGGATGAATTAGTCGCCGGAGTGAAGGAGTTGGACTGATGGGTGTGAAGGTTCGCAAAAAAGGCGCCAAGTGGTATGTGCTCGTGGACTACCAGGGGCGTCGTAAGTCGAAATGCGTCGGAAGCCGAGAAGCGGCTGAGCAAGTTCGGCGACTGCTTGAGGCGAAGCTTGCGCTCGGGGACCTCAGCGTTCTCGAAGCAGCTGACAATAAAAGGCCGACTTTCAACGTTTATGCGGACGGCTGGCTGAAAGACTACGCCCGAATCGAGTGTAAGACCTCGACCGCTGACGGTTATGAGGGTGTTCTCGACCAATATTTGCGACCGAGGTTCGGCAAAAAGCTACTCCATGAAATCAGGCGCGACGATGTCAAATCTTTGATCAACCAACTGCTCGGCTTAGAGCTTTCGCGCAATACCATACGCAACGCACTGTGCGTCGCCCGAGGAATGTTCAATTACGCGATCGAGGAAGGACTCATTGAATCGAACCCGGCGGCCCGGTTGGGTCGATTCACGCGTTTGGCAAAGACAACTGAGACTAAAGGCATTGCTCTGACAGCGAAGGAGGTTCAGCAGTTCCTGGAGGCCGCTAAGGAGATTTGCCCCTACTACCATGCGCTCTTCCTCACCGCAGTGCGGGCGGGTCTGCGCCGCGGAGAACTCGTGGCCTTGCAGTGGGGCGATCTCCAACTCGGTGGAGATGAGATTGACTCCGACCGCTTCATCCTGGTGCAGCACAACTACGTGCGGCGCGAACACACAACTACGAAGAGCAAAAAACCCCGGCGGGTGGATCTGTCTCGCGAACTCCGCAGGGTACTTGTCGAGCTTCGAGACAAACGTCTATTGGAGGCTTACCTTAAGGGCAAGAACGACATCTCCGACGAGCTTGTCTTCCAGACTCCCCAGGGGACGATTCTCGATCCTGACAACCTCTACCATCGAGTTTTCCTGCGGGTGCTGGCCAAGGCAGGCATCCGCAAGATCCGCCTACACGATCTACGCCACACCTTCGGGTCGCTGCTCCTGCAAAACGGAGCCACCCTCGTCTACGTGAAAGAGCAGATGGGGCACAGCTCCATTCAGGTCACAGTGGACATTTACGGCCACCTGATTCCCGGCGCCAACCTGTCCTTCGTAGATCGACTCGACGAAGTTCCCCCGGAGCCGGCAGAAACAAGGCCGCAGCAATCCGCACGTCCCGCGCAACCAGAGAAAATGGAGCTTCCGCCAGATCTCGTGCAAGTTGTTGAAGAGATTGGTGGCGGCGGTTGGACTCGAACCAACGACCTACGGATTATGAGACCGTCGCTCTAGCCACCTGAGCTACGCCGCCACGTTATTAAAAACAAACTACTTAACAGCAAAACTAAGGTCATGGCACCTTTGGTGCTGTCGGCTTTTGTCTGCCAAAGCGCAACCGCATAAGAGTGAACGCGGACGCGGCACAGTTTACCTGCAGCATGGTGCATGGCATCTGCAATTTTACACCAGCGAAAAGCGCGAGGGGCAGTTGGTCCGCGTGCGCAAGTCGGTCAAGCTGGCCGACCAAGACCGGGAGCACAACTCGGCAACGTGCAAGGCCGTCCGGTTGCTCCGCGATGCGGAACTCCTGAAGGTGAGCACTGCGCGGCCCGTGACCGGCGAGGAGTTGAGGATCGTTGACTTCTGGGCTGCGCAATACCTGCGGTATTGCGAGAAGGAATGGAAGGGCACCGGTATGCGTGCCTCAACCGTGCGCGGCTTCAAGCAAGTGTGGCGGCAACACCTGTGCAGTCATTTCGGTACTCTCACCATACAAGCCTACACGCCGGACATGGCGCGGCGTTTCCTTTCGAGTCTCAAAACCAAGCAGAGCAAGAACACGTTGAAACACATTCGCGCCTTGGCGAGTGCGATGTTCAGCGAAGCCGTTGAGCACAACCTGCGAAACGATAATCCGTGGCATGTGAAAATCCCGAAGGATTGCAAAGAATCGAAGCCCACGGAGCACTATACGATGGAAGAGGCTGAAAACCTCATCAGCGCCCTGGTGGATCATGTGGACGCGCAATTGGCGTTAGCTTTCGCCTGCTTCCTCGGATTAGGGCCTGCTGAAATTTCAGGGCTGCAATGGGGGGACGTTGATGCGGATTGGATTCACATCCGGCGCAACAAACCGGCACACGGCAAGGTTGGCCCGCCGAAGACAGCAGAACACATGGCCCCTGTCCCTCTCATTGACCAGGTGCGCGTACCGTTGGAGTTGTGGCGGGCAAAATGCGAGAACGTGAGCGGCGAAGCGTGGATCATTACCGATCTGCCGAACTTAATCTTAATCAATCGCGTCATTAAGCCGCATGTGCTCGGATTGGTCGAATGCGTGCGTTGCGAGAAAACTCCCAAGGTTTCAGGTGTGACATGGCGCGGGCTCTATTCAGGTCGGCGCGGGGCAATCACGGCGGTCATTGAGGCGACCAATGGAAATTACGCGGTCGCTCAGGCCCTAGCGCGGCACAAGAGCATGACCACTACGCTCAATGTGTACAAGAAACAGATCACGCCGCAGGGTTTCATGGGAGGAATGCAGCAGTTTCAGAAGTCACTCAACAAATAACAACGCAACCAGCCCTCCCGCTCACTTTCTCGATGAGGTCACGCCACCAAAGAACGTCATGCTCTGCGTACAAGCCAAACAACTATCAAAATCACAATAATGGTTCCAGCCACACCCATACCTAACATAGTTCCTCCTTGGGAGATTCTGGAACCAAGTATGCGGGAAGACGTTGGGGCTTCGCTGCTCAGTTTTGCTCACAATCGGACTGATCGTTGACCAGGAGCGAAGGCCCGGTGTCTTCGTCGGGATGCTCCTAATCTCAGGAGCGTTCGCATTGGTTCATCTGCTGTGATGCCGAGCCTTGAGGGGAATCCGGGGGGGCATGACCGGCATTGTTAGGCAACCAGTCGGCCCTGAACCTTGGTAAATGTTCGACCTTCCCGTTCCGGTTTAGAGTCGATTGCGGAGGTTAACTGCGACATGAACAAGATACTCGCAACTGTTTCGCTCCTTCTCGCGCTAGCACTCGCCGCGCTCGCCGCTGATCGAATGGTTGTCGTCCGGGGTACGGCAACAGACATGGATCAGGGAAGTGCGGACGCTGAAGCGCGGAAGGCAGCAACGGAGAACTTTCAGAATGCCTGCCCGAAGGGTGCGATACCTGCTCCTCAGGTGACGAATAACGAGTGCCACTCATTGGGTATCGGCAGCTTCACCTGTACCGTCGAGATAACAGGCAATTGCCAGGAGTAGCCGAAGATTGCAGCCGCGCAGCGTGCGCGATGGGCAAAGATCAAGGCGAAGAAGAAGAAAGCTGCCTGACATGGCTCAATTCCGTGGTTTCCTCTCGGCTATGTTCCTACTTCAGAATCGCAAATGGAATACCCAGCACCACAGGCAGAAGCACGAAGATGATCCACAGGTGCTTTATGACGCGGCTCGCGTCCTGACTGGCACTCATTGCGATGAAGTGTGCATCGGCTGAAACCGGATCACCTGGCGATTCCGCTTGAGCCTTCGGTGCTGGACTCGGCACATTGTATCCTCGTCGTTTCAATTCTTCAGTTGCGGCTTCAAAATCTCTGAAAAGCGGTATGATGCCGTGCCTCCTAATAGGGTTCTATAACTGAGGCCCTCGGCACTCATTACGATTCTGAAACGAGACCGGCAATGGGATCTGCAGAAGCGCCTTGCCGCGCAGCCATGCAATGAGGGCGTGACAACGGGATTCGGGCGGGACTCGCCGCAAAACACTTCTCTTGCAGAATCCTCCGGTGATGCAACTCATGTCCGGCGATGATGTATGCCAGCGCCCGCACAGCTTCGTTTGCCTTCCAGCGCCGGAACAAATCAATCCTTACGCAACTGTTAGGACCAGCTTCACCAGCGACAACAGCCAGGGACTAACGGCGGTTTCCTTACCACGTATCTCCGCCGCCGCGTGGCGGCCAAAGCCCGAGTGAGCGCCGGATCATCGCGATCTGGCCAGTGTGATAGCTATTGTGCGCCACCATCTGCCACAGTACAGCCTCAAGGCTTCCCGCGACTTTCGTATCTCCGCCATGCGCGGTTTCGATCTGCCGTTGCATTTCTTCCCCGGATGATTTCGCCAGCGCGGCGAAATCTGCGAGTAAGCCCGCAAAATGCTTTTTCAGACGCTCCCATTCCAGCGCATCGGCGGGTGAGGGACCTGGCGGGAAACTCTCCGAGTTGTGCTCAGGGTATGCTGGTCTCTCCCCGCGAATGCGGCGCAGTTCGTAGTCCATCCAGTAGTTCATGTGGCAGAGGAGTTGTCCGATCGAGTGCGGAAAGCCTTCCACGTGGCGTGCGGCCATTTCGGCGGAGAGATCTTCAACGCAGGCTACGGGATCGGCGTGAGAGCCCCTGCCGCGGAGCAGTTCAGTCAGTGCGGGTGAGGACATGGGAGCCCGGGTCTCAGCGATTGGCAGCGAAATACTTCTCCTCCAGAATCCTGCGGTGATGCAACTCATGCCCGGCGATGATGTAGGCCAGCGCCCGCACGCTGATCTCATTCTGGTTGGCGATGCCGCGGCGTGACCACACGGCTTCATCAAGATTGCGCAGCAACGAAAGAGTGGAGCGGCGCACGGCGATGAAGTCTTCAACCAGATCGGCCAGGGGACGCTGGGCGAAAGGACCGTTACGCACGTAGTCGTCCTGCTCGAAGCCTTCAAGGGGCGTGGCGTCGGCGCGCGCGATGCGCAGAGCGCGGTAGGCAAAGATGCGCTCAGTATCGCAGATGTGGCCGAGGACTTCCTTCGCACTCCATTTCTCCGGCGCGTAGCGAAAGTCGCCATCCTCATCGTCGCGGCCGGAAAGCAGCAGCATCATCTGGCGGCGCTGTCGGTCAAGCGTGTCGAGAATGTCATCGCCCTGAGTCAGAGAAATATATTGGTGGTAATAGGGCGCGTATTCGCCGGGCTGCGGCCGGGCGATAGTGACGGTTGGAGGAGTAACGACCGTTGATTCCGACATGTTTTGCTCCCTGCGAGGCTGGATTACGGCTTCGATAATGTTCGAGTCGAGCCAAGAGCATACTCCCAGCTACTGTGGAAACTGTTGGCCGGCAAAGCTTTTTTCGGGAATTGTTACACGGTAAGAGAGCCGAAATGGAGTGTCAGATGATTCGCGTCACCATCCCCGGAGCACACGGAAGAATGTACCATGATAGGAAACTCTATTGAAAATAAAGGCTTTTCCACAGCGCTCATTTTGAGACCGGGGAGTACAATTCGATTTGGTCACGCAAGTGCGGCACGTGATCCCTAATCCCAACAAGGAAAGGAAATTTTCATCCATGTGGAAGCCGACGAATCAGCCTCAGACCCCCGGGCGGCCCGCCGAGCCGGAGCGTCCAACCGTGTCTACCCCGAATGCGCCCGCAATGACGGCGAGTGATCCCGTCGTGGCGCCGCGTCCCGCGACCAGTACGACCACCACTGCGGATCAGGCCACCATCGGCAAATCGCTGGTGATCAAGGGCGAAGTGACAGGATCGGAGTCGCTCTATATTGACGGCCGGGTCGAGGGATCGATCAGCCTGGCGGGCAATCGCGTCACCATCGGCCGCAACGGAGTGGTCGCGGCCAACATCAACGCCCGCGAGATCGTGGTGCTGGGCAAGGTGCGCGGCAACCTGACCGCTAGCGACCGCGTGGATATCCGCAGCGACGGTTCGCTCACCGGCGACGTAGTGGCGGCCCGCATCTCGATTGAAGACGGCGCCTACTTCAAGGGCGGCATCGACATCCGCAAAGGCGGGACGCCTGCGCAGACGAAGCCCAACGGCGAGGACAAAAGCGCTGCTGTGCCAGAACCGGCAGCGATTGGCGCTCGCGCGTAGGCTTGAAGTAGCGGCTCGGCTTGCGCAACAAGTTCAGCGGCGGAGTTCGCAGCGAATGCGAACGTCCGCCGCCGTTTTGTTTTGTCCGCACAGTGCCAGAGCCGGCAAACCATTCTCCCAACCAACCTCTATCCAGAGCGATCGTTCGTTGACGAGAATAGCTAAGCTATAGGCGACGTGAAAATTTCTACCTCCCCACCACAGAACAGGTTTTGACTTTGGGCCGGGCCCGCTCGCCCGCGCGCGTGTGGGGGTTCCCAGCATGCATGATCGCAGAGCTCATTGCCGACGCAGGCGACAAGACCACGCCTTCGCATAGCTTAACGCCGCGTACCAGGAACGTTGCATCTATCTCATCATCACTCCACCCGACTTCGCCTTCGATTCCCTGCGCTCCGATCCGCGTTACGCTGAGCTGGCGCGCAAAGTCGGCTTCCCGCAATAACCCTTTCAGGGTTGCGTGCCCGCGCCCATGATCTCTTTGCCCTCGCCCTCGGCGACCACGGAATTCGGCGTCGCTTTGCGTCGGCGCAGGTCGTTGGGCAATTGTGAGCGAAGCAACCACAATCCCACGGCCGTTGCAGCCGCCCAGGTGATCGAAATCAACGCCAGCTGCAGCACGTCGACCACGCGGCTGCCGTGGCCGGAAACAAAGGGCGTGACACTTCGTGCGACTTCCAGGCTTACTCCTCCGGCGATGGCCGCGGTCAGCGCGGATTTTCCCAGCTCATCCCAGCGCAGGGTTCTCAGCGAAACCAGTTTGCGGAGGTGCAGCAGAAGAGCCAGCGCGAACAGGTTTGCTCCTATGCCGATATCGGAGGCAAATGCCAGGCCGACTACGCCGTATCGGTGGAAGAGCAGCGAATACACCGGCAACGACGCGCCGGTGATGGCTGTGACTGCCACCATCGGCGTCAGAGTGTCGCCGGAAGCATAGAAGGCGCGGGCGTAAAGTCCCTGGGCGGACCAGAGAGCCAGCGAGAGCGAGAACCAGAAGAAGTAGACGGCGGTGGTTTGCGTGTCGGAAACCAAGAACCGTCCGCGACGATAGACCAGATCGAGCAACGGGAAGGCGGCGGCCATCATCCATCCGGTAGTGAGAAGCGACGCGGCGGAGACGCGGTAGACGGAATCATTTACCGTAGCGGCGAATTCTTTCATCCGCTTCTCGTTGAACAAGCGCGCGAAAAAAGGCAGCGAGGCCTGTCCTGTGGCCTGCCCCAGCACGGCAATGGGTACGGCGAACAGACGCTTGGCATAGTTGAGGCGGGCGATATCGCCCACGCCGCTGGAGGCGTAGTGGCGCAGGATCCAGTCGTCGGCGGTGACCAGTGAAACCCCGAGCATCAGCGGGATGGATAGCTTCACCCACTCACGAAACGCGGGATTCATCACGTCGAACGACGGACGGTAGCCCGTACCGATGCGGGCGGCGCCGATCACGCTGGCGAGGAACGGCCCCGCAATACTTCCCGCCAACGCTCCATAGGCCAGCGACGCAATGCCGAAATGCCGTCCGCCAAGGACCCCGCCAAGGATAATGATTGCGTTGTAGAGCAGCGGGCCGAAGGCCGGCAAAAGAAACAGACGGTGCGAGAGCAGGATGGCGGAGACCACTCCTCCGACATAGAAGAAGATCTGCGCTGGCAGCAGAATGCGGGTCAGATGGACGGTCAGGTTCACCTGCGCGGGCGAGAAACCATGAAACATCCAGCGCACGAACTGCGGCGTGAAGATTTCAGCGATGACGGTACCGGCAATCATCACTGTCGACATGACAGTGATGACGATGGAGAACGTCTTCTGCGCGTCGGCCTCGCGCTTTTCCGCAAGAAACCGCGTATAGATCGAGATGAATGTAATGGAAGCCGCGCCTCCAGCCACGATGTAGTTGAGCCAGTCGGGCAGGGTGAAGGCGGCGACGTAGGCGTCGGTCTGCGGTCCAGCGCCGAAGGCGTAGGCGATATAAGCCTCGCGGACGTAACCGATCACGCGCGACAGCATGACCGCCGACATCAGCAGCAGCGTGGCCGAGAATGCCGTGTGCTGGTGCGAGGGGCGAAAGAACCGCAGAAGTCTGGTCATGGGCTGCAGATTTAGTCTTAGGTTGAGTCTGCGGCACCCAGTTGGCCGAGATGATGGCCCAGATGCGTAAGATAGTCCTTCGCAAGAAACTCAAGGGTGACCGCATCGCCCGAGCCGATGCGGCAAACCGTTTCCAGTTTAGACGCTGGCAACCGTGCTATTACGTGAGCGAGGTAGCGATTGTAAGCAGCCCATAGCCCAACCAGGAGTTGCCAATCAGCGTCTTGAACCGCTTGCACGCGTACGCTTCCGCCCTGGTCGTAACCAGGGAAATCCAAAGATGTTTGAAGAGCCGCTCGAACGAATCGTTGGTGGTTGTTTGAGGCCGAGTCGATTAGATGCCCGATGACCTGTTTGCGCGACCACCCGCCTGCCAATATGGGTTGAGTACTTTCGGTCTCACTAATTTCGCGAAGCCTTGGCTCCGCTGCCTCGACCAAGGATAGCAGCCTTTCACTCAGCCCCGTCATTCGCTTCCCTCACCATGTGAAGTATATCCGCATTGTTCGGCACGATCTCGTCTAGGACACTCTGTGGATTTGCGCCGAGCCATCTCACCTGTGTACGAGACATGAATTTCCTTGCCTTCCCGCCGGATGATCCTTGGTTGTAACCGTCTACCGCCGCAATCAGTTACGCCTTGATGTGCGCTTGAGGAGCGCTTGAGCAGCAGTGCATTGTCCCACACAGGCCCTTCGTCGCAAAGTGACCTTGGTGCAGGTCTCGGGTTTTCAGGGGTGTCAGGTCTTAGGCCCCTGGGTTCCCGAGACCTAAGGCCTAATACTCAAGACCTCGAGTCCACACCAAGGAGGCAAGTATGCCGAGTCGTTTGGTTGCCAACGCCGACTCTCCAACGATGACGGAGTTTTGTGAGCCGGTGAACCCGCGCGCACTGCTGGAGACGAGGCGGGCGCGGTCGTTCCCAGAGATGCGGCGGGTGCAGCAAAGCTGGGTGGCCGGCGCCGAGAAGCGGGCGTTACTGTGGCTGGCCGCGCGCACGCCGTCATGGATTGGCTCCGACCACCTGACGATGTTGGGCTTGGGGTCGCAGATCGGGGCGGGCGCATGCTATGCGCTGGCGCGGTGGAGCAGGTATGCGCTGCTCGGGGTGATTGCCTGCCTGGCGTTGAACTGGCTGGGAGATTCGCTCGATGGAACGCTGGCGCGGGTGCGGCAACAATTGCGTCCTCGCTATGGCTTTTATGTGGACCACATGGTCGATAGCTTCGGCGCTCTCGCGTTGATGGGTGGGCTGGCCTTGTCGGGAACCATGCATCCCTGGATCGCAATCGGCCTGCTGGTTGCGTTCCTCCTGCTTTCGATTCAGTCCTATCTGGCGACGCACGCGCTAGGCGAGTTTCGGCTGTCGTTCTGGCGCTTTGGGCCGACCGAGCTGCGCATCCTGCTGGCAGTAGGCAACCTGGCGCTGCTGTGGAAACCGCGCGTGCATTTTCTCGGCGCGTATTACAGATTGTTCGACCTAGGGGGAACGATTGGTCTTGCCGGCATGACGCTGATGTTGTTTTTCTTCACCGGGCAGAACACCCTGCGGCTCTATCGCGAAGAAAGGATCAGCAAGTGACAGCCGGAGTGACTGGCGCGGAATGGGGAGGTGAGTAACATTGCGCTGGTTGAAGTTCAATGCCGTGGGATCGCTCGGCATCGGAGTGCAGTTGGCCGTGTTGTTCACGCTGAAGCGCGGATTTCATTTCAACTATCTGCTGGCGACAGCGCTGGCGGTGGAAGCGGCAGTGGTACACAACTTCCTCTGGCACGAACGCTATACCTGGGCGGACCGGGTGGAACCGTCATGGAGGAAGTCACTGCCGCGGCTGCTGCGTTTCAATCTAACCACCGGCGGAGTCTCGATCGCGGGCAATCTGGCGGTGATGAAGTTGATGGTCGACCTGGGCCACCTGAATTATCTTGTCGCAAACGGAGTCGCCCTCGTGCTGTGCTCACTGGCAAATTTCCTGGTGAGCGAGCACTGGGTGTTTGAGGAGGATGCGTCGGGCAGCGAGTAAATCGGGCGAGCGAGTGGGTTCGTGACTTTCTGTTCTTCCATCATCACCCCAGGCGAGGACATGGGCCGGGCTCATCGGTTCTTCAGAATCCTTTGACAATTGCATCCTGCGCTCGCGGTTATAATTTGCCACACAGTCCCTTCTCCGGCGGAAGGTGCAATGAGTTTCATACTTGACCCGTGTACGGGTGTGGCCCAGCCGTGAAACGCGCGCTCTTAGTGGCGCTGGCGTTGTGGGTGATGCCGTCCCCGGCACAGACTTCTTCATCTTCCCCTTCGTCTTCATCGTCTTCCGCCTCGCAGCCCGTTTCTCCGGAGCACAGTGGCGCAGCGCAGAATCTTACGGTCGCCGTGAGCGACGAAAACGGAGTGGCCGTCGCTTCCGCGCGCGTACAGTTGCAAGCCCCGCCGCCCGCCGTTGCGCTGCGCTGCGAAACCGATTTCGACGGGCATTGTGAATTCACCAACTTGTCTTCCGGAACTTACGAACTCCGCGTCGAGAAGACCGGATACTACGCTCTAGTTCAGTCCTATGTGCCAGTCGGCGTCACCGCCAACGTAGACGTAACTCTTTCCCGTCAGCAAGAGGCGCGGGAAGTGGTGAACGTGGTGGAATCGCCGCCCGCCATCGACCCAGCGCAAATCTCTGCCAAGGAAGAACTCACCGGTTCGGAGCTAATCGACATTCCTTACCCGGGGCCGCACGACTACCACAACGCGCTGAACTTCATCCCGGGAGTCACTCCCGATGGTTTTGGCCTTTTGCATGTGGCGGGAGCCGAGAACTACCAAACTTTGGTTTTGCTGGACGGGTTTAACGTGAGCCAGCCGACGAATGGCCAGTTGGCGTTACGCACAAGCATTGAGTCGTTCCGCTCCATCGCAGTCGTGCCCAGCCGCGAGCCGGCTGAGTTTGGCAAAGGCTCCGGCGGCGTCTTGGCTATGAACACCGCAATGGGCAACGACCGTTATCGCTTCACCTCGACGGACTTCTTGCCAGGAGCGTGGTACACGAAGGGCAGGTTTAACAGCGAATGGACGCCCATTGACACCTTTTCGGGTCCGATAATCAAGGGAAAGATGTGGTTTATCGACGCCCTGGACGGCGAGTTTGACGACAATGCGGATGTGCAGCTCCCACTCGGTGCAGATCGTGACTACGTCTGGCGTGTGGACAACCTGGCCAAGGTGCAAGCCAACCTGACCGCTCGCAACATTGTCACCGCCAGCTTTCTTTCGAACTACTATCATGATGAATACGACGGGCTGGGATTTCTCGTTCCGCAGCCGGCTACTCCCATCGAGGTCGAGACCGCGTATTTTGGCTCTTTGAAGGATCAGTACTATTTCCACAACGGGGCGCTGCTGGAAACCGGATTCGGCGTGGACCAGTACGACACCATGCTGACGCCGCGGGGAGATAGTCCATACATCGAGCTGTTCTTCGCAGCCGAGGGCAACTATTACCTGCACGAAACGGCGCTCGCCCGCCGAGTGCAAGGTCTATCGAATCTCTACATTCCACCGCATCAATGGCACGGACGGCACGACATCAAAGTCGGCGCCGACCTAGACCGCTTGAACTACGATGCGCAATTTCTGCGGCAGCCGATCTCGTTCGAGCCGCAGGGTCCACCGCCGCCGGGTCAGACGACGCAGCCGTGTCCTACCGATGCGGATGGCGTTCCTGTGGTGCCGGCGATAAACTGCACGCGCTATTCGGTGTTCTCGGGAGGCAATTACGCTCCACTCTACAACGCCGAGGGCAGCGCCTACGCCGAGGATCGATGGCTGATCACGAATCGCCTTCTGATCGAGCCCGGCGTGCGCTTGGATTGGGATGAACGGGTGCGCACGCCGGTGCTGTCACCGCGCTTGGCGGGAACCTATCGGGCGGATGCGGAAGGCACTACCAAGCTGTCGGCGGGAATCGGCATCCTCTACGACACAACCAACTTGGGCTTGATCCATCAACCTCTGGAGGGGCAGAGGGTTGATTACTTCTTTGATTCGAACGGGTGCCCGCAGGAGGCGAACGACACCACTGTTAAGTGCACGGGCCTGCCCGCGGGGACACCAGAGCCCGCGCCGATCCCCATACCGACTTCGTTTGTGGTGGACCGAAATACGCTTCAAATGCCGCGGTACGTAAACGCGAGCGCCAGCCTGGAGAAAAAACTGCCATACGCCATTTTTCTGAAACTGGAGTTCCTGGAAAAACGCGGTGTGCACGCCTATGCCTACAACACGCTGAATGGCGCGGTGGGTGGTGTCTATTTCCTCGGCAATGGCCGCGACGACCACTACGATGCCTTCACGGTCAGCCTACGCCGCCACTTTCGCGAGCACTATGAAATCTTTGGAGCTTATACGCGCTCCAGTTCCCGCAGCAACCAGATCTTCGACTTCAGCTTAGATACCACGCTGCTAAGCCCGCAACTGCGCGGCCCGTATGGGTGGGACACGCCGAACCGCTTCGTGAGTTGGGGTATTCTGCCGGGTTTTAATCTGCCCCTCCTTCACAAGTTCGACATAGTCTATTCGGCCGAGGCGCGCAACGGACTGCCTTTCTATGGGATCACAGATCAAGATGAGATAGCTCCCGGCTATCCTCCCAGTTCATCGTTGCGTTTACCAACGTACTACACCCTGAATCTGCAGTTCCAAAAGCGGCTTCATCTGTTTAAACACTATTGGGCGGGGCGCGCTGGCTTCGACGACATCACCAATCACGCCCTCGTCACCGGGGCCGTCGCGACCATTGATCCCAGCCACCCCGCCCCGACTTTCATCGACGGCACCGGGCGCGCCTTCGCCCTCCGCATCCGGTACCTGGGCCGGGAGTGAATTCTCAAGTCTGGATTTTCAAATCTTCAGCACAACCTTGCCGTAGTTCCGGCCTTCCTGCAGCAGCTTGTAAGCTTCCACGGCATGGTCGAGCGCCAGGACTTGGCCGATCACCGGGGTCAGTTTGCGTTCGGCGATCCATTCGGAGAGCTGCTTCCAGGCGGGTTCCATGATCTCGCTTTTTTGGCTGAGGAAGGTCAGCCACAGGCCCTGCAGGCTGGCGGATTTCGCATACAGCGCCCGCAGGTCGAGTTGTGGCGGCTTGCCGGTTGCAGTGCCGTATTGGATGACGCGTCCGAAGTCGCGCACCGAGCGCAGGCTTTTCGCGGTGTGCTCGCCGCCGAGCATTTCGAAGACCGCATCCACGCCTTCGCCGTGAGTGAGGTTCTTCACGACTTCTTCATAGTCGTGCCGCTTGTAGTTGATGCCGTGCTGCAGGCCGAGTTCTTTCACGCGGGCGAGCTTTTCGTCGGACGACGACGTCCCGAACATTTCCACGTCCAGAATGTGTCCGATCTGCACCGCCGCCGTGCCCACGCCTCCGGCAACGGCGTGAATCAGTGCGCGATGGCTGCGGCCCGCCGCGGGCGGCTGTGTCATGCCCGCTTGCCAGTAGGCCAAATAAGCAGTGAAGTAGTTGACGGGGAAGGCGGCGGCTTGTTCGTCGGTCCAATGCTCGGGGACGGGCCAGAGCCGGTTCGAATAAGCGCCAACGTCCTCGGCGAACGCAGCCCACTGAATATAGCCCATAACACGGTGTCCGCTGCTCACTTCTACGCCGGCGAATTCGCGTCCGGCAATGAGTGGCGGCAGCGGGGTTCCGGGATAGCCGCCTTGCGTGGTCATGATGTCGGCGAAATTCAGGCCTCCGGCGGCGACGCGGACCAGTGTTTGTCCCAGCTTCAGGGTGGGTTCGGCTGTGTCTTGAATGGCCAGTGCGTCCGGGCCGGACAGGCTGGTGATCACTAAGGCTTTCATGCCAGCGAGTTTAACAGGATGGATTCCGCCGTCGCGCAATCGCCCACGAATTACATCGCCAGACAAAAATGAAAGGTACCCTCTGAGCTTGAATCCAGCAGAACTGAATCCCCGGGCTCAGAGGGCCACCTTCGTGGACAAATCGGACCTGGGTTACAGGATTACGACCAGGGCGATCTGAACGCCCGGGTGCAGCACATCGAACAGGAAATACTCTCCATCGATGTAGTCGATGTAGCAGTCGTCGGTGTAGGCCCAACCCGCAGGCCAGGCATCCACGAACTGGAAGGAGTACCCTCCGTATTGAAACTGCGACTGCCCTTGCACGATCACCCCTCGGGCACTGAAGTGATGGCCGCGGCCAAAGTTCGCCTTGAACTTGTCGTCGGGAATATGACCGCCCTTTCCGGCTGGGCCGGCATGCGCGGCCTGCTGCCGTTCCGGATGTTGCTGCCCTTCCGGCTTCATCTGGTCGCGGGACTGGTCTTGATCGCGTTTCTGATCTTGCTTTTCTTGCTTGTTGTCCTGTTTTGCGGGTTTGGCCTCGTCCGGATGAGCCGGTTTCGCTTCGTCCTGCTTTGGTTGAGGCTTGGGTTCTTCCTGCCGTGCCGGTTTATCTTCCGGTTGCTTGTCGTCTTGCGCGTAGAGAAGGGCTGCACTTCCCACCAGCGCCGACAGTATCGCTACATTCAAAAATCTTAAAGCTCGCATGAGCATCCTCCAAAGCCATCCTGGATGGCTTAACGGCTGGCGATCTGCATGTTCGTTCAGCAGTCGCGGAACTGCCAATCTGAGATGCCAGAGGCGAGTAACCGAGGGTAAGGGTTGAAACTGTATGGACAACCGGGAAAGAGCTGTAGGATTTCCGCCTCCGGAATGGCGGGATGCCCCTTGTTTGTTGTACCCGCCTATTTGCCGTCAGGTATATACTCTTGGCGTAGGTTTACTGAGGTCTTCCCGGTCACGCCTCCACGGGCCGGGACGGGGCGTACATTCATTCCCCTAATTCTTGCGCGCCCCGCATGCTGATTTGCCGATTCCCGCCCGGGGGCGGCGAGGAAAGGCCACCGGTGCATCGCGCAGATGTTTAGCGGACTGCATCCGGGGGAGGTCATACGGTGGATTTAATTCTGGTACGTCTTCTTTTTATCATCGTAGTTTCCGTTGCATGCTATTTCATCGAGCCCTTCCGGCTGACCCGGCCTCAGGATGCCGGAGTAGGTGCGCTGGTGGGGGCGGGGATCGTCCTGTTTGAATGGAAGCTGCGGACGGTGAGCCTGAAGCGGCTGATCGGCGCGGCCATCGGGAGCATCCTCGGCATCTGCGGCGCCTACCTGTTTGCGATGGTGATTCGCAGCAGTGTGCCGGCCGGCAGCACCCAAAGTTTCCTGCAAATCCTGGTCATGTTGCTGATGGCCTATGTGGGCCTGATCGTGGGCGCGAGCAAGGGCGACTTGCTGAACTTGGCGGCTTTGGGCGGGATCTTTGGCGGCGAGAAGCAAGGCAAGAAGAGCTACAAAATTCTCGACACCAGCGTCATCATCGACGGCCGCATTGCCGACATTGCCGAAACCGGCTTCCTGGACGGGATCATCGTTACGCCGCAGTTCGTGTTGCGCGAACTGCAACTTGTGGCCGATTCTGCCGACTCGCTGAAGCGCAACCGCGGACGACGCGGCCTCGACGTGCTGCAGCGCCTGCAGAAAATGGCTACGCTGCAGATCCAGATTGTGGAAGATGATTTCCCCGCCGTCCGCGAAGTCGATCTGAAGCTGATCGAGTTGGCCAAGGTCTACGAAGGCAAGATCATCACCAACGATTTCAACCTGAACAAGGTGGCGCAGTTGCAGGGCGTCGAGGTGCTGAACATCAACGAGCTGGCCAACTCGCTCAAACCTATCGTGCTGCCCGGCGAGATCATGAAAGTGTTCATCCTGAAAGAAGGCAAGGAATACAACCAGGGCGTGGCCTACCTGGATGACGGCACCATGGTGGTCGTAGACAACGCCCGGAAAATGATCGGCAAGACGATCGATGTCTCGGTCACTTCGGTGCTGCAGACTACGGCGGGGAAGATGATCTTCGGCAAATGGGATGAACGCGCCTTTGCCCGCACGAGCACGCCCGTACAGCCCGCGGTGCCAGCCATCCCCACTGCGGCGGTGCCGCCAGCGGTGGTGCCGAACACGCTGGTGGAGACCAAGCCCCGGCCCTAAGACTCAGGAACTTTCCATGAAACGTGTAACCGGAATCGGTGGAATCTTCTTCAAGTCGGAGAATCCCGAGGAACTCTACCGTTGATACGAGAAACATCTCGGCATCCAGCGCGAAGAGCATGGGCAGGGCGCATCCTTCGGGTGGCGTGAGTGGAAAGATCCTGCCGGCAACGAGCCGGGCGCGAAGGCGCTGACCGCGTGGTCGTTCTTTTCCCGCAGCACAAAGTATTTTGGCACCAGCGAAGCCGACGTCATGGTGAACTACCGCGTCGAGGATCTCGATGCACTGCTCGGTGAACTGAAGCAGGCCGGGGTGGGGATTGATCCGCACCGCGAGGATTACGACTACGGGCGCTTCGCCTGGATTACAGATCCAGATGGGAAGCGGATTGAGCTGTGGGAGCCGCCTAAAGAGAAATAGTCAACTCTGCGAGGGCAGACCGGAAAGCCTTTTCAGCGCGACAAGGCCTGCCGGGAAGTTCTTGACAGGTTATGACCATTTCTCCGCGGGTCTCGGCCTGCTCGGCGGTGCATTGCCTTTGGATTTGAACTCGCCCACTCCCCCTCGTATACTTACAGCCCGCTATGAAGGTTGTCGTGATTATTCCAGCTGCGGGGCTTGGAACCCGCATGGCTCCCATGCCGGTCGGTGCCAAGGGCAAGCCAAAGAAGGCACCGCCCTCGAAGCAGTTCACTGAACTGGGAGGCACGCCAATTCTCGTTCATACACTGCGCAGGTTCGCCGCCGTCGACGCGGTAAGCGAAATCTGGGTCGCTCTGCGCGAAAACGAGATTGCAGGGTTTCGCGCCCGGCTTGAGAGCGAACCCGGAGACGTTCTCAAGAAGAAAGTGGAACTCGTCGTCGGCGGTGAGCACCGCCAGCAGTCGGTGGAGAATGCACTGAACGCGGTTCGAGCGGCGGCCGATGATATCGTTCTCGTGCATGATGCGGTGCGTCCGTTTGTGACCCGCGAAATCATTCAGGAAGTGATCGAGGCGGCGGAGAAGTATGGTGCGGGGATTGCCGGCCTGCCCGCCGTCGATACCGTGAAGCAAGTCGAGCGCACGGCGGAGGGCGCGCTGATCAAAGCGACGATTCCGCGTGCCGGCATCGTGATGGCGCAGACGCCGCAAGGCTTTCGCTACCGCGTGTTAAAAAAAGCCTTCGATGAGGCGTCCGCGGACGGATTCCTCGGCACCGACGAAGCTTCGCTGGTGGAACGATCAGGCCACGACGTGGCGGTGGTGATGGGCTCGCCGCGGAACATCAAGATAACAGCGCCAGGGGACATGGAATTGGCCGAGTTTTACTTGAAGACTTCATAGATTTGACGCCACGACCTCGGAATGCCAACGACGAACCACCAACGACTAACGACCACTCGAATCGGCTACGGCTTTGACTCGCATGAATTTCGCGAGGGGATTCCGCTGAAGATTGGCGGCATCGCGCTGGCGCATGACAAGGGACTGGGTGGTCACTCCGACGGCGACGTGCTGCTGCACGCCATTGCTGACGCGCTGCTCGGGGCCGTGGCTGCGCCCGACATTGGAGCGCTGTTCCCGCCCTCAGACCCGAAGTGGAAGGGCGCGGACTCGGCGGTCTTCCTGCGCGAGGCGCTGAAACGCGTGCACGATGCGGGATATAGCGTGGCGAATCTCGACGCCAGCCTGATTCTGGCGGCTCCTAAGATCGGACCGCACGCCGCGGCGATTCGAGTGCGTGTGGCGCAATTGTTGGAAGTTCACGCGGATTGCGTCGGGTTGAAGGCGAAGACTCCGGAAGGACTCCATCTGGAAGACGCGGCGGTCGCGCATGTGGTGGTGCTGCTGGAGAAGCGGAGTCCGAAGCAGACGGGGAAGAAACCGAAGAAGACCAAGCGGCGTTGAGCTACTTGTGCCGTGTTTCCGCTGCTCTTACCAGGGCGCGGAAAATGGCGCGGGAGGGTTCGTCTTCGACGACCGAGCGCTCGGGATGCCATTGCACGGCGAGCACGAAGTGGTCGGGAGCGGTGCCTTCCAGCGCTTCGATGATGCCGTCGTCGGGGCAGCGGGCGGTGATGCGCAGGCCCTTGCCGATCTTGTCCGCGGATTGGTGATGGGAAGAGTTTACGGACAGGACTAGTTGGTGTCCCTCAGGGGCTAAAGCCCGATTCCTTCCCGACTCCTTTTCGGCACGGTTGAGGTCGTGCCCTTCCCTTTTTTTTCCGCCAACGATTTCGGCCAGCTTGGAGTCTCTGTCGATCTCGACTGCGTGCGCGACCGCGACTTTCTTTCCGGCTTCGTGATTGATGCGCGTGCGCAACTCTTCCGGCAGAAAATCTGGGATGTGCTGGACTAGCGATCCGGCGCGATAGACGTTGAGGCTTTGCAGGCCGTAGCAGATGCCGAGGACGGGCTTGCGGAGGTTGTAGGCGTCCTCGAGGAGGAGCTCGTCGACGGTGTCGCGGCGCGGATCAGCGGCGGCGCTGCGCGGGGAGCGGGTTGCGCCAAACTTCGCGGGATCGACATCGGCGTTGCTGCCGGGCAGGAGCACGCCGTCGCAGCGCTCCATTATGTTCAGCACTTCGAGTTTCATGACTTCGGCCGACGGCTGGTCGAGCGGGACGCGAACCGGCTCGCCTCCGGCTTGCTCGACGGCGCGCTCGTATTGAGGAATTGCCCGCTCGCCGTATTCACGATCGATCGAGTGCGGCATGGGGATGGCGATGCGGGGCCGGGCGTGGGTTGGCAAGCGGCTCATCCTCTCAGTTCATCTTCTCATATCAATTAACCCCTCAAGCGCGGCCAGGGTCTTCGACTGGCGGTAGTGACGGATTTCCATGGCCAGCGCCAGCACACAGATGATGCTGCCCGCGACCATCGCCGCGGGAAGGGCGATGATGCGATAGGCGATGGTCATGTTGGGATGCACGTGGCGCAGGCCTGACACGACAACCGTCCCGATGATGCCGACGAGCAGGCTTGCGGCGAACGAGATGAGTGTGCCGATGAACGTCACGAGCAGGACGCGCACCGGGATCGCATACCAGCGGGGTGGGCGCGGGGTCGGGGGCATGCTTCTAAGCTACCACCCTCCGGCGGGCAGCGGGGGGCGATTGGTCAGATCAGATCTGGATCAAGAAAAACATGAGTTACTTGTAAAATGTTCCATTTAGGTGGCGGATCTTGCTGAGAGGCGGTGATGGGAAATGGTCCGCCCGACGGGTTGGGAGGGCCTAGACATTGAGAAGACATCTTAGGAGGGGCGGGGGCTAGAGGCGATTTCTCACCACTTGAGGGCGAAAGCACGGATGGCTTATGGGATAGTTATTGGCTTCTAGCTTTTGCCACTCACTGTGAACTCAGACTTACCGCCGTGATCGCCATATTCCCAGTCGTAGGGCACGCCGGTGTCGCCAAGAATGAACCTAACCAGATCGGCAAAGCCAGCCTCGGAGCGAACATCGTTCGACAGAACGACAACACAACGCTGACCGGCCTCGATGCAGACCAGTGTGTTGGCGGTCTGGCTATCGTGGCCACCTTTGTAGAAACCATGCCCCTGCGGGCCATCGAAAGCGACGACGTCTTGAAAAGAGGTCCCGTTATGGACGAAGAACAACTTGTTGCACGAATGACGGTTTTGGAAAGCCGCCAAAGGCACACATTTCAGGTTGCCGGAATACTAGCGATTGTCTTGGCCAGTGCGCTTATCCTGCAATGGCGACAAATCAGACATTTGCAAAACCCGCAAAAGCTGCGGGTTCGGGAACTGGCAGTGGTGGATGAGCGTGGTACTGAACGAATTCTTATTGCGGCTCCACTTCCAGACCCCATGATTCTTGGCAAACGGGGTACCCGCGGGGGTGGTACTCTGTCGGGAATTATTATCGCCGATTCAACGGGCACCGAGCGCGGTGGTTATGCAACAGGTGATGGCTACGCGAATGCAATCCTTACTCTGGATGGGCAGGGTCATCAGACAGTTTTGCTGCTTGCCGAACCCGATGGCTCTACCATGTTCCGAATCTGGAATGGAGATAAGGGATCAGTGACTATGGGTGTTCAGGACAATCCTTTTCTCAACCTGAAACAGAATGGGAAGCCACTATTCCTGGCACCACTCGATAATCCAGAGAGTCGAGACCCCCGCCCCCTGTTCAAATAAAACATTCGTTTTCCCTACAATGGGAACAGCGCTGCCTGTTGCTAGAAGGCGGTTACCAGAGTATGCCGTCGGCGCATACGCCGCAGTGCGTTCCGGGCATAGTGGGCTTAGTTGTTCAAAACTCTTGGGGCAGAAGTTCGGTAACTCGTGCTGCTTCCAGTGCGACCGCAGATACTCGACCGGGTTCAGTTCCGGCGCATAGCCGGGAAGAAACTCCACCCACAAGCGCCCGCGCTGCTCGCGGATGAACTCCCAGGTCGCACGGCTGCGATGGCCCGATAGTCCGTCCCAGACGACCAGCAGCTTGCCGGGAATGTGGTGCAACAGATGCATGAGAAACTCGATGATCTGCGGGCTGCGAATCGCTCCGGGAAACAGCCGGAAGTAAAAGCTCCACCACGTCACCCCCGCCATCGCCGATAGCATCTTCCAGTTGAAGTGATATTGCAGCACTGGCGTCTGTCCCCGTGGCGCCCAGGTCCGGCAGCGATGCGGGCGCTCGCTTAGTCCGCTTTCGTCGATGAAGACGATGGTGCGGCCCTCTTGGCGGGCTTTTTTTTAAGCTCTGGCCAACGCTGCTGCTTCCAGAGCCGGATCTTGTTCTCGTCGCGTTCCAGCGCCCGTCCCACCGGACGCTGGCAGCTCCAACCCAGTTGCCGCAGAATCCGCCAGGCTTGCGAGGAGTGGTACTTCACCCCGCATTCCTGCTCGATCAGGTGGGCCACGCGCCACGAGGTCCACAGGCTGGTTTCGTACCCCAGGGCCTGCGGTCCCCGTCTCAGGCCCCGCTCGATGCGCCGTAAGTCTTTCGGGCGTAAGCGCGCTTTGCGCCCTGCGCGCCCCGCCTGCTTGAGCGCCCGCACTCCACCCCGCTTCAGTTGCCGTTGCCAGCGACTGACCGACTGCCGATGCACCCCGACCCGCCGGGCCACTTCGGCCGGATGGACTCCTTGGCGTAACAGCCGAGCCGCCAACAACCGCCGCTCCTCCAACTTCTGAAAATCGCGTCGTACTCCCGCCGGGTTTCCCATGAGCGGAGAGTAGCATGCAGCCTTATAAATGTCACTATATTATTCAATACTCAATAGAGCAAGAGCAAAGTCAAAGACAGGAGCAAAGTCAAAGGCAGCGGGCAGGAGCGCCCGCTCCGCACGAGCAGCTCCACCCGAGCACCGGTAGTGTATATATAAGAGAGCAGGTATGTCGCAGGCAGCGCCAGCTATTACGCGGAGCCCCGGGGATGTGGTCCGGATGACGCCGGTTTCGCAGGCGGGGAATGGGGTGTGCTATGCCGTGGCGGGAGAGAACTCCGTCGGCTCATTCGAGTTGGAGCGGATGATTGCGGCGGTGCCTACCCAGATTGCTTCGGCGCTGAAGCGCAAGGCTTATTACTTTGTGCCCCTGACGGTTAGCCAGGGTGACGAGATTCTGATTGCAGATCGATATGATGTGGCGTTGAGCGACAATGCGGTTTGCCATCGCAACCTGAATCTGGGCGATTCGCAGTGCGTGTTCATCTCGACACGGCTGACCGATGACAAGTTCTCCGTGGCCTTCGAGTTCTATATCAACGTGGGGCATGCGCTGGTGGAGTGCGCCGGAGTTTCGCACGAATTCAGCGAACTGGCGTGGCAGCAGGTGGAGGCGGGAGCGCGCGGCGAAACGTCGCTTGACGCCTGGGAAGCGCGAAAGCTGGCCACCACCGGTGGGCCGGATGCGGAGCGCTACAAGAACGAATATTTCGAGGCTACGTTTTCCGATACGATCTCGATTTACCTGCTGTCGCTGTATCTGGATGTGGATTATTACGACTTGCGGGAGCGGGATTATCCGCTGCTGGCGCCTTCGGCGTTGGCGGAACGGTTGCGGAAAGTGGCGGAGCTGTTTCCGGCGAATGCGGGATTTGAGTTTGCGGTGCTGTACAAGCGGCGGGGGTAGTTCCGCTGGGGTTTCTAGTTTCCGGTTTCTACTCTCCTACTTGTTGCCGATCACGAAATTAACCGTGCTGGACTGGTTGGTGTTCACCGTGACCGATTTCTCCCAGGTCTTTGGTTCGGTGAAGATGGGCCGCTGGACCGTGTGCTCGGTGAGGACGTCGTAGGCCTGCTCCTTGCCGGCCAGGCCCCAGCCTTCATGCCAGGCGACGATCTGATAGGTGCCGGGTGGCACGCTACCGAATTCAAAGCGGCCGCTCTCGTCCGTAACGGCGTAATAGGGATGCGGAACAACCATGATCTCGGCGTTCATCCAAACGTGGCCGCCGTTGCAGTGAAGATTGATTAAACCGGGGGTTGACATGGTGCGCGAGACGACCTGATTTTGGAAGGGGAAAGGCAGATTGAAGCTAGCCGCCCCGTCCATGTGGATGGTGTGCAGGGTGGCGTCGGAGCTTTGCATCTGCAGCGCAGCGTTCTGGGCCACGAGAAAAATGTGCGGAACGTAATGGCAACGCTTCTGGTCTAGGTGGCGCCGCTGCTCGGGCAGATCCATGGCTTTCCCGGCGGAGATGTTCTTGAGGTAGACGATAGTATTGGCCACGCCGCCCTCGGATCCCACGATCAAGCGCTCGAGGCTGGTGGTTTTCTTGCCCTCCGGGTCACAGATCTGGGGATCCTTAGTGACGGGAAAGTCCAACTCGCGGGGCACAGGTCCCGACCATTTGACGGTCCCGGAGATGGTTCCACCGTCAGTGACAGAGATGACTTTATAGCCGTCCTGGGCGACCGCAAGGGTCGCGACGGCCAGAAATAAAGGCGGCAAGAAAAAACGTGTAACTCTGCACATCACGATCTCCTGATAGACTCGGTAGCCCTCGACAGTCGCCATGGAACGCGGACTGAGACGAGGGTCAATCTGCTTGCTTTCCGCAAGCAACGGCTCACCCGCTACTTGCGGAGCGCGCTGCACAGGGTTCCGCATGGGCGGAGTAGCGCTCGCATTTGCGGTCGTTCCCAATCCCAACCGGAAGACCGGGGGAGAGACGGTTGGTACGGTTGGAAATCACTGCTAGAGTGCACTCATCGGGCGCAGGAGTCGAGATTACCGAGGTAATAGAACGAGTGGAGGGAGGGTAGTTGGCGCGATACCGAGCAGCCCAGCATACTTTTCTTGCCGTTGGTTCTCAGTGACCTCGAAATTCTTCGCCTGACAAGGATGCCTGGTCCTCCATCCGCACCACCGAGATTGCTGGATCTCTGGGCGAGGAACGGACGGCCAGGTTCTGTCCCTTCCATGGGCTGGCTGGTTCATCGGCGGCGGCTTCGTTCCCCACCTTAAGCGGAAGCAGTCCTGATTAGAACTCGCCACCTACGTTCAAGGAATACGACAGATTGCTCTTCCACCCGGCCACGTCGCTGGTCATGCCATACTCCACCTTTCCTAAGTCATCGGCCAATAACGGGCACTCCGTTTCCGGTACCAGACAAGAACGCAGGTCCATGCCGCGACTGCGAAGCCAATTCCATCACGCGCTATTGCTAACCAGAAGAGTGGATCGTGGCTTCTTGGCATTGCGTCTCCATTGGCCTATCCTGATTCAGCCGTTGAAACTTTACAATACCTCTCCATGCCTGTCACAGTCCGATCGTTCGCGAAGATCAATCTTGGGTTGCGCATTGGCGCTGCCCGCGGGGATGGATTTCATGAACTGCTGACGGTGTATCAGACGATAGGGTTGCATGACCTGATCCGGGTGAGTTTGGGGCGCGGGAGTGGGATTGAGATTCAGTGCACTGACCCGAGAGTTCCGAAGGATGCATCGAATACGTGCTACCGCATCGTCAAGAAAGCGATGCAGGCGTTGAACATGAAAGGGCGCGTCCTCATCCATATTGAGAAGCGGTTGCCGGTGCAGGGCGGGCTGGGTGGGGCTTCGGCGAATGCCGTGGCTGCTCTGCTGGCGCTGGAGCGGGTGCGGAAGAAACCTTTGCCGACAGAGGAGCGGCTGGAGATCGCGGCGGAAGTAGGGTCCGATCTGCCGTTGTTTCTGTTGGGGGGCACAGTGCTGGGTGTGGGGCGTGGAGAGCAGGTGTATCCTCTCGAGGATTTGCCGGCTACCGCGTGCGTGGTGGTGACTTCAGAGGTGGGGGTCTCGACGCCCAACGCGTTTGGGGAGTGGGATCGAAGGACGGGCGGGGCGGGAGTGTCGGCCCTCGTGGAAGGCGGATCGTCCAAATTGACGCACCCCGCAGCATCCGATAGAATGAGTGAGCTTGGCCGAGGGCTGTCGGCGTGGCTGAGCGAGAGTTACTCCGGTGCTCCTCCTCAGATTTCCAGGAGGGGCCGGGCCGAGAATCCGCTTCTCGAGCTTGTCCGGGCCGGGATCGAGAACGACTTTGAACCAGTCGTCTTTCCTGAGTATCCCGAGCTGAGTAAAGGCAAGTGTGCACTGGAGCGCGCGGGCGCAAAGTATGCGTCGCTGTCGGGCTCCGGGTCAACGTTGTACGGGCTGTTCGCTTCGAAAGAGGCGGCGCGTGCGGCGGCGGAGAGGCTCCGGAGGCAGGGTTGGGCGGCTCAGGCGACGGTTACGCTGACGCGGCGGGAGTATTGGAAAAAGTTTCTTGTTTCCAGTTTCTAGTTTCTGGTTGTTTAATAGAGATATCACGCTTTTCAAGCGATGCCGGTGTTCGGTTTGGACTTTGAAACTGGAGGCCGGAAACTCGAAACAGCGGTACTGGGCCGTCGACTAATGGTAGGTCAAGTGCCTTTGGAGCACTTTGTCTAGGTTCGAATCCTAGCGGCCCAGCCAGAAAACAGTTCTCGGTCTCAGTTCTCAGTAAGGAGCTGAAGCCAAGGGAACTGAGAACTTCTTATGGCTACTTTGGTGACGCCGGCCGAAAAAGCAGAGAAGACGGAAAAGAACGTTCCACCCACGCCCGAGGAGAAGCCAGATCGCAAGCAGCGCGCGCGGGTGGATGACAAGTTTAAGATCTTCAGCGGGACGGCGAACGAGCCGCTGGCCGACGAGGTCTGTCAGTTTCTCGGGATGCAGCGCGGGCAGGCGCAGGTGATCCGCTTCGCCGACGGCGAGGCGTATGTGCAGATTCAGGAGAACGTGCGGGGCTGCGATGTGTTCGTGATGCAGCCGACTTGCCGCGCGGCTCATGGAAACAGCAACAAGAGCACCAGCGTGGACGAGCACCTGATGGAACTGCTGTTGATGATCGACGCGCTGAAGCGCGCGTCGGCACGGCGAATTACGGCGGTGATGCCCTATTTCGGGTACGCGAGACAGGACCGCAAAGACAAGCCGCGCAGTCCGATTTCCTCGAAGCTGGTGGCGGATTTGCTGACCACCGCCGGAGCGCACCGGGCGCTGATTGTGGATTTGCATACGCCGCAGTTGCAGGGCTTTTTCAATATCCCCGTCGATCACCTATTCGCTTCGCCGGTGCTGGTGGACCACTTCCGGAAGTTGAACCTGCCGAATCTGACGGTGGTTTCACCCGATGCGGGCGGCGTGGAGCGGGCGCGGTTTTTCGCGAAGAAGGTGGACGCGGCGCTGGCCATCGTCGACAAACGGCGCACGGAAGTGAACGTGGCCGAAGTGATGCACGTGATCGGCGACGTGAACGGGCGGACTTGCTTGATCATTGATGACTTGATCGACACGGCGGGCACGTTGGTGAAAACCGCGGCGGCATTGATGGAGAACGGCGCGACCGAGGTGTATGCCTGTTCTTCCCATGCCGTGTTGTCGGGGCCGGCGGTGGAGAACCTTGCGAAATCCGTGATCCGCGAAGTGGTGGTCACCAACACCATCCCGCTGACCGAAGAGGCCAAGCGGGAGCCCAAGATCCGGGTGCTTTCGATCGCGGGATTGATTGGCCGGGCGATCCAGGCCAATCACGAAGAGACTTCGGTCAGCAAGCTATTTATCTAGAGTATCGAAGCGAAGACAGGAACGGACATCATGGCATCCACATTGGAGCAAAACATTCTGGAAGCGCAACCGCGAGAGGCTGGAACAAAGAACCGGGCCCGGCGGGTGCGCCGCGAAGGCAAAATCCCCGGCGTGGTGTATGGCGCGGGCAAGGACGCCTTGGCGGTGAGCCTGGACCCGCGGCACGTGCTGCGCATTCTGCGGTCGGACAGCGGCCACAACACGATTTTCGATCTCGCGCTGGACGGCGGCGAACGTACCAAGGCGATGATTGTGGATTGGCAATATGAGCCGATCAAAGGCCATCTGCTGCACATCGACCTGCAGCGCATCGCCATGGACAAGGCGTTGCGGGTCAGCGTGCCCGTCGTTCTGCAGGGCGTGGCGGAGGGCGTGAAGACGGAGGGCGGCATTCTCGAACAGATGCTGCGCGAAGTGGAGATCGAGTGCCTGCCGGGCGACATCCCCAGCCACATCGACGTCGATATCTCGCATTTGGTTTTTGGCAAAGTGCTGCGTGTCTCGGATTTGCCGCACAACGAGAAGCTGAAGTTTCTTTCGGACGCGAACCAGCCTGTAGCTCACGTGACCTCAGTGAAGGAAGAAGTGGTGGCCACGCCGGAAGCGGTGGCGGCGGAAGCGGCAGCGGTTCCGGCCGAGCCCGAAGTCATCAAGAAGGGCAAGGCGGAGACCGAGGAAGAGGGCGAGGTGGCTGCTGCCGAGAAGCCCGAAAAGGCCGAGAAGAAGGCCGAGAAAAAGGAGAAGAAGTAAGGAAGCGAGCCAGGCGCGCGAATGTTGCTTCGCAAAGAACGCGATTCGCGCTACTCGCCCAGATGCCCTTCGGCTTCGCTCCGGGCAGGCTCTCGCTGCGCAAAGAACGCTTGCTCGAGCGCAAGCGGAGGAAATTGATACGGCGTGAAACTGATCGTCGGTCTCGGCAATCCTGGCGACGAGTACGAACTCACGCCGCATAACATGGGTTTTCTGGTAGCCGATCGCATCGCCCGTGAGCGTGGGGTCGAGATCAGGAACCGGCAGTGCCGGGCGCTGACGGCGCGAATACAGGTGGGGGACGAGCCGGTTCTGCTGGCGAAGCCTGAAACCTACATGAACCTGAGCGGCTTGTCGGTTCGGGAGCTGGTAGCGGAATACGAAGTGAAGCCGGAAGCGGACCTGATCGTGATTCAGGACGAACTGGATTTTCCGCTGGGCACGTTGCGGATTCATACCCGGCGGAGTTCGGCGGGGCATAACGGGATCGAGTCGATCATCGGGGCGCTGAACACGCAGGATTTTTTGCGCATCCGGATCGGCGTGGCCCCGGAGCGTAAGGTCGAAGATGGCCAGCGGTATTTGCTGGCGCCGTTTCGCAAGGCCGATCTGGCGGTGGTGGACGGAATGATCGATACCGCCGTAGCAGCGGTGAAGGTGATTTTGACCGAAGGTACGGCGGCGGCCATGAACCGTTTTAACCGCAGGCAGCCGGACGAGAACGGAAAAGATTAGCCAAAGAATTTGGAGATAGCAATGAATCGTACTTACGAACTGATGTTTATTGTCCGGCCGGATATGGCGGACGAAGATCTCGATAAGCTGATTTCGAACCTTGAGGCGACTGTAACTTCGGCGGCCGGCTCGATCAAGAGCGTAGACCGGATGGGCAAGCGCCGTCTGGCCTACACCGTGCGCAAGTTCCGGGAGGGCGTTTATATTCTGCTGACAATCGAGGGCGCGGGCGCAGTGGTCCGCGAACTGGAGCGCCGGCTGCGGGTTACCGAGCCGGTGATCAAGTTCCTCACCGTGCGCATCGACCTAGAGCAGAAGCGCCTGGACAAGATCAAGAAGCTGCGCGACGCGAAAAAGAAGGTGAGCGCGCAGCCCGCGGCGGTGGCGGAAGAAGCGCCTGCGGCGCCGGCCGCGGAAACTCCAGCAACGGCTTGAAGAGCAGTGGTTAGTGGCCAGTACTCGTTCCGCGTTTAAGTGATTTGACTGGCCGCTGACCGCTGAACACTGGCCCCTGATTCATGAAGGAGCGTTATGACTGAAGAGACCAAAGCACCAACCATCGAGCGGCCTTCCGGGGAAGGACACAGATCCGACGGACCGCGTTCCGGAGGAGACCGTCCGCGGTTCGGAGGCGGAGGCGGAGGGGGCGGGCGTTCCGGGCCCGGTGGTCCGTCGCGCGAGGGTGGACGGAAGTTTTTCCGGCGCAAGAAGGTTTGCAAGTTTTGCACGGAGAAGATTGCCGACATCAACTACAAGGATTACCGGCTGCTCGGCCAGTTCGTGGCCGAGAGCGGCAAGATCGTGCCCCGGCGTTTGACTGGCGTGTGCTCGCCGCATCAGCACCGGCTGGCCGCGGCCATCAAGCAGGCGCGCAACATTGCGTTGCTGCCGTTTGCTGGACGGGCGTCGTAATAGCAGCAGAAGCCCTGTCATCCCGAGCGAAGCGAGGAATCTTGGTTTTTGCCGGCGGCAAGAAGAACCAGGATCCCTCGCTTCGCTCGGGATGACAACTTAGGAGGACTGGAGTCATACCATGGAAGTCATTCTCAAAGAAGATGTAACTAAGCTGGGATCGCGCGGCGACGTGGTGAAGGTTGCCGAGGGATATGGCCGCAACTTTCTTCTGCCGCGCAAGCTGGCCATCGAAGCCACTGCGGGGAACAAAGCCGTCGTGGCGCAGATGAAAGCTGCCTCGGTGCGGCGCTCGGCCAAGGAGAAAACGCAGGCCGAGGAACTGGCCAAGCAGTTCGAGGGGCTATCGGCATCGTTTCAGCGGCGGTCGGGCGAACAGGATCAGTTGTTCGGCTCGGTTACTTCGGGCGACATCGCCGACGCCATCGTAAGAAAGGGAATCAATCTGGACCGGCGCCAGATCCAGCTCCACGAGCCGCTGAAGACGCTGGGCGAGTTCACCGTGCCGGTGAAGCTGCATAAGGACGTGACCGCGCATTTGAAGGTTGTTATTGAGAAGGAAGCGGTCGCGGAGTAGGCGCAGGTCGCACGATAGAGGCTCCCATGCCGCTTTGGGTGGTCCGCGCGGGGACGGGACAGCCGGGGGGGCCGCTGTCCCACATGTGCCGGCCCGGGCTGTTGGCTATCCTGCCTATCCAAGCTGTTGAGCCGCAAGCGGAAATCCTTACCGCCAGCCTATAATTTCTGCTCACAGTTCCCCTGGCTATCCGTCTATTGCTATGCGAGCCCGGGTACGGCATCGACACCGGGCGGTACAGGACACGACAAAACATGCCGGCCGATGTTTGGGCGTTGACGATTGCGGTTGGTGAGCGAGCGCACTCGAGAACAAAGTCGGAGCGAGTAGACGGCGTAAGCGGTATCGGAGTCGGTGAGGACAGACTTACTGAGAACCTGATTAGTGAGAACCTGATTAGTCAGAACCTGATTAGTCAGAATCAGGACCCCACGCGGGGCCGCATGGCTGGGCAAGAACGCCGCATCGACGATACGATCCTCATCCGCGAGGCGCAGCGCGGGAACCGCGCCGCCTTCGAGGAATTGGTGCGTCACTACGATCAGGCGGTCTTGCGGCTGGCGCTGCACCTAACCGGCACCGAGCACGACGCGCAGGACGTTTATCAGGATGCCTTCCTCAAGGCTTACAAGAACATCGGAAGCTTTCGCTTCGAGTGCTCGTTCTATACCTGGATCTACCGGATCGTGACCAATCTTTGCCTGGATCACCTGCGCAAGAAAAACGTGCGCAAGGAAGATGCGCCAGTGGTGAAAGACGCGTCCGGCGGGGAGTACGACCTGCTCGATCAGGTGCCCGATGGGCGGGCGGGGGCGAATCCGGAGCGCGATTTGATGCGCCGTCAGTTAGGGGCGCGGATCTCAGGGGCGCTGGAAAAGTTAACGGCGCGCGAGCGCATGGTATTTGAGCTACGGCATTATCACGGATTGAAGCTGCGCACCGTGGGCGAGATTTTGCATACCACGGAAGAGACCGCAAAGAATACGCTGTTTCGGGCCACGCAGAAGTTGCGCGGGCAGTTGGCGGATATGAGGTAGGCAGGGCCGGGCTAGAGTGCCCGTCCCCACACCCGCTGCGATGGCTCGACGGGGGTTGATTATGAAATGCGAATGGGTACGAGAAAATATCACGCTGCATATTTATGGCGAGCTGGCCGATGACGCCCGTCATGAACTGGAGCAGCACGTGGCGCGTTGCGCCGACTGCGCCGCCGAACTGAAGGCGGAGCAGGAGTTCCACGCTCTGCTGTCCGAGGATCGGGCGGCGGAGCCGACTGCGAACCTGCTGACGGCTTCGCGCATGCGGCTGCAGGAAGCGCTGGAGACAGCCGAGCAGAGCGGATTCTGGCATCGGCTGGCGTTCGATCCGGCGAACTGGCTGCGGCAAGTGCGCTTCTCCCCCGCGCTGGCGTCCGCGATTTTGATTCTCGGGTTCGCAGGTGGAGTGGGAACGTCCTACCGAGTATTTGTTCATCCCCCGAGCGTTTCGGGCACGAGTCCGGCTCCGCCTTCTAACGAGGCTTCGATCACCGGTATTCGTTCCATTACGCAGGAGCCGGGTACCAATAAGATCGACATCAAGTACGACACGGTTTCGACCCTGGAGACGCAGGGATCGATGAACGATCAGCGCATCCAGCAACTGCTCCTGTTTGCCGCCCAGAATAATTACAATTCGGGCGTGCGCATGGATTCCGTGGATCTGCTGACTCGGGAGCCCAACGTTTCGCAGGTGCGCGAGGCGCTGGTCTATGCGCTGCGCTACGACACGAATCCGGGAGTGCGGCTGAAAGCTCTGGATGGTCTGGGCGGTTTCGTGAAGGATGATGTGCGGGTCCGCGACGTGGTGCTGGAAGCTTTGGTGAACGATTCGAACCCGGGCGTGCGCACCGAGGCGTTGCGCTTGATTGAGCCGGTAAAGGCGGATGGCAGCGTGCGCGGAGTGTTGATGACGCTGGCGGCCAAGGATCAAAGCCCATACATCAAATCACAGGCTCGCACCATGCTGGCGCAGTTGCCCGAGATTGATTGATCGAGATTTATGAAACTGAGGTGGTTCATTTTGAAGCGTTCGCCACAATTCGTCGGGCTTTGCATTCTGGCCTTGCTTGCGCCGCTGGCGCTGGCGCAAGAGACGCACGTCTCCCGTGAGGGAGGTGCCTGGGGTCAGGAAATCACGGGCACGCTGGCCGCGGTCAAGAATCTGCGAGTCAAGGTCGACGTGGGCTCGGTGGTTGTGCACGGGGGACAGCAACCGGGCATTAACTATGTCATTCATACGCGCTCCTATACTTCGTCCGAGCAAGACGCGCGCCGCCAGTTCGAGTCCTTCAAAATCAGCGCTTATATTCGCGGAGACACAGCCTGGATTGTGGGCGACTGGCAGGGGCGGCGACCGCGCAAGTTCTCCGGAGAGTTCGCCATCAACGTCCCCCGGGAGCTTGGCCTGGTGAAGATTGAGACCGAGGGCGGCAACATTGACGCCACCGGAGTCGCGGGCCGCGTAGAGGCACAGAGTGGCGGCGGCAGCATGCACCTGGATGACATTGGCGGAGGCACGCAGGCAGATACGGGTGGCGGATCGATCGATGTGGGAACCATCAATGGCGATATTGGCCTGCATACCGGTGGGGGCTCCATCCATGTGCATCACGCCGACGGGAAAATCATCGCGGAAACCGGCGGGGGCAGCATAGAGATTGTTTCGGCCACGCAGGGCGCCAGCATCGAGACCGGCGGCGGCGGAATTGAGGTCCGGCAGTGCACCGGCAAAGTGAAAGCAGGCACTGGCGGCGGCAGCATCGATCTGGGAGACATTGCCGGTCCGGTTGACATTAAGACCGGCGGGGGCAGTATCCACCTCGCATCCGCCAAGGGCCACGTGGAGGCCCACACTGGTGGCGGCGCGATCGAACTCGATGGGGTGCCATCGGCAATGGCCGAGACGGGCGCCGGCGGCATCGTCGTGAAGCTCGTAAAGACCGGCGCTCCGCCTAGCGATTCCAGGCTTGAGACTTCCGCGGGCGATATTACGGTCTATATTGCGCCTGACGTTGTCGTTTCAGTGCGCGCCAGCGTGGACCTGGGCAATGGGCACCACATTACCTCCGACTTCCCGGACATTCACATCGCCAGCGAAGGCAACCAGTGGGGTCCGAGGACGCTGAACGCGGAGGGGAAGTTGAATGGAGGGGGTCCGGTGCTGAAAGTTCGGACGACGACGGGAGATATTTGCTTTAAGCGGGCAAATCAATGAGCGGTTTCGTTCGTATGTGAAATTGAGGTGCAAAAATATTCAGGAGGCTGGCCATGCCGAGACATATTCTAACCACCATTGCGTTGTTGCCATTGCTGCTTAATCTGTCACAGGCCGGACAAATCTGGATGTCAGATGGCACGCAGCCTTTCGGCATCTCGAGCGAGGATTCGGGCACGAGTTCTTATCTCGGCGTCGACATCGCCGACATTACCTCCGACCGGCTGGGGGCTTTGAAGCTGAAGGAAGAACAGGGGGTCGAAGTGACGATGGTCGACCAAGATGCTCCCGCGGGCAAAGCCGGACTCAAGGAGCACGATGTCATTTTGACCATGAACGGAACCGCCATCGAAAGCAAGACGCAATTGCAGCGGATGATCCACGAAACGCTGCCGGGACGAGTGGTCACGCTGGGTTTGAGCCGCGATGGACAGGCGATGACCATCAAGGTGCAACTGGCCGACCGGCGCAACGAATTCGCCACTAAGGGAATGAAAGACGGCGAGTGGAGCAAGAATATCCGTGTCGAGATTCCGCCCATCAGCCTCCCGGACATCGATATTCCGAACATGGGGGTCGTTTATGTGCATTCGTCGATGAGAAGCGGTCTGATGGTGGAGAATCTCACGCCGCAGCTCGGCGAGTTTTTTGGCGCGAAGAACGGGAATGGGGTCCTGGTCCGGTCCGTAGAAAAGGGAAGCCGCGCCGAAAAGGCTGGCCTGCGGGCTGGAGATGTGATCACTCGCGTCGGCGATCAGCCCGTCCATGACACCAGCGACTTCACTCATGCTTTGCGTTCTCAGAGCACGGGATCGGTGAGTGTGGCGGTGATCCGCGACAAGAAGGAACAGACTCTTACCCTTACCTTGCCTGAGCGCAAGGACTCTGGCGAGATGATCGAGGAGAGCCTGGAAGAGCCCGAACTGGATGCGGACAGGCAGATGGAATTGAGTGAATTGCAAAGCGAGATTGCCAAACTCGGGCCCCAGATGGACCTGGCAAAAGAAGAAAGCCGCAAGGCCTCGGCGGAAATGCTCAAGTCTCTCTGCGACCAGCGAAAAGAGTTGCAAGAGCAAGCCAAGAAGCTGAGCCAGGAACTCGGGCCCAAGGTGCAGGAGGAACTTCAGAAGAGCCTCAAGAAACTAGAGCAACAGAAGGAAGAGATTCGTCGCCAGTTCCAGAGAGGGCTGGATCTATAGGGCGATCGAACAAGTCCCTGACTAGAGTGCAATAAACTCAGGGGCCGCAATCGCGATTTGAAGCTAAGAGCCCGCCGCGTGGGCGCGCGGCAAAGTCCCGAGGCAGACTCTGTTCCGTCCTGCCTGCTTGGCGGCGTAGAGGGCAGCGTCCGCGGCCTTCACCAACTCGTCGCGGGTGGTTCCGTGATCGGGGAAGGCGGCGGCTCCAGCGCTGATCGTGACGGTCCGGGGCACACCCGGGAACTGCCAGCTGGCCACCAGCTTGCGCAGTTTCTCTGCCACATTCAGTGCATGGTGAGCATCGGTTTGAGTGAGCAGGATCCCGAACTCCTCGCCTCCGTAACGGCACACCACATCGATCTTCCGCAATTGCTGGTGAAAGAGGGAAGAAACCTGCCGCAGCACCTCGTCGCCCAGCACGTGTCCGAACTCGTCATTCAGCCGCTTGAATAGATCGATGTCCGTCATGATGACGGCCATGGCGGTGTTGTAGCGGCGGGCGCGCTCAATCTCTTCGATGAAGCGCAGTTCGAAAAAGCGCCGGTTGAAAATGCCGGTTAGGCCGTCAAGGTAGGCAAGCTGTTTTACCCGCTCGACATAGTGGGCGTTCTGGATGGCCGTGGCGCAGATGTCGGCGACCGATTCCAACGACTGCAGGTCGCCGTCGCGGAACGCATCGGGCAGGGCGCTGTCGAGCGCGAGAATTCCCAGCGTGTGCCCGAACGAAACCAAGGGGATGCACATGCGCGAGGCCGATTCCGCGAAGAACTTCGTGCTGGTGGGTGCGCCGCAGAGATCTGTTTCCGTCACCGTACTGTTGCTGGCCAGGATGTCCGCCCAAGGTTCGGCTGGGAAGCGGCCACCTTGCGGAATGCGAGGTGTGAGCGTCCCGTAATGAGCCCGCAGCACCAGGTCGTGGTCTTCCCGTAAGAAGAGCGAGACGTGCGACACCCGAAACGCGTCCTGGATCAACTGGCAAACTCTGCCCAGCAGATCTTCAAGGTCAAGAACGGCGGTAGTTTGCTGAGCGATGGCGTTGATCGCCTGCAGTTGCCGGGCACGTTGCTGTTCCAGAGAGTAGAGGCGCGCGTTCTGCAAAGCGATCGATGCCTGGGTGGAGAAAAGCGTGAGCAGATCGATGGTCTCCGCGTCGAAATGGTCCACGCGGTCGCTCTGACAATCGAGCACCCCGACCACTTCATCCCGCACCATCAAGGGGATGGCGAGCTCAGAATGCGTGGACTTGGCGGAGCAGACATAGCGCGCATCTTGGCTGACGTCGGGCGCATAAACGGGCTGTTTCTTGAGGGCTGCGGCTCCGCTTATTCCCTGGCCCAGAGACCACCGAATCTTGTCCTGCCCTTCGTCCCAACCGATCTGTGAGCGGACGTACAACTGCTGCGACGGCTGATCGAGCAGCAGTATCGCAACGTTCCGCAGATGAAAATAGTCGCGTGCGATGGCCAGGATGCGCTGCAGCACCTCGTCCAGATCGAAGGTGGAGAGCACGGCTTGGCCGGCATCGTACAGGACCGCGATTTTATTCATATCTCAGGTGGTATCGTAACGTGGCGGAGGCGGTTGGCCGAGGTTCCTAAAGTAACTAAGGAATAGGCGTGAATAGGCGTTAAGAGGAGGGCACGTTGACCCTACTTCCACCTTCTTGCCGTGCGAATCAGCCCGTAGGCAGCCAGGCAAAACCAGAAGTCCACAAGCAGGCCCAGATCGAGCTGGAAGGGGCGGTGGCGAGGCAGTGGAAGGGAGGGTGCAAAGAAGAAGTAGGCCACGTTGCCTAGAACGATGGCACAGAGGGCCTGAATCAGATTGATGAGCACCGAAGGCTTAGACACCGGAGTCATGGTGCGTGGGTCCGGTCATGTGCGCGGCGCTATACCGAGCCATCTGCCTACGGCGGCTAGCGATTCGCTCGAGTTGCCGTTCGGCTTTGCTGTCCTCTACCGGTAATAGCCGAGACCGGAAAGATGGTGTGGGAGGATCCATCCTGGATGCTGTCAACCTCAAGCCAGTGGTCCTCATAAGCGTCCTCTTCCAGAATGACCTCGATGTGCCCATCGCCGTCTCGATCTGCCAAGCCCATTGCGGACCACGTCGTCACCGCAGGTTTGTCTTCATCGGTCCTTTGGAATCGCACCTTCCGCAGCCGTGCACGTGCGAGCTTTGGTCGATGATCACAATCATCTGGCAGACGTTATCACGGATGGTCCTGCTGCATGATAATAATATGCCTCAGCGAGAGACCAACCTGAGGCAGTGGATGCCCAAACCGTAAAATTGATTTGTCGCAATTCGCTCATCACCGATGCCGCGAACTTCGGCAGCCCGCTGCCCATTATGTTGGCAGTTTCGCACTCCTTCCATCCATTTACAGCCAAACTCTGCCGTCGCTTTGATATCGGTCCCGCGCTTCTTGGGGGGACGAATATCACAACCGTCATCCGGCCCGTTTCCAAAGGGTGATTCGCCGCAATAGTGGGCCTTTAGAAAGGACTGGATGGTTCGGCAGCGAGCACTGGTGCAGGCCGGACGGCGTGGATCCTTTTCGTCTTGCCCGCATAACTGTCCACCGATCGCGAACAGCGGCATCAGCGCCGTGATGAGAAGGCATTTGGTACTCCATGAACAGTTCGTATCGAAATAGGAGCTTCGTACCTCCTGCCCCGATCCCCAGCCCGAATGTTACATTTCTCAACCTCCTAGTCGACGTGCTCTTCGCACAGGAAACACCTGCCAGGGCATCTAGGAGCTGCGTTGCTGCTAACATTCCCTGGGAAGCTCTGCCATGCTTGAACTGACCACGCCGGTGCAGTACGTCAAGGGGATTGGTCCGCGGCTGGCCGAGATTCTTGCCACCAAGGGCATTGCCACGGTGGGCGATCTGCTGAATTATCTGCCTTTTCGCTACGAGGACCGGCTGAATCCGCGCGGGATTGCGGAATTGAGGGCTGGCGAAATGGCTACGGTGATTGGCGAAGTCCGCAACTCAGGCTTGTTTCGCACCCGCAAGATGCCGATCTTCCAGCTCACCGTGGGCCAGGGACGATCCAAGCTGCGTTGCCTGTGGTTCCATGGCGCTTACCTGCAAGATAAGTTCAAGCCCGGCCAGTTGATCGCACTCTATGGCAAGGTTGAGCAGGACTCGCGCAGCCGAGAATTGCAGATTGTGCAGCCACAGTTTGAGATGCTGGGCGATGCCGGCGAAAACGGCGCGGAGGCCAAAGCGGCAGCGTCGCTGGAGGTTGGGCGCATCGTGCCGATTTACGAGTCGGCCGGGCAAGGGCGCGTGACCGCGCGCTGGTTTCGCCGCGTCATCCGCACGGCTCTGGACGATCTGACTCCCGAGCTCGCCGAAACGATTCCGGCCGCCGTACGCTCGCGTCTGGCGCTGGTTTCGCCCCGAGAGGCGTTGTGGAAAGTTCATTGGCCGGAGGCGGGGGAGAGCCTCGCGGATCTGCAGTCGTCGCGCACGCCCGCGCACATCCGCCTGATCTTTGAAGAATTGTTCTTCGTCGAATTGGGGCTGGAACTCAAGCGCCGGCAGCAGAAGGCGCAAACCGGCATTGCTTTTCGACTGGACGACCGAGTGCGAGAGGCGATCAAGAAGATTCTGCCCTTTCATCCCACGGCGGCGCAGAAGCGGGTCTTGAAAGAGATTGCCGACGACATGCAAAAGCCGCACCCCATGCGGCGTTTGCTGCAGGGAGACGTGGGCTCGGGGAAAACCATCATCGGCTTTCAGGCGGCGATCATCGCCATCGAAAACGGATGCCAGGTGGCGTTGATGGCGCCCACCGAGATTCTTGCGCAGCAGCATTATTTTTCTGCACGGAGCATTCTAGAGAATGCGGGATACAGGATCGTCCTGCTGACGGGATCTCTGGAGGCTGACCGCAAGCGTGAAATTCGGCGCCACATCGCGCAGGGAAACGCGCAGCTCGTGATCGGCACTCATGCGCTGCTGGAAGAGAAAGTCGAGTTCGCGAAACCGGGGCTGGTTATTGTCGACGAGCAGCACCGCTTCGGCGTTATGCAGCGCTTGAAGTTGATGAAGAAGTCGGGCGAAGGTAGCGACCCTTCGGCAAGCTCGGGGCAGGCTCGCAGTGGTCCCGCTGAGCCTGACGTTCTGGTTATGACTGCCACGCCGATCCCACGCACGCTGGCTCTTACTCTTTATGGCGATCTCGATCTCAGCGTGCTCGACGAGCTCCCTCCGGGCCGCACGCCCATCGTTACGCGAAGAATCACGGATGACCGCTCGCCTGAGGTGTGGGACTTTGTGCGCAAGCAGGCCGCGAAGGGGCATCAGGTGTATGTGGTCTACCCGGTCATCGCAGAAAATGAGGAGAACGAACTGAAGGCTGCGATCAAGATGTATCGCGAGCTGAGCGAGAAGGTGTTTGCCGATCTGAAGGTTGGACTGCTGCACGGCCGCCTGGATTCCGAGTTCAAAGATCAGGTCATGCGCATGTTCCAGAAGGGCGAGTTGCAGATTCTGGTGGCGACCACGGTGATCGAAGTGGGCGTGGACGTGCCGAACGCGACCGTGATGGTGATTGAGCATGCCGAACGCTTTGGCCTGGCGCAGCTTCACCAGTTGCGTGGGCGGATTGGGCGCGGGGCGGCTAGGTCCTACTGCATTCTGATGACCGGCGGCAAAGTGACGGAAGAGGGCGGGCGCCGTCTTGACGCCATGGTGCGCACCCATGACGGCTTCCAGATCGCCGAGCTCGACCTGGAACTGCGCGGGCCGGGAGAATTTTTCGGCACGCGGCAGGCTGGGATGCCGAGTTTTCGCGTGGCCAACCTGATTCGCGACCGGCGGTTGCTGGAGCTGGCCAAGCGCGAGGCCGCGGCAGTGATGGCCGGGCCCAATGCCGCCGTCACGCAGGTAGAAATCAGCCGGGCCCTCGCTGCCTTGCGCACGCGCTGGCAGCATACCTACGGTCTGGTCGAGGTGGGGTGAACTGGTAGAATCGAAGCAATGGCAGGGACTTCTCAACTGATTCAGATCGAGGTCGGGCCGCCGCTTCGCGTGCCTAAGCCTGGCTGGTTGCGGGCCAAAGCGCCTGTCGGGGATAACTTTCACAACCTCAAGAAGCTGGCCCGTGGGCTGGGGTTGCACACAGTTTGCGAGTCGGCCCAGTGCCCCAACATCGGCGAGTGCTGGAATCACAAGACCGCGACGTTCATGCTGCTGGGTGACATCTGCACCCGCCGATGCGGATTCTGCGCCGTGCCCAAAGGCCGCCCCGAGCCCATCGACTGGGACGAACCGCGCCGCGTGGCCGAGGCGGTAGCGACACTGGGCCTGAAACATGCCGTCGTGACCAGCGTGAATCGCGACGATGACAACGTTGGCGGCGCCAGAGTTTTTGCCGAGACTATTCGCGAGATTCGCGAGCTGATTCCGGATTGCCGCATCGAGGTGCTGATTCCGGACTTTCAAGGTCTGGAAGAACCGCTGAAGATCGTTCTCGACGCACACCCCGACGTTCTCAATCACAATACGGAAACTGTGCCGCGCCTTTATCGCGCGGTGCGCTCCGGTGCCCGTTACGAGCGGACACTCACGCTGCTGGAGAACGCCAAGAAATTTTCTCCCGGCATGGTGACCAAGAGTGGGGTTATGGTAGGGCTGGGCGAATCCACGGAAGAACTGATCGAAGTGTTCCGTGATCTCGGCGCCCGCGGCGTTGATATTCTTACCGTGGGCCAGTATCTGCGTCCCTCGCGCGACCATTTGCCTATCGCGCGGTTCTACACGCCCGAGGAATTCCGCGAGTTACGGGATGAGGCCTTGCATTTCGGCTTCCGGCACGTCGAGTCCGGTCCGCTGGTGCGATCCAGCTATCACGCGCACGAACAGGCGGAATCCACTTCCGCTCGCAGCTGATATCGTAGACGCGGCACGCTGAGCGCGCTCCCGGGTGCTGGGGCTGGTTCGCCCTGCTTCTGTACTTAGAAAATGTGCAGCTTGATGCTGAGATACTGCTTGGGATTCTCCCGGAAAGCTTTCACCAGGTCACGGCTCTCCGCCAACAGCTGATTGGCGTTGTTGTAGAGCGTTTCGTCCTTGAATAGCTTCCCTGCCGTCCCCTGGCCGGCCTCGAGCTCGGTGGTTAGCGCGGCAAGCTTGCTCATCGTAGTATCGATCTTCTTCGCCAGTTCCTCGTCGTTGAGCAACCTTCCCGCAGTCCCCTTGCCCTCACTCAGATCTTCGCTAACCTTTTTCAAGTTGGCGACCGCGTCGTTGGCGTTGTTGTAAAGAGTGGGATCTTTCAAGAATTTTCCGGCCGTACCTTTGCCCTGTTGCACGTCGTCAGCCACTGCATTCAGTTTGTCGAGGGTGGCCACGAACTTGTCGTAGGCATCGCTCTTATTGATCAACTGTCCCAGGCTGCCGTGTCCCTTGGCGATCTCGTCGACGACTGTTTGGAGCTCCGCAACCGTTTGCGATAAACGGTCATACAGCGTGGGATCGTAAATCAACTTGCCGAGGGAGCCCTTGCCACTTTCCGCGAAGGCGAGGATGCGGTCGGCGCGCTTGAGCAGCGCGTCCATGTTTTGCAGCGTGCTCTGGCTGGAGCGGACTACTTCGTTGAAGTCGGGATGCACGCGGGTGGGAAGGGTGTCGCCATTCTGCGCCGGCGGGCCGATAGCCTGCGAGCTGTCCATATCCATGAAGGTTTCGCCCAACACGCCGGCCGTTTCGAGAGAAGTGAGGGTATCGCGGCGCAGATTGAAACTGTACTTCGTGCTCACCTTCATGATGATTTCGACGGGAGTAAACTGTTTGTCTTTATCGGGGACGATGACAATTTTCACGACGTTGCCGATATCCACGCCACTCAGCCGCACCGGCGCGCCCGGCCGCAGCCCCTCCGCATTGTCGAAGTATGAATTCAGGGTGATGCGACGCGAGAAGAGGCCGCTGATTCCGCCGGACATCAGAAACAAAAGCAGGGCCAACACCAAACTGGCGAAAATTACCGTGAGGCCAACGCGAAGTTGCGACCATTTGAGCTGCTTCTGGCTTGGCAAGTGATTTCCTCAGACCGCGGTCTGCGTTATCGTCGGCGACGCACGGAACAGCTCAACCCTCCGGCAGTCCCTTGGCTGCATCATAACAAAACCGGAGCGCAGCCTTAAGTGTGCTGCGGGTGAAGGGCCGGCAGAAGCACCAGGGCGAGCAAGTAGGCCGCAACTCCGCAGGCCAGGGTCACGTTCAGGCCAAATTGGATCGCGATCACCATGGCCAGGACGGAACCGAGCACGCTGGCGGCGGCATTCATCGCCCAGGCCCACTCCACGGCATTGTCTTCGTTTTTGCCAGTTACTCCGCCAGGGACGTCGAGGACGCGGCGCGCCGCGAGTGCGCGCAAACCCGTGGGAAACGGCATTCCCATGACAAAGCCGAGCGGAGCCAACAAGAGGCCGCTTACGACAATTCGGGAGTAAAGTCCCAATCCCATCCACGCCTCCAGCCAATTGGGCAGGAAGAACACGTCCACCAGAAGTGCGGCAATCACCAGCGTGATCGGCATCCAGGCCATTTCCGTGCGGGGAAGCCAGCGCCGCGAGAACAAGCTGCCGGCCCCGCTCGCGAGCATCAGCAGAAAGATGACTACGGTCAGCGCATAGGTCGGGTGTCCGAGAAAAAGCACGAAGCGCTGGATAAACGCAATCTCCACCAGGATGTAACCCAGGCCCACCGCCACGAAATAGAGCAGTGGCAGGGGCGATTGACGGCCTGACTTGATCGCAAGCGGCAGAACCAGAAAGCCCAGTACTGCTGCCAGGGAGATGACCAGCACCAGAACCAGTACCAGCACTCCCAGGTTCACCTTCCAGTCAACGCTATGCCGCTGTCCCCGCTGGCCAAGGATTTGTCCGGGTTTGAGCGTGAAGAAGAAAAACGGCGCGTTATCGGTGACCGGCGACACATTGTAGGCATAACTCTGCGCGAAGCGGTAAGGATCATTGCTCGCGATCAGATCGGCAAATGGATTCTTTGCCGGACTCGAAGGCAGGTAAAGCGGATCGAGTTCGTCATACTCTTCGAAATGAGCCCGCACTGCGGACTCTTCCTCTGTGGTAAAAGCGCTTTTCTTGGCCAGCACCACCACGGGAATCCCGTCTTCATCGAGCGGCCCTCCCGAAGCCACGATAAAGTGGCGCGCCGGTTCCGTCACGCCAAGATTATGCAAGGCTTCGATCGCCACCGAAACCACGCGCAACGCCTCCCGCGGATGGCGGAACTCCCAGCGCGTGATGGCGATCATGCCATCCGGTTTGAGATGTTCGAAATATTCGCGGAAGGCTTCCACCGTATAGAGATTGTTTTCACTAAGCGCGAAGGCGCCGGCCGCGGTTGAGGCCCAGGTGTCCACCAGAGTCATTTGCACCACGTCGAACTGCTGCGGCGTGGAGCGCAGATAAGATCGGCCGTCGGTCACCAGAATGTGTACATGGGGGTGCTGGTAGAGATGCTGGGAGTAGGCGGCGTAACGCCCGCGCATGATCGTGTCGGCAATGATGGGATTGATTTCAATGCCGGTCACGCTGGGGCTGCCGTTGGCCACCGCGCGCAGCACGTCGACGCCGCCCCCCGGCCCGATAATCGCAAACTCGCCGCGCGGCCGCAGAACGTTGGCCAACGCCGGCGGTTGCGACATGAGATCGTCCTCCCAGTCCGTGTCGTGCCAGTGCGCCAGGTCGCAATTCATGATGAAGGTGGACGCGTCGGCATCGATGACGATGGCCTTGGTGGCTGGACCCACGCGATCCACTTCCACGCGCGACAGTGCATTCCAGCGCGCAAATTCCACCCAGGCCGGGTCGCGAAACACGCCCTTGGCGTAGACCACGTCGATCAGCCGGTCCGAGAAGTTGGCGGCGATGAGCATTAGAAATCCCGCAAGCAGGGCAAACGCCACCCTGCGTCCGATCCGCGATGCCGTCCAGACCAGGGCCGCTGCCGTCAGCGCCACACTGGCCACAAGAATCGTATTCGGCCCGCCTAGCCAGTTGAGAAACGGCACCAGCGCGAGGCACGCCAGCGCTCCGCCCCCGAGGTCGGCCCCATAGAGACGGGAGATGTGCCGCGTTTCACGCGCGAAAATCACCGCAAACTGCACTCCGGTCAGGAAAAAAGGCAACGCCGCCGCCACGTAAATCGCGGTCAAGTGCAAGAAATTTGGTCCCGTCGCTGTGAGCATCACCGGGACATGCAGGACCACCTCCAGCGCGACAAATACCAGGATAGAGCTGTCGATGCACAGGCGCGCCGCCAGCGTGCGCGTGTCGGTCCGGGCGAGGCGATTCTTGAATAGGTAGGCAAAGACTCCGCCGGCACCCAGTCCCAGCAGCGCAATCGAAATCGCGAGAAATGCGAAGTGATAAAAGAGCACGACAGAGAATAGCCGGGTGAGCGACAGTTCCAGCAACAATGCCGCAAAGCTGGTGAGCCCCAAACCCAGGAGAAGCGTGCGTTCTGGAATCTCAGTGGACGAAGGAACCGCGCTGGCAGTCGGAATGATTGCGGACATAATGAAAATGAAGTGGAGTTCGCCAGTCTAGCAGAAGGTTTGCCGGAATGCGGTGCTTGCAGGTCTGGTTCTCGAGCTAGTTCTCGAGAATAACCTGCGCGATGGCCTGCTCGGCGGTGTGCGAGAGCGAGAGTGCGGCATTCTTCACGCCCAGCCTGGCGGCAAACTCACCGGCTTTCCCGTGAAAAGTTATGGTCGGACGTCCGCCCGGCAGGCGTACGACTTCGCAATCCCGCCAGCGCACCCCGTGGCTCCAGCCCGTGCCCAGAGCCTTCATGGCCGCTTCTTTGGCGGCAAATCGTGCGGCGTAGCGCTCCGCGCGGTTGGCCCTGGAGTCGCAATAGCGGATTTCGCCCTCGGTATAGATTCGCCGCAGAAAGCGATCGCCAAAACGCGCAATCGATTGCTGAATGCGCGGAACCTCGGCGATGTCAATGCCTGTGCCGACGATCATATTTGCCCGGGGTTACGCTGTCGTTTCTCGAACGCTTCTCGAGGTCCCTGAGGATTTCCGCCATGCTCCTTCCTCTCGTGTCGATTACGATGTGCTCTCGGTTCGAAGGTTCGTATTCCCGGGAGACGACTTCTTCCATGTCAGCAGTCTCAGTCCGCTGATGTCGGCCGGGCGTGTTTCCAGCGATGCTGCTGTCGATCAGAACACGTAACCTCGACTTCAAGTCTGCCCCCTCCGGCTCGACTCGCGACCCCGACCCCGGCGTGGCGAGTAAGTTGAAGCCGATTCACGGAAACTGCAATCACGGTTCGACCGAGGAGAAGATTATCTCGGCCACCGCGTAGCCGACCCGATACCCCCACGTTATTGCGTGGCTGGGTCACCCTGCCGGAATCGGGGATGGCTTGCTCGATCGAGTCGATAGGCAAATGCACCGCACCGAGCTGACGAGCGAGCTCTCTAACCAGCGTTGTCTTTCCCACTCCCGGTAGTCCGCCAAAGATGCTTAGCATGATGCCAGAGAATCATGAAATGAAGCAATGGAGGGCGGCCACCAATGCGGTATCCTGTTCCGGAAACACCGTGCGCAAATCCAACAACACACGGCCTTCGTCGACGCGCGCAATTATGGAGGGCTCCGAACTGCGCAGGCGTGCGGCCAGTTCGTCCGCACTGAGGCCTTCGCAAGTCAGCGCCAGCACCCGCGTGGGCAGAACAGAAGATGGCGCGGCGCCGCCGCCGAGGATGGATCCACCATCCACGATTTCGACCTGCAACTTCGGCGATGCCAGTTGAGCTGCCAAGGCCTCAGCCCGTCTGCCTATTTCGTGTTTCGAAAGCCGCATCATACGCAGCGTAGGAATCGCGTCGTAATCGCGCCGGACATACTCTAAGAGGGTTGCTTCCAGCGCGGCGTAAATCAGCTTGTCCACGCGCAACGCGCGGAACAGCGAATTGGATCGCATGCGCGCAATCAATTCCGAGCCGCCGCTGATCAACCCGGCCTGCGGGCCGCCGAGCAACTTGTCACCGCTATAGGTGAGGATGTCGACGCCACCGCGCAGGCTGTCGAGCACGCCCGGCTCTCCGCCGATTCCGACCGAGCGCAGGTCAAAAAGCGCTCCGCTGCCCAGGTCTTGCATCAGCGGAATGCCGCGCTTGCGCCCCAGCGCCACCAGTTCAACCGTGGGCGCCTGTTCCGTGAAGCCGATGATCTCGAAGTTCGAGCGGTGCACTCGCAGCAAAAGCCGCGTTCGTTCGGTAACGGCCCGCTCGTAGTCGGCGGTGCGGGTGCGGTTGGTCGTGCCCACCTCGCGCAGAATTGCACCCGACTTGGCCATCACGTCTGGAATGCGGAACGAGCCGCCGATCTCCACCAATTCGCCGCGCGAGACGATGACTTCTCCGCCTTCGGCCAGGGTGTTCAGCGCGAGTAAAACCGCAGCCGCGTTGTTATTCACGACGATCGTGGAGACAGCCGCCGCTGTGGGGACGGGCACTCCTGCCCGGCCAGCCGAGCGAAGCTCGGCGGTTCTCGCCGCATCGTGCAGCAAGCGCTGAAACAGGCGGTCCACGTGCACGTCCCGCTCGCCACGCTCTCCCCCACCCAGGTCAAACTCCAGATTGGAATAACTGGCGGCAGTTTTGCGGATGTGCTCGATCGCAGCATCACCCAGCGGCGCACGGCCAAGGTTGGTATGCAGGATCACGCCCGTAGCATTGATCACGGGCCGTAGAGAGTAACCCAGCGTTTGGCGAAGTTGGTTCTCCACCGCGCCCGACAGACCCGAGAGCGCAAGCTTCAGCGCATCCTCGTCCAGCAGCCCTGAAGTGATTTCTCGCCGCAGCCGGGCGAGCACGACGCGCACCGCGTGGACGGCGGAATCGTGGCCATAGCTCGCCGCCAGTGAGCTGACCACCGATGCACCCATCACCTCATCCACGGAAGGAAGCTTGCGAAAAAGCTCCGATAGCGCGGCGTGTTTCACGGGGAGATTATCCCACGGAGCGAACCAACTATGCACGGCTGATTCAAACGGTCACCCGCTACAGCGTGTGCAGGTAAGCCAGCAGATCCTGCATGTCTTGCGGGTTCAGCGTTTGGCTGTAGCCCGGCATTTCGTGGCGGCCATAGCGGATGATCTCGCTGACCCGGTCGTCATTCGCCGGCAGCCCGCTCAGAGGAAGATATTGGTGCTGGAATACGCCCATCAGTCCCGGACCTTTTCTTCCCTTGGTGGAATAGGGCTGGTGACAGCGGTCGCAGTAGTTGTCATAAATCCTACGTCCGGCCGCCTGTTGGGGGTTGAGGCCGAGTTCGGCGTCTGATTTGCGACGCTCCACATCGCAACTCGCGAGTGTGGCAAACGCAAGGCATGCGGCCAGAGCCGCGCTAATCCAACAGCGATGGTCTAACCTCAGCCTCTGGTCACGCTGGCGCTCGACCACTCCGATCACGCGCATGTTGATTCGCACTCGCTCGGCGCCCGTTTGGGCGCAGTTTCCCACAGCCGCCGCCATTCCGCTCGACTTACAATGATAGAGGAAAGCTCGAAAGCCATGCCAGTTGCCGTGAAGCGGGTCTACGAATCGGTGTCGCACTCCGATGGAGCGCGCATTCTGGTGGACCGCCTGTGGCCGCGCGGTCTCCGAAAGACTGAGATCGCCCTCGATGACTGGCTTCGCGATCTTGCTCCCTCCGACAGCTTGCGGAAGTGGTTTCACGCCCAGCCGGAACGATGGGTGCTCTTTCGCAAGCGTTACCTGCAAGAATTGGCCCGTCCAGAAGCCGAAAATGACTTGCAGAAACTGTACACTCTGGCCCACAAGAAGAAACGCCTCACCCTGTTGTATGCCTCGAAGAATGAGAAGCACAACAACGCAGTCGTGCTTAAGGATCTGCTCGACGGAATGCGCAAACCCCCGACTGGCACGGGCCCCGGTGCGCTTCGGACCCTGCGCATGCGGGACGCGGCGGTCCGGCGACGGTAGCCGGAGTCACCGTTCCGCGCCAACCTGCGCTCTGGAAAAAGGTACGAATCCACTCGGCTTGGTTTCTCCAATTTCTTCTTTCATTTAAAATCTGCCGCATGAGGGCTGTCTTTCAGTGGAGCCTGGGTGCGCGCACGCTGGAGCTGGGCCGGCGGACGCTGATCATGGGCGTCGTCAACGTCACTCCCGACTCGTTTTCTGACGGCGGCCTCTTCGTCGATTCCGAAAAAGCTACCACGCACGCTCTCCAGTTGCTCGACGAGGGCGCAGACATTATTGATATCGGGGGAGAATCTACGCGTCCGGGCGCCAGCGTCGTCACCGCACCTCCGCAACCGGAGGCAAAGGAGAAGGAAGTACAAACAGCAAGCATACCGTCGGGCAGTTCTTCCGCTCCAAAAGTTGCCGTCAGCGCGGAAGAAGAGTTGCGGCGCGTGCTGCCTGTGATCACGCAGCTCAAGAAACTGCGCCGGGAAGCGGTGATCTCCATTGACACCTACAAAGCCAGCGTGGCGCGCGCCGCGACAGCGGCAGGGGCCGAGATCGTCAACGACGTCAGCGGGCTGCGCTGGGATCCGCAGATGGCCAGGACGATCGCCGAAACAAAATGTGGCGCCATTCTGATGCATATGCGGGGCCGTCCCGAGCAGTGGCGTACCTTGCCGCCGCCCGGCGATATCGTTCTACTGGTGAAGCGCGAACTTCGGGAATGGGTGGAAGCGGCCGTGTTGGCGGGTGTGCGCCGGGAAAGGATGGCGCTCGATCCCGGCTTCGGCTTCGGAAAAAACTTCGATCAGAACTATCCGCTGCTGGCTCGCTTTCAGGAATTGCAATCGCTCGGTTTTCCCCTGTTGGCAGGTACGTCGAGAAAATCGTTTCTTGGCCGCACCCTGGCCAAAGATGGAAAAGACGCTGCTGCCGCAGACCGGCTTTGCGGAAATCTCGCCGCTCAGACTGCCCTGATTCTCAAGGGTGCGCACATCTTGCGAACCCACGATGTAAAGGCCGCCGTCGAAGCGGCGCGAGTCGCCGATGCGATTCTCGAAGCGCGCTGATCGCATTCTAAAACCCCTTCCCCGAATCCAGTAGAATCGTCACCGGCCCCTCATTCACCAGTTCCACGCTCATCATTTCCTGAAAGCGCCCGGTCTCGCAGTGCAGTCCCGCGGCGCGAAGCTGTTCCACAAAAAACTCGTAGAGCTGGCGTGCTTTCTCCGGAGGAGCCGCAGCGTCGAACGACGGACGCTTGCCCCGTCTCACGTCCCCGTACAGAGTGAACTGCGAAACCGCCAGCACGCTGCCGCGCACGTCCTCGACACTGCGATTCATTTTTCCCTGGGCATCTTCAAACACTCGCAAGCCGCGGATTTTTTCCGCCAGGTAGTTTGCATCGGTTTCGGTATCGTCCCTGCCGACGCCCAGCAAAACCAGCAGCCCCAGGCCGATCTGGCCCGCGATTTGTCCGTGCACCGTGACTTGGGAGCGGCTCACCCGCTCGACGACAGCACGCATGTGGTTTGACCGTTACGAGCGGCCACGTTTAGGATGCTGAAGGTATATCACAGCGCCGGCCTACTAAGGTCTGCGCTTCCTTTACAGCCATTTAGCACGACCGTTACACTACACGTTCGCCTTTTTTCCGTTGCAGTGGACAGTTGGGAAGGAATGCAGCGGTCTTCTATTGGACGATCTTTTATTGGTCGATCTTTCATTGGTCGATCTTTGCATACGGCGATGTTGCATCCCGGGCAACGAATTTCAAATCAAATCGAAGTTAAGCGAGGAGAATCATGGCAGCCGTTGAAGAGAAAGTAAAACAGATCATCGTAGAGCAGTTGGGTGTGGATGAGGGCGAGGTCACCTCCAGCGCGTCATTCGTTGACGACCTCGGCGCGGATTCACTGGATACGGTCGAACTGGTAATGGCTTTCGAAGAAGGCTTCGACATAGAGATTCCCGACGAAGACGCGGAAAAAATCCGCACCGTGCAGGACGCCATCGACTACATCTCCAAGCATTCGAAAGGTGGCAAGTAATTTGGGACGCAGGGTCGTAGTTACCGGCCTCGGCCTGATTTGTGGAGTGGGAAACACCACCGGGGAGGTGTGGCAGGCGGTGCTCGCCGGCAAAAGCGGCGTAGCCCGCATCACCCAGTTCGACTCCAGCAATTTCGCCTGCCAGATCGCCGCCGAGGTCAAGAACTTCGATCCGCTTAACTTCATCGAAAAAAAAGAAGTTAAGAAGATGGGACGCTTCATCCACCTGGCGATTGCCGCCGCGGATGAAGCGTTCAAGATTTCGGGCCTGCAAATCACACCCGAAAACGACGAGCGGGTGGGCGTACACATCGGGTCCGGCATCGGAGGCTTCGACATTATCGAACGGGAACACACCGCCCTGTTCGAAGGCGGACCGCGCAAGATTTCTCCTTTCTTTATCCCGGCCGCCATTATCAATCTTGCCGCTGGCCATGTTTCCATGCGGTTCGGGGCTAAAGGACCGAATGAGGCCACAGCCACTGCCTGCACCACCAGCGCTCATTCCATCGGAGATTCTTTCCGCATCATCCAGCACAATGACGCCGATGTGATGATCGCTGGCGGCTCCGAGGCCGCCATCACTCAGATGGGCGTCGGGGGATTTGCCGCCATGCGCGCCCTTTCCGTACGCAATGACGATCCGGAAACAGCCAGCCGTCCCTGGGACAAAGATCGCGACGGTTTTGTCATGGGCGAGGGCGCGGGCATTCTGGTGCTCGAAGAACTCGAACACGCCAAAAGGCGGGGTGCGCCCATCCTCGCCGAAGTAGCCGGTTACGGCATGTCCGGCGACGCCTATCACATGACGCAGCCTGCTCCCGAGCACGAAGGCGGCTTCCGCGTGATGCGAAATGCGGTGCGCGACGCCGGCATCAGCCCGGACAAAGTCGATTACGTCAACGCCCATGGCACTTCCACTCCCATCGGCGACACGCTTGAGGCGCACGCTATCCGCAATTTCTTCGGCGAACGCAAGATCCCCGTCAGCTCCACCAAGTCCATGACCGGCCATCTGCTCGGGGGCGCCGGCGGCCTCGAAGCCGGTATCACCGTCCTCGCCCTGCGCGATCAGATCCTGCCGCCCACCATCAACCTCGTCAGCCAGGACCCGGAAACCGCCGGCATGGACTTCGTCCCCAATCACGCCCGCAAGGCCAAACTGGAATACGCCATGTCGAATTCCTTCGGCTTCGGCGGGACGAATGGCGCTCTCCTGTTCCGCCGCTGGTCAGAGTAGACGTCACCTAACTAGACATTTCATACATGCGCTGGCCGGTCCCCACGGTAGATCAGTGCGCCTTGGGAGGGCGGGCTGTGCTGGTGCCTTCGCGCGCCCAACGCATGGCTGGGTTCGACGTCTGGGCCTCGAAGCACAGGGACAAGTTAAGTTGTTCCCCAGGGTCGTGACCAGCCCCCAGTCCGCAGACGCAGGTACCTGGCCTGGTTCGCAGCAATCCGTCTGACGTGCAGATTCTCGGGATGGCGGAAAAAACACCCCTGAAACCGCGTAAATCCGGCCTTCCCCGCGGCGATTACGCCAACTATCCTTACCAGCACTGGTTCCCTCACCCACCAGTCCAACCGGGTAATGGCACTTTTGTACCTCCCAGACCTGCCCCTTGGGGGTCTATCCATCTCCTCCGGGGCACGCCACAATAAACTGTCGTACTGGCAACCGGTCCCGCTGACATGGAAAGAGCCTTTGGTACTGCCCCGGCACGCACGCCCACTTCCCAAACCAAGAAGGTAGCGGCTCGCGTTGCCCTGGTCGACCTCAAAGAGTCCGCCAGAAATCGGCTCACCGAGTGTTTCCGCCAGTTCGGCATCGATACGGTGCTGGTGTCCTCAAGCGCCGCCGAACGCCTGCGCCAGGAGAAATTCGAAGCCTGCGTGCTCAATCTGGGGCCCGGTGCCGAAGCGGTCATGGAAGCCGCTCGCACTTCTCCGTCCAACAGCCGCCTGGTGCTCTACTGCCTCGGCGGCAGCGCGCAGGAGGCCATGCGCTATTCCAAGTACGGGATCAACGCCATGTTTCACGAGCCTTTGGAGCGGCCCGCGGCGCTGAAGCTGGTCCGCGCCACGCACATGCTCGTGCTTCACGAATTCCGCCGCTACGCCCGCATCCCCATCATGACCGAGGTCACCGTAGTCAGTCCGGACGGCCACCGCCTGACCGCTTCCAGCATCGAGATCAGTTCCGGCGGCATGTCGGTGAAGAGCGCAGAGGACATGCCCGCGGGAAGCAACGTCGAGGTCTCATTTTCCCTGCTTACTCTGCCGCGGGTCTGTGTCCGCGGCGTTGTGACCTGGCGTAAGAGCAAGTCTTTCGGAGTCCAGTTCGAAGCCGCCGACGAGCGCCGCCACAGAGTCAAAGATTGGATCGACGCCTACCTGGAAAGCTAAGGCATAGCTTCGCATTCGAAACAGAGCATGTGGGGACACCCGCCTCGGCTGTCCCGCCAAGCGCAGCGAGGCGCTCCCTCGCCACCTTCCCGTTACAATAACTTCGTGACGGAAGCTACCACCCACGAAACTCCCACTGTCGACGCGACTGGCGATCCCCGCCGCTTCACCCTGCGCCAGAGAATCGTTCTGCCCATCATCATCGCAGCCGGATACTGGTTCATTCGCCTGATCGGCCCTACCCTGCGCGTGTGCGTCTCGCGCGAACAAGGCGCGCAGGCAACGGTTGGGCAGCGGCCGCTGATCATTTCTTTCTGGCATGCCTGCATCATCCCCGCGACTTACCTTTTCCGCAACGTCGGAATCCGTGTGATGAGCAGCAACAGCTACGACGGCGAATACATGGGTCGCATCATCCGTAGGTTCGGGTTCGTCGCCGTCAAGGGATCCAGCAGCCATAATGCCGTGCGCGCCCTGCTCGGTCTGCGCCGCGCCTTGCGGCAAAGCTGGTCCGTCGCCTTCACCCTCGACGGCCCGCGCGGCCCGCGCAACAAAGTCAAGCCCGGACCGGTTGCGTTGGCGCGATCCTCCGGAGTTCCCTTGACCATGTTTCACATCGCGGTCGACCGCGCCTGGGTTCTAAACACCTGGGACCGCCTCATCATCCCGAAACCGTTTTCCCGCGTTTTGATGCGTTTCGGCAAGCTCGTCCCGGTGCCGGGGGATGCCAGCGACGAAGACGTTGAGCGCTATCAACGGGAACTGCAGAATTCGCTCGACCGCATCCGCAAATTCGCCGAAGAGAATGTGCGCAAAGTCGGGGACGCAGAATTCCCCTGCTACAAGGCGCATTCGCCGCATTCGCAAGAGCAGTTGACTTCCACCGCTCCGCCCCGGTAAATTCCTCAAACCAGCATTTCCGTTCTTTGAAAGATCCTTCGGTTTGCGCGTCTTTGTCCCATGGCAAAGACAGGGAAGCGGGTGTGATTCCCGCGCTGCCGCGCAACTGTAAGCGAGGAAATCGCAGCCGGTCACGGGGAGCAATCCCGGGAAGGCCGCTGCAAGAAACCGGATGTTCTGAACCCGCAGGGGTTCCGCATCCTCACTCGCAAAGCCAGGAGACCGGCGTAAACCGTCCACCTTAACCCCTTTCGCGTGAAAAGGAGGATGGTTATGCGCGCACTTTGCGCTTCGGTTTTGCTTTTCCTTGCTCTCGCAGCAGCATCCGCTGCCGACCTCAAAGTCAAAGTCATCGACCCCCAATCCGCCGCCGTCTCCGGCGCGCAAGTTTCCCTGTTTTCAAAAGGGAAAGACACTCCCCTGAAAATTGCCAGTACTTCTGCCGAGGGAATCGCCACCTTCGCGGATCTGTCCACCGGCAGTTCCCAGATTCAAGTCCTGGCTCCTGGCTTCGCTCAGCAGAGCGAGGATGTCCCGGCTCATTCCGATGCCATCACCATCCAACTGCACCTCGCTACGGCGTCGGAAACCGTCGTGGTGACTGCGACCAGAACTCCGGCCTTGGCCGAAGAAACCGGTGCCAGTATCTCAACTCTAGAGAACGGCCAACTCGAAACCATGCAGCCCGTTGCCGCCGACGATGCCATCCGCTTTCTTCCCGGTGCGGTGGTGAATACTGCGGGCCAGCGCGGGGGCCTGTCGTCCCTGTTCGTGCGCGGCGGCGAATCTACCTACAACAAAGTGATTGTCGATGGCGTTGCCGTCGATAACCCGGGTGAGACGTTTGATTTTGGCACTCTGCCCCTGACGCAAGCGGATCGTGTGGAATTTGTGCGGGGCGCGCAGAGCACCTTGTACGGCTCCGATGCCATGACCAGCGTAGTGCAGGTGTGGACGCGCACCGGAAGCACTCCGGTTCCCGAACTCCGCTTTGGCGCCGACGGAGGAAACTTCGGAACTGCCAACGGCTTCGCGTCTCTCTCCGGCGCCAACGGACGCTTCGACTATAACCTGTTCGGCGATCAATTCAACAGCAACGGGCTGGGCGTGAACGACGCTTACTCGGATTCGCTGGAGGGCGCGAACGTGGGAGTTGCCCTGACCAGTGAGGTTGGCTTGCGAGTGCGGGTCCGCCACTCTGACAGCTATACCGGCGTGCCGGGGGAGTGGAATTTCAACGGCTACGATCCGCTGGTGACGCCGGTAACTGAGAGTGGCGCGACGCTACCCCCAGGGCCCATGCAGCCCGATCCCAGCGAATCCGCGCACCTGAACAGTCTGCTGGGCAGCGTGGAACTTACCCTGGCAGCGCCTTCGGGATGGCAACAGCGCTTAACCGGCTTCGACTATCTCTACCGCTATACCGATGTGAACCTAAATACTAATCCTTACACCTACGACGACTTTCTCGCTGACCAATACGATCACATCAATCGCGTGGGATTTGAATACCAGGGCGATTACTCCGAGCGAACCTGGGCGCACAGCACCTTCGGATATCGTATGGAAAACGAAAACGGCGTCGTGGGAGATCTGCTCTACCCTCCTTCCACTTCCGGGCAGCGTTTGAGTCAGGAGGCATATCTGCAACAGCAACTTACGCTGGGCAGGCTCTCGGTGATCGCGGGCGGCCGTTTCGTTCACAACAGCGCTATACGGCAACACGGGCGTGCCCCGGGTTGCTCTAACTCTACTGGCGCTGCGTGGCGGAGAGTTGTTCTCCGGAACCCGCCTGCGTTTTTCCTATGCCACGGGGTTTATGGAGCCAGCTCTCTATCAGACCTTTGCCAGTCTTCCAAACTACGTCCCGAACCCTGGCCTATTGCCGGAGCGCACTCGAGCCTTCGAAGCTGGCTTCCAGCAGAAATTTCTGGCGGGCCGCTGGGCTCTGGATGCAACCTACTTCAATAATCTCTTCCACGATCAGATTGAGGCGGCACCCAATCAAGAGCCCTATCAGGGCTTCCCGCCGGATTCGCTATACCAGTTTTTCAATGTGCAGCAATCTTTCGCTCAAGGTGCCGAAGTTCGAGCTACAAGGAAGGATCCGGACGAGATGGTTGCTCAACACGGCCTACACCTATACCTCGACCCAGATTCTCGAAGCTCCCCTCTGCACTCCGGCGAATTTTTGCGATCCAGTGTATGCCAGCGGAAATCCCTTGCTCCGCCGACCCAAGCATTCGGCAACTACGCTGCTCAGCTATCTCGGCAGGCGCTGGGGCGGAAATCTGGCGGAAGTTTCGTGGGCCGACGTCCCGATTCCGACTTCGATGGCCTCAACATCAACCACGCCGCCGGCTACGTCCGCGTCGACCTCGGCGGATGGTATGCCATCAACTCCCGCGTCACCGCGTACGCAAATGTCGAGAACGCTCTCGACCGCCGCTACAACGAAGTCGTCGGCTATCCCGCCCTGCCCATCAACTTCCGCGCCGGGTTTCGCTTTCGGATCGGAGGCGAATAGCTAAGCTATGCGTCACACATGGCAAGGGGCACGAGTTTTACTCGTGCCCCTGTTGGCTCGAAAAAACCGCGGATCGTTAACTCACCTTCTCTGGAGGCCTCACCATCTCAATCGGCATCGACGCCGCCATCTTTCCTCCGAAATATTTCGATCCGCGCCAACAACAGTTTCTCGATGTCAACCCCGGTCAGCGGCTGCTGCCGGCCCAGCAAGTGCGTGACCAGAGCAATCTGCGCAAAGTGTTCCACTGTTTCCATTTTCATGTAGGCGTGCTCGATGGTATCCCCGTAGGTCACCACGCCGTGATTCGACATCAGAATGGCATCGTAGTGGGGAACATAAGGCTCCAGCGTCTGCGCCAGCTCCGACGTCCCCGGCGTGCCATAGCGCGCCAGCGGAATGCATCCCAGCCCCATCACCACTTCACAAACCAGAGGCTCGGTCAGCGCCATGCCCGCCGCGGCGAATCCCGTTGCGGTCGGCGGGTGCGCATGCACGATCGCCTGAATGTCGGGCCGGGTACGGTAAACCAGCAGATGCATCCCGATCTCGCTGGTCACGTTCCGCCGTCCCGCGACCCGCGTGCCCTCCAGGTCCACGATCACCATGTCCCCGGCTCGCATCGCTCCTTTGCTCACGCACGTGGGCGTCACCAGGATCCGCTCGCTATCCAGCCGGACCGACAGATTCCCGTCCATCGCCGCCACGAACCCGCGCTCGTGCAGCATGCGCCCGTAACGAACAATTTCTTCTCTCTGTTTCCGTTCAGCGGACATGAAAATACTCTCTCGAGGGAGTGGCAAAAGCGGCTAAAGCTACAACCTCCGCATAGTATCGCGCACCTGGCTCGAACAGACAAACAAATTTACCAAAAAAGACAAACAAAATTTACCAGAGACGACCGAATCAACTTGGTTTACGCCAGATGCTCTCCCCGCATTAAATCCTATAATCAAACACCGTGTTGGTTTCCGACTTCACTTCCATCTTCCCGACGACCTCATTGCCCAGGAACCCCTCGCCGCCCGCGACGGTTCCCGCATGCTCCACCTGCAGCGAACCGGCGGCCGCTATTCCGACCGCCTGTTCCGCCACTTCCCGGAGCTGTTGCAGCCCGGCGACCTGCTGGTTTTCAACAACACCCGCGTCTTTCCAGCGCGGCTCTATGGCCGCCGCGAAGGCGCCCGCGCTCACCCGGTCAGCCCTCACAATCCGGCGGCACGCGATTTCCTCCGCGGCCGCATCGAGGTTCTCCTGACCCGCCAACTCTCCACCCAGCCCAACGATTGGGAATGCCTGGTTCGGCCCGGTCGCAAAATCGGCGTCGGCGAACGCCTGTTCTTCGGCGAGCGGAATGAATTGCAAGCCCAGGTCCTCACCCGCGCGGAATTCGGCCAGCGCCGTATCCGCTTTCAGCCCAGTTGCCGATTTCTTCGCTGCCCTCGACCGCATCGGCCACGTCCCACTCCCGCCCTATATCGCGCGTCCGGATTCTCCCCACGATCGCGAGCGGTATCAAACCGTCTATGCGCAGCAGCGTGGATCGGTAGCAGCCCCCACCGCTGGCCTTCATTTCACACGGGAAGTCCTCGACCGCATCCGCCAGCGCGAGGTCGAGACCGTCGATATCACCTTGCACGTCGGCCTGGGAACCTTCCAGCCTGTCCGCGTCGAGCGCGTCGAAGATCACCAAATCCATTCCGAGCCTTACTCCATCTCCCCCGAAGCCGCCTCCACCATCAACCAGGCTCTCCGCGCGTCGCGTCGCGTCATCGCCGTCGGCACCACCACGGTTCGAACCCTAGAGCACGCAGTGCAGTTTGGCGCAGGAACCATCGTCGCAGGCCCGGCCGCCGCCGATCTCTTCATCTACCCAGGTTTCGAATTCAAAGTGGTCAAGTGCGATGCTAACCAATTTCCACTTGCCCCAATCCACTTTGCTCATGCTGGTCTGCGCCTTCGGCGGACGCGAGAACGTCCTCGATGCCTACGAACACGCAGTCTCCGAGCGCTACCGCTTCTATTCCTATGGAGACTGTATGTTCCTCGACTGAGCCCCTGTGCCCCTTTGTGCCTGCCCGGAGCGGGACCGAAGGGTGCCTGCGGTTCAGGTTTTTCTCGAAGGTCGAATGACGCACCCACTGCGTTATACTTGTCCGGCAAGCACCCATGGCCACCGCGGTAAACCAGATCCCGATTCAAGATTTCGTCGCCCGACTTCGCCAGTTCCCCGAGGCCGCCTTCGATCAGACCGAGCCACTCCGCAGATTCCTCGAGGACACTCGGCTCCACCCCGACTCTCTGTCACCCTATCTCACCTGGGACCGCCAGCACTACACCCGCAACCTGATCGACAAGACTCCTCTCTACGAACTAGTTGCCATCTGCTGGGACATCGGCCAGGCCAGTTCCGTCCACAACCACCGCGACCAGAACTGCTGGATGGCCGTTCCCATCGGCCGTTTGCTGGTAGAGAACTTCCACGTTGTGCATCAGGATATCGCGGCCGGCAAGTGCACGATCGAGGCCACTGAAACCGTCGAGATGAATGTGTCGCACCCTTGCGCCGTCGACCCGCTCGCACCCGTCCACCGTGTCCTCAATCCCCGCGAATTCAACCAGCGCGCCGTCAGCCTCCATGTCTATTCCCGTCCCTTCAACACTTGCGTCGTCTATTCCGCCGAGCAGGGCACCTGCGGCGAGATCCAGTTGCACTACACCACCGAGTACGGGAAACCAGTCTGCTCGTGAATCAAAAGGCGCAGATCCGGCTCCTGCTCGTCTTGCTCGTGGCCGGGCTTGTTCTCGCCGCCGGTGGATGCCAGAAGAAAAAAGCGCCAGCCGAAGAAAAGGTGGCGCCCATGGATCGCGTCGCCCCCTCGCCAGCCAACACAAGCCAGCAGATTCTGCATAAGACGTTCACCGTCAGCACCACGGTGAAGTTTCCGTTTGAAATCCCCGCCCACGCCGCCATTCCCCACCTGCGCGGCAACTACCGATCGTTCGTCAAGGATCTCGGCGTCCAGTCCAACGACGATATCGCTAACGTCGACTTCCTCATCTTGGACGAAGACCAGTACGCTGATTTTGTCGGCGGCCGCGCAGGCGAAGCACTGTTTTCCGCCGATGCGGCGCATGACCAGGATGTAAGTGTTAGTCTGCCCCCGTCCCAGGATCAGCCCCGGAAGTACTACCTCGTTTTCCGCAACAGTTCCGGCGGCGCGGCGAAGAAACTCGTGCAGGCCGACTTCACGGTTGATTTCTAGCGAGTGTCTATGCTGCTAAACTAAGGCCTTGTCGCCTCCCAAAGCATCTTCGGTATCGCGCCCGCCCGCTATTTCTGCCGCGCCCAAAACCGGCAGGCCCTCCTCCGACCCAAACCGAATCTTTCTGATCGACACCATGTCGTTCATCTTCCGCGCGTATCACGCCATGGCGCGCCAACGCTCCATGTCCACCAAGTCCGGACTTCCCACCGCCGCGATCTACGTCTTCGTCAACATGCTGCGCAAACTGCGCGAAGATTTCTCCCCCGCCTATCTCGCTGCCGTCTTCGACGTAGCCGCCAAAACTTTTCGCGATACCCAGGCCGAAGCCATCACCACCGTCCGCAAGTTCGACATCAAAACTCAAACCTTCACCGAAGTCGAGTACAAGGGCTACAAAGCCAATCGCGCCGCCATGCCCGAGGACCTTGCCCAGCAGATTCCCTACATCCGCCGCGCCCTCGAAGCCTACCGCATCCCCATCCTCGAACTCGCCGGCTTCGAGGCCGACGATGTCATCGGCACTCTCGCCCGCAAAGCCGCAGCCGCGGCGCATCCCGTCTACGTCGTCTCCAGCGATAAAGACATGATGCAGCTCGTCAACGACGATGTTCAGATTCTCAATCCTCCAAAAGACAATCTGATCTGCGATGCCGCCAAGGTCGAAGAAATTCTCGGCGTTCCTCCCGAGCGCGTGGTCGACGTGATGGCCCTTCGCGGCGACGCCATCGACAACATCCCCGGAGCTCCCGGCATCGGCGACAAAGGCTCCGTCGAAATCATCCAACGCTTCGGCACTGTCGAACGAGCCCTCGACCGCGCCAACGAAGTAGAAAAGAAAACTTACCGCGAATCCCTCCAGAACAATCGCGACACCATCCTCTTCAGCAAAAGCATGGCCACCATCGACACCAATGTTCCCGTCGAATTGAATGTCGAAGCCATGCGCGCTGGCGATCCCGATCTCGATCTCCTCCGCCAGCTTTTCACCGAACTGGAATTCACCTCGCTGTTGAAGGAATTATTGCCCGAAGTTCAGGTGACCGAATCTCATTACAGCGAAGCTCAGTCGGCCGCGGAGATGGAGAATGTGCTCAACTCTCTCTCGCCGGAAGGGGTGCTCGCCATTGCGGTAGAACCATCAGAATCAATCCTCGAAAACGACGGAGAGATGGTTGAAGAAGAATCACAGTCAGGAATTCTCCCGCTGAGCGACGCGCCATCCTCGGTAGCCGAGACCGCCGCCCGGCGCCTCGCCATCTCCGGAGCCGCAGGTTTGGCGGTCACTGTGAAGCTGAACTCTAGTGGCGCAGCCGCAAAACTACGTTCCGTCCTGACCTCCGCTGCAACGCCCAAGTCCATTCACGATTACAAGGCCGCCATTCACGCGCTCGATCCCCTGGGCATCCATCTGCAAGGCGTGCAGCACGATCCCATGCTCTACTCCTACCTGCTCGATCCCACCTATTCTTCGCATCGCGTCGCAGACGTTGCCTTCCGCCGCTTCAATCTCAAGCTAAGTGGCGACCTAGCCGAAGCTGCCGACATCACCGGCAGGCTGACGACTGCATTACGGGACGATGTCAGGCAGGCAGGACTGACAAAGCTCTACCAAGAAATGGATCTGCCGCTGGTTCCGGTCCTAGCCCGCATGGAGCAAGCCGGCGTAAAAATCGATACGGCCGCGCTGGCGAAAATGTCAACGGAACTCGACCGCGAAATAAAAACCAAGGCCCGAGACATTTGCGAAGTCGCGGGCTCCGAGTTCAACATCGCCTCTCCCCGACAGCTCGGCGACGTTCTCTTCAACAAGCTGAATCTCCCTAAGCCCTTCAAATACGGCAAGGGACGCGCCATCTCCACCGCCGTCGATGTGCTGGAAGGCCTCGCGGAAGAACATCCCATCGCCCGCATGGTGCTCGATTACCGTCAGCTCACCAAGCTGAAGTCCACCTACGTCGACACTCTGCCCGCGCTGATCAACCCGTCCACCGGCCGCCTGCACACCACGTTCGGCCAAACCGGAACCGCGACGGGACGTCTGTCTTCCGCGAATCCGAATCTGCAGAACATTCCCATCCGCACCGAACTCGGACGCGGCATTCGCGCCGCCTTCATCGCCGAGCCCGGCCACGTTCTTCTCACCGCCGATTACTCGCAGATCGAACTTCGCCTGCTCGCCCACTTCTCCCGCGATCCGCTCCTGGTCGAAGCCTACCGCCGCGGCGACGACATCCACACCCTAACCGCCTCGCAAGTCTTCGGAGTCCCGCCGCTCATGGTCACCCCCGACCACCGCCGCCAGGCCAAAGTAGTGAACTTCGGCATCGTCTACGGCCTCTCACCCTTCGGCCTGTCGCAAAATCTAGGCATCGAGCCCGCCGAAGCCAAGCAATTCATCGCGAATTATTTCGAGAAATACAAAGGCGTCCGCGCCTTCATCGACAAAACGCTCGAAGAAGCCCGCCGCGACCTAAAAGTAAGAACGCTGTTCGGGCGCGTCCGCCCCATCCCCGACATCAACAGCAAAAACGGTAACCAGCGCGGCTTCGCCGAGCGCACCGCAGTAAACACTCCGCTGCAAGGCACCGCTGCGGACTTAATCAAAGTGGCGATGATCCGCATCGACGCGGCGTTGCAGGAACGTCAATTGAAGTCCAGAATGACCCTGCAAGTCCACGACGAATTAGTCTTCGAAGTCCCAGAGGGAGAAGTGGAAACGATGCAGTCCCTAGTCCGCGAGCATATGGAAAAAGCTCACGCACTCGCGGTCCCCCTGTTAGTAGAGATGGAAGTAGGCCCGAACTGGAGAGATCTGGATTAGGTGCATGCTATGACTCACGCGTTTTCTTGGATGTTCTGCGTGTTTTTCTTCGGTGGGTTCTCTCTCTCTGCAGTTCGAGGAGAGGACCTACGGGCTCATGGCCTGTGGGTCTGGAAAAACCCACCCGTCGTGGATGCTCCTCAGGGCGCTGAGAAGTTGCGGGATTTCTGTCGCTCCCAGGGCATCAACGAAGTCTACCTATCGGCCTCCGCGAATGGCGACGCGTCGGAGGAAGGCCGCCTCGCTCACCTCATTGCTCTTCTTCATCGATCGAACATTCGAGTCGAAGCCTTACTTTCGAGCGAAAACGCCGACGAACCGGGCAAGCACCGGGAAAAGCTTCTGGAGCGCGCTCGCGCGATCGTGCTGTTTAATGGGAGCCATTCGGCGGATCGATTCGACGGGATTCACCTCGATATCGAACCGCAACAACGCCCGGAGAACAAAGGAGCGGGCAATCTCAGGTTCCTGCCAGGTCTCGTGGATGCGTATCGCGCCGTGCGCGCTCTGGCCGAACCGGCCCATCTCACCGTCAACGCAGATATTCAGAACAAACTTCTCAAGGGCAGCCTTGCCGAGCGAAGATTGCTGCTATCATCGCTGCCGCGGCTCACTCTGATGCTCTACGAACTGAGCCGTCCCAGCGACGGAGAAAGCGTCGAACAGAAGACGGAAAAACTTCAGGCCGCTAGCCATACATTCCTCGACATGGCCTATGCCGATTTGCCCGATCCGAATCTGGCAAAGATGGTCATAGGGCTGCGCACTCCGGATTATGGCGAACTACTGTAAGCGTCGGAGCAACCCACCTAGTCAAGCCGCAGAGCCCGTGGTGAAATGCGGCTATGGATCATCAGACGAACGTAGCCACGGCAAAACGACGGACGCGGGAAGAGATTCGGCAGATTGTCGCGGAGTTTGCAACGAGCGGCATGCCACAGAGTGAATTCTGCGGCAGTCGAGGGATCTCGCGAGGTAGTCTCGATCGTTATCTGAGAAAACAACGTGCCCAGGATCAAGGAAGCAGGGCCGGCAATCGATTGTTGGCGGTAGAGATAGGGATAGCAAGCGGGAGCTCGGCGAGCACCAGCAGCGGATTGGTGGTGGGGTTGACCAGCGGACGCAAGATCGAAGTGAACCGGGGCTTCGATGGGGCCACACTGGAGCGCCTGCTGACGGTGTTGGACAAGGGATAGGGCGATGTTCGGATTTGGGCCAGCGACGCGGATCTATGTGGCCACCGGAGCCACGGACATGAGGAAGGGATTTAATGGTCTGTACGGTTTGGTGCGCGACCATCTGGGCTGCGATCCCGAGAGCGGCCACGTTTTCTTGTTCACCAACGCGCGGCGCAATCGCCTGAAGTTGTTGGTATATGACTATAGCGGGCTATGGATATGCTCGAAAAAATTGGACGGCGGAAGGTTTGGCTGGCCGGGAGCAGACACTTCGGAGACGAAGATCGTACTGAGCCACGAGGAACTGGCGCTGTTGTTGGGGGGCATTGATTTGGCCGTGACGCGGCGGCGGAAATGGTATCGCAAGCCGCGCATGGAAGAATCCGATAAGTTACGAATACCAGCATAAAGACTGGCGATTTCGTTAACTTATCCACAGCCAGATCTGTTATCAAAGAAGCATCGTGAGTGTGACTCCACCGGCTGCCGCGATGTCCACTGCTGACGCCGGGCGTTGTTTCCCCGCTGAACTTCTCGAACAACTGAAGGAGCAGCTTCCCCAGGCTTTGTTTGCCACCCTGAGCGACAGGGTTGCAACTACGGTTGCGACTTATGAAGAGCAGTTAGGCGCGGCGTCGAAGCAGTTAGATACAACATCGAAGCAGTTAGATACAACCAGGAGCGAGTTACAGTATGCGCGACTGAAGATCCAGGTGCTGGAAGAACATCTGCGTCTGCGGCGGATCGCCAAGTACGGACCGGGCAGTGAAAAGCTGAGTAATCTCCAACTGCAGTTACTGGAGGAAGAGCCCGGGGTCTCGAAGCAGGAAGTTCAGGCGGAGAGCGAGCGCGAGGCATTGCCGGCGCCGGAGGGCGAGAAGAAGCGGAAGCGGCGCGCGCATCCCGGCCGGCAGACCTTTTCCGCAGATCTGCCGCGGGTGGAGAAGATCGTCGCTTGCACGGCCGAGCAGTGCGTATGCGGAAAGTGCGGCGCGGAAACGAAAGTGATCGGCTACGACGAGAGCGAAGTGCTGAAGCTCAAGCCGGCCGAGTACTACGTGGAAGTGACCAAGCGCGAGAAGCGCGCCTGCAAGCAGTGCGAGGAGCAGGGCGTCGCCATGGCGCCGCTTCCCCCGCGCATCATCGACAAGAGCCTGGTGGCCGACGAGGTGATTATCGACACCATCGTCAGCAAGTATGCCGATCACTGCCCACTCTATCGTCAGAGCGCCATCCTGCTGCGCGATGCGGGCATCGAGATCACGCGGGCCACGATGTGCGGCTGGGTGATGACGGTCGGCGAGACGCTCTCCCCGGTGGTCGATGCCATGCGCAGGGAGTTGCTGGCCAGCGGTTACATCCAGGCCGACGAAACCCCGATCGATGTGCAGACGCACGACAAACGAGGTAAGAACCATCAAGCCTACCTCTGGCAGTACGGAACGCCGGGGGCTGGGGCGGTCTTCGATTTTCGCATGAGCCGCGGACGCGAAGGGCCGAAGCAGTTCCTCTCAGCCTTCGCGGGCATTCTCCAAACCGACGATTACATAGCCTACGAGCGCGGCCTGGGCGGGCCTGGGATGGTGCACGCCTGCTGCTGGAGCCATGCGCGAAGGAACTTTGTGGATGCGGTCAAACTCAACCCGCAGGACGCCGGCTCGATTCGCGCGGTCGAACTGATAGACCAGCTGTTTCTGATCGACGCCCAGGCGCGCGAGGAGAAGATGGATCAGGCCGCACGTCATCTTCTGCGCCAGGAGAAAGCTCCTCCACTGCTTGCCAAAATCCGGGAACACATCCTGGCCACGAGCAAAACCGTACTGCCCCGCAGCAAGGCGGGCCAGGCGTGCAACTACACGCTGGAGCTTTGGATGAAGCTGACCTGCTTCCTCGACCACCCGCAACTGGAACTCAGCAATAACGTGGCCGAGAACTCCATGCGTCCGGTGGCGACTGGACGCAAGAACTGGATCCATATCGGCAGCCCTCAAGCCGGCCCGCGCGTGGCCGCCATTCTCTCCGTTATCGAAAGCTGCCGCCGGCTCGCCATCCCGGTGCGAAAATATCTGGCCGACATCCTGCCCGGTCTCGCCGACACATCCATCCAGAACGTCACCGGACTCACGCCCAAAGCCTGGGCGGCCAAGAAACACTCCTGAAAACTTCTCTCATCCCTCTCGCATCGCCGTCAACCGTGTACTTGGCCGTAGGGCACAAACTACTTCCGAGGATGCTCAACACGTTGGACGAAGCGAACCGCGAGAACCAGCGCTACGGAGGATGGGCGCGACACTCTTACAACGACTATCTGAAGGCAGCGCAATAGGTGCGTGGGTCGGACACTCCTATCCGACAAATGCCACCACCGCCCATGTGGGGACAGCCGCCTTGGTTGTCCCGCCCAGCAGCAGCAAGGCGCGTCGAGCGCTACACCCCCAGCGCCTTCTGAATCTCCGCCGCAATCCCCGCCGTAAGCGCCAGCATCCGCTCCTCCGACTCCGCCTCCACCATCACCCGCGCCAACGCCTCGGTCCCCGAATACCGCACCACGACGCGCCCGTTCCCATCCAGCTCGCGCTCGGCAGCTTCAATCGCCCGCTGCACCTCCGGCACCTGCGCAAACGGAATCTTCTCCCGCACCCGCACATTCTGAATCTTCTGCGGAAACACTTTCAGATCGCTCACCAACTCCGCTAGCGACCGCCCACTGCGTTCGATCACATCCATCACCCGCAACGCTGTCAACAAACCGTCGCCGGTCGTCCCGTCGTTGTCGCGAAAGATAACGTGTCCAGACTGCTCCCCGCCCAGAGTCGCGCCCGTCTTCAGCATTTCTTCAAGAACATATTTATCCCCTACATTCGCCCGCAACAAACGAATGCCCGCCTTCTTCAGAGCGATCTCCACTCCCATGTTAGACATCGTCGTAGCCACCACAATGGACCCAGCCAGTCTCCCTCGGGCCTGCAGATCACGCGCTGCCAGCAGCAGCACTCCATCCCCATTTACCCCGCGGCCCTCGCCATCGCAAAACAAGGCGCGATCGGCATCGCCATCGAATGTAACGCCCAGATCGAACTTCCCGCCAGAGGCCGCCACAGCCTTACCCAAAGCCTCAGGATGCAGAGCCCCGCACCCTTGATTAATATTTCTCCCAGACGGCGTCACATGAGTGAACGTTGCCTGGATTCGCATCCTGCGAAACAATTCCGGAGCCTCGGCCGTAGCCGCTCCATTCGCGCAGTCCACCAGCACCCGCAACCCGCTCAGGTCCGAGGAAACACTCCCCGCCAAAGACTCGATGTATGCCTTGCGCAGCGCCGCTTCTCCCGGCAAAGACGGAGCGGCAACTTTCAGCGCAATATCGTCCATCGCTCCCGGTTTTCCTAGCAGCGCAAAAATTTCTTTCTCGATCGCCAGCTCCCGCGCATCCGTCAGCTTGAATCCATCCCCGGAAAAAACTTTGATCCCGTTATCCGTCCACGGATTGTGCGACGCCGAGATCACCACTCCTGCCGCAAACCCGCGCGACCGCGCCAGATAAGCGACTCCCGGCGTTGTGATCACGCCCGCGCTGTGCACGTCCACGCCCACAGCCGCCAGCCCCGCCGCCACGCGGTCCGCAATCCACCCACTCGATTCGCGCGTGTCCTGCCCCATCACCGCCTGCGCCCTCTGCGTCTCGCGGATCAGGTCATGTCCCAGCGCGCGCCCGATCAGATACGTGCTTTCTGTGGTCAGCGGAAACTCCCCGGCTATGCCGCGTATCCCGTCCGTGCCAAACAACTGTCTGCTCTGAGTGCTCATAGATTGTGCGGGTACCAAGAAGAGCCCGATGTCGAACCTGAAATATCTAACCCAATCTGAAATATCTAACCGAGAATATCTAACCGAGGATGATAAATGACAAGCGCAAACTAGCGAGTCAATGAACGCCGTTCGATGCTCCATGCCCACTCGCCGTAGGCGTACTCTTTTCCATCATCACCGTCACTCGTACCGGCACTGGCTCCACCACCTGCACCAGCGCATCAGGTACGTACACATTAGTAACAAACGTCGCCTGGGTCCGGAATCCCGAAGCATCCACCGGATCGGTCGTAGCCGCATCCACCAGCTCTACGTGATGCCTCGGTCCCGTGATCGTGACGCTCTCCGGCTCCACCAGCACTTTGCCGATCTGTTCCCCCGTCCCAAAGTCCCCTATCACTCGCGGACGAATCTTCACCTCGCGCGTCAACCGCGTATCAAAGCTGAGATGCACCTGCCCCGGCACCACTTGCACCACGATCAAATTCCGCTGCAGGCGAATCTGTTGCGCCGTCAGATCAAACGTGCGTTCGCCTGGCTCGGCGTCTCCCAGTTCAAGTTCTGCGTGGACGTCTCCCGAGCGCAATTCCCGGATCAACCGCTCCGGCCCCCGCACCCGGATCTGCGCGTCAGGTATCGTTACGGAACTGATCTCCAGTTGCGAGGGCACGTGCTGAAACTCAATCGGCACCCGCACCGCCACTTCCGCTGGCTCCTGATCCGGAGAAATCCACCACCACAGCCCCGTCGCCAGCACCAACGACAGAATCTTCAGCCAGAAGTTATGCAGCACCCAGCGCCGCAAGAAGCTCATCATAGCGGGCGCTCCGTTTCCGGTGCAGACTCCTCCTCAGCACTCATCTGCCCGCCCGCCCGTAGCGCCGATTCCAGGCCCGCATCCGAATCATCGCTCGCTGGCCCAACCGTCGGCAATGCCACCGGCGACATATACCGCCGCAACTCGCTGCTTAGGTGCTCGCGCAGTTGTTCCACCGTCAGATCACGATCGATTTTGCCCCCCACGGCCACGCTGATCGCGCCCGTTTCTTCCGAAACGATCACCGCGATGGCGTCCGTCTCCTCCGTAATCCCGATGGCCGCTCGGTGCCGTGTCCCCACCTGGGTCGACAGCACCGGATTCATCGACAGGGGCAGAAAGCACGCCGCCGCCGCCAGTCGGTCCTTCTGGATGATCACCGCGCCATCGTGCAACGGCGCGCTTGGCCGGAAGATCGTGGCCAGCAGATCGTAGGAGAGCCGCGCGTCCATCGCGACGCCGCTTTCTATGTAAGTCCGCAATCCAATCTCGCGCTCAATCACCATCAAAGCGCCCGTCTGATGCTGCGAAAACAAATTCGCCGCCAGCACAATGTCGTCATACGAATCCCCCTCCACCGCCGGTCCGCGCAGAAAGCTCACCCGCCGCCCCACATCCGACAACACGTGCCGGATCTCCGATTGAAACACCACAATCAGCGCGAACACCACATAAGGCAACAAATGGCCCACCAGCCAATTCAACGTGACCAGTTCGCCGATCCGCGCCAAATAGAACGCTACCCCCACTGCCGCCAATCCTGCCAGCATCGGCGCCGCCCGCGTCCCCCGGATCATCACCAGTACTTCGTAGATGATGACCGCCACCAGCAGAATGTCGAGCACCGTAAACGACACTCTCGACCATGGCGCCAACATTTGCGTCACCGGATCTCCCCATCCGCGGAATTTCTAAGGTGCAGAACTTATTCTAATGCAGCAAATAGTGAACCGAAGATAATAAGCGGTAGTGCCTCAGTTTGAAATTCCATGGCGTGGAATCATGGCGCGGCCTATGGCATACTCGCTGGGAGGCCAAACGTCCGCGCGATCCGGTCCAGCTTGCCAAGCAGGTCCACATTTGGAGTCTGGAAGAAATCGTGATGATGGCCGACAGCTACATGCCAGCCCCCGGCCAAGCGCGGCCCTTATAAAAAAAGAGAGTCACCGGCGTGAAGAAACCTATGACGGTCGGAAACATCCTATCGTTTTACGGTCAGCTACTCAGCCAAGATAGCCTGCATATGGTTTTCTGTCTGGGTCATTCGCAAGAAGGCGGACGCCGACTACCCACTTGATAGACCTGCTCGGGTAGTTCGATGGATAGCCGTCTTCGTTGGATTTGCGGTCGGTTACTCCATACCGAAGCAGGAATTTTAGTATGTGCGAGTCGCGGGTGGGTTTTTCGGCTTGGCTTTCCTGTGCTGGCCAAACTTCGCCTACCCTCTGACGAGCGTTTTCAGACGAGGGGAAATTTCAAACTGAGGCACTACCCAACAAGCAAGTCAGCTCAGGGGGTAGATTCTTCCGGCCGGGGTCCGGTTCTTGCAAATCGGCGGAACAACGATACAATTCCAGCGGGGTGCTGAGGCGAGATTCAATATGCCATCCTTTCGCGCGTCTTGGCGTAAGCTCAGAGCTTTACGTGTCCCGCTGTTTGCCGCGCTATTCTTGATGGCGGGAGCAATCCTGCTGCCCGAAGCTGCGGCACAGGAATTGGCGAACCCGCAAGCAAGTGGGCCGTTATCGCGCACACCGGAGCCGGGGCTCCAAGAACCGCAGTCTCAGGAGCCGCAGGCCCCGGTCTTGAAACACGATAAGGCCATCTTTCAGAAACCGATTCCAACCGAGCAGCTCGCATTTCTGAATCATTTCGCCGGGATGCCGGCAAACGAGGTCGTGCGCGACAAGCAATATCGCAAACTCATACACAACGTGCTCCCCGATTGCACGTTCCACTATGGCTGGGACATGTCGCCCTCCGATGCGTTCGAAAGAGTTCTCAGCGAATCGCCACTGCCGGTCCAAATTCGCGATGGGCGATACGTTATTGTGTCCGGCAGGAACGGGCCATACCTGAGGGGCCGGGGATTCATATGGATTGACCTGCAGGAGGGCATCGCATTGGCCGCGTTCTATTTCCATCCAACGAATGGCGAACCTACGCCGACGGTTACGGTTTTTTCCCGGCAGGTAGAGGAAGAATCGCTAAAGATGAGCCAGCTTCCTCCAGCGTTTGCCGAGGCCTTCAGCCTGTGGTCCGCAGAGTCCGGCGTACCGCCCGTGACCACGCGTTATTTTATTGGGGACTCCAACAAGAAAATCCTTCTGGAGCATGACGAAGATTACTGCGCGCCCATCAACCCGGCAACCGCATCTCCGGCGGACGATTGCCAGCAGATGAATGCCGACGCTGCCGATATCGATCTGAACGCGGCCTATTATCTGGACCAGACCAACCATGCCACCAATGCGACAGCGTGGATGATCGTTGGTGGGGATCAGGTCGCATGGATCCAGCTCCGGGACAACACTTGCAGGATTGGTCCCGACCGGCTGAGTTGCCGCATCCGCCTGACGCGCGAACGCACGCATGTGATCCTCAATCAGCATCCCGTGCCGCATCCGCCGCATAAATAGCCAGTACCGGTTTATCTCGCTTTATCGGCGCGCTTTTTTTTCACCGTAGCCCGAATCTCTCCTCGGGCCATCCGCGCCGAGATTTCTTCGCCAACCTTCACCTGCCCTGCATCCTTTATCAGATTCCCGGAACTGTTGAACACCAAAGCATACCCCCGCTCTAGAATCGCCAAAGGAGACAGCGTCTCCAGCGCCCGGCCCATTCGCTCGACCCGAACCTTATACTGCAAAAGCTGATTCCGCATCGCGGCGGCCAAAGCGGCAGTCCCCGCCTCGAGTTCTCCGCGAATTCCCGCCAGCACCCGCCGCAAATCGTAATGGCGCACCGCCGCCGCGACTGTCTCCCACTTCCGCCGCATCTGTTCCAGCGCTTGCCGCTCGCTGCGCTCCAGCCGGTAAGTAAGGTCGTCTAGCTTCTGCTGCCGCTGCCGGATCACGTCCATCATGCGCGCGAACGCCCCGTGCTGCGCCCGCTCCGTCAGCGCATGACGAGCCTCCAGCAGCAGCCGCCCCATCGCCCGCACCAACCGTTGCTCGACCGCTTCCGTCTGATTCTCCACTTCTTGCCGTGATCGGATCACCAACTCCGCCGCCGCCGAAGGCGTGGGCGCCCGCAGGTCCGCAACAAAATCCACAATCGTGAAGTCCGTCTCGTGCCCGACCGCGGAAATCACCGGAATTTCCGACGCCGCTACCGCCCGCGCCAGCCCTTCATCGTTGAACGCCGCCAAATCTTCCGCCGACCCTCCGCCGCGCCCCACAATGATCACTTCCACGCTGCGGCTCACATCGCTCCGGATTTCATTGAAATATCGCACTCCGCTCGCCACTTCCGCCGCTGCCGCGTCGCCCTGCACCTGCGCCGGATAAATCAACGCACTCGCCGAGTGATGTCGTCTCTGCAAAATGTTCAAAATATCGCGCAGCGCCGCTGCCTGCGGCGAAGTCACAATCCCAATTCGCGCCGGCAACGCCGGAATCGCTTTCTTCCGTTCCGCCGCAAACAATCCTTCCGCCTCCAGCTTCGCCTTCAATTGCTCGAACGCAACCTGCAACCCTCCCGCACCTTTGGGCTCGATATATTCCGCCGCAATCTGCAACTCGCCCCGATCTTCATAAATCGTCACCCGCCCCCGCACCACCACCTGCATCCCATCCGCTGGACGAAACCGCAGCCGCCGCGCCGCCGACCGGAACATCACCACCCGAATCTGCGCGTTCCCATCCTTCAACGTGAAGTAAAGATGCCCGGAATCCGGCGCCCGAAAATTCGAGATCTCGCCTTCCACCCACGCGTCGGAATACTCCCGCTCCACATGCGCCCGCACCGCCGCAACCAATCCGCGCACCGTCCACACGCGCCGCTCCGGCGGTGTGAACCTGAATCCGAGCTGATCCGTCAACGACATACGTCGAGTGCAGTGTAGCCTTGCCCGCGTCCGTTTCCAAGTGCGTGCGAGATCTCAACTGTCTTGTTTCGGCGCTATTACTTAGCGATCCTGTCGGCCAGAAAACGAACGGAGGAAAACATGAGGCGTTATTTCCTAAGCTTTTTATTCGCAGGAGTTCTGCTTCCGGGCTCGCTAGCGCAAACCGTCGAAACTGCACAGGCCAAAGATCAAGTGCGCGCTGTCGGCCGCTCCGCCCGACATCGCCAAGGCGGCGAAGGTTGTAGATAGGGATGACAAGGGCAACATCGCCGTCCTGCGCGAAGGCAACAACGGCTCACGTGTTTTCCAGGACACCCCGGCGTAGTCGGCGACGTTGCCATGTGCGCCGACGCTCCGTCGATGCAGTGGCTTAACGACGCGATGTTCCACAAACCGAAGCCAACGAACACCCAGCCCGGGGTTACTCACATGCTGGCCGGAGGCACAGACGGGAGCGGGAGCGATCCCAACGCCAGGTCAGGCACTCCGATCAAAAAACCGCCGCATTGGATGATCCCGTGGCCCTTCGACCCCGCCACCACAGGTCTTCCGACGACGCCGAAGCAAACCGGAACCGGGATTATGCATGCCGGAACGCCCTGGGCCCCACTTGATCAAGCAGAAGCTTTGATACTCCCCACGCCTGAAGGCGGGGGATTCTAGTCGCCTCACGGCGACCTTAACTGTTTCAACCAAGATTGCTGGCTATCGCCAGACTTACATCTTGTCCGCAGTCGTTTAGCGTCTCCACGTATCCCGAGGCGACGTTTGGTACAGTGCAGCATTTACGGTGGCTCGGCTTGGTTATCGCCTAGCCACTTTTAAGCCCTGCCACCGGCGGTGCCGGATTGAACCGGTCTGTGACTCCAACGACAACCGACAGCGGGCTGCCCAGGCTCGGGTTTTGCAGGAGCAGTGGATGTTGAAAATAAAGGACTTGACTGGGAGTCACAGATCAGAGCAGCCCTGCCACCGGCGGTGCCGGATTGAACCGGTCTGTGACTCCAACGACAACCGACAGCGGGCTGCCCAGGCTCGGGTTTTGCAGGAGCAGTGGATGTTGAAAATAAAGGACTTGACTGGGAGTCACAGACCAGCCCTGCCACCGGCGGTGCCGGATTGAACCGGTCTGTGACTCCAACGACAACCGACAGCGGGCTGCCCAGGCTCGGGTTTTGCAGGAGCAGTGGATGTTGAAAATAAAGGACTTGACTGGGAGTCACAGATCAGATACCGGAACCAAGAGCAAAAGCAAGAACAAAACCGTCGGCTTATATCCCCAGGCCTGAAGGCAGGGGCTTTACGCCGACTTCGGTAACCGGGCGTTATTGCGATTGCAAAGCTTCTACCCTAATGGGCCCGAGAAGGGCGAAAACAGGAATCCCTTCACTTCGCCCGATACACGGTCTTACCCGCCACCATCGTCCACAACACCTTCGTGTCCCTCATCTCCTCCGGAGAAACCGTCAAAACATCGCGGTCCAGCAAAACCAAATCCGCGCGCTTTCCCGGAGCGATTGTTCCAATAGAATCCAGATTCATGGCCCGCGCCGAATTCCGCGTGTAGGCATAAAACATCGCCTCCCGCGGCATCGCCTGCGACGGATCGAGCACTCCTTCCGGCCCCTTGCGCGTCTCCGCCTGATAAATCGCCCGGAAAACGTTCGCGGTCGAAACCGGCCAGTCGCTCGCTCCCGAAATAATTCCTCCGTTGTCGAGAATCGATCGCGCCGGATATTGCCACTTGTAGATATCGGGATCCAGATAAGGCTTCACAATCTCAATCGTGTCCCCGCTCGCCTCCGCCCAAAAAAGCTGCAGCGCGCTCACCACGCCCAGTTCCCGGAACCGCGGAAAATCCTCAGGCAGCACAAACTGCTCATGGGTAAGTGTATGCGGCAGCCCCGAGTTCCCATTGGCCTTGCGCGCCGCCGCGATTCCATCCAGCGCCTCTTTCACCGCGCCGTCGCCGATCGCATGCACGTGAATGATCAACCCTTGTTTGTCTGCTGCGACACACAGCTCGGCAAACTTCTTCGGCTCAAACAGCAGATCGCCATACCGCCCCGTGTTTTTGTATGGCTTGCTGAGATGCGCCGTCTGTGACGGATATTCGACCACTCCATCCGCGAAAACCTTAATCCCGGTCACACGCAGATTGCGAACATTTTTGTAAGCCTCACGCGTTTTCTGCACTGCGGCAAGCTCCGCCGCTGGATCTTTCGCCAACACCTGCGGAAACGCTACCACTTGCGAACTCAGCTCGCCTCGATCCGCCAGCATCTTGTAGGCCTGCAAAACATAATCAGCGGCCAGCGGATCAAGCCACGCCGTGATGCCCAGGCTGTAGTTATATGCAAGAGCGGCGCGGCCCCCGGTGAGCAGTTGCTCGGCGGTGAAGGCAGGCAGCAGTGCCTCGATCTTATCTTCCCCGGCGTCCACCAGAAAGCCATTCGGCTGCATGTCCTTATCGACGCCGTAATAACTCCGTTCTGCGGCGGACAGCTTCTTCAAAAAATCCGCCGTGATGCCCGCCCGCTGCAACAGCGCACGATTCGCCCACGACGTATGCCCATCCATTCCGCGCAGCAGAACGCTCTGTCTCTCGTAAGCACCCGCGCTGAATTGCGCATTGAGTACGTCGGTGTGCGACCAGAACTCCAGCGGCATGCCAAGAATCTCAAGAATGTCGCCGCGCATCCCGCGGCCCGTCCTCTTCGCGTCGTCGACAAACGGCGCTAGCTGATCGAGAGTCTGCACTTTCTCGCCGGCGTCGGCAGAAATCAGTTCGAGTCCGCCATCGATCGAATGGCTGTGCGAATCTATGAACCCGGGGAAAAGGCTCTTGCCCTCCAGATCGATGCGTTCGGCCTTTGCCGATGTGGATTTCTCCACCTCGGGAAGGCTGCCCACCGCGAGAATCTTGTCGCCGCGAACCGCAACCGCCTCCGCATAAGGATTCGCAGGATCGCCGGTGAAGACTTTCGCGTGAAAGAAAATTCGTTCCCCGGAACCCTCCTGGGAATCGAGGAGAGAACTCGTCAGGACGCAAACTAACGACGTAGCCAGGAAAAGGACAAGACAACGCCGGGATGAGAAATGTGTCACCAGAATTAACCTTCCCGAACATAGCGCGCGCGATTCAAGCAAGACTACCCGGAACGGGCGCAGGAGGAAAATGTCATCGCCGCCACCGGCTCACCACATACAGCACAATGGAAAGCACCACACTCACCACCAGGGAAGTAGCCAGCGGAAAATACACCGTAGTGTTCTTTCCGCGATACAGGAAGTCGCCGGGCAACCGTCCCAACGGAGAGTTCATCCGCCCCAGCAGCATCAGCACAATCCCGGCCACCACCAGCACCGCCCCAAGAAACACCAGCAGCTTGCCCAGTTCCATCGCCTCAATCCCTTGCACGCACCAACCGTTTTGTACGTTAGCGAATTCTAAACACTTCTCCCATCCCGCCCGCGCCCAGAGGGGCGACAATTTCATACGGACCAAGTCTGGCGCCAGGGGTAAGGTTCATCGGTGGCCGGAATTATAACCCAGGCAGGAATGAGGCCGCGCGAAGCTGCGGATCAGCGGAGCGGCAGAGGCAAAAGCTCAAAGATGCGCAGCCTCGTGGACCGTTGCTAAGTGTACTTTTCAATGCAAAGTACTTGACGAAAAAGCACTCCGTCCGCTACCCTGTTCTCGCCATGGCCGATCCCCGCCCAAGCCGCAAGCCCCCGAAAGCCGCAGCTCCGGCTCGCCAGCGCATCCCCGCCCGCGCTCTCGAACTCCCCGAACTTGACCGCCTGATACACGAGCGCCTTCGCCTCGGCATCGTAAGCGCTCTCGCCACCAATGCCAGCCTCAGCTTCAACGACCTCAAGCGCATTCTCAAAACCACCGACGGTAACCTCAGCGTTCACGCTCGCAAACTGGAGAAAGCCGAACACATCTCCTGCCTGAAATATTTCGAAGGCCGCGTCCCCCGCTCCGTGTACCGCCTAACCGCTACCGGACGCCGCGCCCTCGCCCACTATCTAAATCAAATGGAAGAATGGATTCGCCTCACCCGCGACCCGTCCGCGTAGAGCGGGCACTGCCGCCCGCTGCCTTTGACGTTGCCCTTGTCTTTGCTTCTGATCTCCTGGCAACGCTCGTAATTGGGTCAGTGCTACAATCCCCCGCATGAAACGCCACACCCTCTTTTTCTGCCTGATCGCAACCCTCCTAGCCGCGCAAGCCACAGCTCCCGAAGTCGAAATCACCGCCGAGCCTCATCATCACCTCACCCTCGAGGACAAATCCGTCCGTGTCTTCAACCTCGAGGTCCCTGCCCACACCGACACCCTGATGCACTGGCATCGCCACGACTATATCCAGGTCACCTTGGGAGACACCGAGATCGTCAACGCCGTCAAAGACAGGCCTCCGGTAACCGTCAAGCTCCAGGACGGCGAAACCCGCTTCTCCCCAGCGAGCTTCGCCCACGTCGCCCGCAATCTGACCGACCAACCTTTTCGCAACGTAACCATCGAAATCCTGGAAGACGAAACCCTCCGCAACTCCACGGCTCACTGGGATGAAGACCGCGCCCTTGACATCCTGCAAGGTGGCACCAAACAAATCCGCCTCCTCAGCAGGAATTGTGGATAGGCGCTGGTTCGGGAAGTCGGCCAAGTGTGTGATATAGCGCGATCTCCATGGCTCTGTACGTACGAAAACCGTAAGATCGTCTGGTCATCACTCGGATTTTGTTGTTCAAGCCTTCCACGGCGCCGCTCGAAAGCTCGCCTTTGGCGCGCATCCAGTTCAAGATGAGTTCCTCGTGTGCGCGCAACATGCGGGCGACTTTCTGCATAGGCTCAAGTCGGCTGCGCATGGCGCGCGCACACCAAACCTGGAGATAGGTTCGCGCGTAGGTCACATGCCGGTAACGCCAGAAACCCTCGAAGCTCTCCTTCAACTGCCAAGCTCGGCCGGTGGCCAGCTTGCTCCAAACTAGACGCTGGAGTTTCTCCCGTGCACGCCCCCGCACGGAAGCGCCACGGCGCAGCAGTTTCCAACGCATGCGTTTCAGCTGCTCGGCTTTTGCCTTGCCGGCCGCCCGCAAACGGGAGCTTTCCCCACGACGGACCTCATCCACGGCCTTATTCAAATGCTGCGTGATGTGAAAGCGATCCAGCACATGCAAGGCCTGATTCGCCTGCTTGGCAATCACCTGCAAGTACGGCTTCCACATGTCCGAGCAGACGAACTTGAGGCCTTTAACCACCTCCGGTCCCAGCGCCTGCAAGCCTCGCTGCAGCGTGGCCTGGGTGCGCTTCGGCCCCACCCACAGCAGACGCCGACAGC
>CAVQNY010000054.1:0-145000 GCA_963714225.1 uncultured Acidobacteriaceae bacterium | reverse complement strand
GTAGAGAGTAGAAGTAGAAGTAGTAGAAGAGGTCCAGCTTAATGTTGGGCGTCAAACGCGATAACCGTGAATCAGTTCACGGTTCATGAAAGTCACCTTGACGCCGAACATTGGGTTGGAGGAATTCTGGAGTTTGCACACTCTGGAGTTAGTAAGACCCATACCCGCACACGCGGGGTAAATCAGTCTCGCTGTAAACCAGCAAGCTGATGAGGACGATATTTGACAACTGAATAGATTGGGCAAATACAAGGCGACGTAAATTTTTATGAGTGCCTGAGAGAAGCTGCTGGTGCGCGTAAACGTTGATAGGCGTTAAGCGCGCGATGAGCAGCCATAAAGGCCCATAGAGTTTAAGCGGCGTGTGGTGGTTTGGCTGGAGCATTTCTGGCGGCGAGACGTAGCAAGCTAGGTCTCTACGGAAGAGGTGTTGCGGCTGGCTGCCGTGTGTCGAGTAAATTTTGTGGTCAAGCTACTAAGGGCGCATGGTGGATGCCTTGGCAGAAGCAGGCGATGAAGGACGTGGCAAGCTGCGATAAGCTTCGGGGAGCCGCAAGCAGGCATTGATCCGGAGATTTCCGAATGGGGAAACCCACGGGGGCAAACCCCCCGTACGGCCCGATGAATCCATAGTCGGGTGCGAGCGAACCCTGGGAAGTGAACCATCTCAGTACCAGGAGGAAAAGAAAGAAACCTCGATTGCGAAAGTAGTGGCGAGCGAAATCGCAACAGCCTAAACCTGTTAGACCTTCGGGTTCAGCAGGGGTTGTAGGGTCGGCAACAGTAGAGTTACCAATCCAGTCGTTAACCGAAGCCCTCTGGAAAGAGGAGCCATAGAGTGTGATAGCCACGTAGGTGAAAACGAACTGGACTCGAAGCCGATACCTGAGTACCGCGGAGCACGAGAAACTTTGCGGGAAGCTACGGGGACCATCCCGTAAGGCTAAATACTAGCTTCTGACCGATAGTGAACCAGTACCGTGAGGGAAAGGCGAAAAGAACCCCTGCGAGGGGAGTGAAATAGTACCTGAAACCGTGTGCCTACAAACGGTGGGAGGACTATGCGGCGCAAGCCGAAAGTCTGACCGCGTGCCTATTGCATAATGAGCCGGCTAGTTATTCTTGTCAGCAAGGTTAAGCGAAAGCGAGCCGCAGCGAAAGCGAGTCCTAATAGGGCGAAATCAGTTGGCAGGAATAGACGCGAAGCGGGATGATCTACCCTTGGCCAGGCTGAAAGTGGAGTAACATCCACTGGAGGGCCGAACGGGTGTTTGTTGAAAAAAGCTCCGATGAGCTGAGGGTAGGGGTGAAAGGCTAATCAAATTCCGTGATTGCTCGTTCTCTCCGAAATAGCTTTAGGGCTAGCCTCGTATGATTTGTCGTGGTGGTAGAGAACTGAATGGACTAGGGGGCTTTCCAGCTTACTGAATCCAATCAAACTTCGAATGCCATAGAACAACCAATACGGGAGTCAGACGGCGGGGGCTAAGCTTCGTCGTCGAGAGGAAAACAGTCCAGATCGCCTGCTAAGGTCCCAAAATACAAGCTAAGTGGGAAAGGAAGTCGGAACGCCCAGACAGCCAGGAGGTTGGCTTAGAAGCAGCCATCCTTTAAAGAAAGCGTAATAGCTCACTGGTCAAGCGGTCCGGTGCCGACAATTTAACGGGGCTTAAGCTTGTTACCGAAGCAGCGAATGCACACCTTCACGGGTGTGCGTGGTAGGAGAGCATTCTCAACAGTTTGAAGCGAGAGCGAGAGCACTCGTCGACGGTTGAGAAGAGACCCTGCCGGCATAAGTAGCGATAACGGAGGTGGGAACCCTCCGCGCCGAAAGTCTAAGGTTTCCTGAGAAAGGTTAATCCGCTCAGGGTCAGGCGGTCCCTAAGGCGAGGCCGAAAGGCGTAGCCGATGGACATCCGGTTAATATTCCGGACCTCCCTTGTTTTCGTTATACGATGGGGTGACGCAGGAGGATAAGCAGGCCGTCCTATGGCTATGGCGGTCGATGCGCGTAAGGTGTCTTTCGTAGGCAAATCCGCGAGAGAGTTATCACTGAGGCGCAAAGCAGTACTCCGTATGGAGGAAAGCTGCCGATTCCACGCTGCCAAGAAAAACCTCTAAGGAGAAAGTAAGGGAACCGTACCTCAAACCGACACAGGTAGACGAGGAGAATATCCAAAGGCGCTCGTGAGAACAGTTGGTAAGGAACTCGGCAATATAACCCCGTAACTTCGGGAGAAGGGGTGCCCCGGTAGAGTTCATAGCTCGAGGGGGCCGCAGCGAAATGCGCACTGCGACTGTTTAACAAAAACACAGGTCTCTGCAAAGTCGAAAACGACGTATAGGGGCTGACGCCTGCCCGGTGCCGGAAGGTTAAAGGGAGAGGTCAACCGCAAGGTGAAGCTTCGAACTGAAGCCCCGGTGAACGGCGGCCGTAACTATAACGGTCCTAAGGTTAACGAACTCGCTAGCCTTAGTAAAATCTGGCTATATGCTGGAAAGTCTGAGTATCCCACGCTACGCGAAGGAAACTTCGCGTGACAATGCGATGGGTGCAGATAATCAGCAGGAAAGGCCAGTGGGAAGCAAACTGATTAAGAGTTCGGAAGGGCGCGACTTCAGTCGTGCCGTAAACGGCTCGTATCAGGGCACGGCTTTAGCCGTGCCGTAACGGTGGCAAAATTGACGGGGCTTTCAGCCCCTGAGGTTTCGCTTCCAACCTGCTGGAATCCTCAGAGACTATATGCCAGATTCCAACTCGAATTGGATCGAATTGGAAAAGATATAGTCCGAACTGCATGGCGACATGCAGAGAGTGACAGAAATGTTCACTCCTCTTCGTAGCTTCAACTAAAGGCCAGAAGCTAATAGCTAAGAGCCGCGGAGATGTAACAAACTTGAGCGAAATTCCTTGTCGGGTAAGTTCCGACCTGCACGAATGGCGTAACGAAAGTGCGACTGTCTTGCCGACTGACACGGCGAACTTGTAGTGCCGGTGAAGATGCCGGTTGCCCGCAACTAGACGGAAAGACCCCGTGCACCTTTACTATACCTTTAGTATGAACTATGGCCCTTGCTGCGCAGGATAGGTGGGAGGCTTTGATTCCAGGCTCTCGGGCTTGGAGGAGCCAACGGTGAGATACCACCCTGCGAGATCTGTGGTTCTAACTTACTCCCGTGATCCGGGAGAAGGACATACTAAGGCGGGTAGTTTGACTGGGGCGGTCGCCTCCTAAACGGTAACGGAGGCGCGCGAAGCTACGCTCAGGCTGTTTGGAAATCAGCCGTTGAATGCAAAAGTATAAGCGTGGTTGACTGCGAGACCAACAAGTCGAGCAGGTACGAAAGTAGGCTTTAGTGATCCGGTGGTTCTGCATGGAAGGGCCATCGCTCAACGGATAAAAGGTACGCCGGGGATAACAGGCTGATCGGAGCCAAGAGTTCATATCGACGCTCCGGTTTGGCACCTCGATGTCGGCTCATCGCATCCTGGAGCTGTAGAAGGTTCCAAGGGTTAGGCTGTTCGCCTATTAAAGCGGTACGTGAGCTGGGTTCAGAACGTCGCGAGACAGTTCGGTCCCTATCTGTTGTGGGCGCAGGAGATTTGAGAGGACCTGTCCTTAGTACGAGAGGACCGGGATGGACGAACCTCTTGTGTTCGAGCTGTCATGCCAATGGCACCGCTCGGTAGCGAAGTTCGGTAGTGATAACCGCTGAAGGCATATAAGCGGGAAGCACTCCTCAAGATGAGATCTCCCAACCCGTAAGGGATAAGAAGGGCCCAGGAAGACTACCTGGTTGATAGGCTGGAGGTGGAAGAGCGGCAACGCTCGTAGCTTACCAGTACTAATCGCCCGTTCGGCTTGACCATAAAATTTACTCGGTGCAGAAAAACAGTTGTCAGTTCTCAGTTGCCAGTTGCCAGTTAGAAACTGAACTGGAACTAGCAATGTTGTTGAAGTCGTTCGAACCTGGGATGACTGAGATGCAACACTGATAACTGTTGCGCCGACGCTTTTCAAAAGAAAGCAAAGCCGAAGTACGGTGGCAGAAATCGGAAGTAAACAAATAAGAAAGTACGCCACACCCAATCTATTCAGTTGTGAGGTTTCGTCCTCATGTTCTTTGAAAGTACGATCTTGGAAAGTTCGTCGCTGACCAGCGACATCGAGATGGCGTAGAGATCCTTCGCCGCAAAAAGCGCGGCTCAGGATTTCGGCAGCAGGCTCGCAATCGCCGCCTTTCGCGGCTCGTTCACGCCCGCTAGACGCCTCGATTTGTCGGTGATCTTACCGCGGGGGTTCCACCCGTTCCCATCCCGAACACGGAAGTTAAGCCCCGCAGGGCCGATGGTACTGCACGCGCCAAGTGTGTGGGAGCGTAGGTCGTTGCCGGCATAAATAAAGGCCGATCATGGAAACATGGTCGGCCTTTTCCTTTGTGCGCCGGTAACCTTTCAGCCTTTCAGCGCCTCTCGGTTTCTGCCCGCATTCATATAAAGGCAAGCGTTCGAGCGTTCGAGACAACGGGTAAACCTGCGTAGTCGAGGCGACTCGGCTAATTCCCGGAGGCTTTGCCGCCCGCGAACCTGTATAACGCCGAATCCATGCACGAAGGCCCGAAGAGTCGGGAAGTGCGGCAGTGCGGCGTCGCTTACTGCTGAGGGTGCTCGTTCTTCTGCTCGTCCGTCTCTCCGGGAGTACCCCCCTCCTTGCCGGGACGCGGCCGCTGCGGAGCTGCTGTGTGTCCGGCTGCCGCCGGTTGTCCACCCGCCGCCGTGTGTTGGCCACCCGCTGCAGCGTGGCCTCCCACCGACGTATGCCCACCCGCCGCGGACCCGTTCCTGCGCGCCGCCGTGTGTTGGCTGCCCGCCGCTGCATGCGATGGCACTGCATGTGACTGCGACCCTGAATGCGACGGTGCTGCATGAGATGGCGCTGAGTGAACTCCTGTATGGCCTGACGTTGTGTGGCTCGGCGCAGCTTTATGCGCTGCGGAACTCGGTTTTGCTGCCGGCGCGCTTGACCTCGGAGCAGTTGCGCCAGTCTTCGCCTGCCGGCTGTATGCAAAAGCTGGCGCGGCCGTGAGTAGCAGAAGCAGCACTGACTTTCGCAGGATGTGATCATTCCTCTTGTTGAACCTCATCGTGGCCTCCTCGGTTCTGTTTCCGCGGCTGACGGCGACCGATGCGCCCGCCATTCCTTGATTGCGTCTACGATTCTGTGACCGCGCGAGTCGACATATTTCAAACCTAGAGCGACGGCCCCGATTTCCTGTACCCAGATTTCTGGGTAGAGCCCTTTCCACATTACCAACTCAATGGTCAAGTACCTTACGAGCAGACCTGCCAGCAGGGAGACGACCAGAGCTACTTCGGGCTGAATCCAAAAAACCAGATACAAAAACATCACCCACAGGGCCAGAACAGCGTAGTTCCATCCCGCTCCAAACGGCTTTAGGTAGTGACCGTCTAAAAGGGATTCTATGTAGTTTGCCTGCAGGTAGACTCCCGCCACATCATTGCCCAACAGCGTGTGTCGGTCGCTGCCCGCTATGTCCTCACCGATTACAACTACCCGGCCCCTGATATCTGCATTCGGCGGCGGGTATTTCGCGCAGTCCGCTTGATAACGGTCCACAATCTCCTTTCTCGCTGGAGACGCACATAGGATGCTTAGGGCATCGGCGCGGGTGAAAGCATCCGGGTCGATGAAAAGGGCAAAAGGATGCTGGGCCGTCGCCCGCAACTGCAAAATTCGAGGTTCCTTCCGCAGGTCACGATCCGCCAGAGTAGCCGCCACCCAGGAGAGGGTTCCCAATTGTGTATCGGTTGGGGCCTCACCCTTATTGAATGCACCGTCGTCTGGATAGGAGAACCAGTTCAGAGGGATTTTCCTAGTGTCGGAGTCCAACCGGGTGAGCCCCTTCTCCACCGCCGGTTGTTTCCCGGATCTGCCGTTTGCGTCACGTCTGTTTCCAAAATCGACGGAACTATTTGCGATCAGGCAGGCGTTGTTGGGGTCGGCTTGCGGGGCGTGACTTCCGACCCCTACGACCACCGGCGAACTGGAGCGCTGAACTGCCAGGACTAGGTCAAAGGTGCCCTTGTCGTTCTTATCGCACGAGTCGGGTCCGTAGAACTTATCGAGCACGATTACAGCTGCCCCGGAAGCGGCCAACTGGGGCACCAATCTGGCGAGGTACCAGCGCTGCTCGCAAACATTGTTCAACATTCGAGCGGGGTCGGACTCCTCCCTCAACGGAATCACAGTCACGCGCCGGCTGCGAAGGTTGATAAATCCGCTGGCCGCGATTCGCGAGTATGCCGCTGCAGATTCCTCAACATCCCCGCGCTCAAGGAGTTCGCACTCGTTGGCGGCGGGCTTATGCTGCTGCGGTCTCTGAAGGTATGTTGCGAGCCCAAGCAGCATGAGCAGAGCGACTCCATTCAGTGCAGGTCGCGCGTATCTGGAAAGTCCCCGCCGACTCTTCATTCCGTGTTTACTCGAATGCTAGCCAAAATCGGGAAAACTGCCGTACTAGCTTGCCCGTATGATGACGGGACTGCTGTGGCCCACGGAAGCTAGATTCTCGGCTGCTTCCATCGGGGGAAGTAGACGGCAATTGTACACTGAAAATTTACGAACAAGGTCACCAAGCGACGCGAGCTTGGTCTCTACGGGCAAGGGAATGGTCCTGGCGTGAAATTCTGGAGGTTCGGGCGATCCGCTGGCACACTCTCGGCGCGAGTCTTGCTAACACTTCACCGTAGCCTTTGAAAAGGTTCTCCATAAAATCAGCTCTTATGAACTGAGCCAAGCCAGCCTTACTTTTTTCCGAAAAGATCGGCAACCGATTACGGCTCGCGGCCTCCCCTCAGAATGGAAGGAGGCACCACGTTTCACTTCGTCACCGATGGGCTGGAGTCTTTTAGGAAAAGCGAAAGAAGCGGCCAAAGGTAAAGAGGTCCGAATCGGTGGCGGCCTGTGGTTATTCCCCAATACCGATTCACAGACCAGGTCGACGAATTGCACCTAGCCGTGTCGCCGGTCGCGGTGGGCTCAAGTTAAGTTCGACAGGGCCGGCGGTTGTTGCCCACATAAATCAAGGCCGCCGGCCTTTTGTGGTTGCGTCCGGGGGGAACCTGCGCTGTCACTTTTTTCCCGCTGGCGACGATCTCATCATTTGATAGGACGGACAGGTGTTAGGACATGCAGGAAAAGCTGGGTCAAGCGTCCCACCAGCGAAGCAGGAGCTCGTCTTTTAACAAACTATGAAAGTAAATCAGGAATTCGTTCCGGAGCGGCGGCGATGTTTGCGGCAGATGGTGCATGCGCCGGCGTTCGCCAGTTTTGATGGCGTGAGCGGTGGGATGATTCTGGATTTGAGCGAGGAAGGCTTGTCGATGCAGATGGGTCATCCGCTCGATGGCATTGACAGGGAACGGCTAGTGCGGCTGGAGATTGATCTCTCACCGAGTGGACGCATAGAAACTACGGGCTATATCGCGTGGGCCGATGCGCTGGGACGGGCGGGCGTGCGCTTCTCGGATTTGCCCGAGGAGGCGCGGCGGAGGTTGAACGAGTGGTTGACGGTGAACGCCGGAGCACCCAGCCACATGGCGCCGAAGGTTGCGCTGGGCCGAGCATGGGGTTGGGGCGCGGGAGCAAAGTCTGCCGGGGATCGGGGTCACATGTCCATCAGTTTGGAAGCGGACACGGAGACGGCGGGAGCGGGCGGGGAAAAACGGAAATGAACGTCAGAATTCGGCGACGGTGCAGTACGAATTCAGTTCGCTGGGAACGGATCTAAACTCGGCGCTACGGCTGATTGGAGAGCGGGCGCTGGCGCTGACGCGAGGCACAGGTGCGGCGATTGCGCTGGTTCATAAGAGCGGGGTGGTGTGCCGGGCCAGTGTGGGGGAGAGCGCGCCGGCGCTGGGAACGCCGCTGGATGTGAACTCTGGGCTGTCAGGCGAGTGCTTCCGCGCCGGAAAAACTTTGCGCTGCGACGATGCGGAGAACGATCCGCGAGTGGATTTGGAAAGCTGCCGGAGGTTGGGCGTGCGCTCGATGTTGGCGGCGCCGGTGCGCTATGAGCGCGACACGGTGGGGCTGCTCATGGTGTTCGCACCGGAGCCTTTCAATTTTGATGAGGGCGATGTGGCCGTGGCGGAAAGCCTGGCGCATACCGTGGTGCGGAGCATGCGGCAGGCAGAGGCAAGTTAGGCGGAGAATCCGGCCGGCTACCTCAGGGACTGAAGCCCTGAGTGACAGTAGCGGGCGCTCGAAGCGCTGCGTCACCCAAAATCGAGGACAAGAAATCCCCACTTCTCGCTAAGGACGCGAGAAATGGGGGCACCCTGGCTTCTCAGGCTGCTGCTTGTTGTTGGTAGGCCGGGACGAATGACTCGGCTACGAAGGTTTCATACGATGTCGGGTTCGTGTTGCGGGAGGTGCGAGGTTCGAGCGCCCGCATGTGTCCCGAGTTCAGTGCGGCTGCCAATTCGAGAATTAGCCCGGCCATCGCATCGGACATCCCCATCTGAACCATCGCAGATCGAAGCTGATCGTCGGGGGCATGGACGTATCCGAGATCGGGTTTGCCGATGGCCCGGCCGATGATGGTGGCAACTTCGGTGTAGTCGAGATCGCGCTCGCCCTGCAGTTCGTGGGTCTGCTTGCCGCGGAAGGCCAGGAGTGAGAGAGCCTCGGCGGCTGCCGCTCCGATGTCGCGAGAGGCGATGATGGGAAGTTTCAGGCCGGGGCGAAGCGGACCGATCGCAGAGCCGGCCATGCGAATGGCGGCAACCTGCGGCAGCGTGTTTTCCATGAAGTAGCCGGCACGCAGATGAAGTACGTTGGCAGTATCGATCTGATTGAGTTTTTGCTCGAGGTTGTGGAGGCCGACGACAGGCCCGGTTCCTTTAGTTTTATCGGCTCCAAAACTGCTGAGCGAAACGACATTCTGGATTCCCGTGTTTTTCACCGCGGCCGCGATGGCATCGCTGACGCGCTCCTCGTAGCCGAGGGGGTCGGTGCTGGTGGGGTTGGGTGGAATCATGACATAGGCTGAGTCTGCGTGGTGGAAGGCTTTGGTGAGGGCGGATGCATCGGTGACGTCGGCGATGAATATCTCGGCACCCTGCGCCGCGTGGGGTTGCAAACGAGCTGCGTCTCTGCCGATGACGCGAACCTTTTGCTGGCGGGCAAGAAGATTTTGCGCCACTATATGTCCTGTGTTGCCGCTTGCTCCAAGAACAACGTACATGGTGACCTCCATTCTGGGATTGGATGCGGCCGGGTGGGTTTGGGCTCCAGGGCGGACGACGTGGAGGTGCAGGTGTGTGAAAATACGCGGGAGCCTTTAACTTCTTGGGGAAAGCCCTTTCAGCTTTGCTGGTTAGATTTTCTTGACAGTCGGTGCAATGCGCATGGACCGGAGGTCCAAATCCCCACCCTTCGGCTTCGCTCACAGGGCAGGCTCTTGCCAGCAAGGATGGGGTACCCGCCGCCCGTGTCAGTCAGGATTTCTTCGAGGGTTTGAGCGATTGCCAATCCTTTTCGCTTAGGGCGCGGCCCAGGGTGCTGAATTCGCCGGCGCCTTGAAGGAATTCTCCGCCGTCCATACGGATTACTTCCCCATTGATGTAAGACGAGCCGTCGCTTATCAGGAATGCGGCTAGATTTGCCAACTCTTCTTTCGTGCCGAAGCGGTGCATGGGATTGCGGTCTAACGCTAACACCTCCAGTTCGGGACGCGGCAGGAGGCGGGAGAACGCGCCTTGCGTGGGAATGGGGCCGGGAGCGATGGCGTTCATGCGGATGCCGCGATTGCCCCACTCGACGGCGAGACTGCGGGTGAGGGCTTCGACTCCGGCTTTGGAGACTGCTGAGGGAACTACGTAGGCTGAGCCTACTGGGGCGTAGGTGGCGGAGATGCTCAGAACGGTGCCGGGGTGGGAGGCTTTGAGCCAGCGGCGTCCGCAGGACATGGTGGCGTGAAGCGTGCCGAGGAGCACGATGCCGATCACGGAATCGAAGGCGCGCGGGGAAAGTTCTTCGGTGCGGGCTATGAAGTTACCGGCGGCGTTGTTGACTAGAACGTCGAGGGGGCCGGCTTTCCAGATGGCGTCGACCATCGCCTCGACTTGGTCTAGATTGCGGACGTCGCACCGCAGCGCGTGGATTGGCCCTTGAGCGGAAAGTTCGGTTGCCGTTTTCTGCAGCACTTCCTCGCGACGGCCGCAGATGTAGACTGTGGCGCCCAGCTGGAGGAAGCGGTGAGCCATGGCTTTGCCGAGTCCGGTGCCGCCGCCGGTGATGAGGATGCGCTTGTTGCGGAGAAGATCGGTTCGGAACATAAGTATGTTCGCCTCGGTTAGGGATTGGGTAATTGGTTCGGGTAATCGGGCATTTGTATTTGGAAACCTTAAGACCCGGAGGGGCCGATTTTCAATTACAAAACTACCAAATTACCCAATTGCCAAATTACCTGTCGCACGCCAGGCGGAAGCCATAGTCGGCGTAGTGGAAGTCGGGAGGGATGCTGGAGCGGGCGGAGCAGCGGGAGACTTTTACGTGATGGCGCCATGATCCGCCGCGGGAGGCTTTGCGCTGGCCGATTCCGGAGCGAGGTTCGGGGCCGCGGGGATTGCGCTCGGGCGAGACGGCGTAGTAGTTGGGATCGTACCAGTCGCTCGCACCACTCGTGGACGTTGTCGCAAATGTTGTAGAGGCCGAAGGCGTTGGGCGCGTAGCGCGCCACGGGCTCGGGGCCGGTTTGCCAGCGCGTGGCATAGTTGGGCAGTGCTTGCGGCGGGTCGTTGCCCCAGGGGAAATCGTTTTGGTCGAGATCGGCGCGAGCGGCGCGCTCCCACTCGGCTTCGGTGGGAAGACGGAAGGCGCGGATGGTTTGCTCGGCTAGCCAATGGCAGTAGCGGTCTGCGTCGAACCAGGAGACTCCGGTTACGGGCTGCTGAGGATGATTGAGATTCTGGTCGTGCCAGAAGGGCGGAGGGTCAGACGCGGTGGAGCCCAGGAAGAGCGCGTATTCGGCGTTGGTGACTTGCGTGGCCGAGAGGCGGAAGGCGTCGATCCAGACGCGGTGGACGGGACGTTCGCAATCCTGGCCGGAGGCGGAGCCCATGAGGAACCAGCCTTCTGGGATGGAGACGAGCGCGGGCTCGACGGAGGGTGGTGCGCCGGGTTGGGGGTGCGAATGAGTTGCTGCCATGGTTCAGAGTAGCAGCCTGACCCGTGTGGCGGCACTCTTGCCCGCGAGCCTTTGGGCGCCGCAGGCGAGCGGGCAGGAGTGCCCGCTCCACACGATCTTTCCTAGCGCTTGGCTGCTATCGGCGCTCTGGCTGTCTCGGGAGGCGCGCTCGGCATCGTTGTAACTCGCGCACTTTGAGTTTGCGGCGAAGTCTGCGCTCCCGCTGCCGGTTGAGGATGAGCCGGCGTTGCAATCAATCCCAGCGCTTTGCGCACTTCCGTGTCGAGCTTGGCCATGGTGTCCTTGTTGTCTTTGAGGAACTGGCGGGCGTTTTCGCGGCCTTGGCCGATGCGCTCGCCTTTGTAGCTGAACCACGATCCGGATTTTTCGAGAATGTTGTTGTTCACCGCGAGATCGAGCAGGTCGCCTTCGCGGGAAATGCCTTCACCGTAGAGAATATCGAACTCGGCTTCGCGGAAGGGCGCGGCCACTTTGTTCTTCACTACTTTTACGCGGGTGCGCGAGCCGGTGACTACGTCGCCATCCTTGATGGCTGCGATGCGGCGAATATCCACGCGCACCGACGAATAAAACTTCAGCGCGCGGCCGCCCGTGGTCGTTTCCGGATTGCCGAACATGACGCCGATTTTCTCGCGGATCTGGTTGATGAAGATCAGGCAGGTGCGCGACTTGGAAACCGTTCCCGTCAGCTTGCGCAGCGCCTGCGACATCAGCCGGGCCTGCAGCCCCATGTGGCTGTCACCCATCTCGCCGTCGAGTTCGGCCTTGGGCACGAGCGCCGCCACTGAATCGACCACCAGCACGTCGATGGCGTTCGAGCGCACCAGCGCTTCCGTAATCTCCAGCGCCTGCTCGCCGTAGTCGGGTTGCGAAACCAGCAGGTTGTCGACGTCGACGCCCAGCTTCTTGGCGTAGCCGGGATCGAGCGCGTGCTCGGCATCCACGAACGCGGCCATGCCGCCGGTCTTCTGCGCCTCGGCAATCACTTGCAGCGTGATGGTGGTCTTGCCGGAAGACTCCGGTCCGAAGACTTCGATCACGCGTCCGCGCGGAAAGCCGCCGACGCCGAGCGCCGCGTCAAACGAGATGGCTCCGGTCGAGATCACCGCGATGGGGACGATCGCTTCCTTCGATCCCAGGCGCATGATCGAGCCTTTGCCAAACTGCTTTTCAATCTGCGAAACCGCTAACTCAATTGCCTTGCCCCGTTCATCCGCCATGGGAGTATGGCTCCTTTAAGAGTGCAGACTAAGTCTGCCGGAATTATACATTCATGCTGGAGCGAATAAAAGGCGAATTTTAAAGAATTAAACAGTGGGCATCATCCCGAAATGGGTGGATTTCGGGGACTTTCTGATTTGCTCGGTTCGCTCGGCAAGGACTCAAAAGGCAAGAGCAGTCACATTGACTTCAGCATCCTGCTCGGCGGTCCCGTAAGCCATGACGCCCGGACGAGCTTATTGCAGCAACCAATGGAACGGCATGTGTCGCGGCGGATTCCAGACCGTTCCTTACCTCTCGAGCAAATCCACCGGTGCCGTCACATCGTGCACGCGGAAATACTTGGCCAGCGCCGGACACTTTCGCGCCACGGCCTCATACATCGCATAGGCGACGTTGCGGTAGGAGACATGGCCCGCGGGCATGGTGCGCAACTCGGAGATGTAGACGACCTCGGCGAAATCCATCTTGAACAGGGCGCGCTTGCGATAGGCCAGCGGGATCGCGTACTGCGAATTCTCTTCCGCCTCGGGCGCGCTGCGCGCGGCTAGCTTTTCTATCGCGGTTTGGGTGCGGCGCATAGCGGCATCGTAGCGGCCAAGCACACCGGCGTCTTCTAGATCGAGGAGCGCTTCGTAGCCGTGCTGTGTGGTGAATCCCTGCATGACCTGGATGCAGCGGCGGTGACGGTGCATGTCGCGGAAGCCGCCCGTATCCATGAGGATGTCGAAGCGGAACTGCTGGCCGGCGCGGAAGCCGCGCAGCATTTCGTCGTGCTTGCCGCGATGGCGCAGGCCGAGATCGATGATCTCGCGGCGATATCGCTCGCCTGAAACCTGCAGCGCCTGCCGCACCTGGCGGTAGGAATGGTGGCAGTGCTCGTAGAGGAGCGTGGTGGCGATCTCGACTTCGAGCGGCTCTTCGTCGAGCAGATCGACGATTGCCTTCGCTGGCGCTACCGACTCGCTCTTCATCAGCTCGCGCGCGGCCTGCCGCAACTCGCGCCGCGTTTCCATTTCATACGGGTTCGGATCGGCGTACTTCACCAGGGTGGGCGCGACTCGAACCTCGTGCAGCAGTTCCTGTTCGGCCCGCGCCCCGAGCTCCGGACTCAGCTTCCGAATCTCCTTCACCAAGTCTCGCAGCGACTCGGCATTCACGTTATAGGCCGCGGAGGTTGCCGCCTTCTTCAACGACTCTCCGAGAACGCGCACTTCTTTGTGCGTGTGCGAGAGTAGGTGCGCCACTTGCGTTTCCAGCGTGCGCGCGTTGACGATTTCGCCGAGCGATGTATTCGTGGCCAGCGGCAGCAGGTAGCGCGTGATGTCGAAGGCTCGCGCCTTCAGCGTGCGCTCGTAGGCCTCCTGCTTCATCTCGACAGGCTTGGGCGTGATGCCGATCAGGTGCTGGGCCATGTGCGGGGAGAGCGCTTGGTACTCGGCAAAAAGAAAATCCAGCGTTTCGCGGTAGAGCTTGCGGGCTTCGTCGTCGGCGCCGAAATCGGGCATGTAGTAGCCGCTCTTCTTGAAATCCTGATAGCGGGTGGAGCGCTCCTGGCCGTCCCAGCGCTGTTCGTCGGCCAACTCGATGGCAGCGAGAATGGAGAGCCGCTCGACCGCCAGGGCAATGTGCGCCAGGTCGGCAATCGAGCGATGACCGTACTGAAAGTAGAACGTGTCGAGAAACTTCTCCGCCTTCTGCTGGTTGATCTCGCGCAGCGACTCCTTCATCGACAGCGCCGAGCGCGAATACTTCGCCATGGCGTAGGCCTGAATCTCCGGCTCAACACCGTAGACGGCGAAGACTTCGGTGGCAGGCGCCTGCTCCCGCGAGTGGTCCCGCGCTGCGTCTTCGAAGTCATCCCGCAGTTTTTGAGGAGCGGAAGAGCTTTCGGCAGCCGAAGCCCGCTGCGGTGAGCGGTGTCCCGGACCGGCCGGGGCCGAATCGGACGGGGATGAGTTCTGGTTGGGAGGCTCGGGTATAGCGATCACTTCGTTGGTCACAGTTTGAGGCATGGGAGTGTCTCGAATGTTAATCGGCTGACGAATAATGTGCAATGCGCAATGCGCAACACGTTAGAAAAACGACAACTCAACTTGCCGAGGCGTTGTAAACTCGCGGTCTACGAGAAAGGTTGGCGTTGGAGTGGTGGTGGTGGCGTATGCGCTGCTGCCGTACATGTCGTGGGCCGCGCCGGCTTACGCCCGGGCGCATCAGGATCTCGGCCCGGCGATGCTTGCGGCCTACGCCGCACCCTGGCCGGTAGCTTTAGCGTGTAGGGTCACAGTCTCTGGCATCGTGCTCGCGGTCCTCCCCCTTCACCGTGGCGAACGATGGGCGGTGTGGACGCCGCTCGCGATGATGATCATCCCCTTCGTTACGCGCCTGGCCACCGACCCGCGCGGTCGGAGTTGTGCTCGACCCCTACCAGCACGGCTGCCATACGTCCATGATGGCGATGTTGCTGGGCGTCGTCGGGCTGGTACTGGCTGAGCGCTAAACTCTTGGCGATAAACTGTTGGGTGCATCCTCTGCTCAGGGTTGTTGCGCACCGTCCGTGGCCGTTGCCTTCGGGCCCGTGGGTAATGACGCAGACTTGGCACGATCTGCTTTTTGCTCACTGGCCGCTGCCGCACGCCGTGATGCGGCCTCTCGTCCCCGCACAACTGACGCTCGATACTTTCGATGGCCAATGCTGGGCCGGAGTGATTCCGTTTCACATGAGCGGCATTCGCGGCCGCGGGCTTCCGGCACTGCCTGCTCTCTCACGTTTCCCTGAGCTGAATGTGCGCACCTATGTGGCCTATGCTGGCAAGCCGGGGGTGTATTTCTTCAGTCTCGACGCCGGCAGTCTTCCGGCGGTCTGGGCCGCGCGCAGCTTCTACCACTTGCCCTATTTTCACGCCGCAATGTCTTCCAAGGAACTCGGCGGGAATATTCAATATGGTTCCCGCCGTCTGCGTGGCGCTGCCGAGTTTCGTGGACACTACCGCCCCAGCGGCGAAATGCGCCGGCGCGAACGAGGGTCGGTTGAAAACTGGCTCACCGAGCGCTACTGCCTCTACACCACTTACGGCGGCCGCGTCTATCGCGGAGAAATTCATCATCCACCGTGGCCGCTGCAGGATGCAGAAGCGGAGTTCGAGACGAACACCGTTGCCTCGGCCGGCGGGATTGCCCTACCGACAACTGCGCCGCTGCTGCACTTTGCCCGGCGCGTGGAGGTTCTGATCTGGCCTTTACGGCGCGCCGAATAGAGTCAGCGGCGCGTATAATTCCACGTTCTGATGTAGAGCCTTCTTAATCTCGACTCGAAGCCGATTCTGGAGAAATCATGTCCCTTTCAGGACGGGTGGCGTTTGTCACCGGCGCGTCGCAAGGCATTGGACGAGCCTGTGCGCTGAAGCTCGCGACGGCGGGCGCGGCAGTCGCAGTTGGCGCGCGAAATCAGCAGAAGCTGAACGAACTGGTGAACGAAATCACAGCCTCGGGCAGCAAGGCAGCGGCCTTCGCTCTCGACGTTACCGATGACGAACAGGTCAAGTCGGCGATCAAGGCCGCCACGGCGCAATTCGGCAAGATCGACATCTTGGTCAACAATGCCGGCATCACTCGCGACCAGCTCGTCATGCGCATGAAGCGCGCCGACTGGGATGCGGTGCTGCAAACTAATCTCACTTCGGCTTATCTGTGCATCCAGCAGGTTTCGGTTGCCATGCTCAAGCAGCGCTGGGGACGCATCATTAATATCGCCAGCGTCTTCGGCCAGATGGGGCAGGCGGGGCAGGCGAACTACTCCGCGTCGAAGGCCGGGCTGATCGGGTTGACCATGGCAATTGCACGCGAACTGGGATCGCGCAACATTACTTGCAACGCCGTGGCCCCGGGCTTCATCGAAACCGCCATGACGGAGGTGCTTGGCGACGAGTTCAAGCAAAACGCTGCCAAACAGATTCCCCTCGGCCGTGTGGGGTCGCCCGCCGATGTGGCTAGCGCCGTGGCCTTTCTCGCGTCCAACGAAGCCTCCTACATCACCGGCCACGTGCTGAATGTGAACGGCGGGATCCTGATGGGATAGATCGCAAAACCTTTCAACCCGTAGAATTGCAGAGGGTCAATGCGCGGGCTATGTCGCGCTGCACAAACCGGACTCAGGCATCTGCGAAATCAGGTTCGTGTCGTGCGCGACCGTTTCAGCTCGACAGGAGAAAGCCATGAAGAAAGTCGCCGTCCTTTTGCTCGCTATTTTGTTCGCCGCACTATCGATTTCTGCCGCCCTCGCCACCGACAGCAGAACCGTCTCCTACAAAAGTGGCGATGAGACCGTCCAGGCCGTGCTCTACACGCCCGCCGGCAAGGGACCATTTCCCGCCCTACTTGTCATCCACGAGTGGTGGGGTCTGAATGACTGGGTCAAGGATCAAGCCGCGAAGCTGGCCGATCAGGGCTACGTAGCGCTTGCGATCGATTTGTACCGCGGCAAGGTAGCCACCACGCCTGACATGGCCCATGAAATCATGCGCGGAGTCCCGGAAGACCGCGCCAAGCGCGACCTGCATGCGGCTTTTGAATTTCTCCAGTCGCAACCCAACATCAGCAAAGATCGCATCGGCGCGATCGGCTGGTGCATGGGCGGAGGCTATGCGCTGGACGTGGCGCTCGAGGAGCCGACACTCGCGGCCGATGTCATCGCCTACGGCCATCTCGCCACCGACCCAGAGGCGCTCAAGAAAATCCATGCCCCCATCCTCGGACTGTTCGGCGGCCAGGATCATGGCATTACCCCCGACGACGTGCACAAGTTCCAGGCGTCCTTGAAGCAGTTGGGTAAGAAGGTCGATATCAAGATCTATGACGACGCCGGCCATGCCTTCGAAAATCCGAATAACAAAGACGGTTATCGTCCCGACGATGCCGCCGACGCCTGGAAACGCACCGTCAGCTTTCTCGCGGAGAACTTGAAAAAATAGCTTCGGGACCGCCTGCCAACGAGCCGCCCCCGCCACGCCCCATGGCGGTGATCATTTTTTGCACACTGTCTAAGGATAGCCATGGTCCGTCCTGGTCAAACCCTGATTTGCACCGGTTTTGTCATAGCACTAATTTCCACTTGCCAGAAAATGCCGATCTGGTTAATATGTCGCATCCCGCAATGCTCCCCCAGATCAACATCGGCGAGACCATCCGAAACTACCGGCTGCAGAAAGGTATGTCTCAGGGCGACATCGAGAAGCGCACCGGCCTGCTGCGCTGCTACCTGTCGCGCGTAGAGAACGGCCATACCATCCCCTCGCTCGACACGCTATCGAAGATTGCCGGGGCCATGGAGATTGCGCTCTCGCAGTTCTTCTCCGAATCCGGCCCCGGCAACGGCTCCAAGGGACTGCCGCAACTCTCTGATGACGAAGTCCGGTTCCTCAGCCAAGTCCGCCGCTACGCCACCAACCTCAATGACAGCGACCGCAAGCTGGTGCTGGCCATGGTGAAGAAGATGGCGGCGAATTCCGGGAAATAGCAAAGATGGGGGGTAGCCTTTAGCTGGTTCCCACCTGCTTGGCGCCGCACCTGACTCTTGAGACGCACTTTCTTTTGTGTTTTTTCTTAATGTGCAAACAGCCAGCCCTTGCTCGAATCCGCAGGTCCGTAGGGGACGGGCCAGGAGCTAAAGGCTAAGAGCCGCTCGCTGCCATTACTTTCGTACCATGACCTCCGGTGCCCACCGGTACCTCGCTGCCGCCACCACTTCTCACTACACTGTCACTTGGAGACCGCTCGTGACCACCGATGAAGAACTGAACGTGCTCGAGACCCAGCTTCGGCGGCTGAAGATCGAGTACGAGGTCTACTTCAACAACCCGACCAAACGCCCCCCCACCGACATCGAGTGGAAGGTGCTCTCGCTGCTGCGCAAGTTTTCCGACGGCGGTCGCATGAGCTTCTCCCAGCGCTTCCGCTACAACGAAATGGCTCAGCGCTACGCCATCTACAGCGATTTGTGGCGCAAGAAGTCACGCATCCGCGAAGAGGGCTACCGCCGTCCGCAGGATGCGCTCCTGGCCGTGCAGGGTGTTCGCCCTGAAGACGAGCACAAGCCTCAGCACAATCCCGTCTATGGTTTGAGTCATGCCGCTACGGCCGGGGCCGCAGCGGGAGCCGCCTCGCAGCCCTTCACCCTGCACAGCGTTGATCAAGCCGAGCGCGAGCAGGTGGAGCGCCTATACAACACGCTGGTCGCTGCTAAGAAGAAAGTGGGAGAGAATGTATCGGGCAACCTCGATTCCTTCTCCACCTTCGTGCGAAAAAAAACTGAAGAGATCCGCAAGCGGTACGGCTGCCAGGACGTCGAATTCTCTGTGGATCTCAGCGAGGGGCACGTCAAGCTGAAGGCTAAAGCCAAAACTAGGAACCACTGAAGGGCAGATGCGAAGGATTAGGTAGGAAGCTTCTGTGCGCATTCTGATCGCTAGTAGTAATGGTGCAGCCCTCTGCTGGATCAGTCCGGCCGGAGTTGTTTTACTTCGCAGTCGCCAGAGTCGTGGCCACTGAAATTGAAGGACGTGTCAACATCGCTGGCTCCCGGAAGAAAGCTCTCCTACTTCGGCTACGAGTTTGAAGTTCCTTGGAGCGATCTTGCCGAGCCCCAAACCCAGGTGTTTCAGAACAGGCCCAACGGGAATATGGCATGGGTCCGTTTCCGAACTGGATTGAAGTAGTTCGTCGTGATGACTCCGCGCGAACGGGCAGTTCCTGATTGTGTGCTACTGAAGCGCCTCTACGAGATCACTCCGGACAAGATACCTGTAGCTTACCGCGAAGCCCTTCTCCTTCAGCGTAAGTCAGCATTTCTTCAAGCAACGGGCAAACCCGGAGGCGGATCGAACCCTGCGGCAACTGGAATCTTCAACCTCCAGCGCCAGGGGGTGCCACGGTTTTCACTACGGTGATCTTCGCAGCCGACCAGACCACTCCAGCTGCGCGTCTACTCCGACGACAGCAGGGCGGAAATAAGGTTCTTGCGTAAATAAGGTTCTGGCAGGTGAGGATACCAGGAACCCACCGAGATCACTCAGCCCGAAAATCAACCGCATCGTACAGTCCCTGCACAAAACTGTATCTGCGACTCCAATCGCGCAGCGCTGACGAACGACGGCGCCGCCACCAGTGGCGCAATAACTGATAAACTTGCTTTTCGCCATCCCTAGGTCTTCCCGATGGAAATCCCATGTCCGCCGAATCTAAAATCCAGCGCGCCATCCTCAGCGTCACGGACAAGACCGGCCTCGTCGATTTCGCGCGCCAGCTCTCCGGGCTCGGCATCGAACTCGTCTCTACCGGAGGCACAGCCAAGCTCCTGCGCGATTCCGGCGTCGCAGTCAAAGACATCTCTGCACTCACCGGATTTCCTGAAATGCTCGACGGCCGCGTCAAGACACTCCATCCCAAAGTTCATGGCGGCATCCTGCATCGCCGCGAAAATCCCACGCACACCGCCGCCGTAGCCGAGCACGGCATTCCGCCGATCGACATGGTTGTCGTCAACCTCTATGCCTTCGAGAAAACCGCCGCCAAGCCGGGCGTGCCTTTTGAAGAGTTGATCGAGAACATCGACATCGGCGGACCGTCCATGATTCGTTCCGCTGCCAAGAATTTTCACGATGTCGCCGTCGTCACTTCGTCGGCCGACTACCCGGCCATTGCCGAAGAACTCGCCCGCTCCGCCGGCGTGCTTTCGCTCGAAACCAAGTGGCGGCTGGCGCAAAAGGCCTTCGCCACCACCGCCGCTTATGATTCCGCGATCGCCTCTACCCTCGAATGCGTCTCTATCCCTGCCGATTTTCGTCTGCCGGCGCAAGGGGAAGACGAAGCTTTCCCGCAGACCCTCCGCCTCTTGTTCCACAAGACCCTCGACCTGCGCTATGGCGAGAACCCGCACCAGAAGGCCGCGATGTATTCCGACGGCTCGGGCGTGGGCGTGGCCAATGCGCGCCAGCTTCAGGGCAAGGAGCTTTCCTATAACAACATCGTCGACCTGCAGGCCGCCTGGGATCTGGGCCAGGAATTTAACGATCCCGAACTCGACCAGCCCTTCTGTGCCATCATCAAGCACACGAATCCCTGCGGCGCCGCGACCGGAGAGACTTTAGCCGAGGCCTACAAGCGGGCCCTGGAATGCGATCCCGTCTCCGCTTTCGGCGGCGTGATTGGCGTGAACCGTATGATCGACGGCGACGCGGCCGATGAGATGCACAAGCTCTTCCTCGAAGCGATCGCCGCTCCCGCCTTCGATGAGTCTGCCAAGGCCCGGTTCGCTACCAAGAAGAATCTTCGCCTGGTCGAGGTTGCGGCCGCGCCCCAGAACTGGATTCTCAAGAATGTTTCTGGCGGAATTCTCCTGCAGGACGCCGATTCTCGCACTTTGCGCGACGTCGACCTCAAAGTCGTCACCCGGCGTGCGCCCACACCCGAAGAAACCCGGGCGCTGCTGTTCGCCTGGAAGGTCTGCAAGCACGTAAAGTCGAACGCCATTGTCTACGCCCGCGATGGGCAGACCGTGGGTGTCGGTGCCGGTCAGATGAGCCGCGTCGACTCGGCCAAGATCGGCGCCATGAAAGCGCAATTACCGCTGCCGGGAACGGTCGCCGCCTCCGACGCATTCTTTCCGTTTCCCGATGGCGTCGAGGAAATTGCCAAGGCGGGCGCGACTGCAATCATTCAACCCGGCGGCTCACAACGCGATCCCGAGGTCATCGCAGCCGCGGACCGACTGGGGCTCGCCATGCTGTTCACTGGGGTGCGGCATTTCCGCCACTAGAAGACGCGATTGTCGGTTGTGCCTAGCCGCTGCGATTACTTTTCTTTCGGCTTCCAGTCGGAAAATAGGAGCTCGTCGAGCAGGTACATCCCGAGCTCTGGGCTGTTTCTCGATTGGCCCGTCTCGCCTTTGAAAACGCCAGCCGGAACGGTGAGGTTAGGCTGTTCTGCCGCAATGTTTTTCGTACTGTTCGATAATGAAATGATCGGTCATGCCGGCGATGTAGTCGCAGACCACGCGCGGCAGGGACTCCTGGTCGGCTTTCTCCTGGTAATGGGGCGGCAAGGCGGACGGGTTTTCCATCCAGAAGGCAAACAGTTCGGTGACGATGCGCTCGGCATCGTCTTTTTCTCCTGCCAGCGATTCACTGCAATAAAGATTTTCGTAGAGGAAGTCTTTGATCTGCTTGCGTTCCGCTTCCACTTCGGGGCTGAAAGCGGCCAGCCGCTCTTGGTGCAGGCGAACATCGGCCAGAGTTTCGATTCCGGCTCGTTTCAGCCGCGCCTGCGTGTTGGTGATTAGATCGCCGGCCAGACGGTTGAACACGCCTTTCAGAGCCTCGTTGAATTTCAGCTTGTCGGCGGCCTCGGGATAGGTCTGCTCGACCTCGTGGAAAAAACGTTGAAAGACGGGCACGCCGCAGGGGATTTGCTCATGCGTCAGCAGATGGGCTTCGTAGCCGTCATCCAGGTCAGCGGTGTTGTAGCCGATTTCGTCCGTCAAGTCGATGAGTTGGGCTTCGAGCGGGGGCCGCTGGTCGAGAAGATACTCCGCCAGTTCGGGATGTTTCGTTGGATCGTAGTCGCGCGAGTGCTTGATGATGCCCTCACGCACTTCGAAGGTCAGGTTCAGGCCGCGAAAGGCGGCGTAACGCTGCTCGAAGTCTTCCACGATGCGCAAGGCGTGCAGGTTGTGCTCGAAGAAGAGACCGTGGGAACGCATCGTGGCATCGAGCGCTTTTTCGCCGGCGTGGCCGAATGGAGGATGGCCGAGGTCATGCACCAGGGCCAAGGCTTCGGCGAGATCGACGTTGAGGCCGAGCGCGCCCGCGACGGTGCGGGATATTTGCGCGACTTCGATGGTGTGGGTGAGGCGGTTGCGGAAGTGGTCGGAGTAGCGGCGCGTGAAAACCTGGGTCTTATCTTCGAGGCGGCGAAAGGCGCGGGCATGAATGACGCGATCGCGGTCGCGCTGAAAGTCGTTGCGGTAGGGATGCTGCGGCTCAGGGAAGCGGCGTCCGCGGGAATGTTCCACCTGCACCGCGTAGCCGGCCAGCATGCTCAAAGTTTAACAGAGTACGCTGTACCGAGTACCTAATACCGAGTGGCGAGAGTTGCGAGTGAAAAGCATGTACTGACACCTAGCCATGGCGGCCCGGATCGCCTTGTTCGGTACTGGGGACTCGGGACTGATTACTGCTGCCCCGATCCTTCCTTTGCCAGGCGCACCTTGGCGGCGTCGAGTTTCTTCTGCGTGGCCGCGAACAGATCGGAGTCCTGCTCCGAAGCTATGGTTTTGTTCCACTCTTCGACGGCACGCTCCCAGTGAGCAGCCGCCAGTTTCAACCGGCCGGTCTTCTGGTAGAGATCGCCGAGGTGATCCTGCACGGTTGGGTCGGAACCCATGCGCAAAGATGCCTTGTTCAGGTTCTCTTCGGCGAGGTCGTACTTGCCGAGCTTGAAATAGGCCCAGCCCAGGGAATCCAGATAGGCGCCGTTGGTGGGCTCCAGGCTCACGGCCAGCTTGATGTAGTTGAGCGACTCTTCGAGCCGGACGTCGCGATCAGCATTCATGTAACCGAGATAGTTCAGGGCGGCGGCGCTCTGCGGGTTGGCAGCCAGTATTTTCTTGAACTCGGCTTCGGCTTCGTCGTATTTCTTCTCGCGCTCGTAGGTGGAACCGCGCAGGAAGTAGACGTACTCTTTGTCTTCGGCCTTGGTGGACAGCTTTTCAGCCTTGTTGAGAGCCTCTTCGGCGTCGCTCCAACGGTGCAGACGCGTGTACATAATCGCCAACCGGAGGTAGACGTCGCGGTCTTCCGGCGCGCCTTTGAGCAGCGAGCGCACGTCGGCGAGAGGCTTCTCGGGATCGCCGGTGTCGGCGAGTTGAGCATCCAGCACCATGCGGAGCTCGCGGTCGTCAGGCAGCTTTTGGACGGCCTCCTTAGCGACGGCCGTGGCCTCCTGCCACTGCTTGGCTTCGCGGTAGGTATCGATCACGTCCTGATAACCGGTGCGAGCGTTGTCGTCTCCGAGCGGGATCATCTTACGGAAAGCTTCCACCGCGGACGGATAGTTCTCCTGGTCGCGGTAGACCATTCCGAGGCGCTCCATGAAGATCGCGCGATTGTTGCGGTCGGCCTGAGAGTAGCTGTTGTCGGGCTTCTCGGTTTTCTTCAGCAGATCCTGCAAAATCTTTGCGGCCTCGTCGTAGCGAGCCTGGGCTTCGTAAACCACCGCGACGTTGTAAGGAACTTCCAGGGCGTCGGGAACCATGGCTTCCGCCTTCTTTAGGTTCTCCAGCGCCTGGTCGTACTTACCCTGGCGGCGGTAGATCTCGGAGATGCGGAGGTAGGTCTGGGCATCCTCAGGATTGGCGTCGGCGATCACCTTGTATTGATCGAGCGCGGCGTCGATCTGGCCGTCGTTCAACAGATTTTCCGCCAGACCACGCATGGCGTCGAGATTGTCGCGGTCTAACTGAATGGCATGTTTGTAGGCATCGATCGCGCTCTTGTAATCCTTGCGCTGTTCGTAGGTGGCGCCCAGTGCAGCATACAGCTTGGCAGAGCGGCCGGTGTCGGGCACGGAGCTGAGTACCTGCAAGGCCCGAGTGGTGTCGCCTTCGTCGCTGTAAAGCAGAGAAAGCGTAGTGACGGCTTCTTCCGAGTCGGGATCGAGCTTCACCGCGATCTTCAGTTCAGCTTCCGCCTTTTGCAAATCATTGTTCAGGCGGTAGAGGCGACCCAGCAGAAGGTGGTCGTCAACATTGTCGGGCTCGATCTTCACAATCTGTTCGTACTGTTCGATGGCCAGCTTGAGCACGTTATCGGAGCCGTTGCCGCTGCCCGGCATATCGCCCAGCGACCGCAGATAAATCCGGCCCAGCAGCTTGTGAGCTTCCAGATTCTTGGGATCGCGCTTGAGAATGTCCTGGGCTTCGAGTACGGCGTCGCGGATGCGTCCGGTCTTCACGTAGAGTTCGGCCAGGCCGGAGGTCAGGAATTCGGAAGACGGGTCCGCCTCGATGGCAAGCCGGTACTCATCCATGGCCTTATTCGCCAACTCGCTGCGGCCATAGACCGTGACCTGCTCTTCGTACATGTGCGCGACGGTGTAGTGGTAATACGCGCCGGCGCGGTCTATTTTGCGCGGGGAAGACGGTGATGACTTGGACTGGGCTGCGTTCGAGTCCGCTGGCTTCGCCTCCGCAGGGGAGGAGGGAGCGTTTTGCGCGGCCGCGGCCGCTGGGAGGATGGAGAACACTAAAATGGCGTAAAAAATTCGATTCATGCTCGACCTGACGACGCTGGAATTAGTTCTGTCGGACTTGATTCTGTTAGAGCTGATTCTGTTTGAGCTGCGCGCACTTCCCGGAAGCATGATCACTTGGATGCTAGACCGCCGGGGGTGGGGTGCTTTAATTCTAACCCGATATCGGTCGCATTGGGGAAAAACCCTGCGCGCTGCGCAGGCTCCGTCTGAAACGGAAGTACTGAGACCGAGGGGACTTGCGGTGTTGATTGTCAAGTTTGGTAAAGGTTTTTGAAATAACCTTAAGGAATAGCGGGCTTATAACTCCATGCTCGAGCCAGTAGGATTGTGCCGGTGTCATCGAATGAGACGAGTTTTCACCCTGATCTGCCTTCTGTTCTTCTTTGCGTCGGGCATGTCCGCGCAGAAAAACTGCTTTTGAGAATGTCAAGATTTCGACGCCACCGCGGCCCCGCAGAAGCGTGTGCTATTTGAAAAGTACGGCCTGCTCACCTGCGACGATTCCGCGCGCAAACTCACATTCGAGCGATGCTGGCGAACACTCTTGAGATCGGGGACTGCCGGTCTTCGAACGCTTCTTCCGAGGGGTCGAGCAGAACTGAAATTCAGCGAAGCTCGTAAAGGAGCGTTCAACCGACTGGCCGGCGATCTGATCACCAACAGGCGGGTGCGGCGGAAGCGGGCCGGGATTGAAACTGTGCTCGATGCGCGTCTGCACAAAGAACGCCTGGCCGCTTTCAGCCCGACGCGGAACTGGAACGCGCAGATCAAGGATTTCCTCTACGAGAATCTCTAATTACGGTGCGTCGCTGGCAGGAGAAAAGACGAGGCTAAACGCATCGCGACCGAACTCTTCGCGCATCCCAGTAACCACTTCCTTGGTTCTTGCCAAACTCCCAATCCACGCAGTTTTTATATCAGGTTTGCCAAAATTACCCTGCCGAAACCCTTCCGGCTATCCTTCCGCCCGGATTACACGTACAATGTCTTTAGATATCAAGCACTTAGCTCGTCAACCTCCGAGCCCGGTTTGGCATCCGACCTGTATTAGAGAAGGCAGGCGCCAGCGAGGTTTTCGGAGCCTGGAATTTGAAATGTTTAGGCGTGCGTTGCGTCAGCGTATGCCGGCAAAGCGGCCACCGCGTTGCTTCGCAGTCTGTAGTGTTAGGGGACGCGATCAAAAATCACGTAACACGCCCGTTTCGGCGTGCTGGAGCGGATCCCCCAATCGCTCTCAACTCGGAGGAAGGTTCTTATGAACAACCGTTTGCTCGTTACTTTGCCCCTGGCCGCAGTGCTCGCCTTTCCGGCCTTGGCCCAAACTTCGCCTTCATCTTCCCAAGATCAATCGAATCAACCGGCCGCGTCGCAGCCGACACAGTCAATGGACAGTGCCACCGCGACCGGCAAGCAGCCTCTTCAACCACCCAGCCGGGAAGGTTTCTGGGGCCGTGTGAACCCATTCGCTCGCAAGAACTACGTGAAGCGGCAGACCGATCCCATCCGCGATCGCGTCAATGAGTTGGACGATCTGACCGCGGCCAACAGCAAGACCATCAAGGACACCGACGCCCGCGCACAAGCTGGCATCAAGCTGGCTTCGGACAAAGCCGATCAAGCCGATCAGCACGCCGTCGATGCCGGCAACAAGGCCACCATGGCGCAGCAGAGCGCGCAGCAGGCGACTACCCGCATCCAAACCGTTGAGACGGTTGTGGGCAACATCGACCAGTACAAAGCGTCGAACCAGACCGAAATTCGTTTCAAGCCCGGCCAGACCGTGTTGAGCAAGAACGCCAAGGACGCTCTCGATGAGATGGCGACCAGTGTGCAAGGCCAGCGCGGCTATATCATCGAAGTGCAGGGCTTCTCTTCCGGCAAGGGCCAGATCGCAATCCAGAGCTCGCAGAAGATGGCCGAGTCCGTGGTGCGCTATCTAGTGCTCAACCACGAGATTCCGGTCTACCGTATTTACCTCGTTGGCATGGGCAATGCACCGGTTGAGGGAGCGGACGCCAAGCACATCAGCGGCGGGCGCGTGGAAATCAGCCTGTTGAAGAACGACCTGGAACAGCTCTCCAGCAATTCTTCGGCTCCGGCGACCACGTCCGACCAGCAACAGCAGCCGAAGTAGTCATCATGAAACCGTTTGGGACCTAAGGGTGCCTCGCCCGAGTCCCTCCCCACGGAGAAAGCCCCTTGCGCAAGCGGGGGGCTTTCTCTTTTGAGGCAGATCAGACTCGGGCGGCGTAGGCCCCGGAACTCATGCGCCCTACGCTCCCGGCTTGATGCCGAGCTGGTCGAGCTTCGACTGCTGACTGGTCCGTTTCATGCCCAGCCGCACGGCTGCGCCGTCGGCTCCTCCGACCGATCGCGACTCCGAGTTGTCCCTGCCAGCCGTGGTATTCTCCTGCCGAGCGCGTCCTCGACAGGAGGGGTTCCATGGGTTCCATGGGTTCCATGGGTTCCGTGGGTCAGGCGTCGAAGCGATTCTCGCTGGTGCTGATCAAGCCGTCGCACTACGACGACGATGGCTACGTCATCCAGTGGTTCCGTTCCGCTATTCCATCCAATACGCTGGCAATACTCAACCTGAAGCGCGATCCCGACGCCATCCACTCCGATCTGGCGCTGACTCCAGTCGAGGAAGATCGATGCGAGGAAATGGAACTGGCGGCCATGGGGCCGGGCCAAAGTCGTGGGTGGTGAAGATTCAGTAGAGTGCTGGTGTGGGGACCTCGGCGGTCCTCGCGAAGCGAGGCCCTCCAGAGTTTGACCCTGTAGTTCCCGCTCAACTAGACTCGCTTCTCGTGGGGTTCCTATGAAACGCATCCCGTGCCTGCTCTGCGTCTCGGTTTTCACACTTTCTGCTCTCGCCGGCACTGCCCTCGCCGACGATGATGAAGGCCATCACCACGAAGACCTAACCACGACGCAACTCGGTACGGTCACCTTCCCGGTCTCCTGTGCGCCTGATGTGCAGAAGCCCTTCGAGCGCGGCGTGGCTCTGCTGCACTCTTTCTGGTACGAAGAGGCAGAAAAAGAATTCATGCAGATTTCCGCTGGCTATCCCAACTGCGCCATGGCGCACTGGGGGGTGGCCATGAGCCTGTGGCACCAACTGTGGAACGAGCCGGACAAGCAGGTCATCCAGCACGGCCTCGACGAAGTTCATCAGGCGAAAACCACGGACGGCCCGACCACTCCGCGCGAGAAGGCGTATATCGCGGCCATCGCAGCCTTCTACAGCGATTCCAAGAAATTCAAGCACGACGCTCGCGCCAAGGCATACTCCGACGCGATGAAGAAGGTTTACGAGACCTACCCTGACGACCACGAAGCCGCGGCTTTCTACGCGCTCTCTCTGCTCGCCTCCGAACCGCACGAGGATGCAACCTTCGCCAATCGCAAGCAAGCGGCGGCGATCCTGGAACAACTCTTCGCCACCGAGCCCGACCATCCCGGCGTGGCCCACTACCTGATCCACGCCTACGACAAACCGCAACTCGCCCAACTCGGCTTGCCCGCCGCCCGCCGTTACGCCGAGATCGCGCCCGCGGCTCCGCACGCCCTACACATGCCTTCCCATATCTTTGCGCGCGTCGGCCTCTGGCAGGACGATATCAACTCAAACCTGGCCTCCATCGCCGCCACACGCAAAACCGCCGCCATGCACATGGGTGGTGAAGGCCACCAGTTCCACGCCATGGATTTTCTCTTCTACGCCTACATGCAAAGCGGACGCGACGCCGACGCCAAGGCCCTGATCGAGGAAATCCGCGCCATGCCCAACAAGAAAGACGACATGTATGGCAGAGGCTACGACCCCCACGCGGCCACTCTGGCGCATCTCAGCGCACTGTATCCCATCGAGATGCACGACTGGCCCGCCGCGGCAGCGCTGCCTCCCACCGACGTTGCGGGCACGGCGGAATATTCGATGATTTTCTGGGCCCGGGCTATCGGTTCGGCCCATCTGCGCAAGCCCGACGACGTGCGCAAGGATATCGCAGAGATTGAGCGCATTTATAAAAAGCGCGTGGCCGAGAAATCAGAGTTTGCCGACGCCGTAGAAGGCGACCGCAAGGAAGCCCAGGCCTGGCTGGCCTTCGCCGAGGGCAAATACGATGACGCCGTCGAAGCGCTTCGTCCGATAGCCGACAAAGAGGATGCAATTGGGGACGAACCGGACGGCGCTCCCGCCCGCGAAATGATCGCCGATATCCTGCTCGAAGCCAAGCGTCCGCAGCAGGCCCTGGCCGAATATCAGACCGACCTGAAGCTGCATCCCAACCGCTTCGACGGCCTCTACGGCGCAGCCCGCGCCGCCGAAGCCGCCGGCATGCAGGCGGACGCCACAGAATACTACGCGCTGTTGCTGAAAGTCTGTGACGGATCAAACTCCACGCGCCCGGAGCTGAGCCGCCCAGTTGGTGGCGCAGAATTGACATCCTCGCCGCCATAAATGGCAGCGATTCCTACGGCAACTCGCTTGGGTATCGCGAGATGCTTCGGTGGGTTCCTCCCACAACCGGCCTACTTCACCGGAGGACAACGAAGAGGCTTAACTTCCGGCATTGCCCTGCCGCTAGGTCTTTTCAGACGGAGAGATTTTAGGACGAACGGAAGGGAAAAACAAGGGCCTTATATCCCCGGTATCCCCGGCCTTGAAGGCCGAGGCTTTACGGCCCAAAAACGGTAAGCTACGAACACACGGTGTCATCCTGAGCGAAGCGCAGGATCCCTTGCAGGCTTCGGCTACCACGGCCTGGCAAGGAGTTTCCATCGCCGGCCAGGCGTCTCGAGGTTGTCTCCCTTACCGCCGAACGGACTTTATTGCTGCGATGTTTGCCAGGTCAGCCTCCGTGACAAAATACGCAACGAACACCAGGCTCCGTGTCGGGTCTATTTGGAACCCCCAACTCGACGCCTCTTCGCCGAAACCTGTCTTGTCAACCAAACCCTGAAACCCGTTTCGGACCTCCGAACAAGAACGATGACAATAGTCTGCCCATGATTCACCGTGTGCGCGGTCCTTTGAGTCGGCATTGAGCCAGTACATCTCACACGTGCCGTCATCCAGGCGAAATTGAAATTGACCGCCCAGACACGCATAACCACGGCCCTCCGCTTCAGCCAGAGCATCGGGGAAGACGGCGACGCTCCAGCCATACTCGTTGCCTCGCAGCGTCGCGCCCTGCAATACTTGAGGTGGCAGAACCTTGACCATCCGAGCAGCCCCTTAACGTTTTCTTCCTAACTTCGAAGCATCGTGATCTTGAAAATCAGCCCGACCATCATGGCCAGCGCCCCCAGCAGCGCGTTGTACTCGCGATGCTTCAGATACAACTCCAAAGAAAATCCTGCCGAAGCTTCTTTCTCAACCCTTGCATGCGGAGGGAGACGCGGGAACATCCTCGGCACCAGCCGCGCATACTCGTCAAACTCAGGAAACGTACGCCGCAGAAATGCCTCCTCGTCGCGGATCACCGGCAGATAAATAGCAAAGAACATCACGACCAGAGCAGCGCCCACCCACCAACTGCCAGCCGCCACGGCGAATCCCAACCCGATCAGCAGCGATCCCAAATAGAGTGGATTGCGGGTATAAGCATAAGGACCGGAAGTTGCGAGCGACTCGTTCTTACGCACGTGCCCCGAAGCCAGCGCGCGAATCACAAGCCCCAGAACAACCACAATCGCACCCAGCATCAAGGAACGCCAAGAAGGCCGGGCCAGCCAGAAATAAAACACAGCCAACACAAATCCCAGGGGCACGCGAATGCGCCGCGCGATTTGTGCCCACTCAGCCATCCCGGTTATTTGTACGGTCGATCCATCATCCCACCAGCAGCTCGTTCGCAGCGGCAAGCACGGCATCAGTCCCAATCGTCAACAATCCCTCATCCGCCGTAGCCCGCCGCGCATGGGTTGTAACGCTCTCCTCACTGCGCAGCACGATGCTGCGTGTTCCATAAGGCCCGTTGCGTGCAGGATCTGTAGGTCCATAGATCGCCACTATCGGAACCCGCAAGGCCGCCGCCAGATGCAACGGCCCAGTGTCGCCTCCAATGAAAAGGCGCGCGCGGCGAGTCAGCGCGATCAGTTCGGTGATCGTACCATTCGTGGGCCTGGCCTTGTCTCCGCTCGCAGCGAACACAGCGCGGAAAAGATCTTCTTCGCCCGGACCGTAGTTGACCAGCGGCCATATGCCCGCCTCGGATAGCCTGCGCGCAACTTCACCGTAGCGCTCCGCCGGCCAGCGCTTCGCGCCCCAGCCCGCACCAGGATTCAGGATGGCAAAGTCGCGGATGTTGTGCTGTGCCAGCCCCTGCTCGATGCGCGCCTCAGCCTCGAAATCACAAGGAAGGTCGTGGGGAATTTCTGCCGCCGATGGTTTCATCCCGTGCCCAACCAAAGCCCGAGCAACCGAAAGATTCTGCTCAATGACATGCCCGCCGCGTGCGACTACCTTCCGGGTGTACCAAAGGCTCGCGGGAGCTTCTCGCGGCTCTGCCGCGCCGTATACTACGCGTGCCTTGGACAAGCGCGCCAGCAGCGCAGACCGCATCGCCCCCTGCAGGTCCACTGCAGCATCGTAACCCGCGTCCCGCACATCGTTCCAAACCGTGACCGCCCGCTGCAGAGTCGAAATCGAAAACGGAGATCTTCCCCATGGCTTCAGGTTCACGGCGTGAACCTCATCTACCAGCGGCCGCAGTGCAGACCGGCGCCCGCGCCGCGGAGAGCCCGGCGCACATAGCAACTCGGCCCAGCGCTCCTCAATCAGCCAGCCCATGTGTGCTTGTGGAAATGCCTGCCGCAGCGCATGCACCGCGGGCAGCGTGTGGATCACGTCTCCCATGGCGCTGAGCCGCACGATCAGCAGCCGCTGGATCTTTCTTTCGGAAGTAATATCGAGACTCGTGGACGCGAAACTCACGGCCGCCCCAGCCGCGAGCGAATAGTCGCGCTGGTGGAATGATCCTTCGGATCTCCCACAATCGCAACCCGCCCGCCATATTCTGCGACCGCATCGCGCTCGGGAACGGACTCCACCGTGTAGTCTGTGCCCTTGGCCTGAATATCCGGATGAATCTCGCGAATCAAAGCGCGGACATCGAGTTCGGAGAAAATGACGACGGCATCTACGTCGGCAAGCGCCGCAACAATTTCGGCACGCTCTTCCGCCGGCATCACCGGACGACCGTCGCCCTTGAGCGCGCGCACTGATTCATCAGAATTGATGGCCACCACGAGCTTGCCACCCAGCGCCTTGGCGCCGCGCAGATAGCGCACGTGGCCCACATGCAGCAGATCGAAATTGCCATTGGCCAGAACGATGCGTTCCCCGGCGCGCCGCCACTCGTCTACGCGCTCGCGGAGTTCCTCGCGCCCCAGAATCTTGCCATTCCTCATCTTTACTGTTTCCAGTCGCTCGTTCCGATCTTCGCCGTAAGAAATCAATGAGGCCGGGTCGAAGGCGGAGTCTGGTCCACGGCGCGCAACAGTTCCTCACGGGAAACGGTAGCCGTGCCGCGTTTCATGACCACGATCCCGCCAGCGTAGTTGGCTAACTGCGCCGCTTCTTCCGTGCTGGCCCCGGCGGCAAGAGCCGCGCTGAATGCCGCAATTACCGTATCGCCCGCGCCGGTCACATCGGCAACTTCGTCAGAACCAAAAATCGGAATGTCAACCGGGGCATGTCTCTGATCGAACGCCACCATGCCGTCGCGGCCCCGCGTAATCAGCAGCGACTGCAGCTTCATCTGATCCATAACTCGTTTGCCGGCCTGAGTCAGCTTCTCCCAGTCCTGGCCAATGCGAATGCCCAGCGCCGCTTCCACTTCGGGCTCGTTGGGAGTCGCTGCGGTGGCGCCAGAATACTCCAACAAGCGGTACCGCGAGTCCAGAATCAGCGGCACCAGCACAACTCTGCGCCGCCCGGTTTGGCGCAGCGCATTCACGATCGCCGGACTCGCCGACCCGTAGCCGTAGTCAGAAACCAGCAGCGCCTCCGAGGCGCGCAGATATTCCCGCGCCGCCAGGAATAACTCGCGGGTCAGATGCCGGTTGGGAGGGTTTTCCGGCTCTCGATCCACGCGCACTACCTGCTGGCGTGTGTTGTGCGTCATGCCCGCGAGAATGCGCGTCTTTGTGACCGTCGTGTAACTCTTGTCCTTCAGCACGCCGCTGATCGGAATGCGCTTGTGTCGAAACAACTTCATCAGCAGTCGCCCCGGCTCATCTTCGCCAATGGCGCCGACCGGAAGCACGTTCACTCCCAAGTCGGCCAGATTGTTGACCGCGTTGGCGCCGCCGCCGGGCACCACGCTTCGTTCGCGATGCTTCAGGATCAGCACCGGAGCCTCGCGCGACACGCGCGAGATCTCTCCGAACACGAATTCATCGGCCACCAAGTCCCCCAGCACCGTAATGGTGACCTTGGGGAACGCTTCGATAATCTTCCGCAGCCGCTCGGCTTCCTTCAAATGCTTGGTCATCAGATTTCGCGGCACCTTCCGCTCAGTTGGCGTCTCGGGCATTTTCTCACGAGTGGCGGCGCCGTTCCTCAATCACGCGCAGCATGGTATCCACAGCATTAGCGGCGTCGGCAAGCTCCATCTTTACCTGAACCACCACCAGCGGCGCGAGTGCGGCCAGATATCCTCCCAGGTTCACGGCATCTTTCTCTGTGGTGACGAAGCCGCCAGCCTCACTGCGCAGCCGAAGCTGCAGTAAGTCGCGAATATCCTTCTCGGCGTAGGCGTGATGATCGCGGAAGAAAGCCTCGGCCACAGGATCAATACCCGCAGCCCGCAACTGCAGCAGAAAGTTCTGCGGCCGCGCAATGCCACAGAACACAATGGGCCGAGCCGGAACGTCCTGCGCAACAATCCCACGCCGCACCCGCCACACGGTCTTGCCCGCCAGCGGAAACGATTCCGGCGAAGCGCCGCTGGTCAGCACTACGGCATCGGCCCGTTCGAGAGATCGCAAAGGTTCCCGCAGCCGTCCTGCGGGCAGCAGACGATCGCGCGCATCGTCCGGAGTGACGAGCCCGATCTCGAAATCGCGAGCCAACCCGCGATGCTGAAACCCATCATCCAGCAAATGAATCTGCGCACCAAATCGCGACTCCGCCAAGCGCCCCGCCTCATAACGATCCTCCCCGACAACGACCGGCGTCTGTAATCGTCGAGCGATCAGCAGCGGCTCATCGCCGAAATCTCGTGGCAGCCCGCCGGGGTCCACCAGCAGCACTCCGCGAGTTGTGCGCCCGTAGCCGCGCGAAAGCACGTCGAAGGGGATCCCGCGCGCCTTCAATAACTCGCCCAACAGAATGACGAACGGAGTTTTTCCCGAGCCTCCCGTCGAAATATTGCCCACGCTGATGACGGTCCCTGAGAGCGACCGCGAGCGCAATAATCTCCGGTCATAGAGCGCGTTGCGTGCCCCAACCACCGCGCCGTAAACCGCGGACAAGGGATGGAAGTTCATGGCCGCGCCAGCAACTCCCCCAGCTCGCCGGCCGTGCGCGCTGTGGCTCCAACCTGCGATCGCATGGTTTCGGCGGCGCGCTGTCCTAAGGCTCTTCGCTCCGCGTCGTTGGCCAGCAACTCCAGCAACATCAAGGGCAACTCCGCCGGCCCGACGATCCGCACCGCGTCCCGGCTCTCGAGCAAGCTCACAATGTCACGGAAGTTCTCCGTGTGATTCCCGACCACCGTGGCCACACCATGCTGGGCCGGTTCAATGAGGTTATGTCCGCCGTGTGCCACCAGGCTTCCGCCAACGAAGGCAACGTCAGCGAGCGCATACAGCGCGGCTAACTCTCCAATTGTATCCAGCAGAAAAACTCCGCCGGTCAAAGCTTCGCCCCTCCACTGCGATCGCCGGCAGAAGCGAATCGACATGTGCTCGAGCAGAGTAGCCACGCCGGGAAAACGCTCCGGGTGCCGCGGCGCAAGAATCATCACCGCACGCGGATGCTCGACCAGCAAGTTCTCGAACGCCTTCAGCAGCAGCGGCTCTTCTCCATCCACGGTGCTGCCGCAGACCAGCACCGGGCCGGCCGCGCTCGCGGTGATCGACTTCCGCACGCTCTCGACGATCGCAGTTGGAGCGGGCGCCGGGATGTCGAACTTCAGATTTCCGCCGACGCGCACGCGTTCCGGGCTCGCGCCGATATCTCGTAGCCGCGCGGCGTCTTCGGAGGTCTGCGCCAGAAACAGGTCCACGTTGGCCAGCAGTCTTCGAAGCAATCTGCGGAAACGCCGGTACCGCGGCCATGACCGGTCCGAAATGCGGGCGTTCACCACCGCAATCCGCGCCCCACTGGCATGCGCCAGCCGCATGAAGTTGGGCCAGAACTCGGTCTCCGCAATCACCACCAGTTGCGGCCGCAGCGCCCGCAGGTAAGGACGGATCGCGAATGCGAAATCCATGGGGAAGTAAAACACATTCGCCTGGCCAAAGCGTTGCCGGGCGAGCGCCTGCCCAGTATCGGTGGTTGTTGAAATGAAAATCCCGTGCCGGGGGAAACGGCGCCCCAGTTCCTCCACCAAACCCGCAACCGCCAGCACCTCTCCCACCGAAACCGCGTGCACCCAGATTACCCGCTCTTGTCTTCCCGGTAACTGAAGTCGCGAAGGCAGCCGCCCCAGCCTTTCCGTCAAGCCCTTGCGGTATTTGCCGTGGCGCGCCATCTGGAAAAGCCAGTAAGGCAGGCTCGCCGACATCCCCACGGCCAGCACAACGCTGTAGAGAAAGCTATAGAGAGAAGAGATCAAGTTCAGCCATTCTAAAACCTTCGTGTACGTTCGCGCCCTTCGCGGTTGAGTTTTAGGAAGCTGTCCAAACTCCAGCCGCGAAAAGCAACCGCCTTAGCCTCTATAATCGGAAGCATGCAGCCAGTGCTGAAGCCCAGGTTTCAGTTAGCGTTTCGCCGTTTCGTGGTCGTCCTATGCGCCGTTGCCGAATTCGCCCTTTGCCTATCCGCCAAGGATTTTGTAAGACCCGCAGCGCAACCGGCCAAGACCTATCCCGCGCACGACGATCACCCTGACGACAAGGTCGCCATCGCCGCCGACCCCTACGACACGCCCGACAAGGCGAAGATTTTCGCCGTGAACTTTCACGAGCACGGATTCCTGCCCATCTTTTTCGTCGTAACCAACGACGGCAACCAGCCCATATCCCTGGCCAACCTGCAGGTGACTCTGACCACGGCCAACCGCGACAAGCTGACGCCAAGCTCGCCCGAAGACATCTACCGCCGCATCACCAATCCCCGCACCAACACCAACGCGCCGTTGCCGTTCCCTATCCCGCAAAAGAAAGTGAAGGGCACCATCAGCCAGAAGGAAAAGAACGAAATCGAATCCTCGCAATTCGCCGCCAAAGCCGTCGAGCCCCACAACACGCAATCGGGATTCCTTTTCTTCGATGTGGAAGACATCAGCGCGCCCCTCGCCGGCGCGCACATCTACGTAACCGGCGTCAACGACGCCAAAGGCGCCGAGCTGATGTACTTCGAACTTCCGCTGGAGAAATATCTCAACCCGCCGCACAAGACAAACTAATCCTTGGATTTACAATCGCCAGTAGCGAAGGGCATCATGCGGTCGGCCAACTTGTACCCAAGAGCCATTTACAGCGAGGCGAATCGTGTCAAGATATAAGTTTCGCCTGTCAGTTCGGCAGCCAGCCTGATTGGATACAGGTGGTTCGATGCAGTTGGCATAAAAGGCGAAAAGGAGAGGGTCGTGCGCAATCGTAAGAGGTGGATTTTCTGGGCCGCGTTGCCCAGTCTCGTAGTGGGGTGGCTGGCGGCGGCTCACGCTTCTCCGTCGAAAGACGCTCAGGAGCAGTTGAACACGTTGTTGCTGGGCAAGGACGTAAAAGCTCTAGTGGATCTGCCCGCCTACAAGGACGGCTTGGACGTGTACTACGTGCCTCCGTCGAACAAGCGCGCCGACGATCGCGGAGTCGACCTGGCCGAGATGACCAAGAGGCTCAAAGAAAAGGGAGTGGGCGTGGAGCGCGACGAATGGGTGACCATCACCAACGTCAAGATCGACAGCGACAAGATCGAGATCCATCTGGAAGGCGGCGGCGAGGGGCGGCGAGGCAGCAACCACGCCAATAAAGTGGGCGCGTCCTACAAGCGGTCCGGAGGCTCGCGACTCAATCTGAGGTATCAGAAAGATCTCACTGACGCCGACATCGCTCCGCAAAACATCCTGAGATTCATGTCCAGACTGCTGGACGTGAGCCGCATCGAGCAGAAAATCGAAGAGAAGGACATGCCTGTGGAACTTCGCAACGCCATCGAGGCCCACACCGTGGTCGAGAACATGACCTACAAAATGGTTCTGATGAGCTTCGGCGATCCCGATCAGAAGAAGGTGGATGACGTTGACGCTACGAATCTGAAAGAGACCTGGTTCTACCTGAAGAACGGGCACAGGTGGGTGGTCCACTTTGAGAATGGCAAAGTCACCAAGACGCAGGTGTTTTGAGACAGCCGGTTCAGGCCAGAGCATTGTGGTGAATGTTCCAGTCGGAATCTTTGTGCTGGGTGTTCCAACTGGAACTTGATACTTACCTATGTACAATCCAACCTAAGTGATAGGAGCTGTATGCCGGCTAATTTTCAATGCATGGACTCCGCTTCGTGAGGGCCCTGCTGTCGCGGAGCCTTGAGGTGCGAGCAAGATTTAGAAAATCGGGCGGGGATGCTTTTCGAAACGCTTTACCGTAGCTTCTTTTCGGTAGTCAGCGACGAGCCCATACACATTTTTTTTCAGCTGCTGAGCCGAGCGGCCGGGACAGCGCGAATCGAACCCAGGTTGGCCGTTATAATCACCCGATATGTCGACCACCGCCGACACATCCGTCGCCGCTCGCACCGCCTACGAGCCAGTCATCGGCCTCGAAGTGCACGTCCAGCTTCTGACGGCGTCGAAGATCTTCTGCTCCTGCTCCACCCGCTTTGGCGCTCCGCCTAACACGAATGTTTGCCCCGTGTGCCTTGGCATGCCTGGGGCTTTGCCGGTGCTGAACCGCAAGGCGGTCGAGTTTGCCACGCTGGCGGCGACTGGCCCTGAATTGCCGCATCAATGAAACGTCGATCTTCGCGCGCAAGAATTATTTCTATCCCGACCTGCCCAAGGGCTACCAGATTTCGCAATACGACAAGCCGCTGGCCGAGCATGGATTCATCGAAGTCTTCGCCGGGGGAGGCAAGAACCGGGGCGGGGCCAGCGATGGGAAGTTCTCCAAAGAAGAGGAGAGAAGGATTGACGAAGTAAGCAAAGGGGTTCCTCCTCCACACAAGAAGAAAATCGGCATCACCCGCGTGCACCTCGAAGAGGATGCGGGCAAGAGCCTGCACGAGGGCTTTCCCGACTCGGATGAAAAGACCGCCATCGACCTCAACCGCACCGGCGTGCCGCTGATTGAGATTGTCAGTGAGCCCGACATTGCCACGCCCGACGAGGCCCACGAATACCTGACGCGGCTGAAGGAGATCATCCTCTACACCGGGGTCAGCGACTGCAACATGGAGGAGGGATCGCTGCGCTGCGACGCCAACGTCAGCGTGCGCCCGCGCGGGCAGAAAGAGTTGGGAACGAAGACGGAAATCAAGAACGTGAACTCGTTCCGTTTCATCCGCGAGGCGCTGGTCTACGAGATCGCGCGCCAGATTGACGTGATCGACGGCGGTGGCAAGATCACGCAGGAAACGCGGCTTTACAACTCCCACGAAGGCAAGACCTACAGCATGCGCTCGAAAGAACAGGCGCACGACTACCGCTATTTCCCCGAGCCTGACTTGCTGCCGCTGGTGGTGGATAAGAAGTGGAAGGCTGAGATTATGAAGACTTTGCCCGAACTGCCGGAAGCGCGGCGCGCGCGGCTGGTGAAGGAATACGGCATCACGGAATACGACGCGCAAGTGCTGACGGCTTCAAAGCCGCTCGCCGATCAGTTTGAAGCGGCGGCGAAGGCGGCGAAGAATCCCAAGCGCGTGGCGAACCTGGTGCAGAGCGAGCTGATGGGCCGCCTGAAGACCACGGGCGCGGAGATTGAGCAGTCTCCGATTTCGATGAAAGGCGTGGCGGCATCTGCCGATCTGGTGGAGAGCGGCGCCATCTCCGGCAAGATGCTCAAGGATCTCTACGATCTCTGCTTCGAGCGCAATAAAGATTTTCCCGAGGTTTACGAGGAAGAAGGCCGTCCGCAACAGTCATCGGACACATCGGCGCTGGAGAAGATCGTCGACGAAGTGATTGCCGCGAATCCCAAGCAGCTGGAGCAATACCGCGCCGGCAAGAAGACGATGATCGGATTCTTTGTCGGGCAGGTGATGAAAGCTTCCAAGGGACAGGCCAATCCGCAGTTGGTGAATGAGTTGCTGACTAAGAAGCTAGGCTGAGTGTGGGCCAGGTTGTGCAGGAACAACATTCTCCGCAGCCACTTTGGCGTACCAGCGGCCGGAGTCTTTGATCGTGCGTTGCCGGGTTTTGAAATCCGCGTAGGCCAAGCCGAAGCGCTGGCTGAAACCCTCGGCCCATTCGAGGTTATCGAACAGAGTCCAGGCATGATAGCCGCGGACGTCCGCGCCGTCGGCGATGGCGCGGGCGAGCGCTTGCAGATATTGCCGGTGATACTCAATGCGGTGAGTGTCGCGGATCAAACCGTCGACCCCGGGACCGTCGTTGTAGGCACAACCGTTCTCGGTAATCTCGATCTGCAGCCGGCTGAAGTCGCGGCTGATGCGCGTGACCATCTCGTACATCGCCTGCGGCCAAACCTCCCATCCGTTGCTGGTTTTCGGACCTTGCTGGCCGTCGGTCATCTTTACCGGGAACAGCCACTGCTGGGCATGGGAGAGCCGCTCCATCATGCGGGGTGCCGATGCGATGGTGCGATAGTAGAGATTGATGCCGATGAAATCCAGCGGGGCCCGCATCTTGTCGAGGTCGTTTGACTTGATCCCCATGGCAGTTTCCGGAAGAAACGCGAGCGCCTCCGGATAGCGTCCCTTGAGCGCCGGCTCGAGAAACCACAGGTTGATGATGGCGTGAGCGCGCTCCGCTGCCTGCCTGTCTTCTTCGGAGTTAGTCGCCGGTTCGCAGGCTGACATACTGAATGCGGTTCCCCCGCGCGCGGAGGGGCGAGTTGCTTTTAATGCTCGACACCCGGCGGCCTGCGCCAGATTCACCGAATGCGACGCGCGCAGGAAGTCGATGATGCTTTTGCGTCCGGGAGCGTGGGTACCTTCGAGATAACCCAGATAGGTGAAGGCGAAAGGTTCGTTGAATAGCATCCAATCGGAAACACGGTCACCCAACGCGCGCGCAACGAGCTCCACGTAATCGGCAAAGCGAGAAGCGGTATCGCGATTGGGCCAGCCCCCGGCATCTTCCAAAGACTGCGGCAAGTCCCAGTGATAGAGCGTAACGAAGGGACGAATTCGGGCTTCCAGCAGGGCATCGACGAGGCGGCTGTAGTAATCGATGCCTTTGGAATTCGCAAGACCGGATCCGGTGGGTTGAATACGCGGCCAGGAAATGGAGAAGCGGTAGCTGTTCAGATTCATCGCGCGCAGCAGCGCGATGTCTTCGCGCCAGCGATGATAGGAATCACAGGCTATATCGCCGGTGTCGCCATTCTTGATCTTGCCCGGAGTATGCGAGAAGCGGTCCCAGATCGACTCGCCCTTGCCGTCTTCTTTCCATGCACCCTCGATCTGATAGGCGGCGGTAGCTGCGCCCCAGAAGAAATTCTTCGGAAAAGGAATCTCCGAAGAAGTGTCGAACTGCGTGGCGTGGGAGCTGGAGAGAGCCGCGGAACCTGCCGTGCGCGCCGCATTCGACGCCACGCAGCAGCCAGAAAACAGACCGGCTGGCAGTGCGGCAGCGATGCCTGCGGCGAGGGCCGAGTGCGCAAATTCGCGGCGGGTCAGGCGCAAGGCAGAATGCGTCTCCTTCACAATCATAGGGCTAGCGGCGTCAATTGTGCTTGATGAGCTTCCCGGTCCTCAGCCCTGTTAGTGAGTTGTACAGCGTCTCCAGGAATACGTCTTGGTTGACGAAGTCTCCGGAATACTTCTTCCAGGGTTCGAGCAGCTTCGCCTGCTTCATCTGATCGAGCGTCTTGCCCTCTTTCAACGCCTTCTGCACTGCGTCGCGCGTCTCTTTCAGCATGACAAGATAAGTCCGCACGTCATCCAGGCTGGAGACTGGTCCATGCCCCGGAATCACCTTCACGTCCGGCGGCAGTTGCGAGATCACCTGGGCCACGGCGTCAATCATGCCGTTGATGCTGCCTCCGCTCTCCACGTCAATGAAGGGAAAGCCGTAGGTGACGAAGTCGTCGCCCATGTGTACGACATTGGAGTGCGGAAAAAAAATGATCGAGTCGCCGTCGGTGTGTCCGGCGGGAAAATATAGAGCGTGGATGTCTTCGCTGTTCAGGTGCACGGTGACGTCATGATCGAAGGTGATGATGGGCAGGGCCTCGTGAGGCGCGGGCTTCGTGTCCATATGAATAGAGCCGCCGTTGCCGCCGCCTCCGCCGCTCTCCAGGCGTTTGCGAACGTTGTCTTGGGCAATAATGGGCGCTTGCTTCTGGAAGTAGGCGTTCCCACCGGTGTGGTCGGGGTGATAGTGCGTGTTGATGATGAAACGCACCGGCTTGTCGGTGATGCCTTTCAAGGCGGCCTGAATCTTGTCGGCCAGCGGGGCGTACTGGTCGTCGACGATGACGATGCCGTCGTCGCCTATCGACGCGCCAATGTTTCCGCCCGCGCCCTGCAGCATGTAAACATTGCCGGCCACTTTCGAGACCTTCATCTGCACTTTGCTGAAGTCCTGTTCTTGCGCGGCAGCCAGGGTGCTGGCAAACAGACAGGCGGCAAACGGGATCCACATTTTACGCATGATCGTCCTCGATTTCAGTTTGACCACGGGCAGACATTCTAAACCGGAATGGAAAAGCGTGCGCACCTAGGGCTGGAGCCAGGTTTCTACGGGACTCGGCGGGAAGAAACTGGCAGATTCAGAAAACGGCGGCAACGCTATTTCGGACTGGGCTTAACCGGCGTCGATCCGGCCCCCGCCCACTTGTGCTCCGGATCCCAGACTCACAAAACTGCCGTACTGGGGCAAAGCCTGCCCACCTCGCGCGGGCACAACTTTACCAGTCGGGCCGTAAAGCCCCGGTCCTTCAGGGCGGGGATATAAGGCCGGTTAAAGCGGGGTCTTTTGTTGCTCAACGTATTGCTTGATGATACCCAGCGGTGCCCCGCCACAACTGGCGGCAAAGTAAGACGGCGACCACAGGACATTCTTCCAATAGCGTTTCTCCATATCAGGCCGCTCGATACGGAGCAGCCGACTGGAAACGCCTTTGAGACTGTTGACCATGCTCGACACCGAGTGCTTCGGCGGGTAGTTGATGAGCAAGTGTACGTGTTCGGCCTCACCGTTGATCTCGACTAGTTGCGCCTCGAAGTCAGTGCAAACTTTCTCGAACATGACTTTGAGCCGCTGGATAGCGTCTCCGTCAAATACCTTTCTTCTATATTTGGTGACGAAGACCAAGTGGACATGTAATGCGAAGACGCAATGCCTGCCGTGACGAATATCGCTTGACAATAGCATAGACCAATAGCATAGTGGGGTTATGTTGAGACTGCAAGCCTTCAAATTCGAATGCATGCCGAACGGCGAACAACTCCGCAATCTGCGGCAGTTCGCTGGATCGTGCCGCTTCGTCTACAACAAAGCCCTAGCCCTCAACCTCGAACGCTATGAGGAGAAAGAGCAGCGTCTCGGCTACGCCAAGCTGTGTGCCTTGCTGCCCAACTGGAAACTGGAACATCCCTTTCTCTCCGACGCGCCCGCGCAAGCCTTGCAGCAAGCGTTGAAGAACTTGGAGCGTGCGTACGCAAACTTCTTTCAAAAGCGAGCCGACTTTCCGAAGTTCAAGAAGAAAGGCCAGCCTGAGAGCTTTCGTATCCCGCAAGGATTCGAGGTAGACAACCAGAACGGGCGCATCCAACTGCCGAAACTCGGATGGATGCGCTACCGCAAATCGCAAGACATCCTCGGTGAACCTAGCAACCTCACCATCAGCGAGTCTTGCGGCAAGTGGTACGTCTCAGTCCAAACGGAACGAGAAGTCGAAACGCCGCAGCATCCGTCAAGGTCAGCCGTCGGGTTGGATTGGGGCATCGTCAACTTCGCAACCCTGTCAAACGGTGAAGTTGTAGACCAGCGCCAGCCGCTCAAGAATTTCCTGCCGAAACTGGCGAAATTGCAACGCCGTTTGGCGAAGAAAAAGAAGTTCTCGAAGAACTGGCGTAAGGCGAAAGCAGGTATCGCCAAGTTGCACACCAAAGTCGCCAACATCAGAAAAGATTTCCTACACAAAGTCTCGCACGACATCAGCAAAGACCACGTCGTTGTCGTAATCGAAGACCTGCAAGTCAAGAACATGAGCAAGTCGGCCACGAAGAACGTGGCGCAAAAGTCTGGGCTGAACCGTTCTATCTTGGACGCCAGCCCGTTTGAGTTGCGCCGCCAACTGGAGTACAAGACGCAGTGGCAGGGCGGTCTGCTTGTCGCTGTAGCACCACAGAACACGAGCCGCAGGTGCCCCGATTGTGGGCATGTATCGGCAGAGAACCGCAAGTCGCAAGCGAAGTTCGTTTGCGTCGAATGCGGATTCTCAGCCCATGCGGATTTCGTTGCTGCCATCAATATCAGAGAGGCGGGACTCGCCTCGCTAGCCTGTTCGTCGTCTTCGGGTGATGTAAGCCCGTCGTGTCAGGAACCCACCGAAGGCATCCCCGCTTAGCGGGTGAGCCAGTAGGAAGCCCCTCCCTTTAGGGAGGGGAGGATCTCAAAAGGCACTGCGTACTGTTTGCGGCGGCGCCACGGATTACCAGTCGCCGCGCTACGGCTGCCGAAAGAGGCGCAGGGCGGGGTTCCAGGAGCTATCCTAGCGCGCCTAAAGCCAGCGCCAGTCGGGCGCAAAGGGCAGCAGAGACCCAAGTTGGAACGCCGAATGCGCCGGCCAGCGCAGGCTGCTTCTGCTCCTCCCCCCAAGCGCAGAAGCTTCTTGAGGCTGGTCTCGCCCTCTGAGAAGAAGAGGTGGACATCGAGGAGCACCCAGGGAAGGGCCATTGCACCGACGATGATGATATCGAAGGCGATGCTAAGAGTGGCCATGCGTACCTCTTCTTGCGCCGTGAAGCGAGCCGTCCTCAAGAGGGGACGGCTCATTTTTCGGTTTAGGTGTCGTACCTCACTTCAAGTCGGCCAAATCTTCGAGCAATTGGTGGACGTTGAATCCGTCAGGCGTGACGGGCTGACCGTCTTTCTTTTTGAGAAAGTCGGAGCTGAGAATGGCGTAGGCTTCATCGCAGTAGGCCGCCCAGAAGCCCCAGGTCATGGTTTGCAGCGCGCCCCAGGTGACGACGGTTAGGCTGCGGGCGTCGTAAGCGACTACGGGGACCGCGTGTCCGCCCCAGGAGTTGGGCGCCCCATCGCCTGTGCCGAGCGAAGTCACAGACCAAGGCTGGTGATTCTGGGTTTGAGCCTTGGCGGTATTGGGCAAAGCCAGTCCGATGTAGCAGCCGCCGAAGATCCAGGTTCCATCCATGATGTGAGTGGTGTTGGAGGGCTCGAGGGCGACGAAAGCCTGGATCTTGTGATCGGCGATGCCGGTCTGCCGCCAGTAGTTGAGCACGTCGATTTTCTGGGCCCCATTGTCGTTGGCTCCCGTCTTGGGGTTGTAGCCGGTGATGGCGGAATAGGCGGCTACGATCTGCTTGTCGGACGGAGTGAATATTTTGGATTGGGCATTGGCGGTCCACCCCATCATGAGGTGGCCGGCGGCGGCGCAGGTGCAGTCTCCGATCTGAGCGTTATCCATCATGCCCCAAGGCACTTTCATCTTGGTGGCGAGATCAAGGCTGGGAGACGGAGCGGCGAGAGCGGCCGTGGCGTAAGTGGCGAACAGCAGAGTTCGCGGATCATGGCGCGGGGAATAGTAGAAACGCCGGGGAGAAGTTGCAACGGAGAACTTGCGCTTATTACGAAAAACGAACAAAGCCACGGGAGCGGGAACTAATATAGCTCTGGAGGTCAAGAGATGAGCGGAACTACAACCGGAATTAAAATCACGCACTTGGGTCAGGTTGCCGTGAACGCAAAAGATGTAGACCGCGCGGCGGCCTTCTACCAGAACAAGCTGGGGCTGAAGCTGCTTTTCAAGGCGCCGCCGGGGCTGGCATTTTCGCTTGTGGCGGGGTGCGGCTGATGCTGGACCGGGCGGAGAAGCCGGAGTTCGATCATCCAGTTCGGTTCTGTATTTCGCCGTACCCGATATTCAGGCAGCTTACGGAAAACTGAAAGAAGACGGAGTGCACTTCGAGCACGAGCCGGACCTGATCGCGAGAATGCCGGAGCACGAGTTGTGGATGACGTTTTTTCGCGACACCGAAGGAAATCTGCTGGCGCTGATGAGTGAAGTTGCGCGGTAGATGGCTGACTGCGGTGGCCGTGGCCATTGCTGCACCTCCCCTGGCCGATTTTCGATTGCCAAGTATCCGCTGGGTGATTGAGAATTCGTGTGATAGGCAATGACGTGAAACAAGAACCTGCGCTTTCAGCATCGGGTTTTGGCAATGCGTGGCTTGCCCTGTGCGCGGCGTTCGCGCTGCACATCCTGGATGAAGCCGCTACCGGCTTTCTTGCCGTGTACAACCCAACCGTGACCATCTTGCGCGAGCGCTGGAGCTGGTTTCCCATGCCCAGGCTCGAGTTTCGAGAGTGGCTGGTTGCCCTGATCGTGGCTTGCGGGCTGCTGTTTTGTCTGACTCCGGTGGCGGCCCGCGGGATGCGCGGATTGCGGCCACTGGCGTGGTTCTATGCCGTCCTCATGTTTCTGAACGGCTTGGGCCACCTACTGTTCACGATTCTGGGGCACACGGTGGCTTCCGTGACATTTCCGCGTCCGGCACCGGGATTTTATTCTTCTCCGTTTCTGTTCGTCGCTTCGGTGTGGCTGATGGCCCGGCTGCGACGCACCGCGCAAGTCGATTTTCAATTGCCGACGGGCTATTGACCCTTCACCGTCAATAAAATTGCGGGTTTGCGACTCCGGACGGCACGGCGTCTACCCTGCTATCATCGTTGGCGGAGTGCAGTGAAAGCCATGGAAGACATGGAAGACGAAGAGCAGATTCCTTATATTTCCGGTTCAGGAGAAGGACTCATGGATGAAGGCCCAGGTTTGCATGCGAGTGCGCGCCGCAATGAGGACATCGCGCTCGATCTGATGAAATTCGTTGCGATGACTACGGGATACGGCCGAACGACTTCCTCCGGCGTAGGTTTTCAGGGCACAGGTTCGGCGTCGAAGCCCGAGGAATACGCGTCTCATTTGCTCGAGTTGTACGCAAAGTGCAGGGCAGCGGTGGAGGGAAAAAAGTAAGAAGTTCCGAGTACTGAGTGCTGGGTTGGGGTGAAGCGATCAGCACTTCTGGAAACAAAACAAAGGAACCGCGGCCCGTGAGCCGCGGTTCTGGACTGCGGACGCTCGCCTTAGCGGCGGCCCTTCTTAGCTTTCTTCTTGGCTTTTTTCGCCGGCTTTTTTGCCGCTTTCTTTTTTGCGGGCTTCTTTGCGGCTTTCTTCTTCGCCGGCTTTTTAGCCGCCTTCTTTTTCGCCGCTTTCTTTTTCGCGGCGGGCTTGCTGCCACCTCCACCGCCTCCGGCGGGAGTAGCGGCTTTGGGTGCGGGAGGGGGGGGAGCGGGCGCTACCGGCTCACCCAGCGCGGGTTCGGGTACACCGGCTTCTTCTTCCTCCTCCTCTTCCTCTTCGAAATCCTCTTCGAGCGACTCGGTGTAGGCGCCGCTGTCGCCGAATTCTTCTTCGTCATCATGTCCGTAGAGTGTGGGATCGTAGAACGTCATTGCTCCTCCTGATCTTTGTTTGGCCTCCTGGCGCAACAACGGCTGCGCAAGGCTGCCGGGGCACGAGAAATTAAAAGACGACCAGAAACCGATGTTGGAACAGCGCGCGATTATAGCACGACGTTTGGTGCAGGCTGCAAGGGCCATGGTCAGATCCGGCCCGACTATCCTGTTATCACACGAAGCGGCGGAATGGAAGAAGATTCTTTCCGGCCGGGCGGAAAATTTGCCCCCAGGGCAGGATGTGGCCAAGAGCCAGCGGGGTAAGCGCGGAAGAAGCTTGCGGGAGCCTGGAGCTGCTACCGGGCGGGCTGCACGATCAGGATCATACCGGGCCGCAGGACAGCCACGTTGCCGTTGTAGCGCTTGAGGGCGGCGACCGTGGTCTTGTAGCTGGTGGCGATCGAATAGAGCGTTTCGCCGGACTTCACCTTGTGGCGAAGCACGCTAGCCTGCTCGGAGGCAGGTTCGTCTCCGGCTTTTGCCCTTGCTGACTTGCCCGAGGCAGCCTTGGTGCTGGCGGTTTGAGCCGTCTTCCGGGGGTGCCCTGCCGACCTGGAGACGGTCGAGGCCACTTCACCGCCGGGCGTCACTGGCAGGTGCAGGGCCAGCACTTTCCGTCCGCGCAGGCTATCTCCGCTGTGCAGGCCGTTCCAGCGGCGGATCATCTGAGCGGAGACGCCGAAGTTCTCGGCTACGGACTCGACCGTGTCTCCCGTGCGGACTTTGTAGCGGGTGATCCGGCGGGCGTAAGTGCCGGTATCGCTTACCGGGTGCTTGCTGGGTGCGACCGGAATAATCAGCTCGGCATCGGCCTGGAGTTCTGTGCCGTCGAGCTGATTGGCCCGGGCAATCGCATCCGCCGTGACGCGATAAGAGCGAGCGAGCGAAGCCAGCGTATCGCCGGGCTGAACTTTGTGGTACCGCCACCAGAGCCGCATGTCGCTCGGAATGGCTGCGATGGCGATCTGATATTGATCTCCCGTCCCCACCGGAAGATGGAGCTCGAATGTCGCTTCCTTCGGCGTAGTCAGCCGCAGCAGGCTGGGATTCAGTTCCTGCAGTTGGGCGGGGGTCGCGTTCACACAATCGGCCACCAGGCGCAAGTCCACGGGATAGTTGATGGTGACGGAATCATAGGCCGCCGGCTCGTCCATGGAGACGCCATCAAAACCGTACTGTGACAGGTTCTTGGTCATGATGGTCACGGCCAGGATGATGGGAACGTAGTTACGCGTCTCCCTGGGAAGAACGTTGCGCCGGTAGAGCTCCCAGAAATCGGCATAACCGGTGCGTTTGACCGCAGCCTGCACCGTTCCGGGCCCGGAGTTGTAGGCGGCCATGGCGAGATACCAGTCGCCGAACTCCGCGTAGAGATCTTTCAGGTGGCGGGCGGCGGCGCGAGTGGATTTCTCCGGATCCTGGCGATCATCCACCCACAGGCTGCGCTGCAGGCCGTAACCCCGGGCGCGGCTGCCCATGAACTGCCAGATGCCGCGAGCTCCGGCGCGAGAAACTGCGAGAGGATGAAAGCCTGACTCGGCTTGCGCCAGGTAAATCAGATCCTGTGGTACGCCTTCTTCCTTGAGAATCGAAACCATCATGTCGTGATAGCGGCCGGAGCGGGCGAAAGCGCGTTCGAATGTGCCGCGTCCGCGATTGGAGAAGTAGCTGATGTAGCCGGCGACTTGGTCGGTCATCATCAGCGGCAGGTCGGAATGGGTCGACTTGATTTCAGCCTGGGCTTTGGCCTTCACCTTGGCGTCGGCGGACGGAGTGATGCCGTTGGTTTCATCGATGGGTGCGGGCTCGGATTTCTGCGCTTTGGAATCCGACCCTAGGCTGCCGAGATCCAGGTGGTTGACGCCCTCTACGATGCGGTCAAATTCCTTCTCCAGCCGGTCGTCGGAGCGGACGTCGAGGCTGCTTTCGAGCAAGGCGTTAAACGCCTGGTCGAAATCCTGCCTGGCAGTCTCGGTCTGGCCTGCCTGGTAGGCGTCCAATCCTGCCTGAAAGTCCTTTTCCACCCGGGCGATGAGATCGCCGACTGGATCGGACGCCGGCGTCGCGGGCGGAGCCGGTGTTGATGGAGACTGTGGCTTCGTTTCGGCCGCAGCCGTAACCGGAACTTGCGGCTGATCTAATGGGGATGCCTGCGGCGCAACGGGTGGCGTCTGCTGCGGCGCTGGAACTGGTGCTGGAGCGGTCGCGGTCAGAGCCGGGGCAGTTTTTGCGGGAAGCAATGAAGCCGGTCTTTGCGCCGTCTGGCAGGCAGAAGCGGACAGAGCCAGGGCAGCCAGCATGGCAATCCGTATTTGGAGTTTTGCAACTCGCATATTTCTCTATGAGATACGGATTGCCCTCCGGGTTCAGACCCCGTGCATTCTACCAAAAATCGTACCCTGCGGTCTCCTTTGGGTCAACGCGGAAAAGCAACCGCAGCCGTTACGTTCGGCACCCGGCCAAATGGTTACTGGCGGGCCTCCTACTCAGACGGCGGAAGTCGCACAAAGGTTTGATCGGCAGACCAATCCGGCTTTGTCCAACGGGGTCGAGGTTCAGCGGTCCAGTCCATAAACCTCGAAGCCCGCGACGCTCGCCGTCCCGAGCAGTTTTGGCACAAGCTCCTGCACCACCGGGCCCGAGGCTCGATCCATTCGAGCGCGCGGCGATCGTCCCCGCGCAGAACGATGCAGCGAATGCGACAGGAACTTAGACCCGCCAGTAGTCAGGACGCCAGGTCTGGATCGCCTTCTTGATATCCGCCGGTGACAGCTTTTCCGAGATTGCCCGCTCGGCTAGTTTGGGTAGTTCCGCATCCGAGGCGAAGCGCAGCGCGATAAGCTGAGCTTCGGTCAATTCGGGAATGCGCCGGCGCAAGGGTTCGGACAAAACTGAACTCAGACGCAGCCGCTCTTCGAGGCAAATCACGCGATCCTGCACGCGGAGCGGGTAAAGGCGAAGTTTCGAGACTGCGATCACCGAGGCCACCGAAAGCACGAAGATTGAACCCGTGTGCAGGCCGGGGCGCCAAATGAAGTGGACGATGCCGACGATGAGGGCGATGGCGAAGATCGGCAACACCAGAAAGTGATATAGCGGATCAAGCCGCGCGTGGTTGGTGAAGGTCTGTGGTTTCTTTTCGGCCATGACGAAGGGCTCCCTGCGAGGACGCGCCAGTGTAGCAGAGGAACAGTTCCCAGGTCTCAGTAAGATCAACCCCAATCGACCGTGCAAGTTCGTTTCAGATTGACAACCAGCGCTCCGTGGGTTTGCTTTCTGAGAACTGAGAACCCGATTCTTGTCCGCCGAATCTTTTCTTCAGGGAAAGCAATCCAACGCGTCATGAAAGCCGTTCAAGTGAAACAAGTCGGTGGACCGGAAGCGATGGAAGTAGTGGAGTTGCCGGTTCCGCAGCCGAAGGCAAATGAGGCAGTCGTGAAGCTGGCTGCGTCAGGCGTGAATTTTATTGACATCTACAACCGCGAGGGGCGCTACAAGGCGCCACTGCCGTTCGTTCTGGGGCAGGAGGGTGCGGGAGTGGTGACGGCGGTCGGTACGGAGGTGAAGTCGGTTCAGGTGGGAGATCGTGTGGCCTGGACCGCCCAGCTGGGGTCTTATGCCGAGTATGCCGCGGTGCCGGCAGACCGCTTGGTGCCGATTCCGCAGGGCGTGAGCGATCACGAGGCCGCAGCGGCAATGTTGCAGGGCATTACCGCACACTACCTGTTGCACGATGCGTATCCGCTAAAAAAGGGCGACACGGCGCTGGTTCATGCCGCGGCAGGCGGCGTGGGGCTTCTGCTCGTGCAGATGGCGCACAATATCGGAGCACGCCTGATCGCGACGGTTTCCACCGACGAGAAGGCCAAGCTGGCGCGTGGGGCGGGCGCGGATGAAGTGATCCTCTACACGCAATCCGACTTCGAAGCTGAAACCAAACGGCTGACCGGCGGCAAGGGAGTGGATGTGGTCTACGACTCGGTGGGCAAGACGACATTCGACAAGGGACTGAACGTCCTGCGGCCGCGGGGGATGATGGTTCTTTTCGGTGGATCGAGCGGAGCGGTGCCGCCGTTCGACCCAATCATTCTGACGCAGAAGGGATCGCTGTTTCTGACCAGGCCTTCGCTGGGGAATTACATCTCGACACGGGAAGAACTGATGGCGCGATCGGGCGCGGTGTTCAGCATGGTCGCTGCCGGGAAGCTCAAGTTGCGTATCGAGCATACCTATCCGCTGGCCGAGGCGCAGCGGGCGCATCGCGATTTGGAAGGACGGAAGACGACGGGGAAGCTGCTGCTGATTCCGTAGGTGGGCCGCCATCAGCAGCAATCGCTGGAGCGCCTCCTCCTAGGGTGAAATCAGACGAAGGTTTGGAGAGTCCAGAGCATCGCGATCGGCGTCGCGCGTCATCCGCCTGTCGGCTTTTAACATGCTTTACCCATGCGACCCAGTATTTTCCTGCTCTTGCTTTCGGGTGTAGTGTTTCGCGTACTCCGGAACTTCCCGCGCAGGATCAAGCCGCGGATCGTCGATCGGCGCGCCCGCAATCATTTCCAGCGGAACAACTCCGGCCCAGGTGGGAAAAGAATAATCTTCTTCATCGTCGATAGGCGGGCCGATCCGGACCTTGGCCGAGAATTCTTCGATGGGTACTCTCAAGACCGACGTCTGTTTCAATTCGCGCTCGTTGGGCTGGCGGGAGTCGGCCCAGCGGCCGGCGAGAATGTGCTCGGCAAGAATGCGCAAGGCTTCGATTTTTTCCTCCCGATCGTCCACCAGAGTCGCCTTCCCAAGAACAACCACCGAGCGGTAATTCATGGAGTGATTGAAGACAGAGCGGGCGAGCACGAGTCCGTCGAGCAATGTGACCGTAATGCAGACCGGCACACCGTCTTTCATTTGCCGCAACATGCGGCTGGCAGCGGAGCCGTGAATGTAGAGTCTGTCGTCCTGGCGTCCGTAGGAAGTCGGAATCACAAAAGGCTGGCCGTCGGCGACAAAACCGACGTGACACAAGAAGCCTTCGTCGAGAATGCGATACGCGGCTTCGCGATCATAGACGGCGCGATGAGCTTCGCGGACCAGACGGGTCCGCGGCGTGGGCGTGTAAGGTTGGGACATTGGGGAACGAACTCCGGGGCAAGCGCCAAGGATGGGTGAAGAGAAAGTGTACCACCGGGAAGCGGGCTTCGAGCCAAGCTTGGCCTGTTTTGCCGAGGCCCCGAGCGAAGCCGAGGGGGGAAGTCGAAGGGGCTTTCGGGCCTCGGCACGTCGAGCGGAGTCGCCAGATCCCGCAGAAACTCACCAATTAAATTTCAAGGCGAACTGGAACTGCCGCGGATCGTAAGCGGCCGTGGCTTGGCCTGCATTAGTAAAGAGCGGGCTGACGGCGGCCACGTTGTTCTTGTTGGCGATGTTGAACGTATCTGCGATCAAGTCTAGGTTGAAGCGTTCGCCGAAGTGAATGCGCCTGGCGATGCGCAAATCGTTGAAGACGGTCCAGGGTTGAACGCCAGAATTGCGACCGAGGTTGCCGTCGAGGGAGAGCAGAGTACCGTTGTAGTCCGCGAGGCAGGGCTCCTGAAAGACTCCCGTCGGCGAGTACTTTGAGCTTACCGCTGGATAACCAAGTGCCGTACAACCGGCATTGACGGAGGTGTTGGGACGGCCAGTAAGGGACGACAACTGGAGATTGTCACCGTTGCCGGTGATGATGTTGAAGGGGCGTCCAGAGCCGAACTCAATCAGAGGAGCAATCGTCCAATCGCTCAAAAACTTGCTCCCGAAACCGCCGCCGCCGAGCTTGCCCGACTGGTAGACACCACTGAAGACGAAGCGGTGGCGCTGATCAAACAGCGACGTCGACCGATCAAAGGCGGGATAGTAGCTGTCTTGTGGCGTGAGCGTAGCCTGCAGGTCGGTCGAGTCATCAATTGCGTGCGACCAGGTATAGGAAGCGAGAAATTCGTAGTGCCGGTTGAAGCGCTTGCGCAGGTTGGCGCTGAACCCGTGATAAACGGAACTGCCGTTCGAGTAATTGGCATCCATGTCGCCGAAGGGGATGCAATTGGCCAGCGTCGCGGGATCGCAGTTGGCATTGAATCCCTGGCTCGCCAGGCCTTGCAGAATGGTTTGTGCCAGGCCCACGCATGCCGCGCCTCCTGGTACAGCCGGCGAAAGGTAGAAGCCAGCAACCGAGGCGTTCAGCCCGGAAGGCCGGAAGAAATTCATCAGCGAGGAGTCGACATACGGCACTCCTGTCGGGCTGACACCGCAACCGCTAACCGTGAAAGGGCTGGCGGGAGGAGTTGTGGCCGCGGCTACGGCCGCCGCAGTGGCCGCCTCAAAGTTATTGATCATCAAGTCGCCGCGAATCGTGTCGGCATTAATTGGCCGGTTCAAGTGGCGTCCGCCGTTGAAGTTGTAGGCCAAGTTGAGGGCAAAGCCGCCGCCGAGATCACGCTCCACCGAGAAGTTTGCTTGCTGAGAATACGCGTAAACAAAATTCTTGGCCTGCGGATAGCCAAAGGGCTGGAAGCCAAGTGGCATGAAGGTCGAGGGGTTCAGGTAATTCTGGTTCAGGAAAATTGAGTTGGGCTGAAATGCATTGAACTGCTGCTGGTTGGGTTCATATCCCAAGGCTGCCAGGGTCGCCGCGCTGGTGGAGGCTGCGCAAGGCGAACCGGCGACATTGATCGGCAGTCCCTGAAAGATCGGGATCGCGTTCAGGTTGCCCGGATTTCCCGCTCCGCTGCACACCCCCGTGCCGGCAAATATCAGCTGCCCGCTGGTCGAACCATCGGAAGCATCGCCGAGGAAGTAAAGCCCGAGCAGGGGATGGTCATAGAACATTCCGTAGGAGGCACGCACCACAGTCCTGCCGTCGCCCTTAGGATCCCACGCCACCCCCACCCGAGGCTGGATGTTGTGCGTGGCGGTTTGAATGCCCTTCTGCAATCCCAGGAAGTTATATCCAGCCAGCGCCAGCGCTGTGGGTGATTTGAACTGAGGCGGAAATTCGATGTCATAGCGCACGCCGTAGTTCAGGGTCACAGTGGGCCGAACCCGCCAGGAATCCTGCCAGAATGCTCCCAGAGGCACATTGGGGAATGAGTCATGCGGATTCCCGATTCCCTGAATGAAATCCCCGGGCAGACCTGCGCCATAGGCTTGAACCGCAGAAAGATTGGGAAAAGGGTCGTTCGGAACCGGCGAGACGAAGCCCAGACTGGCAGAACTGAACGAACCGAAGTCATAGACTCCGCCGTAGTTCACAGTAAACGTTGCCGTGGTCGGAATGTAGTTAAAGTCCACGCCAAACTTCGTGTTGTGAGCGCCTATGGTCCAGGAGAAATTGTCGACGACCTGATAGCGCTGCTCCGTGCGTTGAATGTAGGAGTAAGGCTCGCGGCCGAAATAGGCAAAACCAGGGATGTTTACCGCCGGGTCCGAACCGCCTGGGATGGCTGTGTTATAGAAGTACGACAAACCCCGGCGCGCGTACTGGAAGCGGAACTCGTTCACCTTGTTATTGCCGATGGTCCAAGTGTCCTGCACCACGCCGGCAATATCGCGGTAGGTCTGCTCGGAAGTACGGGAATACGCGTTCTGCCCCTCGGGTTGGTCTTGGCCGCTGACCTCGATGCCGGTGACCGTGCTGGGGCTCACGTTGACCCGCAGCATCAGGCGATTGTTCGTGTTGATATTGTGATCGATACGCAAGGAATAGAGACTCGTCCCCTCAAACACCGGGAAGTTCCCCACTTGGGATGCCAAGGTTTGATACGACGCGGGTACGGGAGCGCATGCGCTTCCAGGCGGGCAAGTGGTTGGGAAGCCGGCCCAACTGCTGAGCGCGCCTCCCGTCGCCCCGAGCACCAACTGGCTGGGCCAAACTCCTTGGATTGCCTGGCCAGAAGATGCGCCGGTAAGGACGGCATACTGTTCCACCCCGGCCAGGAAAGCGGGCGACGCTGCCTCGGCTCCGAGCGTTGCCGGATTCGTGAAAAAGCCGACTTGTTCCGGAGTCAGCTGCAAAGTGCCGAAGGGCAGCCCGACCTGCGCTGTATCAAAGGGCACCAGCCCGAAATTGTTCGCGCCGATATCAGAGAACCCCGTCTCATGCCGCCGTGTAATTTCGTAAGCAAAATAAAAATACGTTTTGTCTTTCTTGATGGGTCCGCCAAAAGCCGCGCCCGCTTGCACTCGCGTGTAAGCAGGATTCGGAACCGTGCTGAACGGGTTCACCGCCTGGAAGTTCCGGTTGCGCAGATAGCCATAAACGTCGCCGTGGAAATCGTTCGATCCCGAGCGCGTGATGATGTTCACGACCCCGCCCGATGCGCGGCCGTACTCCGGCGCGTAGTTATTCGTGATGATCTGGAACTCCTGCACCGCTTCTTGGGACACGGTGGAGCGAACGCCGTTTACTCCATTGTCAGTAGCGTCGGCGCCGTCCACGTTCACCAGGTTCGAGCGGGCGCGCTGGCCGCTGATGTTCAGCCCGGAGGTGGGCGCGGCGCCGGTGACGGGGGCGTTGTCGCGCTCGACCTGAGAGTCGGTCAGCGTGAAATTAATGTAGTTGCGGCCGTTGATCGGCAGATTGTCGATGCGGCGTTGTCCGATCGTGTCCGTGGTCGAGGTGCGCGAGGTCTCGACCAAATCCGCCTGAGAACTCACCTCCACCACTTCCCTGCCGGTAGCGACTGCCAGCGCGACTGGAAACTCCACCAGTCCGCCCACGGTGATGCTCACATCCTTGGCTTGAACCTTGCCGAACCCCCCTGCTGCCACGGTTACGGTATAAGTTCCCGGCGGCAGCAGTCGGGCAGTGTAGCCGCCCTGGCCGTCGCCGATGGCGGTGCGTTCCAGACCTTTGGCGACATCGCTTACCGTGACCGTGGCGTTGGCTACAAGATTTCCCTTGGGGTCCTTCACGGTTACGTGCAGGTCACCCGTGGCAACACCGCCTTGACCGAATGCGATGGAGGAAAGAAACAGGACGAGCAGTGAGACGGAGAAAGTTTTCAGGTTGCGGATCTTTGTGCTGCAGATCTTTATGCTGCGGATCATTGAGTCTCCCTTGAGTCCGCCAGCTCGGAACTGGCGGCAGAAACAACCAACGGCGGTTGGCCGAAATACGCACGCGATTCGAAGGGCTGGAAGGCTCCCGCTGGTTATTACACCAGAACGAGCCCCGAAAACAAGTGAGGAATGATCAGGATTGATCAGGGTAATCAGAGTGATCAGGGGTGTTGCGCCAGTTAACGTTAACCCGGCGTGCGGCTGAGGCACGGCGACGCCGAGCGTTAGAATGTCACAGAAAGCACGCAAAGTGTGTGGGACATCCCTCACCCCTGCGTCACAAACCTAGATCGATGCGGACAGACGAACCGCGACGGCGGGATTCTGCAGCCGGCCCAACCGCATGGCTGCGCCGCTCAGTTGCTCATAACGTTCGACTACCCGCACGGCGGCGAACCCGGAGCTGGGCCAGGCTAATGCCAGGTAAATCCTCACCAACGCCACGGTAGTGTTGCGGCGGAGCAGCAGCGCGTCACTCACCAGTTGCTGCGCGGCTCCGGCAACATGCGGATCGGCGCTGGCCAGAGCGGCTTCGCCCACGCGCACCAACACCGCGGCGTTACTTGCCGCGACATGGACATAGGCGGCCATCGCGCGCAAGCGCTCGCGACGGACCACGCGGAACTGAGCGGGCGGCAAGCGGCGCCGCAGGTAGCCGTCCTCGGCCGGGTCGATCAGATTGCGGAAAGCTTCGATGTCGATCGGACGGATCGCCAGGGCCGTCCCGACGCTTCCTTTGACCTGCAGGCTTCGGGTTACGGCAACGCTCAAGATAACAGCGAGCGCAAGGGCAGCGGAGATGACGATGACAATGGCCAGATTCATTGCTGCAGCAGACGCTCCAGTTCCCGGTTCCAGATTGCCAGACTGTTCTCAGGCAGCGAAACCGCAGACGTAGTGGCACTCTTCTGGGGTAGGAGGAGGTAATAAAACCAGATCAGCACGCAAATGTGGTAGGTCGCCATATTCAGGAAAACGAGGAAAATGCGATAGGGAGCGGAGGAGTTTCCCCTGGCCATCAGTGCCCAAGTCGCAAGATGCACACAAGCCGAGATGCCCAATCCCAGTGCAATGCCGAAGGAGGAACGGTTCCAACGCAGTTTGAAGTAAGCCGCAAATACAAAGAGGGACAAAATCAGTCCACACTCGATCAGGTATATCGTCTGTTCAAAAACAAGGACGCCCGAGACGATCCGATGAGTGCTGTCCTTCGGGGTATAAGCGGCAGCCACGGCGGCTAGGAAAACAAGAACCACACCGACTCCACTGATGAGCAATTTGCCGAGGTTCGCCAGGGAAGGGTACATGCCGAACACGCGGCCAAATATCTCGCCGATGAGAGCGAATTTTATGAGAGCTTCAACCAACAAGCCCGCCAAAAACACTCGCCACCAGATCGCTGGACTCACCGAAGGAAGGACATCGGCGGCGTAGACCGTAAGCTGCTCAATCGCAGTCACGACCGCAAAAAACAGGAAGACTGGGAACTGCTTGTGAAGTTTGCGTCGCCAAATCAGGACGGCGAGGACGAAGAGGAGGATATTGGGCGCAACCCAGAGGTAATGCCAGAGAAGTGAGTGCGCCTGTAGCATGGCTGTAGCCACGCTACTATACTGCGCCCAGCCGCAGGCGGCAACAGGGAGGCCAATGGTGTCCGGTTTTCGTAACGCTACTCAAGAATCACGGCTTGCATAGGTCGTTTCCGCCACAATTAGTACCGCCGCCTCCGCCGTCCGCATGAACGACGGTGGGGATTACCAAAGTGTTGAGGAGCATCAGGGCTGCTGCAATGACCAGTAGAATGCGTTTCACGGTTGTTTTCTCCTTGGCTTGGAAAATCGAACCGTGATACTTTCATAACTTCCGGCTGGACGGAAAAATCACCCCCGGCTCTTAGCTGTTCGGAATTCGTAACCAAATGACGCTTAAATCCGCGCTGCAGGATCTGCGAGAAACCACGCTGGCCGCCGTTTCCGGGCTGCTGGCGAAACTGACGTATCTGGCCTCTCTGCGGCGCAGGGAGGGCGGGTACCTGCACTGGGGCATGTCGCTGGTGCATGGCGAGGAGGCGTCGAACCGCGCCTTGAAGGCGGCTCACACCGAGGTGTTGTCCACCGTGCTGCGGACTCCGATACCAGATCTGGTGGAAGATCTGCACGAATCGAGCCAGGACAGCCAGAAAACCGCAGGCGCTTACCTCAAAGGCATGCGCGAACAGTTCAGAGAACTGCTTCCCTCACCCCAGGACACAGCCTCCGCCCGCCATCTTAATTCAGTGCTGATTGCCCTTTCGAGCCTGGAGAAGACCCAAAAGCGTGCCACTCCTTCAGCTTCATTGCGACCCCAACCACCTGGCCGATGATCTCGGCTTCCTGAGGGTGGCGCAGAACTCGAATCGGGACCGGCGACAAAGGATGCGGCTGCAAGACCACCTCATCCTTACGCATGCTGCACCAGCAGCAAGTGTGCCCGTCGCGGGTCTCCACAAAGTAGAGGGGGCGTTCGTACTCGGACCGCCACAAACCCTCCACCACCTTGTTTTTGGCTTCGTCGACCTGGATGAAGCTGCCCGGCGGAAGAATCGGGTACATGGTGAAATCCTGGTCGCCGATGTAGCCGTAGGTGAAATCACTGTGGGCGAACTGGGCTAGATAGGCCAAAGGCACCAGGCCCCACTGCTCCACCATGCGGCCCAGGTTGGTAGTGCGTTGCTGATCAAAGCCAGGATCCATGCGCACCGGCATTTGCACGGAGGATAGTCCGGACAGCGCCTCGGAGACATGCGATCGCGGTGGGGAGATGAGGCCGAGATCGGCTGCCATGTTGTTCATGTCAACCCCGTACCAAGCCAGCAGTTCTCGCAGATCGCGGCGGTAAATCACCGCCAGCGTATAAAGGCGGAAAATGCTGGGCAAAACGTTTTTGGTCTCAATGTCCGACAAACGGCTGGGAGGAATAGAAAACTCCTCGTTGCGATACTTTTCCGCCATGTGCGCGCTCGAAGTCTCGATATCGCGCATGGTCAAGCCCAGTTTCTCGCGCAGGGCGCGAAGGCTCTTACCGGCCGGGAGCATGACACGCCTCCTTAATAAGTGTCCGCCATCATAGCAGGGGTGCGATATCTCGTGTCAGATTTGTGCAAGAATTTTGCCGGGATCGCGTTTGTTACGATTTCCGAACAGACTCTGCCCCGCGTCCAGCCTAGCGAAACGCTAATCTCGCGCTGGAAGCCGCCGCTCGATCTGCCAGTCATATCCGTCTGAGCCTATCTTGTGTGTTCGTATTTCGTAACAAGCGCCATAGACAATTGCACAAGTCTCGCCAATTCCCTGATGGTTCCATCCTTGAAACGTTCTCGTTTTGGCCTCTTAGTCCAGTCCTCCGAATCCGCCGCTCCCGGCTGAAACACCGGTCGCCTGACCCCCTGCCCCGGCCTCCAAAACCGGGTCGAGATTGATGACGAACCCGGACGAGAACATTGACGCGGAAGGCCTGCGCGGCCTGGCCCAGTGGTCTCACCCAAACGGATTGCCCCGGACCTCAGGCAGCGCCCCGCTCGATCCCAGCCTCTTCTTTGTTGACCGTCCTACAAGCCCAAGCCATGCGCGGCGTGTTGTGCGCGATGCCAATCTGCCCCCGCGCGTTCAGCACGATGATGCCGCCATGCCCATTCAGTCGTTGCTTCAGATAATTCATCGCTTCCTGTGCCGCCCACTCCGGCAGATTCCCTGCTGCCACGCGGTCCGCCGTCCACTTGGCCAGCACCAGCTTCATGATCGGTTCGCCCCAACCCGTGGTCGAGACCGCCGCACTCAAATTATCCGCATAGCAGCCGCACCCAATCAGTGACGAATCGCCCAGCCGCCCCGGAGCCTTATTCAAAGTCCCTCCGGTAGAAGTCGCGGCCGCGATGTTGCCCGCGCGGTCCAGAGCCACAGCGCCCACCGTATCGTGCGAAATCTCAGGCGCGAACAACTCGTTCCCATCTTTCGCAGAAGACTGCTCCGCCGCCTTCCGCTGATACTCGCGCAAACGCTCCACCTCCCGCGCAATCACCAACTCTTCGTTCCCGCACAGCTCCACGCCATGCTCCGCCGCAAACCGCTCCGCACCTTCGCCCACAAAATACACATGCGGACTCTCACTCAAAATCTTCTGCGCCGCCCGCACCGGATTGCGCACCCGCTCCACACACCCCACTCCCCCCGCCCGCAGCGTAGACCCGTCCATGATCAGCGCATCCATCTGCACCCGGCCGTCGCGGTTCAGAAAACTTCCCCGCCCCGCGTCAAACGTCTCGTCGTCCTCCATAATCACGACGGCTTCCTCCACCGCATCCAGCGCCGCCCCGCCAGCGTCTAGAACCCTCCACCCCGCCGCCAGCGCATTCCGCACCCCACGCAAGTGCGCCTCCACCATGTCGTCAGGCATAGCCCAAGCCCCACCATGAACCACCAGCACAGGATCAGTAGGCAACAAGATTCCTCAAGAAAGGGTGAAGCGACCGAATAGTCTAGCATCGCCCGCGACCAAGAGCAGCCACCACGGTCGAGGTTTCCAAGCAAGTCAACTATCTCCACCTTGCCCGTAGCTCAGCGGTTAGAGCCGTGGACTCGTAAAACTACGATGGACCCCTCGGACCAGGCATTTTCAGGAGGAATGGAGCCGCCCTCGGCGGATCATACCGGGGTCCCATGAGAGCGTCACCGGAGGGTGCTTGATCATCGTCCGGCGTTCTTCCTTGCTTGACTGATTCCGGCACGCAACCCTTGTGACACTATCCTTGCATATCCCGCATCGTTGATTGACGCCATCACCGCGGCCGCAGTACCGCCGGGCGTGGCCGCCTCCTGTAGCAAGTCGTCCAAGGGCAAAGTGCCAGCGCGCCAGGCCGCAATCCCGTCCGCCAGCGCGTGAGCGGCGGCCGCACGCGCAATCTTGCGGTCGAGTCCAATGGCTTCAGCCGCGTCGATCAGAGTGGCCAGCGCGTGATACCCGTGACTGCTTGAGAAGGTAACGGTGAAGGCGTCAAACTGGTTCTCAGGGATTTCAAGCACTCCACCGACCAGGGCGAACAAATCCCTGACCTTGGCACGCGCGGCGCCGGATATGTCCCGCCCAAAGGTCAGCGCCGTCAGCCCTCGACCGGTGCGGCAGACGGGGCTCGGCATGGCCCGCGCCCATTGCACCGGCGACCGCAGCCCGGCGCGCAGTTTGGAAAGAGGAACACCGGCTGCCAGGCTCACCGCTGTCAGCCGTTGACGAATTTTGCAGGCTCCGACTTCTTTCAGCAACTCACGCACGGAGTCTGGCCGCACCGCGATAATCAGCAAGTGAGCCGGTTCTACGGCCCGATGCAGATCCGGTTCAACGGCTACGCCGTACTGCCGCTTGAGTTGTTGCAGCTTTTCGGCATGCCGGTCATGCACAACGATGGGCTGATCGTAGCCCGCCAGCCGCAGCCCCCCCAGCAGCGCGCCGGTGATACGACCGCCGCCGAGAAAGACGGTGGTCTTCACGAGAGTCCTGAACACGCCTGGTCGGCGGCTTCCACAAGCGCTTGCACATCGGCATCCGAGTGCGCCGTCGAGATAATCCAGTGCAGGCCGTTGGAGGGTGTCATATAGATGCCGCGATCGAGCAGCCGGTGTACAAAGCGAGAATAGAGGTTCGTGTCCACATACTCGCAGTAGTCCCGGTAATCGTGAATGGCACCGCGTTGCGTGAAGTAGATTTGGAACATGGGTCCGAAGCCTTGCACGATGGCTTTTACCTGGCGTCGGCGAAATACTTCCCGGAGGCCGGCAATAGCGGCGTTGCCGACAGTGTGGAGCTTGCCATAAATGTTTTCGGCGGAGAGCAGATCCAGGTTGGCTGCAACCACTTTCATAGTCAGGCGATGTCCATTAAACGTGCCATAGTGCAGGACCATGTTTTCGCCCCAGCGCATGCGTTCCAGGATGGAACGCGGTCCCGCCACGGCTCCCACCGGAAACCCCGCGCCCAGAGCCTTGCCGAAGGTGCTGAGATCCGGCTGCACACCATAATATTCCTGGCATCCGCCAGGGGCGTAGCGGAAGCCGGTGACCACTTCGTCGAAAATCAGCAGGCAGCCACTGTCTCGTGTGAGTTCGCGCAGGCGCTGCAAATATCCAGCTCGCGGAAGGATGCAGCCCATGTTCGCCATGATGGGTTCGGTGATCACCGCGGCCAGTTCGTGCCCGTGCTGCTTCAACACACGTTCGAGCGCGGCCCCGTCGTTCCACGGGGCCAGCACCACATCGTCGAATGTAGAAGGTGGGATGCCGTCTGAGTCCGGGATGCGCGCAGGATTCTCCACGGGGCCCAGTTGCTCCGGCGTATGGCTGTGCGCGTTCAGGAGATAGGGATCGTACCATCCGTGATAGTGGCCTTCGAACTTCAGGAACTTGCGCCGGCGGGTGTGGGCACGGGCCAGGCGCAAGGCTAGCATGGTTGCTTCGCTGCCGGTGTTGGTGAAGCGCACCACTTCGGCCGATGGCACCATGCGGCGAAAACGCTCTGCGGCCTCCACTTCCGCGGAAGTCGCGGCGGCGAAGTGGGAGCCTTCCGCCATCGCCTCGGAAACCGTCTTGACCAGGGTTGGGTGAGCGTGCCCCTGGATGAGGGCGCCGAACGACATCATGAAGTCGACATACTTATTGCCATCCGCATCCCATACCTGCGAGCCCCGGCCACGTTCCAACACGATCGGGCCAGCGGTATACACGGTCGCACCGCGCGAGGGTGAGTTCACACCTTCGACCAGCGATTGCTGAGCACGCTCAAACCACTGTTGGCAACGAGTTCGCGCCTGGTTTGCTTCCACCATGTGCGTTGGTTTCAAATCTGACATTCAATTCGCGCCGCGCATTCAGCCTGCCGTGCCACCGCCGTCGACCACGAGCGCGGCGCCCGTCATGAAGGAAGAATCATCCGAGCCCAGAAATAATGCCGCCTTCGCAATCTCGTCCGTGGTACCGATCCGCCCCAAGGGACGGTTGGCGCATCCGGCAAGATAATCCTCCCACTTTAAACCGCGCCGGCAAGCATCTTCGGGAAGCATGGGCGTGTCGACATCGCCGGGGCAGATGCAGTTCACGCGGATTCCTTGCCGCCCGTGGTCGATAGCCATTGCCTTGGTCAACAGCACAACGCCGCCTTTGGACGCGCAATAGGCAACGGCAGAGTCGCCACCCGAAATCCCCCATCCGGAACTGTTGTTGATGATCACTCCGCGACGCTGCTCGATCATGCGCGGTAAAACCGCCTTTGCCATCAGAAAAGTTCCCTTCAGATTGACATCCATCTGCAAGTCCCACTCTTCCTCCGAGCAGTCGACGATGGTGTGTGGGTAAAAAACGCCAGCGTTGTTGAACAAGATGTCGAGACCACCAAAAGCACGTAGCGTTTCCTCCACAACATGACGGCACTCTTCCGCCTTGCGCACGTCGGAGCGAAGGAAGATAGCCCTGCCGCCATCGTTGGTGATTTTCTCGGCAACCGCATGGCCGCGCTTTTCGTTGCGGCCCGTGATCGTGACTTTGGCGCCCTCTTTGGCGAAGAGGACCGCAGTGGCCGCGCCAATGCCGGAAGTGCCTCCGGTGATCAGCGCGACTTTATGTTCCAAGCGCATGCTCTTAACCTGCCCCCGCCAGACCTCCCCCGTCTACCACCAGCGCCGCCCCGGTTACAAAGGATGCCGCGTCGCTGGCAAGGTAGAGTGCGGCGTGCGCAATCTCTTCCGGCGTGCCAACGCGCCCCAGAGGACGCTTGCGCGATTCGGCGAGAAACCGATCCTCTGCCTCTCCCAATTGCCGCGCTTCGCTTCGCAGCATCGCCGTATCGGTGTCGCCTGGGCAGATGCAGTTTACGCGAATCTTCTGCCGGCCATGGTCAATCGCCATGGCCTTGGTCAGCAGTACGACCGCACCCTTCGAGGCGCAATAGGCAACAGCCCGCGGACCTCCCGCCAGGCCCCATCCGGAAGCCGTGTTGATGATCGAACCGACTTCTGCACTTGCCATGATGGGGATTACTTCGCGGGACATAAGGAAGACCGATTTTACATTGACGGCCATCACCGCATCCCAATCTTCCTCGCTGATCTCAACTACCGAGGCGCGGCGGATGATGCCCGCATTGTTGAAGAGTATGTGAATGCCACCGAACTGATAGACGATTCGTTCGACCACGCGCCGGCAGTCGGCAGGGCGGGTCACGTCGGCACGTTCAAAGATTGCGCGGCCACCGGCTGTCGAAATCTCGCGTGCGACCTCCTGGCCTTGTTCTTGGTTCAAATCAACAATGCCCACTGCCGCACCCTCGCTGGCAAAGAGCACTGCTGTGGCGCGGCCAATGCCGCCAGCGCCCCCTGTAATGAGAGCCGTCTTGCCATAGAGTTGTTTCCCGGCCATGATTCCCAACCCCGTTCGCAGTGCGGCGATCCTCGAACGGTTCCAGATAATCCTCCCACTTGATGCTCCCCGAGTAAACTCGGGGATTCCTGACGTTATGCATAGACATAACCCTCGACGGCACACCCTGCCGCAGCAGATAGAGCGTTACGAGCCGCATTCACATCACGGTCGTGTACGAATCCACAGTCGCTACAACTCCACTGCCTTACCGACAAGCCTGTCAGTCCTGTAGGCCCAGATTGGCTCCCACATTCGTTACAGGTCCTGGTGGAAAACTTGCTCTCAGGCTCGACATACGTCCCACCGCTTTTGGGCATCTTGTAGGACAGCATTTGTCGCAACTGATAGTGCGCTGACGAAGCCGCACTCTTACCAAATCTCTTGGCCATTCCCTGGATATTGTCTTTGCTGAATGCGATTAGAATGTTCTCTGATACCAACCGACGCGACAACTTGTGATTCCTGTATCTCCTACGATTGGCAACCCGTTCCTGAATACGCGCGGCTAACTGTTTGTCGTGTCCACGTTGGGCTTGGGCCAATCGTTCGGCTGAGGCTTCCAACTCGCGCGGATGCTCGATAGGGTCCCCGTCTGAAGTAGTCAGCAGATTGGAGAATCCTGGATCAATACCAATCTGACCATATGCCACTCTCTCAATGGCCTTGAGCTCGGCGTCTATAAACAAGCAGAGATACCAACCGGAAGCACGCTTAACCATGCGCCCGCACTTGATTCGACCTTCTGGCAGTTCCATCTTGTGGAACTTAACAGAACCGAGCCCAGGTAAGGTGATGCGATTAACCTTCGGTGCTTTGATGGGGTCTGGGAACGGAATACTGGTTAACTTGTTTCTCCTTCCCTTCAGCCGTGGCTTTCCCCCGATCTTCTTGAAGCATCTATTCCACGCATCGTGAACCGTGCATAGCACGCCCTGCAACGTATGACTCGGTATCCCTAATTGCTCTCCGTGATTGGCCAGCAGATTCTGAAACTCTTGCTTGGAGAAATAAATCTTGTCCTTGGCATTGAGTTCTATCTTCCTGACCGCGAAGTTGTACACAGCCCCGAGAATAGGGAGCCATGATTCGGCCGTCTTCTCTTGGGTTTTCGTCATTCGCAACTTGAGTTGATATTGAATCATTGTTCCTCCTCTCTTTAGACTTCGCTACAGTCTGGGCTTGCGTTCGCTCTCCTGTTCGTCGGGTTGTCTTTTTCGGAGATCAGCGCCACTTCCACAACTGTTTCCAGACCTGCACCAAGGTCTGCATTTGTCGAGGGCTCGGGAGGCGGTTGTAAACGAGACGGCAATCCTGGTAAGCCCGCTCGTAAAAGTCTCGAACCGCAGTCACGCTGAGGTGCGCGAGGTTGTATCGGAGCTCCTTGAGTTCCTTTTCGCTCAACACCTCGGATTTCCGCGAATCGGGACGCCGGGTCATCACGAACGATCTTATCAGATTCGCTATTTGTTCGCCTAACCATTATTCTAACATCCTTCGCTATCGCTTAGCCAAGTCCACATCCGTCAAAAACAGAGTTTAGAAAGTTGCTTAAGACCGTAGACCCGGTGGGATGAAAACCGATTTCCGATCCTTCGATACTGGGCGGCATCCAGCTTATGAGTAACTGCGCACCCCTCAGGATGCTGGCGAAACACGTGTCCAGAATTCGTCAAAGTCTCTCGTGTCGAAAAATGCAATCGGTTTGATGACCTTGCTATCTTTCATTTGGAAACACCACGTATAGGTGTTGCGATACGGTTGCCCGTCCTTCGCACTGGCGGCAGCGTCGAACAAAATGATGACCGTGTCGGCGTCTGCGAATATGCCCCGCACGCTTGGGACGAGCGGCTTCATCATCCGGGCGTTAAAGGGCGTGATTACATTGTCGAGAAATTCTTGGCGACTGTGATACGTCTTTGACAACGGAGATGAACCAACTATCGTCCACTCTGCCTCTGGAGCCAGCAATTTGAACGGACCGCCAGTACCGCTTCTCCAACGATCAAAGCTCGCTTGTACGATTGCCTTGTTCGCGTCCTGACTGCTCACAAAACCTTGTGGCATAGCTGCCATCACGCACCTCCAGCATGCATCGCTACAATGTACACGCGCTGGTCGAAGCCGTCCGCTTGCCCCCAGTGCCCCTCGAACAGTCACTTAAAGTGCGTAGAATTAAGCTGGCACAGTTCCATCTGCCATCTTCCGTTCGTAAGAACCTGAACCGTCGCCTCCGGAGAAACGATGACCCGACATTCTATCGCCCTCGCAGTTCTTTCCCTCCTGACGATCGTCAGTTACGCGCAACCCTCCCTGCCCTCCAGCTTTCAGGCCAAGACGGTTCACAGCCCCGAAGGCGCGGACATCTTTGTGCGCTGGGGAGGCACTGGGGCTGTGGTCGTACTCATTCATGGGTATGCCGAAAACAGCGACTCGTGGGCACCGCTGGCTGCTGACCTGATGAGAGATCACACGGTCGTCGTGCCCGACCTGCGTGGAATCGGGAGATCGTCAAAGCCCACAGGTGGATACGACAAGAAGACGCAAGCAAAGGACATCCGCGCAGTAGTCACCGCACTCGGATTCGACAGAACCTCCGTGGTCGCTCACGACATCGGCAACATGGTCGCTTACGCCTACGCCGCGATGTACCCGGACAAGGTTGAGCGTCTGGTTGTAATGGACGCGCCTATTCCCGGCATCGAGCCCTGGAACACGATTCTCCTGAATCCCGGCGTCTGGCATTTCAACTTCCACGGTCCGGACGCCGAGCGGCTTGTTGCCGGTCGGGAGCGCATCTATTTCGACCGAATCTGGAACGATTTCACGGGCGATCCGTCTGAACCTGATGAAGCAACCAGAAACTTCTTCGCAGCCACCTACGCACAACCCGGAGGCATGCGGGCTGGCTTCGCGCAGTTCGCGGCATTCTCAACCGATGCGGCAGACAACAAAGTTTTCGCGCAGGTGAAACTGACGATGCCCGTCTTGGCTGTTGGCGGAGAAAAGTCGTTCGGTGCGTTGCAGGCGGTGATCATGCGCCACGTGGCGATCAACGTACAAGAGGCAGTCGTCCCACGATCCGGGCACTGGCTGATGGAAGAGAGTGCGGTGTACACAGTCAACCTAGTTCGAAAGTTTCTCGATTCCCCAGAAGCGATTCCAGTTCGTACCACAGCGGACAACGATCTCGGCGAAAAGAGGCTCACTCCGAGCGAGTTCAACTTTCCGCAGCAAGGCAATCCGGGCACAGGAAGTTCAGGCGTGGGCGGGATACAAACCGTAGTGCTCAAAGGTGACCCGAACGAAAGCGGGGTATACACGATCACGCTTATCGATTCCGCCCGTTGATTCGGTCCTCGAGCGTCTTGAGCTGCGCGAGAACTTCATCGAAAGGAATCGGGGTATCCCAAAACATTTCTCTCATGTCCTTGTAATCACCGCGAAGGATTTTCTCCAACGCCTCGTTGGGCACAATGCTGAGCGTTCCGGGCACCGCCGTTTCGTACTGCGCCCAGCCTGAAGCGAAATAAGTTTTCTTGAATTCGATGACCAGGCGCAGCAAATCGAGACTGAGCTTCTCGTCGGCGAACTTGTCGTTCACGCTCATGACCGCCACGTCAGACCAATGCCGGGACATGCGGCGCTTCAGCCGAGCAGGATCGGGGCGGTGATTCTCCGCATGCAAGAGCGTGACCTTTTCCCAAAATGTGCGCTCGCAATCAAGAACGGCAATCTCGAGATCCGGCGTGACAAAGACATCTCGAAACTCTTCCGCTACATACGCCCTGATCTGGTGCCTCTGGCTGGGTTGCTGATCGCCACGCCCAAACTCTATCTTGATCTGCGGGCGCAAGTATCCCTCATACTCCAAGGCGACAGGATAGTTGAATAAAAGCGTCATCTCTTCGTTCGCTTCGTCAGAGGCGGCAAGTGACCACCCCTGTGCGCCGAGAATGGCGGCGCATCGCGCTTGCAATCTCGGAAGTATGGCCTCCCTAACGGCATTCTCGATTGCCGCCCGAAGCTCTTCGTCGAACTGCCTGCGTTTGCTTCCCGAGAGTGCCGGATTTGCCAGATCGCGATCACCGGCAAAACCGAGCGCCGCCCGATTGAGCGATATGTCGATGTCTTCGCTAAAACGGTGAATAAGGCCGAACACTTTTGAAAGAGAAGTTCCGCCCTTGAAGCGCAGCTCAGGCACATCACGCAGCTCAAAGAGCCGCTTCAGGCACCAGCACACCCAAAAGTCTTTTTCAATCGCTGTGCTGGTGGAATTGCGGCGGGCGGCCGTCTCGTCGAAATATGCTTTCCGATCGGCCGCTGCCAGCTTTGCGAACTTGTCCATGATGGGTCAGGCCTGCGCAGCAGACAGACGAGCGAGAGTGGGCTGCAGCCACACCGGCGCTCCCGGCGCGAGGCGCTCGATTTCCGTCTTCACGGAAACCGGAATCTTTTTCGAGAGCGATTCCACCGGAATTTCTCCTATGCCATGGCGGCCCAAAAAGCGGACGGCCTGAATAACAGTTCCCGCTTCCGTTCCCGCGCCGATCATCTTCGAAGGCGCGACATGCTTGAGCACAACCAGTTGGTTACCGATTCGGATACTGTGGGAACGCCCATCCGTCAAAAACACGTTTTGCGAAGGCACTTGCGTCGAGAGCCCCAAGACATTTGCGGCCTTCGCTCCCGAAATCATGACCCGGCTGTTTGTTTTTGCCGCGATCGCCATGGCTACGGCTTCAGGAGACGGTGAGAGAACACCGATCTGGGGATGTACTTTCGGATATTCGTAAATTCCGCGGGCAATGCGGCGGATCTCGCCGCTCCTTTGCAGGCGAAATAGCGCCTGACCCACGGCGGTGCGCGGGCCAAGGCCTGCAAGCTCCTTCGCGCTGAAAACCCAGCCGCGATGCTTGGCCCAGATTTTCTTCCGAATTGCGTTCATCGTGCTCGACGGCATATCCTGTCTCCTATGTCATCAATACTATACTACTTTTGTGACACAGTCAACAACAAAAAACACTGTAATATATAGTTTACAAGTGTCCGGCTAAATTTCCAGGCGGGCGCATAGACCTCCTGGAATCATAGTGATAGCGGACGGAGAGAGTTTTTCGATTTGAATCCGAAGCAGCCTAATTGGCGGTTTGGCGGAACGAGAACGGGCGCAGAATGGTGAATGAACCTTGGCCGCACCGTCTTCTCTCAGATCACGGAGCACCTGCCCGCATACGAATTTCAAAAGTGCGTGGACCGCTATCGTGGTGATTCTCACTTCCGCGGCTTCTCCTGCTTGGACCAGTATCTGGCAATGGCCTTCGCGCAGTTGACTTATCGCGAGAGTTTGCGCGACATCGAAGCCTGCCTACTTCTGTCGGTGGAAAGCTATACCACATGGGGTTGCGCGGCAAGGTATCGCGCACGACTCTCGCCGACGCCAACGAGTCCCACGACTGGCGGATCTTCGCCGATTTCGCGCAGATCTTAATCGGGATCGCGCGACCGCTGTACCTGCACGATCCTGTCCGTGTGTACCTAGATCAAAGCCTCTACGCCTTGGACTCGACCACCATCGATCTCTGTCTGTCGCTGTTCCCGTGAGCCAAGTTTCGCAAGCACAAAGCCGCGGTTAAGATGCACGCACTGCTGGACCTGCACAGCAACATCCCCACGTTTATCCGCATCACCAGCGGAGCCGTGCATGACGTGAACCTCCTCTACGAAATACTTCCCGAGGCTGGAGCCTTCTACGTGTTCTACCGCGGCTATATCGATTTCCAACGACTGTTCGTGTTCACGCTGAGCGCAGCCTTCTTTGTCGTGCGCACCAAGTCGAATGTGTTGCTGCAGCGGCGCTACTCGCATCCGGTGGATAAGAGTACTGGTGTTCTCTCTGACCACACCGTCATCCTCACCGCGATCGACTCCGCCAAGGTCTATCCCGATGCGCTGCGACGCGTGAGTTATCTCGATGTGACAACTAGAAAACGGTTCCAGTTTCTCACCAACAACTTCACTCTTCCTGCACTTACCATCGCCCAGATATACAAGTCGCGGTGGCAAATCGAATTATTTTTTAAGTGGATCAAACAGCATCTCAGAATTAAGGCCTTCTACGGCACCAGCGAGAATGCAGTGAAGACTCAAATCTCGATCGCGGTGTCGGTCTACGTGCTCGTGGCGATCATACGCAAGCGATTGGGACTGGAGACTAGCCTTTACCAAATTCTACAGATTCTCAGCGTGACCCTTTTTGAGAAAACCCCCATTTTACGCACTTCAGACCGACGACTCCCAATCCGATTTACTCGATCACGCTAACCAATTCTTGCTGTTCGACTTATAGCCGGACAGTACTGATATAGTTTAATCAATGTATTACATGATACAAAATATTTTTACCGTTATAGAACATTATGAATATCGCAATAGAGAGACGATTCCGAGGATGCCGGAGAATGCTGGAATCGAAACCGCAACTCCGGCCAGCGCTCGCGCATGTGCACGTGCGCGATCCAGGGCGCCCAGTCTTCGGAAAGAAAGCGGAACACCGCGGCCGGCTTGACGCCGCTTGCATCCACGGCGCTCGATCGCGACCTGTCCTCCGAAGCCTTGGCGAAGGCGGAAGGTGACGCGCCGGATCGGCCAGCGGACGCCACCCGAAGAATCTAGAGCCTGATTGCATCTTCACTGCTTCAATAAAAAGCGATCAGGCTCTAGTCCCGACAACGCTCACGGCCTATGGCGTCACCCGGAACGGCACGTTGCTCGAAAGCGTGCCGCGGGGGTCGATCACCTTGAGCGTGCCGGTGGCTGCGTCGGCTGGCACGGTGGTCGAGATTTCGGAACTCGAATCCACGGTGAACGTAGCCTCCGTGCCGTTAAAGGTGACCTTGGTCGCGCCGGTCAGGTCGGTTCCCAGGATCTTGACGGCCGCTCCCACCGCGCCGGACGCAGGCAATGTTTCCACAAACGGCCCCAGGCCCACAGACAGGCTGAAGACCGTGCCGCAGCCACTCGGACAGGCGCTGCTGGTCCCGCCAGTTTCCGTCGTCCCGTAGAAGCTCCCATCGGTGTCCTGGACCAGCGCCGCGGAGGGGAGGGAGCCGTCGGGGCAATCGCCTTCCAAGCAGAAGCGGTAAAGCGTCGTCAGCTTGCCGCCGTCCGTGCTAATCTCGAAGACCGTGCCGCAGCCTTGATGTTCGCAGTATTCGCTTTCCCCGCTGATCCCGCCATTCGGTGTTGTCCCGTAGAGGTTCCCATCGGTGCATTATGCCGAAGCCGTGAAGTGGTTGCGTAAAGCTGCCGAAAAGGGGAATGCACACGCGCAATTTGGTCTTGGCCGTATGTATTCCACAGGCCAAGGAGTAACGCAGGACTATGGCGAGGCAGTGGAATGGTTTCGCAAATCTGCCGAGCAAGGTTACAGATTTGGACAATTCAATCTTGGTGTGCACTATGAAAAAGGTCAGGGAGTAGCGCAGGATTATGCTGAGGCGGCGAAATGGTATCGCAAGGCTGCCGAACAGGGCTATGCAGATGCAGAACTCAATCTTGGTGCGATGTATGCAAAAGGCCAGGGTGTAACCCAGGATTATACCGAAGCGGGGAAATGGTATCGTAAGGCTGCCGAGCAAGGCTACGCGCCGGCGCAAGCCAGTCTTGGTGTGCTGTATAGAGACGGCCTGGGTGTGAGGCAGGACTATACCGAGGAAATGAAATGGATTCGCAAGGCTGCCGACCAAGGCTATGTAGATCCGGGAGCGCTGAAGTGGTTTATCTGGCGCCTCTGCGGTGGTGTGATTGGTCTCGGAGCGCTTGGTGCTTAGTGTTTATTACGTGAAAAAGGGTAAAACGAGACGCGCTAACTCATTCGTCAAGAAATAGGGGATGTCAGAAAACACCGGCGATTCCCAATTAAATAATCGGTATCGGTTCTATCTCTGCAGACCTTAGCGTACTTTAAAGGACAAATCGTGCACTCACCCCTTATATGGGACGTGCTCTAGCTGCGTCGTCATGGCTTTTTTGATGACCGCCGATCGCTGTTGTTTGTTCAAAAATTGCGACCCCTTGCTCAGCATATGATCGCCAGTCTGGGACTCCTTGCTTTTCCAAGCAATACGCGAGCTGGTAATACGTGAACGGGAAGTCGGGGAACTGCCGGATAGCATTTCGGCTTTTCTGAAGCGCCGCCGCATCACAGACCGGTCGAAAACGGTTCGTTGATCCTCCCGAATTGTGAACGATCCGCGATAGCGCTTCGTCATTGCGCCTTCTCTGTCAGCTGAACCGTACTGCAACCGGGGAAGGCGAAAATTATCTCACACACGCGGCGTATAATCGGCTCGATGAAGAAATTGGACAGGGCTGTGGGCAAGGAATGGGCAAAGACCTAACGGCAGTCTGTCTCCAAGTTATAGAAAATAAAAGTTTGGGCCCGTAGCTCAGCGGTTAGAGCCGTGGACTCATAATCCATTGGTCCCAGGTTCGAATCCTGGCGGGCCCACCATCCAAACCACTGAGGACTAATTACCGGTCGCGCGCGCTCACCTGCTGTCTAACCGTACTCTTCCAGGTCGGCCGTCCACACTCAACGGCCCATTTACAACATTCCGGTGTCAATTGGAATCTAGGGAAAAGGCGGCGCCTCCTCCCAGGATTTCTGCGCAAGGATTCAGGGGGCGCTCCGTTCTCATCCATGAGGGCAAGAAAACTTTAAGTGGCCCTTGAAGGACTTTCAGGGAGATGCCATGGAAGATTCCGATGGACATACGGCCCGATCAAGATTCTGGTTGTCTTTCCTGCCTGCGTTGTTAGTCATCGCCGCAATTGTGGCGGTTCAGAAGTTCCAAGCCGCCAGTGGCGAACCGGTCGCCAGCGCAACCTACTCACACGGTGTACTTGATCTGACCCTCCCGTACCACGCCGCCCACGCCGGCGCAGGGAAACTCACCGTGGAGATTTTGGATCCAGAGGACCAGATACTGGGAAGCGCTGATCAGTCCCTGGACATTGCTGGGGGCGAGGGGCAATGGCGGGAAAAGATCAAGCTCGCGAAGCCACTGGCCGTTGACGAACTAGTGTGGCATCGGGTGCGCTATCGTTTCGAATACAGCGGCGGCAAAATGGGCAAGATCGGGGGCACGGAGTCGATCTCGCAGATACTCCGCAGGCCGGTCATTCACATTCTGGGACAACAAGCATACCTGGCAGGCGGAGAAGCAGCGGTACGAGTAATTGCCACCGATTCGCAGGACGACGTCATTGCAGGCCACGGCTCAGTACGGATCGAATTGCTCGTTCCTGATCAGAAAAACCGCCTGCTCTTCACAGGGCGGCTCAATCGGCGGGGAACCACCGAAGCGCAGTTCCGCTTCCCTTCTGCCATGGTTGGCAGTTATCAACTGCGTTACCTTGTGGACACAGTGATCGGCTCGACGGAATTTACCCAGCCGGTACGGCTGGAAGACAAGGTTTCGATTCTCCTCACCACCGAAAAGCCAATCTACCAGCCGGGCCAGACCATTCACGTACGCGCACTCGCGTTCGATCGTACCAATCACGAGGCCACCGCCGATCGCAAGCTGACTTTCGAAGTGGAAGATTCACGCGGCAACAAAGTCTTCAAGAAAATGACCCAGACCGACAAGTTCGGCATTGCCTCGGCGGAATTCGGGCTCGCCGACGAAGTAAACCTTGGCACCTACCATCTCCGCGCCCTCATGGGCGAAGGAGACGCTCCAGCGAATACCGCGGAAATTGCCTTGAACGTGGAACGATACGTTCTGCCGAAATTCAAAGTCGCGGTTGATTTCGCCGGCAATGACAAAAAGACCAAGCGCGGCTACCGCCCCGGCGATCATGTCACGGGAACGGTTCGGGCCAACTACTTCTTTGGCAAGCCGGTGGACAACGCTGAAATCACCGTCAAGGCTTCCACGGTGGATGTCTCGTTGGTTGTAGTGCGCTCGGTGCAAGGCAGAACCGATCATGATGGGACTTTCCATTTCGATCTGCAGCTGCCCCCTTACTTCGCTGGGCGTCCTTTAAGCCAGGGCGCGGCTCGTGTCCTGATTGAGGCGACGGTGAAAGACTCGGCGGACCACGCGGAAACTCGCGGTGAACCCATTACCGTCAGCGATTCACCGCTGCTGATCACCGCCGTGCCCGAGGGAGGTACGCTCGTCCCCAATCTGGAGAATCTGGTTTTCATCCTCACTTCTTATCCCGACGGAACACCGGCCAGCGCCCGCCTGAAAGCTAACGCGGCAGGAACGAGGGAACAGCAAGTGACCTCCGATGACGGCGGAGTTGCCCTAGTGCGAATAAACCCCGGCGCCGGAATCGAATCACTGGAGATCGAGGCGGACGATAAGGAAGGAAACCACGCGTCAAGCACGGTTCAACTGCAGAGTCGCCAAGGCGAGGATCAGATTCTTTTGCGGACGGAGCGCGCTGTCTACCATGCGGGAGACCGTATCGCAATGAAAGTCTTTTCGACAAAAAACCGCGGGACCGCATACGTGGACATCGTCAAGGATGGGCAGACGGTTCTCACGCGCGATCTCGACATCGAGAACGGGCAGGCTGAACTGTCGCTAACGGCCACGCCGGATCTTGCGGGAACCGTAGACTTCAATGCCTACCTCTTCGGCCGCAACGCGCGCCCCGTCGGCGACCATCGGCTGGTCTTCGTGCAGCCGGCGGACGAACTGAAGATCGAAACCGTGGCCGATGCACCAGTTTACAAACCCGGCGCAGAAGCTCGCGTCAGGTTCCGTGTAACAAATTCGCGAGGCGAAGGCGTAAGCGCTGCCCTGGGCCTGCAGGTCGTAGATGAAGCCGTCTTTGCGCTCGTCGAAAAACAGCCCGGCTTTGCCAAGGTCTTTTTCTATCTTGAACAAGAAGTGATGAAGCCGCGGTATGAGATTCACTCGGTCGGCATGCCTGAGATCGTGGAATCCGCAGAACAGTCGAAAGTCGAGCAAAAAGATCGCGCGGCTCGCGCCTTATTCTCGGCCACCGAAATGGTGAATACGAACAAGTTTGAAGCAGAATTCGGCCGCAGTGTCCCCATGATGAAATATGCCGAATACACACGCCGCTACCATGCCCGTTTTCTCGAACAGGTGCGCCGCCTGGCGGAAGATCTCAGCCGCTCCTACGTCGAAGACTCTGAGAAAGGTGACCTGATCAAAGTTTTCGCGAACGTCAAGAAGGCCGGCGAGCCTGACCTCTTCGATGCCTGGGGCAACGAACTTCGCGTTGAGCATGTCAGGTGGTACCGGGATCAGACGCATTACCTCGTGCGCAGCGCGGGCGCGGATCGGCAATTCGACACCGGCGACGACATGGTCGCATATCTCGTGGTCAGCACGAAGAGCATCATCGGCAGCGCAAACTCGCCTTCTTTCTCTGGTTCGATCAGCATCGACATCGAGCACGATCGCGGACCATTCAACGGACTGGCGGAGACCACAGGAACTGTTACCGACGTCTCGGGCGCGGTAGTGCCGAATGCCAGCGTCGAGGTCCGCGAAGTCTCCAGGGCAAAGGTTCGCAATGCAAAGACCGACGCCACCGGGCAATTCAGCTTGCCGGGCCTGCATGCCGGTGATTACAAAGTTCAGGTGGCTGTCCCGGGATTCAAGACCATCTCCCGAGAGTTCACGGTTCACCCGCGCGACCGCGCCGTCCTCTCCATAGTCCTAACAGTTGGCGCGACCTCGACGACCGTCGAGGTTTCGGGGCAGGCTGTGGTCGTTCAGACCGAAACAGCGGGAATGGGCGGCGGCATAGGCTCTGGCCGCGGCGGAGGCGTGGCGGGCGGGGTTGCCGGCGGCGCCATCAACGGCCGCGAATTCGACCGCCTTGAGCAATTTGCGCAGCTTGCCGCGCCTGCTCCATCGCGGATCCCGAATATGGCCCTTGCCGAAGACCGTGCACTCCTGGTCAAAGATCAGAAGAAAGATTCCGCCGCGCCCTCCGCCCACGTGCGCTCCTACTTCCCCGAAGCCCTCTACATCAATCCGGAAATCATCACCGACCAGAACGGCGCAGCCAGCATCACCATTCCCATAGCAGACTCCATCACCACGTGGCGTATGGCGATGCTCGCCTCCACCACGCACGGCGCGCTGGGCAGCGCCACATCAAGCCTGAAAGTTTTCCAGGATTTCTTCGTCGATCTCGACCTGCCGGTCACGCTCACGCAAGGCGATCGCGTTTCGATTCCCATTGCCGTATACAACTACTCCGGCGCGCGCGGCGACGTTCGACTTCAACTGCGATCGGACGACTGGTTCTCCCTGGTCGACGATACCGCAGACAAATCCGTTCAAGTCGATTCCTCCCGCGTGGGCGGGTCGCAGTTCACGCTGGAAGCCCGGCGCATCGGCAAATTCAAGCTGACGCTCTCGGCCCGCATGAATGGCGAAGCCAGCCGCGCCGACATCGTCGTGCGCGAAATCGAAGTCATTCCCAACGGCCGCGAACAAAATTTCGTCTTTAACGGTCGGCTGGAAAACACCGTCCAGCACCAACTGAACTTCCCTGCGACGTCAGTTCCCGACGCAAGCAAGATCTTGGTCAGGCTTTATCCCGGCCCGCTGAGCCAGGTCATCGAAGGCATGGACAGTATTCTGCAGATGCCCGGCGGATGCTTTGAACAAACCTCCTCCAGCACCTACCCCAACGTGTTGGCGCTCGATTACATGAAGCGCACGAAAAAGCTGACTCCAGAAGTGCACGCCAAGGCTGAGGGATACATCGCCAACGGCTATCAGCGACTGCTGACTTTTGAGGCTCCCGGCGGCGGCTTCTCCTGGTTCGGCAAGGCGCCCGCCAACAAGATTCTAACGGCGTACGGACTGATGGAGTTCAGCGACATGTCGAAAGTCTACGACGTGGACCCCAAGCTGATTCTGCGAACCCAGCAGTGGCTGGCCGAGCAAGAGCAGGCCGACGGAAGTTGGAAGCCCGACACCCAGTTCATCAACGAAGGCGCCACCAACCGATTCAACTCCGACGTGCTTCGCATCACTGCTTATCTGGCGTGGTCGTTAGAAAACACGGGCTATCAAGGGCCTGCGGTCGAGAAGGCAAAGCAGTTCATCGAGAAAAACATGAGCGCAAAGATGGACTCCTACACCTTGGCCGTGGTCGCCAACTTCGCCGCTGATTACGGAACCGGCGATCCTGCCAAAGACAAAGACCGCGCCTTCACGCGTCAGGCGATGCAACTCCTGCTCGACGCCCGCACCGAAAAAGATGAGCAAGCCTGGTGGTCCGCGGAAGAAACCAGCGTCTACGCCAGAGGCGCAAGCGCCAGCGTGGAAACCACAGGACTGGGGGTGCAAGCGCTGCTCAAGTGGGGTGAGGCGTCAGGTACGGCCCGCAAGGCCATGAGTTACATCGCTTCGAAGAAAGATTCTGCCGGTACCTGGGGCACAACCCAGGCGACAATCATGGCGTTGCGGGCTTTGCTGCTAGCGACAGAGAAGGGCGCGGCCGACGTTCAAGGCACGCTGGAAGTTCTACTCAACGGCAAACCAGTCGAGAAACTCACGCTCACCCCGGAGAACAACGACCTGCTCCATCAGTTTGTGTTCAAGAGCATCGAGTCGAAAGGCAAGGGACCAGAGGGCGCCAACACAGTGGAGATCCGGTTCGAGGGCAAGGGCGGCCTGGCCTACCAGGTGGTGGGGAACTACTTTCTTCCTTGGGACGAGAAACCGGCGCAGGAAGCCCTCTCCATCCATGTGGCTTACGATCGGACGCACCTGGCGCAGGACGACATCGCCACGGCCACCGCCACCGTTACCAACAATCTAGGCAAATCCGCAAACATGGTGATGGTCGACCTAGGCATTCCTCCCGGATTCGACCTACTCAGTGAGGACCTGCAGAGCTACGTCGAACGGACAGCCGGCGAGAAGAGTGCTCGTCTGGAAAAGTTTAGTTTAACGGCGACGCAGGCCATTCTCTACTTCAATTCCATCGCACCGGCGGAAACACTCACCGTGCATTTCCGGCTGCGTGCCAAGTATCCCATCCGCGCCCGGACATTCCAATCGCGAGCGTATGAGTACTATGACCCTGACGTGAACTCCGTGGCGCGGCCGGTGCAATTAGAGGTAAGCCAACGCTAATGTATCTTTCATGGCGTATGGTGATCCATGTCAGGCAACGGGAGGCGAGCACAAACCGCATACCCGGTGTCACAGGACAAACGCAATGCCAAGTAAAAAAGAAATAAACCGCCATGATCAGCCAGTCGACGGCGGTAAGATTCACGGTTGGGCCCTGTCGACCGGCAAAAGTTCAAGATTCAGGACTTCAAACGGCTGCAGGTCAAACGTGTGTGGTTGACCTGCCACCAGCGAAACGGATGGGACTCCGCTGTCGTGTTTCCACGGGCTTCGCGCCACGAACTTGGAATCCGTAGTCGCGGGTAACTCAAGTACCCGGCCTACGTCGATGGATAGGCTCTGCGGCTGATCACCGGGATTGCGGAGTGTGAGTATGGCCTTTGCAGGCGACCACGCGGCCCAACCGTAAACTTCAAGTTTGCCCGGATTGCCGCCGATCCAGTGCGTGTCCCTCAGAACTCCCGCGTTACGCCGCGACCAGTTCGCGCCTTCCGCCAGCACGTCCCAATTGTCCTTTGAAAGGAGTGCGTGCGAAACGTACATCTCCTGCAGCTGCGTTCCGCTCCCAAAGTAAACGTGAACTTCATTCTCGAAGTCATTTCCTGGATCGCTCTCCAGGTGCTCGGCCTGCCGGGCATAGATCAGCCCATGCAGCATCAGGGAATTCAGCGGAAACAGTGGTCCCGCCTGCACAATATTCTGATACGTCTGCGCGTCGCGGTAGGTAATCCATTTCTCACGCCAACTCCCAACACCCGCAAAGCTGTGATCCTCTCCGCCTCTCCAGATCGAATCGGCATAAAGCAACCAGAACGGCGAAGGATATGTGCCGGTGGTGAGATTGACGTAAATCTCCGGCTTGGTCGAGCGCCAGGCTTGGATCAGACTGATAGCGGCGGCAAAATCACTGTCGAAAGCGCTCGCGGGAAAAACCGTGTTAACGTTGCCCGTCCCGTCAATCTTGAAAAGATTCACGCCGTCCTTCCCAATAAAGTCCAACGACACTTCGCGGAAACGATCGTAGTACTTGGGGCCGGAGAGGGCGAATCCTCCTTCGTTGATTTCAAGCCCGATCTTGCGGCCATACTCAAGCCGCCTCTGCTTCGCTTCATCGTATCCGCCCCACGGAGACAGCCACACTCCCATGCCCGCCCCATATCGCTCTGCGGCGGCGCTCAACGGAGCCAATCCTTGAGGGAAACCAGAGTTCATGCGCCATGACGATCGAGGATCGTCCCACCCATCGTCCAAGAGAAAAGAATCCAGCTTCACGCCGCGGCTGCGGACCAACTCCGCTCCGAATGCCCCGATAACGTCGAGCACTGCGGTCGCGTCGTAGGGCTTGCCATAGCCGATGTCGTACCAGGAGTTGTAATGCAGAAACGTCCGGTAGGGGTGGGCGCGTTCCCGTTCCACGTAGTTCAAGAAACTGCGCCGCATCTGGCCTGCCGGTGAGACTCCGATCACCAGCGAATAGGTGACTGTCTGTCCCTTTCTGAGGGGCAGCTCTCTCTTCATGGCGCAAGTGATTATGTCCGCGGCTTCGCACTCCGCCAGCGGATTCTCAATACCTAAGAAGACGTTGCCAACGGTCACGGGAGATCCCTTGACGGTCCCTGCCAGACGCGCACCCAGCAAGCTGTCATTGAACAATCGGACTTCGGCAATCGCCTGATCGTCGCGGAGGGCTGAGATCGTAATCTCCTCTCGAACGTAGTTCGAATCGTCCCGCAAGATCACACGCCAGTCCACGGTAACTTTTTGTTTAGGATCTTGCAGTCGCAAGAGACCGGATTGACCTTCGAAATGCTCAGCCGCGCGCGAGGAATGCGGATTTGCAGTTAAGGTCTCGGTTCGCGGTGCACCAACCAGCTTCATCTCGGAAGCTGGGAGCCACGTCCCATCCTTGAAGCTGATAGTGAAAGGATCCCGTGGCAAAGAGAACCCGTCCTCGGTTACGTAGTTCACGAATTTCGATCCTGCCAGTTTGCCGCCGGCAACCGACCACTCGGCCTCCAGCACGTGGTTCGATAACGACACGACACTCCCGCGAGCCTCCACCCTCGCTCTACCCGGAGGCGCTCCCAGGAACAGCGAATCTTGCGCTCCCACCAGGGCCCCCCAGAGACCAACGCTGGCGAGAAAAGCGGACCTGAGCAAGAAGATAGATTTATGTCGGGTAGGCATTGGCTTCAGGAGTAAATGTACCAATTTGCAGACAACATTGGGATCGCAGGGAGGAGACGGCACAATGCACGCGGGTTGTCAGAATCTGCTCGACAGAACAGCCAAACCCTGCCCGAAGTCTGCCCAATGCCTCGCAACAGGTCGTCACCGAACGACTCCGAATGCACTGCCGCAAAATTGCAAAGGCTTGAAACCGTGATGGATAGGCGGTTTGGAGGTGGGCCTGCTTGGACTCATAATCCATTGGTCCCAGGTTCGAGTCCTGGCGGGCCCACCATCCAAACCACTGAGCAGTTCATCGGTTAGGAGCGGCGCAAGCGAGGGCGCCATTGCTGGTTTCACTATTTGCGGTGCAACTATCCCCAAGCACGGGAAAGTCGGGAGCATTGGAGTTTTGCTTGTCGTTCAGTTTCCGAGCTGCTTCGGTAAGGTCGGCTTCGTCGATGATGTTGTAGCGTTCAAAGACGGAGCGCGTCAGAGCCGCGGCTCTTGACCGAAACGGTGATCCATCTTCTCAGTCTTCACGCTACATGCTCTGGACCGGGCTTCTTGATCTTTCCTGCATTCGCGGCATCCAGGCGGATGCGGCTGACGCGCGCCGTTTCCTGAATCAGATCGTCAGTGACGCGAGCACCCTCGCCCGCCATCACCGACCCTGCGGCCAAAGCAAAACGCAGCGCGTCGGCCTGATCTTCGAAATACAAAATGACTTGCCCGGACATAAGAATTCTCCCGAGTTTGAACTACGTCCAACCGCGGCTTGGAAAGCCCTTCGACGAGAGCGGCACGACGACTAGCCTGACAGCCGGAGTTTCTTCGATTGTGCGGGAGAGACAGCTCCCATCATAGTGCTTTTCTTGGTTCGGGGCCGGGCAGTATGAAGGTCGCCGGCTAAAGCGAATTGAATGGTCGGGACGGGCAGATTTGAACTGCCGACCCCTCGCACCCCAAACGACCCGGATGGGTCAAAGTCCCAATGAATACCGCTTTTCTGGTCTGCCAATCGTCCTCTTCCCCTCGTTTTGTTCCTAGTTGCGTCACAAAAATGTCACAGCGCCCGGCGACTGAAGCTCCGCTTCACTTCGCCAGTAGCCACCACGTAGGGAACCCATGAGAGTCGGTTTGTATGCCAGAGGATATCGAGCGAAAGCTGCGCTCGATTAACCTATTGAACGATCAAAGTGAGCGACAGAGAATGTTTCAGAACATTCGCTCCTGAGGTGGTGCCGGTTAACATCAGGTTGTAGGTACCTGGGGGAGTTCCGCTGCTGCCTGAACTGCCGCAGCCCGTCCAGTTGACCAGCAGGAAGAAGAAGAGGCAGCAGAATGCCAATCCGTGAAACCACCGCAGATGCCTCTTGCCAAAGCGGCAAGCCTGACTACCTAGCACTACCAGTCCAGACAAGCCGGGCAGGGCCAGCCACAGAGCGAGCTGATTGGCTTCACGAGGGAAACCCGCAGGGTGCGCCGTGCGAGCCGAGTCGGCGGCGGTGACTACCTCAACCTTGGCGGTTGCACTCCCGGTGCCGGTCAGGGTAACCGAACTCGGAGTCACCGTGCAGGTGGATTGCGGAGGGCCTCCGCTGCAACTCAGCTGCACAGTTTGGCTGAAGCCGGACAGCGGAGATAAGGTCAAAGCATACTTGGCCGTTTGCCCGGGAGTAACGGTTACGGTGTTCTTCGAGCTAACGGCGAGAGAGAAATCCGGGCTGGCCTGCAACTCGACGAACACATTCGCCGTGTGGTTGAGGACGGCAAAGTCAAGCCGGCCGTCCCCATTGAAATCGCCCACCGCTGCAATACCTGCAATACTGTTTGACAGGGCGATTGGCGGGGTTTGAAACGTTCCGTCACCGTTACCTAGAGCTATGTTGGTGCCCATGGCAACGTCCAGCTTGCCGTCGGCGTTGAAATCACCAGTATAGGCCGTCTGATAATCGGGAGTCTCAGCGAGGGTAAAACCATTTGCATTAAAGTTGAACGTACCGTTTCCTTCTCCCAAGGAAACCGCTCCAACCAGCATTCCTGCCTCTGTAGGAACAAAAATTGAATCAGCACTGGCCACGTCCTGTTTGCCGTCTCCATTAAAGTCAGCCGCCACGATCGCAAATAATCCCACATCAAGCCCTGACGACACGCTGGCATTGGTGAGCAGTGGCGTCTGAAACGTACCATCGCCGTTTCCTAGATAAACAGCGAAGGTTCCTGACCCGAATTGTAAAGGGTTGTAATCGACAACCAAATCCAGCACGCCATCGCCATTGAAATCGGCAGCATAGAGAGAGCTGATGGTGTTTGTCGTCACCGAGATGGGGGTGAGTGCGGTAAAGGTACCATCTCCGCTTCCTAACATGACCAGTAGGTCTCCTTTACCGCCCTCCTCAGCCACAAGGTCCAACTTGCCATCCCCATTGAAATCCGCTGCCACGAATAGGTCCGCGCCTGAGGGCACGTATTCCGCTGGCAAGCTAATGGCGGGTTGAAACGTACCGTCGCCGTTGCCCAGGAGTACGCTTTGACCAGCCACCAGATCGAGCTTGCCGTCGCCGTTAAAATCTCCCGTGGCCATCGGGGCAACGATGGTAGGGGAGAAAGAAATCGGGTAGGCGACAGGGGATTGAAAAGTGCCGTCGCCATTGCCGAGTAGGATGTAGACGACTGGATTATTCTGGGCGTTCGTGCCGGTTACCGCAAGATCCAGCTTGCCGTCTCCGTTGAAATCGGCGGTCACGACGGCGAAGCCGACCCCACCGGTATTGCTCGGTGTGCTCAGCACGACGGACGAGACCGGCGTGGCAACCTGAAAGAAAGCCACGTTCGAGATGCCGCCACCGGGGGCTGGATTGGACACGGTGACAAACGGGGTCTGGGGGTTGGCAATGTCCGACGCCGCGACCGTGGCCGTCACTTGGGCTTTGCTGACGAAAGTTGTGGGCAGGGGGGTTCCGTTCCAGTTCACGACCGAACCGGAAACAAAGCCGGTGCCGTTGACCGTCAACGTGAAACCCGAACCCCCTGGAGCGGCACTCATGGGCGCCAGCGGTTGATCAACATACGGAACAGGGTTCGACTGCGCAAGCGCAAGCACGCTGGCCAACATCGAACTCAAGCAGAAGAGAAACCCGTGGCTCGCTCTCATAACTGCTCCGCCGCACGGTGTTGGAAGCTAGATTGTATAGGCCAACCCAACCTTACCAATTCCCTGGCCGCCTGCGAGAGTCAGGCTAGACTGCACTTGCAGCCCCCACCAAAAGCACAGCGAGTATCTGGCACTCCAGCGAGAACTACCCAAAACACATCAAGGCAGTGATCGCGTTCGGTTACAAAACGGGCGCTCGTGAGAGGAAAATTCTCGACCTGGGTCAAGTGGATTTACGCGCTCGAACCGTACACCTCAAACCCCGGGAAGCACGAAAAACAACCAACTTCGAACCATCCCGCTTACGGGGAAGTTACGGGAGGTCTTTGAATATGCAAAAAGGCCACTTGGTCAAGCGCATTCTGAATTTCGAAGAACTGGCCCATCAAAGTGTCTGGCAAGGTCGTTGACAGGGGCAATCGACCGTAGAGAAAAACATGCGGATCACGACCCTGGTAACGCTTGCAAACATCTTTCGCATCCCGATCAGCCATCTTTCTTAAGCCAGGATAAATGGACCGCAATCGCGAAATAGCATCGTGCGCGAGTACTCCAATTTTCATAACTCACAGGCGTTCTGATTTGCTCCGGGAGCCGGTTACTAAGAAGAATGGTCGGGACGGGCAGATTTGAACTGCCGACCCCTCGCACCCCAAGCGAGTGCTCTACCAGGCTGAGCCACGTCCCGACAAGGAAGGAACCCGCTGCTGCGCATCGCAGCGGATGGGGTCCAACCAGAGCATTTTACCACCAGCGGCGCAGTTTCGCCTGACCATGCCCCCGTTTGGAACCCGGGTGGAGCTGGAGTCCGTCACTGCCGCTTGGGCTTCGATTTCTTGGAGGAGGGTCTGGGCGCGTGCTTGTGCGGCGCTTCTTCGAAAATCGCGAACTGGATTTTGTTCTCCACGGGATCGATGCGGTCGACCAGCACCCGAATTTTCTGTCCCAGGCTGTAAGTCTTACGCGAGCGCTGGCCGATGATCTGACGCGTGTTTTCGTGGTACGTGTAGAAGTCGTCGGTGAGCGTGTTCAGCGGGACCAGGCCTTCGACGAACAAATCGGTGAGCTCGACGAAGAAGCCGAACCGGGTGACGCTGGTGATGAGGCCGTCGAAGTCTTCGCCCACGCGCTCCTGCATGAACTTGACCTTTTTCCACTCCATGAGTTCGCGCTCGGCATCGTCGGCGCGTCGCTCGGATTGGCTGGACTCTTCGGCGATCTCGTGCAGTTCCTCGATTTTGATTGGTCCGCCCAGTGGTTCCAGCGCTTGGCGATGCGCCGTGTGATCGCGACGCTTCGACCACGGCGAAGGGTTTTCGGTGCTACCGACGAGCGCCGACGAAACCCCAACCGGCACATCTCCATCATGCCGTTCGGCCGAGGTGTGCAGCACGTCTTTCAAGATACGATGCACGATCAGGTCAGGATAGCGGCGGATCGGCGACGTGAAGTGGGTGTAACTGGTTGCCGCCAGCGCGAAGTGGCCGAGATTCTCTTCTGAGTAGCGCGCCTGCTTGAGCGAGCGCAGCATCAGGTAGCTCAGGATGCGCTCTTCTGGTTTTCCCGCGATCTTGGCCGCCAGCTTCTGATACATCCGTGGCGTGACGTGGACTTCTTTGGGAACCTCGATCATGCGTGCCGGGTTGCCGGTGCCGCGCGCGGCGCGGCGGTCGGTCTTGAGCTGCACGCGGTGAATGGGCAGCGCGCCCACTCCCAGCGAATATCCGAAGGTCGCAGCGATCACTTCGAAGTCGTAGACGCGCTTGGCGTCCGGCTTTTCATGAATTCGATATAAAGACGCGATGCGTTTCGATTCCAGATACTGCGCCACGCATTCGTTGGCCGAAAGCATGAACTCTTCGATCAGACGATGGGCGATATTGCGCTCCGAGCGCGTGATGCTCTTCATCAAACCGAATTCGTCGAACTCGATGACCGGCTCGGGCAGGTCGAAGTCAATTGACCCGCGGCGCTGGCGTTTTCGGTTGAGAATCACCGCGAGGTCGCGCATGAGTTCGAATGTGGGGACGAGCGCTCGGTAGCGTTCGCGCGCGTCGGCATCGCCTTCAATCACAGCGTTAACGGCGGTGTAGGTCATGCGCTCGGTCGAACGGATCACGCCTTCGCTCAGTTCGTAGCCGACGATTTCGCCGCGAGGATCGATTCGCATCACGCACGACAGGACCAGCCGGTCGAGGTGCGGCCGCAGGCTACAGATGTCGGTCGAGAGTTCGAGCGGCAACATGGGCACGGCGCGGTCGGGAAAGTAGACGCTGGTCCCGCGCAGGCGCGCTTCCTGGTCGAGCGCGGAGTCGGGCGTAACGTATTGGGCCACGTCGGCAATGTGGACTTGCAGCTCGAAATTCCCATCGGCGAGATTGCGTACCGTCACAGCGTCGTCAAAGTCGCGCGCGGTTTCACCGTCGATGGTGACAATGGGCAGCGCGCGGAAGTCGCGGCGGTGGCGAAGTTCCGGCGCCGGGATGACGGCGGGGATATTCTGCGCCTCTTCGAGGGTCGCCGCGGGAAAGTGGTGCGGCAAATGAAACTTGCGGATGGTAATCTCGACGTCGACGCCGAAGTCGTCTTGTCGGCCGAGAATTTCAATGACCCGGCCGCGCGGGGTCTGCGTGGGCGTGGGCCAGTCGGTGATTTCAACGTCAACCGCCACGTTTTCGAGGTCATCCCATTCCGAGCGGCGCGCGGCCTCGTCACCGAGCACGCGGTCGACGGGTTTTCTTTGTAGCGCCGGCGTCTCGCCGGCTTTCTTGGCAGCCGCCGGGGACGGCGGCACTACGCCAACTTTCGGATGCTCCATCCCCGTCGGGATCACGATGTCCATCGTGATCTTGCTGTCGATCGGCTTCACGAAATTGTGCCGGCTGCTGTAGTGAAAAATCCCGACCACCGTGGGATGGGCGCGCACCACCGGCCGCACGATCCGGCCCTCGGCGCGGCCATCGGAACGAATCGCGACGATGTCGACCAGCACGCGGTCGCCATGCATGGCGCTGCCGATCGCGTGGGGCGCGATGAAGATATCTCCCGCAAGACGAGACTTGAGAGATGCACTCAGCGAGCTTGCATCGGGGATGACGAAACCAAAGCCGTCGCGGTGCATGGTGAGGCGTCCGACCACCAGATTCTTGTCGGCTGCGGCTTGCGGCAGGGCGTAACGATCGGAATTAAGTTGAATCAATTCGCCTGCAGCGACCAGCTTCTGAAGCAGGGCGTCAAGTTCTCCACGGGCGTCGCCGTGCAGGCCAAGTTCGCGCACTATCTGCTTGAATCCCGCAGCCCGCTTCGGCTGGCGGGCAATATGTTTCAGTATGGCGGAGTCGGAAATCATGCGGAGCTGTCAGCTAACAGCCGTCTGCTCTCAGCATACCCCACCGGTAGGGACTTGACTCCAGTCTCTTCCACGGGCACACGCGAATCAGATTTGGCGGCTGTCACTGTAACTCTACTTACTACAACGATGTCTGCATTCTCCGCCGTGCCAACGACCAGACTGGACAGCCACTTGGCTCCCAACGTCATGAAGGGCCTCTCTTCGGTCCGGTTTGAGAGCAAAATCTGACAAAATTGGTAGGCCGCTCTTGGCATATTCTCCCGGCACTCCATATCATGATAGGTAGATCCTGAAATTGACGAAGATTTCGCAACCACCAAACAGGAGCGCTCCGCAAGAACGGGTGAAGTCGTTGCTCAGGCGAGCCATGATTCAAGAGCGGGATGAAAACTTGGAAGCTGAAGCCACCGAGCCCGACCATCAGAGTTCGGCCCGCCGTCCCCAGGTCAGGATTTCGCTAGGCTTGGGATGGTCAATCCATCCATGAAGTCCGTCGCCATCATTCCCGCTAGACTCGTTTCCACCCGTCTGCCGCGCAAGATGCTGCGCGAGATCGCGGGCAAGCCGCTGGTCGGTTGGGTATACGAGGCGGTTCGCTCGTCGTCGCTTCTTTCCGACGTGATTATCGCTACCGATTCCGAAGAGATCATGGACACCTGCCGCAGACACGGCTGGAACGCGCGAGTCACTTCATCCCCTCACCGCAGCGGCACCGAGCGGGTGCATGAAGTGTCGAACTCAATTGCAGCGGAGGTTTACGTCAATGTGCAAGGCGACGAACCGCTCGTGCGCCAGGAACAAATAGCCACCCTGCTCGATGTGATGAGGGACCCGGCAGTCCAGGTGGGAACCGTGAAGACCCCGTGCCCACAGGAAGAGATCGGCAATCCGAACGCGGTCAAAGTCGTGACCGCCCCCGACGGTCGCGCTCTCTATTTTTCCCGGGCAACGATCCCCTTCGACCGCGACGGGACTGAGCCACGCTACTTCAAGCATCTCGGCCTGTACGCCTACCGGAAACCCGCGCTCGATCTTTTTGTGAGCCAGCCGGAATCAACGCTCGAGAAAAGTGAACGGCTGGAACAACTGCGTTTCCTGGAAAATGGAGTTGCAATCTACGCGGGAGAAACACCTTACGACTCTGTCGGCGTGGATACGGAAGAAGATCTACAGCGTGTAGCGGAGATTCTGCGGAAGCGTTGACCTTCTCGGGACTTGGCGCTCGGGACTAGGGTCTATGGCTGTGGCTCCGCATCTTGCGCACGGCGCCAAGCCTCGGCGGCGGCGACTCGCTTCGAAATTGCGGGATGCGAGTGGAACAACACCTCAATCCATTTCGACGGCATACGCTCCGCCAGGTTCTGCTCGGCCAGCTTGTTCATCGACGAAATGAAAGGCTCCACGCTGGCGATCGATTCGAAAGCATAGCGGTCGGCTTGCCGCTCGTTGTAGCGCGAGTAAGCATTGAGCGCCGGCATCAGCAGAAGCGAAAGTGCCGTCGCGGTAAGGGCCAGCAAAGGCAGGTTGGCGAAATCGGAAAGCTCTTCGAACATGTGATGATCCACCGCGTAGTGGAGCACCCAGTTCGCCACCCAGAAACCGAGCAAGGTAACTCCGGCTTGCACCAGAATGCGCTTCAGGATATGCCGGTGGACGTGGTGGCCAAGTTCATGGGCGAGCACCGCTTCGATTTCCTCGGGAGCGTAGGTATCCAGCAGCGTATCGGCCAGGATGATGCGCCGCGTGCGGCCCAGTCCGGTGAGAGCCGCATTCGCTTTCTTGCTCTTCTCCGAAAGCTTCCAGCGATAGACTCCGCGCACGCGCGTGCCCGCATGCTCGCTCAATAGAACCAGCCGCCGCCGCAGGTCTTCATTGTCCAGTGGCTCGAACTTGTAGAAGATCGGGAACAGCATGACCGGAGCAAGCTGGGCCAACAATATGAACAACCCCATAAACAGCGCCCAGGTGATGAGCCACCAATGCTGCGGAGATTGGCGAATCATGAAATACAGCAACTCCACGACGATCCCCGCCAGCACCAGTCCCACCAGAAAACCCTTGGCTTCATCCCAGAGCCAAGAGCGAGGTTTCTGCGTGGAGAGCTGAAACTTTCGCTCCAGCCGGAAACCGTAATAGTCGAGTCCAAAGCCCAGCGCTTTGCTGATCAAAAGCAGGAAGAATAAATAAAGGAACACGGCCAGCGTGTAGTTCTGAAATCCCCGGCGCAAAGCCAGATCGCGCAGCCAGCTGGTCCAGCCTGTGATCAGGAGAACCACCAGAAACGCGGAGCCGATGGCAAAATCGGCGATCCCCAGCCAGCGGTGAATCCGATTGTAACGGCGCGCCTCAGGCGAGTCGGGGGTTGAGTTCGAGTTTCCGGCGAAGGTCATTCTTACTTAGAAGTATCGCATTACTGCCGCGTCAAATGTGGAGTTTCGGGCAGGATCAAGGGGGCCCGCTAACCGCCGATCTTCGTTCCTCAGGAGTTCTTAACAAAACTCTCCGCGGCGGTCAGGATTTCGTTTACCAACTCCGGGGATGCGGCTTCCGCGTACGCACGCAGCAGCGGCTCCGTTCCCGAGGCGCGGAACAGAATCCATGCTTCCGCACCGTTGCCGTTCGTCGGCGCATCGAGGAAAAACTTGATGCCGTCGAGATTTTCTTTCTTCAATACGCGATAGCGTCCCAAGCTCTGCGTGCTTTCGACGCGAGCCCGCTGGATCGCGCTTTGCTTGATCTCTTCCGGAATGTGCAGATCGCGCCTGCCGTAATAGTGCGGGCCGAACTCGCGCTGCAAGTCCGCAACCAGTTGGCCCAGCGGCTTGCCCTCTTCGGCCATGACATTGGCCAGCAGCAGGCAATTCAGCACCCCGTCACGCTCGGGCAGAAAGCGCGAATAGCCGATGCCACCAGACTCCTCGCCGCCGATCAGAATGTCGTGCTCCATCATCAGATCTGCGATGTACTTGAATCCGATCGGCGTTTCGTAAAGTTTGCGGCCGTACTTGGCGGCAATGCGATCGAGCATGCGCGTGGTATTGAAAGCGCGCACCACGTCTCCCGGCCACTTCTTGCGCTCCAGCAGCCAGCGCAACAGCACGCAGAATATCTTGTGCGAGTCGACAAAGCTGCCATCTTCGGCGACCGCGCCGATGCGGTCGGCATCGCCGTCGGTGGCCAAACCGGCATCGCAGTTCTCGCGGACCACCGTTTGCTGCAGGAGAGCGACGTGCGGCTCGATGGGTTCAGGATTGATGTCAGGAAACAGCGGGTTTACTTCTTGGCGGATCGCGATGAACGAAACGCCACGACCCTGAAAGATTCCGGCAAGAACACCCCGGCCGGAACCATACATGGAGTCGATGGCGAACTTGAACTTGGTTTTGCCGATCAGATCCATGTCGGCAAAACGGCAAACCGCGGCGATGTAAGGCGGCTTGAGGTCGGTTTGTTCGATGGCCGCCTTCACACCTTGCGGCATCGCCCCGGCGCGCAACTCTTCTTCAATTCTTTTCATGATGCCGGGCGTGGCCGAGCCGCCAAACTTCCCTTTGAACTTCACCCCGTTCCAGTTCCACGGATTGTGGCTGGAGGTGATCATCACTCCGCCCGCCGCCCCTTTGTCTTTCACTGCATAGGACACGGCTGGGGTGGGCGTGTAATCATTGGCCAGCTTCACCGGAACACCAGCCGCGGCAATCACCTCCGCCGCCACTTCGGCCGCGCGTTCTGAGGCGAACCGCGTGTCATAGCCAATGATTACGCCATGTTGCGCGTCCTCGTATTGCAATACATAGGAAGCGATCGCGCCCGCGACCCGGCGCACGTTGTCGAACGTGAAGTCGTCGGCAATGATGCCGCGCCAACCGTCGGTCCCGAACTTGATCTCTTGAGCCATCGAAGATCAGGTTTCGCTTTCCAGTTTCCAGTGACCGGAACGGAGAGTACCGTTGGGTACTAGAACTGGATACTAGAAACTGGAAACCGGAAACTATGTAAGTCTGTGCAACTTTTTATCGTCGAGATACTTCACCACTTTACCAACCTCTTGCGCGTGTTGCCGGGTCGTGATCAGCAAAGCGTCTAGGGTTTCGACCACGACGAGGTCGCTCACACCCACGGCCGCGACAAATTTGCCCGGCGCATGAACGTAGTTACCGCGTGCGTTCAAAACGAACATGCCTGCGCCATGAATCAGGTTGCCCTCGGGCGGACGGCTCTTCGCACTGTGATGCTCGTGCAGCGCGGTCCAGGAGCCCAGGTCGTTCCAGCCGAAATCGGCAGGCAGGCAAAAGATGTTCCCTGCCTGCTCGCCCTTCGCCGAACGCGGTTCCAGCAGCGCGTAATCCACGCTGATGTTCTCGCACCTGGGATATAGCCTGCGGAAGGTGGTGGCAAATTTGCGCGTGCCGAAATCAGCGGCGATCTCTTCCAGCAGAGAAGCGGTATTGCGAAGATGCTCGTGCAGCGCGTTGGCCAGCGTACGGGCACTCCACAGAAACATGCCGCTGTTCCAGAAATAATTTCCCGCAGCCACGAAAGCGGCGGCTTTCTCCGCATCGGGCTTCTCCGTGAATCGGCGCACACGGAGAGCGTCGCCGCTGAAGCCGCTGCCGGCTTCAATGTAGCCGTATCCGGTTTCCGCCCGACTTGGACGAATGCCAAGAACCACAATGTTTTCGCCCGCGGCCGCGATCTCCACGCCGCGTTCGATGGTTACGCGATAACTTTTTTCATCGGCGATCACATGGTCAGAGGGGAACATCCCAATCACTGCGGCGGGATGTTCACGCAACAGAAGAAACGCGGCGAGTCCAATGGCGGGCGCTGTGTTGCGCCCCAACGGCTCGGCCAGCACTTGCGTCTTCGGCAATTTCGGAAGCTGCTTCAAGATCGCGGGACGGAGATCGTCGTTGGTGATGATCCAGAATCGTTTCGGCGGAGCCAAAGGCAGCAGCCGCGCCACCGTCTGCTGAATCATGGTGTGCTTGCCGTCGAGCGCCAGCAACTGCTTGGCACTCTTCTTCCGGCTCAAGGGCCAGAAGCGGGTGCCGCGCCCGCCGGCAAGAATCACAGGATAGAAATTTGAGTTCTTAGCCAAAGTTTTCGATTCCACTCGCTACATTCGCGTTTCCGGCTCAGGCACCGCCGCACCCGGAACCCGCGCCCTCAGAAACTCCAGCGTCCACTGCGGTCGCACCGTAAACTTCCCGACCGATGCCGGAACCACCACCGCATCTCCCTTTGCCACAGTGACGGGCTCCGCCTCGGTCGCTTCTACGACTCCGCATCCCTCCACTGCCACCAGGATCTGCGCGGAACTCTTGCCGGAATCGTCGCGCGTGCTCAGTTCCTGCGCGTCCTTCATCTCAAACATATCCACAACAAAATAAGGAGCAGCCACGAGCGGAGCCTGCCGGTTGTTGCTGCCCGTGATTTGCACGGGCGCGGGCCTCACAACTTTTCCCGATGCAACTTTCAATCTCACCGCCGCCAGGCCCTCTTTCAAATGCAATTCGCGCGGCCGTCCGTAATCATACAAACGATACGTCGTGTCCGACTGCTGTTGCGTCTCCACAATCACCGAGCCAGGCCCCAGCGTGTGCACGGTTCCGCCGGCAACATAAATCATGTCACCGGTGTAAACCTTCAGCCAGTTCAGCACCTCTTCGGCGCGCTTTTCATGGATCGCTTGCTCCAGTTGGGCAACGCTGACACCCGGCTTTAATCCCAATGCAATTTGCGATCCGGGCTTCGCATGCGCCACATACCAGCACTCGGTCTTGCCCCAGGGCTCACGTACGCGGCGGGCTTGCTCGTCATCGGGATGAACCTGCACCGAGAGTTTTTCATGCGGGAACAGGAACTTCAGCAGCAGAGGAAAGTGCCGCGCATCGCGGGCGGCATCGCCGACAAGCTCCCGCTGATATTTTTCGCTAAGTTGTGCCAGCGTTTGCCCGGTGAGCGGCCCGTTGGCAATCTTGCAATCGTCCCCTGTGAGCCAAGCCTCACCAATCTTTTCCTCGAACCGCCGATTCGGATAAATCGGCGACAAGTCCTGCGTGCCCCACGGGCGCGGATCGAATCCCGGAAGCATCAGCAAAGGATAGAGATTCCCCATACGAAAATGATCTACATAGAAAAGGCCGTTCGCGAACGGACGGCCTCCGCCGAATCTAAACATCCACCCGCAAACCAATGTGCCTGAAAGCGCGCCTACAGCCCCGCGAAGAACTTCCGCATGCGCTCCAACCCGCGATCCAACTCCGCCTTCGAGGTCGCGTAGGAAACGCGGATGTGCTCGCCAGTACCGAATCCTTCTCCCGGCACAGTGGCCACGTGCACTTCCCTGAGCAACCTTCCCGCCACCTCTGACGCAGACTTCACGCCGCCGCGTCCCAAAAACGCCGAGATGTTGGGATAGGTATAGAATGCGCCTTCCGGCAGCGTACAGGTGACGCCCGGAATCGAGCGCAATCCCTTCACTACGTGGTCGCGCAGTTCAATATATTCCCGCCGCATTTCCTCGACGCAGTTCTGCGGTCCCTTCAGCGCCGCAACGGCGGCTTTCTGTACGATCGAAGTCGGATTCGAAGTAGACTGGCTCTGCAACTTCGCCATCGCGCTCACCACCGCCGCCGGACCCAGCGCGTACCCCAAGCGCCAGCCCGTCATGGCGTAGGTTTTTGAGAGCGAGCCGAGCACCACGATGCGCTCTTTACACTCGCGCAACGATCCCACAGAAAAATTCTTGCCCGTGTAATTCAGGTAGACGTAACACTCGTCGGAGAGCACCCAGATTCCGCGCTCGTGCGCCATGCGCACAACTTCCGTCAAGTCCTTCGCATTCATCACCGCGCCGGAAGGATTCGAAGGCGAATTCAAAATAATGACTTTGGTCCGCGGCGTGATCAGCCCAGCAACCATCTCCGGCGTAACCCGGAAGCCTTGCGACTCGTCCGATTGCAGCAACACGCACTCCCCGCCCGCATATCGCACAATATCCTTGAACGAAACCCAGTAGGGCACCGGCAAAATCACTTCGTCGCCATGATCCACGAGCACTTGAATCGCGTTGAACAGCGCATGTTTGCCGCCGGTCGAGGCGATGGCTTCTTCGCGCCGGTAATCGGAATCGAAGTCCACCGCATGACGGTGGACGATGGCGTCGCGCAACTCGGGCGTGCCCGGCACAGCCGTGTACTTCGTGAAATTGCCCTGAATGGCGGCGATGGCTGCATCCTTGATGTGCTGCGGCGTGGAGAAATGCGGCTCGCCGGCGCCAAAATCCACCACATCAATGCCCTGTGCGCGCAACTTGTCAGCCTCGGCCACGACCGCCATCGTGGCTGAGGGCTCAATGCGGTTGATCCGGTCGGTGAGTTTAAGCGCTTCGCTGGTCGCAGTGGTCATGCTTTCTTTTTCCTCTTCCTTTCTTTGCCGCCCACACCTGCTGGCTTGATGGCATGCATCTCGTCATGAAATTTGTAGGCGGGATCGAGTTTTTCACGCAGCTTCTGCTCCACCACTTCCGGCACCAGTCCCTTCACTGGCCCGCCCGCCTGCGCCACTTCCCGCACCAGGCGCGAGCTGACGTAGGAGTACTTGTCGGCTGGCATCATGAACACTGTCTCCAGCGTGGGTTCGAGCTTGCGGTTCATGAGCGCCATCTGCAACTCATATTCGTAGTCGCTGATGGCCCGGATGCCGCGCAATATACAAGTCGCCTCCAAAGATTTCGCGTACTCCACCATCAGCCCGTCAAAGGTGTCGATGCGGACATTCTTCAGATGCGCTGTGAGCGCCCGCAGCATCTGCAGCCGCTCGGCCACGCTGAACATCGGACTCTTCTCCGAGTTGCGCAGGATCGCCACCACCAGTTCCTCAAAAATCTTGGCCCCCCGCTCGATCAAATCGAGGTGACCGTTGGTGGTCGGATCGAACGAACCGGGATAGATAGCGATGCCTTTGTTCAATAGTCCTCACAGCAACAGGCCGCTGAATAGGAAGATTCTATGCGGGCGGGACTCGGAATGGCAATCGCCTCTGCGGGACGGACACTCCTGCCCGTCGCCCTTGATCTTGACTTTGACTTCGGCATTAAATCGCCGAGACTTGTTCGTGGCAGCGCCGGGTTAGCCGCGGAGCGGCGCAAGAATGCAGCTCACGGCGCAAGCCGTGGGGTTAGGAAAGGGGGCAGATGGGGACATAGTTGACATAACAGACCGGGCAGATGGTTGACAGTTTGGTCCGTTCCCCGGAGGCAGCTACAAAGGAGCATGTCTTCGAAAGTGAGCGGCGTGGTGGAGAAGCGCAGGTTGTTTGTGAAGGAGTGGTTGTCGGAGAACTGGACGATGACCCAACTGTGTGCCCGGCATCTCGCGCCCATTCCGACCGGACCTGCTTTCCTTGGCAGCTCCCGCAGGGTCAGTTCTTCAGTTCTGCGCCGGCGGCACGTATCCCCCAGGGTAAAGCTGAGTCTTCGGGAAGAGCGAACGGGTGGAGCAGGCCTTCCAGGCCTGCGTTGAAGGCCGCTTTTGAGTTGGGCTTTAGCCCCCCGAGCTCCTCGCGGCGCTCGGATTCGTCGAGCGAGGCGCTTGACTTCAACTGTCACTTCTGCGTCGGCGGCACATATTCCTTCGGCACCGCCGACCCTTCGCCAAAGAAGAATTGCTCCAACTGTTTGACGATGACTTCCTGATCTTCGCGCCGGGCCGGATTCAGGCGGTATTCGTTGAGCAGCATCTTGCAGTGCTCGGTCCACATCCTCCAGCCTTCCTGGGAGACGTTGTCATAGACCTTGCGGCCGAGGTCGTTGTCGAAGGGAGGCTCGTCCAACCCGGGCATTTCTCTTTTCAATTTCACGCAGAAGACGGTGTGCGCCATACGCTTCCTTCACTCAGGGGTTTATCAAGCTTCAAGAGTACTACAACGAGCTTCGGCTTTCGCGAAGCGCCTTTGCCGAAGGCCGAAGCCCGACAGCCGAAGGCCGAGAATCGCAGAACTATTTCTTCTGATCCTTATCCCCGGCCTCAATCGAGAGCAACTCCACTTCAAAAATAAGCGTGGAGTTGGGCGGAATCCCGCGCTGGCCGCTCTCTCCATAAGCAAGATCGGAGGGAATGAAGAGTTGCCATTTCGACCCGACCGGCATGAGTTGCAGCGCCTCGGTCCATCCCTTGATGACTCCACCCACGGAAATCTTCAGCGGCTGGTTGCGCTTGTAGGAGCTGTCAAACTCCGTGCCGTCGATCAGCGTGCCGCGGTAGTTGCAGAGCACCGTGTCGCTCGCCGTGGGCTTCGGCCCCGTGCCCGCCTTCAGGATCTTGTACTGCAGCCCACTCGGCAGTAAGACGACGCCTTCCTTGCCCTTATTGGCGGCCAGAAACTCGTCTCCTTCTTTCTTGCCCGCTGCCTGCTGCTTCTTGATCAGGTCGTTCCGTACTCCATCCATCACAGCCTGCGCTTCCTGGTCCGTAAGCAGGGTCTTGCCGCCCGCCAGACCGTCTTTGAGGCCGCGCACCACAAGCGCCGGATCGAATGGAACCGATTGTTTGTTAAGACTGTCCGCCAGCCTCTTGCCACTATTCATCCCAAGGGCGTAGCTGAATTTATCTTTCTGCGTTTTGAGAGTCAGTGGAGCCGGGCCCTTCGCCGCAGTGGCCGAATGCGTCTTCGCCGCGGGAGTCTGCGCTTTGGCTGAAGCAGCGGCAGTTGGGGCAGCAGGAGCTGAAGAAGCTGGTGGAGTCGTGGCTGGAGTTTCCTGCGCCAGAGCGTTTCCTGGCAGCATCCCAGCCGTCAATATGACCGCTACGGTGAAAAATTTCTGCATTTAAACATTGTCACATTGACTGGGTATCTCCGCAAATTCCCCAAAGAATTGATCTAGGAAAGGCCGGCGGAGCTCACACTTGCCCTTGCTGGCTTATGGTGGGATGCCCAAGCACCGCAGCCATCCATGATCTGCACGCCGCGTCACCATTCGAGTTCGGGCTGATTCAGTTTCTTCTTAATATTTTCCCCCTGTATCAGGTGTACCTACGAGGAGAGGCATATCTGGCGGCTGGACAAGGCAACGCTGCCGCTGCCGAGTTCCAGAAGATTCTTGATCACAGCGGCATCGTCCGAAACTGCTGGACGGGGGCATTCGCTCATCTGGGAGTGGCTCGGGCTAATGCGTTGCAGTCGAGAACCTCGCAGGGAGCGGATGCCGATGCCGCCCGCGTCCGGGCGCTCGCCGCACAAAGATTTCCGCACGCTCTGGAAAGACGCCGACCCCGACATCCCCATCCCTGAAAGAAGCCAAAGCCGAGTGCGCGAAGTTGCAGTAGCGGTCCGCCGTGCGGCACAAGATGTACGTCTGTTCTCTCGGGGATCGCCACCTGCTTGACCTCCACATGCGAGTGACCAGACCAAGATTTCCCACAAGCTCAGGCGTGACAACTCCCTAGGCACAGCAGGCAAAGGCGCAAGAGCAACAGCCAGCTGGTTCCAGAATAGAACCCACTCCCGTGCGAAGCGAACGTCCCCCGAGACGGGAGCAAGGCAATAATTTCAGAACTCCTGACATACTTACCTAAAAATCGGCGGCTTGTGTTCGCCGGGAACGAAGTGTGTACGCGCCCCGCTCTCAAGATTGTACATTCGTGACCGGTGGAGACTTGGAGATAGGATAGTGGCAATCACTTCCACTTCTGGAAGAGCATCCTTCTGAATCCCGCTATGGGCTTGTGTGTCGGCTATGGTGGATCCGAACCAAAACCTGTCCGTTTTTTTCATTCGCTGCCTAGGATAGGTGTCGACCGCCACGGTGTCAGGTTAGACTCGGTTGCCCGCATCGAATTGGAAGTGCATAGGAAGCCGCCACTGGCTTGTGGTTTGGCCGGTAGGGTGCGAACCAAAACCTGTCCGCTTTTTTATTCTCCTGCGCACGTAGATGTTGCACCCTGTAGTCTGTTAATTTCGATCTCGCGCTTACGTCGAAAGTGGCAGTGCGCAAGAAGCCGCCACCGGCTTGCGGTTTGGCCGGGTAGGGTGCGAACCAAAACCTGTCCGCTTTTTCTTGTGTAACCGTGAGTATGCTGCTCTGTCATGCAACCCGCTCCCGAGCAAAGCCAACTGTTTACTCAGCTCTCGCTCCCCACCTCCAGCGTCTTGGTGGTCAATGACCGAGTTTCTTTTCAAACCGCGGACGACCAGTGCGTCATCTACGTCCAGGGCGTGATTTTCGCTCACTACTCACGGCAGGATCGGTGCGCCGAAGCCTATGCACTGGTGACGCTGTATGAATCCGGATACGCTGATCAGAATGATCTAGCCCGCTGCTTCGGTTATTCCACTCGTACCCTACGCCGCTATCAGCAACGACTGGAGGCTGGCGGTTTGAGCGTCTTGGCTCGCCAAGGAGGGCGTCCTGCCGCGACTTCGGCGGGATCTGCTCCGCTCTCGGCGCGCGATCGTTCCATCCTCCGCCTCAAGACGCAAGACATGAGCAATCGCTGGATTGCAGCACGTTTGGGCCTCAGCGAGACTGCGGTGCGAAAGATTCTCAGTCGAGTGGGTTGGAAAATTCCATCCCAGCCCGCCGCTACTCTTTTTCCGGAAACCGATTTGCCTCTCTCTCCAGGCACGGTTTCTAATGACTCATCGCCTTCAAAGATGTTGGCCATCGCATTGCGCCCGCCCGTTCGCGAGGTGGAGCAAGGAAGCCTGGCTAAGCAACCGCCAGGGGAAAGCCTCGATTGCAACCCGCTGGACCGCTCCATGGACCGTCTCATGGCGGCTTTAGGGCTGCTGGAGGATGCGGCTCCCCTGTTTGCGCCCGCGAGCAACCTGCCGCGCGCAGGGGTTCTGTTGGCGGTTCCCGTCCTCCTCGCCAGCGGGTTGCTGCCCGCTGCAGAAAAGATTTACGGTAGTCTCGCTCCTGCCTTCTATGGTCTGCGCACCACCATGGTGACCTATGTGCTGTTGGCGTTGCTGCGCATTCCCCGTCCCGAAGCACTCAAAGAACACTCGCCCGGTGCCCTCGGCCGCATCGTGGGTTTGGACCGCATGCCGGAAGTGAAAACGCTACGCCGCAAACTGACCCGACTGGCTGCGGCCCGCGGAAGCTATCGCTTAGGCCAGGAGATCGCTCGTCAGCGCATCCAGCAACGTGGGCGAGTGATGGGATTCCTCTATGTCGACGGCCATGTCCGCGCTTATCACGGCAAGCACACCATTCCCAAAGCCTACGTGACGCGGGCGCGACTGGCCGCCCCGGCCACAACCGATTATTGGGTGAACGATAAGTGCGGCGATCCCGTATTTGTGATCACGGCTGAAGCCAATGCCTCGCTGACTCGCATGCTGCCCATCGTGCTCGGGGAAGTGCGCCAACTGGTAGGACGGAAAAGACGGGTGACGGTGGTCTTTGACCGCGGCGGTTGGAGCCCCAAACTGTTTCAAAAGTTGATGGCCGCGAACTTCGATGTGATGACCTACCGCAAGTTCCGCACCCAGCGGATCAGCGAAATCCGCTTTCGCCGCCACCAGGCTAGGCTCGACGGGCGCAAGGTCGAATATCTTCTCCACGACCAGGCGGTTCGCTTTCTCGAGGGCAAGCTGCGTCTGCGGCAAGTCACGCGTTTGGGGGCTCATGGCCATCAAACGCCGATTATCACCAGCCGCTGGGATTTGCCAGCCGTGGTGGTGGCCTATCGCATGTTCGAGCGCTGGCGGCAGGAGAATTTTTTCAAGTACATGAAAGCGGAGTACTTGATTGATGCTCTGGCCGATTATCAAATTGAAGCCGACGATCCCCAGCGTTCGGTTCCAAACCCCGCCCGCAAAGCCCTGGAGAAGCAAATGCGTCGCACCCGCTCGCAACTGCAGAAGCTGCGCGCCCGTTATGCGGAAACCACTATGCCTTCGCGCTCTCGTCGCCTAGACCAGTCTAAAAGCAAAAAACAAACTCGTGCCCTGCGCGGCGCGATCGAGCGGATCCAAAGCCGCCTGAAAAAACTGCAAAAACAACACCGCAATTTGGCCCCCCGCCTGCCACTCGCCCAGGCACGCAAGGGACAGGCTTTGGTCAAACTGGCCACGGAACGCAAACACCTTACAAATGTATTGAAAATGCTGGCCTACAACATCGAAAGCGATTTGCTGCAACTGATTCGCCTCCACTACAAGCGGGCCGAAGATGAGGGACGTACTTTTATTCAGACTGCACTGCAGGATGCCGCTGATCTCGAACCGTCCTCCAAGGAGTTACACATCCACTTAGGAGCCTTACATAAATAAGTTCCCACACTACGATTAGGCTGGACATTTTCTCGGTCTGGTGATAAAGCACACTGGGAGACCCTGCAGCAAGGAGGATCCCCCACTGATGCCCCACAACGATTGGCGAGGCAGCAAACAAGAGAAGCTGCGCCTGTATTGGAAAGTACGGGAGGAACGGAAACAGGTGGTGCGAGAAAAATATGAGCGGCTGCAGCCGCATTTGGGAGAACGAGGAACGAGGTTGTGGGCGGCCAATGAAGCGCTTTCGTTTGGGCGGGGAGGAGTGCGGGCGATAGCCGAAGCCCTGGCCATCACTCCTAAGACCATCTTGCAAGGCAAGCGCGAACTGCAAGCCCAGCCGAGCCCGAGCCGCGATCTTGAGGGAGGCCGGCACCGTCGCCCCGGGGAGGCCGGAAGTCGATCCTCGAGAAACATCCGGAATTGCGCAGCGTGATCGAGCAGATCGTGGATCCGGCCACGCGCGGAGATCCGATGAAGCCGTTGCGCTGGGTTTCGAAAAGCTTGCCTCACCTTGTGGCGGAACTCGGTCGCCAAGGCTACCAACTTAGCCTCACCAGCGTGAGCAAAATCCTGTACGAGGAATTGGGTTATGGCATGCAAGGGTTGCGCAAGACCCGAGAAGGTTCCTCGCATCCCGATCGGGACGCGCAGTTTCAATACATCAATCGCCAGTGTCAGGAATTTCAACAGCGGGGTCAGCCCGTGATCTCTATAGATAGTAAGAAAAAGGAACTGGTGGGGGATTTTAAAAACGGCGGTCGGGAGTGGCACCCCAAGGGCAAACCCGAATCGGTTCGCGTGCACGATTTCGAAGATAAGCAAAAAGGCAAGGTCACACCCCACGGCGTGTATGACATCGGGCGAAACCAAGGATGGGTGACCCTGGGGATAGATCACGACACCGCCGAATTCGCCGTCGATTCTATTCGTCACTGGTGGAGGCGCATGGGCCAGCCCACCTACCCTGCGGCCCAGGAACTGCTAATCACTGCCGATTCCGGCGGCAGTAACAGCTATCGAGCCAGACTCTGGAAGTGTCAACTGCAGAAGCTAGCGAACGAGACCGGACTCCGCATCACGGTCTGTCACTACCCTCCCGGAACCAGCAAGTGGAACCGAATTGAGCATCGCATGTTTTGCCACATCACCGCCAATTGGCGGGGTCGGCCCTTGGAAACTCGTGAGGTGATCGTCAACCTGATTGCCAACACCCAAACTAGCAAGGGCTTGACCATCCAAGCCGACCTCAATGTCAATTCTTACGCGAAAGGGATCAAAATATCCGATGAAGAAATGGCAAGGTTGAACATCATCCCGGCGGACTTTCATGGGGAGTGGAACTATTCCCTGTCACCCAGAGTCAGCACCGCCTGAGAAATTTATTTGTGGGAGATTATTTCTGGAAGGCTCCTTAGCTCCCCTCAGTTCCCCACATCGGACGCGGGTACTGGAGGCTCTATGTGCGTCACTGAACCAGACCAACTCCAAGTTTCCCGGTTCCGAACTGCGAATGCGCTATTCGGTCGCAAGCTCGTCCGAAGCATCATAAAAACCGGACACGGTTTGCCTGTGGTATGTCAGGAGATCTGAATTTAGGCCATGGGGCTGTAAGTGCGATGGGTGGTAAATCCTGCACGGTGTTCTCTTAAGGCTCAAAACCCGACTATCCAGTGCGCCGCGCAGATAGCAAATTCAAGATCTCGCGCAGGCCCTGGCGGATGTACTGGATTCCGGCCACTGATTGCGCGGGGAATGGAATCGTGACCTGCCCTTTTTCGGTTCTCGCCTCGGAGCGCAGTTGCTGGCGCGCGCCCACGATGGTGAAGCCCTGCTGGTAGAGTAACTGCTTGATGCGCAGGACGCTTTCGACATCGCGTCTGCGGTACATACGCTGGCCGGTGCTGCTTTTCACCGGCTTGAGTTGCGGAAACTCGCTTTCCCAGAAACGCAATACATAGGCCGGCAGGCGGCACAGCGCGGCCACTTCGCCGATGCGGAAGTAGAGTTTGTCGGGAATGAGGATCTCATCCGTCTTGTCTTTGCCCGCGCTCTTCTTCCTGGCACTCATGTTCCTCGCGCTCATGGTCGCACCCGCGGTTCGAAGCCTGTGGTTCACAATTGTGACACACCCGGAGAATTCCACAGGGAAGAATTTTGAGGTTGTGGCATCAGCAATTGGCACCTTGCAATTCGCACTGGGCCGCTGGAGAGCCGAACTCGGCTGCGGCCAAGGCTAAGGGCTAAGGGCTGGCTGCTCATTGCCCCAAAAGGAAAACGCCTCTCAAGAGGTGCTTCTCCTGAGAGGCTGATTAAATTCTTGGCCCATGCGAAGTATCGTTTCGCAGACGGTTAGTGTTTCTTCTTTTTTGCCTTCTTCTTCGTTGCCATGAAGGTTCCTCCGTGAACGATTTTCCCTTGTAAAGGGTCACAACTACGGGACCCGATCGCAAACGCCACCCAACTTGTAGTACGGCAGCGTCCTTAACACAAGATATTGCGGCAGTATGAACAAAGTGTCAACACAATTATGCAATGAACCGAAGAATTCCTTCCGCAGGCAGGCCGTTGGTCGTTCGTCGTTGGTGGTTGGCCGCACACGACGCGCAGCAGGAGAGTTCGCTCCGCCATCCAACATTCGGCCAGAAACCCACAACTCTGCGTAAAAACCGAGGTTGGCCAACGACCAACGGCTAACGACCAACAACTACTCACCGGCAACTCGTTCTCCGCTGCCGCTTCCGGTACACTGCGCCTCATGCGGCGCGATCCCGTCGAGCTGGAAATCTTCAAAAACCTATTCCACTCCATCGCCGAGGAGATGGGCGCAGCCCTGCGGCGTACTGCGTTTTCCCCCAACATCAAGGAGCGGCGCGATTATTCGTGCGCGCTGTTTGAGGGCATGGGGGACGTCATCGCCATGGGGGACCACATGCCGGTGCATCTGGGCTCCATGCCGATGTCGGTACGGGCAGCGATTGCAGCGTGCGAGATGGCGCCGGGCGATGTGGTCATGCTGAATGACCCTTTCCGCGGAGGGACCCATCTGCCCGACATCACGCTGGTGGCACCGGTGTATGTTTCGCGCGGACGCCCCTTCCGCCGGCTGAGGGCAGGCTCTCGTCCGCAAAAAAATGCGAATCGCCCCGACTTCTACGTCGCCTCGCGAGCCCATCATGCAGACGTGGGTGGAACCTACGCCGGATCGATGGGACTATGCCGCGAGATTTATCAGGAAGGCTTTCGCATTCCCCCGGTGAGAATCATGCGGGCGGGCGTGATGGACCGCGATGTGCTGGCGTTGCTGCTCAACAACGTGCGCACGCCCGAGGAGCGCGAAGGCGATTTGGGGGCGCAGATCGCGGCCTGCCACACCGGAGCCGCGCGGCTAACGGAGGTGTGTGGACGATACGGCATCGATCGGGTCAAGCGTGCGGCGCGGGAACTGCTGGCGTATTCCGAGGAACTGATGCGCGCATTCCTGATGCGCGTCCCGCCGGGTACTTATCGTGCCGAGGATTTTCTGGACAACGACGGCATCAGCGATAAGCCGGTGAAGATCGCGGTGACGGTCAGCGTTGGGCCAGGCAAACTACAGGGCCGGGTTCACGCACGGCCAATCGTTACAGTCGATTTCACCGGCAGCGATCGGCAGGTCGAGGGCAGCGTAAATGCAGTCGAGGCAATCACGTACTCCGCCTGCTTCTATGTTTTCCGATGTCTGTTGGCGGAGGATGTTCCGGCAACCGCAGGCCTGATGCGGCCCATGCAGGTGATCGCTCCGCAGGGGACGATTGTGAACGCGCGGCCACCGGCGGCTGTCGCCGGCGGCAACGTCGAAACTTCGCAGCGCATCGTCGATGTTCTGATGCGGGCGCTGGCACAAGCCATTCCGAATCGAATTCCCGCTGCGGCATCGGGCACCATGAATAACCTCACTATCGGCGGAATCGATCCGCGCACCGGCGAGCCCTTTGCTTACTATGAAACGATCGCGGGTGGCATGGGCGGGCGGCCTACCAAGCCCGGCGTCTCCGGCGTGCATACCCATATGACGAATTCGCTGAACACTCCGGGGGAGGCGCTGGAGTATGCCTATCCCTTGCGGGTTCGGCGCTACTCACTTCGGCTGGGCAGCGGCGGTGCCGGAAAACATCGAGGTGGCGACGGAATTATCCGCGAGATTGAAGTGCTGACCGATTGCGAGGTCACGCTACTGTCAGACCGGCGCACGAGCGGACCCTGGGGATTAGCCGGCGGCAAGGCAGGCTTGCCGGGAAAAGCCAGCGTGATCCGCGACGCCGGCTTGATCGAAGAGATGCCGGGGAAGTTCAGCACGCGACTTCGAAAAGGCGAGCGCATTAGGATTGAATCGCCGGGTGGCGGCGGCTGGGGTCAAGTTGACGCGAGCCAACTTGACTGTTGATTAAAAGCGTGCGGCGGAGTACATGTTAATCGGAAACGCGCTTCAGTGGTTCGAAATAGAAAGAGGATATCTCCATGCGCACCATCAAATCGGTTGGGGTGCTCTCGCTTGCCAAGATCATGGGATTGATGTATGCCTGCAGGGGCCTGATCTTTGCTCCACTTTTCCTCCTGATCGGAGTGCTGGCATCAGCGGCAGGCCAACACAACAATCCCGTGGCCGGTATCTCTAGCATTGGCTTTGCGTTCTCTTTCCGGTGCTCAATGGCGTGATCGGGTTCATTGCAGGCCCGATCGGCGCCTTCTATAACCTGTTCGCCCGCTGGGTTGGCGGCTTTGAACTGGAAATGGAGCTGTGCCCGAAGACTCTGACCGCGCCCTATCCCATCATCCCGCCAGCCAGTCCGGCATCCAGTTCGTAGAGGTTACAGTTTTATGACCGACGCCGCTTCTCATTATCTCGACGAAGCCCGCCGCCAGTTCCGCGGGCACAAGCGCTTGGCTGAGGCTGCGATGGCGCAACTTCGCGACGAAGATTTTTTCGTCACCCTCGATCCGGAATCGAACTCGGTGGCGATTCTGGTGAAACACCTTGCGGGGAACATGCGCTCCCGTTTTACCGATTTCTTAACCACCGATGGTGAGAAGCCGGACCGCTTTCGCGACCGCGAATTTGAACTGAACGCTCGAACCACCCGCGCGGATGTGATGAAGTGGTGGGAGGAAGGATGGCAGTGCGTCTTTGCGGCCATCGCATCGCTTAAACCGGAAGATGTGATGGGCACGGTAACGGTCCGCGGCGAGCCCCATACCGTGCTGCAGGCCATCAACCGCCAGATCGCCCACTACGCGCACCATACGGGTCAAATTGTGTTTCTGGCCAAGCATCTCCGCTCAAGCGAGTGGAAGACGCTGAGCATTCCGCGGGGGAAGTCGGAAGATTACAAAACGGCTCCGCCAAAGAGTGACCGAGGGCTGCCGCCGCTACGGTGACTCGTTTCGGCTACCATGCCGAACGCGCACCGAAATTCCCCCGGTGCTAGAATCATACGTTTTGTGTCTAGGTCTGAATTCATAAGGTAGCCTTTATGCCATCCACGATGCTGGCTGTCGTTAAGCTGGAGGCTGCGCCGGGTGCGGAAATTCGCGAAGTACAGATTCCTGCTTTCGGGCGGACCGACGTGCTGGTTAAAGTGAAGGTCGCATCCATCTGCGGCACCGATCTGCACATCTATAACTGGGACCGTTGGGCGCAGAACCGCATTCATCCTCCGCTGATCCCGGGGCACGAATTCTGCGGCGAGGTGGCCGCGTTTGGCAATGAAGTCACCAGCGTCAAGGAAGGCGATTTCGTTTCCGCCGAGATGCATGTGGCTTGCGGCAAGTGCCTGCAATGCCGCACCGGCGAAGCTCACATCTGCCAGAACGTGAAGATCATCGGCGTGGACGCCAATGGCGCCTTCGCCGAGTACGTGGTCATTCCCGAATCAAACATCTGGAAACTCGATCCCGCCATTCCGCAGGAATACGCCTCGATCCTCGATCCGCTGGGCAATGCGGTTCATACGGTGCTGGCGGGCGAGATCGCCGCGAAGACCGTGGCCATCACAGGCTGCGGGCCGATCGGGTTGTTTGCCATTGCCGTGGCGCGGGCCGTAGGTGCGACCAGCGTCTTCGCCATCGAAGTAAACGAGCATCGGCGCAAGATCGCACGCGAGATGAAAGCCGATTATGTGATCGATCCGTCAAAAGAAAACGCGAGCGCGATCGTGATGGAGAAGACCGGCGGGCTGAGCGTGGACGTGGTGCTCGAGATGGCCGGCCATCCCGACTCGATTCGAACCGCCTTCGATATCGTGCGGCGCGGCGGAAGAATTTCCCTGCTCGGCCTGACCTCAAAGCCCATCTCGTTGAACTTTTCCGAAGACATTATTTTCAAAGGCATCACCGTGCAGGGCATCAACGGACGCCGCATGTACCAAACCTGGTACCAGATGACCGCGCTGCTGAAAGCCGGCAAACTCGACCTGCATCCTGTGATCACCGACCGCATCCCTATGAAAGATTTTTCCCAAGCGATGGAGCGACTGAAGACGGGCGAAGCCAGTAAAATATTGGTGTATCCGAACGGCGTGCGGTGACTGTGGGCACGGCCTGTGTGGCGCGGGCACTCCTGCCCGCGAACGCCTCAGCCAAAGAAGCACATGCTGGATCACATTTGTCGATGGAAGTGAATTATGGCCCTTGATGCATTCGTGCGCTGCACTGCATTCGCGACGGCAGGAAGATTCTCTCGGAAGCCAGCATTCAGACCGGGAATCCGATTATGTTTTAACCCGTTTCTCTTCCACGGTATTAAACTCATGGTCGGCTTCGATCCGTGTAAATCCGTGCTAATCCGTGGCGAGGTTTTCTCATGACCACCGCAAGCCGCACCAACCCGCTCTCTTATCTCACCGACCAGCTCGACGAACTCAAAGCCAAAGGCACGCACTTCAAGCTGCGCGTGCTGGAGGACGAGCAGGCGCCGGTCTGCACCTTCGACGGCAAGAAGGTCATCAACCTGGCGTCGAACAATTATCTGGGGCTGACCACGCATCCCAAGCTGCGCGAGGCAGCGCTCGAGGCCACGCGTAAATACGGCGTCGGATCGGGCGCGGTGCGCACCATTGCCGGGACCATGAAGATCCACATGGAGCTCGAAGAAAAGATCGCGCGCTTCAAGAATGTGGAGGCGTGCGTGGTTTTCCAGTCAGGCTTCGCGGCCAATGCAGGCACGGTGTCGGCCCTGCTGGGCAAGGAAGATTTCATCATTTCCGACGCGCTGAATCACGCCTCGATCATCGACGGAGCGCGTTTGTCGAAGGCGCAGATTCTCGTCTTCCGCCACAAAGATGTCTCCCACGCCGAAGAGCAACTCGCCAGTGTGAAGGAAGAGCCCGGCAAGAAGCTGCTGATCAGCGACGGCGTCTTCTCGATGGATGGCGACATCGGCCCGCTCCCCGGTCTGTGCGATGCGGCGGAAAAATACGGCGCAATTATGATGGTCGACGACGCCCACGCCTCCGGCGTGCTCGGCCGCAACGGCCGTGGCACGATCGATCACTTCAACCTGCACGGCCGCGTGGATATTCAGGTCGGAACATTGTCGAAGGCCATCGGCGCGCTCGGCGGATACGTCTGCGGATCGCGCGATCTGATCGACTTCCTCTATCACCGGGCGCGCCCGTTTTTGTTTTCCACGTCGCATCCGCCGTCAGTCGCGGCAACCTGCATTGCCGCTTTCGACGTTCTGGAAAATGAACCCGAGCGCATGGAAAAACTCTGGGAGAACACCCGCTTCTGGAAAAAAGAACTCGGCTTGCTAGGTTTCGACATCGGCGGCCGCACCACTCCGGCCAGCGAGACTCCGATCACTCCCATCATCATCGGCGACGGCAAGCGCACCATGGATTTCTCCCGCGAGCTGTTCAAAGAAGGCGTCCTCGGCACCGGTATCGCCTTCCCCACAGTACCCGAAGGCAAAGCCCGCATCCGCACCATCATGACGGCAACGCACACGCCGGAAGAGTTGCATCAGGCGCTGGAGATGCTGGGCAGGGTGGGCAAGAAGATGGGGATTTTAGGCTGATCCTTAGCGAGCGACCGCGACCAGCTCTCGCCGGACGACCGGTTTGTTGGTCTGGGGAAATCTGGCTTTGGCTTCAATCCCCAGCCGCCCGGCATAGCGGAGCAACTTGTCCACACTCTTGTTGGCAATTTTCCCGTTGAGCAGCTCGCTCACGCGCGGCTTAGGCTCTGCCAGGATCGCCTGTAATTGCTTTTGCGAATGCTTTCGCGCGTGTTTCAGGATGGCCTGGTACAAGTCTGCCTTGAACTTCAAGATCGTGGCCTTCCCAGGCGAGAACCTCAGGTCATCGAGCACGTTACCCCGCGTCAGGTGAGTTGGCTTACTGCGCGGCATGCTTGTTCTCCGGGCTGACTATATAAATGTATGGAGTGCAATCAGTCTGTCCGGTACACAACCTTCCCACCCACGACGGTCGCCACCACTCTCCCCGTAACCTTCCATCCATCAAACGGAGTATTGTGCGACAACGACCGCGACCTGGCAGCTTCAAACCTCCAGCGCTTCTTGGGATCGAAGATGGTTACGTCGGCGAAGTTGCCGCGGGCCAGCGATCCGCGGCCGCGGAGATCGAAGACGCGCGCGGGTCCAGCAGAGAAAAGCTCGACGATGCGCGTCAGCGGGATTTTGTGCTCGCGATGAAGCTTGGTGATGGCCAGCGCCAGCGCGGTTTCAAGTCCCGTGATGCCGAAGGCAGCGCGCTCGAACTCGACTTGCTTTTCGTGCGTAGCGTGAGGAGCGTGGTCGGTGGCGATGGCATCCACAGTGCCGTCGGCGAGTGCAACCAAGATGGCTTCGCGGTCAGTCGCCGAGCGCAGCGGCGGGTTCATCTTGAAATTTGTGTTGTACTCACCCACGTCGTCGTCAAGCAGCGTGAAGTGGTGCGGCGTAACCTCGCAGGTGACACGGGCCTTGGCACGCTTGCCCCGGCGCACGGCCTTGAGCGCATCGGAAGTCGAAAGATGCGCCACGTGCAGGCGGGAGTCGCGAATCCGCTGTGCGAGGTTGACGTCGCGATCCACCACGTTGGCTTCGGCGGCGGCCGGCATGCCGCGCAGGCCGAGACGAAAACTGGTAGGGCCTTCGTGCATGGAGCAATGCTCCGTGAGCCGCGTATCTTCGGCGTGCTGCACCACCGGCAGGTTTAGTTCGGCGCCAAGACGCAGAGCGGCGCGCATGACCTCGTCGTCGAGTATCGGCTTGCCATCGTCACTGACGGCCACGGCTCCGGCCCGCTGCAGGGCGGCAAAGTCGGTGAGCGACGTACCGCGCGAGCTGCGAGTGGCGGCAGCGATGGGGAACACGTTCACCACGGCGCCGCGTTCAGGATGCCGCAACCACGTGACCCACTCCGCCGTGTCGACCACGGGCGAGGTGTTCGGCATGGTGCAGATCGAGGTGAAACCTCCGGCGGCGGCGGCGGCAGTACCGCTGGCGATTGTCTCTTTGTAACTTTGTCCGGGCTCGCGCAGGTGAACGTGCAGATCGATGAAGCCCGGGGCAACGATCAGATTGCGCGCATCAAACTTTTCGTCGGCGCTGCCACGGACCTTGTTGGGCAGGGCAACCTCGGCAACGCGGCCGTCGCGCAGCAGAACGTCCATGGGCGCGTTGAACTTCGCCGCGGGGTCGACCACGTGGCCGCCTTGGATCAGCAAGCTTGCGCTTTCTCGTCTTTGATTCTTAGCACTCAGCATTCAGCCCTCGGCCCCTGAACGGTTTCGCCGGATGCGCCAATCCGTATCGACCCACGAAAATCCGTGGCTCATTTCGCCTTTCCCAGCGCCCGGGCCAGAATCGCCATGCGCGTGGGGACTCCGTTGTGAATCTCGTCAATGATCACCGATTGCGGACCGTCAGCGACTTCTGCGGTCAGCTCCAGGCCGCGAATGATCGGTCCGGGATGCATGACGATGGCATCACGCTTGGCCAGCTTCAGCCGCGCTGCCGTCATCTGGTAGCGCGCGATGTAATCCTCCAGGCGAATCTTCTGGCCGGCGAGGCGTTCCTTTTGCAGGCGCAACAGCATGCTCACATCCGCCCCGCGCAACGCTTCTTCAATATGGCGTGTGACGCGAAGACCGGGCGCGAGAGTGGCCGCGACCTCGGGTACGAACTCGGGGGGACCGCAGAGCGTGATCTTCACTCCGAACTTCGTCAGCAGGTGGCAGGCCGAGCGCGCGACGCGGCTGTGGAAGATATCACCAATGATCGCGACCTGCAAGCCCTTGAATGATTTCTTGTGTTTCAGGATGGTGAAGGCATCGAGCAAAGCCTGCGAAGGGTGCTCGTGCATGCCGTCACCGGCATTGATGACGGGAATGTCGAGGTGCTTCGCCATCAGGTGAGGCGCTCCCGCACAAGGATGCCGAATGACGATAGCGTCCGCGCCCACGGCGCGCAGGGTGTAGCCGGTATCGAGCAAGGATTCCCCTTTCTCGACGCTCGATCCCGAGGATTGCACCAAGGTAGTGATGGCGGCCAGCGACTTAGCGGCGATCTCGAAAGAAGACCGCGTGCGCGTGGAAGCTTCGTAAAACAGCAGCACGATGCGCTTGTTGCGCAACAGGGGACGGGGCTTGAGCGGATTCATCCGGCGGGCCAGCTTCAGCAGGCCCAGGACTTCCTTGTCCTCAAGGTGCTCGATACCGAGCAGTGAACCGCGTGCCGGTGTGTTCATTGCGTAAGAATGTAAACGGTGCATCATACGCGGCCAGCGCAGCCCGCGGCAAGGCCGGTTCCTGGCCGTTGGTCACAGAGCAGAATGCGGGATCGGTTACTTCGGGCTGCCATCCCAGAGGGCAACGGCTTACGGCCGTTTCCGGCGGCTGAGGAAGGCGCCAGTCAAGGCTCCGGCAATGCTGCCTGCGGCAATCGAAACCAGGAACAAGAGCACGATGAAGAAGATCAACATCGCAGCCAAGCCTTCGGGCGTTTTCATGCGGTCGAAGGCGGCTTGCACCTGCGGGTCAGTCGAGCGGGAGGCGGCCTGCTGGAGAACTTCAACTATCTTCTGGCGAACTTGCTCACCGGTGTGAAACAGGGCCACGGTCAGGGCTTCGAAGATGGCCGAGATGCCGAAGAAGAGAAGGCCGCACACACCGCCGAGTTGCGCTCCGGAGCGTGCATTGACGCTCCAGGCTGGGTTCCGGCGGTGGTGGAGAGTAACCGCCAGAAATCCGGCACCCAACCCCGCAAGCAACGGAACCATCAGGCCAAGCGCCATGACCAGAGCCGAGATCAGGGCGGCAATCCCGCAGGAGCGGAGCGCCCGCGGCCACTCGATCCCGCTGGAAAGGGCAGCACTCAGAGGCCTCGGGATAGGAGGCGGGTCCAGAGAAAAAACAGGCGGGTCATTGGAGGAAATATGGGACGAGTCACTCCCGGCGACGGGCGCCGCCGCGGGCTCCGGCAGGGCCACACGAATCTGTGGCGCGCCGCACCGCAGGCAGAAGGGCTTGCCGTCTTCGATGCTGTGCCCGCACTTGTAACAGGGATGGTCCATTCGGAGCTGAGACGAGAACTAGCCTGAAGGTATCGCACGACGAGCGGCAGGCGCAAGGCAGACCCAGGGCGCCGTGGGGGAGTAGGCGGCGAGTGTGCCTAGCGGAATATATGTGAAATAGGTTCCAACTGGGGCATTGTGTGCATGCAATCCTGTATGCACGGTATGATAAGTACAGTGCCCCTCTCAGTGAAACGCATTGCGGGAGTTAGAGAGGCTGGAAGCCAGTCTAGCACTCATCGCCGCTGAGTGCTGATCAGCGAATATGCCTGTAGTATGCGTGCTCGCGTCCGATCATGCCAGCAGCTTGGCAGCGTCTTTGGCGTAATACGTGAGGATGATGCTGGCGCCGGCGCGGCGGATGCTTTGCAGGGATTCCAGCATGACGCGGTCGCGGTCGATCCAGTCATTTTGGGCGGCGGCTTCGATCATGGCGTATTCGCCGGAGACTTGATAGGCGGCCAGCGGGAGATCGAAACGCAGGCGGGCGGCGGCGATCACGTCGAGGTAGGGCATGGCGGGCTTGACCATGATCATGTCGGCGCCTTCTTCGATGTCGAGTTCGATTTCGCGCATGGCTTCGCGCAGGTTGGCTCCGTCCATTTGATAAGAGCGGCGGTCGCCGAATTGCGGGGCGGAGTCCGCGGCTTCGCGGAACGGGCCGTAGAAACCGGAGGCGAACTTGGCGGCGTAGGAAAGAATCGGCGTGTTGATGAAGCTGGCTTCGTCGAGAGCGCGGCGGAGGGCGGCTACGCGGCCGTCCATCATGTCGGAGGGGGCGATGATGTCGATGCCGGCGCGGGTGAGCGAGACCGACGTGCGGGCCAGGAGTTCAAGGCTGGCGTCGTTGTCGATTTCGTAGTTGGATTCAACCACGCTGGCCACAATCGATGCCAGTTCGTCGATGACCTTTTCTTTTTCCTCGCGGCTCTTCACGGCCAACTCGCGACTCCTCGCCGCCACTCCCTGCCGGGCACGCAAAGCGTCTCTGGCGGCCGCACCCAACGATTGCGGCGTAGATTCTGTCTTCACAATCCCGCAATGGCCGTGGGACATGTACTCACACAAGCAGACGTCGCCCACCAGGATCAAGTCGGGGACTTCGCGTTTCATGGCGCGGGCGGCCTGCTGCACGATGCCGTCGTCGGCCCAGGCTCCGGTGGCTACGTCATCTTTCTTGTCGGGAAGGCCGAAGAGAATCACCGCGGGCACGCCCAGGGAATGAACTTCCTGCGCCTCTTTTACCGCTTCATCCACGGAGAGGTTGAACACGCCCGGCATGGAGCGAACTTCCTTGCGCACACCTTCGCCGGGGCAAACGAACATGGGGTAGACGAAGGCGTCGGGAGTGAGGCGGGTTTCGCGCACCAGATCGCGAAGCCGGGAGGTGCGGCGGAGGCGACGAAGACGGGTGACAGGAAAGGCCATGGAAACCACCTGGCAAGAAATTGAGCGCCTTTCAACCGTTGATTCTAGCAGGAATGGATCGGGTCTCGGGTCTCAGGTCATAGGTGTTCGGTCTTAGAACAAACCAAGACTCCGTCTCTATCTCAAGCTGGCGGATACGAACGCCCAAGACCTTAAGACCGTAAGACCCGATTCCCACAGTGACAAAAGTAACCTGCTGGGGTGCAAGCGAGGCGAGAATCCCTGGTCTTGTCCATAAAATGAGAGGCGGATGAGTCTGTTCGGACGACCTCGCTGGTTTGTGCTCGCGGGCGGGATTACGCTGGCGTTCGCCGTGGTGTCGTTGACGGTGCCGCGTGGTCCGGTACTGACCGCGATTTCTGATGTTGGATATCTTCTGCTAATGCTGGGGGTTAGCGTGGCCATGCTAGCCAACGCATGGTCGACGGAGGGCGTCAAGCGGCGCTTCTGGGCGCTGATGGGATCGGGGTGCATTCTCTGGGCGTGCCATCAGGCTGGGTGGGTCTATTTCGAGGTTGTGCTCCGAACGACGGTGCCAGATCCGTGGTTCATGAACGCGTTTCTGTTCCTCCATCTGATTCCGATGATCGCGGCGGTCGGGTTGCGTCCGCACCAGAGCGAAGGTGAGCGGAAATTCCGCCTGGGTACGCTGGACTTTCTCCTGCTGCTGGTATGGTGGGTGTTCCTCTTTGCGTTCGTTGTGTTTCCTTCGCAATATATCTCGGTGAATGTGGCGCAGTACGAGAGGAACTACAACGTACTCTACCTGGTTGAAAGCGGCGTGCTGTTGCTGGTGCTGGGGATTGCGGCCCGAGGCGCGCCTGCGGGATGGAAGATGCTGTACTTGAACCTGATGGCGGCCAGTACCTTGTATGCAGTGGATTCGATAGGAGTAAACCTGCTGCTCCCCGAAGGGCGATACTACACCGGAAGTCTCTACGACGTTCCGCTGATGGGCGCGGTGAGCTGGATGCTAGCGACTGTGCTGACCGCGCGCGCGTGGCAGCCGCAAGTCGCGCCTCCTAAGGGGGATGACAAGTGGAGTGCGACGGCGTTGCGTCTGACGATGCTGGCAATCGTTTCCCTGCCCGTACTGGGACTGTGGGCCTACGGATGGGACCCCTCTCCGGCTCTGACGCGGACCTTTCGCCTGTTTACCATACTGGCGGCGATGCTGGTGCTGGGTGCGTTCGTGTTCTTGCGGCAGTATCTCCAGGACCAGGCGTTGATCCGTTTGCTGGAGGACTCGCGGCGCAGCTTCGAGAGCGAGCAACGGTTGCAGAGCCACCTGGTGCAGAGAGAGAAGCTGGCTTCATTGGGCCAGCTGGTGGCAAGCGCGGCGCATGAGATCGATCATCCGCTGACAGCGATCATGGAATACTCAGATAAGCTTTGGTCGAATGAGCGCTTGACCAGCGAGCAGGACGCGCTGGTGCGCAAGATTGTGAACCACTCTCAGCGGACTCGCGAGCTGGTATCGAACCTGCTGAGTTTCGCGCAGCAAAGTTCCGCAGAGAAGACGATGGTGGATTTGTACATGCTTCTGCAGCGGAGCGTGCAAATGAGGGGGCTGCAGCGTCACGATCAGGGAATCCGCATCGAAACCTCGATCGAGCCGCACCTGCCCAAGGTGTGGGGCGACGGCCACCAGTTGTTCCAGGCGTTCGTTCAGATCGTAGAAAATGCTTTATACGCGCTGGAGGAGGCGGGCGGAGGACTGCTTCGGGTAAGCGCTCAACATCAGGGAGAAGAAGTGGTGGTGCAGTTTTCCGATAGCGGGCCAGGCATAAGAGAGCCGCATCGCGTGTTCGATCCCTTCTATACGACAAAGCCGATCGGCAAAGGCACAGGTCTCGGACTGAGTGCCGTGTACGGCGTAGTGCAGGATCATCGCGGACAGATCACCTGCCAGAACAGGCCGGAGGGCGGGGCGGTGTTCGTGCTGCGCCTGCCCGTGGCGAGCCACGTCGAATCCCAGGCGCTGGCAGCAGCCCAGTCGTAGGCTGATTTGAGCTTCGGGTCTTGTCCCAAAGCTGCGATTTAGGACACTGCCGAGCTTCGCATCCTCATCCTGCGTCCTGATCCTTCATTCTGCCGTTCCTGTAACATAAACTCCGATGTCTCGACCCCTCATCCACAACTCCGCGCGGGTGCTGGAGTTCGATGCCTTGCTCGAACTGATGCGCGGATACGCATCTTCGCCGCTGGGCCGGGCGAGGATTCGAGCGCTGGCGCCTTCGACGGAATCCGCCTGGGTTAGTGAGCAACAGGAGTTGACCGAGGAAGTGCGGGAGTTCCGCCGCGTGGGCGGGCGCTTCGATTTTACCGGCCTGCTGGATATTACAAGACTGGTTGCGAAGTCCCGCATCGCAGGAGCCGCGCTGGAAACCACGGAGATTCGTGACGTTCTGCTGGTGGTGGACCGCGCGGCGGAGTGGCGCGAAATCGCGTTTCATCCTCCGGCGAACATGAGGACGGAATGGCCGCGAACGCGGACGCTTTCGGAAAACGTGCCTGACTTCACGGACTTCCTGCGTTCTTTTCGGAACAAGATTCAGCCCGATGGCACGCTGGAAGACCGCGCTTCCCCGGAGCTAGGGCGGATTCGCCGCGAGATTGAAAAGCAGAGGCGGGTGATTCAGGAGTCGCTGCGCGGATATTTGCGGCATCTGGCCGAGGGCGGCGCGGTGCAGGACGAAGTCATCACAATCCGCGGCGAGCGCTTTGTCATCCCGGTAAAGATCGAGCAGAAACGGCGAGTCCAAGGCGTGGTGCATGGAGCGAGTTCCAGCGGCCAAACCGTCTTTGTAGAGCCGCTGGAGACGATCGAGCAGAACAATGAACTGGTACGGTTGCTCGATGAAGAGCAGGCGGAAATTCATCGCATTCTGCTCGAGATGACGCGACGCATTGGCGAGCAAGCGGAGGCAATTCTCGCGTCGGTCGAAGTGCTCAGCGAGTTGGAGCTGCAGTTTGCCAAGGCCCGCTTCGCCGAAGAGTACAACTGCGTCGCCGTGCAGTTGAGCAAAGAGATGCCCGGAAGGATGATGCTGCGCGACGCGCGGCATCCGCTGCTGGAGCGCAACCTTAGGCTCAAAGGCGTGGCCGTGGTTCCCGTCAGCGTGGAACTTGAAGGCACGCGCCGCCAGTTGGTGATCACCGGCCCCAACACCGGCGGCAAAACGGTGACGCTGAAGACGGTAGGTTTACTGGCATTGATGGCGCAGTCAGGCATCCCAGTTCCCGCCGACCGCGCGGAAATGCCGGTATTCGACGCGGTGCTGGCCGATATCGGCGACTATCAATCGATCGAACAGAATCTTTCCACCTTTTCGGCGCATGTCACGAACATCGACTTCATTTCACGAACGGCGACCGCCCAGTCGCTGGTGCTGCTAGATGAACTGGGTGCAGCCACCGATCCCGAGGAAGGCGCGGCGCTGGCAGTGGCGATTGCCGGGCATTTTGGCCGCCTCGGCTGCATGACCGTGATTTCGACGCACCACACCTCATTAAAAGTTTACGGTGCGAACACTGCTGGCGTAATCAACGCGTCGGTGGGCTTCAACCAGAGCACGCTGCAACCGACTTACGAATTGAAGATGGGCGTGCCGGGGGCGTCGGCGGGAATCAATATCGCGCAGCGGCTGGGGCTGAACCCCGCGATCATTGAGGCGGCGCGGGCGCGTCTGGGTACGCAGGCTCGCGACGTGGGCGAATTTCTGGACAAACTTCATGCCGGGTTGCGCGAGGCGGAAGCCGAGAGCTTGCGTCTGAAAACGCGTGAGCAGGAGCTGGAGCATGAGAAGGCGCGACTGGCAGCCGAGGGCAAGAAGGAGCAGCAGGCAAAGATCCGGGAGATGGAGAAGAAGCTCGAGAGCGTGCTGCGCGATTTCGAATACCATGCGCGCGAGGCGGTAAATGCCCTTCAGGACAAGGCAGCGGCGCAGAAAGTTTCAAAAGAAGCTGAGAGAAAGATCGCTAAGTTGCGGCGGGAATTTCGCGAGCGGTTCGACTCCACGGTGGTGGCACATGCCAGCGGAGCCGACCGGGGTGATCCGCATGCGCAGCCGCAGGTCGTCAACCACGTCTCCGAGGGCGACAGCGTCAAGCTGAAATCTACCGGCCGCGCGGCAACAGTCCTGCGCAAATTGGATGATTCTCACTTTGAAGTGGCGATGGGAGCGATGAAAATGAAGATCGCGCGCGACGACATCGCCGAGGTCTTCGGCGGTGCGCCGTCGGCCGATTCTCCGGTGAAGGCGGCGCGGAGGCGGGGAATTTCGGTGTCGTTAAATAACGAAAACGAAGGTCAGAACGCGCGCTCAGAAATCAACGTCATTGGCTTTAACGTGGACGATGCGACGCGCGCCGTGGAAAAATTTGTCGACCACGCATTTCTGGCAGGGCTGCCGCGGGTGCGCGTCGTCCACGGCAGTGGCATGGGCATCCTCCGCAAAGCGCTGCGGCAGGCGTTGCAACAGCATCCGCACGTGGAGTCGGTAGCCGAGCCTCCGCAAAATGAGGGCGGCGGTGGGGCAACCGTGGTGGAGTTGCGGCTGTAGGAAGGGAAGTGTTCCGTGCTCAGGCTTGTTTTCCTCGAAAGTCAACGGATATCGCCATAATTCCCACAGCTTCTCCACAGCAATCCAGCTCCGGTATATTCCCATCAAGGCCACCATGGCTCACAATTCCAAAGGGATAGGTGTCGCTCGTCGGAAGCATCCGTCCATCCATGCCCAGCGCTGAAGATTTCAAAGAGACGGTGAAGCAGCAGGCGGACATTGTCCGCATCATCGGCGACTACATCAAGCTGAAGAAGGCTGGGGCGCAGAACTATTCGGGGCTGTGTCCGTTTCACGGGGAGAAGACGGCGTCGTTTTCGGTGCATGCCACGCGGCAGTTTTATCACTGCTTTGGCTGCGGCGTGTCGGGAGACGTGTTCAGCTTCGTGCAGAAGATCGAGAACGTCACCTTTCCCGAAGCCGTTCGTCTGATTGCGCAGAAGCTGGGGATTCCGCTGCCCAAGACAACGTATTCGAGTCCCGGAGAGGCCAGAGATGCCAAGCTGCGCGCGCAGTTGTTCGACATTCAGGAGCGCGCCGCCGCGTTTTTCCAGGAATGTCTGAAGCGTCCTGAGGCAGCGCGGGCCCGAGAGTATCTGGCCGGGCGCGGGTTGAATGAAGAGACCATTGCGCGCTTTCGCATCGGCTACGCTCCGGATTCCGGCTTCCTGCTGCGCGACCGCTTGGCGACGGAGTTCAGCGAAGAGGTGCTGCGGGAGAGCGGGCTGTTCTCCTGGAAGCAGGAAGACAGCCGTCAGCCCTCAGCTATCCGCCATGAGCCAACCCAGAGTGACGCTCGCACTGGCCACCTCGACAATGTTGAGGGCGCCCCGTCCTTGTCCGTCCGTTCTTTGGACGGACAGGGTGGAGATTTTGACTCGACCCCGGAAGCTGAGCACCGGAAACCGGAAACTGGAAAGCGGAAACTCGAAGCAGCGATGTACTCCAAGTTCCGTAACCGCGTAATGTTTCCGATCGCCAACGACGCGGGGAGAATCATTGCATTCACGGGACGAACGCTGGCCAGCGACGAGAAGTCCGGTCCGAAGTATTTGAATTCGCCGGAGACGGGAATCTATTCCAAGGGCCGGGTGCTGTTCAGCCTTGACAAAGCGAAAGAAGCGATCCGCAAGCTGGATTACGCGATCCTCGTCGAAGGTCAGATGGATTGCATTTCCCTCTACGCCGCCGGCTTTCACAATGTGATCGCCAGCTCGGGCACAGCGTTCACGGAGATCCAGGCGAAGCTACTGGGGCGATTCAGCAAGAACGCAGTGGTCAACTTCGATCCCGATACGGCGGGAGCCAAGGCCACCGAGCGCACGCTGGGCTTGCTGGTGGAGGAAGAATTTCAAATCAAGGTGCTGACGCTGGAGCAGGGGTTCGATCCCGATCTCTTCATCCGGCGCAAGGGCAAAGACGCCTACGGTGAGGCACTTCGAGGTTCGCAGAAATACTTCGACTATCTGATCGACCGGGCGCGAAGTCTTTTTCCGGTGCGTAGCGCCGAGGGCAAACTGAAGGCGGTGAACTTCCTCCTGCCGCACATTCAGCGCGTGCCCAGCCGCATTGTGCGTGACGAGTTGGGCCAGGAGATCGCGCAGAAGCTGGGCATTGATTCGGCGGTGTTGCGGCAGGAGTTGCGGCATGTGGCGGCGACTCGCTCCGCGGGTACGGTAAAGGCTTCGGCGGAGGCGCAAGCCACCGACGCCGAACGAATTCTCGTCCGCGCGCTGGCTTCGGCGCGGCAGATGCAACCGGGAGCCGGTCATTTTTCCTCGCGCGATGGCGCCGAAGAAGAGTTCGATCCAGCGCGGCAGGCGCAGTACGTGCTCCAGAGTGAAGGTCTGCATCGCGGCTTGGCGACGGAATCGCTGCTTGAGGCCCTGCTCAATGCCGGGCCCGAAGTTGCCGATGTCATGGAGGTACCGTGCTCCGAGAGTGAGCGCCGGATGCTGGCTTCCATCTTGCTGAAAGAGGACGAAGAACTCAGCGCCGAGCGCTTGGAGGGAGCGGTGCGGGCGCTGCGCCGCATTCACCTGCGGCGCTGCCTGGAGCAGGTGCAGCGCGAACTAACCAAGCCTGGAGTCAGCGACGATAAGGTGCTAAGGAACGAACTGCTGGTTGAAAAGGACCGGCTGAGCCGTGCGCTCAGGGATCCCAGCTTGGCGGAAGCCGGGTTACGAACTGGCCTCGGAAACAAGAAAACTGCGTGAAACAAAACAGCGGTTAGAACCATCTAAGTATTTGGCAGAGTTAGATTTAGCGGCGGACGGCGGGAATTCTTGCGGGGCAAGTGATAGACGGAACAGCACTTATGTGCTAAACTCTGAAAGTTTGTGCTAGATGCACAACTCCGCGCTACCCCAGATACCCACCTTTTCAGACCTGTATCACACGCTCCGCGCGGGCGGACTGAAGAATTCGAGGACACCTCTTGGCTCTTGAAGACAAGTACGACGACATAAAAAAGCTGGTCGATGCCGGGAAAGAGAAGGGATATCTCACCTACGACCAGGTCAATGACCTGATCCCGCACGACGTGCATAGTCCCGAAGACCTGGACGACTTGCTGACTACGATTGGCACGCAAGGCATCGACGTGCTGGAAGGCCCGAAGCTGCCTTCCGCCGCGCTCGATAAGAAGTTCGAAGACATCGAAGAAGGCGAGGATGTTGAGCTCGACCTCACTCCCGGTGCGCTGGAAAAAACCAACGATCCCGTCCGCATGTATTTGCGCGAGATGGGAACCGTGCCACTGCTCACGCGCGAAGGCGAAGTGGAAATCGCCAAGCGCATTGAGCGCGGCCAGGTGCGTGTGCTCAAGGCGCTGTCGCGGTCGCCCATTGTAATCCACGAATTGCTGGCCATGGGCGAAGACCTCAAGAAGGGCGTGCGCTCCATCAAGGAGGTCGTCACCTTCGACGAGGAGGAGATCACCGACGAGATTCTGCAGAACCGGTTGAATGAATTCACCGGCAAGATCGACCACATGGCCAAGCTGTATAAGAAGGCCGGCGTTCTGCAGGAGAAATACGCGACCGTCTCGCAGAAAAAGCGTCCGAAGGATCATCGCCGTGTCCGCCGCAACCTGGCCCGCGCCATCGTGCGCGTTTCCCTGGCGGTGCGCAATCTGGGATTCACCAACGCTGAGCGCAAGCGTCTGATCGACCGCGTCAACAAAACTGTCGATAGCATGCGTTCGCTCGACCGGCAAGCCGGGAATCTTGAGCGCAAAGCCGAAGCCACGCGCAGCGAAGAGCAGAAAAAAGAATACCGCCGGCAAGCGCGCGCCGTCCGAGGCGAGATCGAAAAGCTCGAGGCCGAGGCCGGCCTCTTGTTCCAGGAGATCAAGCGCACCCAGCGCGAAATCATCCAGGGAGACATGGACGCGGAGCAGGCCAAGCGCGAGCTGATCGAGGCCAACCTGCGTCTCGTGGTTTCGATTGCGAAAAAGTACACCAACCGCGGCTTGCAGTTCCTCGACCTGATTCAGGAAGGCAACATCGGCCTGATGAAAGCCGTGGACAAGTTTGAATATCGCCGCGGCTATAAGTTCTCCACGTATGCCACGTGGTGGATTCGGCAGGCGATTACTCGCGCCATCGCCGATCAGGCGCGCACGATCCGCATCCCGGTGCACATGATCGAAACCATCAACAAGCTGATCCGCACCTCGCGGCAGTTGGTGCAGGAGTTGGGACGCGAACCGACCAGCGAAGAGATCGCCAAGCGCATGGATATTCCCGTGGCGAAAGTGCGCAAAGTGCTCAAGATCGCGCAGGAGCCGATCTCCCTCGAAACGCCGATCGGCGAAGAAGAAGATTCGCATCTCGGCGACTTCATCGAAGACCGCGCCGTGGTTTCGCCGGCGGAAGCCGTGATCAACGTGAACCTCAAAGACCAAACCGGACAGGTCCTGCGCACCCTGACCCCGCGCGAAGAAAAAGTAATCAAGATGCGCTTCGGACTCGAAGACGGCAGCGAACACACTCTGGAAGAAGTCGGCCAGTCGTTCGCAGTAACCCGCGAACGCATCCGCCAGATCGAAGCCAAGGCGCTGAGGAAACTGCGGCATCCGTCGAGGTCGCGGAAGTTGCGGGCGTTTATGGATGGGGTGAGGGACTAAGAGCTTCGGGACACTGAGTCCGCTGCGTATTCAGTTATATTATTGTTATGAAACAACTTACAGCGTACGAAGCGTGAAGGTGTGTAAGTAAATGTGCCAGTTTTGAAGGTTTTCGACTAGTCAGGTCGCAAGGAAGAACCTCGCGAGGATGCGCTCTTTCCGGCGTCCTTATCTGACTAGGCCCACTCGCGACCTAGGGATCGGTCACTCGCGCCGTAAGTAACTCCGTTGTCTCATTTCTGATGATGCAATTGCTCGAGAACCTTCTGCGCGGGATCACGCTGCATAGCCATGGGCGCCCTTTGCGCCTCGGTTTGAATGTCCGCTTCGAACTGAGACAGATAAAAGACTCCGACTAGTTCTTCGCCGGCCTCCTGTGTGAAGTAGAAAGGGTCGTGCAGCGCGGCGCGCACCACTTCAGTCAGTTCCGGAACCTGACTTGGTGTCATTACTTCTTTCAGGCTTTCCAGTCCGGCGAGCGCGATCAGCCGGATTCGCTCCGGCACTCCGGGCTGGGCTTGCGCCAGCAGGATTTCCACTGCTTTTGGGCTCTTGGTTGCGACCAAACCGCTCAATGTCGCTTGCATGACGTGTATTTCGGGCTTCGTCAGTACCGCTGCTTGCAGGACATCGAAGGCCTCCGCTACGCCCGATTTACCCAATCCCTTGGCCGCAGCGGCTTCTACCGCGTAGCTGGAATCGTTGTGTAGAGCGTTCACCAGTGCGCTGTAGACCCCCTGGTCCTTCGCGTACTTTCCCAGAGCTTCGAACACCGCCGTCCGCACTCGGCTATCTGGTTGCTGCAAAGCGGAAAGCAGAACCGACTTGGCCCGTTCCGTTCCGATACTGCCGAGACTCGTCGCAGCGGCTGCGCGCACGCCATAGAACCCATCGTTGCTCATCACCTGCGCCAGCGCTTCCACGCGCGCATCCGGGCTAGCAAGCGTAGTTGCGCCCAGTTGCTGGGCCGCCCACAGCCTGCTCATCATCGACGGATCTCTCTCCGCTTCCGCAATCAGGGCATCGACCGACTTATCAAACTGTACGGTCTTATCGATGAAACTGTCGGGATCGAAATCTACCCACCGCGGCTCGAAGTCGAGTGGAATCTCGAACTCTTGCAGCTGCAAATTGTCGCGAACCTGAACTTTCTTCCGTTCTCCATTCGCGCCATAGAACGCCAGCTCGATGGGCATGTCAAAAATCGGCGTCTCGGTATGGGTTCGCTGCGTCTGGGTGACCGTGACCTTCTCCGTCTTTTTTGTGGCGTCGTAGCTCGCCGCGACCCGGTAGTCAGGACGTCCAGCCATAAACACCCATTCGCGGAAAAACCAACCGAGTTCCTCACCGGTGGTTTCCCGAATGGACTTGATCAGTTCAGGCGTATCCGCGTCCTGTGCATGATTCACGACCAAATAATGGTGCAGTGCCTGAAAAAACAACTCCTGTTGCGACGCAGGATGCGAGGTGGCCTCCGCGCCATCAATCAAATAACGCAACATATCCAGCACCGCTGCGCCTTTCTCATGGGTGGTCGCGTCGAACATATCGAAGGGGTCGCTATAGTGGCGATCGACGATCGGCCGTCGGTAGGAGTTGCGATCCTCCTCTTGCTCGGCTAGCTGATCGTTGTAAATCGCAAAGCGATAGGCGTCGTTCCCTTCGTGATGCTGCGTGTACAGTCCCTCCAGATATGTAGCAAAACCCTCGTTGAGCCAGATGTTGGCCCAGTCGCGCCCTTGGACATAATCGCCGAACCAGTGCTGGCCCAACTCGTGGGAAACGAGGTTCGTGCTGGGATAATCCTGGTCGGCGCGTTCGTCGTGCAGCGTGCGATCGGTCAGCGTGGTCGCACTGACGTTCTCCTGGCCCCCGAAGAGGAAGTTCTGCGCCGTGGTTTGAGCGTACTGCTCATACGGATAATCGACGCCTGTGGCGCGCGAAAAGAATCCAATCATGTCGGGAGTCAGGTGAAAAGACCGGCGTGCCGTGGCTTCGTCGACAGAATCTGGAACGTAGTAATCAACCGGCTTGTCCTCATATTTGTCGGTAAACTTACGCCAGGGACCCACAGCAAGGGAGATCAGATACGAGCTGTGCGGGACGCTTTCCACCCAGTCGTACGTGACCTGACCCACGGCACGCGTGACCTTCACCAGCTTGCCGTTCGAAACGACGATTTGTCCGTCGGGGACTGTCGTGACCGTCTCGCTTGTGGCCATGTCGTTCGGGTAATCCCAACAAGGAAACCAAAAGTGATTTAGCTCAGCTTCGCCTTGCGAAAAGACCTCGTGCGGCCAGTTAGGATAACTCGGCGTTGGATTTACGAAAAACAGGCCGGTGCGCGGAAAGCCGTGATACATGATCCGAACGTTCAACGTGCTGGTCGGCTCGTAATCGTGATTGAGCACAATCCACAAACGCGGATCCTGCGACGTGTACGTTAACTTGACGGGCATACCGTGCGCCTGCTCCATAGTTACCGAATCGATCGTCAGTTCGGAGCTGTTCAGATAAAACTTGTGGAAGTGCGGTTGGATGGGCCGGAGCTTAACCGTTTCCTCCCCGAAGACTTCACCTTTGAACTGGTCGAAGCGCAGCTTCAGCTTGTAATTCTCGACGTGATAGGTTCGACTTGGCGCCCACTGCAAAACGTCGGGGTTGCCGAAACTGTGGCCTGTTTCCTGTCCTGAGGCCGTTACGGCAATAATGCCGCTCACCATGAACGCAATTAGCCCAGGCCCTCGCTTCACTCTGTGTTTTGCAAGAGCGGTTGCCACTCCCACGCTCTTCAGAAAACCTCTGCGTTGCATGAAACACCTCTCGCTCGACTTGCCATTACCGCGTTTATTTCAGTAATTTACTTGGCCGTCGCTGGTGCTACAAATTCGGCAGGCTTCGGACGAACGAGCCCACTTCCGACCCAGCGTTCAGAGAGCTATGCGCACCTTGTTGAAATGAATGCGGAGATTCCGCCTTGGGCTCGGGATGGCGGGTAGTTCGCACGGGCGGGAAACGCATGGTCAATCCGACTTGAACCCTCATGGGCCGTTTAAGGCCTGCGGATTTTCATACCGTCAACGGCTTTCACCGCGCTGGGCAAAACTGGCTTGAATTAGCGCAAAATGTGGCACTCCCATGACCACGCGATCATTCACTCTTGCTCGTCTCCGACGGAGTCGGGAAGCGTTCTTGAATCCAGGCTTCCCAGAGCGGTGTCTCGCGGGCTACGGTCCCGGCCGCCTGATCGCCGTAGAGGTAAAAATTTAGCGTGATCATGCTCTGGCCGCCGAAGTTCACGGCGCCAAGAGCGGCGGTGCCCGGCCCCGGCTTGTCGAGCCGCAGCAGGGCGTTGCACGGACTCTGGCTAACGTGCTCCACCACGCCGCTGAGCGCCGGGACGCCAGCCGGGGCGGTCCAACGCTGTCCGGCGCTCACGCCTTTCAGCCCCAATGCCGCGGTCAGCGTTTCCCAGGCCTCCGCTTCGGTTCCCGCGGCGGGGGCCATCCACTGCACCATCGCGGAGCGTTGGCCGCGGAAGTGCGTGAGATAGATCCGCAGGATGCGGAAGAAGCCAGGCCAGCCGGATTCGGTGCCTTCCAGCTGGTTGTCCCAGTCGTCCGTGCTGGCGAAAAGGCTATGCACCACGCGGACGACGCAGATGCCTCCCCCGCGCGCTTCGACGCTCCACTCGTCCGCGATGGGCGGCGAGCCAGGGGCCCAGCCATCGGCCTCGGCGGCAAACATCCGCGGCGGATCCCAGGCCGTCACGACGGAACGGGACTCCATGCCCGGGCCGAAGTTCAACTTCACCGCAACGGGCTTCCCGTCGCGCTCCTCGAACTCAGTCGGCACGAACCAGGACGAAATACCCGGCCCGGTGGCGATGGCCTGCCAGACTTCCTCCGGCGTGCCGGGGACCTCGACTTCGACCTGGACTGAACGGCGTCCGGATGCTTCTTTCTTCACGCTCATGATGGCTCCTTGGGATGGGATTTCTGCGGCAGAGGGTGCGCCACGACCACCAGGCGATGCGCGCGGCCGCCGGGGGCGGATTCATCGTGGTACTTCGAAACCAGTTTCGTGATAGCCTCGGTGAGTTCGTTGCTGAAAGCCGCCCGGTCCGTCGCCGACCGGAAGCGAACCTCGGTATCCACCGCCAGGGTCGCCAGGCGTTTGCCCGTCTCTTTCGCACGACGAACAAGATCGCCCACCTCGCGGACGACCCGTGCGCCCAGGGCGATGAGATAGCTCGCGGACAGCCTATCGATTTCCCGATTCGGATCCGCGGCGACCGGACCCAGGGCGCTCGGCGAAACGACGTAGGAAGCGGCCGTCGCCACGAGCAGCCGTTCCGTCAGCCCGCCCCACTTGCGTTCCTCGGCCAGCCGCACCAGCCCGTGCGCCTCCAGCCCGTGCAGGTAGTAGTTGACTTTCTGCCGAGTCAGGCCAACCCGCGTGGCCAACGTCGCCGCCGAGGCGGGCACGACTAGCTCGGAGAGGAGTCGACCCCGCATGGGCTCCAAAGCCGCCGTCGCCGCTGCCGGATCATCGATGACTTGGATGTCGAGCACGAGAAGACGGTACCATTGACAACTTTTCTTGTCAATAAGGGTTTGATGCCTTTTTTCACGAATGTGCAGAGTCGATGTCGTGGCGCAGAATGTGGTGTGGCGGCGAGGTCTCCTCCTGTGCCCGAGGCGACGACGGTCGACACGCCCCCCGCGAGGAGCTTGTACGAAGCTCAAATGAGGGTGATAGACACAGATCGATGGTCGTCGAATCCAGAGCGTACAACTTTGATCGAGATCGCCGATGGCACGATCCCGGCGGCATTCAAGGTGACGGAAAGCACAGTCACCTCGAAAGGCGTCATTATCGTGAAGTACGAGCGTGCAGGCGCAGTCCCAACCGGAAGTCTATAAACATTCGCGCGCCGTGTTGGGCACCCTGTCGATTTTCTCTGTGCGCGACGACTAATAGGATGAACGATCCAGCGCGCAAGGCTGTGCTGCTCGCTCCCACCGAGAGGAGAAGAACAATGAAATACATCTGTTTGGGATACATCGAGCCAGGAAAATTCGAAGGGATGACCCAGGACGAGCGACAGGCAACGCTCGACGAATGCTTTGAGTACAACGACCATCTGCGCGCCAACGGACATCTTGTTGCCGAACTACCTCTTCAGCCTCCGGAGACCGCCGTGACCCTGTACTGGAAAAACGGCAAAGTCGCGATGACCGACGGCCCCTATGCGGAAACCAAGGAACAGGTCGGCGGCATTCAGATCCTTGAGGCGCGAGACCTCAATCACGCCATTCAGCTTATCTCACAGCAACCAGGCTTTAAGAATGGACTTGGACCGATTGAGATACGGCCGGTTGCGGATTTGAACGAAATGATGAAGGCAAGCGAGCAGCGGCGGCGAAAGGATACCTCGCCGATGAGGACGGCCATGAGGGAAAGAATGATCAGTAAAAGAATGATCAGTATCACGGCCTTGGTGGTGGTAATCAGCATCGGTTTCCTAGTGCCGAAGGCGGCGGCACAGTCGGATAAATATTCGAGAATGGCACCTGTCGACCAATCATTGATGGAAAGGAATGCCGAGATTCTGCTGGCGCGGAGCGCCGCTCCCGATTCCATATCCAGCGACGCGACGATCCGGGTCTTGGGACGACAAGGCTATGAGACGGCTGTCCGAGGAAGGAATGGGTTTGTCTGTATGGTGGAAAGAAGCTGGATGGCGGCGTTTGACTCGCCTGAGTACCGGAACCCGAAGGTGAGAGGCGCCGAATGCCTGAACCGCCAAGCTGCGCGATCGACATTGCCGATCGCTGATCTGCGGACGAGGATGGTGTTGGCCGGCACTCTAAGGCGAAGATCGTGTCGGCCCTTAAGACGGCGTTCGACAATAAACAACTGCCAGATCTCGAAAACGGCAATATGGTCTTCATGATGTCGAAGTCGGCATATCTATACGACGCAGGGGATCACAACGGACTGATGTTCTTTACCGCGCTCAAAGACGGTAAGGATTGGGGGGCTGGCGCATCGGGCTCGCCTGTTGTTTCCGGTCCTTACTGGTTCTTATCGTCGAAGGAACCGTCCCAGGCGAAAGGGCTGCCGCCGATTCTTGTGTTCGCAGTCGAAGTTGCAAAGTGGTCCGACGGAACGGCCGCACCCATGCCTCAAGACTAGATTGACCACTCCGCAATCGAGACATCCCACTGAGCTCCGGCATGGCAAGTCGAGTGATCTGCCCAGCGAAGTGGCGGCCATCCGGAAGTTCTACTAATCGTCGGCCGACCGGGAGCACGATCCGCCTTTTACGTCCGCTGCGTATTCACTTATATTATTGTTAATAAATTACTTACAGCGCACCAAGCGTGAAAGTGTGTAAGTAAATGTGTCAGTTTTGAACGTCAGCAGATCTTTCCTCGCCGCTGCCAAGCGTTACGAAACCACTGGGGATGCATTTACCCATACAAATACCTTCCGGAGTTCATTCCGACTACATCACCATGGGATGGTTTCGTTTTGCCAGCGCGTGAATGTACCTGTTGGGCCGTCCGGGCCGAGCAGCGCAACGCGCACCACCTCGCGGGAGCCTTCTTCAACAGACTCCGTGCCCTCATATCCGTTGAGGTTCGTCTTCGTGAATCCGGGCGAGACCAGGTTGACCTTGATCCCGGTCGATTCTAGCTCGATCATCATGGCTAGAGTTATCGCGTTGAGAGCCGCCTTGGATGCCGGATACACCGGGCTGTAGGACGCGTGGTAGGGATGGGATGGCTCGGCGTTCGACGTCAGCGAGCCGACTCCGCTCGACACGTTGACGATGCGGGCGTCCGACGACTCGCGCAGTAGTGGCAGAATAGCCTGGTACACGGCGAGCGCCCCGAACACGTTGGTTTCCCACACCGCCCGGATTTCGTCGAGGGATGCGTTGCTTGCGAGGGTTATCTTCCTGTACTCCTGGAGGGACAAGCTGCCCTTCCTCGTATTCGAGATAGCTGCGTTGTTGACGAGCAGGTCGAGGCGGCCGAACTCCTTGCGGATGCGTTCCGCCGCGGTAGCGATGGAAGGCCGATCCGTTACGTCGAGATGAAGGGCAATGGCGCCCTCTCCGATCTCCTTGGCCGCGGCCTCGCCACGCTCGAAGTTGCGCGACCCGACCAGTACAGTCACGCCGTTCGCCACGAGTTCCTTTGCCACCTGAAACCCGACTCCTTGATTGGCCCCGGTGACCAGGGCAACGCGTTGGCTCTGCATAGATATCTCCTTTTAGGTTCAGGCCTGGAAATGCTGCATATTTTCAAGATCGGCGATAAGGCCAGGCCCCGTCGGCTTCCATGCCAAGTGTCTCCGTGTTTGCGCACTGGAAGCCGGCATGTCAAAGGCTGCGAACATCGCAAGCCAGCCAAAGTGATCTTGCGCCTTCTCTGGAGCAAGGCTGACCACCGGCACCTTCAACCCTTTGCCAATTACTGCAGCAATCTCCCGCATCGGTATCCCTTCTTCAGCGACCGCGTTGTACCTACTTCCCGCCTCGCGCTTCTCCAACGCGAGCCTGTAGAGATGGGCAACGTCCTGAACATGCGCCGCCGGCCAGCGGTTGCGTCCCTCACCTATGTACGCCGACACTCCCTTCTCGCGGGCCACTTGGACCGCGTAGGTGATCAGGCCCTGCTTGACCGTGTCGTGGACCTGGGGAAGGCGCACCACCGACACGTTCACTCCGCGCCCCGCCACCGAGGCTCCTGCGACTTCCGAGCCTTTACGAGGATTTGGGTGGTTCGCATCGAAATGATCCTCGGTTGCGGGCTGACCTGGAGCAGCATTGCCCATTCCGGTTCCGGAAGTGATGAGGAGCGGGCGGTCCGACCCGATGAGCGCGGCGCCGAAAGCCTCGATTGCGCGCTTGTCCTTTTCACAGGCCTCGGCGAACTTCGAGAAGTCCTGGCCGAAAGCGCTGTGGTCGAAAGCGAGGTGAATCACGCCATCGGCCTGGGCAGCGCCGCTGCGCAAGCTTTCCATATCTTCAATGTTCCCTCGATGCACCTCGGCCCCGGCGGCGATCAAAGATTGAGCGCCAGCCTCGCTACGAGCGAGGCCGAGTACCTGATGGCCAGCGTTAATTAATTCCTGAACGGTGGTATACCCGATAAAACCTGTCGCACCCGTGACAAATACCTTCATAAATTGTCCTTCCTGAATTGTTGTGACATGAATGACAGTGCGGACGGCTACTGATCCCCTTGACCTCGACCGATTGCGTCGAGATCCGCAAGCACTTCAGCCGGGATCTGAAGCGTCGCAGCCTTCAAGTTCTCGCGGAGATGCGCCACGGAAGATGTTCCCGGGATCAATAAGATGTTGGGGGAGCGCTGGAGAAGCCAGGCTAACGCCACCTGCATGGGCGCGGCTTCGAGCGATGCAGCAGACGCGTCAAGTGCCGAAGACTGTAACGGGGTGAAGCCTCCCAGCGGGAAAAACGGAACGTACGCGATCCCTTGAGCGGCCAGATCATCGATGAAGGCGTCATCGTTCCTGCGGGCCACGTTGTAGAAATTCTGCACGCCCACGATCTCGGTAATGGTTTGAGCCTCCGAAAGCTGCTTAGGAGTTATGTTGCTTAGTCCGACATGACGAATCAGGCCCTGACGCTTCAGTTCGGCAAGCACGGTCAGCGGCTCCTCGATGGATTCCTCGCCCGGTTCCATGATTCCTCCAACCCGAAGATTGACGATATCCAGCGCATCGAGACCAAGGTTTCTCAGGTTGTCATGGACACCGTCGATTAGCTCCTGGCGGGAAAGAGCATGAATCCAGGACTTGTCTGAACCGCGCCGAGCGCCCAATTTGGTGACGATCACGAGACCATCCGTGTACGGATGGAGAGCCTGCTTGATGATCTGATTGGTCACATGCGGTCCGTAGTAGTCGCTGGTATCAATGTGGTTCACGCCGGACTCTACTGCCTCGCGAAGAACAGCAATGGCGGCATCCACGTCCTTTGGTGGTCCCCAGACGCCGGGTCCCGCGAGCTGCATCGCACCGTATCCCATGCGGTTCAAAGTCATCGATGTGCCGGTTAGCGTGAAACTGCTGGCAAGATCAGTTTGTTCAATCATTTCGTTCCTCCTTGCTACAATCATTTGATGAAGGATTCTTCAGCTTTGGAGTTCGCATATGCCGGCTGACGCCGTGGTTGCATTCGAACCAAGAAAGACGCCCCTCCAAGCGAGGTCAACGGTCACGGTGGAGGCGATTTCTGAGGCGACTATTCAGGTTTTGCTCAGTCACGGGGCAGACCGATTGACGACGACACGGGTCGCCCAGCGTGCCGGCGTGTCGGTGGGTACCCTGTATCAGTACTATCCCAATAAGCAGTCGCTGCTGTTTGCAGTACTGGAAAATCATCTCACTAACGTAATGGCAATGCTTGAGGCCGCTTGTGAGAGAGCATGTCATAAACCTTTGGCCGAGATGATTCGAGAAATGGTGGAGGCGTTCGTTGACGCCAAGATGGACCGCGCAGACATCTCTGTGGCCCTCTACCAGGTCGCTGCCGACGTGGGTGGCCCCGCCTTGATCAAAGGGATCAACCAACGGTCCCGGAAAACTGTTGAGGCGATGCTGGAGACAGCGTCCGACATCAAGTCGCCACCCGACAAATTCGCCATCGAGATAATGCTTTCAGCCATGGCGGGCGCGATGCGTTCCTTGCTGGAGGCCGGACCATCCCCTGCAACGGTCCGCAAAGCGCGAGAGCAACTCGTGCTCCTGTGTCAGTCATACATGACGGCCGCGACAGCGAAACGCGTTTAGAGCACGCGCCGCGGTTGTTAGCAACTGCCCTTTTGAACATTAACTGCCCAACTGTTGGTGATCCGGAAGTTGACCAGAACGAGCTTCGGCGAGATCCATGCTAATGTCCTCTGACTTCTGGACAACGTCAAAGTGCGCGATCAAGTGTCGCACCCGCTCCGCCGTGACTCAGGCAGAAGCAGCAATCGCCACCTCTCTCCATCGGTAAACACGAGCCGACTTGTGAGGACCGATCCGAGTCGGGGAGCGAAGTCCTATCACCAAGCACGTTCCGAAGTCCGGAAATTAGTGCGTCGGGAGTGTTGACTGCCACATCAAAGCTTCGAACCTGCAACACCGGAGAAACCTGATGTCTCTGCTCAAATGTGTCCTGCTCTGCTTCGCACTTTCTTCCTTACCTCTTTGCGGAGCCGTGGCAGCCCAACAATATCCTGCCACATGCTTCTCATGCGCGAGATCATATTGCTGAAAGACGTGAACCATGACCGGAAGGACCAGTATTTCAATTTGGCCGACGGCAAAGGCAAGAGCTGGTTGGCACACCGCTATGAATATGTCCGAAGCTCCACGCAGTGAAGTACACCGTATCCAACGAGCTTCTTGCTTCGTTTTCCTGAAGCGGCTTGCTCGTGAAAATGAATGGGAGTTCCGGATGTTTCAATGGGCTAGTACTGCTAAACGCGCTTATGTTTCGCAATCGCGGGCAACTGGGATAAACGACCAGGAGCAGCGTGTGAAGGGACGAGAGAAACCATCTCTTCCGCATGCTCATCTCATGGGACATGAACAACCGGATGAGAACTATCACGCTTGAGGAGCATTTCGTCACCGAATCCTTCCTTCGCGCTACGGACGCCTATGGCGACGCGACCCCGGCCTGGCTCGACGCACTCCACCCAAAGCTTCTGGACCTAGGCGCCAGCCGCATCGCGGCCATGGACGATGCCGGCATCGATCTCCAGGTGCTCTCACTCGCCGCCATCGGCTTCGATGCGCTCGACGCATCCACCGCTACCTCGCTCGCCAGCGACGTAAACGACGAACTAGCCGCCGCTGTTCGCGCGAACCCTTCCCGTCTGGCCGGCTTCGCCTGTCTCGCCTTGAAGGATCCTGAATCGGCGGCCAAAGAACTCGATCGTTCGATCAAGAAGCTTGGCTTCTGCGGAGTCCTTCTCGATGGCACGACGGCCGGGAAATTCCTAGACGATCCTCAGTTCACTCCCGTCTTTGAAGCGGCTGTTGCTCTCAATATCCCGGTATACCTCCATCCCGCGCCGCCTCCAGAGGCTGTTTTCGATACCTATTTCGCAGGGCTGCCAGCTGGGGTAGGCCAAATGCTTTCCATCGCCGGCTGGGGCTGGCACGCGGAGACCGCGCTCCACACACTCCGCTTAATCGCTTCCGGTATCTTTGATCGTTACCCCACTTTGCAGCTCATGATCGGTCACATGGGCGAGATGCTACCCATGGCCCTGGTCCGCACCTCACAGGCGCTCTCTCACGTCGCGAAGCTCCGTCAACCCGTAGCTGCTTACTTCCGGTCGAACATCCACCTGACCACCAGCGGCTACTTCACCCGGCCCCCACTACAGTGCGCCCTCGACGTCGTCGGCATTGATCGCCTCATGTTTTCCATCGACTACCCGTTCAGCTCCACGACGAAGGGTAGCGACTACCTTGCGGAGCTCGAACGGTTCCTCAGTCCCGAAGACTTGGCCAAGCTTACCCACCGAAATGCTGAAGCGCTCCTGAGTCTCTAACTCCCGAAATGCCTTGAATTAGCTTTGACACCGCTGGCACGATTACAAGTGGCTTCTCGAATCGATCGTCCAAACGTTGAGCGCTTTGGGTCTCCAAATGGCGCATGTGGGAGCTGCGCTCCGGCGCCCGCCGAAGGGCAAGATTTGCTGGCGTGCAGGTAGATTACTTGAAGGGCTGGTTCTTGGTGAAGAAATCAACCAGGCTCTGGGGCGCGTTGGCGCCCAGACACACCTTGAGGATCCCTTCTGCCTCCGCCGCCTCGGATGCGCTGCGGGGAAAGACGTCCTTGCTTCCAAGCGTCGATGCTTGCAGCCGCGAACTCCGGGTTGATTGCGACGATTCCCGAGATTCTCACTCGGTCTTCCGCGTCACTCGGACTGCGCACGTTCCAAATCCCGATCCCGGTACAGCCAATCACAATCTTTCAGGCGTGGCATCCTCGCTTCGATGTGTTATCTCCTTGAAGACGAAGGCTGCAAAGTTCAAATTGGGATGTGCGAGGAAACGGGCCTGGCGAGGAGGACGGCCTTGGCGCCGGGTGCCGTCTCGTAAGCCATGGCCTCGTGGATCTGATCGAAGCTGAAAGTCTTGCCAACCTTGGTCCTGAATAGCGGGTTGTCGATCCGCTGCTGTAAGTAATTGAGGGCTTCACGCAGTTTTTGGGAATCGCGAACCGTCGCGCTGCTGAAGTTGCTGAACCGCTTTTATCGTCAGGTTCTTCATCATGATGAGCGCGGAAGGGATGGGAATGGAAGCGGAGCCCGCCAGGAAGCCATAGAGCGAAATGGTGGTGTCGGCTGGGAGGTGCGGCGCGATGCGGCTGATGAGTTCGCCGCCTACGCCATCAAAGACTCGCGGTCGTCTTCAACTGTTCGGCAAGCTGCTGGAACTTTGTGTCGAAGGCCTCGTCGCTCGTGGCCAACACGTGTTCCGCGTTCAGCGCCCGCAGGGCTTCGCGCCCTTGCGGGGAGCGCACGAGAAAGAGCGCGGGAATGGCCTTTTCCTGCGTGAGCGCGGCCATAGCGAGACCGGTAGCGGAGCTACCCGCGGTGACAATCACTCCCGTGTGGCCTTCAGCGGCAATCTGCTCAAGGAATGCGTGGGCCGTGATGACGTTGACGAGGGATCCGGAGTAATCCTGAGGGGCGACGTTGTCGGGAAGAATGACGCAGCTTGTGGATGGCACCACAGCTAGTTCAGACCAGAGGCCGACCGTGTGTGGGCTCGGTGTGAGGAGCGGTAGAGGGCGACGGTTCGACCGGGATAGCCAGCGGGGACGCCGGGACCGGCGGAAAGCACTCTGCCGGAGCCAGAGGCTCCCCAGATGTTTTGTGTGCTGGTGTTAAGGCCGGCTGCCGCCGCTGGACGCGCGAGAAATGCCTTGTCGCCGTGGTTGATGGCGCAGGCCTCAATCTGCACTAGAAGATGGCCGTCCGGCGGGTCGGCGGGGGTGGGGAAATCCCGTAGTTCCAATTCAGGTTTGTCAGTCACGCAGATGGCTTTCATTTTGATCTTCTTTGGCCACCCAGCAGATTGCAAGACGTTTGTCAAAGCCACACCGATACTGTCCTAGCAATCTGTTGAATCGAATGGCGCCCGCCAAGCTGGCGACAGGTGTGTCGAAGACTGACGAGATCAATCGACAACTGTCGAAAGTGGTAGAAGACGAGCCTGTTGCGAAAACTCTTCGGGTGGATGCAAACGAAAAGGGCTAACGCACCCCCGCCAGCCGCTCATTCAAAAACTCTCCGATGGCGCTTAGTGCCTCGGTTGCGGCTTTCAATGTCCCGACGCCGTTGACGAACCCATGTGCCATCCCCAGCCATACGTCCAGGGTGGCATCGACGCCCGCTGCGACAGCGCGCTCCACATAGCGGCGCGAGTCGTCCAGCAGCACTTCGTCGTCTCCGACATGGAGGCGGATTGCGGGCAGACCCGTCAGATCCCCATAAAGTGGTGACGCCAAGGGATTCTTGGGATCGCTCTCACCCAGGTAGGAACGGACGAGGCCCGCAGCTTGGGACCTGACGAAGTACGGGTCCGCTTCCGCTCGAGTCTCGAAGCTTTCGCCAGTTAGCGCCAGATCTGTTACCGGAGACAGCACGACTGCACCCTCTGGGGCGATCCCAGCAGAGCCCGCTTGCGTAGTAGCGATGGACAAAAGCACCAGCGCCAGATTGCCGCCGGCCGAGTCGCCGGTAAGGGCGATCCTCTTTATTCCTCGGTCAACAAGCCCGCGGTAGCAAGCCTCCGCATCCGTGATTGCGGCAGGGAACGGGTACTCAGGAGCCAGCCGGTAGTCGGGTATGAACGCATCCACGCTCGCGCTCAAAGCGATGTGACCCACGAGGTTGCGGAACGCCTGGGCCGTTCCCCAGTTGAACCAGCCGCCATGCAGATGAAGGATCGCGGCCCCCTTCCGAGCCTGCGTCGGCCTGGCCCACCAGCCAGATACGCCTCCGACCGTGTCGGCCTCAAAGGTGACGCCGCCTGGGGCGGCGACGCGCTCCATGATGCCGTTGAACGGACCGCGAGCGGCGGTCCCTTCGAGCTTGCCTTTCATGCCTGCGACTGCAGATCTCAGCGCCGTCATTGCGGCAGAATCTTCAGGGCTGAGGGGATGGATCACGGACCAAGACTCCTTGATTGCTGCGTTCTCGCGGATTTCGGCTTGCATTGATTTCTCCTTCGACTTTTGGCGCTTGCAAGGAATTGTCAGTCGGCGTTCGAGTTCTCTCAACGAAGCCGGCGGACGAAGTGGAACTCGATGCCGGATAAAGGAGCGCCGACCTCGTGCATCGCACCGCCTGTGGCGAGTGACCCGAGATCAATCGCGACTAATCCAGTGCTGTTGATCAAGTCAATTACTAGCTGTTTGGCCTCGGTGTCGTCGCCGGATGTGAAGATGACGGTACGGGGTTTGTTCGGTGAAAAGTCCTGTATCCAGTTCATCGGCATGTTGCTGATCGATTTAACAAGCCTTGCGCCAACCGCCATCTCAGCGATTAGCTCGCTGGATGTGCGTCCGGTCAACTTCAACGCTGCCCGCGATCTGGTAACTCCCGCCAGACTGATATCGGGTTTAGGATCCATATGCGCGTTCGTTGCGTCGATCAGGATGCGCCCTCGCCAATCAATCGCCTTTAGAGCATCAGCAACACTTACCCAATGGGTTGCAAGAACAACGACGTCGCACTCGGCTGCCTGCTGCTTCGTCCCGGCGATGGCGCCTGGACCGAGATCAGCGACAAAATCAGCCAGCGTCTCTGGACCTCTGGAATTGGATACAACTATGGTATGACCAGCGGTTATCAAGTGACGGCCGATCGTGCGTGTTACGTTCCCGGCTCCCATAAATCCTACTTTCATAAAGAATCTCCAGTCTCTCAGCAGGAGCTGAGCATTGTTGAGGGTTGACAATTCGAGAGTTGGCAGAGCGGCCGCGGTGGGGCAATTGCCTCAGGCGAACCACCCCGCTTCCTCAAACGTCAATCGAGGGTTGCGTGGGCAAGGCGTGCACGCCTTGCCATATCCGATACTGCAAATGAAGTTTGACAATATTCGCGTACCCGAGAAGAACGCCTGGTTCACGCCCGCGTTATCGAAGCCGGACATCGGTCCACAATCGAGGCCCAATGCCCTGGCCGCAATGATGAGATACGCTCCCTGCAAGCTACCATTGCGCATCGCCGTTACTTCAGCGAGCCCCGGTTGAAGGAACATCTGGCGCATCATCCCCTCGCGTGGGAAACAACTTCGGCATCGTTTCCGGAAATGAAAGGTCGTACCCGATGATCACCGTGATCGGGGCCGCCAGGATTTTGAGCCGATTTGCCTCCATCGCAAGGGCAGCAAGCTTGGCCTTTCCCTCGGCGCTTCTTACCCACACGAATCGCGCCGGACTGGAATTGGCCGAAGTTGGACCCCATTTCAGAAGATCGTAAAGGTCGCGCACCGTCTGCTCATCGACGGGCTTCTCGGTCCATTCGTTGGGGGTTCTTGCTTCGTTGAACAACTGATTTAACGCCGAACGGTGAATCGAACTTGGCACAATTGACCTCCTGAGTCCTGCAAGAGATTTACGGCGGACGAGTCGTTCCGGTTCTAGTTAGCGTGACGTCCCTCGCATCCAGGCTGAGTGGGCGCTTATCCATCGTGCCCTCCTAGTCTCCGGCTTTCGTTCGCGTTCACTGGTAAAGATGTAATACACGTTTAGTTCAGACCATGCATAATGCATATAGGCACTATGCACATCACGCATTTACGCCAAGCCGATCTAAATTTGCTGGTTGTCTTTGCCGCGCTAGCTGAAGAGAGAAATGTGTCTCGTGCGGCGCAACGCCTTTTCCTTAGCCAGCCAGCAGTAACTCGGGCCCTGCACAGGCTGCGAGACCTGTTTCACGATGACCTTATGGTCCGGGTTTCGGGGAGCTATGAACTGACGCCGAAGGGTGAAAATCTCCTCCGCGAAGTGGAAACGGTCCTGCCTCGCCTCGACAGGCTTCTTGCAGGTGGTGATTTCAATCCAGCCAAGGAAACCGTCCACTTTCGAATCGCCGCTACCGACTATGCGGCACATGTGATTGGAATTCCACTCTCCAAACAATTTCTCGCGGCAGGAAGCAATCTGTCGTTTGCGATGTCGCCATTGAGAGATGGAGTTTTCGATGCTATGGACAGGGGTCGGATTGATCTCACGCTCCGGACCGATGACGGTCTCGTACCGCCGAGATTCCCTCGGCAGGTGATTTTTGAAGAAAAGGTTGTTTGTGTCCTTTCCAAGGATAGGCAACGCCGCAACAAGTTGACCCGACAGCAATACTTGGATGGATTGCATATTGCTGTCGATACGGGTGGAGGATCGCAGTCGATACCCGATCAACGACTTGCTGCGAGCCAACAAAAGCGACGGATTGCCTTTACAGTGCCGTTTCACAATGTGGCTATTAATATGGTTTCGGGAACGAACCTGATTGCCACCATGCCGAAGCGCATGGCTATGGACTACGCTCAAAATCCCGAGCTGAAAATCATGAAGGCGCCGAAACCTCTGGACGCCTTCTCGTACCTGATGGTCTGGCATCAAAAGTGACGCAGCTCACATCTGGCTGCGAAATATCATCGCTGAGGTGGCAGGGACGGTCAAAAAAAAACTTTCTGAAGAACTTCGTGAAGGACTACTCCCGCAGGTGGTCAAACGCTTGTACCGGAAGGTGGGTATACCGACCGCATGGAGAATAGGTCTTGATAAACGCGCTTCCGGGCAGTGCCCGTCGGATGCATGGAGACCACCGTCGATCGGTAGTTTCAGTCCGTTGATAAAAAGGGCGTCCTACATGAAACAGGGTTTCTAGGAGTCGGTATCGTAACAGGCACGTTGCGGCCGCCATTTGATAAATGCTGGTCACACCAACAACTTAACTCGACTTGATTCCGGTTTTTTGACCACTCTTTCGCCGGCCCGGATGGTTCGCTTATGTGTCGCTCGTCTGCCAAATTATGCGGCTTTTGACAAAAACGTCGATCGAAAATCCCCTACGTTTACGCCGCCTCAAAGCCATCCAGTCATCGAGGCGGACCAAACGACCAAACCAACTTCAATCCAAATTGATCCTGTCGTGACGACGTCGACGTGCTCGTAATTGCCCCTTCATTTCGGGGCGCTCCGCTGCTCACTCGATACCTCGCTCACTCTTGCCCTTAAACGCTTGTACGTGCCAGCTTGGGATTGAGCACGGGGTTGGCCGGCAATTTTCTGGCCGGGCTACACTGGAAGAGGCAGCGTGGTGCCAGTTGCTCTTTCAAAATGATCTCTTTCTCAAACATCAATAAGCAGTATGGCAAGCAGTTGCTCTTCGTGGATGCTTCTTTTCAGTTGAATCCCGGAGAAAAAGTCGGACTGGTCGGTCCCAATGGGGCGGGCAAGACAACGCTCTTCCGGATGGTGGTCGGCGAGGAAACTCCCGACGAGGGCGCGGTCTCAGTCCCCAAGAAGTTGACGATCGGCTACTTTCGCCAGGACGTCGAGGAAATGCAGGGCCGTTCGGTCCTGGATGAAGCGATCGCAGGTAGCGGACGCGTCGGCGATCTACACCACGAGCTCGAAGCCTTGCAGCGGGAAATGTCCGACCCTGACAAGGCTGATGACATGGACCGCATTCTTGATCGCTTCGGTCACGTTCAGGAGGAGTACGAGCATTTAGGCGGTTACGCACTCGAGTCCCAAGCCCGTGAAGTGCTCCACGGTCTGGGATTCAAGGACGATCAGATTGACGGCGACGTGGGGGCTCTCTCGGGCGGATGGAAAATGCGGGTTGCGCTGGCACGGGTCCTACTCGGAATGCCGGATGTATTGCTGATGGACGAACCGACGAACCATCTCGACATCGAGTCCATCATCTGGCTGGAGCAGTTTCTCAAGTCATTTCCCGGCGCGCTGCTCATGACTTCACACGACCGCGAGTTCATGAACCGTCTGGTCTCAAAGATCGCGGAGATCGATGGCGGCGAGATCATCACCTACTCCGGCAACTATGACTTCTACGAGCGCGAGCGGGCGGTCCGAGAGACCAACCAGCAGGCAGCGTTCGCCCGGCAGCAGTCCATGCTTGCCAAAGAACAACGCTTCATCGATCGTTTCAGGACGCACGCGGCCAAAGCGGCCCAGGTGCAGAGCCGGATTAAGGCGCTGGACAAGATCGAAAAGATCGAGTTGCCAAAGAAACGCCTGGTGGTGAAGTTTGAGTTTCGTCTCCCCCCGCGATCCGGCGAACAGGTCGCGGTCCTTGAGAATCTGCACAAGAGTTACGGCCCGCGTGTGATTTATGAAGGATTCAACCTCACCATCCGCCGCGGAGAACGCTGGGCCGTCATGGGAAGAAACGGCGCGGGCAAGACCACGCTGCTCAAGATGATTGCCGGAGCCAGTGCTCCAGATGCCGGAAGCGTGCGGCTCGGCGCCAGCCTGTATATGGGCTACTTCGCGCAACAATCGCTGGACGTGCTCAAGCCCGATCTCACGGTCATCGAACAGTTGCAACAAGATTTTCCCCAAGACGGTCTCGGGTCGTTGCGGAACCTGGCGGGGGCATTCCAGTTCTCCGGCGAAGACGTGGACAAGAAGATCGGCGCACTCTCCGGCGGAGAAAAATCGCGGCTGGCAATAGCACGCATGCTCTACAACCCCCCGAACTTCCTGGTGCTCGACGAACCGACTAATCACCTGGATCTTGCGACCAAGGAAATGCTGGTGGACGCCCTAAAGGACTTCGAAGGCACCATGATCTTCGTATCGCATGACCGCATGTTCCTTCGCGGTCTCGGCTCACATGTGCTGGAACTGGGGGGCGAGAGCGGTACGGACCGCCATCCCACTGTTTATCCTGGGTCATACGTTGAGTACGTGCAGAAGCTTGGACATGAGGCGCCTGGGATCTATTCGTAAGCCTTGCAGCAGGGCTTTTGTGCAACGACTCGCCAGGTGTATATCGAAGCCTTCGTCGCAGCTAGAAACCACGTGGCAGCGAAGATGAACCACGAACCAAACATCTACGGAGCTGACGGAGATACTCGCAAAGGAGCCGCCGTCTATACGCCGTTGGCTTTGGCGTTATATGACTTGGCTGTCTTGGGGCTTTCCAATTCTTTTGTCTGGCAATGTGCCTCGCATGTGCTTCTGGATTTCTACAACCAGCATATCTCTGATAAGCATCTGGATATCGGTGTGGGAACTGGTTACTTTCTCGATAGATGCCGGTTCCCGTCGACCACGCCGAAGATTGCACTGTTCGATTTAAACCCTCACAGCCTCGCAAAATCAGCAAAGCGCCTGCGGCGCTACAATCCGTCCTGCTATATGGGCAACGCTCTTCAGCGCATCGATATCGGCATGTCTGGATTTGGTTCTATCTCGCTCAACTATCTCTTGCACTGCCTCCCTGGTAATTTGGCGAGCAAGAGTATCGTATTTGAGCACGTGAAGCCTTTGTTAAGAGATGGCGGGTTAATATTCGGCTCTACGATCCTGGGCGAAGGTGTGCGGCACAACCCGCTGGCCAAACAACTGATGAAGATTTACAACGCGAAAGGAATTTTCAGCAATTTGTCAGACCGGCAATCCGATCTTGAGGCAGGGCTCAAGGTACATTTCGATGAACACACAATACACATTGCCGGGTGTGTAGCGCTGTTCAGCGCCAGAAAACGAATGGCTCGGACGGTGACCGGGGATTGCCGTATCCGCTGAAGTTCCGCGAAAGATCCACGACAGCCTTCCTTAAATGAGCGCTCATGAGGGCTCCGCCCCGGCTCCCCCGTGGACTAGGCTAGCGTTTTGGTTCGGGTTTTTTCATTTCTTTCCGCCGGTAAAATAATGCGAGCCCGAACAACGAACTCGTTTGTTCCTTTGGGGGACACCCGAAAGCACAGGGACAGAAAGGGACTTGGTGAGAGTCGCCACCTTCAACATTAACAACATCAATAAGCGGCTCGACAACCTCTTGGCTTGGTTAGCGAAAGCTGAACCGGACGTGGTTAGCCTCCAAGAGCTCAAGGCAGAGCAGGAAGCCTTTCCCGTGAATGCCCTTCGGACTCTTGGTTACGAAGCAGTCTGGCAAGGCGAGCGCTCTTGGAACGGCGTGGCCATTCTCGCGCGAAACCAGGTTCCCGTGCTGACTCGCACAAGTTTGCCGGGGAATTCTGAAGATCATCAAGCTCGCTACATTGAAGCGGCGGTTCAGGGAGTCCTGATCACTTCCATCTACCTCCCCAATGGGAATCCGCAGCCTGGACCGAAATTCAAGTACAAGTTGGCCTGGTTTGAGCGCCTCATTGCCCACGCCGCCGAACTCATGGAGAGCGGAGCCCCCGTGGTGTTAGCCGGTGACTACAACGTCGTGCCGACTCCGCAAGACATCTATCCGACTCGATCACTGGATAACAACGCGTTGATCCAACCCGAGAGCCGACAGGCCTTTGCGCGTTTGCTGGCTCAAGGCTGGACCGACGCCATGCGGAAGCTACATCCGGACGGGCCGCTCTGGACATTCTGGGATTACAAATTTGAACGGTGGCAGAAGGACAAAGGCATGCGACTCGATCACTTTCTGCTCTCACCGAATTTGTCGGTCCGGCTCGTGGACGGCGGTGTTGACCGATGGGCTCGTGGACAGGAAAACGCGAGCGACCATGCGCCAACATGGATGATGCTCGATCTTTAGAGCACGATCTTGCGCTAGCGGGAAGACGTGAAGAAAAAACGCGGCTATGACTACGGCATTTTGATTAGAAGCGTTAAGGAATCGTTATTGGAAGGTTAAAGGACAGCTTGCCACAGCCAACTTTCCGTTACTGCGCTCGATCTGGAGTTCTATCTCTTGATCTCTTGATCGATGCCCCCGCCTGGCTTAAGGAACACAGCATTTAGAGTCCACCATAAAACGCGGGCTGGCATGGAGCCGCTCAACGCTTCTTCATCAGCGCGGCAGCGCGCTTGCCGACTCTCTTAAGCTTAACTTCAAGGCTACGAAGCTCCTCCGGGCTCAGTTCGGAGAATACTTTCTTCATCTGCCCGGAATGCTTTCGAAAGGCGGAAACGATGAGATCCTTGCCACGTGGGGTGAGGGCAACTATTCGAACGCGTCGGTCTTCGGCGCTCTCGACTCGGCTGACCAAGCCCTTCCCGACGAGGCGATCGACAGCGATACTGATCGAGCCTGGGGTCAGATCTACGATTGGGCCTATCGTGTTGACCGGCAAAGGCCCTTCGTGCAGCAGGAGTTCCAGCACGCCGAAATCCGAGAGGCCGAGTCCGGTCTCCTCAATAGCAGCGGTTGCGTACCTTGTCAGGGCGCGCATCGCCTTCATCATTACTAACCAGACGTGGTCCGTACCTTGAAGTCTCCGGGTCATAAAAACCTGAATCTCTCGTAAGTATACATTCATCAATTATATTGATATCAATATAATTGACGCCATACATTTGGCGCCGATTCGAAAAGGAGAACATGGTTATGAGAACCGTCTCTGTAGTCGCCCGATATCTTGCGGGCGTGATCTTTCTTGTTATGGGGCTGAACGGCTTCCTGAACTTCATTCCCCTTCCTCCACCGGGGGGCATAGCTGGACAGTTCATGGGCGCCCTGTATGTCTCGCATTACCTGTGGGTGATCTTTGCGTTTCAGGTCATCGCCGGTGTGCTTCTGCTGGTGAACCGTTACGTACCGTTGGCGGTGGCCGTGTTGGCGCCGGTGATTGTCAACATCCTTGTTTTCCACGCCTCGATGGCCCCGAGCGGACTTCCAATGGCGCTGTTCGTGGCTGCACTGTGGGCCGCGATCTTCATCGACGTGCGACCGGCGTTTTCCGGATTGTTCCAGTCGCGCTGGCAGCCGCGGGTTTGACCGCGGGAGAAAGGAATCAGAACATGACACAAAAACTCACGGTTGTTGTCACAGGATCCACGGGTAAACAAGGCGGTGCGGTCGCGCGGGGCCTCCTTGAGCGAGGCCACAAAGTCCGCGCCGTCACGCGCGACCCCAACTCAAGCCACGCAAAGTTGCTCGCGAACGCCGGGGCGACACTCGTTGCGGCGTCGCTCGAAGACACTGCTGCGATCAAGAAGGCGCTCGAAGGAGCGACATCTCTCTTCGCGATGACAATGCCGTCCGGAGGCACGGACACCGAGACAGGGCAAGGTATTGCCGCCGCCGATGCGGCCAAGGCAGTAGGCGTGCATCTCGTCTTCACTTCCGTCGGCTCCGCTGACCGACAGACGGGCGTTCCGCACTTCGACAGCAAGTACGAGGTCGAAAAGCACATCGCCAAAATCGGCGTCCGCGCAACGATTCTCGCGCCCGTTTCCTTCATGGAGAACCTCTATTTCATGAAAGAGCAGCTCGCTAAAGGGATCTACGCGGCGGCGCTCCCGCCGACAAGGGCGCTCGCGCAAGTTGCCGTCGCGGACATCGGGGCGGTCGCCGTTCGCGTCCTCGAGGACGCCGGTCGCTTCACGGGCAAGCGCTTCGACCTCGCGAGCGACGAGCTCACGGGAATGACGCCATCGCCATTCTCTCGCGCGTCACCGGCCGCCCCTTTAGCTATTACCAGGTCCCGCTCGATGTCATCCGCCAGCGCATGGGCGAGGATGCCGTCAAGATGTACGAATGGTTCGACCGCGTCGGTTTTACGGTGGATCGCGCCGCGCTCCGCCGTGAATTCCCCGACGTCGCCTTCCACGACTTTGAGTCTTGGGCGAAGACGCAGGATTGGAACGCGCTTCATGTCTAGAGCAGTGCAGTTCGATTCCTACAGCGGCATTGACGTCCT
>CAVQNY010000053.1:0-340460 GCA_963714225.1 uncultured Acidobacteriaceae bacterium | reverse complement strand
CGAAAATCGCGCGCGAGTGCCTCATTTGCGTCGAACACCACGCCCGGAGGCGCAGTGGGGAATGCTCCCACGAAACGCAACACAAGGTCTCTCCGCTCCGCGATTCCGTCGCAGGCGAGCGGAATCGCTCCGATTAAGGTGACAATGCCGCGACAAATTCAACAGGAAAAGGGCGCAGCAAGACGAGGCGAAAGAGATCCAGCAAAAGAGAGGGAGCAAGCTGGGTTTCTACTGGCGCTGCGAGCGATCGCGCTCGGCCAGGAATCGGTCGCGGCACTGTTGGGCTTGGGCGAGCACGGCGGGGTATTCAGATGAACTGCGAAAGGCGGCCATCGCTGGATCGAACTGGAGGTAGTCGTAGGCACAAAACCCGCTGTCGATCGCGGATTTCACCAGGCGAGCGGTGAAGTCGTTTCCCAGGCATGCGTTGAAAAGGCCGGCTTGGGTGTATCTCGGTTCCGGATCGCGGTAGGCGCTGAGTTCCTTCTGAAACTGGTCCAGAAGCCTTTGGGATGCCGGAGCTTTGGGTGACGAATAACAAGCCTCCAAAGCCCGCGTATGAAAAAACCCGCTGTCCGGAAGCTGGTGCAGTCGCGCGATTGACTCGCTCGTCTTCCCTTCGCGCAGCAGGGTGAAAACTTCCACGTTGTTCGACCACTCCGATCCAGCGTCCAGTCTTACAAAGTCCATGGCACGATCATACTGTCCAACCAGGTAAAACGAGCCCGCGCAGGAGCGGAACTGGTAATTGCCGGGATCGAGGCGCATGGCCGCGTTGCACTCCTCTTGCGCCTCCTTGCTCAAACTCGCATAGCGCAAAACATATGACAGGGTGAAGTGGGAGAAGCCGCTCTGCGGACGCTTCTCGACCATCTCCCTGGCTTCCTGATAAGCCTGAGCCAATTTGCCGGCATCGGTGTCCAAGCTGACGACCTGCTGGGCCGCGTCTTCAAGATTCGGGTCCAAGGAAAGTGCGCGCCGCAATGCCGGCATCGTCCGCGACATCGCTCCGGTTGCTCCGACGCCGTATTCTTCTTGGTAGTAGTAACGCTTGCCTAATGCGGACCAGGCTGGCGCGTATGCCGGATCGAGACCCACCGAGCGCTCCAGCATACGGACAGCCTCAAGATTCTGCTCACCATCGTGCGCCAGCGCTACGCTGCGCAAGTACAGGTCATAGGCCTCTTCGTTCGTGGGGTGAGTACCGCCTTCCCCGGGAGCGTTGGTCGCGCCCAACGACGGGATAAGGCCCTGCCGAACTTTTGACGTTACCTGCTCGCGCATTGCTACAAGATCATCGGAGGGGACATTCATCGTCTCCTGCCAAAGCACGCGGTCATCGCCAACGTCGACGGCTTGCACGGTTAGTTGGAACTGGTTGCGAATCTTCTGATAGTGGCCCATGACGATGCGACCCACATGCATTTCTTTTCCGGCCTGCTGCACGTCAACGTCTGCGGCGGCGTACTTGGTGGTGGTCGAGAAGGGGCGAATCGAGATCGTGCGCACCGAACTTAATGTCGTTGCGATTTCGTCAGGCAGGGCCATGCGCAGGAAGTCGTCTTCCTTGTCGGCGCCCAGGTTTTGGAACGGAAGGACAGCGATTGAGACCGGGGCCATCGAGGCTTCTTTGGACTCTGGATGGGGCGATGGCTGACGGAATCGCCAGATCAGTGATCCGGCAAGCGCGAGGACGACGACTGTGCCCACGACTAGAATCCACGGCTTGGGCGACGTTCGGGCTGGCGGGCCCGGTATCGGCACTCTCGCTGACGACGCAGAACTAGTATCACGGAGGGCGCGTGAGAGATCGGCTCGCATTTCGGAGGCGTGCTGGTACCGCACTTCGCGGTCTTTCTCCAGAGCCTTCTGGATCACCCTCTCGAGTTCTGATGGAACTTGTGGATTTGACCGTCCAGGCGCCGCGGGAAGACCATGCAGTACCGCGTCAATAATCGCTCCAGAAGTGCCACCTGTGAACGGGAGCCTACCGGTCGCCATCTCATAGAGAACGATGCCGAAGGAAAACAGATCCGTTCGGGCATCGAGCTGTTTGCCCAGCACTTGCTCGGGCGACATATACGACATGGTGCCCAAAGTCGACCCCGGACTCGTGAGATGCTCTTCTTCTGAGAGCGTGTTCTCCGCGGCGATGCGGCTGGCCGAGGCGTTTCGCTCCGACACCTTAGCCAGCCCAAAGTCCAGAATCTTGGCGTGTCCGCGCTTGGTGACGAAGATATTGGCGGGCTTGATGTCTCGGTGCACAATTCCTTCGCCGTGGGCCGCATCCAGCCCGTCGGCGATCTCGATTCCGAGCGACAGAATCGCTTCCAGTTCCATCGCGCGCCCGCCGATCAAATGTTTGAGCGTGGCGCCATCGAGGAACTCCATCGCCAGGAAGGTGCGGCCGTTCTCTTCTCCGATGTCGTAGATGGTGCAGATATTGGGATGATTGAGCGCCGACGCCGCCTGCGCTTCGCGCTGAAAGCGTGCCAGGGCCTGAGGGTCACGGGCCAGATCATCGGGCAAGAATTTAAGCGCTACAAAACGACGCAACCGCATGTCTTCGGCTTTGTAGACAACTCCCATCCCCCCTCCGCCGAGCTTCTCAACGATGCGGTAATGTGAGATGGTCTGCCCGATCACTATGAGGTACCCAGCTTTCCGGTCGTTTCATCTTAAGAGCGGGACAGCGGTCAGTCAACGAATGGAGCATGTCGAACCCTGAACGCCTGCTTTTGCTCGCCTCGTGGAGCTAAAGAAAAAGTATGATCCAACAATGTCCTGCGACTCAACCAAAACATCAAGCCCAGTTAAAGCGTTAAAGCTCCCTGTCTTTCGGTATACTGCTCGCCAGCGGAGGCGACCGCGTCGAGCGCTCGAAACTGAGATGAAGCTAACGAAAACACCGTTAAGGTGCACAATGATTATCCTATTCGCGAGCTTTTTGATGGGGTCAACCAGCGGCGCGGACCAGAATTCCGACCGAGCCGCAATCCGCCAGACCGTGATGCGATTACAAGAGGCGTGGAATCGCCATGACATGAAAGCATTCGCGAATCTGTTTGCAGAAGATGCGGATTTTGTGAACGTCGCGGGCGCGTGGTGGAAAGGCCGTGCCGAGATTGAGCAAAAGCATCGTGCCTCGCATACCACCATATTTCGAGACAGCACGCTTTCCGTCGAAGAAGTGGACGTACGATTTCTCACGCCAGACATTGCGATCGCGCACGTTTTAACTGCGCTCGTTGGGCAGAAAATTGCCGACGGCACTGTGGTGTCACCTCGACGAGCGCTTCTAACGCAGGTGCTGCAAAAACAGAGCGGAGACTGGATGATCGTCGCCTCTCACAACACCGATGTCCGGCCGCCAACGCCGCCGCCCACTGTCAATACCACGGAGCCATCGAACTGAGAAGCCAATAGCAGAGCAGCGAAATTGGCGCTCGCACTAGACTGACTATATTGGACTCGCACACATCAACGCTTTGCGCCTTCGAGAGGGTCATATCTATCGGGTCGCGCCAACCACAAAAGGAGATCTCCCATGAACTCAAGTTCACTTAGGACGACCCTTGCGTCAGTGGCTGTAATGCTCCTAGCGGTTTTTGTCTTTCAAACTCGATCAGCACAATCCAGTTCCGCAACCACGTCCCAGACCGTTGCAAAACCTCTCCTCCTCGAAAAAGATGAGGGTGAGCGCCGGATTTGGCGTGAGCCTCCTCCCGGAGACTTCATACTGAAGGTCAGCCCAAGAAACAACGGTTCTCAGCACCTTGTCATGGGCACTGAGGACATGCATCCCGGAGACGAATTTCCGATGCACAAGCACCTCGGGCAGGATGAGATACTGTATATCGTGAAAGGGATCGTTCACGCTCATGTGGGAGACCAGGAACGTGATGTGCACGCAGGAGGAACTGTTTTCATTCCCGCGCTTACCTGGGTAAACGTGAAGAACGCGGGAACCGACACCGCCAGCGTGGTCTTCGTGTTTTCAGCGCCCGGCTTTGAGAATTACATGCGTTGCGACTCTGTTCTGCCAAACGAAAAAGTGATGCCTCTCTCGCCAGAACAAATGAAAGCCTGCGAGCACGAAGGGCATGTCATTTACAAAGATATAGAAGAGAACCCCAAAGAAGTGAAGTAAATGCCGACAGCTCGAAGGGTTGCCCGTCGCCAGTTTACAGTCCTGATAAAACGGTTTATCCGTAGAACTGACCCATTTTGGCCGCGATTCGAGCCGCCACGCGAGATAGGTCCCCGATCAGACCTTCCCTTACCAAAATATGGAGGGTTTGCCCGTCACTCGCCCGGAATTCGCGCATGCCGCTGCAAGTGCGGAGAGTTGCCCTCGATCGATTACGGCTCAGCCAGATGAGTCTCAATAAATTCGATAGCAGCTGTAATGATCTCGCGCGAAGCGGCATCGTCGTTCTGGCTATCAAATCCATGCACGCCGAAAGGGTGGTTCAGGAACTCCAAGGCAATGTTGCGGTGGACCGCTTCCGCGACGAAACGATCGAGGCCCGGCTCCAGATCCGGAATCTGATCCCTCCCCGCTCTCGCGACGAACATCGGTGGCAACTTGGCGGCACCGTGATCAAGGTAAGTGATCGGGGAGAACTCCTTCAATTGTTGCGCAGATAGAAATTTCCTGTGGAGCGCTGATTGTTGTATGTCCAGAAAAGGGTAAAACCCAACTAGGCATCGGATATACGGCGGCGCATCGCGCATGGCCATGCTGAGCATGGGCCCACCCGCAGAGTAGGCCGCAAGGCAAATACGGTCTCGGTCCAGGCCCCAATCGTCGGAGTGTGCGCGAACGAAGCCAATCAGGTCCTCTACGTCTTGCGCCGCCTGCTTCAGGTTAGGATCTGGGAATCCCAGACGTTGATTGAACGTAACGGCGGCCATTCCCGAAGCAGCGATCAACCTTCCCCAAGATTTGTAAAATCCCCAGTCCTTGGGTTTCAGCGGGACATCCGAGTAAACGCCCCCATGAATGAGGATAACGACCGGTAGAACGCCCTTTGTGTCCGGAGGGAGGTACAGATCCATCCGGAGAAAATCGGCACTCGCATCCTTTTTGTACGCGATGTCTCTCTTGACCTTGGCTTGGTCCATCGCAGGAATGCTATAAACCACAGGCCGGTTTACTTGATCCAAGAATGCCTTAACTTTGTCCTGATCCGACGACGGAGACTGGGCCGCAGCACAAACTAAGAGAATCGAGTTCACAAGCGACGCCAACAAGGTAAGTTTGATCCTCATGAGATCCTCCCACCGAGGACAGTGCGTAACCCGGAGTCTCCTTTTTGACTCCAAGAACGGTGCCCATTGTATGCCTGTCTCGTCTGTTCGCAACGTTGCTAAAATGATGTTCATTCGGACCATCCTGATCCGCTTGCATCCGTACCAGGAGAATGTATGCATGATCCGCAAAATGGTTTCCGGTCTCACGCTACTGCTTGCCTGCACACTGCCTAAAGCTCAAACTTCCACTTCCGCCGCGATTGGCGGCGAGTACGTTGACGTTGGTGGCTCGAAGATCTGGTACGAGGAGTGTGGATCGACCGCACCCGGGCGTGCAGTCGTTCTGCTCCATGACGGCTTGGTGCACTCCATCACCTGGGACGACGTTTGGGCGCCGCTCTGTTCCAGATATCACGTTCTGCGGTATGACCGCAGGGGATATGGCCGGTCGGAGCCAGCGAAGACTCAGTTCGTCCCGGAAGACGATCTCTCCAAGATTCTGCATCGGGTGCGTATGGACCGCGCCGTGATCGTCGGAAACTCTTCTGGAGGAGGTCTGGCAGTAGATTTTACCCTGGCGCATCCGGAAATGGTGGAGGCTCTGTTTTTGATCGGGCCGGTCGTCCACGGCATGCCGAGCTCGGACTATTTCAACGAGCGCAGCAATCAGAACAGCGCACCCTTGGCCCACGGCGATGTAAAAGCCACTGCCGAGAACTGGTCGAAGGACCGGTTCCTGATCGCAGGCGACGACCAGCGGGCGCGTAAAAAAGTTTATGACGCCTTAGCAGAAAATCCGCAGAACCTGAGGGTCGCGGGAGAACTGGAGATCCGCCCTTCACCGCCTGCCGTACTGCGCCTCTCCCAGATCAAGGTGCCTACGCTTATCTTGGTCGGCGAGGCTGACATCGGCGACGTGTTTGCCTATTCTGGCGCGATTGAAGCTGCCCTGCCCTTGGCCTCGTTTGAAATCTGGAAAGATACGGGCCACCTGATCCAGATCCAGCGCCCTGCGGAACTGGTCTCCCGTTTCAATCGCTTCGTCGCCTTAGCAAGTCGCAAAGAAGCCAACTTGACCGAGCCCAAGCTTGCGGAATATGTCGGCCACTACAAGCTCTTCAACCGCTCCGCAACTGTGACCCTCAAGGAAGGCCGCCTGGTTCTGGAATTTCCCGGTGACCCTTACTATTGGCTCTTCGCTGCCTCGGAAACAAAGTTCTTCCTGCGTACGGAGGAAACGGAAATCGAGTTTCAAAAGGACGCAGACGGCAAGGTCGCGGAGATGGCAATCCATAACTCCGACGGTAGTGTGATCCGAGGTCCACGGCTCGATGTCGCAAGCCCTCGATAACTCCAATCCCCCGGAAAGCGCAGCGGTTCACGAAGATCGCAGCAGGCGATTGGGCGTACAATGCTTGCCGTGTTCTAGTCAAGAAAGGAAATGCCGATGCCCGCGGTTCAACTCAATTGCTTGAAGTCTTAGCCTATTGCCTGAACTGTTTGGAAATCATCCATGCGAGTACTACTCTCCTTCGTCGTTCTCGTATCCGTTGCTGCGCAGAATCCGCCTGCGCTCGATCCTGCTAAGGTCTTCGACTACGACGCGAGTAAGCCGCTCAATGTAAAGATGGGCAAGACCGAAGAAATCGAGATGATGCAAGTCACCGAGATCTCCTACGACTCGCCCAAGATCGGACGCGTGCCGGGTTACATCGTCGTCCCGCCGGGCAAGGGATCGTTCGGTGGGATCCTGTACATGCATTGGGGACAGGGAAACAAGGGAGAGTTTCTGTCAGAGGGGGTGGAAATGGCCAAGCGCGGCGCCGTCTGCATCATGATCGACGCGCCGTACTGGCGGCCGGACGTGCCACCGCCCGGCCCAAACAATAAGGCGGAAGCCGAACGTGATTACTACATCCAGATGGTGGTGGATCTGCGCCGCGCCGTGGACGTGCTGGCAGCGCGCAAGGATGTCGACTTCAAGCGCATTGGATACGTCGGCCACTCCCTGGGCGCGACCTGGGGCGGGCCGCTGGCCGCGGTAGAGAAGCGGATCAAGATGTTCGTGCTGATGGGTGGCCTGCCGTCGCTGACGAATTACGACGATGACAGTTTTTATGCCGAGGTGCAGCGCGCGTCGACGCCAAGAAATGAGTTCCAGAAATATGCAGCTGTTATCGAGCCGTACAATCCAGAGCACTTCGTCGCGAACACCGGGCCAGCGAAGATCTATTTCCAGTGGGCGACACACGACATGTATATCAGCAAACATTCCGCGGACGACTACTACAAAGCGGTCGGCGGCCCGAAGGAGCAACACTGGTATTTCACCAGCCACGAGTTCAACGATGCTCAGTCATGTCACGACCGTCGTGAATGGCTGACGAAAGAACTGAGGTTGCGCGAGACTGGGGAATAGTGGTGCCCGTAAAGGGGCTCGGCGGTTCATCGGTGTAGTTGGAAGCCGTGGCAAAATTCCTAGTTCAATGGACAGAAGAACATTCTTAAGACGATCAGCAATGGCGGCGCTGGGTCCCGTCTGGGCGCGCGAGCTATGGGGAGCCGCGAAGAATCTTGCGCGCGATGCTAGAACTGCGGACCTGCGGAATGCGACGCGCGTTGGTGCGGGAATTCGGCGCCGGCCGTCGGACGCGAACTGGCCTTCGCAAGCAGCGTGGAAGCGGCTGAATGATGAAGTCGACGGGAACTTGATTCCGGTGGAATTTCCGATCGAGGCGTGCGTCAAAGACATGGGAAGCGCGGGCTGCCAGAATCTGTTCAACAATATTCACAATCCCTATTACATCGGAGACCAGCCTGGCTTGACGCAAACGTTGGGATGGGTGGACGCGTGGGTGAGCAGGCCCAGCGTTTACGTCGTGACGGCAACCAATGCAGAGCACATCGCGGCGGCGGTGAACTTCGCACGGGAAAATGATTTGCGGCTGGTGGTGAAGGGCGGCGGGCACAGTTATCAGGGAACTTCGAACGCGGCGGATTCGCTGCTCGTGTGGACGCGGCGCATGCACGACGTCACCATGCATGAAACATTTGTTCCACAAGGATGCAAGGGCAGGCATCCCCCACAACGCGCAGTCACGCTCGGCTCCGGTGCGATTTGGATGCAAGCATACGACGCGGTGACGACAAAAGGCGGCGCGTATGTGCAAGGCGGCGGCTGCACTACGGTCGGCGTGGCGGGCCTGGTTCAGAGCGGAGGCTTCGGAAGTTTTTCGAAGCATTATGGAACCGCGGCGGCGGGATTGTTGGAGGCGGAAGTAGTCACCGCAGATGGGAAAGTGCACGTCGCGAATGCATGTACCAATCCAGATTTGTTTTGGGCGTTGAAAGGCGGAGGAGGAGGAACATTCGGCGCAGTGAGCAAAGTGACGCTGCGCGTACGGGAACTGCCGGAATTTTGGGGCGCAGCGATTCTTACGGTGAAGGCCGCGTCGGATGACGCGTTTCGGCGTTTGCTGCGGTACTTCGTCGACTTCTATCGAGAGCATCTTTTCAACGATCACTGGGGCGAGCAGGCGCGCATTGCGAACGACAATGTGCTCGATTTGTTGATGGTGTGCCACGATTTGAGTACGGAAGAACTAAAAAAGATATGGCAACCGTTTCTGGATTGGGTGGCGCGCTCGCCGGCCGCTTACACAATCGAGGGACAACCGATTCTGGGCAGTATGCCGGCTCGGCATTGGTGGGACGTGGAGTGGAGGAAGCAGAACCATCAAGCAGTTTTTAATTTGGACCGGCGGCCGGGAGCGAGTTCAAACAACGCGTGGTGGACGGGAGACGGGGGACAAGTGGCGTGGTTCCTTTACGGATACGAATCGTTGTGGATGCCGGCGTCTTTGCTCGAAGATGATTCGCGAGAGCGGCTCGCGCAGGCGCTGTTTGCCGGTTCGCGCCGCAAAGACATCGAGTTGCATTTCAACAAAGGGCTGGCGGGAGGGCCGCGCGAGGCAATTGAAGCGACACGCGATACGGCGACGAACCCCGCGGTGCTGAATGCGTTTGCGCTGGCCATCGTAGGCGATGCAGGCGGCGGATATCCCGGCGTTCGCGGCCATGAGCCGGATGTTGAAGCCGGACGAAAATCTCGGCAAGAGATCCACAAGTGCGTAAACGAGTTGCGCGCGATCGTGCCGGATGACGGGGCGTACGTTTCGGAGAGCAATTTTTTTCAGGAGAACTGGCAGCAAGCGTACTGGGGAAGCAATTACGCACGGCTGGCGTCGGTGAAAAAGAAGTACGATCCGACAGGATTGTTTTTTGTGCATAACGGCGTGGGCTCGGAAGGGTGGAGCGAGGACGGGTTTGTGAGGAAAGCTGGGAGTTAATGGTCGAAAATCGAGAGTAACGGCGCGGCGAAACGGATGCAACGATCTACTGGAAGATAAGGCTCACTCTCCCCAGTCTTGAACCTGCGGGTTCCCCGACGACCCTGGGTCCTAAAAGGGCGTTTTGTCGGTACTGATCCGCTCAATTTAGCAGCCAAGATCCTCTTGCCCGTCTACCGCCAATATGCTGTAAATGGATTCACCCAGCAGTCGCGGAGGACGGGTTCTTCGCCTATTTTGCATCGGAATACACAGCGTCGCTCTCTAGGAAATCCCCGGAATCCACTGGCCCTTGCTTCACTCTTATCGAAATCGTTCCTAGAACTCTATGGAACTGCGAAAAGTATGCGGGGAGGCCCCATGCCTTGAAGACTTCAGGGCCGTCCATCAACGAATAATGCAAATGTGGAAAGATGGAGTCTCCGGCAAAGCCAACACGACCCACAGGTTGCCCCGGGTGCACGCGATCGCCAGGTTTCACAACTACGCTGCCCAGCTTCATATGCACAAGCAGGCTGTATTCGCCATTCTGATGATCAATCAACACGAAATTGCCGATGTCTTTCGGATCTTTATCAGCCGGAAGTTTTGGATGCCCGATCTTCGTGGCCTTGGCATCTTCGAACCAATTTTCCGGAATGTCATTTGCAATTGCCAGCACAACGCCTGCACCCGGCGCATAGATCCGCTGGCCGTACCCGTACCAGTTATCCAGCCTGCGGGGGTCGTCGTGATACTCGCGCCCTTGCCCATCCAAATAAATGAAGTCGCTCGCGAAGTCATTCGAGTTTGCAGTGATGCCGAGTGCTTGCACGTTGGGATCGTTTAAGGGCACACGCAAGTGGTGTGCATACAAATCGTGTCCTTCCCAGACGAAAATCCTCCCACGCAGCGGCAAAATGAGCGCCGTTTTGCCCTTATAGGTGCGCGGGCTGACAGCTAACCGCTCGCGGAAATCACAGTCATCCGGCAACCTGTGCCGGTTGCTTTCCCGTTCCTGGTCGTTCGACTCGCGCAGGAGGCAAAAGGAATACTCAAGCTCCGTGAGCGGCACAGACGATTCGAATTCAGAAAACGGATTGAACACGTCCAGAGTCTCGCCAGGTGCCAGTATCTGCTTGCCGATCACGGCAATACTGGGGGCAAAGGCGTCAGTATTGACCGACTTTCGCAGCACCAATTGGTGTGCGGGATCGTACACGCTTAATTCAATTTGTGAGATGCGCAGAGTCAAGCTACTCGCATTCCGGACAGCGATGTCAAAGTTTAGGAACTGATTGCATTCGCCCAGCTCGACGATGGGGCGCTCCGGGACGGATCGAAGTGTCGCCATGGGCGATGCTGATGTTTGGCAGAACGCCGCCTCCCCACACAGCAGCAGAAACAAAGCGGGTAACCACACAGCCCGGCTAATCATTGAGGGGCCTCCTCTGCAGAAATATCGCATTAATTGCGTATTGTCGGCGACACGGAACCTATCCTAACCGGTTCTATTTTTGTTTCTTCGCAACAGCCCGCAATGGGATGGCTCAATTTACGACATGGGCACCTATCGCGCGACCGAGCCGGCCGACTCCTCTCTGCTATCGTGAAGAGATCCGCGAATGCCGGACGAAGGGAGGCCACCGTGCCCAATATCTCCCGGACCATACGCCTTGTCGCTGTAATGATTGTTCTCGCCTTGCCGCCGGGCCATGGTGCCACGCCACAGAACGCCGGTGCGCCAGTCATCCGAACAGCCGATATTGGGCACGGCATCTCGCTGCATTACATGGAAGAGGGTGCTGGAACACCGGTAATTTTCGTCCACGGTTCGCTGAGCGACGGCGGATACTGGACGGACCAACTCGGGCCGTTTGCCAAACATTATCGGGCGATCGCATACAGTCGGCGGTACGATTATCCGAACCTCAATCCGGCCCGCCCTGGCTACTCCGCCGTCGTGGACGCGGAGGATCTCGCCGCGTTGATCCACACACTCCACCTCGGCAACGTTGTAGTGATCGGTCACTCGTATGGCGCCCTCGCCGCCTTGTTTCTGGCAGCCAAACATCCCGAAATTGTTCGCGCTCTTGTCTTAGCGGAGCCGCCCCGCAAAGTTCAGATGGAGCCGGACTGCGTATGTCGCAACCGTGGTCGTTGTTGGCGCCCCCGCTCACACCGACTGTTTGTCCGGTTCTTTCGGCGGAGAACTACTTGCGATATCAGGCCGCACTGCACATCACGCCGCCGAGGGCGGAGCGGCAAAACAACGGTCCCCTACCTCAATACTTCGCTGACGAATTCGGTTGGAGCGAAATGGTGCGACAGGTGGCGCAGGTCTATAACAACCTGCCACCCGACCAAAGAGCGCGGACTGCGATCTTCTGTAATGACTGGGGTGAGGCGGCAGCGGTCGACTTCTACGGCCCCCACTATGGCTTGCCGCGTGCCATCAGCAAGCACAACAATTACTGGATCTGGGGGCCGCGGGACTATACGGGTGACATCATGATCGTGCTCGGCAGCGATGGCCGAGACGACCGTGAGCACTTTGCCAGCGTAGAACCAGCCGGAGTTGTGGGCACTGAATATTCTCGCCGCGACGAGCACTTCACCATTTGGCTATGCCGGGGCTTGAGATGGAGGCTGCAGGACGTCTGGCCGCAGGTGAAGGAATTCGATTGAAGGTTTGACCAGCTCAACCTGAAAGGCCCCCGTGAGAAAGCCGGTCGATGTCAACCTTCGGTATTGAAGACGTGATCGGAGACGTTCTTGTCGATGCCTCCTGGGTTCTCGGCTAACCTTCCCTTACCGGATTGTGTGAGGGTACATAACCGAGGGGTATTTTAGCCCGAGAAGAGCCACAAAGCACTTCATGGGCGAGTGACAAGAATCTTGTGGAAATCTTGGAATTCTTTCACACTTTCTTGCACAGCTTCACATTCTCTGTTTTGGATGAAAAGGAAGTGGAGTGTGAAACTGTATGTATAATCAAGCACTTCCAAGTTGAGCCGGGATGGCGGAACTGGCAGACGCAGCGGACTCAAAAGCGGAGCCTGATATCTTATAAGTCAAAGTAAATAAATAGGATACTGGCGTGTCGGCAGACGCAGCGGATTCCGAACGGGTTGATCTCTCATAAGTCGAAGCAACGAAAGGGGTCGGCGTGGCGGAATGGGCATACACAGAGGGCTCCGGGAAGACTTGAGTGCTCGTCCGGGAAACCGGCGTGCAGAACTGCTCAAAGTCGGGTGAAACCCTAATTGGCATCCTAGCCAAGCCCGTCGAAACTCCAGCCAAAAAATCTTGGGCACTCCCATCACAAATTCGAGCCGAGTTTAGCCAAGGGTCTTCATGTCGGCGTCGTGGGTTATGAGCCATAGGGAATAGGAATGTCAATGCATTATGAAAGAGCGCCCCGCTTCAGAAGGCGTTGAGGCTGGATGTGGCGCCGCCTCCGCTCCGCTACGCTGTGTAGGGGCTTCGCTCCGCTGCGGCGGCGCTAAGGAGTAACTGGAGTAGTGTCTCGGGTGCGAAAGGACTACAGAAGAGCATAGGCAAAACAGCTGGAGAATGGCACTTTACCTTGAGGGAAAGCCAAGCGTTGGAACGAAAAGAGCTTTCCCCCAAGGAGGCAACTCAAATGAGTCACGATGTTAAATATATCGGAATGGACGTGCACAAGGAAGCGATTGTCATCGCCGTCCTGAATGACAGTGGGAAGCTAGTCATGGAAACCGTCGTCGAAACCAAAGCCAGCAGCATTCTGCAGTTTCTCCACGGTCTACGGGGCGAGCTGCATGTGACCTGGGAAGAAGGCACCTGGGCGGCCTGGCTGTACGATCTGCTGCAGCCGCATGCGCAGGAAGTTGTGGTCTGCAATCCGCGCCGCAATGCCTTATTAAAGGAGGGCAGCAAGAGCGACAAGGTGGATGCGCGCAAGCTGGCCGATTTGCTGCGCACCGGCATGCTGCGGCCGGTTTACCACGGAGAAAATGGACTGCGAACGCTGCGCGAGTTGGCGCGCAGTTATCAGAACATCGGCAAAGATCTGACCCGGGTGATGAATCGGCTGAAGGCACTGTATCGCGGCTGGGGCATTGCCTGTGCCGGCACCCAGGTTTATGCTCCGCGATATCGGGAGGAATGGTTAAACAAACTCCCACAAGCCGGCGTGCGCCGCCGCGCGGAACTGCTCTATCAACAATTGGATGGATTACAGGCCTTGCGGCGAGAGGTGCGACCCGAGTTGTTGGCTGAGAGCCGGAAACATAAAGCCGCGAAACTGTTGCGCCAGATTCCCTGCATCGGTCCGATTCGGGCAGCGAGATTGATCGCGCTCATGCAAACCCCGCACCGGTTCCGAAGCAAGCGGCAACTTTGGACCTATAGTGGCCTGGCGGTTGAAACGCACGACAGTGCGCAATACCGCTATGTTGACGGACAATTGCAGCATTCCAAAAAACCCCAGCAGATCCGTGGTCTGAATCAAAATCACAATCACGAGATGAAAGAGATCTTTAAGAGTACGGCCACGGCAGCCACTCGTGGTACGGGACCGTTCCACGACTTCTACGCCGCTTTGCTCGCCAAGGGGATGGAGCCGGAGATGGCACGTCTGACCCTGGCACGCAAAATCGCAGTCATTACTTTGACACTTTGGAAGAAAGGAGAACGTTTCGACGCAGGAAAACTGAAAACGCAAGCAGCTTGAGCATTTCACAGAACCCAGGTGATCTCCCAGGTTTTCATGCCTCGGTGGTGGCCAAATCGGTTCTTGCGATGCTCGGGTCGAGGGAGAGTATCAAGTAAGTTGTTAGGCGATCGTGTGCGGCAGTTTGGCACCGAGTCTCAGAATCAATCCTATGCCCCCTCGCACTACCCAAAAAAGCTGTAGGCCTCGAGTCTCAGATAGGATCATGGTTGGCACTTAGCCAATGCTTCGCTTGCGTAGCTTCGAGAGCCGAATGGCGTCGAGCGCCACTGCTTCATGAAACCGTCGAATTGGGACAAGCAACTGGGGTTGGGATCGCCGCTGAACTGCGCGGCGATCCAAAGCGGTCAAACCAACAACCCCTCCAGGAATGAGACGGGGCTGGATGCAAGGACCACATCCACGTCTCCCCTGAGGGGAGGGGGAAGAATTTTTCTCTTGACATCTTCTTTCATAGGACAACTTACAAGACGCGGGTGGCTCCCTAAAAACCTTGTAAGGAATGTTTGGAAATCAGTATCTGAGTTCGCGCTCAAGATCCCCGAATGAGAGCAATGTCTTCCTCAGCCGCCCAAGTTCTTAGGTCCTTTCCAGTGAGCGCGGAAGCCATCATCGACGGAAACTGATCTGGAGTGCAGGCGAACACTGGACATCCGAGGCTTGCGATTCCTTCTGCGTGTTTCGCTTCATAAGCTGGGTGGCCCGAATCGGAGAGAGCGAGCAGCACGATAAGATTTACACCACTCTGCTTGATTGCGGCAGCACGCGCAAGCATCGATTTGGCGTCGCCTCCCTCATACAAGTCCGTTATGAGCACAAGATGTGTCTTCGTGGGGTTCTCGACCTGCTTTTCGCAATACGCGAGCGCCGAGTTGATATCCGTCCCTCCCCCTAGTTGGACTCCAAAGAGCACCTCAACAGGGTCCGCCAGCTGATCGGTCAGGTCCACGATCGATGTATCGAAGCAGATGAGTTTCGTGGAAAGTCCAGGGATCGATGCCATGACGGCTGCAAAAATCGATGAGTACACGACCGAGGTAGCCATGGATCCAGACTGATCGACGCACAAGATGACATGGTCCAGCTGCGCACGGGACTTCGCGTGGCGTGTGTGTCCCACCAGCGTCTCTGGAACAACCGTGCGATGTTGTGGTTGGTAATGACGCAAGTTTGCGCGGATTGTTCGCGGCCAGTCGATGTCCGCGTGACGAGGTCTCCGCGTTCTCTGAGAGCGGTTCAGCGCGCCTCTCAGAGTCTCACGCGTGTTGTGTTCGAGCCTTTGCAAGAGGTCGTCCACGACTTTCCGGACCACCCGTCGTGCCGTTTCCAGCGTTTTGCCGGGAATCGCAGCGCGTAGCGCGATGAGATCCGCGACAAGGTGGACATCTGCTTCCAGAGTCGAAAGAAACTCCGGTTCGAGCATCAGAGCCTTTAAGTTCAAGCGCTCGAATGCATCTTTCTGGACGATTTGCACGACGGGAGTCGGGAAGAACTCACGAATGTCTCCGAGCCATTTTGCGACCCGAGGAGAGGAGGCGCCGAGTCCGCCTCTGCGCTTCTCGGTGCCGCTGTCGTACAGTGCAGAGAGAGCGGTGTTAAGGCGCCGGTCACGGTCCGAGAGTTCATTCTGCTCGTCATCGACGCCGAGCGCGAGTTGCCAGCGTCGCCAGCGCTCTTTCTGAGAGATCATGCGGGCTCACCAAGACCGAGGATTTTATAGAGCAACGGCAGTGCGGCTTCGAATGCAGGGTTTGATTCGTGTACGAGGTGCGAAGCCGCTGTTGTGCCTTGCTGGCGTCCGCGCTGAACTTTCTCAAGCACGCGGCGGCGTGCAACTGTGTCGAAGCTCGACATGCTTCGGCGCAGCAACGGAAGAGAATCAGTGAAGTCCCTTTCACTGAGCTCGCAAAGCCAAGCGTCAAGTAGTTGCAGCAGTGGCTCGTCTTGCAGGAGTACCTCCGACCCGCCGCGCAAGAAACCTTCGAGGAAAGCACCTGATTCTTTTGGCTGCCGTGAGCCTGTGTGTCGCGAAAACTCCGCTGCAACTCTTTTTGGTTCCCAAGCGCCCACATCATGCAGGCGACGAAGGCTCAGGCCGGCAATGGGCGGCGTGACCTGGTCATCATCCACGACCTTACCCAACTCGTCTCGCCACGAAGAGGTCAGGGCATCATCGCCGAACAAGCGCAATGCTTCATCGTAGGCTTCCATAGCGGCGATGCGTGCGGCAGTGGTCTCTTCATCCAATCCGCGCGAACCCATTCGAACGCCGGCATTGATCTCCACGCTGATCGACAGGATCAACGAGCGAAGCGCATCCTCCGGGAGACGGCGAGCCGTGCCGTAGCGAAGCACGCGGACCAGTGGAGAAATTGCTTTCATCAGGTCAGTGATATCGCTGGAGTTGACGGCGACAGCCTGAAGTTGCTCAATGCAGGAAGCGGCGGTCTCGGGCAGATCCGATACGAGAGCGCGTTGGATGAGGCTGGCAAGCTCGGTGATCGAAGTTGTTTCGCGTGCTTTTTTAAGCGTTGCATTCGCGGCGGCCTGTTCGATTGTGACTCCGTAAACCAGCGCCTCGGCCAGCGAGACCGAATATGACGGCTCCCATTCGATGACCCACACTTCGCGGAAAGTGCCTCGGCCCGCCTGAGCGTCCAACAGCCTGCCCCATGGGACATTGATCAAGTTCAACCGATGCAGCAGAGTCGATTTCAGCAGTCCTGCCTCGGAACGCAAATCGAGTTTGACCTCCAATTCGAGATCTTGCGGTTTTAGACGTGTCTTGCATTGCCACTCGGCGATGTCGCGCGCAAGCGGGTTCTGCGGAACACGTTCGCCGATCTCGCCCACGCGCTCGCCGATGTACAACTTGCGCTCCAACATCGCCAACGGGACCGGATTCCCATCGCACATAGCGGCCAGCGCCGCCTCGCGCATTTCGGCAATGCCAGGCATCGGCAGATCGCGAAGGGCAGCGAGTCCGAGAGCCAGCCGAGTCGCTTCAATGGCGGAGGCGGTTGGGGCGGTGTAGCCCTCCTCGCGAAGCTTGAATGCCGTACGCGATTGCCAGGCCGAAGCGAACTCTTCGGCGCTGGGCAGCTTCTTGCGCGTGTAAAGGGACCACAGATGTCGATACCATCCGGGCGAAATCACTCCTGCTCCGTAGCCGGAGAATGCGCTCAGGCGGCTATCTGTCCATGGCACCCATGTTGCTTCGACCTTTAGGCGGGGCAGGTCTTTGACGAGTGCTCGGTCGTCTGCCGGCTTTGTAGCTTGTCTGAGTCCGCTGACGTGCCACGCACCAGTGACGACCGCGATATTTCCTTCAACCTCTTTCAGAGCCGCTCGCATGTTCGTGCGCATAAAGGCCTCGCGCTGATTGTTGCGCAATACTTCATCCGGCGATTGTGGGCTGAGGCCTTCCTGCGCGCGCGCCTCTGTCATTGCAGTCTCGATAGACTCAAACACGGAGACCGCCTCTTGTCCGCTGGTACCATGCTGTTCGATCAGGCCATTCCAGAAGGTCTCGCCATCTTCAAATCCGGCCGCACTTGCGAGCAAATCTAGTGCGTCTGCGCGCGGTTGCGGAGGTACGCTCTCCGGATTTTCGCGCGCAGCTTTTTGCAACGCGAGTGAGATAGCAGCAGGCCAATCAATGAATCGCACCGGCCGCTCGTGTTGCAGCGCCCAATGAATCGCCTGCCATTCAGGAGAGAACTCAGCAAACGGCATGAAGGAGGCAAGGCTCGCCTCGTCCGAGGCATGCAGCAACATGGCGACAGGAGGCTTTAGATCCGGGTCAGTGATGTACTGGATCAGCTCATCACCTTCCGGAGGTCCCTCTACCAGGACACATGCCGGGTCGAGCACGTCCAGCGCCTTGCGCAACAAGGCAGCTGATCCGGGGCCATGATGACGTATCCCGAGAATGCGCACGCGTTGGTCAGTTTGAGCGGGCATTGTTGACTAAAGGACCTCGCGAATCGCCGAGTAGAGGTCCGACCAACCATCGCGCGTCCGCACCACGCTTTCGAGATATTCCTGTAATGCGACCGTGTCCTGCACAGGATCTTTCACAACCGCACCGACGAGGTTTGATGCGAGACTTTCCGCCGTCATAATTCCATCGCCGAAGTGTGCCGCCGATGCCCACGCGCTTACACCGACAGAGATCGCTTCAGCTGTTGAAAGCGAGCCCGTAGGAGATTTGAGCTTGGTCTTGCCGTTCAGAGTTTTGCCATCGCGTAACTCGCGGAATAGGGTTACCACGCGGACCAACTCTTCGTCGGCAGGACGGATTGGCGGCAATTCAAGACTCGACCCGATTTCGAGAACACGCTTCACGACGATACCGGTTTCCTCCTCCAAAGTGGCGGGAGACGGAAGCACCACGACGTTGAACCTGCGTTTGAGTGCGGACGAGAGATCGTTCACACCTTTGTCGCGATTGTTCGCGGTCGCGATGACATTGAACCCGCGCTTTGCTTCAATCGCCTCGTTTAGTTCAGGGATAGGCATGGTTTTCTCGGAGAGGATCGTGATCAGAGTGTCCTGCACGTCCGAACCCATGCGCGTGAGTTCTTCCAGGCGAACGATGGTTCCTTCTTCCATTGCTCGTGCCACTGGAGTTTTGACGAGAGCCTCGCGCGATGGCCCCTTGGCCAGCAGCAGTGCGTAGTTCCAGCCATATCGAATGTGGTTTTCGTCGGTCCCTGCGGTGCACTGAATCATGCTTTGCGACGATCCCGAAATTGCCGCCGCCAGATGTTCCGATACCCATGATTTCGCTGTCCCCGGCAGTCCGAGCAACAGCAGCGCGCGGTCTGTCGCGAGCGTCGCAACAGCGGTCTCAATCAGGCGGCGATTGCCAACGTATTTCGCTGAGATTGGAGTGCCGTCCGCCGCCTTGCCTCCTAGAATGTAGGTCACGATCGCCTTAGGCGAGAGACGCCAGTTCGCCGGACGAGCAAGCTTGTCACCCGCGGCAAGAATAGACAACTCGTGCGCATAGATTTCTTCAGCGCTTAAACGTATCCGGCCAGAAGCTTGTTTAGGCATGGGTGTGATCGTTCTCCATTCCATCGAGGATCTCAAGCAGTGCGAGGGGGATAACGGTTTGTGATTGGTCGAACTTCGTCAACTGCTCGCGGAGCTCCTGTCGTTGCGAAGCCGGACATGTTGCAGCAAACATTTCAACCCACGGCGCGCTACCACGCTCGTGTTCGGGGACCTTCGTCAACAATTTCGCGTGAAGAGCAATCGACATAACCGAAGATGGCGGCTCTGCATCCGTGATGCGATGCAGCCAGTCCCATAGAGAGTAGGTCGTCGGCACATCCTTGCGATAAGGATGCACGACAATCTCCTCCCAGCGCTGACGCTCTGATTCTGTCATCGTTCCCAACGTATCGAGTCCGGCTTCAAACATACGTTCCCACGCGTTTGGCAGGCCTGCAACCACAAGTTCGAGCAGATCAAGACGGCGTTCGTTCGTCGCCATAAGCGCCAATGCAAGAAGCAAAGGCTCGTCTTTTGCGGCATCTGCAATCAATTCATTTGCCGTAACTTTTAACGCGCTCGCCAGTTCGCCGAACGATACGTCGGCAAATGTTTGGAGTATCCATCGCGAGGCAGCCTGATCCTTTACGTTCGCCGGAAGTTCGATTTGCAACGTGGTGCGCTTCCGAAGTAACCCGCTCTGGCTTTGCTTGATTCGTTCAAGGCATGCGCCCAACGCTGGATTCTCGCTGCCTGTACCGAGCCGCGCAAGGAATCGCACCGCAAGTGCTCGCACGCGCGGCGCTCGATCCTTCTCCAACGTGTTGAGGAACAGTTGGTCGGAGATGCTTAAGCGAGTCTGGAATACTTGCAGCAGACGGAAGCGAGCATCAGCCTCTTCTTGTGCCCAGGTGGACTCAACCAGAGCACGAGCGGCATCTGCATCATCGCGCCGCCGTTCCTCCAGGTATGCCATGCGTCGCGAAAGTGTCGCTTGCATCCAGTTACTCTCATCAAGCAGCTCTGGATCAAAATAGCTTCGCGTCTCAGCTTCTGGTTTTTGCCTATTCGCCCAATGCTGTGCTGTTGGACCAAGCTTCTCCGCATTTGACCGAATAAAGGCATCGATCAACGGCAGGTCGAATGGGTGCGGACGCAATCTCAGTCGATCGAAGGCACGCGCCAAAGCACGCCCCGGATGCTCAGTGGCAGTCTTCGCAGTTAGCAGTCGAATCAGCGGGCGGCGCAGACCATCGGCGATGATCTTTCGCTCATCTTTTATTTTCGGTTCAACGATGAACGACTCTGGTGTCGAAGGGCGCTCGAAACGCAGAGCTTGTCCCATGAGAGTGAGCATTTCGAGTGCGCCATCGGAATTCGGACTCGAAGGACGAATCAAGTCACTCGGCAGCGGATGGCGGGATGTTCCTCCCAATAGTGACGGCAGAACCTTTGCGTGTAGGGTATTCAGGTTCATGAGCGCATCCACCTTCCGAGCTGTGTCTCTGCCCACGCCAAGGTGAACTCGTATCCATTCCACAAACCGATTCCATTAATGCGATCGAGACTTGCAAGCGGCGAAGCATGATTTGCCTGCGATGTAGCCAGTGGCAGCGACAGTCCGCTCTCGTCATCGTAAAGGTAGAGTTGCTCACCATGTCGGCGCACGCTGGCCATCCGAAAACTCAGGGGAATCGTTCCGAGCCAGGGGAGCTGCGCCAACGCGTGCTCGTACTTTGCATATGAAGCGCTCAGACCCTCGGTCGGCAACGTCAGCGGTTCACTGGTTTGTTCAGCGCCTCTCTTCAGCGTGTTTATCTGTGCGCGAAGCGGGATGGTGGAACGGTAAAAGCTCAATTCAGCTTCGATTTGATCCCCAATCAGGTAGCCGCCCACTGCTGCTCCGGTAGAGATCGGTACGAAGTCAATCAGGACCGCGCATTGCGGCATTCCATCTGCGCCGTTTTGACGCCACAGCCAGGTCTCAACTCTGCGCAGGCGGTCTGGTTGTGCCTCGGAAAGCGCCGCGAAGACTCGCCATTTTGCATTGACTCGTACCGCCTCGGAATCATCGAGCAGCGCCTCTCGTGTGACCGACCAGCCCACGGCTTGTCTTGCATCTGCCGCTAGTAGTTCAGGAAGCTCCGACGTCCGCCGGTATGCCTGGCTGATCAAATGGACTTGTGCCAGCTCTCGAATCGCGGCTGAGGGACGCGCGGGTCCCGGCAAAGTAAAGAGCCTCGTTGGAAGTGTATCGAGCCGCCCTGCAAGCCCCGGAGCTTTCGCGTCGACCAACCTTTGCGCGATCGTGCGGCACACCTGAGCAGTCTGCGCGATGAAGTTCGCCATTCCTTGTTGAACTTGGTCTCCCAACCAGGTGTCGAGGTCTTCGAGACCCGCCAGCACGGCTGCTTCACGCTCCAAGCGGTTTCTTTCGCGAGCTGCTGCAGCGCGTTGTTCCGCTTTTGGATCGGCATCAGGACCGGCTTCGGGTACCTCAGTGAGACGAATGGAAGGTCTCGTTTTCGGCTTGGCTTCGTCATCAGTCTTGCTTGCGGAGTTCGATGTTCCGCGCCTGCGGGAGAGCCAGTCCTTCACCCAGTCGGGAACCGTCGCGGCAGAGAAGGCAGCAGATCTATCGGCTCGCATCCACATGAGCGCGAGCGCGTGCTTACACGGGAATTTTCTGCTGGGACACGTGCACTTGTATCCGGCATCCGCCTCGTTGATAACGACGCGATACGGAGTTGCGCCAGAGCCTTGGCATTCGCCCCATGCAAGCCCTTCTCCTTCCGCCAATGTCGGCCAATAGGACGGCTTCAGCAACTTCCGCGCCGCCGCCAGCGATGCTTGATCCGGCGCGAGCCCTTCAATCCTCTCGAACGTGAGTGACATCCTGCCTCATAGTAGAGCAGCCATCCAACGGTTCCAAATACTTTGCCGTTGGTGGGCCAAACTGCTTCTGGGACAATCGGTCTAGCTGCAAGTCCTGTGCCTAGTACTCGCATTCTACCGGGCAAGATTCTTATGTACCGTAATACGAATGGTTACAAGAAGCGGTTTCGTAGGGGCGGAAAGGGCGTCTTTGACCAAAAATGGATCAAGAAAACGTTGCTCGAAAAATGATGGGCGGTACAAGCTTTTCATGCTACATTGATGTTGTGAAGCGCCTGCTTCAATTTCGATCGTCATTACGACTCAGTCCATCCCGACTGAGTTATTAACTCCTGCACAATTTATAGCTTCAGGCCCGTGGCGGAACTGGCATACGCAGCTGCCTCAAGAGCAGCCCTTTTGTGGGTTCAACTCCCACCGGGCCTACCAGAATTCTGCCGTTCTTTGACAATTCAACGGAGGGTGGGCCGGACGGTAAGGCACTTGTTTGCTAAACAAGGGTTCTCGCAAGAGGCTAACGGGTTCAACTCCCGTACTCTCCGCCAGCGGAAGGTACTGCTGAATGGTCGGCAACTGGTCTTGAAAACCAGCGCATCGTGATGAGCGATGGGCGTTCGATTCGTCTACCTTCCGCCAAGCTTGCACAGGTGCGTGAGCCCGGCCGAAACGGACCGGCTGTAACCCGGTCTCCCCTAGTGGGACGCGGAGGTTCAAATCCTCCCCTGTGCACCAGAGTGCCAGCGTGTGCGAATTGGAATAGCAGCCTGTCTTAGAAACAGGTGTTTGAGAGTTCGAGTCTCTCCGCTGGTACCAGATTTTCAGAAAGAGAATTAACTCAAAATGAACCAATCATTAGAATCTAGACTTGCCCGAGTCAGATTTTCGTCCTTAACTCCTGGCGCGGATCGAATCCACTATGTAAACGCGGAGGACGTGCGCATCGTCTTGGGCCGCCTTCCCATCGAAGTATGGCATCGCGTGCGCGTAGTTCACTTCAATGATCGGAGCCGCGGTGCCCGCACTCTCGGCTACGTCAACCAGGGACTGCGGGAAATCGCTCTCTGTGCTCTCCCTCCCCGCATGAGCCTGAAAGCTGCTCTCGCGAAGGGCCAGACACCGGAGCAGTTCGGAGCCAAACGTGGCCAGAAGTGGCCAGCACTGGCCGTTCGCCGATTCATGCTCTACGACGTGCTTCTGCACGAGCTCGGCCACCTGCAGTTGATTGATGCAGACGCACCTTCGAAGCGTCTCAGATTTGCTCGCGAGAAATTTGCTCAGATGTTCGCGGCACAATGGTGCAGCAGGCTATGGTCAGTGCAATTCCACCATCCCGACCCGGTTCATAACCCACCAAGCTCGGAGGAGCTACGGGTGTGTTCTTCGGAAATGGACAAACAGCTATTGTAATGACGCCAAAAATCCTCGTAACGCAAGAAAAAATGGTCCGGGTGGCAGGAGTTGAACCTGCGTGGACATGTGCCCAAGACATGTGGGTGGCCGCTACCCTACACCCGGATCTGGTGGCTCGGCACGGAATTGAACCGTATCCACTGGCTTTTCAGACCAGCACTCTGCCGTCGAGTTCCCGAGCCAAACTTTGGTGGACGGTGCGAGAATTGAACTCGCATTTCACGGTTGCAGGCCGTGAGTAATCCCGTTATACGAACCGCCCATTTGGGGCGAGATGAGAGAATCGAACTCTCGTGACTGGAGCCACAATCCAGTGCCTAAGCCATTCGGCCAATCTCGCCATCGAAAATCTGGAGCTGGTCGAGTGAATCGAACACTCGTCGGAGAGGTACAAGCTCTCTGCACTCCCACTGTGCTAGACCAGCAAACTTTGCAGCTGGCACGCAGCCTCGAACTGCGGTCGGGCGCTTACCATGCGCCGGCTCTTCCTGTTGAGCTATACCAGCGGAGCTGGTGCGGCGATTCGAACGCCGCTCACGGACTTACGAGGCCCGCGCTCTTCCTACTGAGCTACACCAGCGAGAAACTCTGGAGGTGGCGGGGAGAATTGCACTCCGATGATCTGCTTTGCAGGCAGACGCCTTGCTGTCTTGGCTACGCCACCTTTATACATTTGGAGCGGAAGGCGGGACTCGAACCCGCGCTCTCGACGTTGGCAACGTCGCGTCTTGGCCACTAGACGACTTCCGCCTGGAGCGAGCAGCGAGAGTTGAACTCGCGTCACCGGGTTGGAGGCCCGAGGCACCAGCCGCTATACCATGCTCGCCCTTCAAACTGGCAGGGGTGACAGGATTCGAACCTGCTTGAACTCGTTTTGGAGACGAGCGCCCTTCCCGTCGGGTCATCACCCCTATGGCGGTCGCAACGGGAGTTGAACCCGTCCCTCCTGATAGACAGTCAGGCATCCTGCCGCTAGACTCTGCGACCACTTTTCAAACTTGGCTGCGAGGGCACGATTCGAACGTGCATGAACCGGGTCAGAGCCGGTTATCCTAGCCGATTGGATGACCTCGGAACTCCTCGAAACTCTTCAGTGAACTTCCTCCTTTGCTCGCGTTTCCAAGACTGGCTGCCGGGGAGCGATTCGAACGCCCGTACCCGGATTCAAAGTCCAGGGTCCTGCCACTAGACGACCCGGCATCACGCTTTCAGCGGTATTGCTTTCATGCACCTCACACACAACACTGCCGATTCATCGATGTTGTGACCGAGCCTCCTGCGATCTGTACGAGCGCGATCGACCAATTCGCGATGATCTCCGCCCCGATCGCAGTAAAGGTCCGATGCAAGCTCGATCTCAAAGCCTTCGAGTTCAATCGTTTGTGTATTCATAGCTTTGGTAGCAGCGAGGAGAATCGAACTCCCATCTCAGCCTTGAAAGGGCCGCATCCTGGCCGTTAGACGACGCCGCCTCCTATCCACGCATTCGCGAAATACGCCCCAAAAAGCGAAAGCCCCCGATTTGTATCGGAGGCTCAGAAAAACTACGCTATGGATCGCCCCCGTTACATGAACGTACCTTCCCCCGCTCCTTGCCACGTAAACGTGGCCGGTGTCGGGAAGCAATCGGTATGGGGTTTGCGCATCATTGCGTGTATCTCACTTTTCACTCTCACATGATTTTAGAAATTCGTCAATACCCAAAAGTGACTGTTACTACCCTTGCTTACATCCTGTTCGTCTAACTAGACAAGGGCTTCGCCCTTGATATCCCTTCGGGATATGGAGCCAGGGGTCAGGAGCCAGAAGCCAAGATCGCCCGTACATAGGCGTTGAGCAGCTTGCTGGTTTCTTCCAAGGTGGCCGCCAGCAACTGGCTCTGGCCGTAGCCCAAGTCTTGACAGCATGGCGCTGACCCTTAATGGCACGCCGAAATGGGCGAGCGCGAAGGAATTGCAGCGACTGGGCGAGACGCGGATGGGAGGACTCATTCACGCGTCCGGCAGATACTCGAACGCATAGAGGCTGCAATTGCGGACACCGCAAAGGATCTGCAAGCCTACATTAAAGCGCACGCGGAATTCATGGAGATAGGCAATCGCATGCTCCAGCAATGGGAGGAAGGTGTCGTGCTTTCGCTTAAGGCGGCCTGAGCAAACCGCCTGCTCTTCGGCGATTAGTAGAACTACTTCCCAGTGCCCGACCACACAACAATAACTTGTAAAATGAGCATTTGGCCCTGTTTGCGGAAAATGGGCATAGGGCGGTCTCACAGTATGCCGATGACCGAACGCGCTCCGTTCAACGAAACAGCAGATGCCCGTCCTGCCCTCGCCCAGCATATTTTTTTCGACGGAACCAAACTTTAGCTCCCTTTAACCCCTCTTTCAAACATGCACGCCCCATCGCATCCGAAGGAGCTTTCGCCCTCCGACCAGACTCTTCTTGTGCTGCTCGCCCAGACAGGCGACCGGGCTGCACTGGAACAGCTCCTCCGTAACAGCCATGCGCCGCTGCGCCGCTACATTACCCGCTTAGCCGGCGCCGATCTCGCCGACGACATTCTCCAGGAGACGTCGATCCAAATTTTCCGCAAGCTTCCGTTCTTACGCGAACCCGCTGTCTTTCACGCCTGGACTCTGCGTATCGCCTCGCGCATCGCTATCAGCCACCTCAAACGCGCCCACCGCTGGCAACCCCTCGACGACTCTCCACGCGGAACCTTCACTCCCAATCCCGACCTTGGCGGCCCACCCGACGCCACCTTCCTCTCGCTTCTCGACGACGTCTCTCCCGCCAGCCGGGCTGTCCTCCTTCTTCACTACCAGCACGATCTTTCACTCGAAGAAACCGCAGCGATTCTCGACATTCCTGTCGGCACCGCCAAATCACGTCTCCATTATGGAGTCCAAACGCTTCGCAAACGCCTCACTCTCGAAAGGAAACCCGTATGAGCCCCGAATTCCAACCGCCCAACTCCGAAAACACGAACGCCGAAATCGCCTTCGTCCAACAGGCCCTTGCAGCCGCTGACAGGTCGGAACGCTTATCCCGAATCATCGTCGGCGTGCTTGGCATTCTCGCCGTCGTCGCCTTCATCTGGATGCACATTCACATGTTCCCGCCGGAAACCCTCGGCGGACTGTTGCATTCGCTGCTTCGCGTCGATCTCTTCTTCCTCGTCGTTATTTTTGCCCTCACCATGTACGTCCGGCAGGCCATCAATGCAAACACACGCATCATCCTTCGGGCGCTTGCCAACACCCGCAACCGCTAACTTCACTGCAGACGAAAGCGCGGACCGCCCTGGCCCGCGCTCACGCCTGTGCATCTGATTCGTATTCGCCCAACCCGAAATTTGACGATGTGAGTGAAGCAGTGGTGACTGGCAGTTTCCACATTTCTCGGGGATGCTGAAGACCACTTCTTAGATTGAGGGCCGAGTGACGGGCAACTTCCTAATCTTGTAAGGTAAGGTTTGCCGACAATCCGCCAGTTGATTGGTCCGGTCAACACTAGGACGTTTATCGAGGCTAATTGTCGAGAACGCACCTCACCAAAGCAAAGCCCACGCCATTCGAGACCGTTCATTATGATCGCTACTTCCACGCTTGTTACCGCCGGAAAATCCAGGTCGTGGGAAGTGGGCGTTTCCTCTGAGCAAATCACGCGCGGCTCGGGATGACGATGAAGGGCGGTAGCGGTGCGCGCCAGGCCTAGCCGGTGTACACTTTTTGCTTCGCATGCCCACGCGTTGTTCGTCACTTCTCGCCCCGTGAGGTCGCTCCGTGAAAAGAACAATTTCTCATACTGCCTACTCTGCCGTGCTCATTTTTGGCTATGTCTTGCGGGCTCCCGGCCTGGCGGAAGCACAATCAGCTCCCGTGAAACCGCTGACCATTGAACGGGTCTTTACACCCGGAGCCGTGACAGGACGCCAACCCGAAACCATGGAGTGGAGCCCGGATGGGACGAAACTCTCCTACGTGCAGCGCGACGATAAGGGCGAACAGGGAGAGTTGTGGTGTGTGGATGCGGCCACCGGCGAGAAGAAGGTGCTGGTCAGCTCGGCGAAGCTGGCCTCGCTGGCGCCGGATGTCAACAACTTGAAGAACGAGCGCGAGAAGGAACGCCTGACGCGCTATCACCTCGCGGCTTACCTGTGGGCTCCGGACTCGAAGCACCTGATTTTCGATTCGCAGGGCCAGCTCTGGCTCTACGATCTGGGAACCGCGACAGCCTTACAGTTTACGTCGGCGCCGGACGCGAGCGGGGACCCGAAGTTTTCTCCTGACGGCAGCCGCGTTGCCTACACGCGCAAGCACAATTTGTACGTGCGTCCGGTAAGCGGCGGGAGCGAGAAACAGCTCACCAAGGACCCCGGCGACAGCCTGTTCAACGGCGACATCGACTGGGTCTATACCGAAGAGCTGTTCGTGCGCGGCAACTATTTCTGGTCGCCCAACAGCAAGCAGATCGTCTATCTCCACATGGATGAGACAAAGGTGCCGACCTATCCGATCACGGACTGGATGCCAATACATCCGACGGTGGACAACGAAAAGTATCCTGAGGTGGGTGACGCCAATCCCGTGGTGAAACTGGGTGTGGTGGATGTGGAGAAAGGGAGAACCCGCTGGATCACGTTGACCGGGGACGAGGACACATACATGCCGCGGTTTGGCTGGGTGCGCGACGGGATGCTCTGGGCCGAGGTGCTCAACCGCACTCAGGACAAGATGGACCTGTACTTCGTGGACGCGAAGTCCGGCAAATCGCGGATTGTGCTACGAGAGACGCCGGGAGCCTGGATCAGTTTTAAGCGCGTCGAAGTGCGCTTCCTCAAGTCCGACGACCGATTCCTGTGGCCGAGCTGGCGCGACGGGAACATGCATCTCTATCTCTACAGCTTCGATAAGCAGAACCCGATGGGAACGGAGGCAAAGCTGGAGCGGCAACTGACGCAGGGCGACTTTGAGGTGCTGGGAATCGAGGGAGTGGATGAGGCGGCCGGCATCGTGTTTTTCTCAGCCAACAAAGATGACCCGCGTCAGCAGCATATTTATTCGGTGAGGCTGGATGGTTCGGACTTTCAGGCCCTGACCCATGAAGAGGGGATGCACGTTACAAACTTCGCCGCCGCCGGCAAGCACTATCTGGACAACTATTCCAGCATGCAGACGCCGCCACAGTTGACATTGTGTGCCGTGGGAGCCGACTGCAGTCCAGTGTGGGAGTCGCGCAGCGTTGCCGAGTACGGCCTTACGCCACTCAAGTTTCTCGAATTCAAGGCAGAGGACGGGACCACGTTGTACGGACGTCTGCTTCTTCCGCCGGAAGCGCCCGCCGGCGCTAAGATTCCGCTGATCATCGACATTTATGGTGGGCCGGGGGACCAGATGGTGCTGAAGGGGTGGGGAGGTTCGTTAGGATTGTTTGACCAGATCCTGGCGCGGAAAGGCTTCGCCACTTTTGCCGTCGACAATCGCGGCACGCCCGCACGCGACCGCAAATTCCAGACTACGATCCGACACGAGTTTGGCGCGATCGAATTGAGGGACCAGCTTACGGCGCTGGATCAGCTGCTGGCGCAATACCCGCAGCTCGATAAGGACCGCGTGGCGATCTGGGGGGTATCGAATGGCGGGTCTATGACGCTCTACGCGATGACCCATTCGGACCGCTTTCGGGCCGGCGCAGCAGTGGCTCCGGAGACCAACTGGCTCAACTACGACACGATTTACACCGAGCGATACATGGGGCTGCCTTAGTACTCAATTTCATAAATAAACTAACGTATAATTTGCTTGGGCTGCAAGGCTTTGGCGTGGCATCTTGTTAGCAAGGTGGATACCGATGCCAAGATCAAGCCCGTACACCATCAAGCTCTCGTCTGCGGAGGAAGCCGAGTTGCACCGACGAGCTTCAAAATATACGTTACCGTATTCTCAGGTCCAACGTGCCAAAATGATCCTTTACGCCGCCCACGGTATGTCCAACGACGAGATCGCCAACTGCCTCGACACCCGCCGTGAAGTGGTCTCGCTTTGGCGCAAGCGCTTCTTTACCGACCGCCTCGCCGGGTTGGAAGAACGGGATCGTCCGGGTCGCCCCCGGACTTTTTCCCCCAGAACTCGTCGTACGAGTTAAGGCCCTTGCCTGCGAGCTGCCGGCGAAGTACGACTTGCCCTTATCGCGTTGGAGCACTCAGGATCTGGTTCAGCAAGTCCAACACCGCGGCCTGGTGGCGTCCATCAGCGGCAGTACGTTGTGGCGCTGGTTGCATGAAGACGCCATCCGGCCTTGGTATCACCGTAGTTGGATCTTCCCCCGCGATCCCGAGTTCGCTACCAAGGCGGGCCGAATGCTCGATTGGTACGCTCGCGAGTGGGAAGGCAAGGCCTTAAAGGAGGATGAATTCGTCATCTCGGCCGACGAAAAAACCAGCATTCAGGCTCCTCGCCGCAAACATGCCACCGACAAGTGCCGGCCGGATACTCCCATGCGGGTCGAGCACGAATACACCCGCTGTGGCGCCTGGGCCTATATTGCGGGTTTGGACGTCCATCCCGCGAGAATCTTCGGTCGCTGCGAAGCCAAGAATGGCATCGATCCGTTTGATCGTCTCGTCGAGCAGGTCATGACCCGACCGCCCTACAATGACGCCCGCCGTGTGTTCTGGATCGTAGATAATTGCTCCGCTCACCGCGGCGTCAGAGCTGTCGAACGTCTGCGCAACCGCTACTCTCAGCTCACTCTCGTGCATGCTCCCGTTCATGCCAGCTGGCTCAACCAGATCGAGATCTATTTCTCGATCGTGCAGCGCAAGGTGCTAACCCCTAACGACTTCCCCGACCTCAACTCCGTCGCCCCACGCCTCCTCAATTTTCAGTACTACTGGGAGGACAAGGCTAAACCTTTCGAGTGGAAATTTACTCGCAAGGATCTTGCCGAGCTTCTGGCCAAGATAGGCAACCCTTGCTGCCCGCAAGAACCCCAAAAAATACGTTAGTGAACTTCTGAACTAGAGTACTAAGGAAAACCAGAAAGGATATGACGAATTGGACTTGACCAAGTCAGCCGACAAGCTGCTGCTTTCTTATGACTTGGCAATGGACTCTTAGCCCGAGAATCGCCGTAAAGCGCTTCACGGGCAAAATGGCAACGAGCCGTGGAAACCGGCGAAAAATGACACACTTTCTTACACAGTCGCACATTCGTCATTTTCGATGAAGAGGGAAGAGAGCCATAAACTGGTCGTAAAATCAGGCACTTGCAAGTAGAGCCGGGATGGCGGAACTGGCAGACGCAGCGGACTCAAAATTTACAGAGTTTGCGACCTGCTGATCAGCGCGGGATGTAGTCATCGAGGAGCGGCACGACGGCGGAGGTAAAGGGGAGAATGCGCTGCTGGGCGGCGTCCGGCGTCTCCCCGGGCGACATCGGAGTGACTAAGCGCACGAGAGCGCCGTCGCTGCGATTCATGCGAATCGCGTCCTTGACCAGATAGAACTTGGCCCAGTATTCGCTTGCCACACCGCGATCATGGGCCCAATACCAATACAACACCAACTGGCGCGCCCCCGCTCTTGAGAGGACATAGCGGTTTGCAGGGAAAGGGCTATGACCGGGCAAAGCAAGCGTGACGCGGCTGCTTTCCACCGGAGCCCAACCCGCTCCAGGCAGACAGTTCTTCGGCGAGTGGATGGTGTCTCCCGCGCGCTGGCTGGGGAAGTAAGCGATGTACAAATTCGTAGGAGGAGTAGATTTGTCCGCCAGGTAATAGTCGCGGAGCAGGAACTCGCCCGGTCCGAGGACGTCAAGCACTTCTTTTTCGAGGGGGAGATCGGTGCCTGTCCAGGGGCCTAATTGCATGGGAAATAACTGAAGCGGTGGACGCGGTGGAAAAACTTCATTGCGCCCATGAGCCTGAAGGAAAACTGCGGTCGCACCAATCAGCAGGGCAGCCAAAACGAAACGGAGGCCGGGGCGAATTCCAACCATCACGCGGCCTCCTTGTCAGGCCAGAGCGTCTGCAAAACGCGGTGGAGAACGAATAGCAGGACCAGCGATGCGACAAACATCAGCCAGCCCTGGAATTCGTGAAAGAAGCCCTGGGCCTTATCCGGATCCCAGTATTGGACCAGAAGTCCTGTGCCCACGACGCGCAGGCTGTTAGCGGCGACAGCGATGGGGAGGGAGGCCAGCGCTAACAGTACCCGCACGGCGACCCTACGTTCCATCAGATAACCATAGATGATGGCCAGGGTGGTTAGTGACATCAGCGAACGGATGCCGCTGCAAGCGTCTGCTACCTCCAAAGCCATGGCCGGAAGGACAATTACATTGCCCTCGCGTAAGACGGGAACGCCCATCCAGGGCAAAGTGGTGCTGGCAACCCTCGATGCCAGCAACTGCAGCGGGAAGGTGATTTGGTTGAAGACAATGGCTGGAATGGGGATCATCAAAAGCAGGAATGCCCAGGGAAACAGAAGGGCGCGGAAGAAACTCCACCCGAGAAAGAGCACGATCCAGCCGGCCAGCACGATCAACATCGAGAACCGGGACAGGAAAAGCTCCGCGCCCATCTGACCGACCACCAGAACGCACAATCCGAACCCCAAGAACAACAGGCCCCACCACGAGGGCCGCGGGCTGAGGCGGGTGAGTCGCGACCGCTCCTGCCAGATCACGAAGGCGGAAAAGAGCGGGACGAAGAAACCGTGGGAGAAATTTGGGTCCTTCCACCATTGCCCGACCAGTTGGATGAGCACATGGACATACAGCCAGAGCAAGAGGCCAGCCATAAAAGCGGTTTGCCATAATGGGGGCGGCGCCGGGTCAGCCGCGCGCGCGGACGCAGTTGGCGGGTCGGATGGCAGCACTTGGCTCACCTGGAACAGACTCCATGACTCACACCTGGGGATAGGGTCCAGCATATGCGAAGCCAGGGGAGTCCGCAATCTAAAGTCCCCACCGCACCCTACCGCAGGGAACTCCCAAATCGCCACAGCCCGAAACAGATTGCGCGCCAGAGAAGGCAAAACGTGCCCGAGTCGCAGACGAGGTGGGAGGTCGCCGGATTGTCATTCGCCTCTCCGAAGGGCAAAGTCCGTTTGCGTTTCTTTGGCTTTCACTCTTCGTGTTGGAGGGGAGGAGTTTGGCAATATTTCCTCATTCGGGAATTGCGGGCAGTAACCTAAATTAGCCTAAATTGGGCAAATACTTTTCCTTTTGTGAGGGAAGGTGTAAATTCAACCCAGTAGGTTTGCTTCCTCCCCAGCCCAGTTCTGGCTTGTATGCTTTTGAAAACACGGTGATCAACGTGTAATGAGATCTTCCCTCGGCCCGCGAAGTTGGATGGCACTTTCCGTGCTCTTAGGAACACGCTGGGGTCTGTCTGCGCTTTTTTGGGGTGCCTTTTCCAACGAGGAAAAAGGTCGATAAACGGAATCAAATGTCCGCCAAGGCGTGAAGAACATGCAGACCGCTACGATTCACGAGCCGGTGAGGAGAATGGACTTCGCGGAAGGTGTAAGTCCAAGTATGCGGAGCGTGGAAGCGGTGATGCGAGAAGTGGCGCAGAGCGAAGTTCCTGTGCTGCTGCTGGCCGAGCACGGAGCGGGCAAGAAGGCGACGGCGCGACGGGTTCACGAGCTTTCGCGGCACGCAAGGCAGCCGTTCCGCGTGGTTTCTTGTGGCACGGTGGAGTCCAGCAAGTTGGCAGGCTCGGACGGGCTGGCCGGTATGCCCGGCGCGGGCACGGTCTTTTTGGAAGAAGTGGCAGAACTGAGCGCGGAGGGTCAGGCAGGGTTGCTGCAGGCCTTGACCCGGGGAAACGCGAATGGCGGCCGGTCGCAAGGCATGGCCCGGCTCATCTGCGGAAGTGCGCGGGACCTGGAAGGGGAAGTAAGAGCGGGGAGTCTCCGCGAAGATCTGTATTACCGAATCAGCGGAGTGTGCTTGCGGCTTCCCCCGCTGCGTCAGCGCCGGGAAGATATTCCGCTGCTGATGGAACATTTTCTGCGCAAATACGGACACGATTTTCAGCGGACGGTGCCGGTACTGAGCGAAGAGACGCAGCGCTTGTTTCAGGACTATTCCTGGCCGGGGAACGTGCGAGAGCTGGAGAACGCGGCCAAAGCGATTGTGGCGCTGGGAGATGAAACGGTCGCGATGGGCGGGTTGCGGGCGATGCTGCTGCGGCCGGACCTGGGGAGCAACGGCAGCCGGGTTTCGCTGAAGCAGGCCTCGCGCGCCGCCTCGCGCGAAGCGGAGAAAGAAATCATTCTCCGGGTGCTGACTCGGACCCGTTGGAACCGGCGCCGGGCCGCGGAGGAGTTACAGATCAGTTACAAGGCTTTGCTGTACAAGCTAAAACAGATGGGATGCTCCGAGTACGGGGCGTCCTAGCTGCCGAGGAGTGGGCATGAAGAATGGAATGAAACTGGCGTGCCTGGCGCTGCTAGGGTGCGCGACCGTCGGTATGTGGGCCCAGGCGGATACCGACGGGAGCGCCCCCCCGCCGGATAAATCCGCGGCGCCCGTGGTTCAACCACCCGGGGCGGAGGTTCCTTCGGATTACATCATTGGCGCCGACGATACGCTGCACATCTCGGTCTGGAATGAAGCGCAGCTGAACGCTACTTTGCCGGTGCGTCCCGACGGCAAGATTTCGCTGCCCTTGCTGGACGACGTGCAGGCGGCGGGTTTGACGCCGGTGCAGCTGAAAAACTCCATCAAGGAGAAGCTGAAGAAATATATTGGGGATCCGCGGGTCACCGTGGTGGTGACGGCGATGAACAGCCAGCGGATTTACGTCTTGGGCGAGGTGTTGCATACCGGCGCGATGCCGTTGCTGCCGCATATGACGATGCTGCAGGCGCTATCCAGCGCTGGATTTACGCAGTTTGCCAATCTCAAGGCGGTTTACCTACTGCGGACGCAGGGTGGCCAGCAGACAAAAATACGGTTTAACTACAAGGACGCGCTCAAAGGAAAGGACACGCAGCAAAACATCGTGCTTAGACCGGGAGACACGATCGTGGTTCCGTAAGGTTGGTAAAGAGACCATCGAAGAGGATTACGGATGAAAAAAGGCCACATCATTTTGACCCTAACGCTGAGCCTGGGTGCGGCCAGCGTGGCCGGGGCGCAGAGCGACGAACCGCAGCAGCCTGCGCCTTCACCCGCGCCTGCTTTCGGGCAGGAGAACCCTGCCCCCACGGTGAGCGAGAACCCGCCAATTTCCGCGATCGACCAGCCGGGGCTGGAGCCCCATGCCGCGCCGGAGAGTTTTCTGTTGCCCGGCCTGCATTTCAGCGAGTCCGTGGATTCCAACGTTGCGAACACTCTGGGCGGGTCTTCGCTCGGTACGGTGACGCGGGGTTTGGGAAGCCTGACCCTGCAAAAGCTCTGGAAAAACTACGATGTGGCGGTGGATTACATCGGCGGCGTCGCCTATTACGCCAACTCGGGCTACGGGCTGGAGCAACTGCAGCAGTTCGATATAGACAACCGGATCAATTGGAAGCGGGGGCAGTTGGCCTTCCGCGATTCGTTCAGTTATCTCCCGGAAGGCACTTTCGACGGCGGAGCCTATGGTGGGAGTGGAGCTTACAACTCGGGCTTCGGCAGCCTGGGAGCGGGGATGCTGGGAGGCGGCGCCTTCGGCTTGCAGAGCAGCGTCTTCAACGGAGGAACCAACATTTCGCTGGGTGAGGTGCCTCGTCTTACAAATCTGGGGTTGGTGGACGTGGTCGAGGACCTGACGCCAAAATCGGCCGTGACTTTTGCGGCGGGGTATGCCATCGAACATTTTTATGAGGGCATCATTTCTACTGTGACTGGCGAGGAAGAAAACACCTCCTTCCTTGGGAGCCGGGAGTTCATCACCCAGGCGGCGTATGACCGGGTTTTGAATCCCCGGAACCAAGTCGCTCTGAGTTATGGCTACCAGGGATTTGACTTTTCGATCGCGGGCACCGCGTTTCACTCGAATGTTATACAAGCCATGTACGGGCATCGCATTTCCGGGCGCATGAATTTCGTGATCGCGGCGGGACCGCAATTTACGCATATCGACGCCCAAGCGACGGTATGTTCGCTCGGGTCCGATATCCCTTCGGGTTTGTGCTCAACCTTCGGAGGCACTTTTGTCAACGTAGCCCAAACCGCCAACCGCATCGGCGTAGCGGGCCGCCTCGTGCTCAGCTACAAGTTCCCGAAAACCTCCCTCAGTCTCAGCTACCAGCGTTATGACGCGAGCGGCGCCGGGATTTTCGCGGGATCGCTGAGCAATGTTGCGCGTCTCGACGCGCAAAGGCCGTTGACCCGCGTCTGGAATGTTTTCTCCGACATCGGCTACTCCAAGAACGAACAGTTGCAGCTTGCCGGGTCGACCCTCGGCGGGCGGCAATTCACTTCTGGTTTCGCCGGAGTGGGTCTTCGCCGCCAGTTCGGGCGCAGTCTGCGGGGATTCGTGAGCTATCAGTTCAACGATTTTTTCACAGATTCTTCCTGTCCGCTGCCGGGTTCTTTGAGCACCGCGCCATGCAGCAATACTTCGCGCCGGCAAGTGGGCTCGATTGGGGTGGACTGGGCTCCCCGGCCCATCCGGCTTGACTAAATCTGAAGCTGGCCGTTAAGGGCCGGCGGAACGGGTACTGAAATGATGGAAGACCGCGAACTAAGCATGGACGATTATCTGGCGATGTTGCGCCGCCGGATGAAGGTGATTCTGATTCCGGTGCTGCTGGCGCCACTGGCCGGATTTCTGGTGTCTTACGCTTTTCCCGCCAAGTACACCTCGCAGGCGCTGGTGTTGGTGGAAGCGCCGAAGATTCCAAATACGGTGGTACAGCAGGTTTTTACCGAGGATCTGACCCAGCACATTACTACGATTCAACAGCGGGTGTTAAGCCCAGCCCGCCTGCGGCCCATGATACAAACGCTCGAGTTGGCTAAGCGAGGGCAGAACGTTGACGACCTCATCGCGAACATCCAGCTCAACATGACAATCGAGCCCGTGATTACAGATCTCTCGCAGATCGGACTCGGGGGCAAGAAGAAGCCCGGCCAGAGCGTCTCGGCTCCCGCCTTCTATGTGAACTACACCGCATCGACGGCCCGCGAGGCCCAGCAGATCGGCAGCGATCTGACTTCGATGCTGCTGGAAGAGGATCTCAAGTCGCGGCAGGACGCATCGCAGGGCACAACGGCCTTTCTCACCACGCAAGTGGCGGATGCCAAGCAGAATCTCGACGATCTGGATAAGAAGCTGGCGGCTTTCAAGAACCAGCACATGGGGCAGCTTCCGGGCGACGAAGACAGCAACATGAAGATCCTGATGGGGTTGAATTCCCAACTGGATGCCAACACGCAGACCTTGAACCGGGCGACCCAGGACAAGGCCTATACCGAATCGTTGCTGGCGCAGCAGTTGGCGGCATGGAAGGCGTCGCAGTCCTCCAGCAATCCCCAAACCTTGCAGACGCAGCTTTCGCAACTGCAGACCCAGCTCATCGATCTGCAGGCACGCTATACCGCCGACCACCCGGACGTGATGAAGACGCAGGCAGACATTGCGCAGGTGAAGAAGAGGCTGGCGGAGGTCAATAACCCATCCGCGACGGCAACCGATGCCGCGACTGACAATGGGTCGGGATCAGAGCCGCCCGAGATTCGTCAACTACGGCTGCAGATTCATTCCTATCAGGATCTGATTGCCCAGGGCACGCGCGATCAGAAGAAACTGGAGCAGGAGATCGCGGTGTACCAGGGCCGGGTGGCATCGAGTCCTGCCGTTGAAGAAGAGTACAAGGAGCTGGCTCGCGACTACGATAACGCGCAGAAGGTCTACCAGGACGACCTGGCCAAACAGAGCACATCCAAGATGGCGACGCAGGCGGAGCAACAGCAGCAGGGGGAACAGATGGCACTTCTAAACCCAGCCACCCTGCCGGATTCGCCGAGTTTTCCGAACCGGCTGTTGTTTGCCGGTGGAGGATTGGGTGCCGGCTTGGGCCTAGGTCTAGGTATCGCGCTGTGGCTGGAGTTGCGCGACAAATCTATTCGCACGCAGGAGGATGCCGAGGCTGCACTGGATCTTCCTATGCTGGTTGCGGTTCCGTGGGTGGTGGAGTTGGCGGCGGCTAAGGGCAACGGCAATGGCCATTTCTGGAAGCGGAGGAAGCGGCGCGAGGCGGAGAAGGAGACGGTCAAGATTTAGGCGAAAATAGTTTAGGCGAATACCATGTACAAAGAGTTTTACGGCCTGCGGGCGAATCCGTTCAACGTCAACCCCGACCCGCGCTATCTGTTCCTGACGCGGCACACGGAGGAGGCGCTGGCTTGCCTCACGTATGGCATCCAGAGCCGCAAAGGTTTTGTGCTGCTGACTGGGGAAGTCGGGACGGGCAAGACCACGCTCATCAACAAGCTGCTGGAGTGGCTGCGCCTGCAGCAGGTGGCGACGGCCTTCATCTTCAATTCGCGCCTGAACACGCCGCAGTTTCTCGACTACATGATGGCGGACTTCGGCATTCCATGCGATTCGAAGGCCAAGAGCCAGATCCTGCTGCGTCTCTACAACTGGCTGCTGGACCGCTATCGGGCCGGCGAGACGGCGGTGCTCATCGTGGATGAGGCTCAGAACCTGACCGATGAGGTGCTGGAAGAGATTCGCATGTTGACCAACCTGGAGACCTTCACGGAAAAGCTGCTCCAAATCGTGCTGGTGGGCCAGCCCGAGCTGGAGCAGAAGCTGAAGACGCCGCAACTACGACAGTTACGGCAAAGGCTGACGCTGCGCGCCAAGACGCATCCTCTCACACTGGAAGAGACCAAAGCTTATGTGCAACAGCGGTTGCGCATCGCCGGTTCCAACGGCCAGCAGATCTTCGATCCTGAGGCCGTGGTCGCGATCCACGGCTATGCCAGCGGAATTCCGCGAGTCATCAACCTGCTGTGCGAGCACTGCCTGGTGAGTGCGTTCGTGGACCAGCAGAAAACGATCGGCGCACCGGTGGTGGATGGCGTGGCCCGGGATTTTGATCTGAGCGAAAGCACGGCAGCAGGGGCTATGACGCCGCCACTGCCGGCGACGGGGCACGAGAAATTTGACTTGGTGGAAACATTACGGTCGCTGGCCAGCTTAGCCGACCGCTTGCGGGAACGAGATGATGCTAAGGGCCTCCCCCAGGAGAGAAAACTATGAGCAGAATTCACGAAGCGTTGAAGAAGGCCGAACAGGACCGGGCGGCATCGCAGGGAGACTCGCCCCAAGCCCCGCCCAGTTTCATGCCGGCGGCCGAGCCAGCCATGACGGCGATGGAAGAGTCGCCGGCAGCTGGGACAGCGGGATCGCCTGCCGCTGGCGTTCCACTCCCGTCGGCGATTCCGTCATTTGCCAGTCCCTTCAGTCTCGACGCCTTGCTGGCGCGCTGCCCGCAACTGCAGTGGAAGCCGGATGAGAAGACGATGCTGTTTTTCAACGGCGAGGACAGCGCGCGGGGGACGGAAGAATTCCGCACGCTGCGTTCCCGGCTTTATCACGCTCGAGAGAAGATGGCGCTTAAAAAGGTGCTGGTGACCAGCGCGCTGCCCAAAGAGGGCAAATCCTTCACTGCGGCAAACCTGGCGCAAGTGATGGTGAAGCAGCACGGACGCCGCGTATTGCTGATCGATGCCGATCTGCGCGGTCCGCGGCTGCATGCGATGCTGGGCACGACTTCGTTCCCCGGTCTTTCCGACTATCTGCAGGGGGGGAGCGACGAATTTTCGATCATGCAGCGCGGGGCGATGGAAAACCTGTTTTTTATTCCCAGCGGCCAGCAGATCTCCGATCCCTCGGAACTGGTGGCGAACGGGCGGCTGAAGTTTCTGATGCAGCGGGTGGAGGCACTGTTTGACTGGATCATCGTCGATTCGCCGCCCGCCGTGCCCGTCTCCGATGCCAGCGTACTGGCGAAGGCCTGCGACGGTGTACTGATGGTGGTGCGCTCCAATGCGACGCCGGTCGATATGGCTCGCCGGGCGCGGCAGGAATTTCCCGACCAGGCCCTGGTGGGGGTGGTGCTGAACGGGACGGATCGTGAAGCCATCCCGTATTCGCGGTATTACTACGAGGCGTACGGGAAGAATACGACTGAGTCCTAGTCCTGGGGAAACATAAGGGAAACGTGATCCGGCTGTTCAAAGTCTATTATCCGCTGCGCACACTGGTTCTGCTGGTGGGCGAGGCCTTCATCGTTTGGACTTCGTTCGTGCTGGCGACTATATGGCGGAACCCAGACAGCCTACTGCTGCTCAACGTCGAAGGCGGATACTTTCAAGTGCTGGCGGTGCTGGGACCGAAGATTCTAGTGGTCACCGGAGTGGTGCTGCTGCTTTCGCACTTGTTTGACCTGTACGACTCGTCCAATCTGGGTGCGAAGTGGGAACACGCCTTTCGCCTTCTGATGGTGCTGGGATTTGTGGCGCTGGCGCTGGCTGCCCTGGCCCGGGGTTATCCCAATGTAATGCCGGGGAACAATTCGGCTTTTTGGGGACTCGTCATCCTCACCTTCACTTTGTTTGGCTGGCGCGCGGCTTATTCCTGGATGGTGCAACAACCCTTCCTGCGCGAGCGGGTTTACGTGCTGGGCACGGGAGAGCGCGCGGACCGGCTGGTAAGAGGTCTGCGCACGCGCTCCGCCCTGGGGGTTGAAGTGGTGGGATGGACGGGAGACGTGGAGGGCGAATTGACCCGCGACAGCGTGGCCTCTCACCTGTTGGGTCTGGCGCGGGGGAGAGGGGTGCATCGCGTAATCGTGGCTATGCCCGACCGCCGCAACACCTTGCCGGTAGAAGAATTACTGGACCTGCGGCTCGAGGGCGTGAAGGTGGAAGAAGCCACCTCTTGGCTGGAGCGGATCTCGGGCCGGATTGAAGTCGAGCAGTTGTACCCCAGTTGGCTGATTTTTGCGGAAGGCTTGCGCTTCAGCGCTTTCTTCCGGCTGGTGCGCCGGACGCTGAATTTCTCGTTGGCGCTCGCCGGAGCCGTGATCTCGCTGCCCCTGCTTCCCTTCATTGTGCTGGCGGTCAAGCTGGATTCTTCGGGTCCGGTGCTGTACCGGCAGCAGCGTGCGGGGCGGCGAGGGCGAGCCTTTTATTGTTACAAGTTCCGCACCATGCGGCAGGACGCGGAAGCCGATACCGGAGCTACCTGGGCTCTCGACGACGATCCGCGCATCACGCGAGTCGGGAAGTTCCTGCGCGCCTCGCGGCTCGACGAAATTCCCCAGTTGTGGTGCGTATTGAGGGGGGATATGCATTTCGTGGGACCTCGCCCGGAGCGGCCGGAATTTGTCGAGTGGCTGAGCAAGGAAATTCCCTACTACGGCGTGCGCCATGTGGTAAGGCCGGGAATCACGGGTTGGGCTCAGGTGCAGTACAAGTACGGAAATACGCTGGAGGATGCGCGGGAAAAACTGCAATACGATCTTTTCTATATCAAAAACGCTTCCATCGGTCTGGATCTGATCATCCTGTTCGAGACCATCAAGATTGTCCTGCTGGGGCGGGGCGCACAGTGAAGGCGCTGTTTTGGGCCGCCGCGGCGGTTGTCTTCTATGCCTACCTCGGATACGCGGCGTGGCTGTGGATTTGGAGCCGGCTCAGTCCGAGGCCAGTGCTGCGGGGATGGCATGAGCCCCTGGTCTCGATCGTGATGGTGGTGCGCGACGAAGAGGGAACGCTGCCGCGCAAGCTGAGCAATCTGGCGGCTCTGGATTATCCCCCGGACCGCCTGGAATTTGTTGTGGTCTCGGACGGTTCGAGTGACAGGACGGCACAAATTCTTTCGGAAGCCGCCCGGGATGAACGCTTTCACATTCTGGTTTCGCCGGAGCCCAAGGGCAAAGCTTGCGGGCTGAATGAAGCGCTGGCGGTGGCCAAGGGAGAGATTGCGGTGTTTGTGGATGTGCGCCAGCAGGTCGAGGATGATGCCCTGCGGCTGCTCCTGGAGAATTTCGCGGATCCGACGGTGGGATGTGTGAGCGGCGAACTGATGCTGGGCGATCCGGCTTTGGGCGAAGCGGAAAAGCGTATGGGCATTTACTGGCGGATGGAGAAGAAGGTCCGGATGCTGGAGAGCGCGTCGGACTCGGTCGTGGGAGCTACCGGAGCCCTGTACGCGGCCCGGCGTTCGCTATTGGCGCCCATTCCGCCGGAGACGATTCTGGATGACGTGCTTTTGCCTCTGCAGATTTCGCGGCAGGGCGCGCGCGTCGTTTTTGACGGCCGGGCGCGGGCGTGGGACGACCCTGATCTGGGCGCGGAGAAGGAGTTTCGCCGGAAAGTCCGGACCCTGACCGGAAATTACCAGTTGCTGCAGATTGCGCCGTGGGTGCTGAGTGGCGCGAACCCGCTGCGCTTCCGCTTCATCAGCCACAAGCTTCTCCGGCTCGCCGTGCCCTTTGCGCTAGCCGCATTGCTGGTAGCGTCCGCCGCAGTCGCTGGGCCTCTGTACCGCGCGGCTTTCGTGCTGCAATTGGCCTTCTACGCGCTCAGCCTTTTTGCTCTGTCCAATCAAGCTCTATCCAATCGGCAGCGTGGACCGTTTAGCCGGGTCGCCAACGCTGCGCTTACCCTCATTGTCCTGAATACGGCAGCGGTGGTTGCCTTCGCCAATTTCGTATCCGGCCGGAAAGAGGTGTGGTTCCGGTGAAAATTCTCTGGGTAAAGGCGAATAAACTGCTGCCCCTGCACAGTGGCGGGGACATCCGTTCGTACCACATTGCCCGCTCCCTCGCGTCGCGTCATGAGCTTTGTTTCCTCTCTTATTATGACGGGGGAGCTGATCCAGACTACGAGCGGCGACTGGCCGAACAGTTTCCGAACGCATGCTGCGTCAGCACGGGCAGGCAAGAGTCCGGTCCAGCGCGGGTTTTCGACTACATCTCTCGGCTGGCGGATCGGGCTCCCTACGCCGTGAGCCGGTTCAAGTGCGCCCCAGTGCAAAAGAAACTGGAGGAATGGCTTACGCCGGGAAGGTTCGACGCAGGGGTGTGCGACTTTCTTGATGCGGCGGTGAATTTTCCGATTTCACCTGCGGCGCCCAGCCTGCTGTTTCAGCACAACGTCGAAAGCGAGATCTGGCGGCGTCATGCGGAGACAGAAACAAATCCCGCCTGGAGACGGATCTACGGGAGAGAATTCCGGAAAATGCTCGCCTATGAGAAAGCTGCGGTGCAAAGGTTCGTGCACGTGATCGCGGTATCGGAGCATGACCGGAACTTAATGAGCGCCTGGGTGGATCCCTCGCGGGTGACGGTGGTGCCAACCGGCGTGGACTTGCGGCAGTACCAGCCTGACTTTTCGGAGCGCGAAGTGCGGCCGCTGGTCATGTTCGTCGGCGCAATGGATTGGGAACCGAACATCGATGCCGTGGAGTTTTTCTGCAAAGAAGTTTGGCCCTCGGTGCTGGCCCAGATTCCACAAGCAAAATTCCGCATCGTGGGCCGGAATCCGGACCGGCGCGTACAACGGTTTGCCGGCGATCCGATTGAAGTGACGGGGCGAGTGCCCGCGGTCATTGACCAATTGCGCGAGGCCGCAGTGGTGATTGTTCCGCTGCGCATCGGAGGGGGAACGCGCCTGAAGATTTATGAAGCGATGGCCGCAGGGAAAGCCGTTGTTTCGACTTCGGTGGGAGCCGAGGGATTGGACGTGCATCACGGCCGCGACATCACTCTGGCTGACGACCCGAAGGCGTTCGCCGAAGCGATTCTGATCCTGCTGGAGAATAGTGAGGTACGAAAAAGGTACGAGCGCGCCGCCGCGGAACTGGCGGCACGTTATGGCTGGCCAGCGGTCGCCGCCAGATTCGAGGAAGTGCTGGAGAAAGTCGCAGGGCGTGCGTCAATGCGGCCCGATGGAGAGTATGTGCCCGCCCCAAGGGCGGGCAGCGCAGCTAAGAACCGGCAGGCCATGTGATTGAGATTGCGGCAGTTTACAATCGGCTGGGGCGATAGGCGCACAAATTCTGGGGATGGACTGGATTCACTTTGATAGAAGCAGATCAAAAGACCGAAACCCGCGAAGTTAAGCTGCGAAAACCCGCGACGCTGAAGGGAGCCTTCTTCTGGCTCAGCGCCTTCTACGTAGTCTACTGTGCCCGACCGGAGGATTGGATTCCCCCCCTGAAGTACATTCCTCTTGCCAAAATCACCGGCATCCTGGCAATGATCGGCTTGTTCACCAGCCTGGGAAGGACTCAGCGCAAGTTCAAGGACCTTCCTCGAGAGGCCAGGTATCTGCTGGCTATGATCGGTGTTCTATTTGCGTCCGCGTTTCTTTCCCCCATCTGGAAGGGCGGCGCGGTGAACCATACTCTGGATTTTGCCAAAGTGTACATCGTCTATGTGCTTACGTTCCTGCTGATCACGGACTTCAAAAAACTTCGACGCATCATTTACATTCAGGCCGCTTCGGTTGCAGTGATCAGTGCGGTCTCGATCATAATGGGGCACTCCCGGCCGCGACTGGAGGGAGTGATCGGCGGCATTTACTCCAACCCGAATGACCTGGCGTTCGCCATCGTCCTCACGCTGCCGTTCTGCCTGGCTTTTCTTCTGACAGCCAAGGGTGCGCTGGTCAAGTTGTGCTGGACAGGGACAATCCTCATCATGGGGCTCACGCTGGTTATGACGGCCTCGCGAGCCGGATTCATTAGTCTGGTGATTTCGGGGACCGTTTGCCTGTGGCACTTCGGAGTGAAGGGACGGCGTTTCTACCTCATCGTGGCCACTGGATTGGCGCTTGTGGTGCTGCTGATCGTCGCCGGCGGGCCTCTGATGACCCGCTTGACTTCCATTACCGGCAGTGCCGATACGCAGATGGGAGCAGTCGCCTACGAGTCGTACGAGGCGCGGAAATTCTTGATGAGGAGAGCGCTCGAAGGCATTGAACATTACCCAATCCTGGGTTTAGGTGCGCAAAATTTTCAGGTCTATTCCGGCGTGTGGCACGATGTGCATATGACCTATCTCCAGATCGCAGTCGAGGGGGGTATCCCATCGTTGGTTCTCTATTTGTTGTTCTTTGGTTGCGCTTTCAGCAACCTGAGGAAATTGCTCCGCCGAAAGGATCTGGATGTTCACACGACGTTATTTGTCGGTGGCCTGCACAGTTCGATGATTGGGTTTGTTATCGGCGCGCTATTCGCCCCTGAGGCCTATCAGTTCTTCCCTTATTTTTCTGTGGCCTACACGTCGGCTCTGGTAGCAACGATTGCAGAACGTGAGACTGCGCCCAAAGCTCCGGTGGTGGCCGGGGAAGGCTGGCGCCGATACGGGTCTGGGTGGGCCAGCAAGAAGAAATCGGATGACTTCACCCTTGTCCATTGATGTGTTGGGTTTGCTGCGCTGCCCCAGTTGCCGGGCGTCGTTAGACCCGCAGGACGATGGCTACGCTTGTCCGGGCTGCAAACGCGCCTTCCCGCGCGAGCTTGGTGTTACGCGCTTCGTGGCGGCGGAGAACTATGCCGACAGCTTCGGCTTTCAGTGGCAGCGCTATGCCCGCACGCAGTTGGATGACGCCGCGAGCGACCAATCGGAGAAGGATTTCCGCCGCAAGACTGGTTTGACTCCAGAGAATCTCAAGGGAAAACTGGTGCTCGATGTGGGTTGCGGGATGGGAAGATTTGCCGATGTGGCCACCCGCTGGGGAGCGAAAGTCGTGGGCATCGACCTGAGCGCGGCCGCCGAAGTGGCGGCGCGCAATCTGGCTGATCGCGAGTTCGTTGCGTTTCAGGCTGACGTGTTTGCGCTCCCGTTTGCGCAGGAGAGTTTCGACTACATCTACAGCATTGGCGTTCTGCACCATACCCCGAACTGTGAGCAGGCGGTGAAGGCATTGCCGCAGTATCTGAAGCCCGGTGGGACACTGGCGGTGTGGCTCTACAGCTCCTACAACAGGTGGTACAGGTTCAGCGACATTTACCGTAAGGTCACGCATCGTCTGCCGGCCAAGACGCTGCATGGGATTCTTCGCGTCCTGGTGCCTACGGTAAACGCAGTGGATGGGACTTTGCGAGTTGTGCCTGGGATTGGGCGGCCGCTCTCGGGATTAGTGCGTTACCTGTTCCCAGTCAACCGCGATCCCAACCGCCAGTGGAGAGTGCTCGATACGTTTGACTGGTACTCTCCGCAGTTTCAATCGAAACATACCTATGAAGAAGTGTTTCGCTGGTTCGAGAGTTGCGGGATGGAGGACTTGCACGTGGTGGATGTACCCATCTCAGTGCATGGACGAAAGCCGTTGGTGTAATTGCCGTCCAGCGTTGGCTGACAAATTTTGGAACCATGGTCCGCTTGACGTGAAAGAATAGAGTATGTGTGGAATCGCCGGTATCGTGAGCGCGGCGGTCGACGACCGGATTGAAGCCGGCACCATCCACCGCATGTGCCAGTCCATGGTGCACCGGGGTCCGGATGACGAAGGAATTTTCGTCAAGGACGGTACGGGGCTGGGAATGCGCCGCCTCAGCATCATCGACCTGGCGGGCGGGCACCAGCCTGTTTTCAACGAGGATCGATCAGTCTGGGTGGTCTTTAACGGCGAAATCTACAATTTTCTCGAATTGCGTGCTGATCTCGAGAAACGCGGCCACCGCTTCTATACCCACACCGATACCGAAGTAATTGTTCACCTGTATGAGGATCTGGGCGCTGACTGCGTAAAGAAACTCCGCGGCATGTTTGCCTTTGCCTTGTACGACGAGCGCCGCGGTAAACTGTTGATGGCGCGGGATCGCTTGGGCATCAAGCCGTTGCACTATGCCTTCTGCGCCGGCCGGTTGTTGTTCGGCTCCGAGATCAAGGCCATTCTGGCGGTGGCTCCGGAACTGGCCAGCGTGAATCACCAGGCGCTTCTGCAATACATGTATTTCGGATACGTTCCCGATCCCATTACTTCCTTTCTGCCCATCCAAAAGCTGCCCCCCGGACACTGGCTCGAGTTCGAAGGCGGCCAGGTTCACGTCCGGCAGTATTGGGACCTGCCGGAATACAGCACGCACCAGCCCAGCAGCGAGGAGGAATGTCTGGAAGAGTTGGAGTGGCGGCTGGCGGAAGCGGTGCGCATCCGGTTGATTGCGGATGTTCCCCTGGGCGCTTTGCTGAGCGGAGGAACCGACTCCTCCACCGTGGTCGCGTTAATGGCACGGGCCAGCTCGAAACCGGTGAAGACCTTCTCGATTGGTTTCAGTCACGACGATTTCAACGAAGCTCATTATGCTCGAATCGTGGCGAAGCGCTTCCGCACTGACCACGAGGAACTGTTGCTGGAACCGAATGTTGTGGAAACCGTGGAGACTCTGACCAGTTCGCTGGAGGAACCGTTTGGCGATTCCTCGATGCTCCCGACTTACTACGTTTCCCGGATGGCTCGGAAGCACGTTACGGTGGCGTTATCGGGCGACGGCGGAGACGAGATATTTGCGGGATACGACCGCTATGGAATTCATGATCGCCGGCGGATCTTCGAACGAATTCCACGCTGGGCGTGGCGCATGTACCGCGGGCAGATTTATCCCCTCTTGCCGAAGAACATGCGCGGAAGGAAATTCTCCTATAACGTTTCCTTGCCCTGGCGGGAACGCTATGTGGATGGTATTTCGTTTGTACCCTCGTTTGAGAGAGACATACCAATATTGTCCAGTGAGTTCCGCGAAATTCTGCGCACGGGCGGCAATCCGGACGACGTGATGTACCGCTATTTCGAGCAGGCGCCAGCCAAGGACCCGGTCAGCCAAATGTTGTATGTCGACACGAAGACTTACATGGTGGCGGACATCCTGACGAAAGTGGACCGGATGAGCATGGCGACCTCGCTGGAGGTCCGCGTACCCATTCTCGATCATTTGTTTGTGGAATGGGTGACGGGGCTGCCGGCGGAGTGGAAACTCCACGGCAAAAACCAGAAATATATTTTCCGTAAACTGGCGGAGCGAGTCGGCGTGCCCCGGGAAGCGCTCTACCGGCCGAAACGAGGCTTCGCCTTGCCGCTAGTACATTGGATGCGGAATGAGCTGAAGGACTTGATCCTGACGGTTCTGCTGGAGCCGAGAACCATGCAACGAGGGTACTTCAACCGGGTCGGCGTCGAGCAGTTGCTGGATGAGCATTTTCGCGGTCGCCGGAACCATTGTGACGCAATCTGGCGGTTGCTCATGTTCGAACTGTGGCAGCGCAACTTTCTGAAGAGAATTTCGAAACCGGACATGGGAGCGGAACCGAGCCTCGTCAGCAGCGTCACCGGGAAGCTCGGATGAGTTCGTTTGCGAACTCGCAAACCGGGTCTGAACCCAGTCCAACTCCCGCCCGGCAATCGTTCAGTCCCGCTGCTTCAATCGATCCGCTGGAACCTCTCTTTCTGATGATCAACAGTCTCGAGGTGGGCGGGAGCGAGCGTCAGTTCGTCGAACTGGCACGCTCCCTGCGAGCCGATCATCTTCAAGTGCATCTTGGCTGTGTGCAAAAGAAAGGGGCCTTCCTGGAAGGTCTCGGCGAATTGCACGAGTTCAGGCTGGGTGGGAGCCTTTACGGCCTGCAATCGATCGGCGCCCGTTGGCGACTGAGGCGTTGTCTGCGGAAATTAGGTATTTCAGTAACCCATGCCTTCGACTTCTACAGCAATCTGACGCTCATTCCAGCGGCACTCCTGGCCCGGGTTCCGGTAGTGATTGGAAGTCATCGTCAGCTTGGGGACTTGCTGACTCCGTCGCAATTCCGTGCTCAACTCATGATGTTTCGCTGGTGTGATCGGGTGGTATGCAACTCCCGTGCCGCTGCGAATTCTCTGCTGCAAGCGGGGCTGCCGGAACGCAAAGTGGCTGTGATTGGAAACGCGCTGCCGCCGGAGGCTTTTGCCGAGACGACTCCCGCACTGGCTCGCAGCCCGGGAATGGTTCGGGTCGGCATGATTGCCCGAATGAATGCGTCTTATAAGAACCATCGCGAGTTTCTTCGCGCGGCGGCACGGTTGGGTCGCAGACTCTCCCATGTGGAATTTCTGCTGATAGGCGACGGTGCTCTGCGGCCGGCGCTGGAGCGGCAAGCCAGCGAATTGGGCCTCGACGGGCGAGTTCAGTTTCTGGGGGACCGTCGCGATATCGCCGCCGTGCTTGCCGGCATCGACGTATCGGTTGTGCCTTCTGCTTCGGAGAGTCTCTCGAATGTCATGCTGGAATCCATGGCCGCCGGAGTGCCGGTCGTGGCCACCCATGTCGGAGGAAACAGCGAACTCGCCGGCGACGGGCGAGGAGTGTTGGTTGCTCCGAATGACGAAGAAGCGCTGGCGGCTGGAATAGAGAGCGTTCTGTCCCACGAAGAGTTCCGGTTGGCAATCTCTCGCAGGGCGCGGGAGTTCGCAAAAGCGAACTTTAGTGTGGAGCGAATCCGCGGGGAGTATTGCTCAGTGTATGCCGAGGCGCTGGCGAGCCGGGGCAACCGCAGTCGTTTGAGCCGCGAGACTCGCTCTGAAACTGGCGCGGATTCCCGCATTCGGGTTGCCTTTGTTGCCCCGACTTTGCGCTACGTTGGGGGCCAGGCGGTGCAGGCTGACCTGTTAATGCGCAATTGGAAAGCGGACCCGGATATCGCGCCGCGCTTCATTGCCGTTGACCCGCATCTGCCACGCGGACTTGGATGGGTCGCGCGCGTACCGTTTCTGCGCACCATCGTCCGCGAGCCGATGTATCTGCTGTCGTTGTGGCAAGACTTGAAAGACGTGGATATTGCGCATATATTCTCAGCCTCCTACTCATCGTTTCTGCTGGCTCCGCTTCCCGCCTGGTGGTTGGCACGCCTGCGCGGGAAACGCACGCTCATCAACTATCGAAGCGGAGAATGCCGCGATCATCTTCAGAAGTCTGCCATTGCGCGCGAGGCGCTAAGAAAGACCGACCGCATTGTCGTTCCTTCCGGCTTTTTAGTCGATGTGATGCGGGAGTTCGGGTTGGAAGCGCAGATCGTCCCTAACATTGTTGACCTGTCGCAATTTCGATATCGCTTACGCAGTCCGCTGCGTCCCCACCTGGTTTGTACTCGCGGATTCCATCCCTACTACGGAATCGATGTGGTGGTGCGGGCGTTTGCTGAAGTTCAGAGATCTTATCCACAGGCGCAGCTCGATCTGGTGGGCGGCGGTGTAAGGGAAGGACAAATTCGTGATCTCGTCGAGCAATTGAATCTGCCCGGGATTCATTTCCTAGGCGTAGCGTCGCACTCCCAGATCGGACAGTTTTACGATCGGGCAGACATTTTCGTGAATGCCTCCAACCTGGACAATATGCCGGTTTCGGTGTTGGAAGCGTTTGCGTCCGGCACTCCGGTAGTGACTACGGCTCCAGAGAGCATGCGCTATATGGTTGACCACGGCCGCACGGGACTGCTCTCCGAGCCCGGGGATGCGGGCGCTTTGGCGCGGAATATTCTCATGGTGCTGGGCGATTCCTGTCTGGCCACGCGGCTGGCGCAGAACGCATTCCTGGAATCGCACCAGTACAGTTGGGAGTCTGTCCGTGACCAGTGGTTGAAAATGTACCTCGATCTGATGCCACGCGGCGGGAAGCCGGAAGAGGTGCTCGCGCGCCGGGTTTGAAACCTCTGCTGGACTTCACACAACTTGGGGCCATCGCTCACGCGATGGGAACCGGCTTTGCTTCGGCGGGCTGGCCCGCCCATTCGTGAGATTCTCCTTCGAGGCAGACCCGGTGCCAGAGCTCGAGATTGAGCAGGCGCCAGATGCGGTCATAGTGGTCGCGATAGCGGGCACGATGTTCGCGAAAGAGTTTCTCCACCGCGGCTGGTCGAAAGAACCCGCGGCTCATGCTGCGAGGTTCCAGAAGCAGACTTTCGATCTCATCCAGCTGAGCGCCAGCCAGCCAGCCACTCCAGGGCGTGGGAAATCCTAATTTCGGCCGGTAGATGATCGAATGAGGAAGCAGGTCTTCCATCGCTTTCTTGAGAATCCGCTTGCCGGCGGTGCCGTGGATCTGGATGCTGGCGGGAACGCGTGTGGCCCACTCCACCAGAACATGATCGAGGAACGGCACGCGGCTCTCGATGGATGCCGCCATGCTCATGTTGTCCTGCTTCATCAAAAGCTCAACCAGGTAGGTTTTGATGTCGGCATGGAGCAGCCGCTGCAGAAGCTCTCCGGAGGATTGTTCCCAATATCCGAGGACATTGCGGTAGGCCGAGCCGGCATCGATCTGCGGGCGGAAGTCGTCGGCCAGCAGTTCCCTCTGATCGTTCTGGTTGAATGCGGAAAAGAAATTGTCGAAGTAAAAGGAGATCCAGGATTCGCCATCGAGGCCAAGAAAGGTGTGCGCAAGCTTACGGCGGACGGTGGCGTTGATCAAGGGCGACCGAGCGATCGAGTCGCGGAGATGCCGTCGCATCGCCTTCGGGACGAGGCTGCGGTACACACGGTCAAACGCCATATTCTTCAAAGTGAAAGCATAACGCGAGTATCCGGCGAGCGTTTCATCGCTGCCTTCCCCGGTTAGAACAACTTTGACGCGCTGGCGGGCCAATTCGGCGACGAAGAACAGCGCCACGCTGGAAGGCCACACGATCGGCTCGTCCTCATGCCAGATCAGCTTTGGCAGCGCGCCAAAGAAATCCCGGCGGCTGACCGACACTTCCCGATGCACGGAGTTGAGATGCCGGGCGACGGTTCTGGCGTAGGGCAACTCGCTGTAGCTTTGTTCGGGATACCCTACGGAGAATGTTTCGATCGGCTCGCCCCTGATTTTGGTCATGAGCGCGGCCACGGCGCTCGAATCGAGGCCGCCGCTCAGGAATACGCCGAGAGGAACATCGCTCATCAAGTGGCTATGGACCGCGCCTTCGAGCAAGTCGCGGTAGCTCTCAACGTAGTAACGCTCATCATGAGCTGTGTCGTCGGCAGTCAGCGGCAAGTCCCAGTATGGTTCGACATGAAGATCGCCTGGCTCGTTTATTTCCAGCCGGTGTCCGGGCATGAGTTTATGGACGCCGTTATAGAAAGTTTCTTCTCCGGAAAGGTAGCCAAAGGCAAGGTATTCGGGAAGTGCGGCACGATGGAAATCGGGGCGCACTTCCGGATAAGCCAGAAGGACCTTGATCTCAGACCCAAAGAGAAAATTGTGGGATGCGAGGCGATAGTACAACGGCTTGATGCCAAGGCGGTCGCGAGCGATAAAAAGCGACTTGCGCCTGGCATCCCAGATCGCGAAGGCGAACATGCCTCGCAGGTGCTGAACGCAGTCCTTGCCGTATTCTTCGTAGAGATGGACGATGGTTTCGGTGTCGCTCTGCGTGCGATAGAGATGGCCGCGAATGATCAAATGCTCGCGCAGCGCGCGGTGGTTATAGATTTCGCCGTTGAAAACGATCCAGATCGAGCCGTCTTCATTGCTGAGCGGCTGATGTCCGGTGGCGAGATCAACGATGCTGAGACGGCGCATGCCGAGGCCGACCTTCCCCTGCGTGAAGATGCCGTCGTCGTCTGGACCGCGATGGGCTATGACGTCGCACATCCGTCGCAAGACAACGGAATCGACGTGCGCGTCCCGGCCGAACTCAAATATTCCCGCAATGCCACACATGTTTTCTTTCTCCACCCACCCGGCCTACAGCCAGGAATCCGACTTAAGGCACGGAACCAAGAAATTCGAAATCACTGACCAGCGAAGTTTCCAGGGGATTTTCCTCGCAAGCCGAAGCGTTCTTTAATCCCAGACCATCTGCCCATTCAAAACTTTCCATGGCGGCCTCATGCGAAACGAATCGCTTGCCGCGCCATTCGGCGAAATTGCCAGAAACCATAATAACGTGGACGAACCGGCTGCCTTCCAGTTTGCAATAGAGCAAGCTTGCATTGCTGGCCCACAGCCCGCATGTCCAGGGAGTACTCCCCTGCGCAAGAAATAGAAATTCCGCACTATGAAGGGTTTGGTAACGATAGCCGCGAACCCCGCGGACCGGGCTTTCGTCGATTGCGGCGAACGTGCCTAGGTCAGAGGAGCAGGTCATTGGCAGAAGCAACACTCCGCACTCTTGCGGCAGCGTGGCGTTGATACTGGCACGGACGACAGACGCAACCTGTTTCGATCCGTAGGCTGGAGAAACGAAGCCTTCAGCGATTTCTGTTTTCCATGCGGACTTGCCATCTACAAGCAGCGCGAGACCGGCGTGTTCCACCCTTCCACCCGCAACGGAAGACTCGGCGATGAGTGTGCCGCGTTCCTCTCGGACCTGAAGTTCACGGGCAAAATGCCAGAAGCTCTCAAGAAGATGGGTGCCCTGGCCTTCGGCCACGTCGCGCACAAACCATAGACCGCCTTTCACGTGAAACACGGATCGGCGATGCAGCACGGGGTCGGGCAGCCTGCGGTATCCGTCATGGCTGCCGACAAAAAAATCACAGGTCTGGCCGTTGAGCCAGGTCTCGGCTTTGACGTTCGGGATCGAACTCCATGCGAAGGGCCCTTCGGGAACAGCTTGATCGAGGCTGTCTACTCTAAGCGTATTGTGCGCCCCGGTGCCGCGGAACCAGTCACGATCCTTGCTGCCAGAGATGTAGGAGTATGTGCCGGGATCGTCCAAAAAGCGGCGCCCGTCAAGGGAAAGGCGAATGCTGAGGGCGTCGGCGTGACCGTGACCGGAATGACCTGTTCCCTGCGGCCCGGCGTCGATCATCAACTGTTGCGGGCAAGGCTGATGGTCATTCATGAGATAGAGGCCTCCCGATTCGAAGGCCTTCGATGGGACAGCGATTGGGCGGCGCGGCTCGCCGAGTGCTGCGATCGCATCCTCGCCGAACAACCAGATAGCTTCCTCAGTCAGACCGGCGGCTGCATATTTATCGCGATCGTAAAGAATTGCCCCCAGGGCCAGAGGGTCGGTCATGTGCGCGACTTGATTCCGCCGCGGATTGAAGACTCTGCCGCCGTCATCGTCTCCGAACCCTTCGGGCGGACCGACTTCGGAAAGTGACTGAACTACGTCCAGCATCTTCTTCAGTACGTTGTCGAATGGTTCGGGTATCGGGAAGCCGTTCTCACTCGCGAGGCGTCGCGCGTGCAAACAAAAGTCGAGTGCGTACACGTGGTAGTACAGAGCCTGCTCGAAGTAAACGCCGTCAGGGCGGACTTGTCGCTCCGACTCTTGCAGAACGATGCGCCAGCCCCGGTCGCGCCAATGGTGCGCCGCAGAAATCTCCGGGCATAACGTGCCGATGAAGAAAACTGCAACCGCCTCGCCGAGGAGATGGGTGTTGGGAGAGTAGTAGGTTGACAAATAGCGTTCGATGTATCGTCCGTGCAATTGCAGAGCGAGGAGGAGATCGGTTTGAAACGTGGCGGGGAGTTCTGCGCATCCGGCGAGCAGATTCCGAACCCAAAGCCAGGACATGCTGCGGAAAGCCACCTCGAGCGCGCTGGCCCAGTTTATGCCGAGCGGATACGGATTTGCCATCTGCCACGAATACCACTGCGATGTAATCTCACTCGTGTAGATTTGATTTCCCGTCAAGGTCCAGGCTTTGGCGAGCGTGATCAGATGTTGATGGCGGTTTAATTCCCAGATCACTTTGTGATCGCCGACCTCGCGAAAATCCAGAAAATTGATTTTGAACCAGGCCTTTAACGGGCTGCGCTTTCCGTGAACCGGATCGAAATGCCAGTCGATGTTTCGGCCGTAGTCCAGCTTTTCGTATCCCAGCAAATAGAACTCGTGCCGGCAAATGTTATCTGCTTCCTGAATGATTGCATCGGCCTCGCGTAGCAGGTGCGCGCGCAATAGGGCAGCGCGATGCGCCAGTTCGTCCCTGCCGAAGAAAAACTTGGCCTGGGAAGCAGGCTGGCGAAGGGGCGCCCGTGGCTCGAGGCCTGTGCGGTACAACGCCAAGTCCAGGCGCTTTGAAACCTCCTGGCCGACCCGCGTGCGGATCTCTTCCCAGTCCATCCGGGCCAGGCGCGACAATCTTTGCCATGCGGAAGCCACAAACCCATGTTACCGTGCCGAGGAAGTCTCGGGCATAGGTCGTTGGCCATCCCCTTTGCTGGCGACTGGGAACGTCAGAGTTCTCCGTTGTAAGTCATTGAAACTTAGGCCTTTAAGATCATGAATTAGGGAGCGGTTTGGAGGCGATTCCTGCACGACTTCCAGCAGGATTGTCTTCCACGATCGCCACGGAGGGCTTCCGGAAGGTCATCACAATGGTTGCGCCGAAACGGTGAAAGGGGCGCGTCATGGTGGCGCGCTTGAGAAGAAGTTCGAAGAAGGCTGCCGGCGCAAAGAAACGACTGTAGGGCTGCGGTTGAGTCAGAAAGCGCACGGACTCGGGTTGCAGGTTCACAGATTCGCCGAGGTTGCGGAGTGCGGGCGCGCTGTTCGCCTGGTAGTAGGTGGGATAAATGTCGTCCGCGGCGCGGCCGTCTCCCACAAAACTTTCGGCATCGTGAGCCACTCGGGCCCCCGCCGAGTGTATCGCCATAGTAGCGCAAATATCATGGAAAGGGCTGGGCCAAGGGCCGTGGGGTGACTTTGGTGCGGAAGCCGCCCGTGCATTGTGAAACCTGCATTGCTATAGTGAAAGTTACCGGCTCGCAGGGCTTAACTGTCCGCAAGCTCCGTCGCGGTCTGCAGATTCCAACGTCGAGGAGTTTTGGAGAGTGACGCTCTCAATCAGTGTGTTCGGTTTGGGCTATGTGGGCTCCGTGTCGGCCGCGTGTTTCGCCTCCATGGGGCACCACGTCATTGGTGTGGACGTGAATCCGGCCAAGGTGGAGATGGTGGAGCGCGGGCGCAGTCCCATCATTGAGGGGGGCATGAATGAGCTTGTCGCCGAGGGCTACCGGGCCTGCCGGCTTCACGCTACGACCGACTCCACCGCGGCGGTCTTGCAATCCGATGTTTCGTTTGTATGTGTTGGCACCCCCAGTTTGCGGAATGGCAAGTTGGACTTGAGCCACATCGAGAAGGTGGCGCGGGAGATCGCTGCTGCTCTGAAGCAGAAAAAATCCGCGCATACATTCGTTTTGCGCAGCACCGTTTTGCCCGGTACCGTCGAGTCGATCGTCCTGCCCGTGCTCGAGCAGGTGAGTGGGCGGCGTGCCGGAACCGATTTTACGGTGGTTTACAACCCGGAGTTCATGCGAGAGGGAAGCGCCGTCGCTGACTTCCTTCAGCCGCCGTACACGATTCTGGGGGCGCAGGATCCTTCTCATCTGGATCCTTTGCGCGAACTCTACGAGCAGACGCCCGGTAAGGTGTTTGAGACCAGCATCGCGGTTGCCGAGATGGTGAAGTATTTTTCCAATGCGTTTCACGCGGTGAAAGTGGTTTTTGCCAACGAGATCGGAACGTTGTGCAAGCATCTCGACGTGGATGCGCAGGCAGTGACCGAGATCTTCACCTCGGATGCACGATTGAATATCTCGCCGGCTTACTTGTCTCCTGGGTTTGCTTTCGGCGGATCGTGCCTGCCGAAGGATGTGCGGGCGTTGACCTACAAAGCCAAGGAACTCGACCTCAAGCTACCCATGCTGGAGTCGTTGTTGCCGAGCAACTCCGAGCATGTGGAACGTGCGGTAGAAGCCGTGATGCGAACCAACAAGAGAAAGATCGCACAGCTCGGGCTGAGCTTTAAGGCAGGTACGGACGATCTGCGCGAGAGCCCTCAAGTACAACTGGTGAAGCGATTGCTCGGAGAAGGATTCGAAGTAAAGGTGTGGGACCGGGATGTCAGTCTCGGCCGCCTGGCTGGATCCAACCGGCAGTATATCGAAGAGGTGATTCCACATATCGGATCGTTATTGTCGGCCGATTTGGAAGATGTGCTGGGGTGGGGCGAAGTCGTGATCGTGGGAAACAAATCGGTGAAAAAAGATGACCTGACACGGCATCTTCGCAGCGATCAAATTGTCATCGACCTGGTCAACCTTGATAAGGCGCTTCGTTCCAACTGCACTTCTTCCTATGAGGGGATTTGCTGGTAATTCTTTTTCTCGTAATTCTGGCATGAAACCACCGGTCTTTATCGTCGGGTGTCCCCGCTCCGGGACAAGCTTTCTATATCATCTGTTGCTTTCTGCCGGCGGCTTCGCCGAATTCCACACCCAGATGAATGTTTACGACGTGCTGGAGCCGATCTACGGCGATCTGGGTGTGCGTAAGAACAAGGAATCGGCGATGCGGGAGTGGCTGCAGAGCAAGGGATTTCGCGTCTCCGGACTGGAAGCAGCAGAGATCGAAGCCAAAGTGCTGGCAGAGTGCCACGGTGCCGGAGACTTTCTTCGGATCATCATGGACGAGGTCGCGCGCAGACAGCGGGTAGACCGGTGGATCGACTCGACGCCCACCAACGTGCCGCACATGCTCCGCATTCAGAAAGACATGCCGGACGCGCTTTTCGTGCACATCATCCGCGACGCCCGGGATGTGGCGCTGTCGCTCGACAAACGATCATGGAGCCGTCCCTTGCCATGGGATAAGCGGAAGAGTTTGCTGGCGGCGGGGCTGTATTGGGAGTGGATCGTTCGCAAGGGCCGCCAATTGGGAATCCTGCTGAAGGCGAACTACATGGAGGTCCGGTACGAGGATTTAGTTCAGCGGCCGCGGGAGATTTTGCTGGCCATCGGCAGTTTCCTTGGGCAAGAGCTGGACTATGAGCGAATCCAACAGGCCAGCATCGGCTCCGTGAAAAAGCCGCTTACGTCTTTCAAGGAAGAGTTACAGGAGGGCCGGTTCACGCCCGTTGGGCGCTGGAAAGATAGATTTCCTCCGGAGCAATTGATTGAGTTCGAGAGGCTGGTCGGAGCCTATCTGCAAGAACTGGGATACCCGTTGTCCACGCATCCGGCGAAGCTGAACCACAGCTTGTCGACAAAGAGGACAAGGGCGGTCTACGCTGCCTACCACGAGTTCAAACAGTGGGCAAAAATCCACACGCCGCTCACGCGCTGGATGGTGGATTATTCCGAGATACTGATCGATAAGTAAAACCCAAGCGCTTGTTCCCATGAATTGAAGCTGAGAGAAACTGAGGGGCCTTTGTGATGAAGTGCAATATCATCGATTTCGAATCCGCTGATTGGGCGCAAATGGACCAGTTCGCGGATCGAACGGTGTTCCAAACCCGGAGTTGGGTTCGCTTTGTGAGCGAGTGCCAAAAGGCCACTCCGGTTCTGGCGGAGTTGCGAGATGGCGGCGGGGTGGTGGGCTACTTCACGGGATTGACGTTTACCAAGTTCGGAGTGAAAGTCCTGGGGAGTTCGTTCCCTGGTTGGACTACTCCGTATATGGGTTTCAATCTGCTCCAAGGCGGATCCCGGGCCGAAGCCCTGCAAGCGCTTGAAGTAACCGCATGGGACACCTTGAAATGTCTGCACATGGAAGTTTCCGATCCCTATTTTACGACGGAAGACGGCCGGAATCTGGGCTTCACCTGTGATGCCTTCCCCAGCTATCGAACTGATCTAACTAAGTCCGAGGAAGAGATCTTCAGCCAGATGGATAGCGCCTGCCGGCGTTGTGTCCGCAAAGCCGAGAAAAGTGGCGTGACCATCGAGGAAGCCTCCGACCCTTCCTTTGCGGACGATTACTACGAGCAATTGCAGGATGTCTTTGCCAAACAGGGCCTCGTGCCCACGTACAAAGTTGACCGGGTGCGATCGCTAATCAAGCATCTGCAGCCGACGGGCCATCTTTTGCTGGTACGAGCGCGCGATTCGGAAGGCAAATGCATTGCCACCGGAATCTTTCCGGGGTTCAACAAAATCGCCGAATTCTGGGGCAATGCCAGCTTTCGAAGCAGTCAAATTCTCCGCCCCAACGAATACATTCAGTGGTACGTAATGCGCTATTGGAAGCGGCACGGCATCGCCATCTACGACTGGGGCGGCGGAGGCACTTACAAGGAGAAATATGGGTGCGTGCCGCATTCGGTGCCATGGTTCACGAAATCGCGCTATCAAATGGTTTCGAAGTTCCGCGTTGAAGCGAAAAAAATGTTTGAGAGAAAGCAGCGTTTTCTCGGCTGGCTGCAGGGCAGGCAAACGGAGTGCTCCGCTCTCATGCTTGATCCGGACCCCGGCGGCCACGAAATCGTTAACCATATTGACCGCAATGTTGCCCGCAGACCAATTCGCCCCGCCCACAATCAAATTGTGGGCGAATGTTGAATTCTGAAGCAACTGTTGAAAACTCCCGCCGCACGCTTTCGCTCCGGTTGGGCGGCGCAGTTCTCTGTCCCTCCGCCGGCAGAGCCAATCTCGACGTTCTGATCCGAGGAAAGTCTGTTATTCGTAAAGGTAAAGTTCGTCATTTTCTGCGGATTGGTAGCGAGAATAGATAAGGATGAAACGGGGTACTGCAGATGCTGTCACCTCTTCGATGCGGATGTCGCGAAGGGGCGGCCGAATCGACAGGATCAGGGCAAAGAGCCCGAAGGCTGGAGCAAGTTCTTCGTCAATCGTTAGGGTTCTCAGTTCTGGTCTAACATGCTTCTTAGCTTCTTGTTACAAGTACCGAGTCCGCGAAGGGAATGGCGAGTCTGACCACAAGTCCGTCTCCTCCAACTGCTTGGCGTGTACCCCATCGACTAGAACGTCGTGAATGCTGTAACGCTCTCCGGCCGAACTTGGAGGCGGCAGCGACCGCGGCGCACGAGCTAATAAACAGAACACTAAGGGCCGTACGAAGAACCGGATTCAGCTCCTTAATCTTCATCTCCCGACTCCTCGTACAACCGAACGGCCGGCATCGATTTGATGGCTGGAAACCATTTCTCCGAATCATGGGTGGCATAGCCCAGCCACCCTATTATTCACTTGCCGCTCGTTCGGGGAAGAAAGAAAGCATTCGATAGACCAGTGGCGCGACGAGTGCCTATTCCGAATCCCAAGTCGCTCTGAGCCGGGGGCCCGGCGGAATTCCGGACGAGCGTGTTTACCCTGGCTTGAGTTTGTCGCCAGGTCCTATGCCGGACGCGGCACCAATTCTTGGTCAGGAGAAACTGCAAGTAAATCTCCAACCGATCAATCCTCGACAGCCGCTCCGGATTCCAGCGATCCGACTGCGCTGCGAGGCCAGGTTCGTTCGCCAGTCGTGCGACGACGCTAAGCAAACTAAAATTCTGGACGTGGTAGGACGGCGGGCAGAGGTATCCGCGGGTCGCGTACCAGCTCCATTTCTGACGATAGTCCCATAAAGGTAAGATCGACTTCAGCCCTTGGACTCCTTCGCAAAACAGCCTTTCGACGCGATCCTCGCCCGTTTCTATGAAAAGGTCATAGAGACCGAGGAGGGAGGTAAGGAAACCGTCGAGGACTCCAGGCGCCGGGGCGCCGGGAACCTCAACGTACACGGCTCCACCGGGAACAGGTTCGCGCACACCGCCGTCGCGGGTCTCGACCTCAAAAATGCGGCTCGCACCGCGCAGCAGTTGCATCAATTGAGGCCGTTTGGTGATCCGATGGGCGCGCACGAGCGCGCTAATTACCATTCCTTGATCGTAGGCAGAGACCCACGGTGCTACCAATAGAGTGCTACCCTCCAGACAATCATACGGGTTGTGCCAGACGACAGATCCGTTAGACCGGATCGCGGCGTGACTCTCCAGCCAATCGATTTGTCGAAGGAAGATGTCAAGAAAGGATAGGTCTTTGCGTCGCAGATAATATCCGAGATTTATCAGGCCCCACCAAGCAATGTAGGCAGGTTTGTAAACTTCGCCGTAAAGTCGTCCCCGGGCGCGCGGCACGCCAGTAGCATCCATGCTCATCACGCTCCAGCTGAGCCGGTCACTGTGTAAGTAGTAGTGCAACGATTCTTTTGGTCCCGCCTGGGGAACAATGTCGAGAGGGTAGCTGAAGCGAAATTCAAAAACCTCACGGCGAAGAGCGCGCAGAGCGTAAGGCAAAGAGGTCATGGCAGTGGGGTGAATACCCGAAAACCCAGCGAACAGCGGTCAAGAGATTAACACGGAAAGGCTCCCCGACACCACGAATCTGCACGCGCGATGCAATCGCTGCCCCTGCAAGGACTTACATCCTTTGTCTGAAACGCCGAATACCTACCAACGGGGGGAGACGTCTCACCGAGGCGGGCCGTGGCGAAGCAGCGAACCTCTTACACGATCATAAAGAGAATTGCGCAGCAGTTTCCTGGCTGCTTCCCGTAGTTGCAAGTTCGCTCTTGAGAGCCAAAGCCCGCGTCCGCTACAGAGTTCCAGAAACGCAGGCAGCGAGGTCGAACGCATCACCGCGATGCGACCGAGTGCGAAGGGGGCCGTCGATTTCGAGTTCGCCCGAATCTGGCTGGTAGCGACGGTGCGATATCCGGCCTGACCGGCAACCTGGGCGACGCGCTGATCGAAGCGGCCGCCCGGACACGAGAAGTGTTCGACGGGTCTGCCGATGACCTGTTCCAGATGCGACTTGGCCTCGGCAATCTCACGTTGCAACCCGTGCTCGTCGAGATCGGTAAGGTAGGCATGCGTCATCGAGTGGCAGCCAATTTCAAAACCGAGCGCGCTCAGCTCTCGAAGTTGTCCCGGGCTGAGATATCCGCGTTGCCCCAGCCATCCGGCGGTAATGTAGAAGGTGGCTCCAAAGCCCAATTGCCGTAACACAGGCGCCGCGCAGATGAGATCGGTCTCAGAGCCATCGTCAAAGGTGATGGCCACGGCCTTGTAATTGGGAAAGCCGATGGCCTCGCTCATGCTCACACCCCGCCAACCCTGATTCTGAAGGAGCTTCATCTGCGCCTGGAAATCAGCAGCCAGGAGAACATAGCGAACATAGCCCGGTTCGGGATGGCACAGAGTGCGCCCCGGTTCCTCGAGTTCGTGATACATCAGGAAAACGATGCTCGGTTCAGCCATCTACCGGATTCTCCTCAAGCACAGTACCCGCTAGTCGCCACGAGGAATGTAGTATTGCGTGGCCGCCCGGCGGACCGCCAAAAACTCCGCCACTCCCGTCAGCCAGGCTTCAAACTCCAGAGCAGTCCGAGCGCTGGTATCGATGATCCGGGGCAGCAAAAGACGATTCGTATCGGCGCCGGCCAAACCCACATCGCATGTGGTTGCGGAAAGGACATTCTCTTCCGCCAGCCAGGGAAGAAACTCCCAGCCATAGACGCCGCTGGGATAACAGAAGTGCACCCTTTCCGCAGGGGCCATCTTGTTCAGGCTCTCCCGATTATCCCGAATCTCCTTCTGGAACAGCAACTTGTCCTTGGGCATGCAGTGGCGATGAGTGTGCAACTGGAAATCGACGCCTTCGCTCGCCAATTGCGCAATCTCCTGCGAATTCATGAGCTGGAAAATCCGTTTCGACAGCACTTCCGCGTAATCAATTTCGAGAAGCTTTGCCAGCCTAGCGGCGACTTCATTCTTCTGCCAGCCGTCGAGATTATCTCGGGCGCAATTGTCCATCAGCGTCTGTACAATCGCCTGCCGGTTCGCTTCGGAGGTCAAGTCCAGTGGCGGTCTCAGCCGCAACTCATCGCCTTTATCGAGCACGCTGCCTCTCCGCTTCCACAACAGGTACGAACAAACCAGGTTAAAGACCGGGATTGGCCGGTCGATGTAATAGGTTGTCTGGTAGACAGTGACGGGAAATCCGAACTTTTTCAGCAGGGGATAGCCAAGGCTGAAGAAATCGAAGGTGCCATCATCGAACGTGATGGCTACGCTGCGGGGCGGCAGTTGCTTTGCCCGGAGCAACTTTAAGGCTGCCCCTAGAGGCAGCACGTTGTATTGACCCTGCCGCAGAAAATTCAGACGCTGTTCCAATCGTGACGGCTCCAGATAAAGGCCGGGACGCCACAACTGCACATCTTCGTGGGCAATGCCATGATAGCAGAGGATCAAGAGCCGGTGCCTTCGCCACGAGCTGTCGCGCACCAGCCCAAAAACTCCGGCGCTCTTGAGTAATTGCAGGGTGGCCCGTTTGAGCGTTCGCTTCATTCCCGGATTCAGTATAAAGGCGAGTCGGCTTCAATGCCGCTGCGAGAGGATGCTTAAGATGGAACGTTACACGGTAAGGGATTAGGAAGGGACACTCTGGTTGACGATCTTGTTAGGCAACCTTTGAACCCGGTCTGCCAGTGCGGCTAGACGCGGACGACCCCACGCGCAATCACCACCTTGAGATTCCACTCCGACTCCGTGCTCAGCAGCCCCCGTAAGATCGACTTATTCTCGTTAGCCATCCTGAATTTCTTTCTTGACGTTGAAGACACTCAGCATTCCGTAAATTCTCCGCCGTGCATTCATCGTCGTCTTCCGGATACGCTTGGTAGCTTTCTTAGCCGCGCGACGGCCCAGGTAGCAAAATGCCTGGTCGCTGGGAAATTATGAATCACCCACGCGCTGAGCCTCCGGGTGGAATGGCTGGTTGCCCCCTTTGCCTGCTCCACCAGGGGGACAATGGGAAGCCGGAAGTATCGAAGACCCTCGACCGTGAAAGGGCCGACCATCGACGCAAACTGTTCCTTCGTGAGTGGATGTTCGAACTCCGAGATTTCCCCGCGGGGGGGCAGCAGGGTCCTCAGGCGGTCATACACTCGAGAGAAGCGGATAGGCTCGGAAAGAATGACGAAGCCTTCTTTTTTCAGGATGCGCAACATCTCATCGCGCACGCGCGGGATTTCCAAATGGTGGATCAATGCGATACAGAAGATGGCATCCAGAGACTCGTCGGGAAGGCCGGTATCGCAGGCGGATCCCACGCGGGCCTCGGCCTCGATTCCCGAGGTGGCAATTCTTTTCCGCGCCAGTTCGATCAAGTCGGGAGAGATGTCGATTCCGGTAACATGCGCTCCCTTTCGCGAAAGGGGGACGAGATTTTCGCCCTTGCCGCAGCCCAGGTCGAGAACGGTTTTTCTCCGCAAGTCGCCCAGGAGGTGGAAGGCATACTCTAGATTGTAGGGGGTGTCGGGAGGCGGACTTTGGTAGCGGTTGACCTGTGCCTCGTCAACGCCGGTGAAGACAAAGGAGCGAGCCTCCTCGGCGCTGCGGGCGATCTCCGCTCGGTCGCGGTTCGATACTGAATTGAGGGCCCTCATCGTGGTCTCTACACCGTCCCGCGTGCGCGTGCTCAGAACTGTAATATGAGAACATCGTCTGTGTCCAGGTGATAGCCACTGGGAGACCCTGCAGCAAGGAGGATCCCCCACTGATGCCCCACAACGATTGGCGAGGCAGCAAACAAGAGAAGCTGCGCCTGTATTGGAAAGTACGGGAGGAACGGAAACAGGTGGTGCGAGAAAAATATGAGCGGCTGCAGCCGCATTTGGGAGAACGAGGAACGAGGTTGTGGGCGGCCAATGAAGCGCTTTCGTTTGGGCGGGGAGGAGTGCGGGCGATAGCCGAAGCCCTGGCCATCACTCCTAAGACCATCTTGCAAGGCAAGCGCGAACTGCAAGCCCAGCCGAGCCCGAGCCGCGATCTTGAGGGAGGCCGGCACCGTCGCCCCGGGGGAGGCCGGAAGTCGATCCTCGAGAAACATCCGGAATTGCGCAGCGTGATCGAGCAGATCGTGGATCCGGCCACGCGCGGAGATCCGATGAAGCCGTTGCGCTGGGTTTCGAAAAGCTTGCCTCACCTTGTGGCGGAACTCGGTCGCCAAGGCTACCAACTTAGCCTCACCAGCGTGAGCAAAATCCTGTACGAGGAATTGGGTTATGGCATGCAAGGGTTGCGCAAGACCCGAGAAGGTTCCTCGCATCCCGATCGGGACGCGCAGTTTCAATACATCAATCGCCAGTGTCAGGAATTTCAACAGCGGGGTCAGCCCGTGATCTCTATAGATAGTAAGAAAAAGGAACTGGTGGGGGATTTTAAAAACGGCGGTCGGGAGTGGCACCCCAAGGGCAAACCCGAATCGGTTCGCGTGCACGATTTCGAAGATAAGCAAAAAGGCAAGGTCACACCCCACGGCGTGTATGACATCGGGCGAAACCAAGGATGGGTGACCCTGGGGATAGATCACGACACCGCCGAATTCGCCGTCGATTCTATTCGTCACTGGTGGAGGCGCATGGGCCAGCCCACCTACCCTGCGGCCCAGGAACTGCTAATCACTGCCGATTCCGGCGGCAGTAACAGCTATCGAGCCAGACTCTGGAAGTGTCAACTGCAGAAGCTAGCGAACGAGACCGGACTCCGCATCACGGTCTGTCACTACCCTCCCGGAACCAGCAAGTGGAACCGAATTGAGCATCGCATGTTTTGCCACATCACCGCCAATTGGCGGGGTCGGCCCTTGGAAACTCGTGAGGTGATCGTCAACCTGATTGCCAACACCCAAACTAGCAAGGGCTTGACCATCCAAGCCGACCTCAATGTCAATTCTTACGCGAAAGGGATCAAAATATCCGATGAAGAAATGGCAAGGTTGAACATCATCCCGGCGGACTTTCATGGGGAGTGGAACTATTCCCTGTCACCCAGAGTCAGCACCGCCTGAGAAATTTATTTGTGGGAGATTATTTCTGGAAGGCTCCTTAGGCAAGATGACGGGGCTGAGCCGGGCGCAACTGACGCGCTTGGTGGGTCGTTACCTGGCCACGGGGCGGGTGCGGATCAAAACCAGTCACCGCCATCGTTTTCCCACTCGCTATACGAGAGCGGATATCGAGTTACTGGCGCAGGTCGATGAAGCGCACGAGACCTTGAGCGGTCCCGCTACCCGACGCATTTTCGAGCGCGAGTTTGGCCAGTACGGCAAGCTCGAGTTCCAGCGCTTGGCCGCAATCTCCAACGGGCATCTGTACAACCTACGCCGCACCCCGCGCTATCGCCAGCGCCTCAAGAATTACCAAAAAACGAGGCCCAGCCCAGTGGCCATTGGCGAGCGCCGCCGTCCCGATCCGGGAGGGCGCCCCGGCTATCTGCGGGTGGATACGGTGCACCAAGGCGACACCGAACATGCCAGGGGCGTCTACCACATCAACGCCGTGGATGAGATCACGCAATGGGAAATTGTGGCGGCGGTGCCGCGCATCTCGGAAGCGTATCTGGAACCGGTGCTGGTCATGGTGCTGGCCCAGTTTCCCTTTGTCATTCACGGCTTTCACTCCGACAATGGCAGTGAGTTCATCAATCAGACCGTAGCCCGATTGCTGAACAAGCTGATGATCGAACAGACCAAAAGCCGTCCCCGACATTCCAACGATAATGGGCTGGCGGAGACCAAGAATGGGGCCATCATCCGGAAACATATGGGCTGGGGCCATCTTCAGGGGCTCCATGCCGACCCCATCCAGCAGTTCTACAGCGCACATCTAAACCCCTATCTGAACTATCACCGCCCCTGTGCGCAAGCCGATGTCGAGGTGGACGCGAAGGGACGAATACGTCGGCGCTACCGCCGCTACCAAACTCCGCTGGAGACGCTGTTGAAGCTGCCTAAGCCACAGCAGTACCTGCGTCCCGGCCTCACCGTGGCCACACTCGAACGCATCGCCGGACTCATGAGCGATACGGAAGCCGTAGGAAGGAGCCAGAAGGGCGGCAATTTTGATGCGCTGGCGACGTGCGGAGGGTGGGCGCTGCTGTCCGTTGACCGCCTGCCCGGGTTCAGTAACCGCCCGTTGTTTCGGACACGATGGTGTTCACGTCGGCGTCCCAGTCCTTGCCGTCGCTAGCGGCGTTAGGGTGCGGGCTGCTGCTCAGGAGCTGGTAGTTCCCTCCGTTGCCATCGTTGTGGTTCACGAACGGCACGGGTTGACGCTGGCGGGGAAGAAGTCCCCGAGACAGTATCGCTTCATTCTTGTTCGCGGTACGGATACGACCAAATCACGTTGATTCGACGTTTCCGAAGCTCCTCGAAAGCGAGCTCTAGCTACTCAGATGATTTCTGCCATCGCCTTCTCGATCGCATCCACATCGGCACCAATATCTTTGCCGTCGGTTCCAGAGCCGATGGCAGGTGAGCGTTTACTGCAACCGTCTTCTTTTTTCTTGCACAGACTGTATTTCGGGGCGCCGTCTTGAGGTTTGACGTGCACTCCCGCGGCTGCCTCGTCTTTTACCGAGATATTCCCTGGAGGCCAACCTGAGTCACCTCCGATCACATTGTTCGTAAAGGTCGAATTATCGAAGCAATTCTTCAGGACCGTCGCCGGCCCCAGCCGGTCAGCGTGCAGGGCGCAATTCTCCGGACCACCGCCGGCATTACCGACTTCTATAAGCTGATCGGAGGCAACGATGTTATTGGTGAACGTAAAGTTGGACATTTTCTGCGGATTGGTGGCGAGGATGGAGAAGATGTAGCGGGGGACAGGGGACGACGTCACATGCTCGATTTGAACGTTGCGCAGCACGGGCGTGATCGACATGATCAAGGCGAAGAGTCCGAACCCCTGGTATTCCTTTCCCCGTACTCCATCGGCTAGAACATCGTGAATGCTGTAACGTTCTCCGGCCTGAGTGGGGCCGCCTTGATCTTGGCTGTTCGCGATCTGAAAGACGCTGGCCACGTTGACAATCTTGACGAATCGGATGGTGATGTCGGTGACGACGCACGTAGGACAACCATTTGACTGGCTCTTAGGCGTCAGCAGAATCGAGAAACCTGCTTGGGAAAAACCTCCCCAGCAGTTTTCCAGCAGATTGTCCTCGAACAGAACTCTCTGGGCGTTCTTAAGTTCGAAATGATTTTTGACGATGAAGGGTTGGCCGTCGAAGCCGCCCACGAAGCCCGGCTGACCCGGCATCCAGGTCATCGGCTTGAAAAGGTGGTTATGCCGGATCTCAATGTCCGTGGGTGTGGTCTTGGCGGGACGGCCGCCAAACATTACGTTTTCTCCAGAAGCTTCCAAAAAGTTATTTACGACTTTAAAAGGGCCTTCCGGATGGTCGCCGCCACCCGCAGACATGGTTTGGGCATCGGTACATGCACCGGTCCTCGCTATGCAATGAAAGTCGGTAAGGAAAGAGTCCACTACAGCCGCGTACGTCATCCACGACAACGCAATGCCACGGCGGGTCTCACTTTGTGCGGTGCCATGCACCCACACGCGATCGAAGATGACATGATGTGCAGTCCCTCCTTGGTCCACGGAAGCCAATGCCGTCACGGATGCTGGTGAATCGGCACGGGTGATCTCAAGCCCAACGAACCTGTAATGGTTTGCGCCTGCGAGAAGTAAAATCGGACCGTTCCCGCCCTTCCCTGCAAACTCGATTTTCGCCATTACATTTTGTGGCTTAGCGCAGTGGTAATCGGGACGCGCCGGCAGTGAAGCAACCCCCGCATAACAGGGCGTCAGGCGGGTCCCTTCCGGGGGCAGGCTTTTGTCGGGCGAAGCTGTGCGCAAAACAATCCAATGTGCATCGTCACAAGACTTATTGGGCAGCCGGAACAACCCCTGGAAGACTGATCCGGCCTGCAACTGCAGCGTGTCACCGCAGCCTGCGGAGTTAATCGCTTCCTGCAGATTGTCGCCTTGTTTGACCAGACGGATCTTTCCCGGAGCAGGGGCATCGGCCAGCGAGGTTTTTATATAAATTCGTGGCAGTTCCGCCGGACCATCGAAGTTATCGGAGCAAAAACCAGGACTTGCGCCTATCGTTACGATACAAGAAAAGAAAAGAACCGCGTAGGCCCTTCGCAAAGCCCGACTCAAACCAACCATCTCCCCTCCTGAAACACTTCTAGAATCCAAGTATAGCCTGCCGAAGCGCCGTCCCCCTAGTGTTTCCGGGGTGCGCTGGATTGCGCAACGAAAATTTTGAAGTTAGCGGCTGTTATTACGCGATTTCCGGGGCCGGGGAAAGCTCCGGCGTGTCCGGTTTTTCGGTTCTGTCAGGTGTGAACCGGTCCTTCAAGGCAAGGAAGGGGCCTTCCCAATATTTCTGTGACAACGCGGCAATCCCATAAGAGGCTGCTACAAGGAAAGCGCCGCGCGCGAAAATTGTACTCACAGGACCGAGGTGAAGGAAGTGCTGGCGGTTGAGGAGAAAGTGATAAAGATCGCCCAGAGAAAAATGAACCAGGTAAATGCAATAACTCAATGCTCCGGTCCACTGCATAAACGGGCTTCTCAGCCATGACGTCCACTTGCTGTCCACGAACATCAGAGTCAGAACAAAGAATGCTCCGAAGAACAGATAGGCCTGGGTATATCTCAGCGCCACGGACGCCACTGTTTTCGAGCCGGAGAGCCCAAAGGCTGATCCCGCTACGGTAATCGTGGCTAATGCTGCAACCATGCTTGCCACCACAACCCATGCGGAGCGGCGCTCGCTGTATTCCGATCTGGCCCAGATCGCCAGGGCTGCTCCGCCGGCCAAACCGTCAAGACGGAACCATGTAAACAGGTAGATGACCGCCGGGTCCATGCCTTTTGCGGCATAAATGGCGCGTAAAATCGGGCATCCGACAAAAAGAGCGGCGCACAAAATCAGAAGATTGCGACGATTCAATAGATAAACAATCGCCGGCCAGAACAGATAAAAGTGTTCCTCGACCGCGAGCGACCACAACACGTCGGGCCCTCGCGGTGCATGGGTATGAAACAGCGGGTATAAATTCGCCCCGAAAACTGAACTCAGCACGAAATACAGCCTATGACCGCGATAGCAGAAGGACCAGACCAGCACAACCGCAAAGTACAAAGGCATGATGCGGAGAAATCTGCGGATGTAAAAGTTCTGGAAGTAGCGGGGCCGGTCCTTGGTGTCAAGTAATATGCCAGTAATCAGAAAGCCGGAGAGCACGAAAAACAGATCAACCCCGAACCAGCCATGCCCAAGGAGCAAGCTCACGGGATGAGGCAGAAACGAGAGGGTTCCCTTCGGAGCCGGGAAACCGTAGAAAATATGCATCATGAGGACCATCCAGATTGCGATGGCCCTTATGCCATCCAACTCCGGAATCCGGCCTCGCCATTTCGACTTCATAGCCGTAGGGTCCTCGGCGCCTGCAGCTTTTGTAGTTTATATCATTCTGCAGCGGATCAAAGAGGTAGAAAGGCTCCAGTTTTCAGCGAAGAATACTGGTTATATGTCTTCCTCCCTGTCGATAGCCCTCAATCAGTTTGACGGCAACCTAGTTCTCCGTATCCAGATCGTGGATTCCTTCTAATTGCCACGCCTTGCGCGTGCAAACCGCCCACAAGAGTCCAGCGCCGTGCACGGTCGAGCCTGCCGCGCGCGGAATCGCCAACTGAAAGTTGCACGCCAAGAACCAATGGCGCATCAGCAGTAAGACCGCGGTCAACGGCAGGCAGAGCATGAGCGGCAGCAGAAAAGCTTCACGCACCTACACTCCGATGCGCGGGTTCAATATGCGGTATGGTGCCGCGGAAGGAAAAAACAGCGTCGTACACAAGAGGGGAATTGCAGTTCCCACGGCGTCGCCCAAGACGCCGAACCGCGTCACCAAGAAGATGCTCAGCGCCAAATTTGCGCTGCCTTCCAAAGGCTCGCTTCAGCGTTCGCTTCATGCCAGGGATTCAGCATAGATTTTTCCGCGGCCGTTCAGGGGGTTGTTCCGGGTACGTTGCACTCAGGCAGCACTGGAACTGGCATTCCAGGATGAGCCGGCAAACACGGCGAGTCCTGAGCCGCGGTGGGTATCGTCGTCTGCGACGACGCTGAAGCCAAGCCGCTTTAAATGCTCGAAAATCTGCTCTTTCCCCAGATGCATCTTCGCGGGCAATTCATGGTATTGGACTTCGATGTGCCGGCAACGTTGCAGAATGCTGGGATGGGTGTGCAGTAGAACATCGTATTCGCTGCCGTGAATATTCATCTTCATCAGATCGACAACCGCGACGCCCACATGTTCGAGGACCTGGCCCAATGTCTCGGTCCGAACCGGCACTCCGCCGTCGTCCTGTTTAGCCCCAGCGGGGCCTCTGTGCTCGGCGTTGAGGGTTGCCGTTTCCGGCGAGTAAACTCGCCGGTACTGGCTGGGTATCCCCTCCGCCGAATCCATTGTCTTTTGCCCACCCGTGCCGGCAATAGCGCAATCCAGGATCGTTACCCGATCCTTCAAGTGGTTGGTCTCAATCAGTTGCCTCAGGCGTTCCCGTGTGTCCGGGAAGGGCTCAACCGCAATGATTAGGGCCGCCGGGGCTTTTCGCGCGGCATAAAGAGTGAACATCCCAATGTTCGCGCCTATGTCCAGGATGACACGGTGAGACGCAGCCACCGGATAATGCTGCCGGGCGAAAACCATCCAGAAGATCACCACGTCGATGTGTTCCCGCAGTACTACACGGTCACCGTTTCGCAGCTGAAGTTCGTAAGGATATGGGGCTGGATGCAGTCCTAGATAATCCAGGGTGACCGGAAGCCATTGTCCAGTTTCGCGTTGACACGCGAAAATCTCGGGGAGGCGCCGGAAGTGAGACATCGAGGATCGAAAACCGCTGCGAGTCCACTTCAACAACACACCTCCGGTCGGGGCGCTGGGCTCGGCGTCGCTGCTGGTCTTGCCGAGGCCCGAATTGCTAGGACGCCGTCAACATGCTATCAAGAAATACGTGCGCGCGATACGATTGCGCGAAGGTTGCCAGAGGAGGAGGAGCCATGAAACGACACATGAAACGGCTGGGTTTGTTTTTCGGACTTTTTTGGTCGCGATTTGGAATCCCTCGACAACGAAGGACGTTGCTGGTGCCGCCTGAATTAGCGAAGTTGGTCGTAGTGAACGGTATCTGTCAGTTGCTAACGGCCTGTCAGATGCAAGGCAATTTTACGGTCGACGTGCAGACGGCTGACACGCCACCACCAACCTGTACGCATTCGGTCTCTATTACAACTCAGGGGAGCAGGGCACGGCGGGCGCTTCTGTACACAACCACTGGACAGTTCACGGGCGACAGTCATTTCAGTACGGTCAGCTCTGGCGTTACCATTCCCGCGGCCACGACGAGCGAGTGCAACAGTTACCCCTGCACCCTTCCTGCCGGTATGTATGCGATTGCGATGATGGCGACCAATTGCGCCTCTAGCTGCGCGGGGCTGGCTATAGCTGAACCATCTCCGCGAACATTTCAAAGGGCCGCCATAGCACGGAAACTGCTTGCTAATCTCGTATCGAAAAAGTAGACCGCCCTGCAAGGCCGTCCTATCTCGTGCTCGGGCAGCGGGTAGGCGATTTATGGTGCCGGATTCCCAGCCAAAACTGATTGAATTGCTGCGATGTTTGCCCCCGGATCAAGCCCGTCCGTTGCCGAACCTTTCGCCGGGCTTTCGGGGGCAATGACGTAATTCCCGCCGTTGCCATTGTTGTAGTTCGTGAACAAAGACGAGTAGGACGAAATCGAAGTAATGTTGCCCGCAGGCCACACGATAGGACCGTTGTTAATAAAAACGTTCCCGGCAAAGTTATTCGAAATCCAGCAGGCATTAATCATGCCTGCGCCCTCGGACTGCCTGTTGGCGCAATTCCCGGTTCCACCGAAGCTATTGCTCGTGCCTTCTAACCATGTCTGCATCACGTTGTTGACCCAGACGATGTTGTTTATTGCAGATGCGCCAGTCGGGCTGCTCAACCCGAGTGCGGAAACCACTTTGAACGCCGTAGTGGGTGGGTAGACAAACGTCATGTGGCTAACGGTGATGTACTGATTTGTCTGGATAGGCGAGGCTGCTCGATTCGTGGTGATTTCTGCTGTCGCAGCGTTGCTCACGCCATACAAAAGCGGAGAATTGATGTTGTCGATCACCCAATCGTGGATCGAGTAATGGCCTCCGCCGGCGGGAAGCGCGCCGAGGTCGGCTTCGATGACTAACTCCATGCCAGAGCCAACCGTGTTGGCTGTATCGTACCGCATGGTGATGTTCTGGTCGAGGCAGACCGGGCAGAGCCCATCCGAACCTGAGACGTAATTTTGGTTTGCTGGACTCAACAGTAGAGCGTGCCCGATCTGGCTGAATCCGCCCCATGAGTTGATGAGTTGATTCCCTTCGTAGAGGATGCGCTGGCCGTTTTTGAACTCCGTCAGATTCTTGACAATGAAGGGATGCCCTGAGATCCCGCCATTGTAACTGGGGTCGGAGGGATTCCATTGCAGAGGCTTGAAGAACAGGTTACCCCGAATCTCGAAGTCTCCGGGTACGGTGTTCGATGCGGCACCGCCCATAATAATATTCTCGCCCGAGGCTTCGATGAAGTTGTTGACGATCTTAAATCCGGTTTCCGGCGTGGAGCTGATCGTGTTCGCACCGCCGCCGATGCACTTGGAATCGGTCCCGGTTCCGATCACGGAGATAAAGTAGAAGTTGTTGCAATAGCTGTCCACCATCGCGAAGTTGCTGATGCCGCTCACGCTCAGAAAGCGGCCCGTTTCATCTTGGTTCTCATCGCCGTGCGCCCAGATCCGGTCCCAATAGATCCCGGAGATTCCGGTCCCTTGATTGCCTAGAGCTACTAGCGACGAATTAACTCCCGTCCCTGGTGTGCGCGTGATCTCCAGTCCGATGAAGCGGACGTTGGTTGTGTTTGCCTGAAAGGTGAGTACGGGTGAACTGTCGGGAGAGATGAGTTGCGCGGTATAGGTGCCGGGAGTGCCGGGGCAATTCAGCGGTGGGCGCCCGTGCTGCGAAGTCACTCCCGCATAGCAGGGGCCGAATTGCGGGCCGTTCACCGTCTGCCTCACTCCGCCAGACCCGTTGTAGGTCGTAGAATACCGCGCTCCTTCGGCGGGAAGGCTCGCCACAGCCGAAGATTGAATCCACAGCCAATTGGTTGATGGGCACGCAAGATTTGGAATTGTGAAATGACCGGAAAAGCTATTCCCCGCCTTCAGGGTGATTTTTTCGCCACAGGTTGCGGCTGCCAATGCGGACTTGAATTGCGCCGCCGTTGTTACATTCACTACACTTCCTGTTGCCGGAGTGTTAGCCGAGGCCGTTTGCAAACAATACAGCGGGAGTGTTGCGGGACCATCCACGCCATCCCAAGTAGGCACACCGCTAGGGGAAGGACAGTAAACATTGTCAATGTTGAGAACCTGCTGGGATGAGGAAATGGTGAGATTGAAAGCGAGCGAGACACTCTGTCCGGAAGAGTCGGTCACCTTGGCGGTGAAGGGATACGAGCCGGCAAGCGCGGTCAGCCCGGAAATGGCGCCGGTGGAGGCTTGCAACTGGATTCCGGAAGGCAAGCTCCCGCTGGCGAGACTCCACTGATAAGGGGGAACACCGCCGGTCGCCGAGAGCGAAGCGGAGTAGGGCGTGTTGATACTGCCTTCGGGGAGCGTCGAGCCCGAGATGGCCAATGCAACCTGAGGGGTCACGGTTAGGGATGCGGCTGCGTGCACGATGGGATTCGCCATACTTACGGCAGTGATGGTGACGGGTGTGTTGCTCGTTACTTTAGGCGCGACGAAAGCTCCGGTGCTGGAAATAGTTCCGACGCTGGCCGACCAAGTCACACCCGTATTCGCGGTTCCGCTCATCTGAGCGGTGAACTGCTGGCGCCCCTGTGAAGGAATGATCATGCTGCTGGGTGAAATGTAGAGTCTGATGCCGGAAGCGTTGGCGGAAACGACGATGCGTGCAGGACTCGAGCCATACTCCGCGGGAATTGGCACAGGAGTTACCCTAGACTCCTTCCCCTGAAGAGTCGAGGCGTAGAGCGTGAAATTGTAAGTGCCCGCAACCGAGGGCGTGCCCGTGATGGAACCTGTACTGGGGTTGAGGACCAGACCCGGGGGCAAACTGCCCTCGACGATTCTGAAGAGATAGGGCGCAACTCCGCCACTGACTGAAGGCACTGTGTTGTAAGCGACCTCAACGGTGGCCGGTGGGGCCGAAAATGAAATTCTAAGCTGCCCGGCGGGCGCGGCTTGGCCAGTTGATCCGCTGGTTGGCGCACTGGCGCCCTGTGACGGAGAGCCACACGCGGTTAGGCCGGCAAGACACAGTAAGAACAAGAGGAGGGTGCGATAGGGGACAAGGTTGTTATTCGCGCGATAGCTTTGTGCCTCTCGCAGGTGCCCGGTGTTACGCATATAACCTCAAAACGGTGTTGGTAGACTGAGTCCTTACCAGCACTGTAGAGAAGGGAAGACGCGAAGGGCAGATAACGAGAGATCAAGACCTGTCGAGCCACATTACTACATAACGGATGGCCCTACACTTCCGGGGATGAAACTGCAAAGCGAAGCGAATGAGCCAGCCGGGATCCGTGACCCCGCAGGCGCCGCTGTTAAATCTCTTCCTGCTGATAGGTTTCGATCAGACCGACCGCAAGTTGGTTGGCGGTGTCCTGGTCGTGAATGCCTTCCACCTGCCATGCCTTGCGCGTCCAAATCGCCCATAGAAGTCCTACACCATACACCAGCGAGCCCACCAGAAGCTGAATCACCAGTTGAAAATAGTTATGGGCAATGGACCAGTGGCGCATGAGCAACAGGACGGCAACCAACGGTGCGCAAAGCATCAGAGGGAGCAGAAATGCTGCGCGCAGATAAATGCCGATGCGCAGCTTCAACACGCGGCAAAGATGCCGGGGCAGAAAGAACAGAGTGGTGCAGGCCAGGGGAATCGCAGTGCCGGCTGCATCGCCCAGAATGCCGAAGTGCCGGACCAGAAAAATGCTCAGGAACAGATTCGCACTGCCTTCGAGCAAGGTCACGATCGCCAGAGTTCTGTGCTTTGCCATCCCGAACAGAACCCGGGCGCAGGCGGACTGCGCCAGCATCAAAGTAGAGGGGATCACCAGCACCAGCAAGACGGGATAGCTGGTCGCCACATACCGCACCCCCACCCAGGCCTCGATCACCGACTTGCCCAGGACGATCAGGATGGCGGCTATGGGAAAGATGATCAAGGCGCAGGCGCGGTTTCCGGCGACAAGAATCTTTCTCAACCCGGCCAAATCCCCGGTTGCATCGGATTTGCTGGACATCGGGACAAACACCTGTGCCAGGCCGCTGACAACTTCACCGCCGTAATCGATCAGACGTGATCCGATGGCGAAGTAGGTGATTGCGGCGGAGGAGAGAAATGTGCCGATGACCATGGCATCCGTCTTAAAGCGCAGCCGGGCCGCAACGATGATGATGAAGGTTGAACTGCTGTAGGTGGCGATGCGCCGCAGACTGTCGCGGCTCACGTTGTTCAGGTGGAGACGCAGGGGCAGAATGCTGAGGACCACGGTGGCGTTGACGAGTCCGGAAATCAGAGGCATTGAAACGGTGATCAGCGCCACCACGAGAAGGCCGTACCCGTGCCGGATCGCAATCACGATCGAGACCGCGCGCAACACGGTTGCGCCGATGCTGGTGAAATTCAACAGGTAGAAACGCTGCAAACCCTCGAGCACACCGCCAAATACTCCCAGGGGAAAGCCGAGAGATACGGCAGAACCAACAATCAAGAAGAGCCATCGCGCCGTGTGCAGGAACTGCGGCGATATGCGAAAGATCGAATCGACATAGAAACTGCCGGCCACGGTGAGGAGAATCGCGAGCGTGCCGATTCCGCTGTAGGTGAACAAGGCCGTGCTGATGAGGCGGTTCAGCTCCTCCCGATTCTGAGTAGCTGAGTAGGTGGCAACATAACGCACGATGGAGGAACGAATCCCCAGATCAAACAGCCCGTAATATCCGGTGATGGAGAAGACCAGGAACCACAGACCGAAAGCATCGTCTCCCAAGTGGTGAATGATGTAGGGCGAAACAAAGATGCCCACTGAAATGTTGACGCCAAGGGCAAACCAGCTTGAGCCGACATTCTTGAAGAGCGCGACTTTGTCCAGCCTTTTCATGAACTTTCGACTTTCCGGAGAGAGATCCCGTGGAGATGCGGCGCCGGCTGATCACCACGGATCTGAAAAGTAGTCCGTGATGCCAACATCGGAAGCGCCCGGTACTCTCCGCCAGATATTACCAGTTGCCACTGCCGAGGGTTGTGTGCGCCCAGAACCGCGGCGCCAGCGAACTGCACCGGGGAGCCGGCAGTGCGCCGACCGCGCAATCTCTTAATTGTTTCGGATCCTCAGGCGACCTGCTTAGCCGGTTGGGGATTCCTGCTGATTTTTAGCCAGTACTGGCCGTTAAACGGAGGGTCGCTAAGCTGTTGAAGAAATAAGCCACGGGCACGACATTCGGTTTCAATCCATCTGCGCTTGTGGTAGACCTGCCCGGGCCGTGTGGAAGTATGGCTCTTCCCGACCCAGCGCATACCCGAATAATCGGCGGCGCCACGGCTCAACCACGACGCGGGGTAATAAGAAGTGAGGAAGAATGCGTCCGGGGCGGAGTTATGGACGAATCCGTCGAGCATGGTCTGAATCTGAGGCTTCGGGGCGTGGGTCCAAATGGAACGGGCCAGAACGACGTCGAATTTGACGCCAAAAACCGAGAAATCAAACTGATCATTGGCGTCGAATAATGGCCTCTTTGCCGTCCGCAGCTCGGGATCAAGGACATGGTCCAGTCCGGCCTGCAACATCAATGAGTTGGGCTCAATGCCAAAATAGCACTCCGGGTCCAGGAGGCGAACCAGCCAATAGCCGGCGCGCAGACAACCACAGCCCACATCCAGGACCTTGGACGACGGGAGCAACCCCTCGCGCACCAAAGTCGAGAGTTGCAGACGGCCAGCGGATTCGAACAGATGGGGTGGGCCGCCGGTGAAAATTCCATCCCGTTCCAGCTTATCTGCGATCTCTGCCAGCCGCATATCTCACCACAGTGGTCTTATAGATGGACGCTAGTGTATGCCTTTGCATAGGTGGCAATCCGGTTAATCGCGCATACCAGACCGCTGCCATCTACTTACACCTGAAGAACAAGTTTACAACAAAATGAGGTTTCAAAGCCGCGCCAAGACCCGGCCAAATACGATCTTCCTGCTTCGGCGGGAACGGTCCGGGCTACTGCCGCGACTTTGCGCCCTGCCAGAGGCGCGCCACCGAGACAGTCAGACGTGGCGCGATTCGAAGGCCAACCAGCAGAGCACGCAGTTTCATGGCTGGCGCAAGAGTATGGGCGCGGCTCAGCGATTCATGGGCTTGATTTGGTTCTCCCGCCAGCAGAAATGCTTTGCCTTCCATGTAGGCCCGCGCAGCTTGGATTTGTTGCAGTCTCCCCGCCAGCAGTGCCGAGGTGCGGGGACTCAGATCGAGAGTTTGCTGTAGTTTTCGCAGCGATTGGATTTCGCCGGCCAGCAGGTTTTCCGGAGCCGCTCCCTGGCTATCCGGGCGCACGTTGCGGCGCAGAAGTGCTTGGCGCTGATAGGCAATCTTGCCACCGGCGTAGACGATACGCAGCCAGAGGTCATGATCCTCAGAACAGCGAAGGTCTTCGTCAAACAGGCCCGCTGCCGTTATCTTTTGCTTACGTACCACTGTGCCAGAAGTGTTGACTTGAGTTTGTTCCACCAGAAGGCTCTCGAAAGTTACCGGTCCAGTGGAGGGGCAAATCTGCATAAAGGTTTTGCCCATCGCGTTCGCGCCGCCCTCAAGCTTAGCGTCGCAATACACCATATCCAGAGCAGGATCATCGCGCAGGAATTTGAGCTGTTCTGCAAGGTAGTTTGGCAGCCAGGCGTCATCGCTATCCAGGAAGGCAAGCCATTCGCCGCGGGCCTGCCGAATCCCCAAGTTGCGAGCTGCGCTCGGACCGCCGTTTTGCCGGCCCAGGTAGGTGATTCGAGAAACGTAGGGTTGAATGGCCTGCTCCAGTTGCAACGTATCAGGCGATCCGTCGTTGACCAGAATTACTTCGTAATCGGGGAAACTCTGGGCGAATACCGATTCCAAGGCGCCGAGGATGTGGCCGGCAGCCTTGAAGGCGGGAATGATCACGCTCACCAGCGGGGCTTTCTGCGCTGGGGAGGATGGGTTGGGCCGAGAAGACGGCGGGTCGATCGGCAGGGGCATCAGAAATAGCCTACCCTATTGGAAGTGGAAGAAGACCAGCTAGATGTAGTTGGCATGGCGCAACCACTGTTCCACCAAAGCGAGCCCCTTCGAAGATAAGACACGCGGCTCGTATCCCAAGACTTTCCGGGCTTTGTCGATGCGAAAGAAAACCGTGCCGGTTTGCGTCGCGAAATCTACTGCATCAGGGATTGGTGCGGTGGCCCGCGCCACCTCCGCTGGGCGGCGCACTCCGAGATGAGACCGCACTAACTGCCGCCGCTCTTCGCTGAACGATTCCAACCAGCCCCAGGCGCCGGAGAGAAGTCTCTGGGTCAGAGGAACTTGCAGTAGAAGCTCGCGAAGTTGCCGGCTGCGCAAGATCTGCGCCGTAGCTTTGATGGAGCCAGTGAACAAGCCGGGCTGTTGTTTATAGTATGCGCGCACCTGATCGCTGGAGACTTCAGGCAGGGGTTTGCGCGAGCCGAGCATGGCGGCATGCGCCCGGATAAAATCGCCCCAGGTGACGGCTTCACCATCGGTGATGAAGAAGGTTTCTCCGCTGGAACGATCGTTGTCTAAACATAGGAAAATCGCGTCGATGAGATTATCGACATACGTAGTGTTGCACGCGCCCCGGCCGCCGTCAATGAGAGCGACGGTGTTTTGCCGCAGGCTCTGCACTAGCCGAGTCGACCACGCAGAATACGGACCGTACACAATCGAAGGCCGCAAAATCACAGTACTCATGCCCCGGTGGCCGATTCTTGCGACGGCTTTCTCGGCGCGCCTCTTGTTGTCGCAGTAGTCGTCGCCGGTAGCGCGAACTGGAGCATCCTCCGTCTCCGAGCCGGGAGGAGGAGTAAGGCCAAAGACCGCCGCCGTGCTCATGTGTATGAATCTCTCGACGTCTGCCTGGGCTGCAACCGCGAGCAGACTCTCCGTTCCCCGGACAATGCCGCGGGCGTTTCCCAGCCCGCAATGGATCACTACTTTCGCGTCGCCCAGCGCCACACGCAGCGACTCACGATCCAATAAGCTGCCGGGCAGAAGTTCGATAGGAAGGCGCGCGATCCGCGCCGCCTTATGAGGACTGTGAACGAGCGCCCGGACCCGCCCGGCATTGGCCAGAACCAGGCGCTCGCAGATCCGTCCTCCAATGAAGCCGGTTGCGCCCGTGACAAAAACCGTTTGGTCGCGCCACTTCATCGAGCCGCACCCTCGCCAGGCAGCGCGACCTCAGACCATGGTTCCGGGATTCGTCGCCGATTGGCGTAGCACTGTTCGATCAGCTTGATTACACGAAGCGCCTGCCAGCCGTTCGATTCCAGCTTCTGATTTCCGTGGATGCTTTCGATGAAATTATCCATCTGCTTGTAGAACGTGGTCGTGGCGGGAAAATTCGGCAGGCGGAACGTATCACTCAGTTCGGATTGGCCAACCTGGCGATGAAGGACAACGGTATCGGGATCATCGGCTGGAATTTGAGCGTGCGCCTTGGTTCCCCGGATCTCGAGACGATTGCGGAGATGGTAGGTGCGGCTCACGCGTACCTGGCCCTTCACGGCGCCGCTCGGCCCCGAGTGCTGCAAATCCAAAATGGCGTTGGCTTCAATTCCGCTGCCCCAGTCGTCATCCTGATAGTCGACCTGAACCGCCGGCCCGAACCACTCAAACAAACTATCGAGCAGGTGCACTCCAAAATCGATCAGAGCTCCGCCGCCCGCGAGCGTGCGCGAGAAGTAGAATCCGGAGGCGCTGGTCCAGTCGAATATGCCGCCATACGGCCAATCGTAGTCAAGCACTTCGCCGAGGTAGCCCTCTTGAAGAACAATCGGAAGCAATGTATGGCTGGCTACAAAGCGACGGTTCATGCCGACGGCAAGAAGCACCCGTTTTTCTTCTGCCAGTTCGCAACAGGCGCGCGCGTCGGCCGCGGTCGTGGCCAGTGGCTTCTCGCATAACACATGCACACCGGCATGGATGGCTTCCAAATTGACTGGAGCATGCAGGCTGTTCGGCAGGGCATTGATGAGCGCATCCACCTGAGGAAGTACTGGTTTGTAATCGGGAGCAATCTGGCAATCCAGGTGAAACTGCTCTGCCAAACGTCGTGCGCGACGGACGTCGGCATCGATAAGCCATAGAGTTCCAATGCCGGGGTGAGAGGCGGCGGCAGGCAGATGGCCGATTCTAGTGATCTCTCCACAGCCCACAATCGCCAGGCGAATGTCGCCGCCCATTAATGTTGCTCCGGAACGAGCCCTCGGGAAATCGAGGTTGGCACATTTCGATCGGATCCGAGAAGATCAACCTCGGGGGCGTCTTGCTCCGGACGCGCAACTAGTTCGTATCCCAATGCGCTCATCAGCGAACCCCAGGCGGCTTCAATTTCGGCGACTGCGCTCTCCGGTAACTTCGTTCTCCACCCGCCCGAGGTGGCCCCGCGCACAAACGGAATATCGGCTCGCTTGCCCTTCGTCGACACCCACTGATCGCCCTGGGTCTTTTCGAGTTCGCGCATGTTGTCGGCCGCGCTTCTGCCTATGGCCCGTTCGAGGAGAGCCGCAGTAGGTTGAACGCCCAGAAACTCGGCTAGACGGGCGGTTTGATTCAGCGTATCCCTAAGCACGTCTTCGTAGCGCAGCAGCAGGAACCCGGGACTCCCGCCCCGCGCGTAAACCCAGCTTCCCACGTTTTCTCTCCACGTTCCCCAACTTGCAGAAATCATTCGTCCGGCAACGAAGTCGCTCACGAAGCTGGCGAGCGGGTAGGCATCCTCGATCTGCCGGTACTTTCGTTGGAAGTCGTAATACGAGAGCGCCACATCCCGCGGATCGCGCACAATGTAGACCACCTTCCGGTAGCGGGGATGAAAATACTGGTGGCTCTTGATGAAGCGCGGTCGCGGAATCCGTCTGAGATGGAGGCTCGATTGTGCTTCGCTGTCGGGAACCTGATTCTCGATGCTGGCGAAAGTAACGTCTTCCTGGGGATGCAGAAGGTTCGCCACCAGAAAGCGTGTCCAGGTGTTTCCCGAACGCGGGTAGGAAACGATAAAAGTATCGTCTGGATAAATAGCGAAGTCGCGTCCGGCAATGTCCCCGCGCAAGAGGCGCTTGAGACTTTGCTGCATGCGATACATCACGACATCCGCTCCCCCAGCAACGATCCCTGCAGGTGCGCAGGCACGGCGTCTTCCGCCGGATTCGACGCCGGTTCGTAGCCCAGCCACTTCATCAACGAGCCCCACGCCCGCTCCAATTCTCTTACCGAAGCCTCCGGAAGGCCAGACTTCCAGCCCCCGGGTTTGGCCGAGCGAACGAAAGGAACATCCGAACGCGTGTCTTTTGTCGACGACCACAGGCCGGTCTGAGCGTTTTCAAGTTCGCGCATTTTGTTGGCCGTGCTCTGCGCAACTGCGTGAGCGATTCGCGACGAGTCGGCAGGGATGTTTACAAACGCGGCCACTTTGGCCAGTTCGGCTGGCGTGTCCGCGATCATATCCTCGTATCGCAGCAGCAGAAAACCCTGACTCCCGTACCGGGTGGAGAGCCAACTGGCGACATTCTCCGCCCAGGATCCGTACTCACTGGTCTCGCCGGCTACGAACCGCGTGACGAATTTTGCGACGGGATAGTGGTCGTCAATCAATCTGCGCTTGCGGTGAAAGTGATACTGGGAGAGAGCGACATCCCGCGGATCACGCACCACATAGATGATTTTTTGATAGCGTGGGTCGAAGTATTGGTGGCTCTTCAGGAACCGGGGTCTCGGCCGAGTCGAAAGATGCCTCTTGGAGAGAGCTTCCGGGTCGGGGATTAACTCGTTGATGTTGGAGAAGTCAGGGTGTTTCTCCGGATATATCAGATTCGCGATCAGAAACCGGGTCCAGGTATTGCCCGACTTAGGGTAGGAAACCAGAAACGTGTCATCCGGAAAAACGATTAGGTTGCGTCCAGGGCGGTGCGCCCCGAAGGCGCGTTTGGTCCCGGCAATCAGGCGCCTGATCATGGTGAAATCGCTTAACCCCGCCACCATTTCATAATCTATCACAGCCAACAAGAGCGCTTTTCGCGCGTCGCGTACACGGAAGGACAGGCTTTCGAGCGCAAGAGCTAGCGAGTCTGCGCGGCTACCCGGATGTGCGGTCCCACCACAGCCAGCAGTTCATCTTTCAGAAACGGTCCGCTGGCCAGCAGGCCTGACAGAAGCGGATCGCGGCGATTGGCCCTGAGCGTGGTTTTTTCCAGAGTGCTCACAAAGCCACCCGCGCTCTCGACCAGCGCCACGCCCGCTACCACGTCCCACTCGTTCTTGGGTGTCAAGGTGAAGGTAACGTCTGCCAGTCCCGCCGAAACTAACGCAAGCTTGTAGGCCACAGAGCCCATGGGGCGGATCTTGAACGCAGCATTCTTGAACGGTTTCCATTCCCCGCGCCGGACTTCGCTGCGGCTGGCCAGAACCAGGGCGCCGTCGAGAGTGCGGCGCTGGCTGGGCTGGGCAGGCTTGCTGTTGCAAGTGACGCCCGCATCGATTGATCCCAGAAAAGTTTCGTCGGTGGCTGGATTGTAAATCCCGCCAGCCACGGGACGGCCGTTCTCGACGAACCCGATCGAAGCGCAAAACTCCGGGATGCCTTTGACGAATTCGCGAGTCCCGTCGAGCGGATCAACCACCCAAACCCGCGAGCGCTGCAAGCGGATGGGATCGTCGACGCTTTCTTCGGAAAGCCAGCCCTCCCCCTCGCGCAGCAGTTCCTTGCGCAGAACGGCGTCGAGAGCGCGATCGGCTTCGGTTACGGGATCATGCCCGATTTTGTATTCGGTTTCAATCGCTCCCGGCGTGAAGCGGGCGAAGACCGGGCGCGAGGCTTCGAGCGCGGCGTGAATGCGTTTCAATATGGGTGCGTAAGATTTTGATTCCATAATCTCTCTTAATGCATTCATTCCCTTCAAAAAGCACTTAATGAGAACTGAGAACTGAGAACTGTTTCAAGTCATCAGCATGCGCGCGCCCGTCGCCAATAACACGGCGCAAAGAATGCGTCTCAGCCACGGAACCGGCACTCGTGTACTCAAGTAAGAACCAAACAATCCTCCCGGAACCGAGCCGAGCAGAAGCGCCCCGACCAGATGCGTATCGACATTGTGCATTCGAAAATGGAGAAGACTGGTTACGCCTGTGAGCAGCAAGGCGTGCACGATGTCGGTGCCCACCATCACTTTCGGCTGAAAGCTGTAGAACAGCAAAAGCATCATCATGACAATGCTGCCCGAGCCAACCGAAGTGATGCCCACCAGGAAGCCCGCCACCAGGCCGATGAGCGACATCCAGGCGAACGACTTCGCCGTCGGCGGCCGGTCGGCGACCCGGTCTTCGATCTTCTTCTGGAAAAACAGGAAAGTCGGAATGCAAATCAACAGGACTCCGACCGCGACGGTAATGAAGTGATTGACGCCGTTGCCATGGACATTTCGCAGGTAAACCAGGAAACTCACGCCCAAATAGGAGCCGGGAGCGCTGCCCACGATCAGCGCGAGGACCACTTTGCGCCGAACCGTGCCTTTGCGCAGATGGACAATACTGGCACCGATCTTGGTCGCGAAGTTGAAGAGCGCGTCCGATCCAACCGCGCGCATCGCAGGCACATGCAAACCGAAGATGAGAATCGGGAGCAGCAGGACGCCGCCCCCGACCCCCGTCATTCCGATGAGGGTCCCGACTCCAAAACCTACCAGGCTCTTGATCAGCAGATCCATGACAGTAGTGGCTCCGGCCGTTTAGGCCGACTCCGCAGTCGTTCCGATGAAACCTTCCCCCTCCAGGTGAAGAATGACCTCCTGAGCCGCCTCTTCGGCAGACAGTTCGCCGGTATTGATGGTGACTTCGGCATCGGCCGGAACCTCGTAAGGGTCCGAGATGCCGGTGAACTCTTTGAGAATTCCCGCGCGTGCCTTGGCGTACAAGCCTTTGCGGTCACGCTGTTCGCAGACTTCCACGGTCGTGGCGATGTGCACCAAAATGAACCCTCCGTAGGGCTCAATCATTTGCCGCACATGTTTGCGCGTCGCGTCGTAAGGGGCGATGGGCGCGCAAATGGCGATACCGCCGTTCTTGGTGATTTCCGACGCCACATAGCCGATGCGCCGGATGTTGATATCGCGGTGCTCCTTGGAGAAGCCGAGTTCGGAAGACAAATGCTTGCGCACCAGATCGCCATCCAGCATCGTGACCGGACGCCCGCCGGTTTCCAGAAACTTGGTCATCAGGACATTGGCGATCGTCGACTTGCCGGAACCGGAAAGCCCGGTGAAGAAAATAGTCACGCCTTGCTTGTGACGGGGAGGGAAACTGCGCCGCAATTCCGCCACGACTTCGGGATAAGTAAACCAGGCGGGAATCTCGCGGCCGTCGTTCAGGCGCTGGCGAAGTTCCGTGCCGGAGATGTTCAGCACGCGATCACCCTTCTTGACCTCGTCGTCGGGAACGTATTTGTCCTGTTCCTCGAGGTAGACCATCATGTTGAAAGGCACCATGGTGACGCCGATGTCGGCCTCATGTTTCTTGAAGACCTCTTGGGCCTCATAGGGACCGTAGAAAGGCTTGCCATCGGTGTCCTTGCCCGGACCGGCGTGATCGCGGCCCACGATGAAGTGCGTAACGCCATGATTCTTGCGGATGAGCGCGTGCCAGATGGCCTCGCGCGGCCCGCCCATGCGCATGGCGAGCGGCAGCAGGGAAAGTTTCGCGGTCGACTTCGGGAACTTTGACAGCAGCAGTTGATAGCAACGCACGCGCGTGTAGTAATCCACATCGCCGGGCTTGGTCATGCCTACGACTGGGTGAATCAGCAGGTTGGCCTCAACTTGCTTGGCGGCGCGGAAGGCAAGCTCAACGTGAGCGCGGTGCATGGGGTTGCGCGTCTGGAAAGCGACCACTCGACGCCAGCCCACGCGGGCAAACTCGGCGCGCACCTCAGCCGGAGTCAAACGCAGGTTGCGAAAGTCATAGTGCGACGGGATCTGCGTCGCCTCGACCTTTCCTCCGACGTACCACGCGTTCGACTTGTTGATGCCATAGTCGGCGCCCGGATGTGCGGCGCTGGTGCTGGCGAAGACCGCCTGAGCCTCAGCTTTGCGGTCAGGCTGCCAGACTTCCTCCACGTGCAACACGGCCAACATCACGCCTTCCGGATCGCGAAGCGCGACTTTACTCGTGCCGGGCGTGAGCTTCTTGGCAAATTCTTCGGTTACGTCCAGCGTGACGGGCATGGGCCAGAGCGTTCCGCTGGCCAACCGCATGTTGTGGCAGACGCCTTCGTAATCGGCGGGGGTCATGAAGCCCCGCAGCGGAGAAAAGCCGCCGGTCACGAGCAACTCCAGATCACAAAGCTGGCGGGCAGTGAGGTCCCAGGAGGGCCACTCTTTAGAATGGGCCTTCAATTCGGCGATTCTTTCTGGTTGAGCGATGAGTTGCACAAGTTCTCCGCCGTGCGGAGGAATGAGATGGCTGGTTGCGGCTGTCAAGTGCTTAAGCCTCCTGGAATTCTTGCCTTATCTTGTCTACTACGTCTATTGTATTTGACGGGATTGCTTTCCAGACTGCATCAGGGTCGGGGAAACCGAATTGCAGATTCTTAGGGGAGAGGAAATCCCGAAACGTTACCTCACAGAATAACACTACCGGGTAGCAGTAGAAAGCGGCAAGATTACCCTTTTGGGCTGCCCACTGGGCCGAAAACGTGTTCTAATTAGAACAGCGGCAGGGGCATGTCCGAACGGGAGATTCCATGATGAAGTACAGGGTAGTTCGTTTGTTTGTGGCCGCGGCAGCCTTGACCGGTCTGGCGGCGGCGCAGAACTCTCAGGTGGGCTCAACTTCCGTCAAATCGAATGCAGATCTCCACGCCGCGACCAAGCGGCTAACCCCGAAATCCGCAATGCCGGCCAAACGCACGTCTTCGTCTGCGGTTCCGAGGGCCTCGCAAAGTAGCGGAAACGCAACCGCAGAACTCACTCACTTAGAGCGGACGGAAATCAAAGCCGGAGGCTCCAACAACGGCGGAGCGGTGAAGGGCGTTTCGGCGCCAAAGCCCGCTGCTGCCGCGAGTGGCTCGGGAATTAACTTTAAGTATCAGCCGCTGAAGGGCGGCGAGAAGGCTTCGAGGGGCGACGCTCAATCTGCGAATTCGCAGAAACCGCGGGTGAAGAGCCATTAAGCGGCGGCGTTTCCTGGATCAGCTAATCCGCAGGGGGCGACTTGTGCGGTCTCGTGCCTGCCACTAGCGCGGTGTCGTCAAGCAGAGTAGCGTCCTGGCCTGCAACCGCCGGTTCAGTGATGCAATACTTCACCAGGCACCAGAGGGCGCGGACTCCATCCTTCCATTGGATTTTCTTTCCCTCTTCATACGTCCGGCCCCAGTAGCTGATGCCGACTTCGTAGATGCGCAGCTTCCGCTTGGCGATCTTCACAGTTATTTCAGGCTCAAACCCAAAACGCTTTTCTTCCAAAGGAATGGATTGGATGATCTCGCGCCGGAAAGCTTTGTAACAAGTCTCCATGTCGCTGAGGTTGATGTTGGTAAGTGCGTTGGACAGCAGAGTAAGAATCCAGTTGCCTACGGAATGCCAGAAGTAAAGCACGCGATGAGGGCGAGCGGAAAGAAAACGCGAACCGTAAACGACGTCGGCGCGACCTTCGATCAGCGGCTCCAGCAGCACGGTATACTCCGCCGGGTCGTACTCGAGATCGGCGTCCTGAATGATGACGAAGTCCCCGGTAGCTTCCCGAATGCCGCGGTGCAGGGCCGCACCCTTCCCCATGTTCTTGGCTTGAAGCAGAGTTCGAATCTGGGGGTGCTCCGCCTGCAACTGGGCAAGGATCTCGCGTGAGCCATCGGTAGATCCGTCGTCCACGCAAATCAACTCGATCCCCAGCGGAACGGCAAGCACTCTGTCCACCACTTGCCGCAGCGTGGCACGTTCGTTGTACACCGGCATGACGACGGAAAGTCTCATTCTCGTGAACCGTAAGTAATGAGTGTAGTGCTAATCCAAGCTCGAAGTCTTGTTCTCTCCTCCTCCTCAGAAACTTCTTTATCCGGCGGCGGCGGTGGAAAGACTAAACACGAAACCGAGATCCTTGGCCTTCATCTGAATGCTGCGGATTTCATGTTCTCGATATTTCTCTTCGTAGTACTTCATCCCCTTGTCGACCTATTGTTCTCCGTAGCGCAGCATGCCGAGGCGGGCGAGCATGTGGGCGATGCATTTTTGCGAAACCAACCCAACGAACCCATTGTTTCAACATAAGGGTTCAGAAATGGGCCCGCTTATGACTCCTCATGGTGGCAGGCTGTGACCAGGAAGGTTTCATAGGCTCAGGCAACAGTGTAGAGCCCTTTCGGGTTTTCCGTCCCGCTTTGGAGTCGCTAAATTGAAGACTACTCGCCAGGAAGCATTTGCGCGGCTGTTGGTGTAGAACCTTGCTTAGCTGACTCTGCGAGCCAGAAGCTCAATTCGCATGGATCTGTGCGTTCGAGGAAGGGAACTCCAAAGAGACAGCGTCGGCGCCGACGAAGCTCACCGTGACGGTGGTCTCCCGCTCAGTGAACCGCTCAACCGCGGGAAATGAACTGTAGCGCCAGAGGCGCACAGCTTGCGCTGCTGCTTCCGCGAGAGGTTGTTTCCCGCTGAGCGCGTGAATTTGCTTCACCGCTCCACTGGCCGCGAGGATGATTTGTAAGCGAACTTTACCTCTGATGCTGTTATCCGGGGCTACGGGATAAACAACGTGTCCGATTGGGGTTTCGGCTACCTGCACACGCGATGCGGAAGACTCCAAGGTAGTTGTGAGCAAAGCCGGCACGGAATGTGGCTTGGGCGTAAGGCGGGCGAGATCCTCGGCGCTCGGTGGAGCAGGTACTGGAGCGTGAATTGCCACGCGTCCGGGTTCATAGAAAGTTTCGTAATAGCCGTACGACCCTAGCGCCAGGGCGAGGAATAGCAAGCCAAAGCTCAAGCCCCGCATATGGAAATGGGTTGCTAATGGAATAAGTTTGTGTGGTGCACGCCGAGTGGAAGGGGACAGTTGAGCAACACCGGGCGCTTGCGGATTCGGAACAAAGGGAGGTGGCGGAAGTTCCACAGCCCAAATGTTTTTTCCGAAGTCAAGCGCTTCGATTCCAGCCTGATTCTCGTCGGGCGCAAGATGCTTGCTCCAGATGACACGGAAATTAGCCTTGTGTTGTCCTCGTTGTAATGCGATGGTCTGCCCGGGAGAAAGCTCCGTGCGCAATCCACCCAGCCGGCAGCCGATGTGACTGATATCAAGAGTGTGAGCCAATTGCATGGGCAGAGTTTCGCCGGCCTGCCCGTTCAGCCACACGCGCAGTGGCAATACCATCTTGGTGCGAGAACAGCGCTGACTTCCTTCTGGCATCGAGGACAGCTTACTTCAAGTCCAAAACCCATAACAGTTACCGAAGTCATTGCGAACACTCGGATCGACAAACCGATATGGGCAGGTTTCTGGCCCCAATGACTGCCGTCGAAGGCCGGATGGCTCTAAAAAGACCCTGTTCAGCAGCAACTACTCCCCCAACGCGTTGGTTATAATTTATCCCCAGAGTGTTCCTGTCCATCGGATAGATCATGTAAATTGTTCAGGGCCTCCCGCTACGCATGGCAATTTTCACCTAGGGTGTTTACCTGAGTACACCCCCTTTCGGGCGCCTGACGCTCCGGCCAAAAAGAAATCCTTTCGGCTCTCGAGACTGGACGGGCGCCCGGTTCCGCCGCGCGACCCATCCAAAATCGCGGCCAGCGGGGCACTTTGTCGGTCTCGCGCCGCATCAGGACACCCTTACTTTACGCATCCTCAGCGTCATTCCTGGTGGCCGAGGCGGCTCACGAGTAGCCGGGTTCGGACGGTTGGTTCCGCATTCTGGTAGCCCGCGGCGATCTCTGCAAGTGCCTGTGGAAATGGCTTTTCTTTCGTTAGCAGCCATCCTCGTCTCAAAATGGCATTGTGGATGCTATGTAATCTGGAAACATCCCAGCTACCGATAAGTCTAGCGCGGGGGCTAATCCAAAACCATGGGGGCAGTGATGACGGAGCAGTCCGTTCGGCTTGGACCGCGCGAACAGCAAATTGTCGAATTGCTTTTGCAGGGTTGTGACAACGCCGAGATTGCGGGCCAGCTCAAGATGGCGCGCAGAACTGTGAAGGCTCATTTTAACCGGCTTTTCCTCCGCTTCGGAATCACCGGCGGAATCAAGCGAGTAAAACTCGCCACCCTCTTATACCGGAGGCAATTGTGTTTGCAAACGAACGTTATGGACCGCGTACACCCAGCGAGCGCGAAAACCGTGTCATCGAGCTTGTCGCCCAGGGCCTGAAGAACCGCGACGTGGCCCATGCCATAGGAACGACGGAACACGTGGTGAAAAACTATCTTCGTGTGATCTACGACAAGCTTGGACTCTGGAACCGGGTGGAACTCGCCTTGTGGTATGAGTCCCGCAGGCACGAGCCAGAGCTTCCGTCGCGAGTCGCGTAACGGGAAGGGCCTTGGCGTCGAGTTGAGACAGAGAGCGCCTTCCGGCTCTTCACTCACAACCGAAGGCTTGCAGGTTACGGAGCCGGTCAGCGGCTGCCCTCCCGCCTTTTCGGGCGGCGGCATCCAGCAGCAAACGCGCCTGGTCGCAGCTTTTGGGCACGCCGTCTCCCCGCAGATACAAATCGGAGAGAGCCATCGTTGCCGCAAGGTTCCCCTTGCCCACGGCCTTCCACAACCGTTGGGCAGCTTCTCCACTATCGCGAGGCATGCCCCGGGTGCCGTTCAGGTACGTCTCAGCCGTGGCTAGATCCTCCGCCCCGCTTTCGTCAACCGCAACGGCGGAGGACCTTGCAGGCATAGGCTCGATCAGGGACGCAGGGTGAGCCCCGGCACCTCGATTCTTTCGTGAAGTTGCCGCTGCTTGGTTCTTGCTCCGGACCGGCGACTTTGGGGGCTCGCTGCCCGACGAGGTGCTGCCGGTCGTGCTTGGCTGCGCGGAGGCTGCTGGCGGGGGGAGTGCTGGTACGATGGCCCTTGCGGGTGCGGACCCCGTACCTGCAGCGCCCGAAATACCTCTCGTGCCATGCCATGCCATGTAAACCAGGAGTGCCAGAACGGCCAGCGCCACACCTGCGTGGAGTCGGTAACGATGCGGAACAGGCTCGGATTCCACAGCGAAGCTCGGAAGACTTCTTTCCGGCAACGTCCGGGCTGGTCCTAGCGCGTGGTAACCCCCGCCGGCTGCGGTGGAGCTAACCGCGGGCTCAATCGCGGACTGCAGAGGGTTAGCCCCTCGAGAAGGTTCGGGTTCGCTCCAATCCGCTGCGGGAATCCGCAGCGCTTCCGCGACTTCCGGGGGGTATGACCACGTCGAGGTTTCGAGGGGCGCGCCACACATTCCGCAAAATCTTTGCTCTGCTGAATTGTTGTGGGCGCACACACTGCAAGTACGGAGAGGCTCTGGGGCAGTTGGAGACGAGTCCAGCTCTGCCGCTGTTTCAGTCTTTTCGGTCACTCTCTTGTCATCGATCACTTGAATGGAGGCCGACTCCGAAGGAGAGGTGTTCTGCAGTTCACGAAGCAACTCGGAAATCGCTTGTTCACGCTTCTCGGGAGGATTGGTGAAATACACCTCGGCCCATCGTCCCATGTGTGCCCCCAATAGCGGATTCAGGAGAGGATTCAACTCAGGATCCGGTAAGGTGTTTGCGTCGAATTTGTCCATGGTGTGCGGTACTGGCATTCTCCATAGAAACAGCGATACTTATGATTGCACTACCAGCAGAGTGGGTTGTCAAATCGGGGCTGGGGAACTCAGTCACAGGCCTTGCGATAGGCGGGTTCGAACTGGTCCAACTGCGCTTCGCGCTGACTGGAGAGCTTGCCTTTTGGGGTCTTGCCATAGAGATCGGAACCCGGGCAGTAGTAAAGGGCGGTGTGCAAGTCGACCCAGACCTGGGTGTCGGGATTGCCTTTGTATTCCGGTGCCTCGGGAGCCTCGGCCAGCCCAAGACCGATGAGGAGCTTGTCAAACAAGGAAAGATCTGCGTCGGGGGCTGGTTCTTTGTGCCGATTCGCGCTCCCGGAAACGGCGATTCCACTACCTGTGGCACGCACTGAGTGGTTGGACCAGACTCCCCAGCGAATCACGGCCACCATCAGCATGACCGCGACCGCGAGATAGAAATCGCCGCGACGGGAACGCAAGAGACGGGCGAATGCGCTTGGCGCACGCGTCGCAGACAACGATTCCAGGAAATCCCGCGCTTTCGCTGCGGAAGTCCAGACAAGATCCTTATCCTCATCCTCCTGCCGCGGTCTTACGATCGCGGTGGAGGGAGCTTCGAGATTGTCTTCGTCGAGCTGCGGCTCGGACGACAAGGACTCCGTCATCGTATCTTGGTCTGTGCTTGCGTTGAATGACCCGGCGAATAGAGGGTCACTGTTTTCCTCCTCCAACTCCAGCAGAGAGGACAGTTCCGGCAGAGTAGCGCCGGCGTTGTCTTTTTCAAAGTCGTCTTCGTTCGTGGTATGCGCCGCAACCGGGCTCGTCGTCTCCTTGGGAGGCGAGGTTTCGTGGGGAGACAGGTCTTCTAGGTTCTCCTCACTTATTTGCTGCATGGGCCACGCCGATGCCAGCGGGTTCTGCATGCTGGAGGGTTCGCCGTCGGTAACGCGCGGAGCGCCACACCTGCCGCAAAACTGCTCCTCCGCCATCAGCTTGCTTCCGCACTTCGAGCAGGATTTCACCGCAGCGACCGCAGACGCACCCCTATCTGTCCCGGCGGTCGCGGCGGATTGATCCTGTGCCAAAGTTGCCAGACTCGGTTGGAGCCGTTCAATTGCGGCCAGCATCATAGATCGATCCGCTGCCACAGACTTCTTCAATTTCAACTCGGCGTCTCGACCAATCGCTTCGGTCACCAGGCCGGCCATCAGTTGGCAGGTGTGGATGTCCTGTTCGGCGTAGCCGTGAACCCTGTCGAAATAGAGTTCCAGTGCCCCCACAATATCCCCGTCGCGATAAATCGGCACGGCCAGCAGCGACAAGATTCCCCGCTGGCGGCACGGTTCGGGGTCAAACAGTACCTCGGTATTTACATCCTCGCTGCGAATCACCTGCCCGGTGCGCACGCTGGTAGCGCAAATCGCCGTGGCCAGGGGGATTTCAGTTTCCAAGGGCAAAGCCGATGCGCCTGCTCCGGCGCGATAACGCACCGTCTTTTCTTCCAGAATTCCAATGGCCGCGCCGCTCGCGCCTGTGATTCGAGCAACTTTATCGGCCACCACTGCCATCGCCGTATCTAATTCTAGATGGCGCGCCTGAATCTGACGCTGCGCTTCGACAACCTCCGCCAGGGTGAGCGTATAGTCGGCGGCTGAGCGCGAACTCTCTTTCGATTCTGGTTTGCTTCCTGGGAGCGGGGATTGCTTGGCCGACGCTTGCTCGCGGAGCTGGTCGCCGTGAGACTCCATTGCTGCTTCCAGGTCCCGGATTTTGCGCTTGTGCTCCTGGAGCACATAAGCAGCTTCCAGCAGCTTGTCAAACGTCCGTTCGTCGAGAACTGGTTTGTTCTTCTGATCGGTCACGATTTTCTTGCCCGCTTCGCCAGCCGACGTGTGAAATGGCCCGTCAGAGACCAGCAGCCCTATTCTAGTGCAATTCCTCCACCAAAGAACCTACGTTATGAGGTCGACCGCCGGTCGGTGGTTACTCCCGTAAGCTGCAAGGGTAGGCGCACTGGTCGCAATTCCCATCACCATCCTGAGACAAGGCATGCCGGAGGTTCGGTGCTACAGCGTGAATATCAGCGAAGGAGGTGTGGCGGTGAGTACGTCCGTGCCGCTCTGTGCTGGAGAAGACGTGCAGCTTCGCTTCATTTTACCGGACAACAAAATACCATGGGTGGCACAATCGAGAATCTGCTGGTGGAAAGCGGGCCGTCTCGGTATTCGCTTTGTGTCTCTTCCGGAAGAGCAAAAATCTGAATTACAGTGTTGGCTCTCCAAAAAGCAGCAAGTGATACTTCCTGAGTTCGTTGCACGAGCATTCCAAAAGGAGGAAAGCTCTTTGATAACGGCCTTGGCTGATAAGAAGCAGGAATAATAAGAGGATAGATAAGCCGAAGCTTCGGTCGAGGCTGAAGTAGTTCGTGAGACTAATAAGTCTCCACTCAGGATTGTCCTCCGAAACCGGTTAAGCGGTGGCACGTTTCTATGGCGGATATGGCCTCGCGATAAATCGGGGATTGCTGCGACACCTGCGTTCTGGATTGCCAATCGGTATGAGATTGCTCGCTCAATCTGGGCTTTGGTTTGGACACGCGATTTAGCCATCCGCTCGAGTGCCCCGCGAAGTGCTCGTGCGCGCCGATGTAGTAAAGCGCAGGCTTTCAAAGTCGAAAGCATTTTTCGTTAGGGATGCCAGGAAAGCTCTTCTGTCCCAAATGCGATTGATTGTCGAGCAACCTGGCGAACCGCTGGGGCAGCACGGGTCGGCCAAAATAGTACCCTTGTGCTTCGTCACATTCGTGAACTTGAAGAAATTCCAACGTTTCTACGCCCTCCGCTACCACCCGCAATTTGAGGCTTTTTGCCATACTGATGATCGCCGCGACGAGGGTTGTCTGGTCGGGAGCGGTGGGTATTTGACGGACGAATGACTGGTCGATCTTGAGGGCGTCGGTCGTGAACTTTCTAAGGTAACTCAAGCTGGAGTAGCCCGTCCCAAAGTCGTCGATCGTTACCTGTACCCCTTTGGCTCGCAGGCATTGTCGCCCTTCTTGGACGCACGAAGGTAACCAAAAATCCGACCGCGTAGATGACGGGCAGGAAGAAGTTTGCATGTTTCTGCGCGAGTTGTTACGCCGCTTACGGGGCCAGGTGATCTTATTTAGGACAATTCTTCCACCCACTAGGGAGAGCCCCTGCAGCAACTTCTGCGACCTGCACATCGAGCGCTTTCCCTCCTATGCTCCGGAGCTTAACCCCAATGAAGGGGTCTGGTCCCCGGCGAAACGTGCTCTCGCCAATGGTTGCCCCCCAATGATGCACTTTCGACAAACTGGGAATCTGGAGCCGGTTCGAGTTGGCTATGCACGTGGCCAGCCACGGTGGCAAGACTTGGGCTTGGAAGACGCGATGAAGTGGGCCGGACCTTTGCCAGGATCTTGCGTGCTGCGCTTGGCGACAAGCACAACTGCTGCAAAAGGTTTGCATTCCGGTGCTCAGACCTTATTCGAAAATTCGGGAAAGACATTGAACAGCAACGACTTGTGTCTCTTTTGCGGTCGGCCTGCAAATTGCAGTGGTAGTCTCGACCCAATAGGGCAGGCTCGCAAGCAGGCTCGAGCTGTCCGCAATTCCTGGGTGGGGCGGGAATGGACTACAAAGAGACCTTCTGGATGGCTTGCGACTCCACCGAGCAACTGCGGGCGGAATATGGCCCGTTTCACACCCGTGCCGAAGCGGAAGCCGAAGCCCGCAAGCTGGGATTCGGCTACTTGCTGCGTTACGAACACCTGTTCGATGAAAACGAGGAGATCCGGGAGGTTCGCTGCATCTTCATCGAATTGCCCGGAGCAGGTGTGGCCGAGGCAACCTCCATCCGTCTGCACACCCGTTGCGCTACCTGCGGCGAGTCCGCCTCCCATGACAAGGCGTGGCAGGCGGAAGTGTGGGCGGACATCCATGAGTTTGAGCATTCCCGCCATCGCGTGCGGCTGTTTCAACACGCACGCGGCAAGAGCCTGAAGGAAATCAGTGGCTGGCGCGGCTAGCGCTCCGCACGGCTTGAAGGCTTCTTCACGCAGCCGTTGACAGTTCGCTGGCTGCCGCTCGATCGACGAACCAGATCAGCTTGCCCTCGCTCGGCTGCACCAGTTTCGAGGGGTATTTCTCGGCTGGGGCGTTGCCTTCCAGAACTTCGTGCAGAACCGCTGCCTTGTCCGTTCCACTCACCAGGAACGCAACACAACGGGCTGCGTTCAGCACTGGCAGCGTGAAAGTAATCCGGCTGGTTTTCAGCTTCTCCACCCAGTTGGCCACCACCAGTCGCGATGTCTCCTGCTAACGCCGCAGTTTCCGGGAATAAGGACGCCGTATGTCCGTCCGGTCCGATGCCCAACAGGATCAGATCAAAGCGGGGAAATTCGCCGGGCGCGACGGCGAAAAACTTCCGCAGAGTCTGCTCGTAGGCGTCCGCTGCGGCCGAAGCGTCCGGGTTCTCGGCAGGGATGCGGAAGATGTTGGCTGGCGGGATGGCAACCTTCGACAAGAGGGTCTCTTTGGCCATGCGGTAATTGCTGTCGGGATCGTCCGGGGGAACATGGCGTTCATCACCCCAGAAGAAGAACATGTGATCCCAGGGCAGGCTGGCGCTGGCGTTAGCCGCGATCAAGGTGTACAGGTTTTTGGGAGTCGATCCACCGGAGAGCGCAATCGTAAAGCGGCCCCGCTCTGTGATTGCGCTGGTAGCGGCACGTATGACTTCCTCAGCGGCCGCCTGAAAAAGATCCTGCGGAGTGGTCAGTCTACGCAGCTCGACGGGCGCACTCACAGCACTCCCATCCGATCGTTGCTGGATTTTGCCGCCGCACACCGGGCCGCCCCCAGCAGACCGGCCTTGTCGTTGGTGATGACTTGCACCGGGATGCTTTCCAGCAGCGGGCGCAATCTGCCTTTATCCAGAAAAGCACGCATGAAGAGCGGACCCGTGAGCTTGGGTAAGAATCTTCGGGGAGATTCCGCCCCCGAGAAAGATTCCGCCGGTCGCCATGGCTTTGAGAGCCAGATTGCCGGCTTCCGCGCCGTAAACCGAGATCCAGAGATCCAGCGCCTGCTCGGCCAGCCGATTTGTGCCGTCCAGCGGCGGCGCGGGAAATCGCCGCAGCGGGATCTCCCTGGGCAAGTTGCGCGGCAAATCCCGCCGGTTCGTCTCCGCAGCCTTTTTCGCGCAGAAACTCATACACGTTGACCAGACCGGGGCCGGAGAGGATGCGTTCGTAACTTACGTGTCCGTAGCGGCTCGCCAGGAAGCGCAGCAGTTCGATCTGCAGATCCCCTTGGGGTGCGAAATCCACATGTCCGCCTTCACAGGCAAAGACCTCATGTTGGCTGCCGTTCCAGAACAATCCCGCTTCTCCCAAGCCGGTTCCCGGCGCGATCACCGCCTGATTGCCAACCGACTGCGCGACTCGATTGAGAGGAACCAGATCTTGCGGGCTGAGCGCTCCAATGCCCCACGCGTTCGCTTCCAGATCGTTGATCAACAAAGTGGCAGGCAGTTGAATTTGTTTCGCCAAGCGGGACTGTTCGATGATCCAGGGAAGGTTCGAGGTCTCGACGCGTCCATTGTGTACCGGGCCCGCGATTCCGAAACAGGCGACCTCGGGCCGGGTGGCGGAGTCTTCGAGAAACTTGGCAACAATCTCACCCAATTCGCTGTACTCGCGGCTGGGGAAGACGCGCTCGGAAATCAGCCGGAGATGGCCATTCTGAGGCTGAAAATAGGCCAGTCGAGCGTTGGTTCCCCCAATATCGCCAGCCAGTATCATTTCTCGAAGTTCCTCCAGCGCCGGCCATCGCGCTCCAACAGTTCGTCGGCCTCTTTCGGTCCCCAAGTGCCGGAGGCGTAATTGGGGAAATTCCGCGGGGGCAGTGCCTTCCACAGATCGAGCACCGGATTGACCACGCTCCAGCCCGCCTCCACCATGTCCGCCCGTTGAAACAGCGTCTGGTCGCCGATCATGCAATCGTGCAGCAAGCGCTCGTAGCCAGTGCTGGGCTGCTTTCCGAAGTATTCCTGATATTCGAAGTTCATGTCCACTGTTCCCAGGCGCATCACCTGGCCGGGCACTTTCGCCGCAAATTGCAGGGAAATACCTTCCTCCGGTTGGATGTGCAGCACCAACTGGTTCGGCATCATGTGCTCCACGGAAGTATCCCGGAACAATACAAAGGGAGCCCGGCGGAACTGAATCACGATGTCGGTGTTGCGCGCCGCCATGCGCTTTCCCGTACGCAGATAGAAAGGAACGTCGGCCCAGCGCCAGTTGTCAATGAGCAACTTCATGGCAACGAAGGTCTCCGTGCGGGAATCCGGCGCAACGTCGCTTTCGGAACGGTATGCGGAGACCGGCTTTCCATCTTCCGTGCCATCCCCGTACTGCCCGCGCACCGAGCGGCTCAGAACTTCCTCATCGCTGATGGGCTGGATGGCATGCAAAATCTTGGCCTGTTCGTCGCGCACGGCATTGGCGTCGAACGAAATGGGAGGCTCCATCGCGGTCAGGCTGATGAGTTGCATGATGTGGTTGGGCACCATGTCGCGCATTGAGCCGGCGTGTTCGAAATAGCTGCCGCGGCCTTCCACGCCTACGGTTTCGGCAACGGAAATCTGTACGTGATCGATGTAGCGGCGGTTCCAGATGGGCTCGAAGATTCCGTTGGCAAAGCGGAACGCCATGATGTTCTGCACGGTCTCTTTGCCCAAATAATGGTCGATGCGGTAGATCTGCTTTTCGTCGGCAAGCTTGAGCAGTTGCTGGTTGAGGGCTTTGGCCGACTCCAAGTCGTGACCGAAGGGCTTTTCGATAACCACTCGCCGCCAGTGGTCGTTATTCTGCTCCATCAGTCCATTCGCGGCGAGCTTCTCAACGATGGGACCGAAGTAACTCGGGGCCGTCGCCATGTAATAGAAGAAGTTTTGATGCGTGGAGTGATCGCGGTCAATCTTGGCCAGGCGATCTTTGATCTTCGCGTAAAGCTGGTCATCCTTGAAATCGCCGGCAAAGTAATAGAAGCGGCGCGAGAAGTTCTCCCAGGTGTCGGCGTTGATGCAGTCGCCGCAGTACTCTTTAACATCGTCGAGGATTCTTTTGCGAAAGTCCTCATCCGTCATCTGCTTCCGGGCCACGCCCACCACCGCGAACTCCTTCGAGAGCAAGTCCGCCCGGGCCAGGTTGTACAGCGCGGGAATCAACAGGCGCCCCGTCAGATCGCCGGCGGCGCCGAAGATCACCATCACACAAGGATCTCCCTGTTTACCGATGCGCGATGGGGCTGCCGTGGGCTGTTCCGCCAATTGAGCCATGATCAGATCCTCAAAATTTCTGCGCGGAAATAAATTCTGGTTACGCGCTCTTCTTGGTTGAGCTGGCCGGGACCGCGCCGGCCTCGATGTGTCCGCCGAACTTCTGCCGCATGGCAGAAAGCATCTTCTCCGCAAAAGTGTGTTGCTGCCGCGACCGGAAGCGCACATACAGCGCCGCGGTCAGCACCTCCGCAGGCACGGCTTCCTCCAGGGCAGCCTGAATCGTCCAGCGCCCTTCGCCGGAATCCTGCACGTAGCCCTCGTATTCGGAGAGCGTCGGATTCTCGGTCAAAGCCATGGCCGTAAGATCGAGCAGCCAGGAGCTGACCACGCTGCCCCGCCGCCAAACCTCGGCGATATCAGGCAGGTTCAAATCGTAGCGGATATCCTCCGGCAAGTCTTTGCTGGTGGCATTCTTGAAGATGTCGAAGCCCTCGGCATAAGCCTGCATGATTCCGTATTCGATTCCGTTATGCACCATTTTCACAAAATGGCCGGAGCCCGAAGGTCCGCAGTGAATGTAGCCTTGCTCGGCTGGGCCACCCAGTTTTTCCCGGCCGGGCGTGCGCGGGATGTCGCCTTTTCCAGGAGCCAAGGTCTTGAAAATAGGATCGAGCCGCTCGACCGCTTCGGTGGGCCCCCCGATCATCATGCAATAACCGCGATCGATGCCCCAGACGCCGCCGCTGGTTCCCACGTCCACGTAATGGATGCCTTTGCCTTTGAGTTGACCCGCCCGGCGCACGTCGTCCTTGAAATAAGAATTGCCACCGTCGATGATGACGTCGCCGGCCTGCATGTGCTGCGCGAGTTTTTGCACCGTCTGCTCGGTGGGACCGCCCGACGGCACCATGACCCAAGCTGCCCGCGGTGGCTTCAGCTTGCCGACCAGATCTTCGAGCGACGACGAACCACCGGCGCCTTCGACGGCCAGTTGCTTCACCGCGTCCGCGCTCAGATCCGAGACCACGAGTTGATGTCCGCCGCGCATCAAGCGGCGTGTCATGTTCGCGCCCATGCGGCCCAGACCTACCATTCCCAATTGCATGTGTTGCTCCTTAATCGCAAACTGTAGCCGAAATCCAGGCGGATGAAGCGTAGCGCCGGCAGCCTGCCCGGAGCGAAGTCGAAGGGTCCCGCCGGCATTGTCAAAACTATCCCAGAGCCTTTTCGACGGCTGCTGTCAGCGTCACCAAACCCGCGTCCACATCGTGCAGATGCACGCGAAGGGCGCGCCGCCCACGCTCGGCCAGCACCTGGAAATCACCCCTCGCCTGCGCCGCCTTGACCACGCCGAACGTGTATTTCTGTTGCGGTACCGGCAGTTCCAAAGAATCGTCGCAGGTCATCTGCAGAAACACGCCGGAATTCGGCCCGCCCTTGTAGGCCTGCCCCGTCGAATGCAGAAAACGAGGACCAAAACCAAGGCAGGTCGCCACATGTTTCTTGTCCCGGACCGCGTGCCGAATGGCCTGCAGTTTTCTTTCGTGTTCGGCATTCATCTGGATAAATCCCAGCACGGCGAAATAATCACCGGCCCCGATGCGGCCCAGATGAGCTTTCAAATATCCCGCCAGAGACTTGTCTCTGCCCGCGGCCTGCGCCAGGGCCGCAGCATTCTTCTCGTCAGTGAACAGCATGACGCCGCCGTCTTCCACGACAGGTTTTTCTGCGGGCAGGGAACCGGTCTTTTCGTAGGCGGACGTCAGATTCCGGCTAGCAATCTTGCTGGCCTCAACGTCAGGCTGGTTGAATGCGTTAATCCCGATGATGGAACCGGCAACCGCGGTGGCAATCTCCCATCGGAAAAATTCCGCTCCCAGGTCATAGATGTCGGCCATCGAGATGCGCAGCACAGCCTGCCCCGCCTCCTCGAGTGCCCTCACCTTCGCATCCTGCGCGACCTCGGTCGCATGTTTGGTGTGAATGTAGGCAAACACGCGATCGTTGCCGTAAACCTCCGGCGCTGCCAGTTCCTCGCGGTCCACCGGGATAATGCCTTTTCCAACTTTCCCCGTGGACTCGGCCAGCAACTGCTCCAGCCATGCGCCAAGATCGGAGAGATCTGGAGAAGTGATGATCGTGACTTTATCGCGGTCGCTCCGTGCAGCCGTACCCAGAATGATTCCGAGCACCGCACCAGGATTTCCTTCAACCGGCGCGGAAGGTCCGCACGCTCGCACCATCTCCTGCGTGCGGTCGAGAAACTTCTTCGTGTTCACTCCGATGGCTGCTGCTGGCACCATGCCGAACTTTGAAAGCGCGGAGTAGCGGCCTCCGATCGAAGGCCGGCCAAAAAAGATATGCCGGAAACGGTCTGCTTCCGCGGCCTGCTGCATCTTCGATCCGGGATCGGTGATGGCAATGAAGTGGCTGCCGGCCTTATCCGCGCCCACAGCCTGCTTCGTACGCTCAAAGAAATACTGTTTGAAGAGGTTGGGTTCGAGCGTGCTGCCTGACTTGCTCGAAACAATGAAGAGCGTCCGGGCAATATCGACTTTGTCTTCGAAGGCCTTCACCTGCGCGGGGTCGGTGGAATCGAGAACGTGTAGATCAGGGTATCCGGCAATCTTGCCGAACGTCATGCGCAGAACTTCCGGACACAAGCTCGACCCACCCATGCCCAGCAGAAGAATGTCTTTGAAACCCGCGCTCCAAACTTCTTTGGCAAGATTCCGCAACTCGATCGGGTGCGCGGTCTGTTCTGCGGTAATGTCCAACCATCCCAGCCAACTGGCCTCATCGTCCCCGGTCCACAGCGTGGCATCGCGCTGCCAAAGGCGCTGCATCTTGCTGCCGGACCGCCAATCGTCGACGGCAGTCTTCACCGCCGCGGCGAGCGTTTCTGGCAGCGAAGTTTTCAGCTGGCTCAAGCGGTTTTTCCTTTGGACTGAGTGTTTTTCTCGACCGCAGCCAGCAACTTGTGGAACGCATCCGCGAAAAGCTTCACTCCGTCATCCGTGAGCTTGGTGGTCACTTCTTTGATCGAGATGCCGGTTCTCGCCAAATTGTCCATCACGTTCTGCGCGCCAGCCACGTCCTCGGTGAGGCTGTTCCGCAGCCGCCCGTGATCGCGAAAGGCATCAATCGTGGCGGGAGGCATCGTATTCACCGTGTCCGGCCCAATCAATTCCTCGACGTACATAACGTCACGATACGCGGGGTTCTTCGTGCTGGTGCTCGCCCACAGAACGCGCTGTGTCTGCGCTCCCTGGGCCGCCAGCGCTTGCCATCGCGGCCCGCTGAAGATGCGCTGATAGCGCAGGTAGGTCAGCTTGCCATTGGCGATAGCAACTTTGCCCAGCAGGCTCTTCAGCAGCGCCTGCTGTTGCGCGTCGGTGGCAGTTTTCAGCTTATCGTTGATGATCGAATCCACCAGCGAGTCGATGCGGCTGATGAAGAAGCTGGCCACGCCTCCGATTTTCTTCAGATTGCCGCCACGCTTCGCCAGATCCTCGAGTCCGGCGATATGCGCTTCCGCAACTTTCTCGTAAACTTCCTGCGCGAACAACAAGGTTACGTTGACGTTGATGCCTTCGCCAATCGCCTGCCGAATTGCGGGAAGTCCCTCGGCCGTTCCTGGAATCTTGATCATCACGTTCTCGCGATTCACGGCCTTCCACAAGCGGCGCGCTTCGTCGATCGTCTCCTGAGTCTTCAGCGCGAGCAGGGGAGAAACCTCCAGGCTGACATACCCGTCCCGGAACTTCGAAGTCTCATACACCGGGCGCAGCAAATCGGCGGCGCCCTGAATGTCGCGAATCGCAATTTGTTCGTAGCGGGCGGTGGTATCTAGATCATTGCGCGAAGCCAGCGACTTCAACATATCGTCGTAGAGCGAGCTTTCCGCGATCGCCTTCTCGAAGATGGCCGGATTCGAAGTCATCCCGCGCAGACCATCCTCTTCAATCATCGTTTTCAGGCTGCCGCTCGTGATCAGGTCGCGCCGGATGTAGTCGAGCCACATCGACTGCCCATAGCCGAGCAACGCTCTCAAAGGATTCGTAGCTTTCGAGGTTTCCAGAACTCCAGTTGGCTGCATGATGATTTTCTCCTGATGAACCGTCGACGAACTTCGCTATCCGATCCAACTGCGACTACTTTTCCGCCATCGCCTTGCGCGCTTCCGCAACTACCGCATCCGCCGTGAAACCGAAAAACTTCAATAAGTCCTTCAACGGCGCCGAGGCTCCGAAGCGGTGCATGCCAACCTTGCGTCCCTTCAGTCCAACGTACCGCTCCCAGCCCAAAGTCGCCGCCATCTCCACCGAGACCCGCGCCGTCACCGAAGAGGGCAGAACGCTCTCTTTGTAAGCCGCATCTTGCTGCTCAAAAATATCCCACGAGGGCATGCTCACCACTCGCGCTGGAATGCCTTCCGCCTTGAGCTTTTCGTAAGCCTCCACGCACAAGGAAACCTCGCTGCCCGTACCCATCAGAATCACGTCTGGTTTGCCGGCCGGCGCGTCGGCAAGAATGTAGGCTCCTCTCGCCGTGCCAGAGGCCGCGCCATACTTCGTCCGGTCAAAAGTCGGAAGCGCTTGCCGCGTCAGCACCAACGCCACCGGCTGGTGCTGCAACTGCATAATGATCTTCCACGCTTCGACCACTTCGTTCGCATCGCCGGGACGAAGCACAATCAGATTTGGCATAGCCCGCAACGCCGCCAGTTGTTCGATCGGTTGATGGGTTGGCCCGTCTTCTCCCAGGCCGATCGAGTCGTGCGTAAAAATGAAAATCGAGGGAATTTCCATCAGCGCGGAAAGCCGGATGCTGGGCCTCATGTAGTCGCTGAAATTAAAGAAAGTCGCCCCGAAGGCGCGGATTCCAGAAACCGTAAGCCCATTCACGCTCGCGCCCATCACGTGCTCGCGCACGCCGAAATGCAGATTGCGCCCCGCGTAGCTGTCGGCCTGAAAGTCGCCTGCGCCTTCAAACTTCAGGTTGGTCTTGTTCGAGGTAGCCAGATCGGCTGAGCCGCCAATCAGCCACGGAATGTTTTGCGCCAGCACATTCAGCACTTTTCCGGAGCTCTCGCGCGTGGCGATTCCCTTGGCGTCCGCCGGGAAGGTTGGAAGCTTCTTGTCCCACCCGTTGGGCAGCTCGCGGCGCTGCATGCTGATGCAATCGCTCCGCCAGTTCCGGATATTTTTGCGAGTACTCCGCGAACATTTTCGCCCACTGTGCGCGCGCTTCACGCCCGCGCTTGCCGATTCCATCCTGGAAGTGTTCCCGCACGCCTTCCGGCACCAGAAACTTGGCATCCTCGGGCCAGCCATAGAATTTCTTCGTGAGCCGCACTTCTTCTTCGCCGAGGGGCTCTCCGTGCGCCGCATTCGTGTCTTGCTTGTGCGGCGATCCATAGCCAATATGACTGTCCACGATGATCAAGGTGGGACGATCCGTCGTCTTCTGGAAGGTTTCAAAGGCCCGCGCCAGCATCGCCAGATCGTTCGCATCGGCAACGCGCGTGACATTCCAGCCATAGCCGACAAATCGCGTGGCTACGTCTTCGCTGAATGACCAATTGGCCGGACCATCCAGCGTGATGCCGTTGTGGTCATACATCCAGCACAGATTCGAAAGCTTGAGATGGCCCGCCAGCGAGGCGGCTTCGCCACCAATGCCTTCCATCAGGTCGCCGTCCGAACACATGGCGTAGACATTGAAATCGAAGATCTCAAAGCCCGGCCGGTTGAAATTTGCCGCCAGCCACCGGCTGGCAATCGGCCATTCCCAAACTATTTCCCACGCCCTGACCGAGCGGCCCAGTCGTGGTCTCAACCCCGGTAGTGAGGTGCGATTCGGGATGTCCCGGAGTCCGGCTGCCGAGTTGCCGGAAGCGCTTGATCTCCTCCATGGGAACTGCGAGCTTTTCAGAACGTGCCCGTCCTCAGTCGACTTCGCGCACCCCCGCAAGGTAAAGCATGGCGTAGAGCAGCATGGAAGCGTGGCCGTTCGACAGCACGAACCGGTCACGGTTCAGCCACTTCGGATCTTCCGGGTCGTAGCGCAGAAATTCCTGCCACAAGCAGTAAGTCACCGGCGCCAGGCCCATGGGTGCGCCCGGATGCCCGCTGTTGGCCTGCTGTACGGCGTCCATCGCCAAGGTGCGGATCGTGTTAATCGACAGCGTGTCCAACTGCTTGCCCGTCACCAACGCCTGTTCACTGGCTACCATACGATCGATGCTCCTTGCGGGGAGACAACTCGGCCTTCACTTGCGTGGCTCCGTCGCTCAGCCCCATTAGAGTTCCCGGGACAGAAAGGGTTTCAGATACGCATCGAGTGTACCAATTTCTTGCGCACCAATGTCGCCGGATTTGTAAAAAATGGAAAGAACCTGAAAAGAGGGGCCTTGAGAAAACGCCGACACTACCTACTTTAACCGTTGCAGGTAGCTGTTTTCGCTCTTCGACTCTCGTGTGGTCTCTTGCACATACTTTAGAAACTGGCGGAGATTCTCTTTTTCGGCGGCATCCATTCCGGCGAAGCGAATGCGCGTTCCCGCGGCAGGTGTGCTGCGAATGACTACTCCATTCAGCGCGACACCTTTCACCCAAATCTTGCCACTCGCGACCCAGAGTCCGATTTCGACTTTGGCGCCGCCGCTAATGGGAATCGCGGTCTCTACCTGGCATCCACCCAGGCTGGTGTTGGAAAGATTGCCCCAAATGGGAGCGTCCGCGTCATTGACACGCAACTCCACTGCCACAAAACACCAGATTCTCGGATGCCGGCGTCGATCTTGTCCCCGGTTGGGGCTGAAGAGATCGGGCTCAAACGGAGGAGTGGCGGAGGCCGGCTTAGGCAGGGGTTGCGGTGGAGGTTCCATCGCTACCTTAGCCGAGCTTGCCAGGGTTGAGGAGCCGCCGGAACTTTCTTTCTTGGCCTCCCGCATGGCCACCAGCAGTGCTTCTTCTCTGCCCTCGGGCGGGGCATCGCGATAGATCTGCAATAGTTTTCCAAGGTTCCGTGCCAGGTCCGGGTCGGCCAGCAGCTCCGTCCAGTCCATCCCCCCCGCTGCGTCAGTCTTGGAGTTACTCATTGAAATGGCGCTTCCTCTCGCTCGCGCGAACGAGTTCCGGTTTCAGGTTGAACCCTAGAGTAGTTGTTCACAAGATGACCGAAGTCACCTCCAAACTACCCGTCTCAGAACTGTCCCCAGACTACACACCTCGCCGAGGTTTCAACTGGAAAGCTTTCAGTCGATGGGTTCCAAGCCCTTGAGGTAACTGTCTAGCGCTTTTCGCTGCTCCCCCGTGAGGGACAGGAATTCAAAGCCGTAGTGGTACCCGCGGCGGTAGCGGACTACTGCTCTCACTTCCCACATAAGGCCGGACCCCGGAAGCAAAAAGCTGAAGCCGGCCACCTCACCGCCATTCAGTTCCGCCGCCAGAAGTATGCCGATTCCGGCTTCGGAAAGATCCTTGCAATGTCCCTCAACCTTCTGGTAGTGATTCCCCAAAAGATAGCTCGCGGTGACCCGAAAATCGGTGCGGTATCTCGGATGCCGTCTCCGGCGGCGGTCCATCGGGTTTGTTGCGGGCTTTGAGGTCGAGGCGGGCATAAGGCGAGTAAATGTTCCTTAGCTCTTACGATTGCGGTTAGTCCGCGAGGGATGGACCTTTCTCCTTCACTTTATCGGCAGCGGCTGCAGAGTGGAAAGTGTCGAAAGTAATGGGTTCCAAATCTAATTGCTGGGCCTCGATTGCAAACCTCAAGGCGCCGCCCTGTGCGATCATTTGTCGATCATTTGGGAAAAATACATGCTCCATGGACTCTCGGTAGCGTCCAACTGTCAAACTTTCAGGCTCCGGGGGTTTTGCATCGCGAGGTGACTTAAGCGAGTCCATTACAGGACGTTTTGTGATGAATGAGAAAAGTTGCCGAAGACTTTCTTTATAATAGATTTCTTTTCACAATAGGAAATGCCTCGTTTCTTGCCTCACCCAAACCGCAGCCTTCTTGCATTCGCGCTGACAGTTCTGTTCTCTGTCACAGGGGTTGTGGCTCAGAATTCCGCGCCTGCGCCTTCCATCTCTCTGCCCGGATCCCAGAGTCCCTTCACCGGCAGCGAGCCGGAGGGCAAAGCCACTCCAGAGGTCCTGCAGTTGAGCCTGCAAGAGGCGATCGACCGCGGACTGCGCAATAACCTCGGCCTGCTGCTCTCCGGGGATCAGACCACCATGGCGCAGGGCCAGAGATGGAAAGAACTCAGCAACCTCCTCCCCAACCTCTCGGCCCGAGTGCAGGAGGACGCACAAAACCTGGACCTGGCTGCGCTGGGCTTCCAGAAACTTTTTCCGATATTTGGTGAGAAAGGCAGCTTCCCCGCTGTGACCCCTGCTTTCAACTACTTCGACGCGCGCGCCTCGGTCAGTCAGTCTCTGTTCAACTTTAGCGACCTCGAGAAGGAGCGCGCCGCCTCTGAGAGCTTGAAATCGGCGAAATACACCTACAAAGACGCGCGCGAACTGGTTGTGCTTGCCGTAGGCAACGCCTACTTAATGGCTATTGCAGCAGCCGCTCGTATCGAAACCACGGACGCCCAGGTTAAAAACGCCCAGGCTTTGTACAACAAAGCGATCGACCAGCAAAAGGCAGGGCTGAGTCCAGCCATCGATACTCTGCGCTCTCAAGTGGAACTGCAAACCCGCCAGCAGCAACTCATCGCTGCGCGCAACGACTTCGCCAAACAGAAATTGTCTTTAGCTCGGGTAATCGGCCTGCCGCCGGGTCAGGAGTTTCTCCTGACCGAGAAAGCCCCGTACCAGGCGCTGACCCCTTTGCCGCTTGCGATTTACCTCGAGCGCGCCTATGCCTCGCGCTCCGACTATCAGGCCGCGCAGGCGCAAGTCCGGGCGGCGGAACTTTCGCGCCGGGCGGCGACCGCTGGACACTATCCCTCCCTGGACTTTTACGCTAACTACGGCGACATCGGAGTAACCCCGGACCACTCCAACGGAACTTGGCAGGTGAATGGAGGACTGAACATCCCCATCTTTGCCGGAGGAAAAACCCACAGTGATGTTCTCGAAGCCGATGCTCAGTTGAAGCAGGCGCGTTCTCAATTCGCCGATCTGCGCGGCCGCATCGACTATGAAGTTCGCGCCTCATTGCTGGACTTGAACTCTGCCGCCGACCAGGTGGAAGTTGCCCGCAGTTCCGTCGAATTGGCGGAACAGACCCTCACCCAATCGGAAGATCGCTTCACGGCTGGCGTGGCCGACAACCTGGAAGTGGTTCAGGCGCAGGAGTCCGTCGCCAGCGCGCATGAGAGTTACATCCAGAGTCTTTACGCGCATAACCTGGCCAAGATCGAACTGGCACGCGCCATCGGCGACGCCGAACAGGGAGTCAAACGATATTTGAAAGGCGAACACTAACTCAAACTTATGGAACCAGACGACGCAAACCCCGCCCGCCGCTCCGCCCGCTCGGCCCGAGAGCGCCCAGCCGGAGAACGCTCCGTCCGAGAGCCGCACCCAGCCATTGCCCTCGACGGAACGGGACTTCCGTACTCGTCCTTCGCGCACCGCCAGTCCCGGGTTTCGCATCGCCGTCATCATCGCCGCCGTAGTGCTGTTGGTGGCGGGAGTTTTCGTCTACCGCTATGTCACCAGTTACGAATCCACCGATGACGCCGAGGTGGACGGCCACATCAATTCCATCAGCACTCGTATTTCCGGCCACGTCGTGAAGCTGAATGTCCTGGACAACCAGTATGTGCAAGCGGGTAGGGTGCTGGTGGAAATCGATCCGGCGGACTACCAGGTGGCCTATGATCGCGCTAAAGCCAATTTCGAGGATGCGCAGGCCACCGCTGCCGCCGCTGGCGTGAACGTTCCCATCACTTCGGTCAGCACCACCAGCCAGGTGTCAGCGACGGAGGCCGATGTGGCCAGCGCGCGTGCAGGAATCGCCGCTGCCAGGCAGCAGTTTGAGGCAGCCAAAGCTCAGCGCGACCAGGCCGAAGCCAACAACGTCAAAGCGCAGAACGATCTGGTTCGCTACAAGCAACTCGTAGATAAGCAGGAGATCTCGCTGCAGCAATACGATCAGGCCGAAGCTGCCGCCAAAGCCAATGCCGCTGCCGTCGATTCTGCCCGCGCCATGGCCGATTCTGCGCAGTCGCAGGTGACGCAAGCCCAGGACAAACTGCTGCAGGCGGAAGCCAACTGGCGCAACGCCCAAACCGCTCCCCAACAAATGCAGGTCACGCGCTCTAGGGCCGCGTCGGCCGAGGCACAAGCACAGCAAAAGAAAGCCGACCTCGAGCAGGCTCAACTGAATCTGCAATACACCAAAGTTGTGGCTCCCGTTGCAGGGGTAGTCAGCGATCGCACCGTCGAAGTCGGCCAGAACGTCGCTCCGGGCCAGGAACTGATGAAGATCATTCCTCTCAACGATGTCTGGATCACCGCCAATTACAAAGAGACCCAGCTTCGTGACATGAGAGTAGGCCAGCCGGTAACCGTGGAAGTGGATGCCAACGGAAAAAGCTATAAAGGCAAGGTTGATAGCATCGCCGGCGCCAGCGGTGCCCGTTTCAGCCTGCTGCCTCCCGAGAATGCTACCGGCAACTATGTAAAGGTCGTGCAGCGCGTTCCGGTGAAGATCGTCCTCGATCCGGGAGAAAACAAGGATCACTACCTGCGCCCCGGAATGTCGGTCGATCCCAAGGTCTGGATCAAGAAATGAGCACCGGAGCCACCGCGCTGTATAACGCTAACGCCGATGCTTGGCGTCCCGCGGTAAATCCATGGATCATCGCCATCACGGTTACGCTGGCGACTTTCATGGAAGTGCTCGACACCTCCATCGCCAACGTCGCTCTGCCGCACATCGCAGGCAGCCTCTCTGCCGGGCAGGATGAGAGCACCTGGGTTCTGACTTCCTATCTTGTCTCGAACGCCATCGTCCTGCCCTTGAGCGGCTGGCTCTCCTCCATCGTCGGCCGCAAGAACTTCTACATGGGCTGCGTGGCCCTGTTCACCGTCAGTTCTTTTATGTGCGGACTGGCGCCGAACCTGGCCACGCTCATCGTTTGCCGTGTGCTGCAAGGCGCCGGTGGCGGCGGCCTCCAGCCCAGCGAGCAGGCCATCCTCGCCGATACTTTTACTCCCGCCAAGCGCGGCATGGCCTTTGCGGTTTACGGCATCGCCGTGGTTTCCGCTCCCGCCATCGGCCCGACCCTGGGCGGATGGATCACCGACAATTTCACCTGGCGCTGGATTTTTTTCATCAATATTCCGGTCGGCATCGTTTCCCTCCTGCTGACCTCGCGGCTCATTCAAGACCCGCCCTATTTCAAGCGCCGCAAGCTCAGCGAAACCAAGATCGACTATATCGGCCTCGGTTTTGTGGCACTCGGCTTGGGAACTTTGCAGATTGTCCTCGACAAAGGTCAGCGCGATGATTGGTTCGAATCGCATTTCATCCTGATCCTCTCCCTAATCGCAGCAACTTCCTTGCTCTTCGTGATTTTCTGGGAGTGGAGGCACAAGGATCCCATCATCGATCTGCACCTGTTCCGTGATCGCACCTTCGCCGTCTCCAATCTGTTGATGTTCATGCTGGGATTCGCTCTGCTGGGCAGCACGCTGTTGCTGCCGCTATTCATGCAGACCCTACTCGGATATACCGCTGAGCGATCGGGTTTTGCGCTGATGCCCGGCGGTTTTACCATCATGCTCTTGCTGCCCCTGGTGGGATTCTTGCTCTCGCGTTACAGCCCGCGCTGGCTACTGATCTTCGGGCTGGTTATGCTTTCCGGGGCCTTGTTCCACATGGCCGGTTTTGACCTGGACATCGATTTCCGCACCGCCGCCACGGCCCGCGTCTTTCAGGCCGCAGGCATGGCATTTCTGTTTGTTCCCATCAATACCGCCGCTTATGCCTTTCTGCCGCGGGACAAGAACAACGCCGCGTCGGGCTTGATGAACTTGGCGCGCAATATGGGCGGCAGCGTCGGGATTTCTCTAGTCACCACCAGGCTCGATCGGAGCACGCAAGTTCACCTGAATGATTTGTCCCACCATCTCAGTGCCTCGAACCCCGCGTTCCAGACCATGCTCCAGGGTGCTACGCAGGCCATGCGGGCACACGGCGCGAGTGCGACATACGCCACTCAGCAGGCCTACGCTTTGATCCAAAATACAGTCTTGCGGCAAGCCACCATGCTGGCCTATCTCGATGACTTCCGCCTTCTCGCTATCTCCATCCTGGCGATGGTTCCGCTGGTTTTCCTGATGAAAAAAGGCAGGCCGGGCGGCGGAATCGCGGTACACTAATTCGCGGTAAACTGCGGGTGGTCATGTTTCGCCTCATCACCATTGAGCGAGAGTACGGCTGCGGCGGCGGCGCCATCGCCGCTGAACTCGCCCACCGTCTGGGTTGGAAACTCTGGGACCGGCTTCTCACCGAAGAGATTGCCCGCCTGGCCAATGTTGACCTGTCCGCGGTGTCCCGCTGCGAAGAGCGCATGGATAGCAGCTTCTACCGTCTGGCAAAAACGTTCTGGCGCGGTAGTTATGAGCGCAGTTCTCCTATCGCTGATCAGGCCTTCGATGCCGACCGCATGGTCTCGCTGATGGAGCAGGTCGCTCCAAGAATTGCCCAGGAAGGCAATGCCGTAGTGGTCGGACGCGGGGCGCCTTACTTCCTGCGCGAGCAGCCGGATGCCTTTCACGTCTTTCTCTACGCCCCGCGCGAGGAAAAACTGCGCCGCCTGCTCCAGGACGAATGCACGAAATCGGAAGCCGAAGATCTCGTCGATATCGTCGACCGCGAGCGCATCGCCTTCGTCAAACACTACTTTGACGCCGACTGGCCCACTCGCTCCCTCTACCACGTGATGATCAACACGGCGGTGGGGAATGAATCGGTCATTGAGACAATTCTCCACACCATGTATCTAGTCGAAGGCCGTCCGAAAGCGACGGCCTTCGAGCGCCCCAAAATTCCCAGTTCCATCTAGGTCGCGTGCGGCCGTCCAATCCGCCCCGGCGCCGGACAGCAATCCTCCGGGCAAATATCTGGCCGAGGCCCCAGCGACCCCAACGCCCGCCGCTCCAACTCCGGATTCATCCGCTCCAGAATCAGCTCGCGAATCATGCTAACGAACTTCGGATGCACCCCGACCGTCTTCGCCCGAGCCATCGGCAACGCCAGCGCATCGCACACTTGCCGCGCTTCCACATCCAGGTCGTACAACACTTCCATGTGATCGGAGAGGAAGCCGATCGGCGCCAGCACCACAGCCGACGCCAGATTCCCGGCCTTTACCTGCCGCAGATAATCGAGAATGTCCGGCCCCAACCATGGCTGTCCCGGAGCGCCGCTGCGGCTCTGGTAGACCAGAGCATCATTGCTATGCCCAAGCGCAAACGAAACCAGCCGGCGCACCTCCTCCAGTTGCCGCACATAATCGCAAGTGTTAGCCATGGAAACCGGAATGCTGTGCGCGGTATAAACCACCTGCACGTTGCGCCGCGCGTTCGTTCGAATGGCCTCGAGCGCATCCCGCACTCGCTCAACCGTAGCCTCGAGGAATGCCGGATGGTTAAAGAATGGCCGGAGCTTGTCCACTTCCGGCGCACCCGGCTCAACTTCCCCTTGCGCCCGCGCGATGTCCTCGCGATACTGCCGGCATCCTGAGTAGGAACAGTAGGCTGAAGTCACGAATGCCAAAGCCCGCCGAATGCCATCCTGCTGCATCTTTCGCAAAGTCTCGGGCAAGAACGGATGCCAGTTACGGTTGCCCCAATAAATTGGCAGCTTGGGGCCGTTTCGCGCCAACTCCAGTTCGAGCGCGGCCATCAGCTCGCGCGTTTGCTGATTGATCGGACTCTTGCCCTCGAAGTGGTAATAGTGCTCGGCTGCAGTCAGCATGCGTTGGGGCGGAATGTTCCGTCCGCGCAGCACGTTTTCGAGGAAGGGAATTACCTCTTCCTTCGATTCCGGCCCACCAAAAGAAACCACCAGAATGGCGTCGTAGTTCATGTCGAGATGATTGCTGAGACTTGATTCGAGAGACCTGTAGAGTGTACTGCGGCAAGCCCTTCCCTCGGGAATCTAGAACGTCAATCGAGCTGAAAACTGCAGCCCGCGGGGATGGCTGTTTGGGCTGATTTCCTGAAAGGTTCCGAAATTGCCCAGGCCCGAGTTGGGTACCAAATAACAAGGCTGGTCGGCGTGAATGCCGTCGCCGCAGGTGGTTCCGACGGGGTTGTATTGCAGTGGGTTGATCCCATTGCCGTTCTGCACGTAGTAGTTGGCGTGGTTGAACAAAGTACACGCCTGCGCTTGAAATTGCAGTTGTTTGCCCTCCCGGATCACAAAGCTGCGGGCCAGCCCAACATCGATCCTCTCCACGGGGCCGTAGAAAGAATTCAGGCCCCGCCCTGCTTTGCGCTCAGGAAGCCAACCAAAATAGCAGTTGGCCGTCTGCTACTACCAGAACGAGTAGAAACCCTTGGAATCTAACGTCGGCCTCTCCGCTTGCAGCTTCGTTTGCCGGCAAATGCATGGAGGACCACTCGGCCAGGAGTCGACCGGGAATACCGGTCCTCATGAACGGGTGAAAGCGGCGTGTTAGGCTTCTGCGGAGGCTATCTGCGAGTGATCGGCCGGATCTTTAAAGCATTTCAATACCGCGATTTCCGCCTGATGTGGTTTGGCGCCTGCACGTCGAGCATCGGTACCTGGATGCAAATCGTGGCGCAGGGCTGGTTAATCTACCGGCTCAGCCACTCCGCATTCTTGCTGGCGCTGGATCAGTTTCTCGGCGGCATCCCCATCTTTCTTTTCTCCCTGATCGGCGGCGTGGTGGCCGATCGCGTGGAACGCCGCAAGATTCTGCTCGGCTCCCAGTATGTGCAAATGGGTACGGCCGGAATTCTCACCATCCTTGTCGCCACCGGGCTGGTACACGTCTGGCACATCCTCTGTCTTTCCTTCATCTCCGGATTCGCCCAGGCCTTCGGTGGGCCCGCTTATCAGGCATTGATTCCCACCTTGGTCGAGAAGGACGACATGCCCAACGCCATCGCCCTTAATTCAATCCAATTTAACGTGGCAGTCATGCTGGGTCCGGCGCTCGCCGGGCAGACGTTGGCGAAGCTGGGAGAGAAGTGGTGCTTTGGCTTGAACGCTCTTTCTTTTTTGGCGCCCATCATTTCGCTCTCCATCATCAGCGCCCGCTTCCTGCCGGTGAAGACCACGGAGTCCATGTTCACCAGCCTGAAGCAGGGCATTCAGTTCACTCGCAAACAGGGCTCTATGGAAGCGTTGATTGTACTGGCCTTCTGCATGACCGCTTTGGGGATGCCCATGCGCACCTACATTCCTGTATTCGTCCAGGACATCTTCCATCGTGGTCCGGAAACCTACGGCAATCTACTCTCGCTTATGGGGCTCGGTTCGATCCTCGGCTCCCTCGCCATCGCGAGCGCAGGCAATATGAAAAGAAAGGGGCGTGTCGCTCTCGGAGCGCTTATCTGTCTGGGCGCGGGGATCTCTGGGTTCGCTATTTCAAAATCGGTGCCGCTGAGCGGTGGCCTCCTGGTGCTGGTGGGTGCTTCCATGATGGCGGTCTTCGCTACGGTAAATTCGCTGGTGCAATTGATCACCACGAACGAAATGCGCGGCCGGGTGATGAGTGTTTACAACTTCGCATTCCGCGGCGGCATGCCCATGGGGAATCTGTTGTCGGGATGGCTCGTCCCCGTCTTTACCGCCCCCGTGGTGCTCGGCGTGAATGGGCTCGTGCTTATTCTTCTGGCCCTCTACTTCCTGTTCGTACAACGGCGGCTCGCGGCGCTGTGAGCAAGCACTACGAATCTGCAGGAGAGAGCGAAATCGTCGGCGAGCGCAACCGAGAGCCCGGGCTTTCGCGATTGTGGCGGAGCAAGAAATCTGGTGCGCCCCTCAGCGAGGTTTCGGAACTCCCGAACCTATTGCTCCGGAGGCCGTCCGCATGGCCCGTTCTACCCCAAAACAAGAATTTATGGACCGGTTTGATCCATGGGGGCTTAATCGTCTCACAATGCGTCCACCCTGGCGAGATAGGCGTACAATGATGCCGTTTTCGAGGTCAAAAAAGGAAACCTGGGCTCAGCTGGAGGACGACATGTTCTGTCCCGAGTGTGGCGCAACATTAAGTTCACTGGATAAAGTTTGCTCCGCTTGTAGCACCAGGGTGGAGCCAGACAAATCCGTTCCCATTCCCGTTACCGTTCCCGCGTATCGGAAGTCCGGATTTGGGATTTTGGGCATAACCCGGACAGTGCTCAAGACATTGTCGGAAGGCCGAGTCATTCGGAGCTCAATTGCGATCGTTCTGCAAGTGGCAGCTGTACTGGTCTTGCTGGCAGGTCTGCTTGCCCTGATCCCGATTCTGAAGCTCTCCTTCCAGTTTCCTTCAGCGACTGCGACGGTCGGGGGGCTTGGGGTTGCCATTTGTTTAGCGGCCGCAGTCATCGCCATTTCCCAGATCTACTTATTTCGGGCGCAGTCAATCCGCGAATTGGAAGAGTCTCCTTTTACCGTTCTTGGGCCGTAAAGCCTCGGCCTTTAAGGCCGGGATGGCCGGGATATAAGGCCTTGTTTTCTCCTTCCGTTTGTCCTAAACTCCTGCTATCCAAAAGGACCTAGCGGCAGGGCATTGCCGGAAGTTAAGCCTCTTCGTTGTCCTCCGGTGAAGTAGGCCGGTTGTGGGAGGAACCCGCCGAAGCATCTCGCGATACCCAAGCGAGTTGCCGTAGGAATCGCTGCCATTTATGGCGGCGAGGATGTCAATGTGGTTCCGATTCTTCGATCGATCCTCTTTCGCACCGCGGGAGAAACCTACGCCGTGCTCGCTCTCGCCGTTGGCGTGGGTGGTTGCGCTTTTACTTGGCTCAGCGGGATGAGTCCACGGTCGCTGCTTTCAGGCCTGGGTGATTTGTTGCCAAACATGCCAGCAGGAGGCGAGAGCTTTCTCGATGGATTGATCTTCCTCGCCACTCTGGCTGCCGTTGCATTCCTGTCTTTGGTCGTCTTCTACGCCCTTGCTGAACTCGTCGTGGTGACGGTGGACATGGCCATCAACATGCGCAGGATGGCCAAGCGAGAGGCCCCTTCTTCTTCATGATACGAGGTTTACTGGGGGAACGAATTCTTCGCGAAGGAGGGGAACATGGAGTGTCCCCAATGCAAGGCTGAAGTGTCGGGCAAGTTCTGCCGCCAGTGCGGCTCAGCCGCACCTCTACCGCCTAAACCTGCGACCCCTGTAGGCCTCTGTCCCTCGTGCGGAGTCAGCGTCGGACCGGGCGCGAATTTTTGTTGGAAGTGTGCGACGCCGCTCACTCGCTCTGTGGGGCACTCTGCCGTTCAAGCCAGCGAGCAGTGCCTGCATTGTGGTTCGCCATTGAAGCCGGGCGCTAAGTTCTGCAAATCGTGCGGCAATCCTGCCCCATTGGCCGGCTCTGGCCCTGATTCGGCTCGTGCCTGGGTCGAAGTACCTACTCGCCGGCACCAGTCGATCGTGCATCGGTCTTACCATCTTCTTCACCGGCGCCGTGGGAGACGCCACCGATTGCCACAAAGATTCTGCAACCTGAACGACTGACTGGCTGCAACATGGTGTCGGCGCCACCACCGTCCGTACAGGGTCCAGCCCCCCAATCCCTTCCAGAGCTCGAGGGCCAGGGGACCCTGCCGCCGCAGCTCCCAACAAGCAGTTCGGGTTTTTGGGGCAGGAACAGAGCCATCCTGCTCAGTGGCGTGGCAGTTCTGGGTCTCGCCGTCGGCGGACTAACTTACTGGTTCGTCCTGCGTAAGCCAGCTGTGAATCGCGCCCCGAACAAGCCCTCAGTTTCACAGCCTGCGACGGCAGCCCCCGACAAGCCCTCACCTTCACGGTCTGCGACGCCTGCCCCGGACAACTCCGCGACGGAACCACAGTCCACCATCCAGCCTGAGAAGGCACCTGCGACCGAACCCAAGAAAGTGGCGAGCAAATATCCGGGAGAAGTTTCCACAACTGCTGTGCCTGCTGTGCCTGTAAAGACCGGCGGTACACCGCCCAGCGCCCCAGCCCCCGACCTCTCGGGGAATTGGCAGGGCGAATATAGCAATCACGATACGAACCAGATCACGAAGGTGAGTCTTCAGATTTCTAAGGACAGCACTGACTTGATAACAGGTGTTTTGATTTTCGACTCAGAAGGAAGTAATGCAGCGTCCTGCGCCATAACGGGTGTGTACAATCGGCAAAGCAAATTTATGTTGGTGGTTGTCGGCAATTGTCAGGGACATCCGCCAGCCTACTTGCAAGGCAAAATTGGTTTTTCATCGGTCGAGCCCACCGCCCGTCAGGTCTTTGGAGTCGATTCATTGCACAACAGTTTGTTAAATATCAGTCGGCAGTGAAACTGTCCTGCCCGTGCATGGGGCGGATTCGATTGACACCAGGAAGAGCCTGCCGTCATCGAAATACCGGAACGTGGCCGAGCAGGCTGGATTCGCACACTTCGACACCATAGCCGCCTCCAGTTTCGCACTCGACTCTGTCCACCATCGATTCCATGGTTCCACCCTTACTCTTCCTGTCTCCACTGTCATGGCAGCGCGCTTCAGTTCAGGCTTCCCTACGTGATGCCCATGACATCCTGGGGGACCAGGCCGAGGACAAGCGCGAGTCTCGTTAACACTACCGGAGGCAGAGGTCAAAGCGAATTTGCGGGTTACCGATCACTTGGAGTGTAAGACAGTAGGTTTGGATTCGAGCACTATCCATGATTCCACGTCGGCAGCCCACAGGCGGGACCAAAGATCGCGGCGATTCTTTCGGTGGTGAAACTGCCATGGCGGTATCTCCCAGTCGGGCTATGCCGATCTCCCGATCCAGCGCCTCCCAAACCTTACTCCCGCTGCCTGGGTCGCCCTGCATTCGGGGACTCCGACGACCGGATTGCTGGCGTCCGCGCGACTTTGCAACCGTAATCGGCGGCGTATGCCGTAGTAAAGCTGGCACGGTACAGGGGAACTTCACAGGGGAACTTCCAGGTTGACAAAGTCTATGCCGGGAAGCAAAATAGCCCCCGCCGCTGGTTCCTACTCGCAAGCCCCTGTTGGCATCGCGACTGACCGCGAACCTGGCTGGGTAGGGAAAATGAATTGGAAAGCGAGAACTCCCGAAGCCGTCAAATGCGCTGTCCGCGCGTTGAAGAAGGAGATCTTCCAATTCAGTTTCAACTACCCTCTCTACACTGTCCCGGAAAGCTTAGTGAAAGATTCTCTGCACTATTACCTCTATAGTGATGCGCTGGCCTGGGAGGCGCTGCGGTTGGATCCGAGCGGCATTCCCAAGGCGTGGTATCGAGTGACCGGGGCCGTTTACTGGCCCGCCTACATTGCTTGGTACGGACTGGTCCAGTTAGGGCACTACCTCCGGCGCGGAGATGAAGCGAACCTGAGCTCTTTCCGTAAGCAGGTTTCCTGGCTGGAGAAGAATGCCGTCTTGCGCAGCGACGGAACGGTTGTTTGGCCGATGAACTTCGATTACCCCAACGGCGCAATCCTGCTCAAGGCGCCGTGGATCTCGGCATACACTCAGGGCCTGGTGATTAGCGCCTTGGTTCGCGCGTGGCGTCTGACCAAGCGGCCCGAGTTGATGGAGCTTCTCAAGAATTCAGCGAAGGTATTTGAACTCGATGTCAAAGACTCCGGAGTCCGGGTTTTGCTGGAAGGCCACACTCTATACACGGAGGTTCCAGGTGGCCCGCTTCCCGGTATCCTCGACGGCTTCATGACCTCGCTTATCGGTCTTTATGACTTGTATGTCGAGACCCGAGAGCCTGTTGTGGGTCGCTTGTTTGAAGAGGGAATTGCCGGGCTCAAGTATGCGCTGCCACGCTGGGACTACAGAAGCAAGTGGAGTTGGTATGATTGCGCGTATCTGAGCCCGCCTGCCTATCACAACCTGAATTGCCTTCTTCTGGAGGTGCTGGCGGGCTTGTCAAAGCAGCCGTGTCTGGCTGAATACGCGCAGCGATGGAGCCCTAAGCAACTCTCGGCGCTGGACCGAACCGAAATCTATCTTGGTTTCGTGCTCACGAAAAATGCGAACCGTTTGCGGCATCGAACCTGGCGTCAGAAGGCTGACAAGACTTCCGCGGCTTCGCGGGCATTGGCCCCTGCGTCCGTTCCACAAGCGTGGGTTGGACCCGAGTGACCGGTAAGGTGTCAACCCCCGACAAGGCGCCAATATTTTTTGCTTCGGCGCGGTCGGGGAACATGCTGTATCACATGCTCCTGTCATCGGGATGCTTTCCGGTTTACCGAACAGAACCGTGTGTCTTTGATCTGCTGGTTCCAAGATTTGGAGACTTTTCGAGCGTTGCCACCAGGTGCCAGCGGATGCGCTGTTGGCTGCGGACGAGACAGTTCCGGCGCTCCGGCCTGGATGCCTTCCGATGCAGTTGGGACACACGGATTCACGGTTGACGCTGGTGGTCTATACCCAGCCGATGCCGGAAGCGCAACGGCAACTGGCCAGCAAAGTGGAAAGAGTTTTGCTCCCAGTTGCGCCCAAGTTCGGCACTCCCGGAAGCGGATCGGGAGGGGTAATCCAGTCAAAGCAAAAGAGAAGATCTGGTGCGCCCGGAGAGATTCGAACTCCCGACCTATTGCTCCGGAGGCAATCGCTCTATCCATCTGAGCTACGGGCGCCCACCGATATTTAAGTTTACATGTGAGGCTTGAGAAGCATCAATGTGAGGATTGCGCAGGCGTTCGAACAGGCGGCGAAGTTCCGTCTGCGGCCGCGAGGACCATCTTCTGTGACGTCTAAACCCTAAACTCTCACCAGCGGCCTCGCCCACCTCCGCCACCGCCGCGGCCACCACGGTCTCCGCCGCGATCGCCGCCTCGCCCTCCGCGGTCGCGTCCACCGCCTCCGGCGTGCTCGGTCTTGGGACGCGCCTCGTTCACGTTGAGCGTGCGTCCGCCCACCTGCGAGCCATTCAACGCAGTAATGGCCTTTTCTCCATCTTCGTTAACGGCCATTTCCACAAAGCCGAACCCGCGCGAGCGTCCCGTGTCACGGTCCGTCATGATGCTGACCCGGTCCACTTGCCCGAAGGGCTCAAACATCTGCCGCAGTTCGTCTTCCGATGTGTTAAAGCTCAGGTTCCCCACGAAAATATTCTTCACGCCTCTGCCTCTGCATTGAGCTGTCGAAGTGCGAGCTCGATGCGGCGGACTGGCAGGTCGGGGACACCTTCCTGAAAATCGAGACCGGAGCTGGCGAACAGTCGAATGCGGCCAGAAGTATAGCAGGTTTGTCAAACCGGGCCTGTTAAAATCCAGAACAGCGCTCTGCCTACGCCCAGTAAACCAAATTTCAGAGCGAATCCGCTTCTTCAGGCAGCCGACCGAAGGGGTCCGGCGTTAAGAGTGACGTTTGAAGCTGGGGACCGTCCAAATGGTTGAAGCCCGACAGGAAGCTGATTGCCTTCGTACTATGACGCGTACACAAGCACATCTCCGCACATCTGCGTATTACCATTGGCTTCGAACTGATCAGCGTTAAGGAAGCGGGGACGGGATGGCATCAACGAAGACTACGCTGCCTCTCACGCCGGTGGATACGCGCTCCTCAACGAACACACTGGTCGTGGCGGGAATCGCCTTGACGGTTGCACTCGCTCATCTGCTCACCAATGGCCGCTATGGTTTTCATCGCGATGAGCTTCAAGTTCTGAGCGACGCCAGGCATCTCGACTGGGGATTCGTTGCATATCCGCCCCTGACACCATTTCTGGAGCGAATTGGACTGGGCATCTTTGGCGTTTCGCTGGTCGGATTAAGGCTCTTCTCGGTAATCGCGCAGGCCGCGGCTGTTGTCGTCACTGGGCTCATGGCGCGCGAGCTTGGCGGCGGGCGCTGGGCCCAGGCCGGCGCTGCCCTTGCCGTCGCAGTCTCACCGCTCCCTCTCTTCGAGGGAACGGAATTTCAATACACGACGTTCGATTATTTGTGGTGGGTGCTGATTGCCTATTTCGTGATCCGTCTGCTAAAGACGGAGAACCCGCAGTGGTGCTTGGCGATAGGTGCGGTGGTTGGCGTCGGCCTGATGACCAAGTACGCAATTATGTTCTTTGTGGCTGGGATTCTGGGTGGACTCCTTCTGACGCGGGCGCGCCGTTTTCTGGGAAGCCGGTGGTTCTGGGCAGGAGCCGGCTTGGCGCTGCTCATTTGTCTCCCGAATCTGATCTGGCAGCTACGTCATGATTTCATCTCCTTGCACTTCCTGAGGCATATTCACGCACGCGATGTTGGCGAGGGCCGGGCGGATGGATTCTGGTTCTATCAGTTCGTGGGCTGCGCCAATCGATTTGCAGCGCCGCTGTGGATCATGGGTTTGGTTGGTTTTTTGCGCAGCCCACGCTACCGAATGCTGGCGTGGATGTATTTAATCCCCCTGGTGATTTTCTGGTTGGCGAAGGGGCGCGGATATTACACGGCAGCCGCCTATCCCATGCTGATGGCGATGGGTGCGGTGGTAATCGAAGGTTGGCTTGCGGCAGTGCCGCGGTTCTGGCGAGCAACGGTAGAAGCCGTGTACCTCACCGCGCTGATCGCCTGGGGGCTGTATGTTTGTACTGCGATTCTGCCGCTGGCGTCGAGCGGTCCGTTGAGAGATCACGCTCTCGACAACAACGGAGACCTGCGCGAGGAAATCGGTTGGAACGACTTGGTTAAGAGCGTCGCCGACATCCGGGATTCTTTGCCGGCGGAGCAGCGGGACAATGTTGGAGTATTGGTAGGAAACTATGGCGAACAAGGCGCAATCGAGCTTTTTGGTCCAGCCTACCAACTACCGCCGCCCATCAGCGGGACCAACTCGGCCTGGCTGCGCGGGTATCCCGAGCCGCCGCCATCCACCCTGATTGTCCTTGGGCAATCGCGTCAATACCTCGAGAAGACACTGACCTCGTGCCGGCTGGCCGGCCATAATAGCAATCCCTATGGGGTCCAGAACGAGGAAAGTGAAGATCATCCCGACATTTTTGTGTGCGGCGCCCCGCGGATGCCCTGGCCCGAGTTCTGGAAGCAGTACCAAGGTTTCGGCTGAAGGCGTGCGGATTTCCGCAACCAGTTTGGCGCCTACGACCGCCAGTCGAACCGGGCGCGAGTCTTCTTCTGGGATGGGGCTGGCATTTTTTTCCCCTCGGCAGATTAAGCTCGGGCACGTTGCGTGGTGGGCACAGGATCGACTCGATCCCTGGCCTCCCTGGCCTCCCTGGCCCAGGAGCTCCGCTCCAAGTGTGTAACCCCGTGTAGAAACTGAAGATCTCGACAGCATGGGTTTGCGCAAATTCCCTAGTAAGCTAGAGTATCAATAGGCATCTTTATCTGTATGGTATATAACAAGCAGATGAAATGGTACGACGCCAAAGGCGATGCCGCTGCGCGTTTACGGCAACGCAAATACGCCTTACTGCGCCGCTTCCAGATTCCTCCCGATGCCCTGCCCGGCTCGCTCGCCCTGACCCATCGGCGATGCGGAAGACCCAACTGCCACTGCGCCCAGGGCGAGGGACATCCCCTCTGGTTACTGACTTTCATGGTCGACGGCAAGAAACACGTCGAGTGGATCCCCCCGGAATGGGTGGAGCAGATCCGCCCTTTAGTGGAGCAGGGGCGCGAGTTCAAGGATGCGGTGGCCGAGGTCTTCGCCGCGAACGCCCAACTGCTGGCACTCGGACGCCAGCAATCCACCCGCAAGCGGCTCAAGAAAAGGTGAACGATCTCGTCCGGGATTGCGAGATGGGGCCTCCACGGGGTAACCGACCGTGGGCCTGACTAGACCCGCCCACGGCCCGAACGGTTCCAATAGTGCTGCGCCGCTTGTGCTTCCGCCCCCTGTGGCGCGCAATGAGGCGTGCCATTGTGGCAGCGGCAGCAAGTACAAACGATGCTGTCGGGAGCACGACGAAAGCATTCGCCGGCAACTGCGCTCCGCCGGCTTACCGACGTGGATCCTCAGCTCACGCGGCAAGCTGCACCAGTTTGAGAAATACGCCTGTAAAGTGTTTGCTCTGCCGCGGCTGTTGGCAAGTCTGACAGACCAGCGGCGTGCTCCGGAAATCTCCACCTTCGATGTAGTCAACAGCCTCCTGCACACCGCCCTGCTGCGCATCCCCAGCCTCAACGCCTTGGAGGGCGATCTCCAACAAAGCGACTTCCAAAAGTTGATTGGTCGGGAACCCACCCCCGGCGAGAAAGCCTTCAGTGCGGACACGGTGGCCAACGTGCTCGACCAGTTAGAGGTGGGCGGGGTGTGCGGCATCATCGAAGAAGTCATCGGCACGGCCGAGCGCAACAAGGCGTTCCGCGAGGGTTCCTATGGAGCCCTACGTTGCGTGGCGATCGACGGCTGGGAGCCCTTCTCCTCCTATGATCGGCACTGCCCGCATTGCTTGGTGCGCCTAGTCAAAGTCAAGCGCCCTCATGGTCAGGTCGAAGAGGTGGAGCAGTTCTATCACCAGTATGTCGTCGCTCTACTACTCGGTCCCGTCGTGGACGTGGTGTTGGCCATTGAGCCGGTGCTCAATGAGGAGATGCGCCGTGATACCGACCGAGCCCACCTGGGCCACGAAGGCGAACTCACCGCTGCCCATCGTCTCCTCCATCGCCTGCACCAGACCTACGGAAGTTTCCTCGATGTCATCGTCGCCGACGCCCTCTATGCCAACGGCCCCTGGATGACTCAACTCCATGCCTGCGGCTACGGCGGATGCATCGTACTCAAGAATGAAAACAATGAGCCCTTCAAGGAAGCGCTCGCCCTATGGCAAGGTCAGCCATCCTGCGAGATCTACGACGATCTCGATAATAAGGAACATATTGAATTCTGGGACGACGATGATATCGAGACCCTCGACACCTACCCAGAAAAAGTCCGGGTCATTCGGGCCGTCGTCACCCCATCCGACAAACCCGCCTCAGCCCCGAGCACGTGGTGTTTTGCTGTCGTCGGCCAACGCGCCCGCAAGCTGTCCCGCCGTACCGCTCTGAAAATCATTCGAGCCCGCTGGCACATCGAGAACTCCCTGGCCGCCCGCGCTAGCGCAGACAAAGCAATGATCGTATAATGCGCGCAATCCGGAACCCGGGTTCTCGACATTGATTCGAGTCCTGGAGAATGGGGTGCGCCGTGTCGTCGACCCTTACCACTCCTGCGTTTTTCCACGTACCCGAACAGCGCGTAAATTCAGCATCCTCTCTGCTTTTGCCAAACATCAAAAGACAGGTTCAGGAATTCTGGCAGAAATCACCTTGTGACTCATGGTTTACGAATGAGCGGCGCGGAACTATCGCCTTCTATCGGAGCCTCGACGAGCACAGGTATAAAGTGCACCCGCATATACAATCGGCGGTGGGCTTTGAAAGAACCCGTGCCTTGCGGGTGCTCGAAATCGGTTGCGGATGCGGCAGCGAAGCGGAACGCTTCGCTTGCGCCGGTGCCCGTTACACCGCGGTCGACCTGACTTTCGCGGCGGTGAGCATAACCCGCCGGCGTTTTCAACTGGCAAATCTGGAAGGACGGTTCGTCCAGAGCGATGCTGAGAACTTGCCGTTCGCTGACGGCTCGTTTGACTTCGTTTATTCCCATGGAGTGCTTCACCACACACCCGATACGCCCCGAACCATCCGCGAGGTTCACCGGGTGCTCTCTCCAGGAGGACGGGCCGTCATTATGCTTTATTATCGCGACTCGTTCAATTACTACGTCAATCTCGGAATCGTCCGCCGCTTGCGCGCGCATCTGCTCAGAACAGAACTGGGTATCAAGCTGTCTCGGGCAATCTTTGGCGAGACAGAGCAAGATCTGCGGCGACATGCAGAACTCATCCGCGAGGACCCGGGTTCTTACGTAGAGATGCAAAACATGCTCAACCGAAATACCGACGGTCCCGACAACCCGCTTTCGCAAGTTTTCTCAAAACCATCGGCGCAGCAAATGTTTCGACAGTTCAAGAATGTCAAAACAGAAGTGATGTTTTGGAACCCGAACTGGCTGCCGGTTATTGGAAAACTGCTTCCTCATTCGATCGAGAGGCGACTCGAATCACGCTGGGGCTGGCATCTTTGGATTTATGCGCAGAAGCGCCATCTGGAATTCACAGGGCCGAGGGAAATTCCGGGCCCAGAGCATCTCAGCGTCAACAACGTGCCAGTTCTTGCCGAGGCACTCGTCAACTGAAAATGGCCGGTGACCTGCGAAGTACTTTAGACAGTTTGGTAGAGCAACCTCTGCTTGTTGATGTAACCAGACATCTGCGCTCATTAACAATTTTCGTGACTTGAACTCGGGCGGAACTAAGCTTACCTGCGCACGTTGTTGGGTCATTTCCGGCCCCTCGGCAAGCGCTCCGTGCGGTCCTGGCCGCTTCCGTCCGTGTAGTCCCGGGCCGGCGGGCCAGGCCGGAAAAAGAAAATGCAGCGCAAATCCCCCAACCCCTTATTAGAGGTTTGCCCATCATTTTATTCCTTTGTTTCCAGCGACTTAAATAAAATGCTGGGGCAAACTCCGCATGTAGATAGTGGCAACTTTGCCCAGCATTTGATTGGGAGGGACGCGGTCAGAGTTGAGAGGAGAACGGGATCTTGCCCCTCGCCACTGCGCCCGACACGCCGGCACATTTCCCCTGTCATTACTTTGTATTACATAGATCTTTGCAATGCAAAGTACAATCAAATCCGCGGTACTTCCGGCTCAGCGCACACTCTTGGGACAACAGGTTGCGCGCGCCATGCAGTTGCAGAAAGAACTGCTGAGCGATCCGCTAGTCGATGTGAAGACCGCTGCGCTCTCGCTCGGCGGTTGTAGCTACGCCACGCTGAACAGACTGGTGCGGGAAAACCGTCTGAAGGTTTTCCGCATCGGCCCGCGCGGGAAACGGAAAGTTCGGCGGAGCAGTTTGCGTGCGCTGTTGGCCCAAGGCGAACATGCTCCGCAAGCTGATGCCAGAGCCGATTATATTCAGGTTTGTGGAGCGGCTTGCATACCGGGGAGTTTCGCAACTTATCAATCATGCGGATTCCTCAAAACATCGGCCCGTGGTTCAGCACGGGCGGGGCCGCGGTCAGAGTGGTGATCTTTCCAAATTGTTCCAGTCCAGGAGAACCCATCAACGCGCTTTCGGCGCTGGGAAGATCGCCCGCCACTTCACTTGACACGAGCGTTCTTTGCACCGTCTCGATAGTGGCATCGTACTTGCTATCCGGTGGCTGGACTTGCCAACGCCAGTCGTCCATGGGGAGAACAGGGTCTGCCTTTGGTTTGAACGGCAGACGGTGCGGCCGAATCCTCAAATCCAAAAATTTCGTTGATCATAGGACTTTCTCCTCAAAGCCGCTGCTGCCGAACCCGGAATCATACCAATGCGGGCTCAGTGATACCGCTCAGCACTCATCCACCTTCCAGTATCCCTCGCGGTGATATCCCATTTGCAACAGCCGGTTCTTGGGATCGTGCCGCTTGCCACAGTTCGGACAAATCAAATACCGGCTCCAGGCCGTCCCCTGGCGGTCGTAGTTTTCCGCGACCGCGAACGTCGTCCGGCAACTGCACGGAACCAGAAACATTCGCAGCGGCGCGTTGTCTTTGGACTTTTCGGATTGACCCTTGGACTTCACCCTTCCTCTATCGTCGCCATCGCGCTCTTCTTGCGCCTGTTCGCTTGCAGAACTTTCTTTCGCAGGCGCAGTGATTTCGGAGTGATCTCCACGAATTCGTCATCCGCGATGAATTCGATCGCCTGTTCCAGATTCAACTGCCGGAACGGCACCAGGCGGATAGCCTCATCAGCCGTCGAAGCCCGCATGTTGGTAAGCTTTTTTTCCCGTACCGCGTTGACGTCCAGATCGTCATCTTTCGCGTTCTCGCCGATGATCATCCCTTCATAAAGTTCAACGCCCGGCCCCACGAAAAGCTCTCCGCGCTCCTGCAAGCCCCACAGCGCGTATGCCGTCGAAAGGCCGTCCCGGTCGGCGATCAATGCTCCCGTAATCCGATGTGGAATTTCCCCTTGCCACTCCGTGTATCCGTCAAAAAGCGAATTCATCACGATCGTCCCGCGCGTGTCGGTGAGCAACTGGCTGCGCAGACCGATCAGGCCGCGGCTGGGTACGCGGAACTCGATGCGCACCCGCCCGTAGCCGTGGTTGTGCATGTTGGTAACTTCGGCCTTGCGCGATCCCAACTGCTCCATCACCACGCCAACGAATCCTTCGGGGACGTCCACGGTGAGGTGCTCCACGGGTTCCATCAGCCTGCCATCGATTCGTTTCGTCACGATCTCGGGCTTGCCCACCATGAGTTCATAACCCTCGCGCCGCATCATCTCGATGGTGATGGAAAGCTGCAGTTCGCCGCGCCCCAGCACTTTGAAGGAATCGGTCGTGCCCATCTCCTCCACTCGCAGAGAAACATTGGTAAGCAGTTCCTTCGCCAGGCGCTCCCGCAGATTTCGCGAGGTGACGTAGGTTCCTTCGCGTCCCGCGAAGGGCGAAGTGTTTACCGTGAAGGTCATCGCGATGGTGGGTTCATCGATCACAATGGGAGGCAGCGGCGCCGGATTCTCCGCGTCCGTAATCGTCTCGCCGATGGTGATGCCCTCCACGCCGGCCACGGCGACGATATCGCCCAACACCGTCTCCGTGATGTCGGTCCGCTTCAGCCCGGAGAAAGAAAACAGTTTTGTGATCTTGGTTTTGTGCATCGTCCCGTCGAGCTTCGCGATCACCACATCTTCGCCGGTGTACATCGTCCCGTTGAACACGCGTGCGATGGCGAGACGTCCGAGATAATCGCTGTAATCGAGGTTTGCCACCAGAATCTGAAGAGGCCCGGCCGGATCTCCTTGAGGCAGCGGTATGGTTTTCAGGATCGCGTCAAACAACGGCTGGAGATTCTCGCCACCACCCTGGATGTTCGTCGACGCTGTCCCCTCCTTGGCATTTGTGTACAGAACCGGAAAGTCGAGCTGATCCTCCTTCGCGTCAAGATCGATAAACAGGTCGTAGATTTCGTTGAGCACTTCCTGCGCCCGCGCATCCGGACGGTCGATCTTGTTGATCACCACAATCGGGGGCAGGTTCGCTTCCAAAGCTTTGGTTAGCACGTAGCGCGTTTGCGGCAGCGGACCTTCGCTTGCATCCACCAGCAGCATGACCCCATCCACCATCTTCAGCGCGCGTTCCACCTCGCCGCCAAAGTCGCTGTGGCCGGGCGTATCCACAATGTTGATCTTTACGTCGTGATAGAAGATGGCTGTGTTCTTGGCCAGAATGGTGATCCCGCGCTCGCGCTCCAGTTCGTTCGAATCCATCACGCGTTCGGCCACGGCTTCATTGGCGCGGAATGTCCCGCTCTGCTTCAGCATGGCGTCGACCAGCGTGGTCTTGCCGTGGTCCACGTGCGCGATGATGGCGATGTTGCGAATACTCAAACTCAAAGTATAGCTAGTCCTTTATTCACGGATCGGATTGATGGCGCAGGCAACGATTCGTCGCCGTTGATGCCCCACCTATAACTTTACTATGGGCGGAGGTTTCTCAGGAGATTACATCGCACGGAAGTGCGATGTGGCTCACCACGGGAAGACCGGGAAAATAGACAAACCTCAGCCCGCCACAGCCTTCTGCTTCGGCAGGGCTTTTCCCGCCAGCCTCGCTTCCACTTCCTTCACGGCGCGCTGGGCGGCACGGATTCCCGCGTTGGTGGTCGATTCCGGACCCTCCGAGTCGGTGTTGGCGAAGAAAACGCGATCCATCGGATGCCGCGCCAGTGGCTGCACTTGCGTGTAAAGCCCAGGCGTCGACATATACAAAGGATGTCCCCGCCGGTAAATGTGCACCTCAACCGGATCGACGTTCATTCCCGGCATCAGCTTCTGGAAGTCGGCGAGAACATTGGCAGCAATCTTGCGCGCTCCGATTTCGTTCAGCAAGTAGCCGCGATCCTCTTCCTTCATCGGCGTGTAGCAGCTGAGAATGTTGAACTTCTGCTGATAGCCCGCTTGTTTCTGAATGACCCAATCCGCAACCACGAAGTCGGTAAATGTATTGCCCGGGCACCAGGTGTCGTAGCCAAGATTGAACACCGGCTTGTCGAAAATGAGATTCACCACAGGATACGGGATATAGCGAATCTGATGCATGGCCTCGCTCTGCTTGTCGGGCAGGCCGTCAACGATGCGTCGAGTAATGAACTTGGGCGTGGCCATGATGACGGCCTTGGCCGCAACCGTCTTCAATTCGCCGCCCAGCATGTAGGTCACATGCACTTCTTCTTTTTCGGAAACCACGGCCACGGTGGTCGCGCCCGTCTGCATGCGGTCTTTGTATTTCGGTTGCAGAATCTCCACCAGCCTTTTCGTGATCGCTCCCAAACCTCCGGGCCACGTATAACGATCGTCCATTCCGCTCTCTTCGGCCATCTCTTGTAGCGTGAGAATGGCTAGCCCGGCAGCCGTCTCCTCGCTGGTTGCGCCCCAGTTGGAGGGCCCGAAATTGTCCCACCACTGCTTGAGTTCGCCGGGATACCCCTTCATAAAATCGGAAAACGGTTTGTCGAAAAGTTCTTTACCGCGCTTCTCCACGTCAATCGCGAGCATTTCTTTCTTGAACTTCTTGAAGCTTTCGCGCACCGACGCAGAATAGGGCAGCTTGTCGAGACCATCGCCCCAGGTATCGAGGACCAACTCCCCTCGAATGATGGTGGCGTCCGGACTGTTGACCGGCAGCGGCTTCAGGCCAATTTCTGTCGCGAACTGGTAGGAGTATTCGTCCTTTGCCAGGAACGCTGACCCTGTGGCATACGTGCTGCCCTCGTACTCCATCGCATACGCGTTCCCGCCCCAGTGCGGCTCTTTTTCCAGCAGCAGGAAATCGCCGTGCTGCAAACGATAAGCCGCCGCCAGTCCACTCACGCCACCGCCGACAATCACAATGTCATGCCGCGCCGAAGCCGGAGGCCGCGCAAATATCTGATTGCCCTTGTCGCGCACCTGATGGCAGATACGATTGTCCTCGCCGTCCACGTCCGCGCCGTGACTCGTCTGCGCGTCGCCGGCCTGTGCCGCCATCAGCGATAAATCGATCGGACATCCCGCCGTCACTGCCCCTGCCACCACAAACTTGATAAAGTTCCTGCGATTCGCACTCATATCCCGTTCCCTTCTATGGCTTCAACGACTTCCACGCCCGCGTCCGCCCCGCCTTCGCTGCGTACGCGCAAGCGGTACCAGAAAACAATCGTCACCAGCGAAAACACAAAGATGATGGTCGACACCGCATTGATCTCGGGTGTGATGCCGCGCCGCAGCCGCCCCCAGATTTCCAGGGGCAGCGTATTGTCGCGCCCGATCAGAAAAAAGCTGACTGCGATCTCGTCCATGGAAAGCGTAAAGATGAGCAGCGCGGCGCCGATGATCGGCAGTTTCAGGTTCGGCACCGTGATGCGCCAGAATGTCTGCCAATAATTCGCACCCAGATCGAGAGAAGCCTCTTCCTGAGCCCGGTCGAGCTTCTGCAGGCCCGCGAATACCTCGGTCGTGGCCACGGAGATCAGCGCCGTCCCGTGTCCCAAAACAATCGTCATCAGGCTGAGCTTGGTTCCGGTCACGTTGAACAGCATGAGCAGCGATAGGCCGGTGATAATGCCGGGCAGAATCAATGGCAAGAGCACCAATCGCCGGAACAGCGCTTTGCCTGGAAACTGCGCCCGCTCCAGCGCCAGCGCTGCCGGTACCCCGAAGGTCAGCGAGATCACAATCGCCGCCAACGCCACTTGCAGGCTGTTGAGCACTGAATCCCAGATCGGCCCATCCCCAAAAAGCGTGCGATACCAGTCCAGCGTCAGATGATGCGGCGGGAAGCCGCCCACGCCCTCTCCGTTGAACGAATAAAGAATAAGGACCGCAATCGGCAGATAGAGGAACGCGAACACGGCTACAGCGTGGAAGAGCAACCAGCGTGAGCCTGAGTCGAATTTCGCGTCGCTCACGAGAAGCTCCATTTCTTTTCCAGCCGCTCAGAGAAAAACAGCAGGCTCACGACCAGCAGCAGCATGCAGAACGAGATCGCAGCGCCGAGCGGCCAGTTGTAAGCCGCGCCAAACAGGCTGACCACGATGTTCGAGATCATGATGCCGCTCGGCCCACCCAGCAGCAGCGGCGCAAGAAAATCACCCAGGCTCAGCACGAAGGCAAACGTCGCCCCCGCCGCGACGCCCGGAATCGAGAGCGGAAAGATCACCTTCCCGAATGTCTGGCCCGGAGTCGCGCCGAGATCGTGCGACGCTTCCACCAGATTGCGTGGAATGTGCTCCAGCGCCGCATAGATCGGCAGAAACGCAAACGGAGTGTAGATGTGCGTCAGCGTCAACACCACGGCAAAAGGGCTGTACAGCAGGAACTCCACCGGGTGCTTGGTCAGGTGCACATACTGCAACAAAGTATTCAGCACGCCGTCCGAGCCCAAGATCGTCTTCCACGCATAGGCCCGCACCAAGTAGCTGACCCAAAGCGGGATGATGACCAATTGATACAGCAGATCTTTTTTCTTGCCCGCATGGAAAGACAGAAAATACGCGAGCGGATAGCCCAGCACTAAAGAAAAGATTGTCACCCGCGCCGCGATCCACATCGAGCGCAGCAGCGTCTGCCAGTAAACGTCAACCCGCAACAACTGGCCGTAGTTCGCGAGATTCCAGGAATGTTCGATGGTCTCGGACGCCGAGACCGACCAGAAGCTATAGCAGAACATCAGCAAATACGGCATTAACAGAAACACCGTCACCCACACCAGTGGAGGCAACGTCACCGCCGCTTTGTAGGCTCGGGAAAACATCAGATTCTCTCCGGAGATTCGCGCACCAGAACTGCATCGGCGGAAGAGAACTCCAATTCAACCTCATCCAGCGCTCCGCCGCTGCCCGGAGTCCGCACCACCAGCACCAACCCGTCGCTCGATTCCACACGAATCAATTCTGTTGCCCCATGAAACGCCTGGTGGCGGACCTTTCCGCGAACGCGTACGCTTCCCTCCATCGCCGCATCCCCATCTACCAACCGGACATTTTCTGGCCGCAGCGAGAACAGAGCCGGCCCATCCGGAAGCGGCGCGGACCATACCAAGGAACCGCAGCGCACCGTCCCTCCTCGCACCTCGCTCCTCAGCAGATTCGTGTGCCCAATAAACTGCGCCGCATAGGCGGTTGCCGGTCGGCCATAAATTTCCCGCGGTGTCGCCACCTGCTCCAGTTCGCCCGACCGCAGCAACGCAATCCGGTCCGACATCACCATCGCTTCTTCCTGATCGTGCGTGACAAAGATGAACGAAATCCCGACCTCGCGCTGCAACGATTTCAGCTCCACCTGCATCTGCCGCCGCAAATTAGCATCCAGCGCCGAGAGCGGCTCATCCAGCAACAGCAACCGCGGACGGTTTACCAGCGCCCGTGCCAGCGCAACCCGCTGCTGCTGCCCCCCGCTGATCTTTGACGGCTTCGACTTCGCGTACGCCGACATCTTCACTTTGCCCAGCGCTTCCTCCACTCGGGACACCACCTCCGCCTCAGGCCTTTTCGCCACGCGCAACCCGTACGCCACGTTTTGTTCCACCGTGAGATGGGGAAACAGGGCATAGTGCTGGAACACAGTATTCACACGACGCCGGTAGGGAGGCTGGCGATCCAGTCGTTCGTCGCCCATCCACACCTCGCCTGCACTCGCGGTCTCAAATCCCGCGATGATTCGCAGCAGCGTCGTCTTACCCGACCCGCTCTCTCCTAGGATCGTAAGAAATTCTCCCTCCGCGACCTCCAGAGAAATATCCCGCAACACCACATTCTTGCCGAAGCGCTTGGCCACATTGCGAATGCTGAGCAGCGTGGTGCGACTCACGCCATCGCCTGCAGCCGTTACCGCAATCTCAGAAGTGGTCATCAATCCAAACCCTCACCGATTCTCTATAAAGCCGAAGCCCGAAGCCCGAGAGCCGAAGCCCGGCTCTACTGCGCCGCTTTCACTTCGTTCCAGATCTCGTTGTAGCGGGCGCGGCGCGGCACATTCTGCCAGAAATAAAGCCGCTTCTGATAGTTGTCGACATCGTCCAGATGCAAGCTCTTCACTTCCTCCGGCGTCATGAGATGCGCTGCTTGGGGATTCGCCGGAGTGTATCCAGTCACGTCCGTCACTTGCTTCTGAGTCTGCGCCTCAATCATGTACTCGAGAAATTCGTAGGCCAGATCCTTGTTCTCGCTGTCCGCCGTGATCATCAGGTGATCAATCCACCCCGTCGTGTTTTCCCTCGGAATCGTTTCTCCCACCGGAAAGTTGATCTTGCGCAGTTGATTGGTCATCAGCGGCCATCCCATCGCCGCCACTACTTCATGATTCTGAAATAGATTCGTCAACTCCCCGCCCGTCGACCACATCTTGCGGATATTCGGTTTCAATTCCAGCAACTTCTTCTTCACTGCTGCGAGCTGTTCGTCGCTCAGGTTATAGAGCTGCGACGGATCGGGTTTGTCATAGCCCAGGACCTGCGCGGCCATGTAGACCGTCGAAAGGTCGTCCCAAACCGAAATCTTCCCCTTGTATTTTGGATCCCACAAGACATTCCAACTGTCGGGGGGCTGCGTGAAAACCGTGGTGTCGTAAATCAGCGGGTCCGGCCCCCACATAAACGGAACTCCATACACTTCGCCCTTCACGCGCACCAGCGGCAGCGAAATGAGCTGCACAGAGAGTTGTCCGTAACTTGGGATCTTCGACAAATCCAGCGCAGCGGCCAGACCCGCCGCTGCGATCGACGTCGCCACGTCGCTCGAGGGAGAGATTACGTCATAGTTCCCGGCGCTGCCGCCGCGCAGCTTGGCCACCAGTTCGTCGCTCGACCCCATGTACGACGCCGAGATCTTGCAATGATGCTGTTCCTCAAAAGCCTTGACGAAGACGGGATCGGCATAGCCCTCCCACACCAGCAAATTCAGCGTGGGAGTCTTCTTCGTGCACGATCCGGTGACGACCATCACCGCCAGCAGGAACAGCATGATCACCCGGACCTTCATTGTTCCTCCTCGGTTGCCTGAGAAGACTCCCTTTGAGACCGTCTCTCGCTGCCCACGCAGTTCCTTTACGCTGAGCCCCTCAAAACGTCGGCGGCGTATTCACCCACAACACCCAGGTTTCCGCCTGCCCGGGATTTCTCCAGTGATGCGGTGTCGCGCTCTCAAAATAAAAGCTGTCCCCGGCCTTGAGCCGGTATTCTTGCTTCTCCAGCGTGATCGCCAGTTCCCCGCGCAACACGTAGAGAAACTCTTCGCCCTCGTGCGTGTAAGAGTCGCCGCTGCCCGCCTTCGGCGCGACTCGAAACAGATGCGGCTCCATCACCGTGTTGCCCCAGGCCAGCAACTCCATTTGTACGCCGGGTCCGGCCTCCAGCACTTTTCTTTGTTCCGGACGCACCTGCCGGCCGCTGGCTCCGGTCGCGTCGAAAAAATCCAGGATGTTCGTCCTATAAAATCGCGCCAGCTTGCGCAGCGTCCCCACTGACCCGCTCATCTGCGAACGCTCCAGCGCGCTCAGAAATCCCACCGAGATGCCCACCGTTCGCGCCACCTGGGCGAGCGACAGCCGCCGCTTCGCCCGCAACTTCCGCAGATGCGAACCAATCGCTCCGGCACTTCCATCTGCCGCCGGACGCGCCCGCCCTTCCCGCCGCAGCAGTTCGACAATCGCCGCCGCGTTCAACCCCCGCACCTTCCGCAGAAAACGTGCCCGCTTCAGCAGTTTGACGTCATCCGCCGTATAGAGCCGGTACCTGCTCTCGGTGCGTCGTGGACGCGTAAGGCCCAGGCTCTCCCACGACCGGATCGCCGAGGGCGATACTCCCACACGCCGCGCCACATCTCCGATTTTCAAATAAGGCTTTGAGCCGGTTGACTTCATCGCCTGCGGCCGGTCGATAAGAATTTTCTATGAAAGGCAGCGTTTTTTTATTCTTGACAGTGCGCCTGCCCCTTCTCTAACCTTGCGGGATTATAGCAAGGTTGTGCCTGGACACAAGCTGTCGCTTGCAAGAAAAAAACAACTTCTACCGAAGATGCCTGGAGGTTCCATGCCGTCACTGCGAGCCCGCTGGACCATGATGCGTCTGGAAACGGTTAGCCTCGTCATCGCGATCTCTCTTCTGCTTCCCACCTTGCTCTCCGCCCAGAGCGTAGACGGTCGCATCGTGGGTCGCGTCGCCGATCCTACCGGCGCCGTCCTCGCAGGCGCGAAGGTCACTCTGGTCAATGCGGCGACCGCCAACCGCCGCGACGCGCTGACCAATGGCAGTGGCGATTTCTCCTTCATTGAGGTCGTTCCCGGCACGTATACAGTCGAGTTTGAGCTGACCGGGTTCAAGAAAAATGTACAGAAAGGAGTCATCGTCGACGTCAACCAAGTGGTGACGCTCAACTCCACCCTGCAAATCGGTGCGTCCCAGGAGACCGTCGAGGTGACCTCGGAAGCTCCTCAGGTGGATACCACCAGCACTCAGCTTGGCGCCGTAATCAATGACCGCTCGATCAACGAACTGCCCCTGAACAGCCGCGATACCTACCAGTTCCTGCAACTTCAGCCCGGGGTGCAGGCCCAGCTCGGCAATGGCAACGGCAGCCTTTTCTATGGTTCGCAGGATACCGGCTCCGTGTCGGTGAACGGTGGGCGCACGCGCTCCAACAACTTCAGCGTGAACGGTGGCGACGCCAATGACCAGTTCGTGAACTCGCCCACGGTGGAGCCCTCGCCCGATAGCGTCGAGGAATTCCGTGTCATCACCAATACGTTCGACGCCGAATACGGCCGCAACTCCGGTTCCGTGGTTAACGTTATTACCAAGTCGGGTGGCAATACCTTTCATGGCGACATCTATGAATACTTCCGCAATACAGTTCTGGACTCCAAGAACTACTTCGATGTCCTGGGGCGGCCACAGTGGAACCAGAACCAGTATGGCGGAACTCTCGGTGGCCCGTTGAAGAAGGACCACACTTTTTTCTTTGTTTCGTATGAGGGACGTCGCGTTCGCGAGGGACTGACTGGCGCCAGCGTAAACGTTCCCAGCGGTCAGCCGTCGCTGACCTCGCCCACCGGGGAGTACAGCGGAGATTTTTCTGGAGCTGGAGCGGGCGGCTTCAACCAAATCAATCCCAATACTGGAGCTCCTTACGGCATCACGAGTCCGTTCGTAGCTCAAGTCCTGGACGGCCGTGGCGTCCCAGGGGGGCAGACCTGCGATCAGGCATTAGGCCTGCCACCGGGGGGGATTGCCAACCTTCCAAAAGATTTGACATCGGGTACGCCTACGATTGACTGGTACAGGGTCTTTCCAACAGCTGTCATCCCGACAGCATGTCAGGATCCGGTGGCCGCTAACCTGTTGCAACAATTTGTTCCCGCGGCGAACGTGGGAACAGGTCAGAACGTATCCGTGCCCGTAAGTTCCGATAACGAGGATCAATTCACCGTCCGCTTTGATCACCGAATCAACAGCCGGCAGAATTTTTCGGCGTACTATTACTTCAACGATGCCCGGCAGTTTCAGCCCTACGATCAATTTGAGGCCGCCGGCGCGACGGTTCCCGGATTCGGTAACGATAACAACAGCCGTTTTCAGCAATGGAACCTCAGCCACACCTGGACCATCAACAATTCCCTGGTGAATGAAGCGCGCTTCACCTATATGCGGGAGGGGCAACTCGGCTTCCTGACGCCGCAGACCACCGGTGCAGTGACCGGTTCCTGCACGGGTGCAACCGCACCGCAGTTCTGCTTTAACGGCGTGTCGGATTCTGGGCCCATCAACACTCTTCTCGCCAGTTCCGGCGTTCCTGCCGGGAAAGGCGGAATCACTCCCGGCCTGCCCTCGAGTCTCACGGGAGTTCCGTACGTCGATATCGGTGGCGGTGCGGTGTTTGGCAACAACTTTGAAGGCGTGCTGCCGCAGGTCGGCAACAGTTTCCAGTGGTCGGACAACTTGACCTGGGTGAAGGGCAACCACACCTTCAAGTTTGGCACCGATATCCGCCGTGCCCGTTTTGATCAATACTATTACTTCGACGTCAACGGCGAATTTTCCTTTGACAATACCGGTCCCAACTCGATTGTTCCTGGGGACGGGGATAACTACGCGGAGTACCTTCTGGGTCTCGCCGATGGCTATACGCAAGGATCCGGACAACGGGAGGATATTCGCGGCACATCCCTGTATCCGTTCGCGCAAGATAGCTGGAAAGTCAAGCCGAACCTGACGCTCAACTATGGCCTTCGCTGGGAACTCGATACCCCGCTCACCGACATCAGCGGACACGTCGAGACTTTCCGGCCCGGGCAGAATTCCACGGTCTACCCGTGCGCGTTGTCCCCCTTGAGTCAAACTTACTTTGGTGTGACCAGTTCCAGTTGTAGCGCGGTGGGCGTTCAACCCACCGGTCTGGTTGTGCCCGGCGATGCTGGTATCCCCGCCGGAATGACCTCAACCTATTACAAGGCCTTTGCCCCGCGTGTGGGCGTGGCCTACAGCCCCAATTTCAGCGATGGTTTCCTGGGAAAGGTTTTCGGCAAGAGTGGTGCGACGAGCATTCACGCCGGTTGGGGGCTGTTCTATAACCCGATTGAAGAACTGGTGTTGGCACAATTCGGCGCCGAACCGCCGTTCGGAGGCAGTTCGTCTCTGTTCGAGACGTTTTTTAACACTCCGTACGTTTACCAGGCTGGAGGCTCAGTGGCCCCGAATCCTTTCAATGGCATCCTGACGCCAACAAAAGGGCAACCGGTCGATTACTCCCTGTTCCGCCCCATTCTTCTTTACGGCGAGTTCCAGCCCCACCTGCGGGCGCAATACACAACCCAATTCAACCTTACGATCCAGCGGCAACTTACAAAAGACACGATGTTACAGCTCGGATACGTCGGGTCCGAGGGACATCGGTTGCTGGCCTCGCACGACATAAACCCATCGGCACCGCAGACCTGCCTCGACATGTTCAACATCTACAACCTGAATCCGAACAATGTGACCTCGTATGGAACTCCAACTCAGTGCGGTCCATTCTTGGAAGACAGCCAATGGAGCGTGACGGTTCCGACCGGCTACCCATTCCACCTGCCCAACGGGCAAATCGTAACCGGCACAGGGCAGACTCTGCAGTTCGTCGGACTGCGTCCGTACTCCTCGCCAAGCTGTGCCGTCACGGGTGCCGGCTGTCCGCTCGACGGAGTCCCCGTGTTCAGCGACATCTTCGCCGAAGACACCATCGCCAATTCAAATTACAACGCATTCGAGGCGATGCTCGAAAAGCGCTTTTCTAGTGGCTTGCAGTTCCAGGCCTCCTACACTTTCAGCAAGTCGCTCGACGACGGGTCCACGTTCGAGGAAACGCTCGATCCGTTCAACTACCGCGCCAGCCGTGCCCTGTCGCTGTTCAACTCCAAGCAACGCTTCGTGGTCAGTTATTACTGGGAATTGCCCACAAGGAAGCATCAGGGTTTCGCCGGCAAGGTGCTGAATGACTGGGCCGTCTCCGGCATTGCCCAATTTCAGAGCGGGTTCCCCATCCGGTTGGATACCGAGGACGACACCGAGCTGATTGCCAGCATCTTCTTCCTCGGCACGGAGGCCCCAAGTCTAGTAGCACCATTTCAAAGACTCAATCCCAAAAAGAACGGCGGTTTCTGGTTTAACCCCAATGATTTTTCCGATCCGCCGCTCGGCCAGTTCAACAACGGCACCCAGCGCAGCATCTGCTGCGGTCCGGGGCTTGACGATTGGGACTTCGCAGTCCACAAGAAAATCCCATTCAGCGAGAACCGGTACTTCCAGTTCCGGGCGGAGTTCTTCAACATTTTCAACCATACCAACCTCTACAACCCAGACGGTCACTTCTCCGACGGCCCGACTCTATTTGGAAAGATTACGGAGGCTCAGGATCCGCGCCTGGTGCAGTTTGCGTTAAAATTCTATTTCTAGCCCGAAACCCGGGTGGCTTCGGCCGCCCGGCATCCTAATGGCCAGCCGGTTCACAAAAGTGACGACGGCCTGAGTTTTCTCGGAGAACCTGATGTATCCCGACCTGCAGAAAGAGCTCGCAACCTTCGAACGTCGCACGCCCAAATCCGCCGAAGCCCACAAGAAAAACCTCAAACGCATTCCGCTCGGCGTGGCCAGTAACTATCGCCATTACGAACCCTGGCCTATCTTTGTGAAAGAAGCCAGCGGCAGCAAGTTCCGCGACCTCGACGGCAACGAATACATCGACTACAACCTCACTTTCGGCGCGCTCATGGCCGGACATTGCCATCCCGCCGTCATGAAAGCCGTTGCAAAACGTCTCTCCACCGGCACCATGTTCGGCATGCCTCACGACATGGAATGGGAGCTGGCCGAAGAAATCTGCAACCGCTTTCCGGTCGAGATGGTCCGCTTCGGCAATAGCGGCACCGAAGCCACCATGCACGCGATCCGCTTAGCTCGCGCGGCTACGGGACGCGACAAGATCATAAAATTCGAAGGCGCCTACCACGGACTGCACGACTCCGCTCTGGTCAGCGTCAAGCCCCACGCTCCCGACTTCGGTGACATCGACAATCCCATATCCGTCCCCGGTGGCTTAGGCGTGCCGAAGTCGGCCCTAGCCAACGTGGTCATTGCCACCTTCAATGACCTCGCCACCGTCGAACGCCGCTTCAAAGAAAATCCCGGCGAAATCGCCGCGATTATTCTCGAACCCATCCTCATGAACGTGGGCCTCTGCCTGCCCCAGTCCGGCTTCCTCGAAGATCTTCGGCAAATCGCCACGAAAAACGACGCGCTCCTGATCTTTGATGAGGTAAAAACCGGCGCCAAACTGGGCTGGGGCGGCGCCAGCGAATACTTCAACGTTCACCCCGACATGATCTGCCTCGCTAAATCGATTGGCGGCGGCTTCCCGCTCGCCGCCTTCGGCGCCAGCAAGGCCGTGATGGACCTCATCTCGCAACACAAGGTCTTTCACGGCGGCACCTACAACACCAATCCGGTTTCGATGGCTGCCGGCCTGGCCACGTTCCGCGAAGTCCTCACTCGCGCGAACTACACACACGTCGATAAACTCGGCAAGAAGTTGGCCGAGGGATACCGCAAGACCATCGCGAGGGTCGGCCTGCAAGCCTACATTGCGCAAGCCGGAGCCAACGGTGCGTTGATGTTTTATCCGAACGAAATTCGTAACTACCGCGATTGGACCACCATCGATATCGACCTCTGGCGGCACTACTGGTTCGGCATGGTCAACCGCGGCGTGATGCCACAGCCCTATTGGTGGGATGAGCAGTGGACGATTTCCGTCCAGCACACCGAGGCCGACATCGACAAGCATCTATCGGCTTTCGATGACATCGCTGCATCGCTCGCAAAAGCGCAGCAGGAGCGCGCTGGCCAGCCGGTTTTGGCCGCGCACTAGATTGGAAGGTGTGGGGCGGGCGCCCTCGTTCGCCCTGCACGCAGCGGCATGAAACGTGTGGGGACAGGCGCCCCCGGCTGTCCACCGAGCGAAGCTCGGCAGTCTTTTGAGAAAATCTTGTCCACCACCACCCAACCCGCTCCCCCGCCCCACCTGATCCGCGCCCTCGGACGCCGTGATCTCGTCCTCCTCTTCGTTGTTGCTGTCTTCAATCTAAACGTAGTCCCCTCCATCGCCGCCAACGGTGGCGTCACCATCTGGCTCTGGATCATCTCGTTGCTCCTCTTCTTCTGGCCGCAGGGCATCGCCGTCATCGAACTGGCCCATCGCTATCCCGGTGAAGGCGGCGTCTATCTCTGGGCGAAGGAAGTTTTCGGCGACTTCCACGGATTTCTCTCCGGCTGGTGTTACTGGACCAACAACATGCTCTACGTACCGACCGTCATGCTCTACTTCGTCGGCGTCTCCGTCTTTGTTCTGGGCCCAAGCCATGCATCTCTCGCCGAAAACAAATCATTTGCCCTCACCACATCGCTCGCGCTCCTTGCATTGCTCACGATTCTCAACATTGTCGGTCTCGGCATCGGCAAGTGGATCAACAACCTCGGCGCCATCGGAACTTTCATTGCCGCCGCTGTCCTCATCGGTCTCGGCGCAGTGATCTGGTCGCGCTTCGGCACGACTATAACCGCCGCCGACTTCCAGATTCCCGCCAACCCCCGCTTCGTCCTGAATTCGTTCGGTGTAATCTGCTTCGGACTGGTCGGTCTCGAACTCGCCTCCGTCATGGGAGACGAAATCCAGGATCCTCGCCGCACGCTTCCCGGCGCGGTCGCCTGGGGCGGAGTCCTTTCCGGGGCCCTCTATGTCGGCGCCACGCTCACTCTCCTCATCGCCGTGGGCAAGAACATCAACGTTCTTCAGGGCATCGTCCAGGCCGTCAGCCACATGGCCGCCCGCGTTGGAGTCGCCTGGATCACCGTCCCCTTCGCGTTCATGCTCAGCCTCTCCATTGCCGGCATCGGTTCGGCCTGGATGGGCGGTTCTGCCCGCATTCCCTTCGTAGCCGGCCTCGATTCCTACATGCCCTCCTGGCTCGGCAAGGTGCATCCGCGCTACACCACGCCCTACGCCGCGCTCATCGTCCAAGCCATCGTTTCCGCTTTTCTTGTCATCATGAATTTCTTCGGCGCTGGCGTTCAGGAAGCTTTTCAAAGGCTACTCTCGCTGGCCGTCGTGCTGCAGCTCGTGCCATTCCTTTATATGTTTGGCGCACTCGTGAGATTCGCGGTCAGAGAAAGGACGCCTAAGGGCCAGTACAGCCGGACCACGTTGTTGCTCGCGGGTGCCAGCGGCCTGCTTACGACTGTTCTGGGCATCGCGCTCGTATTTTTTCCGGCCCAGCAGATCACGTCGCTGTGGTCCTACGAATCATGGATGTTCGGCGGCACGCTATTCTTCATCGGTCTGGCCGCGTTCTTTTTCTTCGTCTACGGCCGCCACAAGACGCCGCAACCAGTTGGGGAGGGCACGGTTTCAGTCGTGCCGCTGCCATGAAAAAATATCGGGCCTGCAGGCCCTGAGGTAAGCAGGAGGTCGAGACAACATGCCCGGTGGAATCAAAACCGAAGTCCGCACCTATCAGATGTACATCAACGGCGAATGGGTCGCGAGCAAATCCACGAAGACGTTCCCCGTCTACGATCCCTCCACGGAAGAGGTAATCGCCCAGGTCCCCGACGCCGGCGCCGACGACGTCAACCGCGCCGTAGCCGCGGCCAAGGCCGCTTTTGAAGAAGGTCCGTGGTCGAGCAGCACCGCGCAAGAACGCGGCCGAGTCCTGTTCCGCCTCGCAGAAAAAATCCGCGCCAATGTTCCCGCGCTCGCCGAACTCGAATGCCGCAACACCGGCAAGCCCATCGTCGAGGCCGAATTCGATATCAACGATGCCGCCACCTGCTTCGAATACTACGGTGGCCTCGCCACCAAAGTGGTCGGCTACGTAAATCCCGTTCCCGACAATGCGATGTCCCTCTCGCTCAAAGAGCCGGTCGGCATCGCCGGACAAATCATTCCGTGGAACTATCCTCTCCTCATGGCCGCATGGAAACTGGCTCCCGCCATCGCCGCGGGCTGCACCTGTGTTCTCAAGCCGGCCGAGCAAACTCCGCTGACGGCTCTCGAATTTGCCAAGTATTTCGCCGACTGCGGGCTGCCCCCGGGCGTGGTCAACATCATCACCGGCTTCGGAGAAAGCTGCGGCGCTCCGCTCGTCCAGCATCCCGATGTCAACAAGATCGCATTCACCGGCAGCGCCGCCGTGGGCAAGATCATCGTGAAACAGGCTGCTGACACCGTAAAGCGCGTCACCCTAGAACTCGGCGGCAAGTCGCCCAACATCTTCTTCGCCGATGCCGATTTCGAAGCTGCCATCGACGGCGCGCTATTCGGCGTTTTCATTAATCAGGGCGAAGTCTGCTCCGCCGGAAGCCGCATCCTGGTCGAGAAGTCGATCTACAAGAACTTCGTGGAAGCGATGACCGAAAAAGCAAAGAAGATCAAACTCGGCCCGCCGCTCGACCGCGAAACCAAGATGGGCCCCCTGGTCAGCAAAGAACAATACGACCGCGTCAACTCCTACATCGAGATCGGCAAGAAGGAAGCTAAACTGGCTTCGGGCGGCGGACGCCCGGAAAAGATCGCGAAGGGCTACTACGTCCAGCCCACGATCTTCTCTGACGTTACCAACTCCGCTCGCATCGCCCGCGAAGAAATCTTTGGTCCGGTCGCGGCTGTGATTCCGTTTGAAGACGAAAAAGACGCGCTGAAGATCGCCAACGACTCGCTTTACGGATTAGCCGCCGCCGTCTGGACCCGCGACATCTTCAAGGCTATGCGCGCCGTGAAAGCTCTGCGCGCAGGAATTGTCTGGGTAAATCACATGCAACCCACGTATGTCGAGGCCCCCTGGGGTGGCTACAAACAGTCCGGCTTCGGCCGCGAACTCGGACCCTGGGGCATCGAAGAATATCTCGAAACCAAGCAGGTCTATATCAATCTCAACGAATCGCCAATCGGGTGGTACTGATGGGAACCATACAATTACGTACTCCAATTCCCGGCCCACGCTCCCAAGATCTGATGCGGCGCCGTGACGCTGCCGTCGTCCGCGCGGCATATCACGCCACGCCCGTATTTATCGCCAAAGCTGAAGGTGCCGTCATCGAGGACGTCGATGGCAATCGCTTCATTGATTTCGCCGGCGGAATCGGCTGCCTCAACACGGGGCACCGCGCCCCGCGCGTGGTCGAGGCCATTCGCCGCCAGCTCGACCGCTTCCTGCACACCAGCTTCAATGTGCTGCCCTATGAAAGCTACATCGCGCTGGCCGAACGGCTCAACGCGATCACTCCCGGCAGCTTTGCCAAGAAGACCGTGCTGGTCAACTCCGGAGCTGAAGCCGTCGAGAACGCCATCAAGATTGCTCGTGCCTACACCAAGCGCCCCGCGATCCTTGCATTTGAAGACGCTTTCCACGGCCGTACCTACATGGCGATGGCCGCGACCAGCAAAACGCACCCTTATAAAGCGGGATTCGAGCCCTTCCCCGGTGATGTCTATCGGGTGCCCTTCGCCTACTGCTATCGCTGTTCCTATTCTCTCGAATATCCCTCCTGTGAGATTCATTGCGCGCGCCACATCGAAGATGCTTTCAAGCGCGTTGTTGCTGCTGAATCCATCGCGGCTGTGATCGTGGAACCGATTATGGGCGAGGGGGGATTTCTCACTCCGCCGGCTGAGTTCTTCCCGATCCTCTCTGAGATTTGCCGCCAGCACGGAATTCTGTTGATCGCCGATGAAGTACAGTCCGGGTTTGCGCGGACTGGAGCGCTGTTTGCCTGTGAGCGACTGGGCCTCCAACCCGATCTCATCACCATGGCCAAGTCGCTGAGCGGCGGCCTGCCGCTTGCGGCCGTCACCGGTCGTGCGGAGATCATGGACACGCCCGGTCCGGGCGCGCTGGGCGGAACTTTTGGCGGTAATCCTGCAGCTTGCGAAGCTGCGCTTGCTGTGCTGGAGACCATCGAAACGGAAAACCTTTGTGCCCGTGCGAATCACCTCGGCGACCGCTTCCGCCGCCGTGCGGCACAGTGGCAGTCCCGCTGGGAACTGGTGGGCGAGGTTCGAGGCCTGGGAGCGATGCAGGCGCTTGAGCTGGTGGGTTCGCGCCAAACTCGCGCCCCCGCCGAGGAAGAAACCAAACGAGTCTTGCAATACTGTTACGAGCACGGCCTGATCATGATCACTGCAGGTTCGTACGGCAACGTAATTCGTCTGCTGATGCCGCTCGTCATCACGGACTCGCAGATGGACGAGGGGCTCGACGTTCTCGAGTATGCGCTTGCCACAGTCTGCGACAAGAAGGGCGCGGTCGCCCAGTTGGTGTAATAATCTAAGTTACTCTTCGCGATAGCAGAGGCAATACCATGACCTTAGTCGCAGCACCTCCCGTCATTCGGCTCACCAACTACATCAACGGCCAATGGATCGACTCACGTGCCTCCGAGTGGCGCGACGTAGTCAATCCCGCCACTGGCGAAATCTTGGCTCAAGTTCCGCTGGCCGACGCTTTCGAAGTTAATCAGGCCGTTGAAGCCGCAGCCATGGTGTTCCCCGAATGGCGACGCACTCCTCCCGAAGACCGCATTCAGCCGCTCTTCAAGCTCAAGATGCTGCTTGAAGATCACATCGACGACATCGCCCGCATCATCACGCAGGAAAACGGCAAGACCTTTACCGAAGCCAAAGCCGAAATGCGCCGCGCCATCGAAAACGTTGAAGTAGCCTGCGGCATTCCCATGATGATGCAAGGCTACAACCTTGAGGACGTCGCCCGCGGCATCGATGAGATGATGATCCGCCAGCCCCTCGGCGTCACCGCCGCTATCGTGCCCTTCAACTTCCCCGGCATGATCGCGTTCTGGTATCTGCCTTACGCCATCGCCACCGGCAACACCTTCATCGTCAAGCCCTCCGAGCGCGTTCCGCTCACCCTGCGCTACATTTACGAGCTCCTCGACAAAACTGGATTGCCCAAAGGCGTGGTGAACCTCGTCAACGGCAGCAAAGCGGTCGTCGACGCTCTTATCGACCATCCCAAAGTCCGGGCTATCAGTTTCGTCGGATCGACTCCGGTCGCGCGCTACATCTATGCCCGCTCCGGCGAAAAAGGGAAGCGCTGCCAGTGCCAGGGCGGAGCCAAGAATCACGTCATCGTTCTCCCCGACGCCGACATGCCCATGGCCACTCAGATCATTAGCGACAGCGCCTTCGGATGCGCCGGCCAGCGTTGCCTCGCCGTCTCCGTCGCCGTGACCATCGGCGAAGCGCAGAAGACTTTTCGCGATTCCATCGCCGATGCTGCCTCAAAACTGAAGGTCGGAAACGGCCTCGATGAAGGCGTGCAAATGGGTCCAGTCATCACGCCACAGAGCAAAGAGCGCGTCGAATCGCTTATCGGACTCGGCGAAAAGCAGGGCGCGAAGGTCCTCGTGGATGGCCGCAACTCGAAGATCCCGAAATGCGAATTCGGCAACTTCGTGAAGCCCACCATCCTCGACAACGTTCCGGCCAGCAGCGATCTCGCCGACACAGAGATCTTCGGTCCAGTCCTGAGCCTGGTTCACGCCGACGACATGGACAAGGCGCTCGCCTTCCTCGAACGCAGCGCCTACGGCAATCAGGCGTCGCTGTTCACGTCGAGCGGTTCGGCCGCGCGCCGCTTCCGCTACGAAGCGCCCGCGGGAAATATCGGCATCAACATCGGTGTCGCCGCGCCCATGGCCTACTTCCCATTCAGCGGATGGAAGAACAGCTTCTTCGGCGATCTCCACGGCCAAGGCCGCGACGCCATCGAGTTCTACACCGACAAGAAAGTCGTAGTCGAGCGCTGGGCCAAAGAGCATAGCCGCAAGTTCTAGCTCAGGCCGTCAGCTTTACCCCAGGTGATCCTCTGCGTCCCCAGTGTTTAACGTTTCTTTTGACCGCAGAGGATCACAGAGGTTCGCAAGAGGATTGATATGACCACAGTCGCTGAAACGTCTTCCATGTCCGGAAAGGAAATCGTCGACCTCGCCCGCAAGCACACGCTCTTTGAATGGTCGGCGCAGTCGAAGGTTGACCCGATTCCTGTGGCTCGCGCCAAGGGGATTTATTTCTACACGCCGGAAGGCAAGCGCTTCATCGACTTCAACAGCCAGCTCATGTCCGTCAACATCGGACACGGCGACGAGCGCCTCATTCAGGCGATCAGCGAGCAGGCTGCAACGCTAGCCTATGCGAATCCTTTCATGGCTACGGAAGTGCGCGCGCGGCTTGGCGCGAAGCTGGCCGAGATTACTCCGGGAGACATCGACACATTCTTCTTCACCAACGGCGGCGCTGAGGCCAACGAGAACGCCATCAAGATTGCGCGCTTCTTCACCGGACGTCACAAGATCATTGCGCGCTACCGCTCTTATCATGGCGCAACGGCGGGAGCGATCAGTCTTACGGGTGACCCGCGGAGATGGGCTGCTGAACCTGGGATTCCGGGCGTGGTTCACGTGCTTGATCCTTATCATGGGATCGAGCGCGGGTGGGAATCGGCTGAAACCTCGCTGACTATGATCGAAGAGACCATTCAGCTCGAAGGTCCGCATACGATTGCTGCGTTCATTCTTGAGCCGGTTACTGGAACCAACGGTGTGCTGATCCCTCCGGATGGATATCTTGTGGGGCTGCGCAAGATCTGCGACAAGTATGGCATATTGATGATTGCCGATGAAGTGATGTCTGGTTTCGGACGAACCGGCGAGTGGTTCGCGGTCGATCACTGGAAGGTTGTTCCCGATCTGCTTTGCATGGCTAAGGGACTAACGTCGAGCTATCTGCCGTTGGGAGCGGTCGGTATGCGGCATCACATTGCGCAGCATTTTCAGGACAGAGTTTTTTATGGTGGGCTGACCTACAACAGTCATCCCATGGGATGCGCGGCAGCGCTGGCGACGATTCGCGTCTATGAAGAAGACGGGCTGATCGACAACGCGAAAACAATGGGCGCGGTGCTGAAAGCGCTGGGAGCGGAGTTGCAGGCGAAGCATCCTTCGGTGGGTGCGGTGCGCTCGATCGGACTCTTCGGCATCGTCGAACTGGTGCGCAGCCGCAAGACGCGCCAGCCCCTCGCTCCATTCAACGGTGCGTCGGAGGAGATGGCTGCTCTGGGACGCTTCTTCCGCGAGCAAGGCCTGTACACGTTCGTGCGCTGGAACACTTTCTTTACCAACCCTCCGCTGTGCATCAATGAACAGCAGATGCGCGAGGCGTTTGCCATCATCGACCGCGGGCTACTGATCACCGATAAAGCTGTTAGCGACTAGTACCGAGTACCGAGTACCTGTATGCGCCTAACCCCATGGGTTATGTGAAGGAGCTAGTTCCTTAAGCCATCGGCCAAAGCCGAGACCGTAGCGAGTGCTGTCCTAAAATCAGGGGCTTCGCCGTAGACCATATCCCTCAGAAAAGCTGCGTAGTAACTGGCAAACTGATGGTCGGTCGCGAGCCCGTCGACCGCCCGTAAAGTTTCTGCAACCGGGTTTTCGCGGTATGCGGGGAACTGATGGCCGTAAGCCTCGACATCGGCGCGTATGGTCTCCCTGGCCAAAGCTATAACTGCGACCGGATCGTAGTGCGATCGGACTACGTGCAGGTCGTACACATGGCGCACGAGGGTTTTGTCGCGCGGACCGCCGGCGTCGGCAAGTTCGGCACCCGCGCGCCTGGTCAGCGCTACAAACTTCTCGGCAACCGTCTCGACGAGTGCCACGCAAGGAATCGATGGCACTTCCGGCGGCCGCTTAAAGGCCGCCGCCCAAAAAGAGGTTACGCTCCGTTCGACGGGTGGTAGACGCAGCGGCCAAACGGCTGTCTCGATTTGTATTTCCGGTCGCAACGCTCCCCGGTCATCAGCGGCGTATAGGGCAAGCGATAAAGCGTATAGCGGCTCGCGTTGCCGGAATCGCGGTGGGCGGCATTCTCCGGATCAAACTGAAACCCGGCATGCCATAGGGCGTTGGTGACGACGTCGCGCAATTTGCGCAATTCTGCGCGTGAGCGCGGTTCGTCCGATACGATCTTTAAGTCGATGTCCTCCGACATTCGGCGGGTAAGACGGTGGGCTCGGCTCAAAGCCGTGCCGCCGCGGAACACCAGACGAAAGGGCTTCACGTCAGCGGTGTTGATCGCCGCAAGCGGAGGGTGACGACGTGCCAATCCTTCTCGACCAGCGCTGGACTTGGCAGATCGAAATGCTTTTGAACTTCGAGCAGATCCTGGAGGGACGGTCTATCGGGCAAGCACCAGCTCCTGATTGCCGTCGCGGAGCCGGCGCGAAAATCTCCCCTTCACATGCACAACCGGATTGAGCGGTATTTGTGTCGAACGTCCTTCGTTGTAGTCGCGTTCGGCTTCGGAAGGCTCCCATCTCACGCCAAGCTTGGTAAGGGCTTGCCGTGCCGCGCCTAGAAACCCGTTCTGGCTGTAAAGGATCGGGGCGCCGGAAAGACGCGAGACAACTGCGCGGCCATAGACCCCATAGCCGAGCCGCACGAGACGTTTTTCGCGCACAAGACTGCGCAGCGCGCGCAGAATCTGGTCCTCGCCGCCGAGATCGCGGAACTCCCGCGGCAAGAACACGTCCTCTGCGCGCTTCCGGGCGATCCGGGTCTCAATCCTCTCCCGCAATGTCTTCGGTCGACGCATAGAAGCACCCTACAAAAACCCGACACTCAGTATATACAAAAACCCGACATCAAGCACGCTATAAATCATTTTGTATCAAGCGCTTGACATCGCACATACAATTGACTCTATGGCTCTTCTCTACCCTTGAAAGTCCGAGGGTTAGAGAAAGAAAAAGGAAGGGGCGTGCGGCCAAGCACGACGTTGAGTCTGGCTCGATGCCTCCTCAGGCGAATGCTGGGATTTCGTGATGCCGAGGGGCGCTTCACCACATGGCGCGATGTGGATTTCAAGCACATGGCTGTGCGCGTCACGGCGAAACGGCATTGGGGATTTCATCCGAAGAACTGGGAGGAGCGCGAAGTTCCGGTGCCGCAGAAGTTTCTTGAGCATCCACTGCTGCTCCTGCTCGTTTTTCAGCTGCCGTTGCAGAGATGTACGGCGTTGCTGCTCATTCTGTCGCTGGCTGTTCCCCATAGCTGCCGCATAGTGCTGGTTTGCTTGGCTGACATAGTTCTTGAGGTAGTGAAGTACAAGCTCGGCGTCTTGGTTGTTCCCCTGCCAGCGAACTCAACCTTGCTGGGCTCTTTTCCGTGTACGAATGACAACTTGGTTGGAATGAATAGCGGAGCCTCTAGGAGCGCAAGATGTGCTGCTGGGCGTCGAGGGAGGGGAACATTACGGGCTCGTGGTGGACGCTGGTGGCGTGGAGATTGATGGCGGTGGCGGCCTGGGTGCGGAGGTTGCCGTCACGGAGGTCGAAGTCGAGAGTGCTGACGTGGTGGGCGCAGCGGGTGCAGGTGAACTTCATGCCTCCCTTGATACGGGCGATGGTGTAATGTCGCTTCACAATTCGAGTGTAATCTTTTGGCGGAAGAATAATAGGCACGGGGGTGGGGCAGCGAAGGTAATGAGGGTGCGGCGTGGGGGAGTTCCGAAGTGGGAATGGGTGCCCCCGCTTCGCTCGGCGGACAGCCGAGGCGGCTGTCCCCACACACGAGTTGTGCCGCCGCCAGCAGAAAGCAGGTTCCCTTCGGCCGCGCTCGGGGCAGGCTCTCCACTCCGCCGTCGCTGGAGATCCGGCTCCGGTCGGAATGACAAGCGTTAGTGAGAAGGCACCTCGGCGATGGCTGGATGCCATCGCGACAGCCGGCGAGGACGCCGGCGCTACTTTTCCAGGCGGTTGTACTTCTTTAAGACTTCGCGGAGGCGGTCGTGCGGGAGCGCGATTACTTCGTGGTCGTCGATGCCTTTCATGGTTTCGGCGGCGACCATGGCGTTTACTACCGCTTCTTCGGTGGCTTGGACGGTGGCGAGGAAGATGGGGTCGAGGGAATCGTTGGGGAGCATGGTTAGACTGCGCAGGCCTTTGGCGCCTACGGAACCTTGTTTATCAGCATCGGGGTTTGCGGTGGAGAAGGCTAGGAAGATGTCGCCCGAGCCGTCGCCGGAGTAGCTGCCGTCGCGGCCGAGGCCGAGCGAAACTTTCTTGGCGACGCGCTTGAGCTGCGTGGGGATTAGCGGGGCGTCGGTGGCTACGATGACGATGATGGAGCCGACGTCATCTTTCCAGACGGTGTGCTCGGGGATTTCGCGGCCTACGTTGATGCCGGCGATGCGGAGCTGATCGCGGGCTCCGTAGTTGCATTGGACGAGGACACCTATGGTGTAGCCTCCAGCTTTAGCGTCGAGCACGCGCGAGGAGGTGCCGATGCCGCCTTTGAACTCGTTGCAGATCATTCCCGTTCCGCCGCCTACGTTGCCTTCTTCTACCGGGCCGGAGTGGGCGGTGTCGAGCGCGTGCCAAGCGTCTTCGGCGTGGACGTGGAAGCCGTTGATGTCATTGAGATAGCCGTCCCAGGTTTCGGCGACTACGGGCAGCGACCACCAGTAGCCTTCCATGTCGGGCTCGCCGAGTTTGACCTTCCAGGCGATGACGGCGTCGCGGACCACGCCGACGCTGTGGGTGTTGGTGATCATGACGGGGCCGTTGAGGAAGCCGGAGTCGTCGACCCAGGTGGTGCCGGTCATTTCGCCGTTGCCGTTGAGGGTGAACCAGGCGGCGAAGACGGCGTCCTTGGAAGTTTTGCCGCGGGGATGAATGGCGGTGACGCCGGTGCGTACCGGTCCTTTGCCGACTACGAGTTTGCCCTGGCCGGAGATAAGCGTGGTATGGCCGACCTCGACGCCTGGGACGTCTGTGATTGCGTTGTTGGGGCCGGGTGTGCCGTCGAAGGGGACGCCGAGATCGCGAGCGCGGGGCTTGGTTTGCGCGGATGCGGCAGGGGTGAGAGCGAGGATGAGTACGATTGGGATGAAGCGGCGCGACATGGAGCCTCCGGGAGAACGAAGAAGTATAATCGCTCGCAGAGCAAAATGTTTCGCGGGGAGATTCGGGGGAAACCATGGACGGCTGGAAGAAGGCGGTGGTGGCGGGTTCGGTTGGGGCGGCGACGGTTCTGTTCTTGAAGAAGAAGTATCCGGCGGGCGTGCTGGTTACTGGCATGGGGTTGGCCGTGCTGGCGTCGGAGTTTCCGGAGAAGTTCGAGATGGTGCGCAGGTCGCTGCCGGATTATTTTGACCGTGGCATGCGAGTGATGGAGATGGCGGCGCGCGCCGGCAGGCGGATTACCGAGGTGGCCGGGCGGTCGGCTTACGAGGCTTGGGAGGAGATTGGGGGATGAGGGCGGGCTTCGGCCTGCGGCTAAGCGACGATGGGTTCCTTAGGCCTCGCCGCCCAGCCCGCCAGCAGAAGCCCGAAGCTCGAAGCCCGAAGCCCGACTTTACTCGATGCCGAGTTGTTTTTTGGCTTCGGGACTTAGGCGTTCGGGGGTCCAGGGCGGAGTCCACACAACGTTGACGCTGGCGTTGCGGATGCCGGGCAACTGCTCCAGGCGTGACTTCACTTGGGCGCTGATGTTGACGTGTTCAGGGCAGCCCTGGGCGGTGAGGGTCATGTCGATGGTGACGTCCTGCTTGGCTTGCTCAGGCGTATCGGCGGGGACGGGTGCGAAGTTCACCTGGTAGATGAGGCCGAGGTCGACGATGTTGACGGGGATCTCTGGGTCGTAGCAACTTTTCAGCGCGCTCAGGACGTCTTGTTCGGTGACAGGCATTGCGGGACTCCTTCAGTTTTCCAGTCTATCTCAGGTCTTCGGATCACACGCGGCTTTGCGGTCTGCCGGTGTCTTTGCATACCGATGCCGGTCCCTGAGCAGTTCTCACAGTGAGGCTCATCTTCGTTAATATCAACAGTAATTCCGCCGCCGAAGCAGTCCTGGCATTTTCCACTACCATGACAATCTCGGCAACGGCTGGGTCCCGTCAGTTTTGAGGCTTTGAACGTTTTCCTAACACGCCTCATTCTAAATCAGGCCCGCTGCTGGGACGTAATCTGATAGAGTTTTTGCCCATGATGAGCGAAGAGGCTAAGAAAAGGATTCAGATTGCTTTGGCGCTGGCTATTGTGGTGGCGGGAGTGCGCGCGGGATACATCCTTTACCAGCGGCACGAGGATTATCTTGCGGCGGAGAAGCAGGCGCAGGCGAAAAAGGCCGGCTACTCGAATGCCGATTACTACGTCGCGCCGAAGAAGCTGTATCCCTTCGATTTGCAGTCGGCGAAGCAGTTGACGCAACAGCCAGTGTGGGTGAAAGAGGGATACCGGTACACCTATTATCGGTACGTCCCCGTGGTGAAGAGCGTCGATTTTGCCCATGAGGCAGGACTGTTGGGCCCGATCGAGCGGCTGGAGATAAAAGACGTGATGGCGGTCGCCGCGCCGGGCGGCAGGAAGCAGGTAGTGGCGACGTTTGAAAAAGATGGACACAGCTACGCAGTGCCGATTGGATTCGAGGCCCAGGGGCAGTACAAGATTTATTCCGACGAGATGTTCTATGTAGAAGATCCGCATGAGTTGTACAAGCACTGGCTGGCGGATGTTTGGCAGGCGGTCGAGCAGCACGAAGTGAAGCCGGGCATGAATGAACTGCAGGTGGATTTCGCGGTGGGGATGGGAACGCTGGATACGGGAAGTTCGTCTTCCGAGAGGGTGCTGCGCTATTCGAATGGCGGGAAGCCGCTGGTGGTGATTTATCGCGACGGAAAAGCGGTGGAGATTAAGCCGGGAACATAGGAATTCAAAATCCCCGCCCCTTCGCTTCGCTCAGGGCAGGCTGCCTCTCCAAAGAACGGAGAGACAAAGACGGGGCACCCTCGGGTTTTTATTTCGACGCGGGCAGCTCTCTTGCTTCCTCAACAACGTACTCGCTGCTCACCAAACCGCTCGGATGGTGCTCGGTCGCGATATGACGCAGGCGGACGTCGCGCGGTAGGGAGCCAAAGAGAGGAATTCCGTCTCCGATGAGCACGGGCACGCGAGTGATAGTCAGACGTTGAATCAATCCTGCGCGCAGGAACTGTTGAATTGTGATTCCGCCGTCGATGTAAAGGTGTTTGGCGCCGGTAGCGGCGAGTTTCGCAACGATCTCGGCCGGAGATCCGGCCATCTGTTCGACCACGCCTCCGACAACCGCGGAAAAGTCGACGGGGCGACTGCTTAGGACCACTACGCGCTTGTCGCCATACGGCCAGGGCTTCATGGTCAGAACGGTGTCAAAGGTCTGGCGGCCGATCACAATCGCATCGACGCTGGCGATGAACTCATCATAGCCGTGCGGTTCGCCGCCGCCCGGCGGAAGAAAGTCGAGATCGCCGTTCGGCCGCGCCATGAAGCCGTCGAGGCTGGTGCCTACAAAGACTGAAGCCCTCATTGTCTATCCACGTTGTTAACTTAGTTCACTCCGGCAAGCGCTTGCGAGACCTCCTGAATATCGGGCACAACCGGAATGTCGTAGTTCTTGTGCCACGCGAGCTTGCCGTCGCGGTCGATGATGGAGATGGCGCGACCGGTGATGCCTTTGTCCTCGAGATAGACACCGTATTTGGCGGCGACCGCGCCGCGCGGGTGGAAATCGGCGAGCAGCGGATAGTGAATGCCCATCTTTTCGGCGTAGGCCTTGTGGGACCATACACTATCGACGCTGAGGCCGAGGACCTGCGCGTCGAGCTGATCGAACTGCTTCATGTCATGGACCAGGCAGACGTGCTCCTTGGTGCAGACCGGGCTCCAGTCAAGCGGATAGAAGACGAGCACGACACGCTTCTTGCTGCGGAAGTCGCTGAGCTTTACTTCCTTTTGATCCTGATCTTTCAATGTGAATTCTGGTGCGGGCGCTCCGATAGCTGCGGCCATGATTCCTCCGTGCGACTGTCCATTTTAACGTTTTTTCGTTCTTGCCGCGCGAGCTTACTTCACGAGGGGCGAATTGGCGTCGGCGGGCTTTTCTTCGTCGGCGTGGATTTTGCCATCGTCTTCGGCGTAGAAAGAGCGATGCTGGGCGTCAAGATGCTGGGGCGTCATGCTGAGGATGAAGCTGTCCTTCTTGCCTTTAAAGCTGGCGGTGTAGTCTCCGCGATGGGGATCGACCATGCGCTTGGTGAAGTTTCCGGAATGCACCAGTTCTGTCAGCGAGGTGGCGAAATGGCCGTATTGCCTGTTGAACTTGTGCTGGGCTTGGATAACGACACGCATGTAGCGGAGCGCGAGGTCCTCGGAGTCGGAGCGGGCGGGATCGTTCGCAGACTTGGGCTGGTAGGCCGGGGCCGGAGTCTGGGCTTCAAGTGCCGGAGCCTGCGCGAACAGAGTGGAGATGGCGAGTGCGAGACTAGCGACGATGGCGTTGGAATTGTGCTTCATGCTGAATCTTCTCCGCGAGTGGCGAGAATTAGCCCGCCAAATCCTGCTGCGACACCGACCTTCGATCTCCTTTTTCATGTTACTCCCGTAATTTAACTTCGGTCACGTGCTCTTTGCAGGGCGGGCAAATGCCGCTATGCTCTAGCTCAAGAGACTTACGCCCACAGGGAAACCTATGAAAGCAGCAGTAGCGAGAAAACCGACTATCAAAATTGCCGTGGTGGAGAGCGACCCGCTGAGGTTTGTGGGATTTCGCGCCTTGTTCGATACGGAGCCTGAGTTCGAACTGATTTCCGCCGGCCTGCCCGAGATTTCCACGTTGCAGGACGTGAGCCTGATCCTGCTGGGGAACCGCTCCGGCCAAAACCTGTTTGACGTGATGGCGAGCCTGAAGGCAACGCGGCCGGATCTGCGCATTATCGTGACCGGGTCGGGAGTGGACGAAGAAACCATTCTCAAGGCGATCGCGTCCGGAGCCAAGGGCTATGTGGATGAGGCGGCTTCGCCGGCGGAATTTGCGCAGGCGATTCGCATCGTGAGTCAGGGATCGGTATGGGCGCCGCGGAGAGTGCTTTCGATGTTCATTGAGCGGGTGTCGTCGGCGCCGGGGCGGATATTTCCGGCGGGCCGCGTGACGTTCACGGACCGGGAGAAAGAAGTGCTGGAAATGCTGGTGGCGGGACGCTCCAACAAAGAGATTGGCGCTCAGTTAGGCATTGAAGAGCGTACGGTGAAGGCGCACGTGGCGAAATTGATGCGCAAGGTGGGCGTGCAGAACCGGATTGCGCTGTCGGTGCATGCGATCACGCATTCGCTGGTAGCGGCGAAGTAGAGAAGCAGGTCTCAATGATTAGGTGCTAGGTGCTAGGTGTTAGATCTTGGGGTTTTGCCTAAGACCTAAGACCCAACACCCCAGACCTCACGGGTTACTTTGGGACACTGACCTTTGGTAATCTTGTGGGGAAAGCGAGCCTGACGCATACTCGCCTCACCTACCACAGAACCTGGGAGACGGGGTTGAGAGTGGCGATTAGGGTCACTACTTTCAGCCCCGATTTTTTGTGTCTGCAAGTGGTTGAGCTCCCACCGGTAGGTTCGCTCGATCCTCCGTAGTTAAGCGTTCCCGATACAACGCTGGCCGCTTCGTTTACAATCCAATACCAGATCCCAGAGAATTCTTGTGTGACGAGGAACCATGAAAAAGTTCTTACTCTTGACCCTAATTGTGTCTCTCTGCTCTTTCGCCTTTGGAGCGGATGACCAAGCGAAAGAAACCAAGGCGGCGGATCGCGTGCAGGCGGCGGCCGATGTGCTGAACGAAATCCAGGCGGCGCCGGATGCGGGGATTCCGCAGGAAGTGTTGGGCTCGGCGGAGTGCGTGGCGGTGTTGCCGTCGATGTTGAAAGGCGGCTTTATTGTGGGCGCGAACTATGGCCGCGGGCTGGCCAGTTGCCGCACGCCCAAGGGATGGAGCGCGCCGGCGTTTTTTGTCGTGACCGGCGGCAGCTTTGGTTTCCAGATCGGGGGGCAGGCCGTCGACCTGGTGATGCTGATCATGAATAAGGATGGGATGAAGCATCTGCTGTCGAGCCAGTTCGAACTGGGGGCGGACGCTTCCGTGGCGGCCGGGCCTGTGGGGCGTCATGCCCAAGGAAATACCGACTGGAAGATGCGGGCGGAGGTGCTGACTTATTCGCGAGCTCGCGGCTTATTTGCGGGCGTTAGCCTTAATGGGGCTGTGATTAAGCAGGACAAGGACAGTACGCGGGAATTTTACGGGCGCATGGTTCCGTTCCGGACGTCGCTGGTGGGAGCGATTGAGCCGCCGCCGGGGGCGAATGGGTTTTTGACCACGCTGGCGAAGTGGGCGCAGGAAGCGGCGAAGTAGGGGTTTCTCTTGGGTGAGGCAAATTCTCGAACACAGAGGAACACAGGGTGAACCTGAGACTTCACCGTTTCCCTGTCGGTTTCATAAACATTCTTGACGGTGGTACCGTCACGCTTCCCGATGCGGCAGCGACTTGAGTACGCGGCAGCCTGGCCGTTCATCAAAATCATGGGTATTTTGCCGCGTCCCGTGGCTCGGGCCATCGGCATCGGGCTGGCTTGGGTGGTTTATCTTCTGCACGTGCGATTGCGGCAGGTTGGGGTGCGCAATCTTGCCATGGCGTTTCCCGAAAAAAGTGAGGCGGAGCGGGCTCGGATTCTGCGCGGAGAGTTTACTTCGCTGGGGCGGCAGGTGGCCGAGGTCTGCCGCTTTCCCAAGTACACGCTGGAGAACGTCGAGCAAGTTGTGGTGTTTGACGGATTCGAGAACTACGAGCGCGCTCACGCTCGCGGCAAGGGTGTGCTCTTGTTCGCGGGACACTTTGGAGGTTGGGAGCTTTCGTCTTTTGTTTTATCGATGCATGGGCATTGGATGCACGTGATCATGCGGGGCATGGACAACCTGTATCTGGGCGAACTCATCCTTCGCTATCGCACGATGCATGGCAACAGAGCTGTGGACAAGGATGATTTTGTGCGCGGGCTGCTCTCGGCCATGAAGGCGGGCGAGGTGGTGGGCATGCTGATGGATACGAATATGACTCCGCCGCAGGGGATCTTTGTGGATTTTTTCGGCATCCCGGCGTGTACCGCGAGCGGGCTGGCGCGAATTGCGCTGCGCACCGATGCGGCCGTGGTGCCGACGTTCACGATTTGGGACGCGGAGTTGGGGAAATACCGGCTGCGGTTTGATCCGGCGGTGGAGTTGGTGCGCACGGGCGACCTGGAGGCCGACATCAAGGCTAACACGCAGAAATTCAATTTAATCATTGAAGACTACGTGCGGAAGTATCCGGAGCAGTGGCTTTGGGTGCACCGGAGGTGGAAGACGCGGCCTCCGGGGGAGAAAGGGCTGTATTGAGGCGGGCTTCGGGCTTCGGCTTTCGGGCTTCCGGCGCCCGGCGGTCGATCATCGGTGCTTGCGTCGGTTTTACGACGGGACCTCACGCCGCTGTGAGTTCCCGACCTGACCCGCCGGCGGCATCAACTTCCGCCCCAACCCTTGGCGCGCCCCGCTTCGTACTCTAAATTCTCTCGCCCTGCGCGATGGATCTTCGTCTGCACGCAGCTCTTATGGAAGTTGTGAAATATGGTGTCCAGGTTGGGACGAAGATGCAGGGTGTGGATGCCTAATCCCATACGCGAGCAGCACTCCTGTTGCCCCGGCGATAATCCTTACCAGGCCCCACAGGACGTTTCACCCGCGAATTGGAATCGCCGATTATCAAAAGGTACAAATCCTTCACGTCTCGATGCCCCTCTTTTCCGGTAGAATCAGATTCTTCCTATGAAAACTTTCGAACAGATCGCGGAGTTGGAGCGGCGGTATTTGCTCGGGACTTATAACCGGTATCCCATTGGGTTGACGCGGGGCAAGGGCGTGTTTCTTTACGACCTGGAGGACCGGCGGTATCTCGACTTTGTTTCGGGGCTGGGGGTGAATGCGCTGGGGCACGCGCATCCGCGGATCGTGAAGACGATTCGGGAGCAGGCGGGGAAGCTGATTCACGTCTCCAATCTTTATTACCACGAGTATCAAGGGGCGCTGGCGGAGAAGTTGTGCACGCTCTCGGGCCTCAGCCGGGCGTTTTTCTCGAACAGCGGGACCGAGGCCATTGAGGGATCGATCAAGCTGGCGCGGCTGGCGGGACATCGCGCCGGGGGCGAGGCCAAGTGCCGGCTGGTGGCGCTCGAGGGGTCGTATCACGGGCGGACGTTTGGCGCGCTGTCGCTGACCGGGCAGGACAAGCATCGCAAGGGATTTGAGCCGCTGCTGGAAGAAGTGACTTTTGTTGCGCAGAATGATGTGGAAGGCTTGCGGGCGGCGGTGAACGACAACACTTGCGCGATTGTGCTGGAGCCGATTTTTGGCGAAGGCGGGATCTATGAGTGTTCGGTGGAGTTTCTCGGCGAGTGCCGGGCGGCGGCGGACCGGCATCGGGCGGCGCTGATCTTTGATGAGATTCAGTGCGGGCTGGGGCGTACTGGGACTATGTTTGCGTTTCAGAGTTTTGGCGTGACTCCGGATATTGTGGCGATTGCCAAGCCGATTGCGGCGGGGCTGCCTTTGGGGGCATTTCTCGCTCAGGAAGAATTTGCTAATGCGATTTCCCCGGGGCAGCATGGGACGACCTTCGGCGGTGGTCCTTTGGCTTGCCGGGTTGCTTTGGAATTTCTGGCGATTGTGGAAGACGAGAAGCTGCTGGACAATGTGAATAAGGTTGGCGCTTATTTGCAGCAGGAGTTGAAAGTCCTTGTTGAGAAGAGCGCTGCGGCTCAGGAAGTGCGCGGGCGAGGATTTATTCAGGGGATCAATTTGGAGATTCCGGCGCGGCCGATTGTGGATGCGGCTTTGGCGGAGGGCGTTTTGTTCAACAGCACGCAGGATACGGTGGTGCGGTTTTTGCCTCCGTTCTTGCTAGAGGAGAAGCACGTGGATAAGGGCATTCGAGTGTTGAAGAAGCTGTTGAGGAAGAAGAAGAGCGGGTCGGAGTCTCAGGTCGCAGGTGTCAGCTCTTAGGTCTTAGGAAAATCCCAAATCCTGTGGCGCATGAGCTTGTGCTAAGAACCTAGCACCTAAGACCCAAGACCTGCCCGAAAAAACGGGGAGCCGAAGCTCCCCTAGTGAAGCGAACAGAGGCGTTATTCACTTAAATAGAATCTGGTTGCGGGCAAAGAGTTGTCCTGGAAGTTAGAAGATTTGGCCATGGTGGAAGCCAACCCGGAAGTTTCAACCGCATTGGCTCCGCCGTTGGGCGCGGGCGTGGAAGAGTGCTGGATGGATCTGGATGGAGCGCGCATGCGTTACCTGCGGGCAGGCTCGGGGCCGGCGCTGATTCTGGTGCATGGCTTGCTCGGATATTCTTTTTCCTGGCGATACACCATGCCGGCTCTGGCGCCCTACGCTACAGTCTACGCGCCGGACATGATGGGTGCGGGGTTTTCCGACCGCCCGGCCGGGCTCGATCACTCGATGCGGGGCACGGCACAGCGGCTGCTGCGGTTCGTCGAGCGGCTGGGAATTTCTTCGTTCGATCTGCTGGGGACATCGCATGGCGGCGCGGTCGCGATGATGGCGGCTGCGGAATGTCTAAGCGGGAATAGGGGGCTGCACCTGCGGGGTATGGTTCTGGTGGCGCCGGTGAATCCCTATTCGGCGCATGGGCAGCGGCTGGCGCCATTGGTTGGCAGCAATTTTGGTACGGCTTTGTTCCGGCTGATGATCGCGGGTGCGAGTTTCTCTTATTCCTATTGGCACGCCCGCATGTATGGCGACCGCAGCCGTATTCCCCCGGATGCCCTTCCGGGCTACATGGCGCCGCTGGCGAAGCCGAGGTTATTCGAACATGCTTTGAGCATCGTGCGATCATGGACGGAGGACCTGCGCGAACTGGAGACGACTTTGCCGAAGTTGGCGAGCGTTCCCACGCTCTTGATGTGGGGCAGCAAAGATCCCGCGGTGTATGCTTCATCGGCTGCGCCGCTGGCGAAGTACTTCCCGAATTCCAAGTTGATCATTTTTCCGGGCATTGGACATTTGCCCTACGAAGAATGTCCGGAGGAGTTCAACCGGGGGTTGATTGAGTTTCTGACTCGGGAGAAGCTTTCGGGCTGAGCGAAGCGCAATAAGGAAACGAGGCAAACGCGCCCTTCGGCCTTCGCTCAGGCCAGGCTTTCGTTGGCGCAAAGAACGCGCTCTCTCAGGATGACAATTTTTACCTCATGAACCACCACACTCTAGAATTGCTGCGCGGCGCCGTGGTGCACTACGGGTACTGGGCGGTGGCTGTTCTGTTGTTGTTGGAAAACGCCGGCTTGCCTCTGCCGGGGGAGACCGTTCTGCTGCTGGCCAGCTTCCTGGCCTATTCCGAACACGAATTGGCACTTCCCTGGGTCATTGTGGTCGGGACCCTCGCCACGACACTGGGCGGAGAGTTGGGTTATGCTCTGGGGCGTCACGGCGGGCGTCCGCTGATCGAACGCTACCGGCATGTCTTCTCCATTCGCGCGGAGAGCGTGGCGCGGGGCGAAAAGCTTTTCGATCGCTACGGGTCGGCCACCGTTTTTCTTGCGCGATTCATCTTTGGCATGCGCGTACTGGCCTCGCTGCTGGCGGGAGCGCTCCACATGCCGTGGCGGAAGTTCGTCCTGTTCAACTTCCTCGGAGCGGCGGTTTGGGTAACCGCGATTTGCGGCGCGGGATACTTGTTTGGCGGACATGTGGGCCGGCTTGCCCATGATCTCAAGCGCTTCGATTTACTGGTTGCAATTGTGCTTGTGGTGGCCGCGTTGTTGTGGTGGTGGCGAAACCGGAGGGGGCGGGAGGTTTCTTAGGGCACCGACTGCTAGTACTCCCAAGGAATTCCGCTACGCAGGACAAATAGAATTCCCGTGAGACCAGCACGGTCCTGCAAACGAGGTCTGCCTCTCTTGGGTCTACGCGGTGAGGGCGGCAACAGCGGTTGAATCAGACTCCACAAAGCATCGGGAAGCAAAGGAGTGCTCATGGATTGAGCATCCTAGCACTGACGGGAACAGCTTTCCGACCCCCGCGACTGTTACGAAGGCAGTTTTGTTAGCTGTCTAAGGAATCAAGTTATGCACAGGGGAATTGTGCCGAGGCGCGGCTATACTGTGCGGGTGTCGCGGGCCTCCTGGTGAAAGGGATGGGTGGCCCGTGATTTTAGCGGCGGCGTCCGCGCCGGAATTCGGACGAGGAGGAAATGCATGAAGAAAATCGGGTTCTTGATGCTCTTGATCACGGCAATGCTCTTGTTAACCCTGGCCTTCACCGCGGCTGCGGCTGATCCAAAGGCGCCGGCGGTACCGGCTCCTGTGGCGGCAGCAGCGCCGGCCCCGGCCGCTCCGGCAGCGATGCCGCCACATCCCCACATCACCGAAGGCTTGGAGTCGATGCGTGCCGCCAAGCACCATCTGGAGAGTGCGGAGGGTGATTTCCACGGCCATCGCGCTAAAGCGATTGATCATCTCGATCAAGCAATCCACGAAGCTGAGCAGTGCGAGCGGGAACCGTAGAGTTTCAGACTAAGAAGGGCGAGGCGGCGTCCGCGGACACTGCCTTGCTCATTCTGGCCGCCAGTATTGTGCCGGTGAGTTAGTCGGGACCGATGGCGTAGCCGACCGAAGCGCCGACGCGAAACACGTTGTTGGTGGCGAACCCCAGATTGTTCTGGATGTGGTAGTAGTGAGCCTCGGGGCGGATAAAGATGTGGGGCATGCGGTGCCAAACGCGGTAGCGAATACCGAAACCGAGGTGTTCCATGAAGTGATTGCCACTGGTGTAGTTGACGCACCCGGGGATGCTACAAGAGCCAAAGAGGTTGAACCGGTTGCTGGCAACGCCGACGCCAGCCATGAGGTCGAGGCCAAGTTTCTTGGTCAGCATCGGCTGGAAGAGGGCGTTGCCATCGGTCAGGATGGGGCGGTAGTTTTCGTAGCCGTAGTAGCTCGCTTGCCGATACCTCCAGGAGGTTTCGAAGTTAAGGCCAAGGCGGCGTTTCCTGAAGCCGATGTAGTCACCGCCGATGCTGATATAGGTGCCGTTGGTTTCCGTCAGTGGGTGGAAGTTCACCGAGTCGTTTTTGGGAGGAAACGATTTGAGGGTGGCGCCGCCGAATAGGATATCCACTTGCTGCTGGGCAGAGGCGAAGCTGGCAAACAAAACAACCGTGCACGCGGATGCGAGTAGCGCGAGTTTTCTCAATACAGCCCCCTTTATCAGTCCTTTTGGGTTTGTGGAATGCACCCGCCAGATTGGTGGCACCCCGGCTAAACGGGCCGCGAACGGCGGCCCGCAGCACCATCCGGGCTGTCGGAATTGGCTGTTTAGGATACCAGAACCCGCGATCACTCGCGTAGTCAAAACCTAGTCTGGACCACCGCCAATCGTGAAACCGATCGAGGCGCCGACTCGAACCACATTGTTGGAGCTGAAACCGTACTGGTTGGTTTGGTCAGTATTATTTTGGATGTGGTAGTACTGAAGCTCGGGGCGGACAAAGACGTGATGCCAGACGTAATAGCGAATACCGGCGCCAAGGTCTTCCATGAAGTGATCAGTGCTGTTGTAGTTGATGCATCCGTTGAAGTAACTGCAGCTGATGATTTGCGAGTAATAGAAGCGGGTGCTGGCAATGCCGATGCCGCCAAAGACGTCGAGGCCAATTTTCTTGCCTAGACGGGGCTGGAAGATCGCGTTAAAGTCGGTCAGAATGGGGCGGTAGTTTATGCTGTCTTGCCCGGCATAACTACTCTGGCTGGCCCTCCAGGCGGTTCCGATGTTAAAGCCGTAGCGGCGCTTAAAGACCACGTCGCCATTGATGTCGAGATAGGCGCCGCCCTTTTCAGACGGCGCAAACGACGAGTTGTTCGAGGACGACAGAAGCGTGCCGCCGCCGATCATGATATCCGCTTGCTGGGCCGAGGCAAAGTGGGAAAAGAACAAGAAGGCACAAACGGGTGCGAGGATCGCTAACTTTCTCAAGAGAAACCTCCTAATTAGTTTGTTGCAAAGCGGTAAGATGCCTCCGCGAAATCGTTAGGATGCCGCAATGTCGCTCACGACTCATCATAATTTCAGGCGAGGGACAAATTCAACTGGAACCAGATGCTTGTAAAGAAACGTCAAGGCGATCGCGAGTCCTTATCTTTATCTTTCTAAGGATCGTTGGATCGTTCTTGCAACAGCTGGTAAACCCGGAAGCTGGTAATAAGTTGCGGGGCCGGGCAGAAAGTTTCTTGGGTTGAAAACGTGTGGGAGCTGTCCGCCCGTGCCCGCTACGAGGAGGGCGGCGTCCTGGGCTACTAGGTGATGTCGGAGTATGAGGACGAAAAGAAATCCGGGCGCTCCCAGAATTTCGCCCAGCATTCCGTGCACAGCCAGTCGTGGCCGTTGGTGTAGCCGGTGCCGTGGTCGTCGGGGTGGTTCTGCGACTCGAATAGTTCCCAGCGGCAAATGAAGCAGTGATCTTTCTTCCAGCCGCCTTTGACGAGGTCGAAGTTTGCCCTGTCGGAGGCGAGGCCCAGATCGAAAGAAACCTTGCCTGTCTTTCTCGCGATCACGATGTCAACCTCGGTCCAGGAGCGCTTGTCCCAGTGCCAGTTGTACATACGGCAGCGCTCAACAGCATCGCGGACACGTTCGGCATTGCGGCGGACGCCGTGGATTTCGACGAATCCGCCAGAGGCGTACCCGGAGACGCGGCTTCGAACGGATCCGCTATCAGACGGCCACTGTTCGCGGGCGGGTTCGGCGAGCTGCAGGCGCAAGCTGTCGGGGTCGGTTCCGGCCTCGCGCAAAAGCTGGTCGCCGAAGCAGCCTCTCTCATCGAGGATGCCAAGCAACAAGTGCTCAGTCCCGATTCGTTTGTGCGATAGCCCGTCCGCTTCGTCCGCCGCGTATTTCAGAATTCGCTTGGAGGCGCTGCTCAGGGGCAGATCGACGCTGGTTGAAGTCGGAGGTCGTGGCGATGAATGATCGTCGATTCGCTGGCGAATGGTTTCGGGGGACGCCTTCGACAGCCAACGGACGAGAGACTTGTTCTCGCGTAGAAGGCCGAGGAGCAGATGCTCCGTGTCGATCACCGGCGAGCCGTACTGGCTGGCCTCGTAACGCGCGAAGAAAATGACCCGCCGCGCCTTCTCCGTATACCGTTCAAACATCTTCTTCCCCACCGCCTCGGGGGCTAAAGCTCTTGTCTTTATGGGCGCCTAGCGGCACGGCTGAAGCCATGCCCTTTCACAACCCACCTCTCTTCACGACTCCGTTTCACGACCTGGACGCAGCCTTCTTGCTGCTCCGCTTCCAATAAAGATAGAAGGGCACGCCGAGCAGCACAATCGCGCTGCTCCAGAAAGCCTCTACCGGGCGTTTGATGATGGTATTCAAGATCCAGGCAGCGCCCATCAGGACGTAGATGGCGGGCAGCCAGGGATATCCCGTGCAGCGGTAGGGACGGGGGATCTCGGGACGCTTCCAGCGCAGCAAGAACAACCCGACTACCGTCAAGGTGTAGGACATCACCATGCCGAAGATGACGTAAGTGTAAAGCCAGCTGTAGCCGCCGCTGAGGGTGAGCACGGCGGCCCAGATGCCTTGTCCGATCAAGCTAAACGCGGGCGTCCGCCATTTGGGATGGATGACCGCCATGCGCTTGAAAAAGACACCGTCCTGCGCCATGGCGAGATACACCCGCGCGCCTGAGAGCGTGCAAGTGGCCGCTGCGCTAAAGCAGGAAACGGCAATCATGAGCGAGAGCCACCATGCGGCGTGAGGCGAAAATAACGCGGCTGCGGCGGCATGGGCGATGGTTTCGTGCTGGACAATCTCGGTGAGCGGCAGGGCATACAAATAGGTTATGTTCATCGCCATGTAGATCGCGCCGACGGCGAGCACGCCGAGCACCATAGCCAGCGGCACATTGCGGCGCGGCTCTTTGACCTCGCCTGCGACCCAGGTGATGTAAACCCATCCGTCGTAGGCCCAGTACACGGCAATCAATCCCAGGCCGAAGGCGGAGATCAGTTGCGTGGGATGAAGTCCCATGGTGAGGCCGACGCCGTGCGAATGGAAATGGGACCAGTCGCCTTTGCCGATGGCAAATCCGAGAAGCACGAAGGCAGCCATGGCGGCGAACTTGGTCCAGGTGGAAAGATTCTGCAGCAGCGTGCCCCAGCGAAGGCCCACGACGTTCACATAGGTGAGGATGGCGATTAAGAGCAGACCGAATGCGTGCGCGCGGGTGATGGTGATCCCGGCTAACTGGAGCACGATGTGGTCCTCGGAGACGATGGGGAAGACTTGTCCCGTGTAGGCGGCCGATGCGACCGAGAGAGCTGCGATGCTGCCGCCGTTGGCGACTGCGAACAGCATCCATCCGTAGAGAAACGCAACCAGGTCGCCGTAGGCCTCGCGAAGATATACGTACTGACCGCCGGACTCGGGGAATATGGATCCCAGTTCGGCGAAGGCGGCGCAACCGAACAGCGAAACCACTCCGCCGATGACCCATACCAACAGAAACAGCATGGGCTGCGGCAAGGGGCCGGCAATATCTTTGGCGGTGAGAAAGATCGAGGAGCCGATGATGCCGCTGACCAGCAGCAGCACGGAGTCGAGCAGGCCGAGTCCGCGAATGAGAGTAGTTTGGGGCTGCGAGTCGGATGCGGGCTTTTCGGTGGTTGACGCGGCGGAGTCCATTATCCGATTCCGAGTTCGTCGGGAGATTCAAGCGGCGTGCCGCAGCGTCGGCAGATGACGGCGGAACAGTCACCGCAGGTCAGGGGATCGGTTACCTCTTCGGCGCAGCTCGGGCAGTAGAGCGATCCCGGGTCGGGTTGGGGCGCCGGATTCTGAGGGCGTGTCACCATGAGGAGGAAAAACTGTAGCATAGAGAAGCAAGAAATTCACAAAGAGAAATCAATTTGCCCAATAAACCTCTGACTCCCGACGAGAAGCTGCAACAGGAATTCAACCGCTGGGCCGCGGCTGGCGAAGGCGCGAAGATGGAGAGCCATCATCTCGACATTACAGCCAAGACGATTCGCCGGATGAACCTGCGTCCTGGCGAACGCGTGCTCGACTTGGGGTGTGGCTCGGGATGGGCAACGCGGCTGCTGGCGCGGCTGGTCGGCGAGGGCCCAGATGGATTCGGCCAGGTCGTGGGCCTCGATGTGGCCGATGAGATGATTCGCGAGGCGCGCGCGGCCTCGAAAGATTTCGACAACGTGCTTTACGTTTGGGGATCGGCGCAGCAGATTCCGTGGGAAGAAAACTTCTTTGACAAAGTGTTGTCGGTGGAATCGTTCTATTACTATGCCGACCAGGACCGGGCGCTGATGGAGCTTTTTCGAGTGATGGCGCCGCGGGGAAGGTTATTTATCCTGATCAATCTATACCAGGACAATCAGTACTCATTGCAGTGGGTAGACATGCTGAAGGTGCCGGTCCATGTGCGCTCGCAGGCGGAATACGTCGAACTGCTGAAGAAACATGCTTTCGAAAATGTTGAGGCGTGCCGCATCCCCGATGACACGCCCACGCCGGACGACTACCAGACGAAATCGTTTCACAGTCTGGACGATCTGCGGGCGTTCAAGCGGGAGGGCGCACTGTTGCTGATGGCTTCGAAGCCTGATCTGCGGACGCCTGCGCCGGGCTACACCATTTATTGAGCGTTCTTACGAATGCCTAGATTTTGCTGTCGTCATCGTCGTCTTTGTCGCGATGGCTCAAGTCCTTGGCCGGGCTGAGGGCGCGGCCGTCGGAAGCGTGACGAATATCGATCCGGCCATTCACGTTTTCCAGCTTGACGTGCGGGCCTCCGTTGCCGAGTTGGCCGCGCAAGTCATGGCCGACGAATCGGTGATGGTTCACCTCGAGCCCTAAGTCGTTCTCGATACCACCGGAAACGGTGCTGGCCTCAATCTCCGCATTGGAATCCGAAGGAATCGTCAACGCTACCGAGCCGTTGACCGATTTCAGCTCGACGGACGATCCGGGAAGCTGGTCAAACCTGGCGTCCAAGTGGCCGTTGATGGTGGAGAGTTCAGTGCGGCCGGAAAGATTGTGCGCTTCCAGTCTGCCGTTGATGCACGAGGCATGCACCTCACCGGTTACGCCGGTGACGTCGAGCGAGCCGTTGATCAGCTTGATTTCGTCCAGTCGGACGCTGCGCGGCACAGACAGCGTGTATTCCACGCTGGCGGGATTGACGTTTGAGCCCCAGTGATCGTGATCGCGATACTTGGTGCGAATCGAAAGATGTTCTTGGGTCGAGTCCACTTCAATGCGTGCATCGTCGAGCCGGTCCTTTGAGTCGGCATACTTCACGGCATCCACCTTGACTTCGTTCCGGTCCCAGGCGGAGATGTGAACCGCGCCGTTGATGTTGTCGAGTTCCACGCGGCCATCGGGGTTGAGGGCGTAGGTCTGATGGAATTCTTCGGTGAATGCACCCCGGTGATCGGACGCGTGGGCTCCGAGAGCGAGAGCGAACAGCGCACAGAGGGTTCCAAGAACGGCACCCAACCAGGCGGGGAATTGGCGTTGGCGGTTCATAAGCTTCCTCCGTTTCAAACCGTTAGACGCGGCGGTTTCGAATTGGTGAGGGCCGAACCGAGGGGAAAGCGGCCCAGCCCATGCCTGGGTATACGGAGCGCAGGTCAGGGATGTTCCAATCTTCACTTTTTTCTTGTTCAATTCCGGTGTGCAGGTTCGTCCTACGTCCGGCTCTTCTTGCCTGCTTCGGTGAGTAAGTAGACTCCCAGGATCGTGATCTCCGGCTCAATCGGATGCCGGTAGCGCTGGCCAGGATAGACCACATAGTAAATCGCGGGATACAGCAAGATCAGCCAGAACAGGAGCCAGGCGCCAGGTTTGCGCTGGCGCAAAGCGCGTCCCAGTCCCCAGAACATCAGCACCGATGAGGCCAGGAAGAGCGAGTTTCGCGCCGGCGCCAGCCACCAGATCTCCGACACTTTGGGCGGTCCGTTCCAGTAATAGATAAAACGTTTGAGGCAAAGGATGGCGAACCGTCCGTAGTCGGCTTTGATGTAATTCAGCGCTTGCCGCTTGCGCAACTCGATATAGGCCAACTCGCCCATGGCGGTGTACTGGCGCATGGCGTAGAGATCCTGCGTCGGGTGTAGATACTGCATCCAGGTACCGTCGGCGCCGTTGCCGTTGCCCAGGCGCAGTTCCACGCCGAAGTTGTCGCGAATAAAAATGAATTTTCCGAAGGTTTGATAGTTGCGTACCGTCCAGGGAGCAATGCAGGCAATAAAAACCAGCGAGGCCAACAACACGCCGGCCCATGATGGCTTGTGCCGCTTCGCGCGGTGATACCAAGCCCAGAGCCCCGAGGCCGGCAGGAACGCGAGCAGCACCGTGCTGTTCAGAGCAGCGATCCCCCAGAGCAGTCCGAACCAGAGCCACGGTCTTAGCCCGTCGCGTTCATCCATGGTAAGCGCCAGCCAGAAAATCACGGCCACCAACAGTGCCGAAAGACTCGTCTCCCAAACCACACGGGTGCACCAGAACATGACATAAGGTAGAAGGGCCCAGGTCCAGGCTGAACCGACCGCAACTTTCTCGGAGAAGATCCGCCGGGCGATGAGAAAAATCGGGATGCAGGTGAGCGCGGAGAAAAAGCTATTAAGGCTGAGGAGTACCACAGCCGACGCCCGCGAGTAGATGCCAAAGATGCGGAACGCTCCGGCAATCAGGTAGGGGTAAAGCGGCGGTTCCCAGGCGGTGGGTCCGGTGGGCGCCACAAAAGGATTGCTGAAGCCGTGTCCGGACGCGATTGCCGCACCGATGCGGCCCATTTCCCAGCCGAAACCGAAGTTTTCGTACAGGCTCTTGAATTTGTAGGTATGGCCGACGATGATCCAACCCAGGCGCAGAAAGACGGCGATGGCCACCATCCAAAACTGCGATGTGCGGATATGAGCCCACGTATTGGCGAGCCGAGTGAAGGTGCGTTCGCGGTTGGCGGCCACGGCGGGTCCTGAATCCATGGGTGACTCTATTTGTAGCTGAGTTGTGACCGAGGAGCAACTCAACCAACGGCCCGGAATCGATTGACACCTGCTCCCTCCCTTCCTAGACTGAGGTGCTTCGCGCCACTGGCCGGGCGCTTTGAACTGTATAATTGCAGTGATCGTTCTTTAGAGTGGGCTTCAGATCGGGGTTAGCTCATGGGCTGGCTGCAAAACAAGTTCGAAAAGAATTTCATGATCAGCACGGTGGACTACGTCTTCAACTGGGCGCGCAAGTCCGCGGTGTGGCCGATGACGTTCGGCTTGGCGTGCTGCGCGATCGAAATGATCGCTTCTTCGACGGCGCGCTTCGATATCGCGCGCTTCGGTTCGGAAGTGTTCCGTCCCAGCCCGCGCCAGAGCGATTTGATGATCGTCGCCGGCACCGTGACCCTGAAGATGGCGCCGGTGGTGAAGCGCATCTATGACCAGATGCCCGACCCGAAGTGGGTGATCTCGATGGGCGCGTGTTCCTCGGTGGGCGGACCATTCAATACCTATGCCGTGTTGCAGGGCGTCGACAAGATCGTGCCCACGGATGTTTACGTTACCGGTTGCCCGCCGCGTCCCGAGAATCTTTTCTACGCCCTGCTCAAGCTGCAGGACAAAATCGATACCATGACGCTGGCGAAGAAGCCCACGGAAGTGCGTCTCGATCCGAATATGATGGAGAACTTCAAGCGCCAGGTTATGATTGCGCAGACCCTGCAGCCGAAGTGACCGCGTTTGGCGGGCGTGAGCGAAGCGGGAGCCCGCTGCGGTCATTCTGAGGGAAGCGAAGGATCTATAGCTTTCAGCTATCAGCAAGATCAATGCGGGACAGCCCGCCCTCGGCGGTTCTGCTCGGGGGATGCAAGGACTCATGCCAAACTTCATCAAACTTACGACCGAATCCGACCTTCCGCCCGCCGACGAGGCCAAAGAGTTTCCTTGCGGCGAGAAAACCATCTGTGTGGCTAACGTGAACGGCACCTACAGCGCCATGGACAACGTCTGCCTGCACCGCGGCGGCCCGCTGGGGCAGGGAATGATTGAGGGTGGCAAGCTGGTGTGCCCCTGGCATGGCTGGGCGTGGGACCCAAAGACTGGCGAGGCGTCGCAGAATCCTGGTGCGAAGGTTGCCGTGTATCCGCTGAAGATTGAAAACGGTGACGTGCTGGTTGAAATCTAAGCGCTCACCCTGCCCCGCTATCCCAAGAACTTTAAGAACCTTCCCGGCTGATTCTCGTATCCTGGAAACACCTCATTCAGATTCTTGTTCCCCATGTGTCGCACCACGGCTTCTCCGACGACCTGGCGAAAATCTGTGGTCAAGGCGAGATCGCGTCCCTCATAGAGCTGCGATTGCCCGAGGCCGGGCCAGCGCCCGTAGACCTTGCCGCCTTTAACCGGCCCGCCGAGAACGAACATTACGTTGGCGTGGCCGTGGTCAGTACCGCGGTTGCCGTTCTCGCGCGCGGTGCGGCCGAATTCGGACATGGTCACCACCACCGTGTCTTCGCCGAGATCACCAAGATCGGTCCAAAATGCGGCGAGCGATTGCGAGAAGTCGCGCAAGACGTTGGCAATCTGACCCTCGGTTGCGCCTTCGTTCACGTGATGGTCCCAGCCGCCGATGTCGGCGAACGCCACTTGCACGCCGAGGTTTGCCTTGATGAGCTGAGCGAGTTGGCGCAGACTGTCCCCGAATCGTCCCTTGGGATAATCGGCGCCAGGCGCCGGCTTGTACTTCGACGGGTCGGCAGTTTTGAGCATCTTGACCGCGTCAAACGTTTCTGCGCCGGTGCCGTGGAGCACGGTGTCGAGCGAGTGGTCATACATGGCCTCGAACGCGTTCGCGACCGGAGAAGCTTTCGCATTGCGCCCGCCAACCGAGAAGTCGTTGATGTTATTCATCGCGATGGCCGGCTCAAGCCCGCTCAAGATGCGCGGGATCGAGGGGCCCATGGCGATGGCCTGGAAGGCCGATTTCTGCGGCGGATGCGGCAAGTTGTGCAACGAGCGGTTGAGCCATCCGTCTTCCGTGGACTTCACACCCGGTGTGCCGGCCTCCATGAAGTCCTGCGCATCGAAGTGGGAGCGGCTGGGGTCGGGCGATCCGGCTGCGTGCACAATCGCCAGTTGACGCTGCTTCCAGAGCGGCTGGAACGACGCGAGCGCGGGATGCAGGCCGAAGAAGCCATCGAGGTCGAGCACGGCCTGGCGCGGAATATTGATGCTGGGCCGCATCGCGTAATACTGCGGCTCGGCGTGAGGCACTACGATGTTTAGGCCGTCGGCGGCTCCGCGCTGGAAGATCACGACCAGGCGCTTATTGCGCGTGCCCGGCTCAGCCGCGCCCATGGCGGCGCGAGCGAGAAAGCTTGGCACCGCCGCCGTGCCGACGACGGCGAGCGCGCTGTTCCGAAGAAAGACGCGACGAGTAATGGACATGAAAATCGCTCCTAGCTTTGAGCCTTTCGCTCTTAGCTCTGATCGAACCTAATACTGCGAAGTCTGCCTCTCAAGCGCGAGTCATGCGATTCAAGCCAAGAGCCGACAGCTAACAGCTAAAAGCTATCTTCTCTGAAACTCCGGCGAACCCAGCAGCAAACCCGCGATCGTGCTCACATCTGCAGGGCGTGCTGCATCCTCGGCCTTGCGCGGGCCGGCCTTGTTGTCCGGCTTCGGTTGCGCGCCTTTCTGTTTTGCCGCTTCGATCTGCGCCGCGATCGAGTCGTGCGTCTGATTTGATACGCCGCCTGCGATCAGGCTCGTTTCCAGTGTCGAGAGCGTCAGAGTTGCAGTGGGCGGCTGGGGATTCGTTCCCGCCAGTTGGGCCGTATCCACCTTTACGCCTTTGATCTTGCCGCCGGTTAATGCTAACGCAAAATTCATGCGGTTGAGCAGCGCGGAGGAACTTACCCAGGTTTCCGCCTTCATGGAATAGCCCGTGGGCGGCTGTGCGCCGTAAAGAGGCATGCCCATGTGGTTGAGTTGCCGGGTCAGCGGCAGCGCATCTTCAACCTCTGCGCCGGTGGCCCGCACGGCGGAGGCTACGAATTCCAGAGGCGTCTTCACCTTGGCGCGGTAGGTTTGGTCATCCCAAAACTCGGGCGAATGGAACAGCGTGTTCAGCACTTCGCGGATGTCGCCCTTCTTCTTCATAAACGTCTTCGCCATGCGATCGACCAAAGCCGGCGGCGGATCGTCCGAAACGAAGCGCTCGGCGAGCTTCAGCGAAATGAAGTGCGCTGTCTGCGGACTCGTGGCCAGCCGGTGCAGCAACTCCAGGCCCTCGCCTTCGCCCTTGGGCTTGATGCGATGTCCAAGCACGAATTTGGGCCCGGGTTCGTGCATGCGCGGATCGAACTTGAAGCCGCCGCCTTGGGCCGGGCTTGTCGATGGTCCATCCCGTGAAGACTTTGGCAACCTCAGTGACATCGCGCTGCGAGTAGCCTCCGTTCACGCTCAATGTGTGCAGCTCCAGCAACTCGCGGCCGTAATTTTCATTGAGGCCGCTGGTGCGCTTGCCGGGCTTCGGCCGCGGCGGCGGATACGGTCCGGGATGCGCCGGAATGCCCAAAGCTTTGGCGGAGTCCGACCCCACGCTCAACCAGTTGTCCAGGTAAAACAACATGGCCGGGCTTTTCGCCGTGGCCACGAGCAAGTCCTCGAATTTGCCGAGCGCATGAGGGCGGATGACATCGCGTTCATAGCTGGTCAGCATCAGGCGGTCGAGTCCTTTGTCCACGAACACGTTGAAGTGGTTGAACCAGAAGTCGGTCATCACCTCTTCAAACTGGCGCTGGCTGTAGACGGCGCGCAGAAGTTTCGCTTGCGCCAGTTCGCCCGTGACCACGCCCGCCGGGTTGTTCATGGCGAGCAGGGTTTCCTTCTGTTTTGGGTTCAGGCCTTCGAGAAACTCCTGTCCTTTGTCCCCGCGCAGCGATTCGGCAACCGCAACCTGTGCCGCCGGAGACATGCTGAGAATTTTCTTGAAACGTTGGTCCGGCGGAAGGCTCGGCAGTTGCCGGACTTCGAGGTCGGCGTAGAGTTGCTCCTCGCGAAGGCGGGCCTGCTTTTCTTCCTCAGGGGTCAGCTTCACTGGCGGCGCGGCGGCCGCCATGGCGGCCTCAGGGCCGTCACCCGAGTTCGTAGTATCGCTCATCGCTCCATTCCTTGCCGGGCTATCCGCAGTGGTGCTGACGCCGTCTGATGCCGTCATCGCTGCCATGGATGATCCCCCAACCGGGGCACTGACTTTCTCTGGGGCAGCGGCGGTCACCGCATTCTTGCCCGCCTCTTCTTTGCGGTCTTTACGAGCCTCCTGCCGGGCGACCTGCACCTGGAACACCGCGCGCCGTGCCGGATCGGACGGCATGGGTTTCTTGCCATTCCTCACTTGATTGATCTCTTGCCCATCCGGAAAGTCTTCCGCAATCTCCTTCGTGCTCATGCGGAGGGTACGAAGCGGTTCCAGGCGAGCGTCCAGGGCGCTGTCGTCAATCTTTTCGGGATGCAATTGCAGGTCAATCCACTGGTCGACGCCCATGGCCATCACTTGCTGCATATCGCCAGGGCGCGGACCGAAGGTCAGGCGATTGAGCGCATGAAGGGCGCGCCTCTGATCGTTGTCGTTGGGGCCGGACGCCGCCTTGTCCTTTCTTTCTTTCCAGCCAGCACTTGCGGGACCGTACACGCCAGGCAGAAACAGAGAAGAACAGTGGCAAACTTCGTGCGGCCCAAGCGCATGAGACTCCCATAGGGAAAGGCAACAAGCTCTCCAGATTATCAACCCGGAGGGAAAGAAAAGGTTGCTGCCCGTGGTTACTAAAGACGAGGGGAGTGTCTGGGGCTAGGAGCCCTAAGTCAGATACGTCTTGCCGCGGGAGACCTTGTGCTGCAGGGTTGCGGCCAGCTGGTCGACGTCGCCGGGAGCAATGTTTACCGCCATATGGTCGGCCAGCAGCGGAGCTCGATTGCTGCCCACGGCATCGCGTCGCACCTGGATCAGCAAACCCTGCACTACGTTGGGATCGTATTTTTGCGGAGTCATGCGAACCAGATCGCTCAACGCGCTGCCCAGGGAAAGCGATTCGCGATAGGGACGCGTGCTGGTCATGGCGTCGAAGGTATCGGCCAGCGCCATGATGCGCACCGGCATAGGCATATCGTCGCCGCCGAGGGCGTCGGGATAACCGGAGCCGTCGCTGCGCTCATGATGCCAGCGCACTGCCTCGTGAATCTTCGGCCAGGGAAACTCCACGCTGCTTACAATCTGATGGCCAACCACGGTGTGGTCCGCCATTTCGCGAAACTCCTCGGGATTCAAGCGCTCCCGGCTTGCCGAACAGGCGGCGGTCGACCGCCACCTTGCCGATATCGTGCAGATACCCGGCGCTGCGCAGAGCGGCCACTTCGCCGGGCTCCACGCCCATCGCCTCGCCGATCGCGGCGGCATAGCGCCCCACGCGCAGCGAGTGGCCATGAATGTTGACGTGCTTCACGTCAATCGCGGTCGCGAATGCCTCGAGCGCCGTGTCATAGAAGCCGTGCAGTGAAGCCATCAGGCGCAAGTTTTCGGTTACGCGCTGCGCCAATGTCTGTGTCAGAGCGTGGTTCTGTACCGCCAGCCCAATGTAGCTGCACAGCAAGTCCATGGCATCGAGTTCCGCAACTTCGTAGGGCGCGTCGCCCGGCCGCCGCCCCAGCGCCACAACGCCCGCCAGTTTGCCGGAAGCTTTGAGCGGGGCCAAGCATTTGAAAAGTTCGGGAGCCACGTTGCCGTTGGAGCTGAGGAAGATCGAATACGTGGAAGCGTTCAGCACAATCGGTCCGCGTGCAGCGGTGAGCGCGTGAGCGTGCTTGGGTAGAAGAGGAATAAACGCAGGCTCGGGCAGCATGGCGAAGCCCTCTGCCGCCACCGAGGTCAGCATCGTGGGCTTCTCGTTGAAAACGAAAAGCGCGCCTTCGCTCGCCCCTGCCGCTTCCATGACTGCGGCGAGCATCCGGCGTGCGGTGTCCGAAAATTCGCGCTCCGCCGTCAGCTCAGGCCCCAGTTCGGAAAGAGCTTCCACGGTGCGCAACAGCCTGCGGAAATTGTTGGTCTCCACGGCCACGATAAGTGGTGCGGAATGCCGAGCAGAATGAGCGTAACATGCGGCAACAACGGGCAGCGAGAGTGGGTTGTTGGTTAGTTTGATGCTGGCGCGGAGATATCGTGGACGAGCGGTGCTTCAGCGCTGCCTACAGCCTAGAAATGTTCCCGCAATTCCGCGAAGCGGCCCACGATGAGCAACCGCTGCGATGGCGGAGCGGCATTCACTTCTTCATGTTCCAGGATCCAGGTATCGCCGTGGGGTACGAAGACCGCGTGCAATCCCGCGGCCAGCGCCGGATTGATGTCGGACCTGGGGCTGTTGCCGACCATCCAGGTAGAATGGTGCGCGAGTGAATGTTTTTCGACCAAGGCCTGGTAAGCCGCGGAATCTTTTTCTGCCACGATTTCAGTCGCCGCGAAATACTCTTTCAATCCTGAGCGCTCGATCTTTCCAGTCTGCTCCGCCAGCGCACCCTTGGTCACCAGGATGAGGCGATGCCGGGTCGAAAGGTATTGCAAAGTTTGAGGAACTTCCGGCAAAAGTTCGATGGGATGGTCCGCGATCGTGTGGGCAAAGCTGGTGATCTGGGTCTGCAATTCGGGCGTGACGGGCTGCACGCTGAGCCGCTCAAAGGTGTCCACCAGAGCGTGCGCGAAGCTGTGCAGGCCGTAACCGTGCTTCACAATACATTCCCGCTCAACGTCGTTGAGCACCTCGCGCACCTGCTCGGGAGAAAACTCGTGGTGATTAAGAAACGAAATGAAGCGGACGATGGCCCGCTCGAAGTAAATATTGTTCTCCCAGAGCGTGTCGTCGGCGTCGATCAGCAGCGTCTGGGATTGGTGGATGCTTTCGGTGGTAGAGGACAAACGCGAATATGCTCCTAGAGGAAGCTGGTTTACCCCACCCAATCCACTCTGGCCTCAGGCCCAATAATCCCCGCCTTGTGCCCCATATCCAGCAGACGCACCACAGCTTCGCGTCCGTCCGGACCGTAGTCGAGCGTGCGCTCGTTCACGTACATGCCGACAAACCGGTCGGCGGTTTGGGCGTCGAGATCGCGGGCGAACTGCATGGCGTAGGACAAAGCTTCTTCGCGGTGGTCGAGCGCATACTGAATGCTGTCGCGCAAAGCGCCACTGACCGCGGAGACCAGTTGCGGGCCGAGCGCGCGGCGAATGGCGTTGCCTCCCAGCGGCAGAGGCAAGCCGGTCATCTTCTGCCACCATCTTCCGAGGTCGACAATGCGGTGCAGACCAGCCTTGTCATAGGTCAACTGGCCTTCATGGATGATGAGTCCAGCTTCGTACTTGCCCTCGAGCACCTGGGGAATGATCTGGTCGAAGGCCACGACTTCCGTCTCCACTCCGGGAGCAAAAAGCTGCAGCGCGAGATACGCAGTCGTGAGCTTGCCCGGAACGGCGATCCGTTTATCTTTGATTTCAACTTGCGTAAACGGGCGCGGCGAAACGATCATCGGCCCATAACCTTCGCCGACGCTGCCGCCGCAGGACATGAGCGCATACAAGTTCTGAATATAAGGATAGGCGTGAAACGAAATCGCGGTCACATCGTAGACGCCTTCGCGCGCCTTCTGGTTCAGGGTCTCGATATCGCAGAGAGTATGCGTGAAGCGCAGCCCGGGGACGCGAACCTTGCTGGTGGCAAGCCCGTAAAACATGAAGGCATCGTCGGAATCCGGGCTGTGAGCGATGCTGATCTCACGCACCTGGGAGGCCGCATTGCCCCCGGAACGTTTCGCTTCTGGTTCCGAAATGACTGTCATCGTTTGAACTCCAAAAAGGGATTGCCGCTGTTGCTCTTTACTGCTGGGCCCCCGAACGGCGCTGCCACCGCGCCGCAATTCCGGCAGCCATCATCACCTTAATGATCTTCGGCAAACAGAAACCAGTAAAGGCCCCAGCGGAAGGCCTGCGCCACCGAATGCGTCAGAACTGCGAGCCACGCAAGACCTCCAGTGAAAAGCACGACTTCGCCGAGAAGGCCGCCCATCGCGGCGCGAGCGAAACTCTTCGGTCCATGCTCCAGCATGGAACCCGCGACCCATGCCACCAGCGGGTAAGCCAGGAGAAATCCGCCCGTCGCACCGTGAAATAACTGCGCGACTCCTCCTACACCAGTGGGATTGAACACGGGCATGCCCATCGCGCCTTCGGCCAGATAGAGCGCGAGCGCCGCAAAGCCGCGCCGGCTGCCCAGCAGCAGTCCGACCAACAGCACTCCGAAGTTCTGAACCGTCAGCGGCACGGGGGTAAAAGGCAAGGGAATCGTGATGCGGGCGCACACTGCCACGAACAAGCTGGCGCCAACCAGGAGGGCGACTTGCCGCGCGGCTTCGAAAACGCGTTCCTGCTGACTGCTGAATGTTTGAATTGCCGGTTTTGACATGGAAGAGTCTCCAAAATCTCCGACGCGGAGCATCACTGCTCAACGTCGCCCGACGGACGCTCGCGCTCTACTTCGCTGGAACTTCCTTCCCGCGGAGCACGCGCGGCCTGCAAGTGATGGCGCAAACGCATGTACAGGGCGATTGCAACGCACACCACCACCAACGTACTCACACCCAGAATCAGGAACCACCAGATCATCCGCACAACGGACTAGGATAACAGAGATCCGGCAGTGGAACGGGCGGTCCGAGGACGCCCTTCCATCTGTCCGGATTCGATTGCTCCGAGAATGAAGGCAGCCTTCCGGCCGGGCAATCCAGATATCTTACTGCTGCAAGTCTTCCTAGCTTGCCTTCGCCAAGGTCTTTTCGCGCATCATCTCGACTCGCTTGATCGTGAACTTGAGTCGTTCCCGTCCAAACTTGGAACCGGTGATAACCTTCTCGACGTTCGCGAACATCTGCGGGTCACCAGCTTTTTCTCGCAGCTCTTTGAGAAACGGATGAACCTTCGCGAGTAGCAGAAACATTTCCCCACTCACCGCCGGCTGAATGAACAACTCTTCGTTGAGCGCCCCCTGCAGCACGAAGGACGCGGCCATGCTCCAGTATCCGCTTACCTGGCGCAGCCAATTGTTTTCCTGCGTGCCCATGGCCCAGCCAATTTTCAGGAAATCGTCGGCGCTCTGCGGCCAGAATTCGCCGAACCACCAGTTGCGCGCCTTGCGCATTTCCGCTTCGCGGCGCAGATCATAGAGTTGAAGAATGAGTTGAGCATCGGTAGCAGTCGCTTTCTTGGGCATTCGATCACCTCATAGGGATTGAGTCATTGGGTCTTTGAGAAATCTGGTAATCGGGTCCATTGAAGAATCCTCCGCTGCGGGGCGCGAGCCATGACAGCAAAATTACTCCATTACCAAATTCCCCAATTGCCCAGTTGATCTTACGCGCTCGTCGTCACCGCCGTCTCGGCCGGCGCCGGCCGCTCGTAGTCGCATTCTTTGTTGGGGCAGGCGATCACCGGTCCCGCCTTCAGATTTTTCTCGACCAGATATTCGCTGCCGCAACTCGGGCATTTTTCGGCAATCGGCTTGTGCGCCGAAGTGAACTTGCACTTCGGATAATTTCCACACCCGTAGAACGTGTTGCCCTTGCGCGCGCGCTTCTCGACCAGGTCGCCCTCTTTGCACTCCGGGCACTTCACGCCAATGAAGTTCTGCTTGACGTATTTGCATTCGGGATATCCGCTGCACGCCGTGAACTCGCCAAAGCGTCCGTGGCGGATCATCATATTGCGCCCGCACTTCGGGCACAGCTCATCGAGCGGAATGTCCGGAACCTTCTTGCCCTGGTCAAGCCGCCGCGTAGTCTTGCAATCGGGATAGCCCGTGCACGCCATGAACTGCCCAAAGCGCCCACGCTTCAGCACCATCACCCGGCCGCAGTTCTCGCAATATTCTTCCTGCGAGGTCTCCTGCACGTCGGCCGAGTCAAGGTCGGGAAGGTTGATCGGATTTTCTTTCGTGAACGTGCAAGTGTTCGGATCTTCTTTGTCGTAAGTGCTGCAAGCGTAGAACGACCCGTGCTTGCCCCACTTGATCACCAGCGGCGCCCCACAGCGCTCGCACTTCTCGTCTGTGGGCTTTTCCATCCGCTTGATGTTCTCCATATGCTTTTCGGCATATTTGAGATCCTTCTGAAATTTCTTGTAGAACTCGGCGAGCGTGTCCGTCCACTTCTCCTTGCCCTCTTCGATTTCGTCGAGTTCCTCTTCCAGCCGCGCGGTGTACGCCACGTCGAAAATGTCGCGGAAGTTTTCTACCAGCAGATCGGTGACCACTAACCCAATTTCGGTCGGCGTAAACTTGCCGCCCTGCTTCTGCACGTACTGCCGCTCTTGAATCGTCGACAGAATCGCCGAGTAGGTCGACGGACGCCCAATGCCGCGCTCTTCCAACTCTTTCACCAGTGACGCTTCGTTGTAACGCGGCGGCGGCTCGGTGAAATGCTGCTCCGGCTTCAACTCCTTCAGCGTGAGCTTCTGTCCCGCTTCCAGTGCCGGCAGCTTGTGCTTCAGTTCTTCGTCTTCTTCGTCTTTGCCTTCCTTCGATTCTTCGTAGACTCTCAGGAACCCGTCAAACTTCAACACCGAGCCGGTCACGCGGAACCAGAAAACATCGCCACTGTTTGCTTTTGCGTCGATATCCACCGTGGTCTGGTCGAACACCGCGGGCATGATCTGCGACGCCACAAAGCGCTGCCAGATCAGCTTGTAGACTTTGATATTCATCTTCTTTCAGATACTGCTTAATCGCGTCGGGATGGCGCATCGCCGAAGTTGGCCGAATGGCCTCGTGTGCCGCCTGCGCTTCCTTCTTCTCCTTGTACAGGTTCGGCGTCTCGGGCAGGTACGCCGCGCCGTATTCCTTGCCCACGTATTCCCGCACTTCCTGAATCGCCTCGGGAGCAACCCGAGTCGAGTCGGTACGCATATAGGTGATCAAGCCGACCAGGCCCTCTTCGCCCAGTTCCACGCCTTCGTACAGCCGTTGCGCGATCATCATCGTGCGCTTCACGCTGAAGCGCAGCTTGCGTGAGGAATCCTGCTGCAACTTGCTGGTGGTGAAGGGAGGCGCGGCGTTGCGGCGGCGTTCTTTCTTGTCAACCGACCGCACCATCCAGTTGGCCTGCTCAAGTGCCGCGCGAATCTTTTCCGCATCCTCGCCGTTCGTGACTTCAATCTTCTCCTCGCCCTTACCGAGGAACCGCGCGTCGAATGCGGGAGGCTTGCTGGCCGCAAGGTGCGCGTCGATGGTCCAGTATTCTTTTTTCTCGAACGCCTTGATCTCGCGTTCGCGCTCCACAATCAATCGCAGCGCCACAGTCTGCACGCGCCCGGCAGAAAGTCCGCGGCGAACTTTATCCCAGAGCAGCGGCGAAACCTGGTAGCCGACGAGCCGGTCGAGCACACGCCGCGCCTGCTGCGCGTCCACCAGATTCTGGTCGATGGCTCGCGGATGCTCGAACGCCGCCTGCACCGCACGCTTGGTGATCTCATTAAATGTCACGCGCTGAATGCGCGGCGGCACGTCCGCCTCTTCTTTCTTCTTCTTCTTCTTTTTCTTCTTCGAGGCGGCGCCATTGCGTGCCAGTTCACCCGCAAGATGAGCCGCAATGGCCTCGCCTTCGCGGTCCGGGTCTGGAGCCAAGTAGATGGCGTCCATCGGCCCCGCCAGCTTCTTCAGCCGGGCTAGAACCTTTTCCTTGCCGGGGATGACGACGTAGTCGGTCTCGAAGTGGTTGCTGGTGTCCACTCCCAGAGTGCTTTTGGGCAGATCTTTCACATGGCCGAGCGAGGCCTCGACCGTAAATCCCTTTCCCAGATATTTCTGGATGGTTTTCGCCTTAGCCGGCGATTCGACGATGACTAAACTTTTTACCAATGGACCTCTCAGTTCTTAGGATTTCGTTTCGAAACTAGCACGAATGGGACGGCGGCAACAAGTTACGAGCGAAAGCCGGGGCGGAACACCTAGAAGCCTTTCACAAAGTTCTTGCCGGGCATCGGCCGCACTTTGCCTGTCAATTCCAATTCAAAGAGCGCGGTTAAAATCTCTGAAGACGACATTTCTTGCTCGAGCTTACCCACTCACTCATCCAAGTGACTAGCTTCATCAGCTTTCAGCAAACCAAGAATCCGCTTCTCATGGGGCGGAAGCCCTTGGTCCGGGAATAGAGATGCGGACGAGGCGCTCCCGGATTCAGGCGAGGGTGCCGAAGTGAGCGCAAGCTTCAGTTCCGCCGGCAGATCTTCCCACCCGTCTTCCCACCTTGCCACCAGCTTCGCGCCCTGCTGGATCAGCCTGTTCGGGCCCCAGAATTCTTATTCGTGACGTTGCCGGGCACGGCGAAAACGTCGCGGTTTTGCTCCAGCGCACACCCCGTCCTGATTCGCGTTCCGGAATCCTCCGCCGCACCGGCACTCCAACCGACATACCACCGCGCCGCCAAAATGTTCGACCCGCTTTCTCGCCTTCGTTGGCCCCAGACCGGGCGTCAGCGAGATGGCAAGCCACTCCAGAATAGGAGTGTTGGATGGGGATGGGGCAACGCCGTTTGGCACGTCGATACCCCAATCTTGACTGCGAGCGCCGCACGGAGACTGGCGCACTGTAGTCATTGGCGGAGATGCGTGTCAAGGGTGGCCGTCACCAAGGCCTGTCAAAAAACCTGTCTGCTAGAATCACAACAGGAATGAGACCTCTACGCATCTCTGCGATTTCCTACCTCAACACCGCTCCCCTGATGTGGGATTTCGAACACGGCAGCGCCGGGCGCGAGTTCGACGTTTCCTACACGCTGCCATCGGACTGCGCTCGCGCGCTCGAAGCCGGAACCGCCGATATCGGAATCATCCCGGCAGCCGCATACGCACAAGTCCCCGGACTGATGGCTTTGCCTGGGGTTGCGATTGCCTCGCGCCGGCCGGTACGTTCCATTTTGCTGGTCAGCCGAGTGCCGGTCGAGCAGATTCGCACGGTGGCTCTGGATACATCTTCGATGACCTCGGTGGCACTGATGAAGATTCTGTTTGAAAAGTGGCTGGGCGGGGAGAGGACATTCGCTTCCATGGCGCCGAATATCGAAGAAATGCTAGCCCATCACGATGCCGCATTAGTAATTGGAGATCCTGCGCTGCAGATCGACCGCTCGCGCTATCTCACGCTCGACCTCGCCGAGGAATGGATTCGCTACACCGGCAAGCCCTTTGTCTTCGCCTTCTGGGCAGTTCGCCAGGACGCGTTGCGCGAAGCGGCCCCGTCGCAAGACTTGGCGGCAGTCTTTCAACAATCCCGCGACCACGGACTGGAGCCCGCAAGCCTCGACCAGATCGCCCGCGAATGGGCTCCCCGCCTGGGTCTCAACCAGTCCGACGTGCGCTCCTATCTCACCAAAAATATTTATTACTACTTGGACCCTCTCTGTCTCGAAGGTTTGCAACTTTTCTATCGCTATGCGGCGGAGATCGGGGCACTGCCTGCGGCGCCAGAGATTTGTTTTCTGGCCGCGAATGCCGCAATTGTTTAACTCCATATGCCGTAGCGCAATGTGGTTTAGCGCAATCCAGTGCCTACCCTGTAAACTCCTTGAAACCCGAATGCTGCTCCATCTACATCCCCTGCTGGCAGTTCCACTCTGGCGGCAACTGCGCCACCTGGGCGGAGTGGGCCTAATCCTGTTGGGCCTGGCAGACAATTCCGTGATCCCGCTGACCGGCAGCATGGACGTTCTCACGATCTGGCTGGCTGCGCGCCATCACGAACCGTGGCCCTACTACGGCCTGATGGCGACGCTGGGCGCGGTCATCGGCGGCTACATTACTTACAGCCTAGCCCGCAAGGGCGGCAAAGAAACGATGGAGCGCAGGCTCTCGAAAAAACGAACGGTCCAGGTTTGCAAAGCCTTTGCACGCTGGGGATTCGCGGCGGTGGTAATCCCCGCCTTGATGCCGCCGCCGTTTCCGTTTCTCCCCTTCCTGTTGGCAGCGGGCGCCATGCAGTACTCACAAAAAAAGTTCCTCGCGGCCTTGGTGCTCGGCCGCGGCCTTCGCTACTTCATCGAGGCCGACCTGGGATTCGTTTATGGCAGCCATATTTTGCGTTTCTTCTCCCAGTATTACAAACCAGCTCTAGCGGTTCTGATCGGGTTGGCATTAGCAGGTACGACGCTGACGCTCATTCAATACCTTCGCTATCGGAAGAAATAGCCACCGGTGCGCTCCGCTCGGAGATCACAGTCGCAGATCGACGCTATGACGCACCTGCGCGGGCTCATGCACGCTTTGAGTGTGCGGGGACCGTTCGAGCCATAAACGAGCGCAGCCGCGAGGATTGGAGAGGATTGGAGTCGGCCGCTTTGATGGCGGGGGTTTCTCGGTTAGAATTGAACTGACCCATGTCCCTCACCAAGCAGCAAGCCCTGGAGATGTTCGAGTCTGACGACCTGATCGGCATTGGCATGGAAGCCGATGCGGTGCGCCGCAGGCTTCATCCCGAAGGCACGGTCACCTACATCATCGACCGGAACATCAATTACACGAATTTCTGCACCGAGTACTGCACCTTCTGTGCCTTCTATCGCCCACTGAAAGGGCCTGCGGCAAAAGAGGGGTACATCCTCGATTTCGACACCATCTACGAAAAAATTCGCGAGACCGTCGAACTCGGCGGTACGGGCGTGCTGATGCAAGGCGGCCTGCATCCCGACCTCAAGATCGACTGGCACGAGAAGATGCTGCGCGGCATCAAAGAACGTTTCCCCAAGGTTCACCTGCACTGCTACTCGGCTTCCGAGGTCATCGCCATCGCCGAGTACAGCAGCCTCAGCATTCGCGACACGATTCTTCGCCTGCGCGACGCCGGCCTCGATTCCATCCCCGGCGGCGGCGCCGAAATTCTCGACGACGAAGTCCGCTACAAAATCGCCCGCTTGAAGTGCCTCACGGGTGATTGGATAAATGTCCACCGCACCGCACACCAACTCGGCATGCGCACCACCGCAACCATGATGTTCGGCGTGGGTGAGAATTACGAAAATCGCATCAACCACTTCCAGCAACTCTACGATCTGCAGGAAGAAACCGGCGGCTTCACGGCGTTCATCCCGTGGAGCTTTCAGCCGCACAACACGGCTCTCGGCGGGCGCCACTGGGACGAAGCCACCGCCGTCGAATACCTGAAAGTGCTGGCCATCTCGCGACTGTATCTATCGAACTTCCTCAACGTGCAATCCAGCTGGGTCACGCAAGGCCTCAAAGTCTGCCAGATGGGCCTCCGCTTCGGGGGCAACGACGTCGGCTCCGTGATGCTGGAAGAAAATGTAGTAAGAGCCGCCGGTGTCACCAATTGCACGACAGAAGAAGAGCTGCGCCGCATCATCCGCGACGCCGGCTTCCGTCCTGCCCAGCGCGATACGCTGTATCGCCAGTACTTCCTCAACTAGAACCCATCCTTGTTCATCCGCGGCCGTTTCCATTTTCTCGACGTGACTTTTCTTTGCTTGACTGGGCGGCGGCCATGGCGGAGGGCCTTTGTGATTTGAGCGGTGGTCTTTTTTCTGACGTCGTCCATGGTCAGGTTGGCGGCGGGACGGGTGCGCCAGTCCAAGCCAAAGGCGGGACGTCGCGATTTAATCGACGGGCTCAATGAGTTAGAGGCAAAACCTTGAGCCCCAACGGGTTAGCGAAGTTGGGACGGCATGGTGGAGCTATAGGGTTTATTTGATATTGCGGAAAGCTAGGCAGGGTTAAGTGAACATTGGGGTGGGGAAATCGTCGAGGTCCGGAGGGCCAAAAAACCAACGGGGTTGAGAGTTGTGGAGTCACACGCTTCGGCCTCGCTCAGGGGCAGGCTGTGCCGCCAAGGGCGCGGCAAGAGTGGAGCCCCCGCGCGAGTGATTCCCCAAAAGTCAAAGGCAACGCCCAAGGCATAGGCAGCGGACAAGAGTACCCGCTCTAGGCGGGCGGTTATGGCTTCAGAATCGTGCTCGTCGTCTCTAACCCCACGGGTATCGCTCTCAGTTCTTGGCCGGCGGCGGAGCCGTGGTCGGCTTTTGCGAGTCAGCCGATGCTTCTTTCACGCGCCTGAGGGTCAGAGCATAAGTGTGATCTGTCTGGTTCCAATCTCCACTCATGACGCTGAGATCTTTGTTGAATTTGGCGGCAACCTCGCCTCCGACTTGCGGGACCTCGATCTTGATCGACGATCCTTTGCGAATTACCGCAACCGCCGGGTAACCCTTCACACTCAGCTCGGGATCGTCGAAGGTGGCGATGAGACCATCCCCGGTATTCCTGATGTGAAAGCTGAGGTGCTGCACTTTCTCTATGGACGGAACGGTTACTTGGCCTTCCCAGGTGCCGTCGATGTCGGAAGGCGGCGCCTCTGGATGGACCAGTTTGATGGGCGTGTTGGATTTCTTGAAGTCCAGCGGAGTCCTGTTGGGGGGTTGTAGCCAGTTCCCCGTGATCGTAGTGTTGTTCTTTACCGTGCCCTCGTAAGTTCCCTTGACCGCGCTTGTGGCGAACTTTAGCCTGGAGCCGTCAAGCGTAATCGAATCCACGGGCATACCCACGACACCCTGGTCGGGGCTGTCCATCGTGGCCTTGAGGGTTCCCTCAGGCGATTTTGTGATATGCAGTACGATCCGTACTACACCCGCGCCAACAGCCAGAGTGCCCTGCCAGTCTCCGCTAACATCCTGACCTTGCGCCACACACACTGCTGCCACAGCCACCACTGCGAGCATAATTGCCCTCTTCATTCTTTTGCGACCTCCTGTCGCCGCAGGAAACCTTTTCACAATTCGCCGCGCCGTTCAAGTTGTTTATCGAGGGCCTTAGGGCGTTCCCGTCGTTAAGCGTCTTGGGAAGCTGCGAATGGACCGTCCGCGCCCCAATTACCTCTTGGGACGCGGGCCAGACCGGGTTAGAATGGATCGAGCACCCGGGCCCGACCGATCCTCACGGCCGGCTCGTCAAGCACGACTACCAGACTATCCCAGATCGTATGATTCGATCGAAACGTTATTGCATCGAACCTTAAATTCGAAATGAAGCTTTCCGCCGCATGTTTGCTGACTGTTCTGTGGGGCACTGGGGTACTGTTCCCGCAAACTGTTCCCGGGGCCGGGAATCCGGCCACTGACGGAAATCAGTGGGCACATCCGGCGCGCGCCCTTGTGGGGGGAATTGTCACCAAGGATCCGGGCAGCGAGCCGGTGAAGAAGGCGCTCATCGAGCTGATCGCCGAGAGCCAGGGCGACGGCGGAAACTACACCGCACGCACCGGCGTGGATGGCGGCTTCCGCATTGAAAACATCATCCCCGGCCGCTATCGCATGTTCGTGGAACGCACCGGCTACCAGGAAATCGACAAGCACCACCACCGCACCGAAGGCCGCGTGCTCGCGCTGACCGCAGGCCAGGAGATGAAAGATCTCGTAATTCATCTGCAAGCCGCTGCGGTGATTGAAGGACGCGTCACCGACGAAGACGGCGACCCCTTGCCCGAAGCGCAGGTCGCCGTTCTGCGCCAGACCTTCATCGCCGGCCGCAGTCATTGGGAGCAGGTTGGGGCCGAGCGCACCAACGATCTCGGCGAATACCGCATCGCGGGCCTGGCCGCCGGCAGCTACTTTGTTTCGGTAGCGCCGCCACCCGACTTCAGAAGTCTGATCGAAACCAACGCACCTGCCGCCGCGCCTCACAGCGGAGCCGCATCCTCCGACACGCCCGCGCCTGCCGCCTACCAAACCACTTATTATCCCAGCACGAGAGATCGCGGGCAGGCCGCGTGCATCCCGTTGCATGCCGGCGACGATTTCCCGGTAAATTTCTCGCTCACACCCAGCCCCAGCCTGACCATTCGCGGCTCAGTGGTGAACCTGCCTCCCGGTTCTACTGCGGCGATCATGCTGCAATCCAGAGATTTCAGTCTGGTGCTGAATGGCGCGGAGATGCACAAGGACGGCAGCTTCGAGATTCGCGACGTCGCTCCTGGGGCCTACACCATTCTCGCAACGGTCGATAACGCTCCCGCGCCCATGATGGCGCACCAGGCGCTGCAGATCGCGTCTGCGAACGTGGAAGGTCTTCAACTCGCGCCTCAAACGGGCGGCTCGATTCATGGCCGCCTTCGTATCGAGGCCAGCAGCGCCGCCAGACCCGATCCCAGTCAGATGTTCCTTTTGCTGCGCTCCGCTGACGGCGACGACGACGCGCTCGGCGCTTTCATCATGCAAGAAGATTTCTCCACCCTGGCCCACGTGAATGCCGACGGCAGTTTTGAGTGGAAGAATGTGCCTGCAGGACATTATTCCGTTCAGATTTCCGACGCCAGTGCGACGCCGGATTGGTTTCTGAAATCCGTAGCCGCGGCAGGCCGCGATGCGGCGGACTCTGGTTTCAGCGTAAGCGGCGGTACTACCACGCTCGATTTGGTCGCGAGCGCCAATGGCGCCGTGGCCGAGGGCATCGCCACCAATCACAAGGATGAGCCCGTCGCCGACGCGGTAATCGTCGCCGTGCCCGCAGAGCGTTTCCGCAGCCGTCCCGACCGCTTTCGCAAAGCGGTCGCCGATCAAAGCGGACGCTTCAGCCTGCGCGGCCTGCCTCCCGGCGATTACACACTGTTCGCCTGGGAAAGCATCGACGGCGAAGCCTACTACAATCCCGAGTTCCTCAAGAGCTACGAAGGCCAGGCGAAAGCGCTGAGTCTAAGCGAAGGCGAACGGAAGAGCGTACAGATCAAGGCGATTCCGGCCGTAGAGGAAATCCCGTAAAACTTCGAACCACCGGAAGTGAGAAGCTCCATGCCCGCGATCCGGAAAGACCCGCCCCGCCAAATCCGGTAGAATAGGGGTTTTCATTGGACCTCTTGCTGCATTCTGATCTCATCCTGTCTTCGCGGCTGGCCGCATGGGCTGCACCCAACGGCATTGGGCACTATCTCCGCCAGCATTTGTTGGATAGGACTTTTCAGGGTCTCTACCACACTGACGCATTCGATCGCGCGCTGCTGATTCCGTATTTCATTGTGCTGGTCCTGCTGGCGGGTTACGGAATGCACCGCTACGTTCTGGTTTACCTCTATTACAAGCACCAGAAGAACCGCACCACCGAGCCAGCCGCATACTTTGAGGAGTTGCCGCGCGTTACCGTGCAACTTCCCATCTTCAATGAGCAGTACGTGGTCGAGCGGCTGCTCGAGTCCATCTGCAAACTGAAGTATCCGCCGGAGAAGCTCGACATTCAGGTGCTCGACGATTCCACAGATGAAACCGTCGAAGTGGCGCGCAACCTGGTCGAGCGTTATGCCGCACTGGGAAATCCAATCAGCTACCATCACCGCACCAAGCGCGAAGGCTTCAAGGCGGGAGCGCTGGCCGAGGGTCTGAAGACAGCGAAGGGCGAGTTCGTCGCTATCTTTGACGCCGACTTCACTCCGCCGGAGGATTTTCTGTTGCGCACCATCCATCACTTCACTGATCCAAAGATCGGCATGGTGCAGACGCGCTGGACGCACATCAATCGCAACTACTCTTTCCTCACGCAGGTGGAAGCCATTCTGCTGGATGGCCATTTCGTGCTCGAACACTCGGGACGCGCGCGCAGCGGAGTCTTCTTCAACTTCAACGGTACGGCCGGAGTCTGGCGGCGCGCGGCGATCGACGAAGCGGGCGGCTGGCAGCACGACACGCTCACCGAAGACACCGATCTTTCCTACCGCGCCCAGCTCAAGGGATGGAAGTTCATCTACCTGCAGGATGTCGAGTGCCCGGCAGAATTGCCGGTGGAGATGACCGCGTTCAAAACCCAGCAGGCGCGCTGGGCCAAGGGATTGATCCAAACCGGAAAGAAGATTCTGCCGCGCGTGCTGCGCAGCGACGCGCCGCTGCACACCAAGATCGAAGCCTGGTATCACCTCACCGCGAACCTCAGCTATCCGCTGATGATCGTGCTCTCGGTGCTGATGTTGCCGGCCATGATCATTCGCTTTTATCAGGGATGGTTTCAGATGCTGTTCATCGATCTGCCGCTGTTCATGGCCTCCACGTTTTCCATTTCGAGCTTCTATCTGGTTTCGCAGCGCGAACTTTTTCCCAAAAGCTGGCCGCGCGCGCTTGCTGTATCTGCCGTTCCTCATGGCTCTCGGCATCGGATTGACCATCACCAACACCAAAGCCGTGATTGAAGCGCTCGTTGGCAAGGAGAGCGCCTTCGCGCGCACGCCCAAGTACCACGTGGAATCCAAGAAAGACAAAATCGGCGCCAGGAAATACCGCAAGCGCCTGGGCTGGGTACCCTGGCTCGAACTGGTGATCGGCGGCTATTTCGCGCTCACTGTCTTCTATGCGGTCGAGAACGAGAACTATGTCACGGTTCCGTTTCTCCTGCTGTTCGTGGTGGGCTACTGGTACACAGGATTGATGTCTCTGCTGCAGGGCCGCTTCGCCGGTGTCGAGCTTAGCGCCGAAACTCACACCAAGCCATTCCCGGTCGGAGTGTAAGATCGTGTAGCGCCAGGCTGGCTCCTGAGCGGGCGCCCCTCGACAGCCGGTGCGAGGCCCGGCGCTATTCGATAAAACCTCCCGCGCTTTCTTTCGCTTGACTGCTCGGTTACAATCCAGTCGCCAAACGTTTCTCATCGGGCCCGGCACGCCGGTTGAACTCCGCGTTACGTAACTCCACGGCCCAAGGAGGATCCGATGCCCCGCTTACGCAAGCTGTTGTCTCTTCTCTCTATCGCATTCTTTGTCACTTCGCTGCTCAGTTGTGGCGCTCACGATTCCAACGAGTATTTCGTCTTCGTGGCGGCTAACCTCCAAGTACCCTACTGGCAGGCGGCTGGCGCGGGTTTCACCAAAGCGGCAGGACTGTTCAAGGTGCGCGCTGACTTCGTCGGTCCAAACAGCTACGATCCTAAAGCCGAACGCGATGCCCTGGATCAGGCAGTGCAGCAAAAAGCTACCGGCATCCTGCTCGGCGTGACCGATCCCGTCCTGCTCCAGGACAGCATCGACAAGGCGATCGCCGCCGGAATTCCCGTAATTACCATGGATTCCGATGCCCCCGCCAGCAAGCGGCTCTTCTTCATCGGCACCAACAACTATGCGGCCGGCGTGAGCGGCGGCATGCGCCTGGCGCAGGAGTTGAAGGGCAAAGGCAACGTCGTGGTCTTCACCATGCCCGACCAGCACAACATGCAGGACCGTCTGCGCGGCTACCGGGATGCGCTCGAGCACGCTGGCATCAAGGTCACCCGCGTGGTCGATATTCAGGGCGACCCGCGCATCGCCTTCGATACCACCACCCAAATCCTCGGCAAGGAAAAAGATCAGGTCGACGCCTTCGTCTGTCTCGAGGCACAATCGGGAAAGGAAGTTGCGGGCGTACTGAATAGCTACAAGATTACGGGCAAAGTCGTAATGGCGATGGACACCGATCCCGAAACACTGGATTGGATCAAGAAGGGCGGGATCGCCGCCACCATCGCGCAGAAGCCCTACACCATGGCCTTCGTCGGCATGCAGATGCTCGACAATCTATATCACCACAAGCCGCCTTCGCTCGAGACGGACTGGTCGAAGGACAGTTTTGCGCCGATCCCGTCCTTCGTGGATACTGGTTCGGCCCTGATTGATAAGAACAACGTCGACTCGTTCCTGCAGGCAAAACAAAGCGCCACGGGTGGGCAGAAATAACTTGGAGTTTCTTGTCGAAGAGCCACGGGCCACGGCTACGAAATGTATTCCCTGATGTACTCGTCTTTGGTGTGCGCCAGAGCCTCGAGGTCGCCGTCGAAAATTACTTTGCCGTCGCGGAGAATCAGAAAACTCATGGGCACTTCGCAATGCTGGCCGGGCGGAAGCGCCACCATGCGGTTGGCTTTTTTGTCGAACTGATGCGTGGCCATGGTGAAAGCATCCTGCAAGCGGTGCGTGACCAGCAGAGCGCTCGTCTTGTTCACATCGCGCTGTTTCACAATCAATTCGATGATGGTGTTCGACGTCACCGGATCGAGGCCCCCGGTGGGTGAATCATAGAGCAACAGTTCCGGCTGGGTAATCACCGCCCGCGCGATGGCTACGCGCCGCCGCATGCCTCCGGAAAGCTCCGCGGGATCGAGATCGAGCGTGTGCTCGAGTTCCACGAAGCGCAACGCTTCACGCACTCTGCGGTCGATGTCCTCGTCGTAAATGCCGTGCTCTTCCATCAGCCGGTAGGCAACGTTCTCGCGCACGGTGAGAGAATCGAACAGCGCACTCTCCTGGAAGACCATCCCAATCTTGCCGCGCAACGCAAACAGATCTTCTTCCGGCATTTGGGTTACGTCCTGCCCGAGCACGACAATGCGTCCAGAGTCCGGCCGGATAAGTCCGAGCACCAGCTTCAGAATCAAACTCTTGCCGGAGCCGGCAACGCCGAACAGCGCTTTGGTCTCGCCCCGGTTCAGATGGAAGGAAACTCCGCGCAGCACTTCATTTTCGGCAAAGGAGAGCGCCACGTCTTCAAACACGATGACGGGCGCAGAGTTTTCCGGCTTCGTCACGGCAATGCAATCGAGCGGCGAGGTGGGCGCGGACATTGGAATCAGTGGAAAGAAAGCACGGCCATCAGGAATCGCGTCATGACCAAGTCGAACGCCAGGATCAGCACGGAAGCAGCGACCACGGCCTGGGTGGTGGCGCGGCCCACACCCTGCGTTCCCCCGCGTGCGTTCATCCCGTAAAAGCAGCCTATCGTCGCGATGATGAAGCCGAAGAGAATCGGCTTGGCCAACCCCATGAACACATCCTGGAACACCAGCGTTTCCCAGGCGTTGGACCAGTACTGCCGGGCATCGAGACGCAGCAGCAACTTGGCGATGAACAGGCCTCCCGTCAGGCCCACGAGGTCGGAAATGATGGTCAGGAAAAACAGCATGAACACCGTGGCGGTCACGCGCGGCGTGACCAGCTTTTTCATGGGGTCGGTGCCCAGCGCGCGCATGGCGTCGATCTGTTCGGTCACCACCATCGAGCCGAGTTCGCTGGCCATGCCGGATGAATTCCGTCCCGCCACCATCAGGCTGGTCAGCACCGGCCCCAGCTCGCGCACCATGGAAGTCGACACCAGTTGCCCGACCAGAGTGATGGAGCCGAAACGCTCCAGAGTGTTCGAGGCCTGGAGCGCCAGCACCGCTCCGGTGAAGAAGCCGGTGAGCACCACGATGGGCAGTGATCCCACGCCGATCGTGTCGCACTGTAACGCCATATCGGCGAAGTACCGCGGTTTTCGAAAGAGATTCGCGACCGCGTGACCGCCAAACTTAACGTAATCCTGAACCATCAGGACTTTTTCTTTGGCGAGGTATGTCGGCGAGGTGAGTTCCATGCGGTTCAAAGGTCGGTCGGAGTAACCCGGCGTCCCGCCGACACAGCCACTATAACAAACGCCCCAAAACGGAACCATTTTGCTGGGCACATATCACTGTGCTAGCGCCGCCGGGCCATCATGGGCCGACCAGCCGTGGCAGGGTTTCGGCTGGCATTTTTTCCTTACTTCCGCCCAATCTGAGGATGAAATTCCTTTGCGGCAGCGACATTGAGTCGCATTGCCTTAGACGTTATTCGTTTATTCGTTTGGCAGCCCTGCTTCTATCCGCGCGTTTTCTTCTTGATCTCGATATTCAGACGGCGGATTTTCTGGTTCAGGGTGGATAGAGGCACCTTGAAGTGCTCGGCAGCTTCGGTCTGGTTCCAGTTGCAGCGCTCCAGCATGTCGGTGATAATGCGCCGCTCCACGTCTTCCACGATCTCAAACAGCGATGCATCCGCCGGCGGATCGTGCAGCGTGAAGGCCGAACCCCGGCCCAGCAGATGATCGGGCAGCAACTCCAGGTCGATTTCTGTTCCCGAAGACAGCACCACGGCGCGCTCGATTACGTTTTCCAGTTCGCGCACGTTGCCCGGCCACGAATAGGACATCAGCGGCCGTAGCGCTTCCGGCGTGATGCGCCGCGCCGTGCGGTCATTTTCCTCCGCGTATTTCTTCAGGAAGAAATCGACCAGGAGGGGAATGTCCTCCTTGCGCTGGCGCAAGGGAGGAAGCTCGATGGTGATCACGTTCAGGCGGTAAAACAGATCTTCGCGGAAACGGCCCTCGCGCACCGACTGGCGCAGATCAATATTTGTGGCGGCGATGATGCGCACATCCACCTGCACCTCCTGCACTCCGCCGAGGTGCATGAAGCGGCGGTCCTGCAGCACGCGCAGAATCTTGGCCTGCGTGTCCAGCCCCATGGTGGCGATTTCGTCGAGAAACAGCGTGCCCCGGTCCGCCATCTCAAACAGGCCTTTCTTGGAGGCGATGGCGCTGGTGAATGCGCCCTTCACGTGGCCGAAGAGTGTCGATTCCAGCAAGTCGGTCGGCATGGAGCCGGTGTTGACTGGGACAAAAGGCCGATCGTGGCGCGGCGAATTCAGATGCAGGGCTTTGGCAATGACTTCCTTGCCCGTTCCGCTCTCGCCCTGCAAGAGCACAGTGGAGCGGCTGTTGGCTACCTGGGCGACCAGGTCGAAGATCTTCAGCATCGGCTCGCTTTTGCCGACGATGTTTTCGAAGTTGTAGCGCTGCTTGAGGGCGCGCTTCAGTTGGATGTTCTCTTCTTCGGCCCGGCGCCATCCCACGGCGGCGCGCACATCGGCCAGGAGCTTTTCGTTGTCCCAGGGTTTGCTGAACGAAGTTGGCGGCCCCCGCCTGCATGGCGCGCACCGCGTTCTCCACCGTACCGTAGGCGGTGATCATGATGACCGGCATGCGGGTTTCGTGGGCGCGAATTTCGGTCAGAATTTCCATGCCATCGCGGCCGGGGAGGGCGAGATCGAGCAGGATCAGGTCGAAAGGATGTTCGCCGATGCGCTGCAGCCCCGCCTCGCCGGTGGCGGCGGTTTCCACCGCGAAGCCTTCCATCTCCAGCAAAGTTTGCAAAGATTCGCGAATCTCGGCTTCATCGTCAATGATGAGCACTGCTCCCGCGAGGCCCGGCGTTCCATTCATAAACGTGCGCGAGATGACGGCGGCATCAGACATATTCTGCCTTGGAAGGGACTGCCTTCCTACTCAGCGGGAAATCGAGGATAAACGTCGTGCCTGCGCCGGGATTGCTCTCCACCCGAATCTTGCCGGCATGTTCCTGGATGATGCCGTAGGTGACGGAAAGGCCGAGGCCGGTGCCGCGGGCCTGGCCATCACGCGGCGAAGTCTTGGTGGTGAAGAAGGGATCGTAAATGCGCTGAATGTGCTCCGGCGCAATGCCGGTTCCGGTGTCGGACACGCACACGCTGACGCTCTCGCCATTGAGCGTGGCCACGCGCAGCGTGCCGCCGCCCGGCATGGCGTCTTTGGCGTTCAGAAACAGGTTCAAAAACACTTGCTGCAATCGTCCGGCATTCCCTTGAATGGCGGGCAGCGCGGGCGCGAGCGCGTTCTGCACTTCGACCTTGCCCACCTTAAACTGGTGCTCCAGCAGCGCGAGAGTGTCGGCGATGACTTTGTTCACATCCACATCGCCGATCTCGCTGCCGCTGGTGCGCGAGAAATTCAGCAGATTGTTCACGATCTCAGATGCGCGGAAGGTTTGCCGCGTGATCTTCTCCAGCAGGCTCGACTTCTGCGGATCGCCTTGCAGCTGTTTTCCCAGCATCTGAGTGTAGGAGGAGATCACGGCCAGGGGCGTGTTGACCTCGTGAGCCACCCCGGCCGCCAGCAACCCGATGGATGAAAGTTTATCGGCCTGGGAAAGCTGGGCTTCGAGATCGACGCGCTCGGTGATGTCATCCATGATGACCAGCCGCCCGATGACCTGGAACTTGCGTGTCACCAGCGGGGCGATGGCCACATTCACGGTGCGGACTTCGCCAGCCGGGGTCTTCAAGCGGAATTTGTACAGGTTGCGAATGCCCGCGTCCTGCCGCATGCGATCGAACTCCTCGACGAACTCCACCGGGAAGATGGCTTTCAGCGGTTGGGTCAGGGTTTGCCAGCGCGGCACCGCATACATCACTTCCATCTGCGCGTTCCAGCTCTCGATGCGGTCTTCCATGTCGAGCGCCATCACGCCCACGTTGATGGATTCGACGATGTTTTCGTTGAAGTCCTTCAGGCGCTCGTACTCGGCCGCCTTCTGCTGCAACGAGGCATAGAGCTGTCCGTTCTGAATGGCGATGCCGAGATAGCCGCCCAGGGTCTCCAGCAACTCCATGTCTTCGCTGGACAGGAAATCACCTTTTGTGGTCTTGCCCAGGCCGAGCACGGCAATGGTCTTCTGCTGGGCGTGGCAGGGAATGTAGTAATTCAGGTCGAGCCGGGCGATGGCTTGCCGTGCCTCCGGCGTCTCGCGCGGCACCTGGTGGGTGTTTTCAAAGAAAAGATGGCCGGCCTGTTCCGACCGCGGTGCACTTAGGAATGAGAGATCAATGTTGCCGGGCGCGGACAGGCCGAAGGACTTGGCCAGCACAAATTGCCCCGGTCTTTCTTCTCCCGCCGCGTCGCCGGCCAGAAAGATCGCCATGCGGTCGACCGCCAGAGTGCGGGACAAGCGTTCGATTAGCGAAGCCAAGCAGAGTATTCAGGTTGGTCTCCGAACCCAACTCGCGGCCGAATTCGAGCAGCGTGCGGCGGTAGTCATAGAGGGTGCGGTAGAAGAACTGGTCGACGCGGTCCTGGATCCACTTGCGAACGGGATCGAACAGCAGGGCGGTGACTACGACGGCCAGGATCAGACCCACCGGACCGGAGTCGGGCCGCCAATTGTGCACCAGCAGGGCCACGCCCGCCACCAGTCCGAAATACATTCCCACGACAATTGCCGCCGCCAGGGTGTAGACCACGCCGCGCTTGAAGATGAGGTCTACATCCATCAGGCGGTAGCGGAAGATGGCATAGCCGAAAGTGAGCGGCAGCAGCGCGAGAGATAGCGCAGACACCTTCATGGTTGCGCCGGGCAGCGAACCCATCAGGTACGGGACGACGTAGAAGAGGGTATAGGGAACGATGGCCAGAACGGTGCCGCGGGTCACCCACTTCAACTGCTGACGCAGGATCGTGGTGCTGGCGTGCCGGTAGCTATACCAGAGCACCACGGCCGCGGACAGAAAGAACAGCGAGCCGTATGACATTTCCATCCGGTCGAGATTCCAGCGCAGCCGCTCGCTGGCCTGAAGCCAATGCATGGCGGTGACGTGCGCCGCGAACAGCACCGCGGCCGGCACGTAGGCCAGCGCCAGCAGCCAAGGATGCTTGCGTACAATCTCGCGTTTCTCGGGGAAGATGAGAACGAAGTGAAGAAACAGAGCCGGCTGCAAAACTCCGGCGGCGATGTTGCCCCAATAGATTGTCCAGTCGAAATCGTTCAGCTTGCCGGTGTATTTGAAGGAATAAGCAACGAAGGAGACGAGACAGAAAATGTAGAAGTGCATGGACCCGGGCGCGGTCCAGCGGCGCAGCAAGACGTAGAGGCCGATGCCCAGATAGATGAGCGCAATCAGCCGCAGCCAGTTGTTGAGCGAACGCTCCGCCGGAACCAGAATGACGCTGGAGTCGAGAGCAACAGATTGCCGGAGCAGGGAATAGGCGGCTTTTGACCAGACGCCGTTCCGGTAGAGCTGGCGCTCCAGCCCCGACATGTTCTGGACGTCCTGGCCGTTGATGGAAACCAGTTGGTCGCCGGGCTTGATGCCGCTCCGCGCACCCGGCCCGACGGGATCGACGCGATCGGCGGTCAGGCGCCCGCCGTTCTCAACCCACCAGACGCCGTCGTCGGGAACCAGGAACTTCCACTCAGCGTTGAAATTGAAGCCGGCGAAGATGACGGCAGCCACGGTCAGAACGAATAACAGGACAGCAACCGAACGGACTTGGCTTTCCGGGTTCATGGGTTTCAGCGGCACCCCAACGGGTTGGCTGGTGAGCCGCAAATCGGCGTCCGGCAGATCAACGCCTGACTGCTGCCCAATGAGCAACTTCGCTGCCATGTCGTTTCCCGAAACAGGACTGCTAAGTGCCATATCCAAAGCAACTTCCGAGATTATAGATGGGTTTCGGGAAACTAAGTACGCTTTTCTGGAGGTTTGTGTGGAATCCTGTATCTGACTGGGCTGGAACACCTTAGAGCCACCGGCTCTGCTGGGCGCGTCAGCCGCACGTGATGGTTCCCTGAACGTTGGTTGTGGCGACGATCGCGTGCTGGTCAGAGCGTATTTCTGCTCCCGCACTCCTGCTGGGCGTTCCGGCGCTCTACACTGTTGAGCACGACAGAGGTAGCACCGATTCCTCCACTCTCGCAGAGCGACGCGGTGGCCAGCGGAGGGATGGCAATCCCTGCTTTGCCGAGGCGAGATGCCGTAGCACGCTTCACGGGCCCGATTTGAGTCCTCCAGCATTGCTTTCCCAAGTAGGGGATGAACGAGAGTCTGCAACCGAGCGTGCGACGCAGCCTCATCCAATTAGGTTATCGGCGGGCGCAGGACAATCTCTAGGTCTGAAGCTGGGACGTGTTTCTCAAAGGCATAATCCTTGCCTTACACCACGCTTGGCTTGCGCGTAGACCTTAAGTCAGGTGCTGCGATTTTGCGAGGCCTTCAGCTCGCCGGTACAAACGTTCCGAGTGAAACATTAAAGTGGAACATTAAGTGGAGCATTAAAGTGGAACGTTAAAGCGGTATTCATCCTGCCTTGCGTTCATCCTTGGCGGCTTCCGGGCTGTCCTCTTCGTCCCACTCAAAACGAGGCCTTCAGCTCGCCGGTACAAACGTTCCGAGTGAAACATTAAAGTGGAACATTAATAAGTGGAGCATTAAAGTGGAACATTAAAGCGGTATTTATCCTGCCTTGCGTTCATCCTTGGCGGCTTCCGGGCTGTCCTCTTCGTCCCACTCAAACGAGAGCGCCCGCGCCGTGGTTTCAATCGGCTGCAGTTCAGGAATGTCCTCGGCCACGGATGCGCCCAGCTCAGCAAACTTGCGCGCCGAAACCAGCACCCGGCTCTCCAGCGATCCCACCGTCTTGTTGTAAGACTCCACAGCACGGTCGAGTCCGGTGCCCACCGCAGTGATATGTGCGGTGAGAAGGCGCAGGCGGTCGTGCAGTTCCTTGCCCAGCAGGCTGATCTGCTGCGCGTTGCGCGCCAGTTTTTCCTGATTCCAGCCGTAAGCCACGGCTTTCAACAGTGCGATCAGTGTGGTCGGCGACGCGGGAATCACGTGATTCAGCACTCCCTGCTCGATCAAGCCAGGATCCTGTTCCAGAGCAGCGCTGAAAAACGTTTCGCCGGGAAGAAACATCACGACGAACTCAGGCGTTGGGTCAAACTGTTCCCAATAATTCTTGCCGGCGAGTGTCTTCATGTGATCGCGGACTTGCCGCGCATGATTGGCCAGACAAGTGCGCCGGGTTTCTTCGTCCGTGGTCTCGAAGGCGTCGAGGAAGGCTTGCAGCGGCGTCTTCGCATCCACGACCACGTTCTTGCCGCCGGGCAACTTCACAACCAAGTCAGGACGCAGCCTTCCCGTTTCTGTGGTCACCGACTGCTGCTCGGTGAAATCGCAGTAAGAGAGCATGCCGGCGATCTCGACCACGCGCCGCAACTGAATCTCTCCCCAGCGCCCGCGCACGTTGGGAGTGCGCAGCGCCCGCACCAGGTTGCCGGTTTCCGATTGCAACTCTTTTTGAGTTGTGATCAGCGATTGCACCTGAGTATGCAGCGCGGAGTAGGCCTTGCCCCGTTCCACTTCCAATTGTTGGATCTGCGCATCCACTTTATTCAGCGAATCGCGCACGGGAGCGACCAGGTCAACCACGGCTTTCTGCCGATTTTCGAGGTCGCCGCGGGCTTCGGTCTGAAAACGCTCCAGACTTTCCTTGGCCAGCACCAGAAACGATAAGTTGTTGCTTTTCAAGGCGTCGGAAGCCATGGCCTTGAAAGCGTTGCGCAATTCTTCGCTCGCGCGAGTCACTAATTCGATCTTTTCGTTGCTGGTCTTCCGTTCCGATTCGAGAGCGGATTCCAGCCTGGCCTTGCCGGCTACTACCTCCGTGTAGGCCTGCTGAAGCCGCGCCAGATCGGCCTTTTCGACCGCTAATTCCTTTTCCATCAAGGACAAACGCGCGCTGAGCGTAGCGGTGCGTGAGCGCAGCACGAGCCAAGCAATCAAGCTTCCAAACAATAGGCCGATGACCCCTATGACACCTGGTCCCATAACGAAGGTAACTTCTCAGACCCAATTCTGGCTTCTAGCGTAGCACTAGCGGCAAGTTTGGGCCTGAGTTTTGGATCCCCCACGGGTCGAGAGAGTAGGCACAAGCGATGCCAAGAGCCCTTAGAGTTAGCGTTAGAAGAGTCGTGATGGCGCTTCTGCTGGTGATGGCCGTCACTTCGGTTTGGCCGTCGTCGCGATTGATGGCTGCTTCCGAGGGAAACGATGGCGCTGCGGAACAATCAGCGCAACGCGCGAATCTAAAAGCGGCTGCGGCAACTTCTCCCGATATTCCTTTTAGCGACTATGATGCCGAGGCCGAACAGGTGCTTCTGGACCTGGCGAATCAGGCCAGAGCGCAAGCCGGCGCGCCCCGCCTCTCCCTCGATGCCGGCCTTTGCCAGGCGGCCCGCGCCCACGCCGAAGCGATGTTTGCGGCGCGGCAACTTTCGCACCAGTTTGACGGTGAGCCCTCTGTGCCCCAACGCCTGGCCACCGCAACCCATGCGCAACTGGACCAGGAAGGCGAGAATGTCGCGCTCGATTTCAACGCCGAAAATGGGCATCAACTTCTGATGCATTCCCCTCCGCATCGGGCGAACTTGCTCAACCCGGCCTATAACGTGGTCGGGTTGGGCGTGGTTCGCAGTGGAGACGGGCTTTACATTGTTCAGGACTTCGGACATGCCCTTCCCAATTATTCAGCGGCAGAACTGAAGGACCGGATTGCGGCGACCGTAGCGCAGGTGCGGCATCAAGCCAACCGGCCTGGTCTCGCCCGGCGCGATCTGCGCACTGCCGACGCTGTGGCCTGCTCCATGGCGCACGCGGACAAGCTCAGCACCTCCTCCGTTCATCAACTCGCCCAGCGCTCTACGGTGCTGACCTTCACCAGCCTGCATCCGGAGACGCTGCCCGCGGAAGCCAGCCAGATGCTCTCCAGCTACAACCTGCGCACCTTCTCGGTGGGCGCCTGCTACGCGCGCACGGCGACCTATCCCACGGGCGTGTATTGGGTGGTGTTGTCGCTGGACTGAAATGTAGTTGCCCGCTTTCTGGTTGGCGGCATCGGCAGCCGCCGCGCTCAACGGTTCACACTAGCAACCATCTCTCTGTGCTAACCTTGCCCGTGCCCTTCGTCTGCGGTTCCGCGCATGGAATCCTCGGCCCCAGTCCGTTCACCCCAGGCTCAGTCGAACGAGGTCCGCATCGGCACGGCGGGCTGGTCTTATAAAGACTGGGACGGCATTTTCTATCCTCCGGGCATGCAGCGCCGCAAGCAGCATCCGCTGGAATATCTGGCGCGCTTTTTCGATACCACGGAGATCAACACATCGTTTTACGGACCGCTGAAGCCCGAGTGGGCCAAGCTCTGGTGCCGCAAGGTTGCGGCCGTGAATAAGAATTTCCTCTTCACGGCGAAACTCTACCGTGCGTTCACGCACTCGCCCATCGCGGTGATGGAGCCCACTTCGGCCGCGACCATCCGTCCCACCGACGAAGACGAAGCCCGCACCCGCGAAGGCCTCGACGCCATTGCCGGCGAAGGACGGCTGGGCGCGCTGCTCATTCAGTTTCCGGTGTCGTTTAAGAACACTTCTCTCAACCGCGAATATCTCGAGCGCCTGCTGCGCCAGTTCATCGAATATCCGCGCGTGATTGAAGTCCGCCACTCCAGTTGGAACGACGCCGCAACGCTGGCCGCCTTCACACAGAAAGATGTCGGCTTCTGCAACATCGACCAGCCGCTGTTGGGCCGCTCGCTAGCGCCCACCGAACACGTGACCTCCGCGATCGGCTATGTTCGCCTGCATGGCCGCAATTACGAGCAGTGGTTCGATTCCGACAATCGCAACGACCGCTACAACTATCTCTACAACCAGCGCGAACTTGCGGCCTGGAAAGAAAGAATCGAGAGCGTGGCCGAGCGTGCGCATACGACATACGTGATCACCAACAATCACTTCGAGAGCAAAGCCGGCGTGAATGCGCTGGAGTTGAAGGCCATGATCAGCGGCAAGCGAGTGCCGGCTCCGCCCACGCTGATCCAGAAGTACCCCGAGCTGAGAAACATCGCGGACCCGGCGGAAGACGCGCCCGCTTCCACCAGCATGGAACTACCGCTCGAGGGTGCCCCATCCCTAACCTCGCGGAAATAGTCCGATCCCAACCTCGCTCTTGTTTTGCGACGTCAGGACGGGGATTTTGACCTCGTGTCCGGGGGCGGCCCTCCCCTTGTTTGACCTCTAGGTCTTTGGGCTCCGGATTTTGCGGAGGAAAACACCGTAACGTGATGATTCCAAGATTAGGGGGAGGCGGGATACCTCGAATTTTCAGCCTGGCAGCCAGTCCCCAACGCCCACGGTACGGGCCAAAATCAGCGGGCTTTACCAGCGGAGTTTACCAGCGCACCAGGCCCTCAGGGTCTTCCACCGGCACGACTTCATACTTTTCGATCATGGGCATCAGGACGCTCTCCAGTTCGCGCTTCCATAGTTCGCCTTCGTAGAACTTGGCCTTCATCGGCTCGCGCGAGGCGAGGTCGGGAAAGCCGCGCATAAAAAAGAAGGTGTCGGGATCCTCGACGGAAAGAAACGGGCCCAATATTTTCATCCCGATTTCTGCGTGTGCCGGAATCGACTTGGAACGGAATATCTGAATAAACTCGGAGCGCCTGCCCGGCTTGAGTTTGTAAGTGCGCATTTCGATGATCATTAGAGTCCTCCGCCAGCAGCGCGGTCCGCGAGTTATGGCGATCGATGCGAGCTATTGTAAGCGAAGAACGGAAGATTCCTGCGGAATAGCAAGTTAGCTGTGAAGGCTGGAACCACGAACAGAGCCGACGACCAACGACCGCCCTTAGCCTGCTGCGCTGAGCGAAGGAACTAACGACCCGCAGCCGCGTGCTCGGCCATGCGCTGCGTGTTGTGGCGCAGGGCGACGTTCATAAACACATTGCCGAGGGAAGTTTCAAAGCAGATCATCAGCGCCTCTACGTCTTCGCTGGTCTTGTCGCCTTCCTCAGAAGTGAGCAACACGGGAGGATGCACGCGGAAGTGGAAGCCCTGATCGTTGAGCGCGCAGACGGCATTGCCGACGACTTGGTTGGCCAGTTCGAAGATGGTCTCTTTGATCAGCCCGTCGGATTCGGGCAATTCCGCGCCCGCATAGTGGCTGGCCACGCGCACCGCGGTTTGCGGCTCGAGGTCCAGAATGATACGGCCCTCGATGTCGCCCGAGAGCGCCACCATGCCGGCCACACCTTTTCGGCGGTAGGCATCCTCTTCCATCGAAAGGTTGCCCACTTTGGTCGAGCCCTGCAGGCCTTGCGACAGCACGGCGTCGGCCGCGTTGATGAAAGGCTGAATGAGTTCCATCTTCATGCCATTAGACCCCTGCGCCGGCCGCAGTTGCCACGGCGCCGTCTTCTCCGAGAACGTACTTGATGACTTCGTACAGCACTTCCGGCTTCACCGGCTTCTGCACGAAATGGCGCGCCCCGCGCTGCAATGCGGCCACGATGTTTTCCTGGTAGCCCACGGAAGACACCATGACGACCCGGGCCTCGGGATGCGCCTGGACGATCTTCTCGGCGGCCTCGATGCCCTCCATCTGCGGCATGGTGATGTCCATGAGCACGATGTCGGGATGGGTGCGGTCGAACTCGCTGATGGCGGTCAACCCGTCCCCGGCCTCGGCCGCCACCTGTCCGCCAAAACTTTCGATCATGCGGGCCAGATTCTTGCGCGCGAACACGGAATCGTCCACGATCAAGTAACGGACCGGTTGTCCGTCCTTGCTGCGTTTTACTGGTGCAAACTGCTCCATAACAACCTCCTCGACCAAATTGCATCACGGCGGTTTCCCGCCCGCCAGATGACTCAGGTCGCAGGACCTGGTCAGAAACTCGCTTTAGCTCCCGGCGCGGAATGCTTTTCCCGCCTCCGCCAATCTCCCCACGGCCTTCCCAGCGGACACAAAGAGCTTGCAAAGTGGAGGAGAGCACGTCCAGAGCTACCACCCGCGTGGCATAACCGCGCTCGATGGCAACCTTTGGCATGCCGAAGACCACACAAGACTCTTCGCTCTGAGCGATAGTCATGCCGCCGGCTCTCTTTACCGCGCCCAAACCTTCCGCGCCGTCGTCGCCCATGCCGGTCATCAGCACCGCGACTGCGAGCGGGCCGAATTCTTCAGCCACGCTATGGAACAAAACGTCCACGCTGGGACGGTGGCCGTTGACTCGTGGGTCCTCATTGAGCACCACCAGATCTCCCATGGCTAGCCGTTTTACTTTCATATGCCGGCTGCCGGGGCAGACCAGCACGCGCCCCGCCTGCAGCATGTCACCCGATTGAGCTTCCTTCACGCGCAGCGAGCACAACTCGTCCAGGCGGCGCGCAAACATGTCGGTAAAGCCCTCGGGCATGTGTTGCACGATTACGATCGCTCCCGGAAAGTCCGGAGGCAGTTGGGCCAGCAGGAACTCAAGGGCTTGCGGACCTCCGGTGGAAATTCCGATTGCCACCAGTTTGCTGGGCGGGGGCGCGGACTTCCCGGCCGAGATCTTTTCCGCAGGCGCAGGCGTTCCCCGCAAAGTTCCAGGCCGGACAACCTTGCAATCGGCGGCCGCCTTGATTTTGGCGATCAATTCCGTCGCCATTTCGGCCATGTGCGCCGCAGGCATCCTGCGGTTTGGTGACGAAATCGAAGGCCCCCAGCCCCAACGCCTTCAAGGTGACCGAAGCGCCTTCGGTGCTGTGGGAACTGACCACGATGACCGGCACCGGGTGCCGACGCATAATCTCTTTCAAAGTGTCGATGCCGTTCATGCCCGGCATTTGCAGGTCGAGGGTGACCACGTTGGGTTGCAACTCTTCGATCTTCTTCAGGCAGAAGGTTCCGTCCATCGCGGTGCCCACCACCTCGATCGACGGGTCGGCGTCCAACATCTGCGGGATCAGCTTCCGCATCACAGCGGAATCATCCACCACCAGCACGCGCACCTTTTTCACATCGGGCTTCATGCCCGGCCTCCCGCCGCGCTCAGGGCCAGCCGGGCGCGGTCGGCATGGTTGAGTAAGAGTCCGCAATTGGTCAGCCCGGCTGCTTCCGGACGCATGCGCGCGACGTGTTCCACGACCGCGAGCAGATTCAGGATCAGCACAACTTTCCCATCCCCAAGGATCGAAGCGCCGTTCACCAGATCGGTGGCGAAAGTCTGGTCGTCCAAAGCTTTGATAACCAGTTCTTCTTCCCCTTCCAAAGCGTCCACGATCAGCCCGTATTTTTTCTCCCCGACGGTAATTACCAGGACGAACAGCTTGAGCAACTTCCGGTCTGCACCGGCCGCGAGGGGACGTCCCAGGCGCAGCAGCGGCAGCACCTGGTTGCGTAACTGCAGCACTTCGTAGTTGTCGACCTGATGGACTTCGGATTCGAACGAGCGGGCAATCTGGCTCACCGCGTTCAGCGGGATGGCATACAAGCGCTGCTCCACCCAGAACATCAAGGCCTTGATGATGGCCAGCGTGAGCGGCAGCTTCAGGCGGAACGTCGTCCCCTGGCCGACATGAGTTTCCACGTGAATCGTCGCCTTGAGCCGCTGGAGCACGCTCTGCACCACGTCCATCCCCACCCCGCGTCCGGAAACTTCGGTGACCTCCTCGCGCTGTGCTGAATCCGGGCCGGAAGATGAAGTCCAGGGTCTCGGCTTCGCTCAAACGCGCCGCTTCTTCCGCCGTCAGCATTCCCAGTTCGATCGCTTTGCTGCGAATCTTTTGCGCATCGATGCCCCGCCCATCGTCGCTAATCTCGACCACCACCTGATTGCCCTGGTGATAGGCATTCAGCCGGATCTTTCCTCGCGGCGGCTTGCCCTGGCTCCGGCGTTGCTCGGCCGGTTCGATGCCGTGGCTGACCGCGTTCCGCACCATATGCGTCAGGGGCTCGGCGATGGCGTCGAGAATGCCCTTATCGAGGTCGGTTTCCTGCCCACTGAGTTCCAGATCCACTTCGCGGCCGCATTGCCGCGCCACATCGCGGACGATGCGCGGGAAGCGCCGAAACAACTGGTCCACCGGCACCATGCGAATCTTCATCACCGAGCGTTGCAGATCGTTCAGCACTCGGGCCTGAAAGGCCATGGCATCGGCGAACTTGCCGCGCAACGGTTCCTTGGGATAGCGCTTGCCAAACTCGCTGAACGCCTGCTGCAGCATCGACTTGCCAATGATGAGCTCGCCCACCAGGTTGAGCACGTTGTCGATCCGCCCCGCCTCGACGCGCAGTATGTTTTCCATCAAAGCTTGCGGCAGGCTAGGTTCCGCTGCCGGGGCCTGCGCCTCGGTGGGAGCCGGCTGGGCTGGGGCTGGGGTTGCTGGGGCTGGGGTTGCCGAAGCTGGGGTTCCCGAAGCCCGAGTATCCAGCGCCGTGGTCGCCGCAGTTGCATCCTCGGGCACTGGCCCGGCGGCCTGCTCGGCAACTCTTGTGGAGGCTCTGGCCGGCGATGCGGCCTGAATCAGAGTCACGTTAATCTCGCCCGCAATCGTCGGAATGCGACACTTGGCGGCGATCTGTTCTTGCGTCTGCAGGCTGGCAAAGATGAACTCTACCTGCCGGGAGGCGGCTGGCGATTTCGCGTCCGGCCGCACCACCAGTACCTGGCCGATCTGGCTGATCGCGTTCTGAATCATTTGCCGCGCGGCGATCGGCATGGTGCAGTGGGGATCGATTTTCACCACGATCTCGTACAGCCCCAGGCCGGCAGCCTGCGCCTGAGCCAGAGCGCGCTTTTCCGCATCCGTCCAGTCTTTGTCGGATCGCCGGGCGCGTTCTACGGGTTTTTTCTTGCGTGGCGCTTTCTTGGCCGCCGGATTCGCGGTCAGCTCGTCGATTTTCTGCCGCAGGCTTTCCGTGGCGGGCATCGGGCTTCCGCCCTGGTAGGCCGCGAGCATCTCCGCAAAGACGTCGGCGGCGGCAAAAGCGATTTCTGCCAGCGCCCCATGGGCGGCCGCGCTCTCCAGCGAAAGCGCATCTTCGAAATGGTGCGCCAGTTCGCTCAACTCGCGCAGCCCGCAAGCCGCCGAGTCGCCCTTCAAGGTATGCACCGTCCGGCGGATCGAACGCACGATCTCTTCATCGCCGGGATGATTCTCCAGCTTCAGAGATTCCTCGTTCAGCGCCTGCAGCAGTTCCTGCGAGGTCTCAAAAAACAGCTCCCGCAGTTCCGCTCCGCGCTCATCGGGAGGATTCGTCACTGGCGCACCTCAATCCGCTGGTAAGCCGTGCCGCTGTCGCGATGCACCATGTGGAACTTCTCGGTCAGGCCCAGCAGGCTCTCCGCGTGGCCCACGAACAGGTAGCCGCCGGGGTTCAGGCAGCGGTAAAACTTTTCGACCAGCCGCTTCTGCTCCGCCTCGTCGAAGTACATCATCACGTTGCGGCAGAAGATCACGTCATTGCGCTGCGGCAGGTACTCCGTCTTCAGATTGTGAAAGTCGAAGTGAACCATCTCTTTCAGCGCTTTCTTGACCGCGTAGCGGTCGCCGACCTTATCGAAGTAACGCAGGCGAAAACTGTAATCCACGTTCGCCATCTGATGCTCGTTGTAAAAGCCTTCTTGCCCGGTGCGCAGCACCGAATAACTAATATCGCTGGCCAGGATCTCCACCCGCCAGGGCGGGGGAATCAAGGGCTTGGGCAGCGTCACCTCCACCGGCAGCGGATTGCGCAGGTAGTAGTAGCCCAGCGTGTCGGCTGCCATCATGGCCAGCGTGTAGGCCTCCTGCCCGGTGGAGCAGCCCGCGCTCCAGACCCGCATTGAATATTCCCGGTGCGCCTGCTTGCGTTTCAGCAGTTCTTCCAGCACGTGTTTCTGGAACAGGTCCAACTGCGCCTTGTGCCGGAAGAAGCTGGTTTCGTTGACGGTCAGGTTCTCCACCAGCCGGGCCAGTTCCGCCTTGCCGTCCTGGCTGATCAGCAGCCGGTAATAGGCGTAGAAGGAATCGACGCGGCATTCCTTCAGCCGCCGCAGCAGGCGGTCCTGCAGGAAGTGCGTGCGGCGCTCGTCGAAGTGCATGCCGCACTCCTGATACACCAGCGCCTGCAACAGCCGCAGTTCCGCTTCCGTCAAGATAGGAGCAGGTGCAGCTCCAAGTGTGCTCATTCGTTCTCTCGTTCTCCGCGTCCGAGTTTGACGCTCTGTCTCTCGCGCAGCCCAGCGGCACTGATTGTCACAACTAAGCTTGGCGCCCCGAAGCCTAGTGCGCCGCAGCTCCCCGCGCTTCCGGCTTGGCAGTCTTGCTTTCCGCGCTCCCGCTCTCCTGCAACAGGCTGGCCGGAGCCAATAATTTGTTCATGTCGAGCAACACGATCAGGCGGCCTCGAACCTTGCCCAATCCCGTGACACAGTTCAGTCCGCCTTCCTGGAATGCGGCCGGCGGAGCCTCGACGTCTTCGCCGGCAATCTTCAGTACCTCGGAGGCCGAGTCCACGATCAATCCCGCCAGCTTGCCGGAGTGCTCCACCACCAGAATCCGGTTCTGCTTTTTCAATGTGGCCTGCTTATCGCCGAAGCGCTTGCGCAAATCCATCACCGAAACGATCTTGCCCCGCAGGTTGATCACGCCCTCCAGATAATCGGGCGCATCGGGGACGGCGGTAATCTCCGGCACGCGCACGATTTCGTGCAGGGAAGTGATGGGCACGCCATAGGTCTCGCGCCCTACCTGGAAGCCCACGATATGGAGTTCACGATTCATACTTAGTGGTTCATCGCGTGTCCTAGCAAGCGGGATGCTGCCGCTGCCCGCCGGGCGGGCTGCGATTTCTCGCCGGCGGCCTGCCGTGCGGCCTCTTCCAGCGTGAAGCGGTCCATGAAGTCGAGCAGGCCGCGCGACATCTTCGACATCTGCTCCGCCGAAGCCGCCAGTTCGGTCGAGCCGGAAGTCGACTGCTGCACCAGTTCGCGCATCCGCTCCATGGCTTTGACCACGGCCTGCGCTCCCGAGGCCTGTTCTTCCACCGCCGAGTTGATTTCGTGAGTGATTTCGTTCAGCCGGGTGGTGGCCCGCGCGATCTGCGACGAGCCATGCGATTGTTCGTTGGTGGCCGCGCCGATTTCCTGGGCGAACTTGTACACTTCGGTGACCACGTTCGAGATCTTGCGCAGCGCCCCGTTCAGTTCGCCGCCCAGATCCAGGCCTTCGTTCACGATCCCGGTGGAGCGGTCCATGTTCTCCACGGCCTTGCGCGCTTCCTTCTGAATGCTCTGGATCAGTTCGGAGATTTCCTTGGTCGACTGCGCCGACTTTTCCGCCAGCTTGCGGACTTCGTCGGCCACCACCGCGAAGCCCAGTCCGTGCTCGCCGGCGCGCGCCGCTTCGATGGCCGCGTTCAGTGCCAGCAGGTTGGTCTGCTCCGCCAGATCGTCGATGACTTCGATGATCTTGCCAATGTCGTCGGCGCGCTGTCCCAGCGCTCCGATGATTTCTCCCGAACTGGTGATGGTGGCGTTGATGCGGTTCAGGCCGTCGGTGGCCTTTTCCATGGTGGCGATGCCGCTGTGCACCTCTTCCCGCGACCGGTTCGAGATGTCGAGCAGCACCTTGGCCGTATCGGCCACGCGCTGGATGGAAGCCACCATCTGATCGATGGAAGCGGAAGTCTCGCTCACGCTGGAAGCCTGCACCTGCGTGCTCTTCACCATGTTCTGCACGTTCACGCTCATCTCGTGCATGGTGCTGGTGACTTCGTCGATGGCCGAGGAAGCCTGCAAGCCGACCTTGGCCGAATCGTCGGAGGCGTTCGCCACCTGGCCGGAGGCGCTGGCCACCTGCGCCGACGCATCGCGTACGCTGCGCACCAGACGGCCCAGGCCTTCCACCATTCGCGCGAACGCGTTGCCCAGACGTGTCGTGCGGCGAGCGCGGCTTGACTTGAACCGTAAGATCTCCCCCGGCAATCGATTCGGAGACGCCCGCCATCTCTTTGAGATAGGTGACCATCTTGGCGAAGGTGCGGGCCAGTTCTCCAATCTCGTCCTCGCGCTGCACGTCGATGCTGTGCTCCAGATCGCCGGTGTCGCCGATTTGCCGTGAAACCTCCATCAGGTTGATCAGCGGTTCGGTGATCGACTTGGCGGTGGTGATGGCAACCCAGACGCCCACAAACAGCGCGACCAGCGTGCTCACGATGGAGAACAGGATGGTCAGCGCACTCGCCGTTTCATCCGATTTGCGCCGCAGTTCGACCAGCTTGCGGTTTTCCCCGTCAGCCACGTCGAGCGCGTCGGTCGAATTCTTCACCCACGAAGGAAGCGTCTTTCTGAAGGTAGTAAATCTGCAATTCGGCAACGGTCGCGTTGCCGGAATCCACGTCCTTACGTTTGTCGATCAGAGGCTGCGCGAATTCTTTGCCCCAGGCCTGTTCCAGTTGTTCGACCTTGTCCAGCGCTGACTGTTCCTGATCGGAGTTGGCCAGCGACTTGCCCTGGTGCAGTTTTTCGCTAAGCGTGCGCAGGCCCTCATTCATGCGCTCCACTTCCCGGGTGTCGCCGCTCAGCAGGTAGTTGCTCAGGTAGAGGCGGTTCTGCATCATCTGGAAGCGCACTTCGTTGGTAGCGTCTGCCAGATCGAGCGAGGCTCTGGCCGCGTCCTTGGCGGCGTGCTCTCTTTGCACCGCCACCAGGTTCACGATGAACAGCACCACCACCATGCTGAGGATGATTCCGAAATTCTTGTATAGCTTCTTGCCGATCGTCATGCCGTTTCCTCCCGGCCGCCTGTTCTGCCCGCCCTATTGATGAGGTTCGAACTTGAAATCCACGATGCCCGAGCTCTCCTCCGCCGCCGGCTCAAAGCGCCACTTCCTGGCCGCTTCCAGTGCGGCATTCGCCAGCACCGGATGCCCGCCCACTACCTTGGCTTCTTTCACCGTGCCATTCGGGGCGACCACGACCTGCACCTTCACCGTGCCCGTGATATTCATCTTCCGAGCCAGTTCGGGATACACCGGCTCCACTTTGCTCTTAGCGCGGCGCACTAATTTCACCTTGTGCATCCTGCGCTCGCAGCCCTGCTGCCCCCACTCCAGCCACCATCGCTAGAACGGCCAGCAACACTCCCGTCTGCCGCAAAGACACAATTCCTCCTGGGAATAGTCCTGGTGATGCCGGTGGAGCAACGGCGGGGCCACGCCTCTGCTTTGAAGAAAACCAAGGTAATCCTCAAGATATGTCTGAAAAACAAGGACTTAATGGGATCGCGGCCCCTTCCGGAACCGCAGCTCAGCATTGGCCTTGTCTCATCGCCGGCTTCGCCCTCGATCGATTCTCATACTGAGATCATTTACCCCGCTTTCTCGGGATTTCACACTAAGGCACCCCGTCCACCCATTTCCCTTGACTCAAATTGAGATGGCGGGATAGTTTTCCATTAGATTCAATCACTTGTGAGAATCGTGAAAATCCTGTGTCGGAAGCTGGTGATGCTCTGAAGATGGCCGAAGGCAATTCGATACCGCCCGTCGCCGGAAGGCCGCACGCTGCTTAACTCCGACGATGCTTTTCAGAAACTCCTCCTGCGGATCGCCGCCAAGGCCGCGGAACGCGCCGGCGCCACCTCGCTGATCCAGCTTTTTTGCCGCGCCACGCGCGAGTTCTTCCAGGTCAGCGGCGTTTATTTCTGGCGTCGCCACGCGGGCGACGAACTCATCGGAGAACAGGCCGACGGCAAGCTGGCCGAGCGTTTCATCGGCCTCCGGCTGCTTCCCCAGCAGAGCGCCGTCACTGCCGAAGCCGTGCGCAGCCGCCGCACGATCTTCGTCAATCAAGTGCAGTCAAGCCCGGCCTTCCCCGCGGCGCGCCAGTTTGAGGCCCGCTCCCTGATGGCCGCCCCTCTGGTGGTCTTCGATGAAGTCATCGGCGCGGTAACGTTTTTGCATGATTCCGACAGAAGGATTTTTTAATGAGGATCTCGCCGCCAAGGCCACGATCCTGGCTGGGCAGCTAGGCAGCTTGCTCGAAGCGACCCGGCTCGGCGAAGCCTCGCGCGAGGAGCACCGCCGGACCGAAATCCTGGCCGAGGTTGCGAGCGCCCTGCACGGAACTCCAGACGTATCCGCCGTCATCGAGGCCCTGGCGGATCGTCTCCGGCTGCTGTTGCGTACGCGTCTGGTCTCGGTTCTTCTGCGCCGCGAAGGACCCTTCGAACTGCGCGCCGTGTCCGCCGAAACTCCGCAACTGGCCAATTCCTTCCGGGCTGGACATGACCGCCAGACCATTCGCTTCGCCGCCGATCTGGCGCAACGCGCGGTTTCCGCCGGAGAGGCGATCACCATCTCCATCGGCAGCGAGTCGCACTCGCTCGGCAGCCTGGTCTCGCCCGGGAATGCTGATTGCCGCTCCCTTCCGCACTTCGCGCACCCAGGGCGCGATCCTCGTCTATCCGCGCCACGACGGAGTCTTTACCGCCGAAGAGAAGTCGCTGGTCTCGGCCATCGCCGGCTTCGGCGCAGTCGCCGTGGCTCACGCCGAACTGTGTGCCACCGCGCAAGGCCAGGCGCACGAATTGCACCAATTGCTCGAGATCTCTTCCGAACTCAGTTCGAGCGGCGACCTCGAACATTTTCTGCAGGCTTTCGTGCTGCGCGCCTCCGATTTTCTCGGCTATGGCCGGTGCTTCATCGCTCTGCTCGAAGACGGACAGTTCCGCATTCGCTATGCTGTTTACTGAGGGCGAGCCGCGGCGCGTGGATACGGTTTTCCCGGAGGGTATCGCCACCCGCGCCCTGCGGGAAAAGGAAGTTTTCTGGTCCGACGATCTGACCCAATTGGCCGGCGCGAATCTGGAGGTTCTCGCGCAATACCAGGCCCGGCAATTGCTGGCGGTGCCGCTGTTGGGCGCCGACGGAAAAGTGCTCGGCATGTTCGGTGTGCTCGATCGTCTCGATAACACCGGCATTTCTCAGCAGGATATTCGCCGCGCCCGCGCCCTGGCCGCCCAGGTTTCGGTGGTGCTCGAAGTTGCGCATAACCTGCACCAGTCCGAGCAGCATCGCAAGCGCTCCGAGGCGCTTACGCAACTGGCGCGCGAGATTGATGGCCTGCTGCGCCTGCCGGATTTCGCCGGCAAGTTTGTCGAGCGCGCCATCGCATTAGCCGGAGCCCACGCGGGTGCGGTCGCCCTGTTTCAGAATGGACGATTCCAGACGGTCGCGCTGCACCCCCTGCCGCCCGAAGATCGCGCGCTGCAGCAGCGATTTGCGCAGGCCCTCACTGAGTTGGCCGCGCAGCGGTCGGAAGCCGTCGTCTCTGGCTCCGCCGCTGAACTGCTCGGTCCTGACCTGGCCTCGAGTTTAGGCTGGAACGACTTAGTGGCGGTTCGGCTTCCCGCTCCCAATGGAGATCTCGCTGGTTTGCTCTGCCTCTCCGGACGCACCCGTCCGCTCGCGGCCGAAGACCGCGATCTGCTGGAAGCTATTGCCGGCCACGCCGCCATGGCCCTGGACAATGCGCGCTTGTTCACTCGCATCGAACAGGCGAACCGCCACTGGCTGGAAATCTTTGACGCCATCACCGACTTCATCGTGGTGCACGATGAGTCCGACAAGGTCCTGCGCGTAAACCGCTCCCTGGCCGCCATGATCGGGGTTGCACCCAGCGAACTGATTGGCGTCAACATGCGCGCTCTGCTTGCCCTGACCAACGAAGCCACGCTTTATTCCTGCCCTTTTTGCCGTTCCATGGGCGAAGACAGCGACGAATTCGTTCATCCCGCCCTGGACCGCACCTATCTGGTTTCAACTTCGCGCGTGCACGGCGCTTCCGGCGAGAACCTGCAAACCATTCACGTGCTTAAGGACATCACCGACCGCCGCGAGGCCGAACGCCGTTACCGCGAACTCTTCGACAACATCCAGGAAGGATTATTCTTCAGCACCCCGCGAAGGCCAGTTTGTCGAAGTCAATGATGCCCTGGTGGCGATGCTCGGCTATTCCAGCCGTGAAGAACTCCTGCAGGTTGATATTCCTACCCAGGTCTATTTTTCTCCCGAGCAGCGCGACCGCCACGCCGAGGCCATGGAAAAAGACGGCCACATGCGTAACTTTGAGGCTACGCTTCGCCGCAAGGACGGCTCTCCCATCTACGTGCTCATCAACGCTTTCGGCATGTACGACAATCTTGGGCGTTTGCTGCAGATTCGCGGCCTGATGCTGGATGTCACCGGCCTTCACACCTATCAATCGGAACTGCAACGCGAGCGCGACTTCTCCGGCAAGATTCTCAGCAACACGCAGAGCCTCATTCTGGTCTCCGACACCGCCGGCCTCGATCAGCTATGCCAACCGCCGCTGGTACGAAGCCGGGTTCGAGCAGCGTCGAACTGCTGGGCCGTCCCCTGCTGGAGCTGGCTGCTCCCGGCTTCATCCGTCCCCTGGCGGATGCGCTGCAGGCCATCCTGCGCGGTGAACAGGTTGACAATCTGGAATTGCAGATCATGCGCGGCAACGGTCATGCCGGCCAGTTTTCCGTCAACCTCAGCCCCATGCGCGACGAGCAGGGCAACATCAACAGCATCGTGGTGGTCATGACCGACATTACCGACTCCGCCGAACTGCGCGGCAAACTCGTTCACGCCGAGAAAATGGCAGCCGTCGGACAACTGGTCTCCGGCGTCGCTCACGAGGTAAATAATCCGCTGACTGCGATTCTCGGTTTTGCCGACCTGCTCATGGAGAATCCCGAGATTCCAGAGACCGCGCGGAAAGATCTGCGCGTCATCCTGCAGGAAGCGCAGCGCACCAAACAGATCGTGCAGAACCTGCTCAGCTTTGCCCGCCAGATGCCGCCGCAGCGCAACCCCGTGCAGCTCAACCTCATCCTGCGCCGCACCATCCAGTTGCGCTCTTATGACTTCAACAGTCACGGCGTGGAAATCATCGAACACCTCGACGAGGGACTGCCCGATGTCATTGGCGACGCCCACCAACTGCAGCAGGTTTTCCTCAACATCCTGAACAACGCCTACGACGCCGTGCACGAAATCGGCCGCCCCGCCCGCATCGAGATCATGACCACCAAAGCCGGCGATGCCGTCGAAGTTTCTTTCCGCGACAATGGTTACGGCATTTCCCATCCCGATCGCATTTTCGATCCCTTCTTCACCACCAAGGAGGTCGGCAAGGGAACCGGCCTCGGCCTCAGCATCTGCTACGGCATCGTGAAGGAGCACGGAGGTGAGATTCTCTGCCACAACAACACGGATGGCCAGGGAGCCACCTTCATCGTCCGCTTTCCCGCAGCGCCCCACACCGCCTCTCTGAGTGTGGCCGCAGGAGTGATACAACAATGACAACCTCAGCCCTTCAACGAGCCCTCTTACCCGTTCTGCTCATCGAAGACGAGCCTTCCATCATGGCTCTGGTCAGAGCCACGCTCGAGCGCAACGGCTATGACGTCGTCTGCATCGAGTCCGGCGCCGAAGCCCTGCGCCTGCTGGAAAAAGGCCAATTCCTGGGCGTCGTCTCCGACATGCGCACGCCCGGCGGCGTCGACGGCGCGCAGGTTCACACCTGGATCTCCGCCAATCGCCCCGATCTCGAGCACAAAGTCGTCATCATTACCGGCGACTATGCCAACGAAGAAACGGTCACCACCCTGCGCAAGATCGGCGCACTTTATCTGGAGAAGCCGTTCCGCGTGCAGGATCTCATCTCCGCCGTCGAGAAAACTATGGGGAAAGCCCGGTGAATGCCGCGCCCGGCAAACCGCCTTTAGGTAAGACCGCTCTGAGCAGACCCGCTCTGACGAGGAAGATCTCCGCGTCCGTCTCTTGATCGTCGACGACGAGCAGACCATCCGCAAGCTCTGCGTCACCGTGGGCGAAGCCCTGGGCTTCATCTGCCTCGAAGCCGATAGCGGCGAGTCCGCTCTGGCCCTGCTCGAAGAGCAACCGGTTCACATGATCCTCAGCGACATGGTCATGCCGCACATGTCCGGCCTCGAATTCCTGGAGAAGGCTAAAGAAACTTCTGCCCCGCACCGAGGTTGCGCTCATGACCGGACACGGCTCCATCGAAACCGCCGTGCAGGCCATGAAGCTCGGAGCTTACGACTACATCACCAAGCCGTTTTCTCCGCTCGAAGAACTCCGGCTGTTCTTGCGCCGCATGGCCGAGAAAGTCCGCCTGGTCGAGGAAAACGAATTCCTGCGCCAGCGCATGGATTCCGAAACCGCAGTGCACGGCATCGTCGGCTCCTCGGCCAAGATTCAGGAAGTGCTGCGCGTGGCTTCGCGGCTCAAAGACACGCGCACTGCCGTTCTCATCTCCGGCGAAAGCGGTACCGGCAAAGAACTGATCGCCCGCGCCATTCATTTCCGCGGCGCATTTGCCAACCGTCCCTTCGTCGCCGTCGATTGCGGCTCGCTCGTGCCTACGCTGATCGAGAGCGAACTCTTCGGCTACGAAAAAGGAGCCTTTACCGGTGCCCTGAAATCTAAGCAGGGACTCTTTCAATCGGCCGACACCGGCTCGGTTTTCCTCGACGAAATCGGCGAACTGCCACTGGAGTTGCAGGCCAAGCTGCTGCGCGTGCTGCAGGAAAAAGAAGTTCGTCCCGTGGGCAGCAACCAGCGCGTCAAAGTGGACGTGCGCATCATTGCCGCCACCAACCGCGATCTCGAAGCCGCTTACAAGAACGGAACCTTCCGCAAAGATCTTTACTTCCGCCTCAACGTCGTCACCGTCCACGTTCCCGCGTTGCGCGAGCGCCGCAGCGATATCCCCATGCTGGTGAACTGGTTTTGCGAACGTTACGCTCCGGGCGCGGACCTGCAGCGTATCGAGCGCCGCCATGAAAGCTCTTATGAATTACGACTGGCCGGGCAACGTGCGCGAGCTGGAAAACTGCGTGGAGCGCGCCGTAGCTCTGGGCAACGGAACGTTAATCGATCTAGGCGATCTGCCTCCCACCCATCGCCGCCCTGAATTCATCGGCGTCGCGTCCGGTGCTCGGAATCCGCACCCGAACTGGTTTCCGATCTAGCGGCCGCAGCCGCCATGAGTTCCGTCGAGAGCCCTGCCGCCGTTCCTCTTTCCACCACCGATCTCGAAGACATCGAACGCGCCACCATCCAGCGCGTCTTCGAGCAGGTCAAAGGCGACAAAGCCCTCGCCGGACGCATGCTCGGCATCAGCCGCGCCACCCTCTACCGCAAACTAAAACGCTACAACATCAGCGGAAGCCCATCCTCCGGACCACCGAGCCACACGCTGCAATAAGGTTCCACAATAAGAAAAAAGCACCCTGAGACTCAGGGTGCTCGGAGTGGTTCACATCAGTTTCGAACCTAGGTCTTATAAAGCCGGAGGCTTCTTCTCTTCTTCCTTCTTTTGCTCCTCCGGCGTCTTGGGCGGAGGCGTCTTCTTTGGAGGAGGAGACACCGGTTTCGCAGCCGGAGGAGGTGTGTGCTCCTGCGGGCGCGCGGCCGGCGCAGGCGTTGCCGGGTGCGGCGCAGGTTTCGGCTCTGCAGGCGTGGCTTCGGGCCGCGCTGGTTCCGGCCGATTCGGCTGTGCCGCAGGCGGACGCTCAATTCGCGCCGGTGGCTCCGCAGGTTTGGCTTCAGGACGGCTCGGTGCAGGCTGTGGTTTCGCCGGTGCTGGAGCGGGCCGCGCTGGCTCCGGCTGCGCCGCAGGCGGGCGCTCGTTACGCGCCGGTGGCTCCGCTGGCTTTGTGGGTTCAGGACGACCCGGTGGTGTGGCTGGCTGATTTGGCTCGGGCCGATTCGCTTCCGGCCGACTGGGCGCGGGCTGTGCCGCCGGAGGCCGATTCGGCTGAGCCGGAGCAGTCGGCCGCTCATTCGCAGCCGGCTGAGCCGGACGGTTTGCCGGCTGATTCGCAGGGGCCGCCGCAGGCTGCCCAGGTCGCGCAGCAGCAGGCTGATTAGCCGGCTTGCCCATCGTCGGTGTCGCAGGTTTCCCCGGAGGCGCCACCTTCACTGCCGGGTGCGCTGCCGCCGCGCTCGCGGGACGCAAACTCGCGACTTGCTGCCTGCCCAGAGGTACGCCGGGATGCGCTGCCATGGCCTGTTGCCGCGCGGCAAACGAAGGCGGAGGCGGAGGCGGAGTCTTCTTAGCGACCACCTGCCGGTTCATCACCGCTGCCGGAGGCGCAGCCACATGGCCCGCCGTCGAAGCCTTCGCTCCCATCACCGCTTGCGGCGTGGGAGCAACCGCAACCCGCACGCTCATCGGCGCAGACGCGATCTGCTGCGCATTCACCGCAACGGCCACCTTCGCTACAGGCTGCGCGCTCGCGAAGGCGTTCTGCGGAACCGCCGTCACCGCGCCCTGCACCGTTCTGTTCGCATAGGTAATGTTCGTGATGTTCGTGGTGCGGTTAACGATGGTCGTGTTATAGACGTTCGTGATCACGGTGGTGCTGACGGTAGTATTGCTGACGTTGATGCGGGTCATGTAGGCCGCGCTGACGTGGTAAGAAGGCACCCAAACTTCCCGCGGACCAAGCGCGAACCATCCAATATTTCCGCCCCATCCGCCCCCGGCGCCAATGAACACAACCAGCGCCGGCGCGTACACTGCCTGCACTGCTATCGGCCCAGGTATCCAGCCCCAGCGCCCGCTAACCGATACCCAACGTCCGTAGTGGAACGGCGCGTAGCCCCATGGAGAGTCATCGACCCACGTATATCCCCACGGATCGATCCAATCCCAATGGCCGGTGTGATAAGGCGCCCATCCGACTTCAACCTGCGGAAACCAGACGTGGCCGTAGTTCGAATCGTCGCGCCAGTCGCCGTGATCGTCCAGATCGTCATAGCCGACCACGTCATGCGAAAGATACTGTGCCGACCGCGAGAAATCGTAACGGTGATCGCGATCCTCGGACCAGGTATCGAATGGATCGAAGGGAGAAATCTGCTCGACATTGGCGGTAAGCGTGTCCGTTCCGCTGAATGTTCCTCTCTGCCCGGCGCGCAAATCGAAGGTTTCACCGCCACCCGTGGCCTGGCCTTCGCCCACGCGCACGCTCACCACCGTGTAGTTCCCGTCCGCACTCGCCTCTACGCGATAGCGGCCGGGCTGCATGATCGTAAACGCCTGGTTCGGCGTGTCGATCTCGAAGTCATCGTTCTCGCCCATTCGGCGCACTGAAATATTGATCATGCCAGAGGTAAGCTGGACCTGAATCGTGTTGTCATCCAGGTTCAGGAAAGAGATGCCGGTATTCTCCGATAAACGAATCGCCGCGGATCCCAGTTGCAGTTCGGCGCGGGAATCTTTATCTGCCCAGAGTTGATCGCCCGTGGTCATGGGCCGGTTAAGGCCCGCCCCAACCCAGTCGGTTTCGCCCGCGGGCAGGAATGAGACCGAACCTTCCATGTAGCCGATTCGAGCGACTCGAGTCGGAGGATCGTCCTGATCTTGAGCGCTTACTCGCGCCGGTAAAACGATTGTGGCGAGCGCGAGCCCAAGCAGCGCGCTCCACAGGCCAAGCTTCTTCCGTGCGTTATCCATAGTGGTTGCCCCATCTTTCTATTTTCTATGTGCGAACCCGAGTTTCGCAGATTGCGTGCCGACTTTGATGCCGGATGTAGCCATTCCGTCTACTTTTTTCCTACATCCTGGGAGTGAAATAATGATACGACTTTCGAGTTGTTCCGGCGCAGGTCTGGCAGATAGTGTAAAAGACTAACGATACGGATGGCAGCGAGTCTCGGCTAAAGTGCTCACCCGAAGAAGATGGGGCAGGGCACGACCCGCCAAATGGAATCCGGCTTCAGCCGTTGAGGGAAAATCAGCCATGTTGCTCGTCTGAATGGATCACCTCACCCACTCGCGTCGCCTGCTGGTCTGGCTATTCGTCAGCTCAGGCTTCCTGATCGCTCTCGTGTACTGCCTATTCGCGCTCTATCGGGACCGCCCAGCCCGAAGCGTTAACTGGCTGCGGGCTCTCGAAACAAGTCCCGAGGAACTCGGTGGTTTCAGCTACCGGTCGCTGGCGCTCATCAGCCTGCTGTCGCTTTTCCTGGGGTCGTGAACTCGATTGTCATATCTGGGTTGCTGTGTCTGATCGTTGCCGCCAACCTCGTGTACCAGCGGTTCCCGAAAATACCGCTGCGTTGGGCCTACCCTGGCCTCTTTCTTTCTCTCTTGGTGTCGTTTGTAGTGCCGCTCGAAAAACTATTCTTCGAGTCGTTTGTTGTCCGGGTCGGCGTCTCCACGATCGTGCTCGGCCTGCCCGTGTTCTTCGCCGGGATCATTTTTGTCTCCAGCTTCGCCAAGGCGAACTTTCGAGGAAGCCTATTAGGCTCGAATCTCTTTGGATCGTTGGCTGTCGGCACCGTGCTCTTGAGCTATGGTTTTTTCAGTGAACGCCTCGATCGGGCGCCTCTGCCTTGGCTTCAACGCGGCATTTGCATAGAGCTACGTCACCCTGCTGATCCCAGCCTTCCTGGCCATCTACTTCTTTCTGCTGTCGCAGTCGTGGCAGGGCAGGCGGAATTTCGTCCTAGGATTATGGGTTCTGCTGCTCTTGCCTGCCGCGGTGCGCAAACCATGGGAGGATATCCGCTGGTATTCCAACGGCAAGCGCGACTGGGCAAGCTGCTACGTGCGCACGGAAAATGTCCACTACTGTGACCAGAGCGCTAACTTTTGGGTGCACCCCCATCCCGAACAGATCGTGGATTTCGGCCATGGATCTGATTTGAACCTGCAACAGAAGCTCGATTATCTGAAGCAGCATCGGTTGAACTTGTTCTATGAAGCTGGTTCCCGATAAACGTCGACGACGCTTGCCGATTTTTGGGATCACAATTTGTGATCTGGAACTGTGGGCCGGTTCGGGTTTTGATTTCTACGCGAAAATGAATTTTCGGTGGGCAATGATGTCGAATCTGGCGATGCGCCGGTGGCATTCTCTCCTCATATCGAATCGGAGGATAACCGAATTGCGCCTTGGCGATTCTTCCGACGTGCCGTTAGTAAACCGTTTATATGTTTCATGGAAGTATTCTGCCTGCCTTGGCGCGTAGCGCGAGAAGCTCCAACACCACCTTGTTCTCCGCCTGAGCAAGCTGCTCGACCGATTGGCTGTTGGCTTCCTTCAGCACGCCATCGATAACCGTCTGCAGCAGCGCCGGCGTGACGTCGGGCATTTCGAGTTTCCTCATTTGGCCCACGAAGCCATCCATGTAATGTTCCACATAGTGACGGATCCCGCCGGGTCCCCCGCCCAAATGCCACTGTAGGCTAGGGCCCATCACGCCCCACCGAAGCCCCGGCCCATAGCACACGGCGATGTCTGCATCCTCCACACTGACGACGCCTTGCTGGATGAGATAGAGGACCTCACGGTAGAGCGCCGCTTGAAGCCGGTTCCCAACATGGCCCGGGAGAGCCTTGCGCAGCCGGATCGGCTTCTTGCCGATAGACGCGTAGAACGTCATGGCTCGTTCGATCACCGCCTCGGACGTCTTCGCCCCGCCTACTACTTCAACCAGGGGAATGACATGGGGAGGATTAAAGGGATGGCCTATCACGCAGCGCTCGGGGTGCTTACAGCCCGACTGAATGATATCCATGGTGATGACGGATGCACTCGAAGCGAGGATCGAATCCGGAGGAGTGACTTCGTCCATCTGAGCGAACACCTTGGTTTTCAATAAAGGTCGTTCCGGGACGTTCTCCTGGACAAAGTCGGCCTTCGACACCGCCTCCTTCATATCGGCAGTGAAGGTCAGTCGGTCGCGGCTTGCACCCGAAGCCAGGCCAATGACCGTGAGTAACTTCCATGCCTCGTCGACGCACTTGCGTAAGTTGGCCTCCGCGTTTGGCGCGGGATCCGTCGCGATGACGTCAAAACCGCTTGCCAGATACTGCGCCGCCCAGCTCGCGCCGATCAAGCCCGTACCAACGATCGCTACGTTCCGAATCTGCGTATTTACCACATCGTTCTCCATGAAGAATCGCGTTCCCTCGAAACTTCTAGTGGCTCGCAACTCGCGCTTTGATGACTATGTCTGCCGCTGGCGTCCCAGATTGTGACCCGGATAGGTCGTACTGACTAGAATTACTGCTCTCATGGTCATGATGTTCGTCCCCTTCATTCGGCAGAGCGACGTCAATCGCCGCGGTCAGCATCCTCTCCAATTCCATAGGACGACGGGAAATCAAAGGTTTCAACGTCTTGCCTTCCAGATACTCCATGGCGATGAAGCGTCTACCGTCGTGGTCGCCGATTTCGTAAATGGTGCAAATATTTGGATGGTTGAATGGGGAGGCAGCTTTTGCTTCACGGCGGAAGCGTTCGAGTGCTTGCGCGTCTTTTAAGGTCGTCTGGCAGAAACTCGAGGGCAACCGAACGCTCAAGTGCGGTGTCCTCTGCTTTGTAGACAACGCCCATCCCGCCACCGCCTAGTCTTTCCACGGTGCGGTAGTGCGATAGGATCTGGCCGATGAGCGTGTCGGAGCCTGCCATCGTGACGACATCTTAGGGGCGCGACCGGAGGCAAGTCAACGAAGAGGGCAGCTTGTAGGTCAAGTCCTGATAAACGATAGATCCCTATCGGGACGGCCCCGAGGGGAAAAGTGTGGGTGCGCAGGTTATGTTCTCGGGGCCGGTTTCGATAGGGTCGTTGGAAGTGTGCCGCTGGCGTTTGCGGCGGATGGGGTACGAGCTATGGGAATTCAATCGATTTCTGCCTGAAAAGCCTTGCCAGACGAGGCTTTGGTCAAAAGGCCATTATTGATGCTCATCCATGTAGGAGTTCTCGTACCCACCTGCATCGTCCTACCTCCGGCACCCTCCGTTTTTCAAGAGGGCAGTTCGGACGCTTCCGACGCTGTGTCAAGACACGCGCTAGCGGCTTAGTTCAAACGCGGTTACCGGACAAGTTGGTACTGGGACCAGAATTTGGGGGCAAGGTTCGGTTTTATCCCGGCATTCAATTCGTGTTTGCGTAGCAACCTGTTTGCGCAATCTGGCGAGTGCCAGAAGTCGCCAGACATACCGGGCTTGGCTGATAGCTGTCCTTTGCGTGCTTTCGAAAGGGCGAGACTCACAACTGTGAATGCCTTGAACCTTGCTTCGAGGTCTGTTCGCCGAGTTCGTGCCGTGAGACTGCTGTCTCAGCTTGAGATTTCGATCTTGCGCAAGCTTCTGCGACGCGCGGGTCCCGCTTCTAACTTGCTGAAAACTCTAGCGCCTGAGTGCTAATCCTTCCGTTCCACGCTGTGGTCTTGGTCGTGCTCCTGGTTCTGCATAACCGCGTGTTCTGGCTCCCCGAGGATCTTCCTAACCGGGAAGAGGGGAGTCCAACCGCACTTAGCTAATTGGGTGGAGGAAACAGCAGGTTCCTCCACTCCGCTTCCCCTTTCCTTCGGGAATGGGAAGCTCCGGTCGGAATGACAGTCCGGAGTGGATGCAGTAAGAACGAGTCTTGGGGAAAGGGTCATCATCGCTTGGCGCAACCAGCCACAGCTCCAATTCGGAGGGGGCAAACCAGCACGGTCGCCGAGCTGGCGCGCTTTTTCCCCGAAGCCACGCCGGTTCGCATTCCGGTTCAGTTCACGCGCCACAACAGCGCGAGTAACGGCAACCTGCCGGGCGACACGGCGGTGCAGGAAAGCACCGTCATCGAATTCGGAACCTCGCGCGAAGTTCTGTTTGCCTGCGCCACGCCACTGGAGTTCGCCGACATCCTGCGGCTGCGCAATTCGGACGGCTCACTCGATGCGGAAGCCTCGGTGGTCGCGGTGCAATACCATCCCGGTAAAACCATCGTCGCAGCCCGCTTTGTCACCGCAGTTCCCAACTGGATCGTGAAACCATGACTCCATCGCAGCCTTCGTCATTGCAACCTTCGGGACCAACTGCAGATCCCGCGGCCCTATGGTCAAGCGCCCGCCGCCTGCATCCCATTTACGCCCAACTGGCCCGCGAGTTCGTGATCGACGCGCCCGCTTGTGCCGATCTTGAAGCAGCGGTCGATACGCCGGGGAGCGAGTCCGTCGAGCAGGCGCAGCAGTGGCTGAACGACATGGATGAGAAAATCCAGGTTCACCAGTTGCGCCAGTTTCTGCAGAACAGTTCGCTGGTGGATCCCGAAGGTCTGGTCGTCCTGCTGCAACACTTCCTGGCCAAGACCACGAAAACCGTTTCCGTGCGCGACAAGGTTGATTTCCTGCTGGTGCAGTATTTCAGCCAGAGCGCGCCCACCGAACTAGACGACAGCGGCGCCGATCTCGCTTACGTAGCTCAGGGGCTGGAGCCGGTTCTCGGCAAAGTGGAACTCAAGGCGCCGGTGTGGTTAAACGCTTTGGACCGCGCGCTCGATTCTGCGCGCCGCTGCCGCTCGCTGGACGAACTGCTGCACGGCAGCGTGCTGGACCAGGGACGCAAGGCCAAGGCGCAGGCCGGCGATCTATTCTACCTGCCCATCGCGCTGGTCGCCTTTACTCGTTTCGGATATCTCATGCGGCGTGTCTTCTTCCGTCTCATGCTCGGCGATCTCAACAGCATTCTTGACGGGCTTACCGAGCTGGAAGAAGAAGGGGTCGAGACCATCGACTGCCGGCGCGCCCAATTCTCTGCGCAGGAACCGATCATTCGCCTGCGCATGATCTGCCAGTCCTGGAAAGTGATGTTCCAGGCGGAGTATTCCTCGGGCCAGCCGCTGCGCATGCTGGTGGACCTGAGGGCCTCGGTGGACGGCGCCCTGGGCCTCGGTTCGGCGGCCGGAGCCGACGAGAAAGCCGCGAGAACCGCATCTCAGAAAGCCGCGCCGCGAGCCGCTGCCGCTGCTGCCGGTGCGGGTGGCAATGCCACCACTCCTCAACCATCGGAGGCGCACCAGGGTCTAGACGAAGCGGCGGAACCAGAAGCCAAGTTCGCTGTGGACCATGCGGATGCTCGTGAATTCGAAATCTCCGCCACACCGCCACAAGAGTGGAATCCGGATGCGGACTCGCAACCGGACGAAGAGAAATAAGACGCCAAGCATCACAAGCCGGCGTAGAGCAAGGCGCCGATAAGAACGGGCAGGACTCCCGCGAACTCGGCGGGACTCCACGAAAAGGAAATTTGCAAGTGGATCAACCGACAGTACTCGTTATCTCCGATCGACGTGGAATTTTCCCGGAGCATCACCGCGCGCTGGCAGATGGAGCGCCAGGTACCCACGTTCACTATGCTCAGCGGAGATCTCTGGCCACGTTCGATCGATAACTTCGCGGTTGCCATCGTCGGCCCGCTGCGCCGCGAATTGCTTTCGGTGGTTCTCGAGCCGCTGCACTCGACCCAGCAGCCTTTGTTCTGCGTCTGTAACGACGCCCCCACAGCGCAACTGGTACGTGAGCGTTGGCCGCGCACCTCGGTGCTGCGCTGCGATGAAAATTGGCTCAACGTCCTGGTTCCGGCGGCGGGCGAAGCCGTGCTCCGCGCCGGCGCCGAAGCCCGCGCCCGCGCCGCCGAACAGGCTTGCGCCACCCTCGAACGGCAGGCCATGCTCGGCCGCTACATGCTGGAGATGCGTCACGGACTGAACAACGCGCTCACTTCGCTGCTGGGCAATTCCGATCTGCTGCTGATCGAACCCGGCAGCCTTTCGGCCCAGGCCCGGGCGCAGATTGAAACCATTCGCAACATGACACTGCGCATCCACGAGGTGATGCAGCGTTTTTCGTCGCTGGAAAAGGAAATGAACGTGGTGGCTCAGCAGGTGGAACGGGACTCGGGCAAGTGCCGCGCAGCCGCGGCAGCGGGCGACTGAGTAGCTAGTACCGAGTACCGAGAAACTAAGAACTAATCATTCTCCCCCGGCAATATGCCGACCTGATCCTCGTCGGCGGAGCGTGCGAGGTTTTTCGTGGCGCTCCGGGAAAGACTCTATGCATAAGTTAATCGCGGCCAGCACCATCCTCGAACACGAACTCTCGGAGCTGCGCCTGCTGGTCGAGCGCCAAACCGGAGTCGTTCTTGATTGTCCCAACAGCGCGCTGGCCGCGCACGTCGCCGATTACGTTGAGGACCAAGGCCTGGGATCATCCACCACGCTGCTCGAACGTCTTCGCTCCTCCGAGCAGGATCCTTCCAGCCTGCCGTCGTTGCTCGATGGACTGGTCAACATCAATACTGGGTTCTTCCGTCATCCCGGAGCGCTCAATGCTCTGACGCGGCAGGTGGTGCCACAGCTTTGCGCGCGCAAATCCGCCGACGGTCCCAGCCCGCTGCGCATCTGGAGCGCGGGCTGCGCCAGCGGAGAAGAGACCTACTCCATCGCTATGGCCGTCTGCGATGCGTTGAGCCGCAGCGGTTCCGGGAATAACAGCAACGGCTCGAGCAATGGCAACGGCATTGGAAACGGAAAGTCCGCCGTTCGCGGCGGCGGCATTGCCGAGAGCGGGCCGACCAGTTCGGCATCGGCGAACCTGGGCACAGGTTTGTCGATTCACATTGTGGGCAGCGACTTGCTGCCGCACAACATCGAAACCGCGGATCGTGGCGTGTACCGGCAGTCTGCGCTGGATGGCCTGCCGCCCGCCACCATCCGCAATTATTTCTCGAAAATCAGTTCGCCCGTGGTTGTGACGAATGAAGTTCAGAATGAAGTCAGCGACGATGGCCGGAGCCAAGCTGGGAGCCAAGGGAAGAATAGTGCTTCCCATGGAGCCCAGAATGCTTCCGCCAGTGTCGCTCACCTGCTGGTGAAGCCGCGCCTGCGCAGCCTGGTGACTTTCAATTGCATGAACCTAGCCCGTCCCGGCTATATCGGACGCTTCGATTGCATCTTCTGTATGGACGTGCTGCCGCACTTTTCCCGCGCCCAGCGCATCGCCCTTCTGGAGCGCCTGCATCTCTACCTCGAACCCGGCGGATACCTCTTCCTGAGCCAAACCGAAAAGCTCAGCGCCCCCAACCTGAACTTCCGCTCCGAAACCTTCGACGGCTATACCTATCATCGCAAGCCGCTGGCGGCGAGCGCGGCGTATGGGCGCTAAGGATAAGGATAAAGACACAGAGGACCCAGGGATGCGCAGCGTGCCTTTGACCGGCTCTGTGAAACCGTGTGGCCTCGGCGGTTTAAGCTTTTTGTTTCACGCGAACAAAAACTCCTTCGTCCTCAGCTCCTTGATCGTGTCCCTCAACTTCGCCGCTTTCTCAAACTCAAACCGCTTGGCCGCTTCGCGCATGTCGCTTTCGAGCTTCGCAACGTAGTCGTTCACGTCTTGCTGCGAGGTAAACTCCGGCATGCCTTCGGCTTCGCCGCCGGTCAGGTCGGTGTAGTCGGCGGCGACGATTCCGGCCAGCGTCATGTCCAGCGGACGCACGATCGATTCCGGCGTGATTCCATTCTCTTCGTTGTATGCGGTTTGAATCGCGCGCCGCCGCGAGGTTTCATCCATCGCCCGCTTCATCGAATCCGTCATGCGGTCGGCGTAGAGAATCGCGCGCCCGTGCAGATGCCGCGCGCAGCGGCCAATCGTCTGGATCAAAGATCCCTGGGACCGCAGGAACCCTTCTTTATCCGCATCGAGAATCGCCACCAGAGAAACTTCCGGCAAGATCGAGGCCCTCGCGCAGCAGATTGATGCCGATCAATACATCAAACTCGCCCTTGCGCAGGTCACGCAGAATCTTCACCCGCTCCAGCGTCTCGATCTCGGAATGCATGTAGCGGCACTTCACGCCCACCTCGGCGTAATACTCGGCCAAGTCCTCGGACATGCGTTTGGTCAGCGTGGTCACCAGCACGCGCTCGCCGTTCTCCACGCGCGCGCGAATCTCGTGCAGCAGGTCGTCGATCTGCCCCTTCACCGGCCGCACCTCGACCTCCGGATCGATCAGCCCCGTCGGCCGGATAATCTGCTCCACCACCACGCCGGCCGATTTCGTCAGCTCGTACGGCCCCGGCGTCGCCGAAACATAAACGAGTTGATTGGTGCGGTGCTCGAACTCCTCAAACGTCAGCGGACGATTATCCAGCGCCGACGGCAAGCGAAACCCATACTCCACCAGCGTTTCCTTGCGCGAGCGGTCTCCGGCATACATGCCGCGCAATTGCGGCACGGTCTGGTGCGATTCGTCGATGAACATCAGGAAATCGCGCGGAAAATAATCCAGCAGCGTCGGCGGAGGCTCGCCCGGCATGCGTCCCGTAAAATGCCGCGAATAATTCTCGATGCCGTGGCAGTAGCCCATCACCTTGATCATTTCCAGATCAAACTTCACCCGCTGGTGAATGCGCTGCGACTCCACCACCCGCCCTTGCTTCTCCAGTTCCACTTCCCACCACGCCAGCTCTTTCTTGATCGACTCCACGGCCGACGCCCGGGTCTCATCTTTCATCACATAATGCGTCTTGGGATAAATCGGCAGCCGCATATACTTCTGCTTCACCGTGCCAAACAGCGGATCGATCTGCGCCAGCGACTCCACCTGGTCTCCCCACAGCTCGATGCGGTACGCCATGTCGTCATAAGTAGGAAAGACCTCGATCACGTCGCCGCGCACACGAAACGTGCCGCGCTTGAACTCGCCGTTGGTGCGCTCGTAGAGAATGTCGACCAGCTTGCGCGTGATGTCCTCGCGCGTGATCTTCTGGCCTTTTTCCAGAAACAGCATCATGCCGTAGTACGCCTCGGGCGATCCCAGGCCATAGATGCAGCTCACGGAAGCCACAATCAGCGCGTCGCGCCGCTCAAACAAAGACTTGGTCGCCGAAAGCCGCAGCTTGTCGAGTTCATCATTGATGGTCGCTTCCTTTTCGATGAACAGATCGGCGGCCGGAACATAAGCCTCAGGCTGGTAATAGTCGTAATAAGAAACGAAATATTCGACCGCGTTGTGGGGAAAGAAATTCTTGAACTCGTGATAAAGCTGCGCCGCCAGCGTCTTGTTATGCGCCATCACCAGCGTCGGACGGTTCACCGCCTCGATCACCTTGGCCATGGTGTAGGTCTTGCCCGACCCGGTGACGCCGAGCAAAACCTGATGCTGCTCGCGGTCATACACGCCGCGCAGCAGAGACTCAATCGCGCGTCCCTGGTCGCCCTGCGGCTTGTAATCGGAAACGAGTTTGAAGTCCATGGAAGAAGCTCTTAGCGGTTAGCTCTCAGCCTTTAGCCACTGCCTATGCGGAGCCGGGTCTTTGACCTGGCCAGGCCGAGCAAAGCTCGGCTCGGTTTCCTCACCCGCTGGATGCCGCCCTCACAGAAAGCCATTTCGACGACTGAGAATCTTTCTATTATAACGCGGCTTCCGGGAGCCTTCTCGCCATCGTCATTCTCCTCGTTCTCGAAGACGACGGCCCAAGTCGCGCAACCCGGGCACTCTCCTAATCGGGATCGCCGCCAACTGATACTCCAGTCCCCAAACCTCACCATTGCATTGCGCACGAGACTTGGAACCAGGCTAGTTTATCGGGCTTCGGAAGCTCCATTGCTCGGCCGGTCTCAGCTGCCGCCGTCTTCGACCGCGCTATCCTAAGTTCTGCCGGTTCCTTCTCTCGAATGACTTCCACATGGAAGTCGCCGGGCTAGTGGGAGGAGCCACGATGCGGGTGCTCCCGACGTCACGGGACCATCATTGCGCTGGTGGCGGGCTGTGGGCAAGGTTAGATGTCGCATTGGGCAGTGGATTTCTTGGTTTGTCGTGATCGATCGAAGTTGGGGTGATGCTCGCCGGCCCCCTCATGTTCAGAGCATCGTGCCCATCCGTCGAAAACCGCTACGGGTGGGGCAGCCTCAGTGAGTGTTGTTGCGCGCAAGAATCAACGGATGGGCCAGCCTCGCGTGATGCTCTGTTTTTATACTCTCCTTCCTCAGGCCGGGATCAGGCCACAGTATTGCCGTGGTCCGGCCGTCTGTTTTCGCGAGCGCCCGTTTTACCCGCCGCACTATGGTAACGTCGCCCTAACTTCCTTGAAGGCATAACTTAGGAACATTCCAAATCTGGGGAGTTCCGCATTGCTAGGCGAAATCAGGAACATGTTGCCTTTGCGGGTTCAGGTTGTTTTGCGCCGGGCGAATGGCGAACAAATCGCCGACACTGGGGCTTCGCTGGCTATGCGCATTTCTCAATCGCTTGCATTGACACGACTTGCGCGCGCGGGTGCGGTCGTACTGACGATTATAACCAGCACTTTTTTCCTGCTTTGCAGTTTCACCTTTTCCTACGCGAACCTAGTCTGCAACGTCAACGTTCTGTGGACCTGGAAGCTGTCACAGAACTACGTATGGCTTTACTGGATGGTTTTCGCGCTCAACGCGGTCACCTTACTGCCCGCCTTCCGCCACCGCCGCTATCGATGGTGGATCGAGGGTCTGCTAATCGTATTGCTCACGATTGGGATGATGCTGACCCGCGTCTACCACCTCATGGACTTGCCGCTTGGCTCCAGCAACCTAGCCTGGAGCGTGGTTCTGGCACTGCCACTGCTCTGCTTCGGAATTCATGATCTAGCCGTCTTCGGCAATGCTTCGCTGTGGGAGCGGCAGCCACCAGAGAGGATTCTTCCGATCGGCTTTGCGTTTGTCTGTGGTGCATTGGTCGGGACGTGGTACTTCATGATTGCTTGGCTGCGATATCAGGACCAGCCCGTTCACCGGGCGTCGGTTCTAGCGGTTCTCGCGATTACGCTCTCCCTTCACGCGTGCGCTTTCGCTTTCGCGGCGGCTCTGTTAGGGTTCGTCCAAAACCTGATGGCCAAATTATGCTCGCGTATCAGCTCCAAGTTCATCGCTTCGCTGATGATGATTTGGCTTTTTGCGAGCCTGATGCTGCGGAAGCTGGTTACACCCGCGCTGTCGTTCAACAGTGTGTGGGCTGACATCTGGGCGCTGGCCTATCCCATTTGCTTTGTCGTGATGCTCGCGGGCTGGCACGTTCGCCGGGCGGCGATCACGGGTGAAGCAGTTGCCCCGGACGTAGAAGCAGTCATTTCTGGAACGTTTCCACAAAGCCGCATCTCAACGGTGATAGCGGGCGGTTTAGCCCTGTCTTCGGTCTTCGCCATCTCCTACGGGTTTGAAAGGGTAGATTGGAACTTCCTCTTTCAGCGGATGTGCGCTCTGGCGGTGTGGATCGCACTCTTCACGGTGACATGGCGCGCACTGGCGCGGCCGGCGACTAATAAAGAGGCGATATGGAAAAGTCTGGCTTGCATCGTGCTGATGGCCGCCTGCTGCCTGGGACTGGCGCAATCCAACCGGATTTGGCATCGCGCCGGGTTCAAATCCATTGCAAAATCCAGCACAGCGTATTGGGGAACGGACGCGTCCTTTCAAGTTGCGCAAATTGTCTTTCGACCGATCATCCGGGACGATGACGCAACCGGGCTTTTCGCATATCTGCACAGAAATGCCATGATTGAAGACCCGGTCGGCCCCCCAAAGCTGGCGCTGGTGGAATCTCTGTCTCCGACCACCGAAGTCAAACCCAATATTTACATCATCGTAGTGGACTGCCTCAGGCGGGACTACTTGTCTGCCTACAATACTGGTGTGCCATTCACCCCGCGCATCGGGTCCTTTGCGAGGGAGAGTTTCGTATTTCAGCATGCCTATACGAACTACAGCGGGACGGCGCTCTCCGAGCCCGCCATTTGGGCCGGCATGATGGTTCTCTCCAAGCTATACCCCGAGCCGTTTGCCCCGATGAATGCTCTGGAGCAACTGACCATTGCCGACGGATATCATCGTCTTCTTTTGCGAGACATGATTCTCAACGCCTTGCTTCAGAAGCTGCCGGCTGATTCCCTGCTCAGCAAAGTCAATCCCATCGGATTTGATTTGAGAGACGAGCTTCCCGAAATCCTGAGGCAGACCATGCCCGGAAAGCCTTTGTTCGTCTACGCCCAGCCGCAGAACCTGCACCCTATTACGCTACACGAGATTGCAGAATCGGGAGAGAGGTTGGATGCCGAGGCTTATCGCGGGTTCAATGCCCGCTATGCGAACGAACTGCGCAAGGTGGATGAAGCCTTCGGCCAGTTCATCGACGCCCTGAAGGCAAAGGGGCAGTACGATAACAGCATCATCGTGCTGACTGCGGATCACGGTGATTGGCTGGGGGAATATGGGCGCTGGGGTCATGGCCAATCCCTGCTGCCGGTGGTCATGCGAGTGCCACTGCTCATTCACTTGCCTTCGCGCCTGGCCGCAAGAACCTACACTGACACCAACCAAACTGTTTTTCTGACTGACATCGCCCCCTCGCTCTTATATCTTCTTGGGCATCGTGACTTGCGCAGAGGAGAGTTTTACGGCCGGCCGCTATTTACTCAACGTCCTGAAGAACAAGCGGGCTATGGGCAGCGCTATCACCTGTTGATGTCGAGTTACTTCCCGGTTTTTGGGGTGCTGGACCAGGATAACCAGACTTTATATGCAGCGGATGCAATGGACCAAAATCAGGCGCTATACAACCTGACGGACGATCCCGATGGGCTTGATAACATCATTGACAAGCACTCACAACAAACGTTTGAAGCACTCACCCGCGCGCAGATCGAACGTCTAAACGCCCTTTACGGTTATTCACCGTCGCGCCACTGAATCGGTGCCGCATGCGTTGCAATCGAGGGTTACAACTCAGTCAGCCCACTCTCGGCCTGACCTTGCGTATGAGCGTCAGCACTTTACAGACGCTGCGAACCGCATAGACGGGAGGCCTAAACCCAACCTCCGGAAACGATGTTAGTGGAGGGGACAACTTTGGAGGGCTCTGTCTTCTAGCCCGTCTACGGTTTGATGGGGATAGCTATAGATAGGGGCGGGAAAATTCCTACACCCCGGCGTTCGGGGGCCAGAGGGCGTGCGGCGCGGGGCGTGCGGGGGTATTCACTTTCTGTCCGTCCGCCACTTTTGTGGTGCTCCTTCTCGTCCTAATCGAATGGTAATCTGCCGCGTGCGAACGAGAGCCGCATGAAATTGTCAATCTCGAAGTTTCGAGGGTAGTGATGCATTTTGAATTCTAGGGGTACTCGGTTGCGCTTTACTTCATGTACCACAATTTCTGCCGCGTCCACCAGACCTTGCGCGTCACGCCTGCGATGGAAGCTGGCCTTGCGGATCACATCTGGACACTGGACGAATTAGTTGGTTTACTTGAAGCGCCCAACTCGATAGCAGTCTAAAGGAGGAGCATGTCCAGAGTCCTGCTCGGCGTCATCTGCGGGTTGGTGTTCGGAGCCATCGACATCGGAATCATGTTGCCGATGAGCTTCCCAGATAAGAGGGCTGCCATCACAGCGGCTTTCATTGCGCGGTTTGGGATTGGATTTGTGATCGGAGCAGCCCGTTTACCTTGGCCCGGATGGGCAATGGGTCTCTGCTTCGGTTTGCTATTGAGCATCCCCGACGCGCTCATCACAAAAGCCTATGGGCCGATCATCGGCATGGGCGCGATCGGCGGCACCATTATTGGAGTAATCGTCGGGCGATTCGGGCGCTAATTCAAAATGCATCACTACCGTTTCGAGAGCATCCTTCTTATGGGCGTTCTCGGGCTTGGCGCATGGAGCTGTGTTGGCTCAGCAGGCAAATCCGAAGTCCCTGCCTTCGAGCCCACGGTGATGCTGCCGCAGACCGGCGGCGGGTAATGGAGTGGGAGCTGAAACTGGACCTGTCCTGACCACGAATCCCAGTGGGCCGATTCGGTTGAGCAAATCAGCGAGAGACGCGAGCAACCGAAGCCGGATGTCGCGGACGAAGATTAGTTCCAGACCGCCCCTACAGCTCCGCCAACACCTTGTGCACCAGAGAGATGGAGATCGATCCTTCGCCCACGGCGGAGGCCACGCGCTTCACGTTTCCGGCGCGGACATCGCCCACGGCGAACACTCCAGGCAGACTCGTCTCCAGCATCAGCGGCACGCGCTGAAGCGGCCAATGGTAGTTGTGGATGACGGGATCCAGATCTCTCCCGGTGAGAATGAAGCCCTTGTTGTCGAGGGCCACGCATCCTTTCAGCCAGTCGGTTCGTGGAGACGCTCCCGCCATGATGAACAGGTGCCGGATGTTATGGGTTGACCTCTCCCCCGTGTTTTTATCCTGCCAGGTCACGCACTCCAGTTGCGTGCCGCCGTCAAGGCCTACAATCTCGGTGCAGTAGTGCAACTCGATCGCGGGATTTTCCTCAATGCGCTGGATGAGATAACGCGACATTGTATCCGACAGCCGCCCCGACCGCACCAGCATGTGGACCTTGCTCGCCGTCTGCGACAGGTAAACGGCCGCCTGGCCGGCTGAATTCCCGCCACCCACGACAATCACGTCTTCATTTCCGCACAACTGCGCTTCAATGTAAGTCGCTCCGTAATAAACACCCAGGCCTTCGAACTTCGCCAGGTTTTTCAATCTTCGGCTTGTTGTATTGGGCGCCGCTGGCGATGACCACGGTGCGCGCGCGAATCCTCCTGCCATCGTCCACGATCACCTCATAGGGGTGCCGCTCGCAATTCAATCGCGTCACGCTGCTGGCGATCAGCATCCTGGCGCCAAATTTCTGGGCTTGCGCGGCCGCGCGACCCGCCAGTTCCTGTCCTGAAATGCCGGTGGGGAAGCCCAGATAGTTTTCGATCCGGGAACTTGATCCCGCCTGTCCGCCCGGAGATTCCGACTCGATGACCAAAACGTCCAGACCTTCCGATGCACCATACACAGCTGCGGCCAGGCCGGATGGTCCCGCCCCCACAATTACGAGATCCCGCACCTCAGTCCCGGTAATGTTGGGGTTGAGGCCCAGGCAATTCGCCAGTTCCTGAATCGACGGACTGCGCAGCACGGTCTGCCCGTTGCAGATGACCACGGGAATTGCAGCAGGAGTCACGGCAAACCGGTCCAACAGTTCTTGCGCTCCGCTGTCGGTGTCCAGGTCAATATAAGTATGCGGATGCCCGTTCCGGGTGAGAAACTCGCGCAGATGCAGCGTCTTTGCAGAATGCCGCGAACCCAGCAGAACCACGTTCCCTTGGCTGTTTGAAATCAGCAACAGCCGCCGCAGAATGAACGCCCGCATAAACAGTCCGCTCAACTCCTCGTCCCGCGCCACCAGCGTTCGCAACTCTTCCGGGCTCAGCTCGAGGAACTCGCCGGGCGCCGTCACACGCCCGCGCGCCAGTGCGCCGCGGCCCGAGATCATGGTCATCTCGCCAGTAAATCCGCCCGCCTGGTGAGTTACGAGCAAGCGCTCGCCGCTCGGGCTGAGCTGCACGACCTCCATGCCCCCGGAAAGCAGCACGAAAAAAGGGGCGGTCACATCCCCCGGCTCGAACAAAATCTCCCCCGCTTCCACGTGCCGGAGCTTGCCGAATGGGCGGATGCGGTCAATCTGCAACGGAGTGAGCGCAGGAAAAGCGTGCTCTTGATTCACGACTGCGCCGGAGAACATGGAACTGGCGCCGCCGGGACTGGGACTGACTAGGCCGAGGACTACCGGAGAAGACATGTTTCACCTGGAGGCAGAGTATACACAGTCGCCGTTGCCGACAGCCGCGAGCCTGATTAGATGACGGAAACCCCCGCCAGGCTCCAGGCCCGCTCGTCGCCTAGGGTTTCACGTCTCCTATGCTCACGATCTTCGCGGTGGCGCGGAACTTCTTGTAGTCGCGGAAGGTTTCTTCGTTTTCCTGGTTGTACCCCTTGAAGACAGCGACGCGGGCATCGAGCCTGAAGCTGATATGCTGCGGCAGCCAGACTTCTTCATTCACGCGAGTCTGTTCAATCACCAGACGCGTGCCCTTGTGGATACGCGCCAGAACCCAGCCGAACGAGACCGTATCGATAGCTTCGACGTCCAACTTAACCAGTTGCAGGTCGTTTTTATCGATCCACAGCCGGCCATGATATTTGGGAAGTATTTGCGCCACTTTCAGATGGGCTTGGAATCCCGGCCGCGGCTCGCCGCCGATGACCCACGCGTCCCGACCGTTCAGCATTTCGCTTCCCAGTAGGTGGAAGTCGTATGCGTCAGCCACTTCGCGCACAAACTCGCGATTCTTCTCGCGTTGTTTTTCTTCTCCCGCTTGCCGTTCCGCGCGATCTTCTTCCGACTCATTCTTGCGCTTATTGGTCAGCTTTTCGATTCTTTCTTTTTCTTTGGCCGCATCTTTCTCGGTGAGCGGCTTATCGTCCTTCGCGATCAGTCGTTCCACCTGTTCGCCGTACAGTTCCATGATTTCGTAGGTTTTCGATTCCGTGGACTTAACTCCGCCCTTGCCATCCAGCTTGTTCTCCACCTCGCGGTCCATGTAGGTGTAGTCGCGTTGTTTGTGGTAGTTCGACCTGTAGTGCTCCATCACAATCTGCCTCAGATTCTCGATCTGCTGCTGGGACAGCGCACCACTCGCATCGGGCTTCAAGTCGGGCAGGGAAGAGCCGCCCGGTTGTAACCCCGAAGCAGGCGGGGCAGATTGATCTTGCCCGAACGCGACGAGACTCGCGAGCAGAACGATGAGCGGAGCGGTCGGCAGGAGACCCAGCCTTTTCATCAAGGACATTCCGTTGTTAGAAGTTAGCGAGTTCCCTCAGGATGCATGAAAATGGCGCTCATTCCCTTGCCCTTGGCTTGTACGCTTTTCCCAGGCATTCGGCCTGAAACAGCCGCTCGTCCACACGATGCAGGCGTTTGGCCATGGCGGGCGTGATGAGCGGATAATGCTTAATATCGAACAGGTGATACACGATGAACCAGATGGGTTGGTCGGTGGTCATCCAGTTCTGACGATCGAAGCGCTTCAAATTGACAGGAACCGAGAAGCGCCGCAACGTGCGTTCGCGCCGCAGGTTGAAATACCCATTGAAATAACTTATCGCCAGCTCGCGCAGCGTGCGATAGACGGGTTCGCGCCAGCGGCATCCAGCGTAGTTCGATTTAGCGACGGCGCCCCAGCATCCGTTCTCGCGAAAAATGGCAATCACGTGGTCGGTGTCGTGATCGGCTTCAAAATCCAGCAGCAGTGGAGGATATCCGTTGGCGCGCAACGCCGCCGCCGCAAAGATGGCGCCTTCGAGGCAATGCGCCGTCTGCTCGGCCAGCACGCGCCGCGGCGACCATGCCGTATCTGCCAGGTGATACGGGGCATCGTCGAGAAATCTCTGGATGCCGTGGGGATCTTTCAGGCGGCGCAGCTTGCGCAGCTCCGAAGCAGTGAAACTACCCATGGGATCGGTCATCGTCGCATGAGTTTACATGACAGCAAGCCAGGAGAAAAATAAGCGAGCAAAGCTGGTTGCTAGCCGCCGTTAAACGAATACTTCGGCCAGTTCGCGAGGCGTGTCCACGAGCACGTCCGGCGGATTCTCCTCCAGTGTATGCGGGGCAAAGCCGTAACTGACGCCCACGGTCCACAGGCCGGCGTTGCGTCCGGTTTCAACGTCGACGTGAGAGTCGCCGACGATCCCAGCTTCTTCCGGGCGCACGCCATTTTCTTGGAGCAACTTGCGCGCGCCTTCAGGATCGGGTTTCTTGGTCGCAAAGCTGTTGCCGCCATAAATCTGTGTGAAGAACGGACCCAGTCCCAGCGCTTCGACGATAGCCCGCGATGCGAGGACGGGCTTGTTCGTGAGCACGGCCATCTTGCGGGGAACGCCGTTGGACGTAGCTTGAACGGCGGCGAGCGCTTCCTTCACGCCCTCGTAAACCGTGGTGTGGTCGAGTTTATGTTCCCGATAGTAAGAAAGGAAGAACTGCAGGCCCTGGCGCACGAGTGCTTCGTCAACCGCCTCGCCGCCGAGCGCCCGCTGAATCAGAATAGGAGCGCCGTCCCCCACGTAACTGGCAATGACGTCGTCGGGCAACTCGGCGCGTCCGATGTGGCGCAGAGCGGCGTTCACGGAATGCACCAGGTCGAGGCGCGAATCAATCAGCGTGCCGTCAAGATCGAAGATGACCAGCTTGATTGAGTGCGGGTCGAAGCTGCGACGGGTCTGAATCATGCACTTTGAGGATAAACTATGAGAGCACTCCGCCGTCAGCGCTCAACCTGCAGTCGGCCCAGCCGATGACGAAAGTAACCAAGAACATAGGCAAGAACTTGCATGTTTCCCAATCCGCGATTCCGATTTACAATGCAACCTGCGACGCTAGCTCGAGCACCACATTCTTAGATCGGATATTTCATAGCGCATTCCCCAGGGAACCGGATGGCGACAACAAAAACCGACCCCAAGCTGTCCGTTGCAGGTAGCGGCAAGAAGTCCCAACCCTACGAGGGACTGACGCGCGAGCAACTGATCGAAGCCTACCGCATCATGTATACCTCCCGGCGGATCGACGACCGGGAAATCCTGCTCAAGCGGCAGCAGAAGATCTTCTTCCAGATGTCGGGAGCCGGACATGAGGCCATCGGCGTGGCGGCGGGGATGGCGCTGAAGCCGGGCTACGACTGGTTCTATCCTTATTATCGCGATCGCGCGTTGTGCCTGGCGCTCGGCGCCAAACCGCTGGAGATGTTTCTGCAGGCCGTGGGAGCGGCCGATGATCCCAGTTCCGGCGGACGCCAGATGCCTTCGCACTGGGGTTACAAGCGGCTGAATATCGTGACCCAATCGTCCCCAACGGGATCGCAGATTCTGCAGGCGGTAGGATGCGCTGAGGCCGGGCGCTACTTTGCGCAGCGTCCAAAGGCAGCAGAAATCCCAGCGACCAACAGGCCGGATTATCGCCAGTTCAAAGCGGTGACGTTCCACGGCGACGAGATCGCTTACGTTTCCCTCGGCGATGGCACCACCAGCGAGGGCGAGTTCTGGGAAGCGATGAACGCCGCGGCTCTCAACAAGCTGCCCGTGATTTTTTGCGTGCAGGATAACGGCTACGCGATCTCTGTGCCGGTGGAAATACAGACCGCCGGGGGCAGCATTTCGCGGCTGGTCTCGGGCTTTCCGAATTTCCATTTTGAGGAAGTCGACGGCACCGATCCGGTGGCGAGTGCGGCCGCGTTTCAGCGTGCCGTGAAATATTGCCGCGAGGGCCACGGGCCGGCGTTTGTGCACGCGCACGTGATTCGTCCGTATTCGCATTCGCTCTCCGACGATGAACGTTTGTACCGCCCAGACTCCGAGCGGGAGCGCGATGCCGCCCGCGATCCGGTCTCGCGCACGCAAATGTTTCTGCTGCGCGAGGGAATCCTCGACGAGAAGGGCATCAACGAACTGGAAAAGAAGGTCGAAGAAGAACTGCAGGTTGCGGTGGACCAAGCCCTCGCGGCCTTGCCGCCCGCGCCCGAGAGCGTGCTGCAGTATGTGTATTCGCCCGATCTCGATCCCACGTCGGCGTCGTTCGACACGCAGCCGGTGCTCGGGCCCGATTCGGCCGATGGTAAGAAGCCGGTGGCCAAGACCATGGCCGATTTGATCAACCTAACCCTGCGCGACGAAATGAAGCGCGACGAGCGCATCGTGATCTTCGGCGAAGACGTGGCCGATTGCAGCCGCGAAGAGTACTTGAAGCGCAAGCTGGTCAAAGGCAAAGGCGGAGTCTTCAAACTGACGTTCGGCTTGCAGAACGAGTTTGGCCCGGACCGCGTCTTCAATTCGCCGTTGGCCGAGGCCGCGATCGTGGGCCGCGCCACAGGCATGGCCACACGCGGGCTGAAGCCGGTCGTGGAGATTCAGTTCTTCGATTACATCTGGCCGGCGATGATGCAGATTCGCGACGAGCTGTCGGTGATCCGCTGGCGCTCGAACAATGCCTTCTCCTGCCCGGTGGTGATTCGAGTGGCCATCGGCGGATATCTTACTGGCGGCGCGATTTATCACTCGCAATGCGGCGAGAGCGTATTCACGCATATTCCGGGATTGCGCGTGGTGTTTCCGTCGACCGCGCCGGATGCGGCCGGACTGTTGCGCACCGCGATTCGCTCGGACGATCCGGTACTCTTTCTCGAACATAAGCGGTTGTACCGCGAAACCTACGGGCGCGCGCCCTATCCCGGTCCCGACTACATGATTCCGTTCGGCAAGGCCAAGATCGTGCATCCCGGGACGGACTTGACCGTGATCACTTACGGTGCGGTAACACCGCGCGCCTTGCAGGCGGCGCAGAAGCTCGAGCGCGAGCACGGCGTGAAGGTGGAGTTGATCGACTTACGCTGCCTGAATCCGTTTGACTGGGACACGATTGCGGCGTCGGTCGGCAAAACAAATCGCGCTCTCGTAGCCTATGAAGATACCTTGAGCTGGGGCTACGGCGCAGAAATCGCCGCCCGCATCGCCGATCAACTCTTCGACCAACTGGATGCACCCGTGCGCCGCGTGGCCGCCGCCGACACATTCGTGGCCTACCAGCCGATTCTGGAAGATGCCATCCTGCCGCAGGCGAATGATCTGTTCCGCGCCATGAAGGAACTAGCGGAGTACTAAGAACCATTGGGTCAGTTGCCAGTGAACCACGATGGGCCCCAGTGCCGGCCATTCGCGCTCTGTGACTAAAGCCCGCTGTCATCCCGGCTAAAGCGAGGGATCTTGGTGGAGGCCGCGCCTTCGGAGGCGGCCTGAGTTGGATTAGCGAATCCCACAGGTTACGAAGGCTTTGCGCGCAAGACGATCAGGATTGCTCCTTCTCAGGGAGCGATGCTAGGCTGCGAGCAGTGAACTCCGCTTACCCCAATTCCGTGAGGCTGAGCCAAGCCGGGAGCGGCCGCGCCGTGGCGTGGCTGCAATCGGCGTCGGCGGAAGTGTGGGTAAAGTTTTTGCTGGCGCTGGTGGGATTGGGGCTGGCGTTCGGGGCAGCATTGATCTCGACGGTGTCGGGCGAAGCGGGCAATCTGTGGGCGTCAGTGATTCTGGCTTCGCTGGCGCTGTTGATGGCGGCGTTTGTGGGACTGGTTACCGTGCCGTACCTGGCGCGGCGCGTGGCCCTGGAGCGTTTGCGCCAGACGTTTCACTACGAGGTTACCAAGGCGGGCGTGGTCTACGTGCTGGTCACGCTGGTGATAGGCATTGCGGCGCTGAACACGGGAAACAATCTCCTGTACATCGTGGTGGCGGCGATGCTGGCGGCGATCCTAGCGTCAGGGGTGGTTTCCGCGCTGGTGCTGCGCGGTCTCGAACTGGAGGTTCGTCTTCCCGAGCATATGTTTGCCGGTCGTCCGCTGGTGGGACGGATCGTGCTCCGCAACTCGCGGCGGTTCCTGCCTTCGTTCTCGATTCGGGTTGTGCCGGCCCGCAAGAAGAAAGAAAAAAAGATACGCAAGCAGTGGAAGTGGGAACGAACGACATTCACTTTTCCGCTGAACCGCGCTCCCGAGGATCAGTGGGTGCGGCTGCGCGACTGGCGGGTGAGGCGCGTGGCAGTGGCGCCGCCGCCGCCGGGAATTTTCGAGGGGATGGTTTACTTCCCGTATTTGCCACCGGGAGCCGATCTGACGGCGGACCTTGAGCTGCGTTTTGAGCGGCGGGGACGGTATTGCGAATCGAGTTTTGGAGTGGCCACGCGTTTTCCGTTCGCCTTCCTGACCAAGACTCGGGAGGTTGCGCTGGCGCGCGAGATTCTGGTGTATCCGGCGGTTGAGCCGCCCGACGAGCTGTTTGAAATCCTGCCACTGGTGCGCGGGGAGTGGGAAAGTTTTGTGCGCGGCCGCGGCTCCGATTTGTACCGCATTCGCGAGTACATGCCGGAGGACTCGGCGCGCCACGTAGACTGGAAGGCGACGGCCAAGTCCGGCTCGTTGAAAGTGCGTGAGTTCAGCCGCGAGGATGAGCGCAAGCTGTGCATTGTCTTCGACAATCCCGCGGCTGGGCTGATTTCCGAGCAGGCGTACGAACGAGCGGTGAACCTGGCAGCGTCTCTGGCCTGGCACTTCTCTTCGCAGGATGCGGAGGTTTCGTTTGTGGTCTCCGGGCACGACCGTGGCACCGATCTGCACGAGTTTCTGGCGCGGCTGGCGGTAATCGAGGCGCAGGCGGATGCTCAGTCGCGAAGAGGTCCGCAAGCCGGGATGTTGCGCCATGTCCTCGGAGACGATGTGCTACGAGACTTGAACCTGGGCAGCACTGGAGAATACAACATCGTGCTCACCGCGCGGCCGCAAGGAAGTTTGCCCACGGCATTGTGGAACTCGTCGTACTTCATCTTCCTCGGGGAGTCACAGAGGCCAGCCGCATTACGAGACAATTATTATAAGACCTGAGATTTGTGAAACTCTCTGGAAGCCGACCATGACTGGTTCCGGTTCCAGGCGGATGCCCCAGATTTCTTCCACGCGATGCTGGATCTGGTCTTTCAGGGCGAGAACGTCGGAGGCTGTGGCGCCGCCGCGATTGACGATCGCGAGCGCGTGCCGGGTGGAAATGCCAACGCGGCATCAAGGGTTCCGGGACCTGCGCTGGGAAAGCTGCTGCAGACGGCTCGGCTTATGACTGGGAATGCGCCGGTACGTATTCGATGGGCATGGGCAACTAGCTTCAGAATTCGGCACGAAAACTAGATGAGTGTTCTCTAAGTAACTATACATTTGAACTCAGAGATGGTTTAATGGGGCATGCCCTTTCCGAGGCGGCGCCCGCTCCTGGTCTTCAGCGAGGACGAGCAGCGCATGTTGGAGCGCCTCCGCAAATCGCGCACTGAGCAGAAGAGGCGTACCGTGCGCGCGGCGATCTTGCTGGACTCGGTCGCCGGTCTGAGTGATCAAGCCATTGCGCGGGCCCAGCGGGTGAACCGCAACACGGTGATGCTCTGCATCCAGAAATGCCTCCGCTTTGGCGTGCAGGCGGCCTTAGGAGAATTACCGCGTTCGGGCAAGCCGCGTCGGGTTTCGGATGCGGCGATTGCTTGGGTTCAGAACTCGGCCTGTCAGAAGCCCAAGGAGTTGGGCTATGCCCAAGAGTTATGGACGTATGGTCTACTCACCGCCCACGTGCGGCGGCAGGCCCGGTCGGCAGGGTACCCGGAACTGGAGCGGTTGAGCCGCTCTAAGCTACATAAGATCTTGATGCAGGGAGAACTTCGCCCGCATAAGGTTCGTTACTATGTGGAGCGACGGGACCCGGAGTTCGAGTCCAAGATGGCGGCGGTACTGCATGTGTACAAGGAAGTAGAGATTCTCAATCAAGGACTGCTGCGCGGCGAGATTCGCGAGCCGGGGACCGTCACGGTGTCTTACGACGAGAAACCCGGCATTCAGGCGCTGGCTCAGAAAACGCCCGACCTGCCGCCCATTTAGTCTCTTCTTCAGGAGGGGTTCGATCCGTCGAAAACCCGGGAGAGCCAGAGACTTACGGTCTCCGGGCAAGTTTCAAGCCACCTCCAGTGCAGCCGGGCGCCGGTAGCACGGAGCAAGTAGTATTCGTTGACCGGGCGGTCGTCCTGCATGGCGGGAGCATTTATGTCTGCGGAGATCAGCCAGTCGACCGAAACTTCTCTCTTCAGCATGACCGCAAACTGCTGTTCGGCGGTTGGAAACGGACCCCATTCCACCAAGTCAGAGGCTGCGCTCGGCGGGGTGCGTTGTGCCAGTTCCGCGGCAGACCGAACGGGGATGGGCCGGCGGCTGGCAAAGTAGTGGACGCCCATGCCCTCGATCGAAATAAACGCGCGGACGTAAGGGAACGACTCTTTCAAGGCGCGGGTAATGGCGGCGGTAGTCGCTAAATCACCACCTGGGTACCATTGCTGCAGGATGCCGTCGGGCCGCAATCGCTTTTTGGCGGCAGAATAGAACTGGCGCGAGTACAGCAGGCTTGAGCCAGCTGCCTCCACCGGCGGTGGCGGATCGATTACGATCACATCGTACTGGTCAACCGTGCGCTCCAGAAAACGCCGGCCGTCGTCCACTACAACGTGGGAGTGCGGCGACTTCAGCACTTGCGAAGCGTCCGCGTGGTAATACCAGAAAAGTGCCGGAACGCTGGGGACGAGATCGACCACCGTGGAGTCGATTCCCCAGGACAACGCCGAACGATGCGTCGTACCCATGCCGAAGCAAATGACCAAGGCATTCTGAGGAGGACGGTCGAGCAACGCCAGGGGCATGGTGACCATCAGTTTGGTGATGGGCGTCAGGTAGGTCATACTCACGCCGTTCACGTAAAGGAGCTTCTGCATTCCCTGGCCAGCCGCGACGACGGTGGCGGTGTTGTCACGGCGCACCTGCTCCCCCAAAATCTGTTGTACATAGCCCTGCGTGGTAAAGATCAAAGCGCACGATGCAACTAGAATCACGATCAGCGCGAGGGCACGCTGAGCCGTGAAGCGCTTTAGAGATCCGGCCGGGAAGAATGCGAACCACAAGGCGATCAGCAACCAGGGAAGAGCAAGCACGGTCAGGGCGTGCCGCTCATCGAGATGCGGCAACAAAATAAAACCCGCAGCCAGCGGACCCAGAATACAGCCGGCAACATTTACCGCGTAGCCGATTCCCGCGCGGTCAGGGTCGCCTTCCGAGAAACGGTCGACCAGCCTCGGAGTCAGGAATCCCAGAAGCCCGCTGAACGCGGCGATACCCAGGGGCACGCGCAGCCACCACGGAAGCATCCTCAGGCGGGCGTCGGCGGTGAGCAGAGGAATTAAGGCGGCGAGCCAAACGAATAGCCATACCAGAGCGCCCTCGTTACTGCGCCGGCGGCTCCAGAAGCGGTACACGCTGGACCCGATAAACGTCGCGGCCAGATAAACCCCCAAGATGATGGCGAAGGAATAAACCTGGTTACCAAGAAAGACCGCGTATTCTCTAGTCCAGACTACCTCCATCCCCATGCTTGTGAGGCCGGTGGCGAATAGTAACCAGAGGGTGCTGTTGCCAAACATCTGAGGAGCGGTGAGGGATGGTTTATCGGCGGCATCCTGTTCGACTGGGTCACGGCTGTCCGCTGGCGGAGCTTGCTTGCCGGCAATCCAAAGGGCTGTGCCGCAGACCGCAAGATTGAGCACCATTCCCAATCGCAGGGTGCCCGTAAAGCCGAAGACCTCAATGAACAGCAAAGGAATCAATGCTCCCGCTACGGCACCCAGCACATTTGCGAGATAAAGAAAGCTGAATGAGCGTCGCGACTCGAGGCGCTTGTCGCTACGGATGGCAAACATGCCCAGGGGAATGGTTGCGCCCATGCACGCGCACCACGGAACCAGACTGCATGCCAGCCAGATACCAGCGGCAATGTAGTAGCCTGTTGACGACAAGGAAAGACTATTCCCGACGTGCTCCAGCACCCAGCGGCCAGTCAGCAGTTCCAATGGCACAACTACGGCGGAACAGCCGATAAATAGCTCGGCCATGGCGTAAAGATGTAACGGCGGAGAGGTGAGACGTCGCGCGTACTTGCGCAACAGGTGCCCGGCAGCCCAGGAGCCGATGCCTAATCCCGCCATGAAACTGGAGATCACAATCGACACCATGGCCGTAGTGACGCCAAATTCCGCCATGGCCAGGCGAAGCCAGATCAATTCGTAGAGGATGCTACAGAACCCGGAAATGAAGAAGAAGGCAAAATACCAGCTCCGGCCACTCCTCGCAACCCCGGCTTCTTCCGCTCGCGCCGCCTCCGGCTCGGGCAGAGAAACTTCCATCGTGGTCGGCATCGTCTCAGTGCTCACAGGTTACTCCTTTGGCGTCGGGAAACTCGAATCATTCAGTCGTAGTGCTGCGTGCTACCCCCGAACGAATACTGGCTCAAGTCTCGCAGTCAGTTACAGAGTGGGGGCAAAGACAACTTGCTGTCATGGTAACCAAAGTCACCAGCCCCGGCGACTGGCGGTGACTCGAAGTCTGGAGGAGGATGCGATCTTCTGCCGGAAGACAGACGCCAATGATCCCGGCTATGGCAGCATCTTCATAAGTTACAGGTTCTGGAGACGCAACAACCCTTCGTGCATTCCCCGGTTTTCGTTGCCCGCCGTTCCTTCCTTGAAGTGCTCCTCCGAGGCAGAGTGAATGGCCCGAAGGTAACGTTACTTTCGGTTACCTGAGTACATTGAACACTTGGGTCAAACAGTTTACTTTCTCTTATATTAACCAGAGCAGTCCTAGTTGATGCGTGCCGCGAAGCTGGCTCTGGGCGCTAGTTTTGTTCCGAGAGCTAAGAGCTCAAGAGAATTGTTGCGATGGGCGAGAAAACCAGGATTCTGTACTACGCTCTCTGGGTCGCACACCCCGTTCTCCAAACGGTGATTGCCATAGCTATGCTTCGCCGCGGCCAGCACCGCACGTTCAAGTATTTCTTTGCGTACATCGCCACGCAGATTATGACTTTCGCCGTGGTCTTTCCGACCTACCGGTACTACTATTCCGCGATTTTTTAGGTTTCCTGGATCAGCACCGCGATTAGCGTGGCTTTGGGTTTCATGGTGATTCATGAAGCCTTTCTCGACGTGTTCCGGCCCTTCCACACCTTGCGAGACATGGGAACCGTGCTGTTTAAGTGGGCCGGTCTGGTGATGCTTCTGGTGGCTGGCGTGGTGTCGGTTTCCACCAGTTCGTCGGATCTGGCGGCGTGGGTGCAGGCCATCATGACCGCCCAGCGTTGCGTACGCATTATTCAGGTGGGGATGGTGCTTTTCCTGCTGTTCTTTGCCCGCTACCTCGGAGTAAGCCGTCGGCAGCACAGCTTCGGCATCGCTCTGGGCTTCGGCATCTTTGCCGTGGTGGAACTGACTCTGATTGCATCCTGGGTGGGCGATCACCTGGGTAATACTGCGATGAACCTGATCAATATGGGCGCCTACAACATCACGTTGCTCGTCTGGCTGGGCTACACCTTGGGGAAGAGTCCGGCCCGCGAAGCTGCGTCCACCCTGCTGCGGCCCCAGCGGTGGGAGCAGAGCCTGTCGGACATTCATCATCCTTTACCGGCAGACTCCCTGATCCCGATGTTCGAAGGAATGGTGGACCGGGCTCTGTCGCGGACTCCGGTGCCGCAGTCGCTCCCAGCCGAAAACGGAAGCGCGGCCAAGTCTGCGGCCCGCGCGACGGTCGTGCCCATGAGGAGCCTGAGCATTTCTAAGCTGATGCAGCGGGTCGCATCCAAGCGGTAACCAACCGATCGGCCGCTCATCTCAGGCGTTCGTTTCCTTCCACTTCTTCCCTGTCAGGGCGCTGCCGATTCCGGATTTCGTAAATATTTCGGCGCTCACGGCCTGCCTTTTGACCCCTTCCGCAATCGAGCCAGCCCGCATAAGGGGAATACCTTAGAAAAGCTACGTTTCTCCCAGTATCTACGGGCTTCACGAGGCGCGCCACGAACGCGAAAAAATCCTGAAAAGGACGGACTCCGTTTCCCTAGCATGGCATTGTTGCCGAAGGGCTTGACTCGTGCCGTATAATTCCTTTCCGCGCTACTATGCCCAATTTTTGGGGCAGTTAGGGCGCGCTAAGGAGTGAACCCATGAAGCACGCAGTCAGGATTTCGATCCTGATGTTTGGACTAGTGGGCACGTTTGTAACAGCCGCCGTTCCGCAGGTTACCGCCCCGGACGGAGGGCCGATCATAACGTGCCCACCACAACAACAACTGCAAGGCAAATGCGCCGGTGGACAACAACCGCCGATGTGAAATAGCAGTTAACCGGAGGTCAGAGACGGCCGCAAGGTCACTAAAGTAACCTCTAGTAACTTGGGCCGAACCTAGGGCTCGCAATCTTCGGGCTGACGGACTTCATACATAAACCGTCAGCCCTGTTTTTTGTCTTTTCCAGGGTTGCTTGTCTCTAGGTTTGCGTCTTGAGGGCGGAAGCCGAGCGCACGCCGCAATTCAGTGGGATCGGTGACCGGCGGCTGGCAGGCAAAGCCGGAACACAGAACCGCAAACGAGGCGCCCGAGTTCAACTGAGGCAGGTTCGGGATGGTCGCCGCCAGCGCAGGAGGAAGGTTTCCGGCAACCGCCTGGTTTGCTGTCAGCCGCAGCACGCTCTTGTTGAAGGCGAAAGCATGCGGTAGCCACGGCGGCAAGTGCGGAGGCCGTTTCATCGGTTGATCCGGAGGCGTCGATCACCACCACCTGCACGGGATTCTCCAACAGATGAAGGACCGCGATCCCGTAGGTCGCAGCGAAAATTCCAAACTGCTCCGCCACGCCGGCAAAAGCTTCCAGCGTTTGCTCCGCTTTGTCTCGATACTCGCCATCGCCCGTGTAGTGATGCAATCGCAGCAACGCAATCGCCGCCATGGGATTTCCCGCCGGCGTGGGCGAATCCTGCAGCGGCTTGCGGCGAGTGGAGAGCACGCCCAGACTCTTGCCCTCGGCAGCCGGTTCGGCGTCGAAAAACCCTCCCGAAACCGCATCGAAGAAACGCGCGATCATCGCATCGGCGATAGCCCGCGCGAATTTGAAGTAGCTGAGGTCGGCAGTCGCCTCATAGGCATCGAGGCAGGCAATCGCGGTCGCGGCATAATCGTCGAGCAGACCGGAAACCTCACGATGCCCGGCCTTCGGATCGGAGTAAGCAACCACATGCAGCAGTCGTGCGGAAGCGGGCGACTCGCCCGCTTTATTTAGTCTGCCGCTTTGCGGCTTCCAAGCCTCCGCCAAAACACGGTCCAGCGAGCGCAGCGCGAAGTGCCGAGCATCGTCCAGCCCAAGAACCTTCGCCGCTTCCAGATACGCGAAACGCACATGCTGTTCCATCCCACATAAACCGTCTTGTCGACGTAAGGGGTTGGCCGCTGCAAACGCGCCGCATACATTTTCTTCTTCGCGGAATCGAGCAAGCCTTTCACGCGCTCGGCGCTGAGGCTCATCCGGCGCGCAATCTCTTCGATCGGCGCGCGCACGTAGAGCACATTCTTCGCCGGATTGTGGTGCATCTCGCCGATCTCGTTGATGTCGTAGTGCAGCGCCGCAACCTGCGCTTCTTCTTCCGTGAGCACAGCGCGGGCCTCGTCCAGCGTCCAGGTGAAGTAGTCGCCATCGTCATCCATGGAAATGTCGGCATCCTGCGAAGCGTAAAAGCCGCCGCGCTCGCGGTCGCTCAGCCACTCGTCCATCCAGCGAATGATGTCGCGCGCTACGTCAGCAAAGAATTCCGAACCCGTGGCCTGATAGGCATGCACGTAATTCTTCAGCAGCTCGGAGTTGTCATAGCACATCTTCTCGAAGTGCGGCACCACCCAGCGCTCATCGACCGAGTAACGATGAAATCCTCCAGCTAACTGGTCGTAAACCCCGCCGTTCGCCATGTGCTCAAGGGTAGTGACCATGGCATTACGAAGCTGCTCTTCGCTTGGGGCAAGGTCCATGGGGGGACGGTCGCCCTCGGGAGCCTGCCCGGGGCGAAGTCGAAGCATCCGGCGGAGCGAAGCTCCGCTGACAGCGTACCGCTCGATCAACAAATCCAACGCCGAAGGATGCGGAAACTTCGGAGCCTGACCAAACCCTCCATGCTGCGGATCAAACATGCTGAAGGCAGACTTCTGAATCGCGGCGATAATGCTCGCTGAAACCCGTCCGCCGCGCCCCGCAAACGACTCCGCCTGCGCAATCGCGCTCTCCACCATCTTCGCCTGCTCCACCACGTCGCCATGTTTTTCCTTGTAAGCGTTGGCAATGCTGACGAGGACGCGCTTGAAGCTGGGTCGCCCGTAACCGTCGTTCGGCGGAAAATAAGTGCCGCCGTAAAACGGCTTGCCATCGGGAGTAAGAAATGCGGTGAGCGGCCATCCGCCCTGCCCGCTGACCGCGCTGACCGCAGCCTGGTACCGGCTGTCGATGTCAGGACGCTCGTCGCGATCCACCTTCACCGCAATGAAATGCTCATTCACAATCGCCGCAACTTCCGCATCGTCGTAGGACTCGCGATCCATCACATGGCACCAGTGGCACCACACCGCGCCAATATCGAGCAGCATCGGCTTGTTCTCCCGCCGCGCCGCAGCAAACGCTTCCTCGCCCCACTCATGCCATTGAATGGGTTGGTGCATGGCAGAGCGCAGGTAGGCGGAAGAAGCCTGGGCCAGGGAGTTGAGGGTGGTCGTGGTCATGGCTATTTCAGTTTATACGATGCTAGTCCAGGCGGCGTCTACGCGTTCAGTTGGCTTACCCAGCAGGCCCATTATGACGTTGCCCAAGTCCGCACCGACCGCAGCAGGCTCAAGCGTTGGAATTCGCTTAGACGGCGGCCTGTTGGGCTGTGCGATTTTCAAAGCCGAGGGAGCGACGCGGTCCATTCTCCGCCATCATAAGGCGCCATCATCAGCGATGATCAGAGTGCGAGGACCCAACTATTGCAGGGTGTGGTATTTCGGCTGCGGTTTATATCCCGGAGGCAGACCCTTAGTGGCGAAAGGGAAGTCATCGGGGACGCGAATTTCGACGCGGCCCTCGGGGGTTAGTTTGTAAGGATGGCCCTCGGGATCGACCGGAGTTCCAGCCAACCCCTCCGCGGCCACGAGTTCCGCCATGCTTGCAGGCAGGCGTCCGGTGCGCTCTCCGAAGCGGGTCACCGCTTCTTGCAGATGCTGGACGTCTTCGTCCACGCGTAGCGCGCGCAGATGTTCTAGCGCGTTCTCCTTAATCTGTGCGTCCTGTGCGCTCTGGTAAGTCGCCGACCACAGCATCCGGGCGGTCCCATATTCGCCAGCATGCTGCGCCATCTGCGCCGCCATCACCTTCAGGAAGGGATGAGCGTTCGGGATGTGCGATCCGCGCTCGAAGGTTTCGGCGGCCTTCTTGTAATCCCGAAGCTCCATGTAATAGACGAAGCCGAGGTCGTAGTAGAGCCTCCAGTTGTCGGGATTGTTCTGAATGCCGTATTCCATCAACTCAATCGCGCGCTCGGGTTGGCCGGCGCCGTGCGGTGGTTGGGGTGCAAGAAAGCTGGTGCCGAATTCGTATGCGACCAGCAGATGCGGATCCAGATGAGTCGTAATTTCAAGCAGCGGCGCCAGCAGGTTGTAGCTGGCGGCGAAGGAATGATGGCGATAGCCGAAGTATTGCACGGCGCGAGTCCAGTAAATGCAGGCCACCAGCCCGTCATAACCGAGACTGGCGCGCTGGATCACCTTCGGCGAGCTGAGAAAGAGAACTTCATCGAGCGTGGCCTGGGGGCGAAGCTGGTCGGTGCGATAAAGCACAAACGCACTGGCAGCCAGCGACAGGATCAGGCATGCGCTTGCGACCATCGTGATTTTCTGCCGATGCTTCATTTCAGGTCATCTCATTTTCATTTCAAATCACGGTGCTCGAAGATCAGCACGGCTCCGCTCAGCGCCATCGTGGCGTAGAACAAGGCGTAGAGAGTGTTCTGCAAGATGAGTTGTCCGGCGACCGGCTGTTCATGCGCGATGGAAGTGATCACATTGAATGCCGAGAAGTTTGGCACCAAATAGGCCGCGCCAGTGGCCAGCCAGCGCGAGAATCCGTGGGCCATGCCGGCGAAATCGCGCAGGTCTTCGGCAAAATTCCCGATGACGAACAGCGAGAAGGCGAAGACGGCGGAAAGCAGGGGCGAAGAAAATGACGAGAACAACAACGCCAACGAGCAAATGATCAGGAACTCGAGAACGATGAAGTACAAGGCCACCAGAATCAGAGCGTCGGCGCGCACGAATGTGTGAGAAACGTAGAACAGCGCGGCGAACACGCCGACCGCCATGAAGAAGGTATTCACCACCAGCGTGCCGGCCAGTCCAAAGAACTTGCCGACAATGAACTCCCAGCGGCGAACCGGACGGGAAAGCACGGTGTAAAGAGTTCGCTTTTCAATCTCTTTGGAAACCAGGCCGATGCCGATAAAAATTGCAATGACGACGCCAAACAGAGAAACCGCGGTCAGGCCAAGATTGATAACGACCAGCTTCTCGATCTCAATCGAAATCTGGCCCACGAGAATGGCCGCCCCGGAGAGCAGCAGCGCGAAAGCGATCAGGTTGTAGAGCACGCGGTCGCGGACCGCTTCGCGGAAAGTGTTGGAGGCAATATGGGCGATGCGAGTTCTCATACCGTCCTCCCGGCAGTGGTCTCGGCGCGCCGCAGTTTTTCAACAAAGTATGCCTCGAGCGACGTGCGCACCGGAGTGATCGCAATTAAACGCTGCCGTTCGCGGCGCAGGGCATCGATCATCGCGTCCTGCTGGTTCTCGTTAATAATGGCGCGGACCCGGTCTCCGGTGACGTGGCATTCCGCACCCAACGCCTTGATCGAGGCCGGAATTTGTGTACCGTGCCAGACCACTTCCACTTTGCCCTGGACGCTGGAGGTCAGATCTTCGACTGCGCCCACGCCGCGAAGTTCTCCCTTGTGAATGATGGCAACGCGGTCGCAGAGCGTTTCCGCGTCGGACAGAATGTGGGTGGAGAAGAACACCGTCTTGCCTTCGTGCTTGAGCTGCACCATCAGGTCGCGTACTTCGCGCCGGCCCATGGGGTCGAGCCCGGACATGGGTTCGTCGAAGAACACGAGCCTGGGATCGTGCAGGATGGCCTGGCCGATTCCCACGCGCTGCAGCATGCCTTTGGAAAACTTGCGCAATTGCACGCCCTGCACGTCGCGTAATCCGACTTGCTGGAGCACTTGCTCGACGCGATGTTTGCGCTGTTTGGCGAGAACGCCGGAAAGCTGTCCGTAATATTCCAGCAGTTCGTGAGCCGTCAGATAGTCGTAGAAATAGGGCTGCTCGGGAAGAAATCCGATCTGCGCTTTGACTTGAGGGTCAGTCCAATCGCGGCCCAGGATGCGCGCCGATCCGGCGGTTGGGAATACCAATCCCATGAGCAGTTTGAGCGTCGTGGTTTTGCCGGCGCCGTTGGGGCCGAGGAAGCCGAAAATCTCCCCGTCCTCGACCGTGAGATGCAGCGGTTGCAATGCGCGCTTCGGGCGCTTGCGCCAGAAGCCCACGCTGTAGGTTTTTTCCAATCCCAAAATTTCGATGGCAGACATGGCAAGAACACAGTTGCTAAAGAAATCATCTTCAATTCTAGGTAAAAATTATATGCGAATCCGATTGGGAGTAAAGTGGCCGCAGGGGCGCGGGATATTACGAAAGTAAAAGGCGCGGCCAGCCCGTCTGACAGCTACGATGACACCCGGCCGGAAATTTGCGGACGGGCCCTTAGTTACTCGCTGGTGACAGGGCCAGGCACGCCGCATAGGTTCCAACCAGAGTGGTGTTGCCCGCCGGCTGGGAGCGCATCACCAGATCGTCGGCGGAGCAGTAGGCGCGGGTGCCGGTCAGGTCGCTGATGGGGGTTGCGGTGGCATAGAACTGGTTGTTGATGGAGCTTCCCGGACCGGCAGACCCGGTGGCCGCAAAGCTGTAGCCGCTTTTGGGACCGCCCCCGGCCAGAGACTGGTCGAGGAGACAAGCCGTGGCGATGCTTGGAGCGCAAGGCTGCGCCCCGCCCAACGGCGCCAGCGTTGCCGGGAAGCCTACGGTTTCGTAGGCGCCGAAGTATGCGGCTTCAGCGACATTAATAGCGTGCATGGAACCCGCCGCGGACGAATCGTTGGCCGCCATGCGAGCCCGCAGTAAGTTGGGGATGGCGATAGCAGCGATGACCAGGATGATCGCGATCACGATGAGGAGCTCAATCAGTGAGAAACCCTTCTGCTTCAGCACGGGGTTCCTCCCGTCTGTTGCCCTTAGCCCGAGCAATTGGTCTTCGCGTGACATACCAAAAACTCTTGCACTTAACAGGCCATGCCTGTCGATCTTGGGTCTGTTACGGCAGTAACCATTTCTCCTTTCGAATGGTTTGGCTGACCGGCGAAAGAACAAAAGGGCAGCGGATTTTTATCCGCTGCCCTCTGGCTTGGTACCACTCTGGTCCTTTGCCAACTCAGGCCTGTTAGTTGTTCATCGGGGTCAGGCCTATGCAAGCCGCATAGGTGCCCGGGGCGGTAGTGGTACCCGCCGGTTCGGTGCGGATCACACCGTCATCGGCCGCGCAGAAAGCCTTGGTGCCCGTCGTGCTCGAGATTGGAACTGCGGTAGTGAAGAAGGTCGGGGGTGCCGCAGCCCCGGGAGCGGTGGTCGTAACGGCAAATTTGTAGCCGCTCTTACCGTTGGCGGCGCCGTCCGTGGCCAGGTTGTTGTCAATCAAGCAGCCGGCGGCCGTTGTCGGAACGCAAGGAGTAGTGGAGCCGCCCAACGCGGCCAGCGAGGCATAGCCCACCGTGGGATAAGCGCCGTAATAGCCGACTTCACCGACAACGATGGTGTGCTCGGAGGCGGCCGCGGACGAATCGTTGGCAGCCATACGGGCGCGCATCAGGTTAGGAATTGCAATAGCCGCGATGATCAGAATGATGGCAACCACGATCAGCAGCTCAATTAGCGAGAAACCCTTATTTCTTTGCATTTTCATCCTTCCGCGAGTTCGCGAGTCTTTGCCACTAGTCAGCAAGTAAGGCTCCTTGAGTATGCCCTGAATCGTTGCACTCCTGGTACCAAAAAAGAACCGCGCAAAGACCACAGTAACCAGAGCCCTATCTTCTGCAGAACCAGCGTTTAGCCAACCTCTTCAGGAGCCGCCAATGACACACGGGTCAGGCTGGGTGACAGAAATTGTCAAAATGAGAAGACAAACGGCGGCGAACGAGCAAAAGAACAATGGGTCAGCGGATTGCATCTGCTAGCCCTAGCTCCCCGGGTCGGTTGCTGCAGTAACTTTGTCAATAATTTGGGCCGACCTGTAGGTCCGCAAGGTTGAATTGCGCTTCGACATCCAACTCTCGAGCCAAAGGGTTATCGAGGTGGTCGCCAAGATGAGAGTCCAGGGAATTACGGGAGACTTGAGCGCCCACGATACGCCAAAACGTACCAGCAGAAGCCAGGCCATGGTGAATCCAAGACCGGAGACCATGGCGGTGACGCGCCGCGATTTGTTGGGAAGAGCATGGGATGCCACCGACTGCACCGCTAGCGCAAAGGGTAAGCTCACAACCAGGTCGACTAAATAGTGCTGTCCGCTTCCGAGCGTGGCAATCACGGTCAGGAAGAGGTAGAAAATTAGGGCCGCACGCAGAGCGCGCGGAAGACCTCTGCTATTCCACCAGAGCAGCACTACCCAAGCCATGTGCAGCGAGGGCATTCCATTGCGGGGGATCCCCAGCGGGAGCGGCATCTTTTGCAGCGCGAATGTCGATAAATCCTTGTACGGAAGACTGTTCCAGGGGAAGTCTCGCCCGAAAGCGTAGAGGGGTCCGGTGGCGGGCACGACGTTATACAAGAGCCATCCGGCAACGCCGGCAAGCAACAGCATAGTTAGCATGTGCCACGACACCCGTCTTGCTGCAGCAGGAATTTGCCAGGCGCACACAACCGCCATCGCGAACGGCAGGGACAGGTACGTCAGCAACGTCATGCGAGTCAGGACGAGGCTGCCGTACATGATCCTTCCCATCCAAAAACTGGGCTGAAACCCCAGGCTGCCGTCGAAGGCATACAGCCAGGCGTCGTCTGTCTGGGGACTCAGGCCGCTGGTCAATCGCAGCACATTGGCGCAAGCAAGAATGAAGACGACCAGAACCAGGGCCGGTACCAACAGCGCCATGGCGTTTTCCCGGCCCTCCCGCTCCGACCACAAAGCGCGAAGCCCAAGCAGTAAGAGCGCGCCGAAGCCCAGTGCCGCAAAACCGCTGGCCACGCGAAGCACCCAGAATGGAAGCTGGGGGAGGGGGATGACCTTGATGAAGAGCGCCGAGACCAACAACCAGGCGTAGATTTCCCAACGTGAGGGAGCGCCGCGCAGGAAGAAAGCAAACCCACCCGCAATGGCGAACGGAAGATAAGGCTCATCAAAATTGGTTAGTAACGCTCCTGCTATCACAAGCGCTGCCCAAACGGCCGACAGGCTAACTAGAGGAACGAGCGAATTCCGTTGCGAAGGAGTAAGCCTTTCCCACGCCATACTGGTAACACCTCGCAGAGTAGCCGCCATCGGCAGACGAGTTTGCGGTAATTGTAAATCTGGGGTTCCGAAAATCCTCTGTTACCACAGTTTGTCGAAAGCAAATGCTGGAACGATACAGGCCACGGACTGGATCTGCTCCGGAAGTTGCACCGTCTTTTGTGTTTCCCATGCGGGTGGGCGGTGAGGCGAAGGAAAATATAAAAGGGCAGCGGATTTGCATCCGCTGCCCTCTGGCTTGGTACCCTCCCCCAGGTACTCGCCGATGCAAACCAGGTTAGTTGTTCATCGGGGTCAGGCCTATGCAAGCCGCGTAGGTGCCCGGGGCGGTAGTGGTACCCGCCGGTTCGTTGCGGACCACACCGTCATCGGCCGCGCAGAAAGCCTTGGTACCCGTCGTGCTCGAGATTGGAACTGCGGTGGTGAAGAAGGTCGGGGGTGCCGCAGCCCCGGGAGCGGTGGTCGTAACGGCAAAGCTATAACCGCTCTTACCGTTGGCGGCGCCGTTTGTGGCCAGGTTGTTGTCAATCAAGCAGCCGGCGGCCGTTGTCGGAACGCAAGGAGTAGTGGAGCCGCCCAACTGGGCCAGCGAGGCATAGCCCACTGTGGGATAAGCGCCGTAATAGCCGACTTCACCGACAATGATGGTGTGCTCGGAGGCGGCCGCGGACGAATCGTTGGCAGCCATACGGGCGCGCATCAGGTTAGGAATTGCAATAGCCGCGATGATCAGGATGATGGCAACCACGATCAGCAGCTCAATCAGTGAGAAACCCTTCTGTTGTTTCCGCATCTCTAATTTTCCCCTCGTTTTAGACTTGATTTCATGCTGGTCATGGTAATGACGCAGTCGAACTTGATAATGGCACTTGCTTGGCCAAACCGGCTAGTTACCTTGGTTCCTGCCGCGCTGAGAGCAAGGTCTTTCTTTTCAGTACAAGGTCAAACTTAAGACCCATTGTAACCCGGTTCCAGACCTGGTTTCATGCCAAAAACTGTCATGGAACTGACGGTTCGCGGCAACTGCTACGCGGACAAGAGACAATCTCAGAACGAGCCAACCTCCCGATCTTGCACCCGGAAAGTGGGACGAGAGGTACGCTCTGCCAAGCCCATCAGTAACCCCGCCGGGTTGACTATGGCTGTCCGTTAAAAATACCCGTATATATAATCGTCTCATGAAAGGCGAGGCTTGAACCATTGTCATCCACTTTGACGGCAGCACAGCCCGCAGTGGTCTCCCGCCCACCGACGCCCTTATTCCTTTCTCGTGAAAAGCGCAGTACGATTTTGTGTCTTCTATTGGTGCTGCTGACACTTGCTTTCTACAACCCCGTCGTTCATAACGGTTTCACCAACATGGACGACGACGCCTACATTACCGCCAACGTTCATGTGCGGGCGGGACTGACCTGGGCGACTGTGAAGTGGGCATTCACGAGTTTTGACGCCGCCAACTGGCACCCGGTCAGCTGGCTCTCCCATGCTCTCGATTGCCAGCTTTTCAACCTGAACCCCGTCGGTCACCACTATGTGAATGTTCTGATGCATGGGGTGAACGCAATTTTGCTATTTCTGCTGCTCGAAAGCGCTACAGGCTTAACCTGGCCGAGTTGGATGGTAGCGGCACTGTTCGCGCTTCATCCCGTAAATGTCGAGTCGGTCGCGTGGGCCTCGGAGCGGAAGAACGTGCTGAGCATGTTGTTCTTCCTGCTTACTCTGCATGCCTATGGATGGTATGTGCGCAAAGGCGGTGTTAAGAGGTACGCGGTAGTGGCCGGTCTTTTCGCGGTGGGATTGATGGCGAAGTCGGAGATTATCACGCTGCCGTTCGTATTGCTGCTGTGGGATTACTGGCCGCTCGATCGTATGGCGGGAGGGGCAGTTCCAGGTTCAGTTCTCAGTTCTCAATTCTCAGTTCTCACAAAGAGACATACCGAGGAGCTTCCAGGTGCGGCTGCGCCGGTCGCGCGGTCGTTCTCCTTTCTGTTTTTTGAGAAAGTGCCGCTGTTCGTGCTTTCGGCGGGCAGCGCGGTCATGACCCTGCTGGCACAAAGTGCGGGCGGCGCGGTGCATACGACCTCGACCCCAGGCCGCTTTGGGAACGCAATCGTGGCTTATGTGCGGTACCTGGGGGAGGCATTTTGGCCGGTACGGCTCGCAGCGTATTATCCGCACCCGGGTCTGCTTCTTCCAACCTGGGAGATTGTCGCTTCCGCGACGGTACTGCTGGTGTTGACGGCGTTTGTTTTGCATTGGCGGAGTCACCGTTATCTGATGGTTGGCTGGCTCTGGTTTCTGGGCACGTTGGTCCCCGTGATTGGGCTGGTGCAGGTGGGCGCGGCAGCGATGGCCGACCGCTATGCCTATCTGCCTTTCATCGGCTTGTTTATCTGCGTGGTTTGGGGATCCGCGGAATTGGCGCGGGAGCGAAGAATGCGGGCGGCGTGGGTCAGAGTGCCCGCGGTTTTGGTTTTGCTGACGTTAGGAACGCTGAGCTATCGTCAGATCGCTTATTGGCGCGACAGCCTGACCTTATGGAAGCATGCGCTGGCCTTGACGGAGCGGAACTACATTGCGCATTGGGCGCTCGGTTCAGCTTTGGCTGAAAAGGATCAAAGCGAGGATGCGATCGCCGAGTTCGATGCTGCCGAGAGTTTGCATAACTATGCCGCCCTCGACCGGGTCGCGATCGCCGCCTACAAACGAAATCATGGCCACGTGCAGGCGGCCATCGAGGAATACGGTAGAGCCCTGGAGGTTTCGCCAGATTCGAAAACACGGGCGATTGTCCTGAGCCGGCTTGCTTCAGCCTACATGCAGACGGGGGACTTCGATCGCGCGAAAGTGAGCTGCGCAAGCGGGCTCGAAGAGAATCCAAACAACGCCAGCGCTCTGGTGGACAGTGGGTTGCTGGCCGACCGGAACGGTGATTTCGAGCTTGCGACCGAGCAGTTCTCTCACGCCATGAAGGTTGCGCCCACCGACGTGGGCTATCTTTTGCTCGGATACAGCTTGCGTCAAGCCGGTCGCTTGCCCGACGCGCAAGAAGCTTATGCGGATGCGCAGCGGATGTCCCGAGATTTCGTTCAAGCGCAGCAGTCCGCTGCGCAGCTACTGGCGACCGCCGGAGTTAAAGGCGAGTAGATCCATCTTAGAATAAAGCGAGGATTGAATCTTTGTCTCTCAGCGCGAAAGCGCCCGCGATAGAGCCGGCAGTGATTTCCCGCCCACCAGCACACTGGCTCACTTCCCCGGAGAGGCGAAGCACGGTTTTGTGCCTCCTATTGGTGCTGGTGACGCTTGCTGTTTACAGTCCCATCGTCCACAACCAGTTCACAAACCTCGACGACGACAGCTACATTCTGGATAACACACATGTGCGCGCGGGCCTGACTTGGGACACCGTGAAGTGGGCATTCACGAGCCGTGACGCCGCCAACTGGCACCCGCTTACCTGGCTCTCGCACGCTCTCGACTGCCAACTCTTTAAGCTGACACCGGCCGGTCCCCACTATGTGAACGTTCTATTGCACGCGGGGAATGCGGTCCTATTGTTTCTGCTGCTGGAGAGTGTCGCGGGACTTACCTGGCCCAGCTTCATGGTGGCGGCGCTGTTTGCCCTCCATCCGGTAAATGTGGAGTCCGTGGCGTGGGCCGCGGAGCGGAAGAACGTGCTCAGTATGCTCTTCTTCTTGCTTACCCTGCATGCCTATGGATGGTATGTGCGCCGTGGTGGCGGGGTGAGACGCTACGCAGTAGTGGCCGCTCTTTTCGCGCTGGGATTGATGGCAAAGTCTGAGATCATCACGCTGCCGTTCGTGTTGTTGCTGTGGGATTACTGGCCACTCGAGCGAATGGGTGGAGGTTCAGTTCTCAGTTCTCAGTTCTCAGTGCTCAGTGAAAAGCCCGACAAAGAGGCTCCAGGTCCAACTGCGGCGGTTCCGCGGTCGTTCTCTTTTTTGTTTCTGGAAAAGGTGCCGCTGCTGCTGCTATCGGCGGGCAGCGGTGTGATCACCTTGCTGGCGCAAAGCGCTGGTCACGCGGTGCGAACCCCAGCCGCCCGAGTGCGCTTCGGGAACGCAGTGGTTGCCTACATGCGCTATCTGGGAAAGGCGTTTTGGCCGGTGAAGCTGGCGGTGCTATATCCGCACCCTGGTGTCTCTATTCCGCCTTGGGAAGTCCTCGTATCTGCCGCAGCGTTGCTCTCGATAACTGCACTCGTGCTGCATTGGCGGAGTCATCGTTATCTGGTGGTAGGTTGGTTCTGGATGCTGGGTACGCTGGTTCCGGTGAGCGGAGTGGTTCAGGTGGGCGTGCAGTCGATGGCCGATCGCTATGCCTATTTACCTTACATTGGCTTGTTCATTTGCGTGGCGTGGGGATTGGCGGAGGTGACACGGGAGCGGAAGATCCCGGCTGTATGGCTCGGGGTGCCTGCGCTTTTAGTCTTAGGAACCCTGGGAGTGCTCAGCCGCCGTCAGCTGGCTTATTGGCACGACAGCGAGACTCTATGGAGACACACTCTGGCGGTGACTCAGCAGAATTATATGGCGCATGACGCCCTCGCCCGCGCTCTGGCCAAGCAGGGTCGAATCGAGGAGGCGATGGTTGAGCACGATGCCGCCGAGAGTCTGAATGCGTATTCTGCCTCTGACATGGTTATCATCGGGATCTTCGCGCAAACCCATGGGCACGCGCAGGAGGCAATTGAGCAATACGGGCGGGCTCTTAGGGCGTCGCCGGATTCGAATGCGCGAGCGGCTGCACTGAGCGGTCTGGGTTCGGCCTTCCTGCAGACGGGGGACATCCGCCGCGCAAAAATGAGCTATACCTACGCGCTACGGGAGAACCCTGATAACGGCGCTGCTCTCCTAGGCAGGGGCTTGCTGGCAGAGCAGGACGGCGATTTCGCGCTCGCGGTAGCCCGGATTTCTCATGCCGTGGAGGTCGAACCGACTGACGTAGCCTATCTGTTGCTTGCGCAGGCCTTGCGTCGAGCGGGCCGCACCGCAGAAGCGGACGACGCCTTTGCGCAGGCGCAGAAGATTTCGCGCGATTTCGCTCAAGCTCAGCATTCTGCGGCGCAGATACTGGCGGCGGCTGGGATCAATCCCGAGTAGAGCGAACCTCTGAGCGCACCGCCAAAGGGCCTTGGTCGCACCGCATGTTTTCCCGCTTACAATATTGCTCTCTGACTATGCAAAACCCTTTGGAGTTTCTCCAGATTGAGCCGTTTCTGTCGCGCGAGGATCTGACCACCAGTTCAGCATCCAGTTCGGAAAAATCCAAAAGTAGTCGGTGGACGGCGCGCAGACCCAGGACCAGGAAGCTGGCCAATCCGAGGAAGCCAAGGCACGCGCCGATCCGGAAATCAGGTTTAGTTGCGTGATGCACGACAAATTGATCGATAAGGGCGAAAGCCCCGCCCCCGGGCCACAACCCCAAATATTTCCCAGCGGCGCGGCCTAAGCAATTTGAAATACAAAGGCGCTTGCGAGGCCACAGCCGATGTACGGGATTTCAAATGGCAATCCCATCCATGCGAGAAGAAAATGACACCGAACAGAGTGCCGATCAGAATCCTGCTCAGGCGGGCTGTAAGACGAGGGTCGTTGACTGGATCCGCGGCTGTGTTCACGATGGGCTCGGCCATGATGGCTCCCAACACCAAATGTGCAAACATCCGAGGCCGATCATACGGAATGCATGGGCGCATCCTCAATGGATGGCGCTGGAGGGCGCGACGCGGAGGTACCCGGGTTCCAGGGACCCTCGGGCCTGAGGGTGGCGCCATTCCAGTCCGAGTGAGGGTGGCGTGCTTTGCGGTTCAGGATCATTGCGCTTTCACCAGCAGGCAGGTTACGTCATCGTGCTGCGGGGTCGCGCCAACGAAGAGATCGAGATTGGCCATGAGTTGGTCGAGTAACCCCTTGGGAGTGGCGGACACGCCCGCCTCCAGCGCGCTGAGCAGGCGCGTTTCGCCGTACTCTTCCTGGCGGGCGTTTTCTGCCTCCACCAACCCGTCGGTAAAGATGATGAGCCAATCGCCGGGCGCGAGCGTGATGCTGGCCGATTCATACTTCGCCTCTGGCTGGATGCCGAGGGGTAATCCGCCGACGTCGAGACGCTCGATCGCTCCGTTACTGCGGCGCAAGATTGGGTTGTTGTGCCCGGCATTGATGAAATGGAAAACTCGACGGGCTGGGTCGTACTCTGCCAGAAAAGCGGTGGTAAAACGCAATCCGCCCTGGCTGTTGGAGCAGGCGTACTTATTCATGTTCGCCACCAGCTCGGGCAGGGCGACCTGCGCTGTAGAAAGCGTTTTGAGGCTGGCCTGAAAAGTGGCCATGAGCATGGCTGCGGGAATGCTCTTGCCGGCAACGTCGGCCACGGCGAAGACCACGCGATTCTCTTCGTTGGTAGCGCCGGGACGAGGAAAGACATCGTAGTAATCGCCGGCAACGGTGTTTGCCGGGCGTGTCGTGTAGGCAACCGAGATTCCGGGAATCTGCGGCGGGGCGCCGGGCAGCAGCCAGGTCTGGATCTCGCGCGCAATCTGCAAATCACGCTTCATCACAACGCGATCGCCAATCTCCAGTATGAGCAGCACAAACATCAGAAGACCGCCAAAGAAATGGAAGTCGAATTCGACGACGTGCAACTCGTGTCCGGCACCGCGATAGCTAAAACCGCTGCTGGGAAATACAAGCATGAGCAGAGCCGCCAAAAGCAATACGCGGCGCGCGGGCGAAAGTTTTTCGAGGACCGCCCAGAAGAATTCCTTGACGACGTGCAAGTGGTGTCCGCGCCGGGTAAGCCCCTCCGGCGTTTTGGCGGCGACGTCGCGCGAATAGAGGCGGTAGCTGCTGCGCGCTTCGGTTTCGAACTGCGACCAGAGCTGGCTCACCTCCAGCCCTTCGGTGACCCGCCGCCAGAATTGGCGCAGCCGCACTCCGAAGGGAACACGAGCGGTAGCCGGTGGGGACGCAGTCGCCATGGGAGTGCAGTGATTATAGAGGATCGCAAATTGACGTTGACAATGTTCAGAACAATGCCAACTGCTCGTCGAGCATCTGCACCGGCCACCTGTTGGCAGACAGCGCTCCCCGCGGGTCAGCGCCGGGGATGCCATATTTCCGGCGGAAGCGCGCGATGAGTTGTGCCACGCGCTTGCCATAGGACGGTGGCAGAAACGAACGGTCTCGATAGCGCTGGCGGTAGTTCCCCACCAATTGAGGGAAGTGTTGCTCAAGGAAAGGAAGAAAAACCGCTGCTGAACAGGGCTTCAGGAACAGAGGTCCGGCGAAGATATGGCGGGCTCCGGCCGCTGCGGCTGCGCGCACCACGGCCTCGAGATCCGCAGCTGAATCGGTAATACCGGGCAGGACGGGCGAGCAACTCAGGCCTACGGTCACCCCCGCTTGGGAGAGTTGGCGAACCGCATCCATCCGCAGATCGGGGCGAGGGGCGCGTGGCTCCAGAATCCGCGCCAGTTCGACGTTCAAGGTGGTCACAGTGATGTGGACTGACAGGGCATTATTCTGCGAGACCTCGCGCAGAAGATCCACGTCGCGGACAATGAGATTGGATTTGGTGACAATCCCCAGCTCGAAGCCGCGGTGGCGGGCGAACTCTTCGAGAATGCCGCGCGTGACTTCGTAGCGGCGCTCGGCCGGTTGGTAGGGATCGGTCGCAGTGCCGAGCGCGATGGCTTCCCCCGGCTTGACCCGCCGCAGTTCGCGCCGCAGCAGGTCCGCCGTGTGTTGCTTGACGTAGATTTTCTGCTCGAACTCCGCGCCGTCGCGCATTTCCATGAATTCATGGGTGTAGCGGGCATAGCAGTAGCGGCAACCGAATTCGCAGCCTCGGTAAGGATTGATGGTCCAGGTGAAAGGCATCCCGCGTCGACTGGTCGAGCGGTTCAGCAGGGATTTCGTGGGGAGGGTGAAGTATTCGACGTTGCACCCCTCGCGCAGGGATTCGCCTTGCGAGGCCAGCCGGGCGATGCCGACCAGCGGCGACTTTTTTGGAAGCGGAAACAAGGGCAGGGAAGACATGTGCGTATATTCGTCTTTTGTTCGCTATCATAGCTCGCGCGGAGAAACTTGTCGAGTACGGATTTGCTAGCTTGGATTTGCGCGCAGATGCTTTCACGGCTGGTGAGCAAGAAGACCGTCTACGAATCGCTGAGTTTGATCTATGTTCTCCGACAGTTGTTCTGCTTTCTGGGTTGCGGAGGCCGCTTCATCGGCGCGACCGCACTGCCTTAGGGCGCCAGCCAGCAAGAGGTAGCCAACGTCGGTTGGCACAATCGCTACCGCGCGGGAGTATGCCTGAATAGCCGCATTGAGGTCCCCGGATTTTTCGGTCACCACCCCCAACCCAATCCAGGCGCGTTCGTTCCGAGGCCGAAGATCCGTGGCGGCCTGGAAGCTTTTCCAGGCATCCGACAGATTTCCCAGTTGCTCATAGATACCGCCCATATTGATCAATGCGCCAGCTCTCAATCTCTCATCCTGGGTAAACTCCAGCGCCTTCTTGTATTGCGCAAGAGCGCCTGCGAGATCGCCGTGATTAAGCTGATAAAACGCGATATTGATGTTGCTGAGGGGATCAGTGGGACGAATCGCTGTCGCCCTCCGGAAGTGAGGGATGGCACCTTCGAGATCTCCTTGTTCCAATAGGGAGTTGCCTATGCCATCCTCGGCAACATAGTTGTTGCTCGTAACCGCCGCGGCGTGTGACCACAATGCCAGATCGCTCTGCCAGTATCCGATCTGCTTATGCGTGGCCATAGCCAGGCCCGCCAGGACTACAACACATATCGCGGTCAAACCCTTGGAAAGATGCCGGTGCTCGGCGAAATCGGCTGTGCCCCAGCAGATGGCAAGAAAAAGTCCGATGAAAGACAGGTATGCATAACGATCCGCCATGGCTTGCACGCCAATCTGAATCAGGCCAATCATGGGGACTAGGGTTCCCAGAAACCAGAACCAGCCAACTATGCAATATGGCCTCTTCTTTGCGACGACGACCGCCGTCGTCACCAACAGCAAAAGACTTGCCAAAATTACGTGTGACGGCTTTAGGGAGGCGGGCGAATATGGATACATCAACGAAAGATGTGAAGGCCAAACTGCCTTTCCCAGGTAGCGCGCGTAAGAAACCACGGCGTTCTCAAGCCGAACCGGGAGGGGAGACTTGGCAAAGGAAGTGATGGCGCCTGCCGCTCTCTGCGCTCTCAGGGTTAGAATCGCATCCACCAAGGACATTCCGAGAAGCGGGACTTTTTCTAAAACGAGCCAAGAGACGGCCTTCTTTTCGGGGAAACCCATCGCTTTGATGCCGGCAGGTTGGCTCGCCGCCTTGTCCATACGATGCAGAGGCCAGTAATCCCAGAGGAGCAGAAGGAAAGGCAGTGTGATTACCTGGGCCTTAGCCATCAATCCCAGCGCAAATAAGCCCGCGACAACCGCGTAGCGGCTGAGCCGGGGCTTGCTCGCGTACCAACGATAGGCGCCCAGCGCGATGAGAAAAAAACATATGCTGAGCAGGTTCTTACGTTCGGACACCCAGACCACAGATTCCACATTAATGGGATGCACTGCAAAAAGCGCGGCAACCATCAAGCTTCGCCCAACATAGCTCGTCGATCGGCGGAGCACCCAAAACAGCAACACCACATTAAGGGCGTGAAACAGCACGTTCATGTAGTGATGACCGGAGGGATTCAACTTGAACAGTTGGCAATCCAGCATGTGTGAGAGCCAGGTCACCGGATGCCAGTTACTCTCGTCGTAACTCGTGAAGGCCCACTTTACCGCTTCCCAGTTCAACCCATTTTTGACGTGGGCATTGTCGGCTAGATAGCGGCTGTCGTCGTAGTTGGTAAACGGGTACCCGCGCACGGGGTTGTAGAGCGCAAGAGAGGCAACAAAGAGGAGGAGACAGAGAATAACGGATTGTCCTCTCACCGAATGGAGCCAGTCGGGTTGGGACGCTGAGGATGGAAGAGTTACCCGCTCATGAATGGCAGGATCCACACTCCTCGCTGTAGCCGCGGCTTCCATAACTCACTACTATTGCCGAGATCTCCGCGGGTCGGAAGTGTATATCCACGCTGGCCGATGACTTTGGTCATAGTTTGCGTGCTCTCTTCCGCCAGCGTACGCGCAAGGATCGGCTTGCAGCGCCCGGAAGCCGGGTGCCTGCCTTTATGGTTGGGCCGGTGTTTTTTCTGCCGGTTTCTCGAATAGCTTGGGATCGACCGCCGGGTTGATCTCCAGGGCTGTGTATTCGGCCGTACTCGAATCCTGACCGTTCTGCTTGTTATGGCGCATGAAAGGAATGTTCAGGCCGTTTACTGATTTCCAGTCGTCCAAGTCGGTTTCGCCCTCCACGGGTCCGCCCTGGCTAAGCGTTCGATAAGTTTCTTTCAAAATGTGGCCGCTATGCGGGTCGACAAACCAGCGGATGGCGGTACCGGCGGCATTTACATCGACGATGCGGGCTTCGATGTCGCCGACCGTCTCGCTTCCCCCGGAGTGGAAAAACACATTGGCATCCTTCCAGTGTGAAGCGATGAAAACGGGATCGCGCTTGATCTGCTCCAGCGTTTCCGCCTTCTGGGAAGCAGGGAAGTCGCGCATGCCCTGCCCGGGAATGGCCATGAAGGCCGCATCCGGCGTGACCACGACCTTCATGGTTCCTGCCGGGGTTTGCATTTCCGAGTGGAGATGATCGGGGTAAACGATCACGGTTTCCATTTGCATGGGAAAGTCGCCCTGCGGCGTTTTCTGGGTCAGGGTCAGCTCTGCCTTTACGGCCTTGATTGCCGTCAGTGTGTCCTCGCCGCCCATCGCGGCCACTACTTTTGCCGCTAGAGCCTTGCCTTCTTCATTCGAAGCCGTGGGCTTGGCGCTCTCGTCCTTCTTGGCGCCCGGCGGAGGTGGAATGGCAATATCGATTTCCTTCACCGGGCCGAGTGACGAAAGAGGTTTGTCGAACTCTTTCGTGTTGCCGACCACCAGAACCGCGAGTTGATCGCGGTGCACATATTTCGCCGCCACGCGATTCACGTCGGCTGCCGTCACTTTCTGGATTTCTACCGGGAACTTGTCGAGCCAGTCGGAGGGATATCCGTAGAATTCATAAGTCACGCGCTCAGCGAGAACTTTGTCGGGCGAATCGAGGCGAAAGATAAACGCGCTCAGGATCGCGTCTTTGGCCTCCTGGATTTCTTTGTCGGTGATAGGTTGTTTGGCCAGATTGTCGATGTCTTCATCGAGTGCCTGGATCGACTCGATCGTAGTCCCGCTCTTGGTGCCCACAACGAATTGCAGAATGCCGGGATGCCCGAAGTTTGCGCCGATGCCGCCCCCCACGTTGTAGGCTAGGCCGCGCTTGGTGCGAATGTCGTTGAACAGCCGCGAGGAGAAGCCGCCGCCGAAAGCCTCATTGAAGACGCTGATGGCGTAGTAGTCGGGATTGTTGCGCGTGGTGCCCAGCGCCACCATGTGGATGTTGCTCTGATTTACGTCTTCTTTGGGGATGAGATAGTAGCCAGGCTTGGCGGGCTGATACCGAATCTCATCTTTCGGCAGGTCGGCGCCTCTAGGCCACGCCTCAAACGCGGCGCGCAGCTTGGCTTCCATTGCGACGGAATCGAAGTCGCCACTTATGCCCAGGATGATGTGATTGGGTTGGTCGTAAGTCGTGTGCCAGTCGAGCAAATCCTGACGGGTGATGGCGGCGATGGTGGAATACTCAGGTTCGCGGGCGTAGGGATTGTCCGCTCCATAAACCAGCTTGGCGGATTCGCGTGCCGCAATCTCGCCGACTTCGTCATTGCGCCGCGAGATGCTGTCGTTGGATTGCTTCTGCGCCAGGTCGAGCTTGTCGGCGCGGAATTCGGGATTCTTTAGCAGGTCGGCGAAGACTGGGAAGACATCGTCGAAGTCGGCTTTCAGGCAACTCAAGCTGATGCTGGTTGAATCGGGCCCGCCGCCGGTTTCGACTTTGGCTGCGCGCACTTCGAGGAAATCGTCGAACTGGTCGCCGGTTTGCGTCTTCGTGCCGCCGGTGCGCCAGACTTCGCCGAAGATGTCTACTAGTCCAACTTTGTCGGCCGGCTCATTGCGCGAGCCGCCGCGGATGCGCGCGCTTCCGTCAATCAGCGGCAGTTCGTGATCTTCCTCGAGGAAGATCACCATCCCGTTGGAGAGTTCTATGCGCTTCGGTTGCTGGGGATGGAAAGCGGGCAGAGGTGGGATCGGGATCTGTTGCCAGTTCGTTGTTTGTGACGTGGCTCTCGGGAGCGGCACAAACAGGACGGCGGCCACGAGAATCATCGAAAAAGATATCCGATCCGTTCTCATTGCGCACCTCCCTGATCCGATGCCCGTTGATCTGACGGAGCCTGATCTGACGGAGCCTGGTGTGATGGAGCTTGCTCTGAAGGAGGCTGATCTGAGCCCTGCTCACCGCCTGATCCGGCGCCCGCGACGGTTTCGATCACGCCTACGGTGCGGTTGGTATCCTGAAAGGTGTCGTTGGCCACGCGCCGGATGTCCGCCTTCGTTACCTTGTCGATGCGGTCCACGGAGTGGAACAGCTCGCGCCAGTCGCCATAACGAGTCTGGTAAATCGCCAACTGGGTCGCCAATCCTTGGTTCTCTCCCAGGCCGCGAATCAGGTTAGCCTTGCTGCGCGTCTTGACCATCTTCAACTCGTCATCGCTAATGTCTTCTTTCTTCAGCCGCTCGATTTCGACATGGATCGCATCCGCCACTTCTTGCGTGGTGTGTCCGGGCAGCGGGAAAGCATAAAAGGCGAACAGGTGCGGGTACTTGGTGCCGGGCAGACCGGTGAATCCGGCGGAGAACGCCGCGATTTTCTTGTCGCGCACCAGAGCGCGGTAAAGCCGCGAGGTGCGGCCCTCCGACATGAGATCGGTGATGGCGTCAAACACCGCGTCGTCTTTCGTTCTGTAGTCCGGCCGGTGGTAGCCCTCAAGATAAAGCGGCTGAGATTTTTCTTTCAGCACAACCTTGCGCTCGGAATTCTGCGGAGGCTCGGTAGTAGTGGTTTCATCGGGCTTGGAATTCGCGGGCAGGCGGCCGAAGTATTTCTCGAGAAGCGGCATGACCTGTGCGGCCTTCACGTCTCCCGCTACAGCGACCACCATGTTCGCGGGCACGTAATACTCGTCGAAAAACTTTTTTGCATCGGTGGCGGAGAAATAATTCAAGTCGGACGTCCATCCGATAGTTGGCCTGTGATAGGGATGGGCTTCGAATGCCGCAGCGTCGAACTGCTCCTCCAGGCGGCCGGTGGGGTTGCTGTCGGTGCGCATGCGCCGCTCTTCGATCACGACATTTCGCTCTTTATAAAACTCCCGCATCACGGGGTGAAGAAAGCGCTCCGATTCGAGATAGGCCCACAGCTCCAGCCGGTTTACGGGCAGCGAGTAGTGGTAAGCGGTCTCGTCGTAATCCGTGAAGGCGTTGAGGTCCTGGCCGCCGTTCTGCTCCACGATCTTGCCAAACTGGTTGGGTACGACGTACTTGTCGGCCTCCGCGATGGCATCTTTCCATGCTTTTTCCAGTTGCTTCAGCTTGGCCTCGTCGCGGCCGACTTCTTTGTCGCGCTCCGCGATGTAGGCGGCATAGGCGGTCTCGACCTTTTCCAAGGCGGGCTTCTCGGCGGCGTAGTTAGTGGTGCCGATTGTGTCCGTCCCTTTAAATGCCATGTGCTCGAACATGTGGGCCAAGCCGGTTTTGCGCAGGGGGTCCTGCGCGGAGCCGGCATCGACCATGGTGAAGAAGGAGAAGACCGGCGCCTCCGGCCGCTCGCAGATAACTATGGTCAGGCCGTTCAGCAGTTTCTTGACCGTGATGCGCTTTTCAAAAGACGCGACATCCTGGGCCCCGGCAAGAGCAGAAAAAATGATGACAAGGGAAAATGCAGCTTTGAGCACGCGGTGTTTCATCGGACCTCCGGATGAGCCAGCTATGACGGACATGAAAGGCGGAAATTTGAAATTACGTGGCGGGCAGGGAAGTTGTCAAACTGGCTCACGAAGCTGACCATTGGTGGTTGCGGAGCGGCTAAAGCGTTACCCTAACATGCCCTCGACGCATGAAAACGAAGGAGCTCCGCTGGCTTGCCGATGGCAGTTACTTGTTGGACGCTAGACTAGCTTCTTCAGGAGGGGTTCGATCCGTCGAAGACCCGGGAGAGCCAGAGACTTACGGTCTCCGGGCAAGTTTCAAGCCACCTCCAGTGCAGCCGGGCGCCGGTAGCACGGAGCAAGTAGTATTCGTTGACCGGGCGGTCGTCCTGCATGGCGGGAGCATTTATGTCTGCGGAGATCAGCCAGTCGACCGAAACTTCTCTCTTCAGCATGACCGCAAACTGCTGTTCGGCGGTTGGAAACGGACCCCATTCCACCAAGTCAGAGGCTGCGCTCGGCGGGGTGCGTTGTGCCAGTTCCGCGGCAGACCGAACGGGGATGGGCCGGCGGCTGGCAAAGTAGTGGACGCCCATGCCCTCGATCGAAATAAACGCGCGGACGTAAGGGAACGACTCTTTCAAGGCGCGGGTAATGGCGGCGGTAGTCGCTAAATCACCACCTGGGTACCATTGCTGCAGGATGCCGTCGGGCCGCAATCGCTTTTTGGCGGCAGAATAGAACTGGCGCGAGTACAGCAGGCTTGAGCCAGCTGCCTCCACCGGCGGTGGCGGATCGATTACGATCACATCGTACTGGTCAACCGTGCGCTCCAGAAAACGCCGGCCGTCGTCCACTACAACGTGGGAGTGCGGCGACTTCAGCACTTGCGAAGCGTCCGCGTGGTAATACCAGAAAAGTGCCGGAACGCTGGGGACGAGATCGACCACCGTGGAGTCGATTCCCCAGGACAACGCCGAACGATGCGTCGTACCCATGCCGAAGCAAATGACCAAGGCATTCTGAGGAGGACGGTCGAGCAACGCCAGGGGCATGGTGACCATCAGTTTGGTGATGGGCGTCAGGTAGGTCATACTCACGCCGTTCACGTAAAGGAGCTTCTGCATTCCCTGGCCAGCCGCGACGACGGTGGCGGTGTTGTCACGGCGCACCTGCTCCCCCAAAATCTGTTGTACATAGCCCTGCGTGGTAAAGATCAAAGCGCACGATGCAACTAGAATCACGATCAGCGCGAGGGCACGCTGAGCCGTGAAGCGCTTTAGAGATCCGGCCGGGAAGAATGCGAACCACAAGGCGATCAGCAACCAGGGAAGAGCAAGCACGGTCAGGGCGTGCCGCTCATCGAGATGCGGCAACAAAATAAAACCCGCAGCCAGCGGACCCAGAATACAGCCGGCAACATTTACCGCGTAGCCGATTCCCGCGCGGTCAGGGTCGCCTTCCGAGAAACGGTCGACCAGCCTCGGAGTCAGGAATCCCAGAAGCCCGCTGAACGCGACGATACCCAGGGGCACGCGCAGCCACCACGGAAGCATCCTCAGGCGGGCGTCGGCGGTGAGCAGAGGAATTAAGGCGGCGAGCCAAACGAATAGCCATACCAGAGCGCCCTCGTTACTGCGCCGGCGGCTCCAGAAGCGGTACACGCTGGACCCGATAAACGTCGCGGCCAGATAAACCCCCAAGATGATGGCGAAGGAATAAACCTGGTTACCAAGAAAGACCGCGTATTCTCTAGTCCAGACTACCTCCATCCCCATGCTTGTGAGGCCGGTGGCGAATAGTAACCAGAGGGTGCTGTTGCCAAACATCTGAGGAGCGGTGAGGGATGGTTTATCGGCGGCATCCTGTTCGACTGGGTCACGGCTGTCCGCTGGCGGAGCTTGCTTGCCGGCAATCCAAAGGGCTGTGCCGCAGACCGCAAGATTGAGCACCATTCCCAATCGCAGGGTGCCCGTAAAGCCGAAGACCTCAATGAACAGCAAAGGAATCAATGCTCCCGCTACGGCACCCAGCACATTTGCGAGATAAAGAAAGCTGAATGAGCGTCGCGACTCGAGGCGCTTGTCGCTACGGATGGCAAACATGCCCAGGGGAATGGTTGCGCCCATGCACGCGCACCACGGAACCAGACTGCATGCCAGCCAGATACCAGCGGCAATGTAGTAGCCTGTTGACGACAAGGAAAGACTATTCCCGACGTGCTCCAGCACCCAGCGGCCAGTCAGCAGTTCCAATGGCACAACTACGGCGGAACAGCCGATAAATAGCTCGGCCATGGCGTAAAGATGTAACGGCGGAGAGGTGAGACGTCGCGCGTACTTGCGCAACAGGTGCCCGGCGGCCCAGGAGCCGATGCCTAATCCCGCCATGAAACTGGAGATCACAATCGACACCATGGCCGTAGTGACGCCAAATTCCGCCATGGCCAGGCGAAGCCAGATCAATTCGTAGAGGATGCTACAGAACCCGGAAATGAAGAAGAAGGCAAAATACCAGCTCCGGCCACTCCTCGCAACCCCGGCTTCTTCCGCTCGCGCCGCCTCCGGCTCGGGCAGAGAAACTTCCATCGTGGTCGGCATCGTCTCAGTGCTCACAGGTTACTCCTTTGGCGTCGGGAAACTCGAATCATTCAGTCGTAGTGCTGCGTGCTACCCCCGAACGAATACTGGCTCAAGTCTCGCAGTCAGTTACAGAGTGGGGGCAAAGACAACTTGCTGTCATGGTAACCAAAGTCACCAGCCCCGGCGACTGGCGGTGACTCGAAGTCTGGAGGAGGATGCGATCTTCTGCCTGGAAGACAGACGCCAATGATCCCGGCTATGGCAGCATCTTTAAGTGCTGATGAGTTCTTGATGAAGAATCATGCAAGGATCACTCACCAAGGCAAACCGATTCTTTTGCCAAAGCTTTGGCGAGAGCATCCTGGACTTCAGCTACCGCTGTAGAGACCGCCTGCTCAAGTTTGTTACTCGATTCTGCTGCTGCCGCCTCGTGCCTGATCAAGCGCACTCGGCATTCGACCCGTTCGCAGGCAGACTTACTCTCGTAGAAACCACGGTAGGCTTTCTACCGCTCCTGAAGGTCCGCTGCAAACTCTGTCTTACCGAAGTCGGCGTAAAGCCCCTGCCTTCAGGCCTGGGGATATAAGCCGACGGTTTTGTTCTTGCTTTTGCTCTTGGTTCCGGTATCTGAAAAGTGGCTAGGCGATAACCAAGCCGAGCCACCGTAAATGCTGCACTGTACCAAACGTCGCCTCGGGATACGTGGAGACGCTAAACGACTGCGGACAAGATGTAAGTCTGGCGATAGCCAGCAATCTTGGTTGAAACAGTTAAGGTCGCCGTGAGGCGACTAGAATCCCCCGCCTTCAGGCGTGGGGAGTATCAAAAATGCAGCACACCGGCAATACCATTTGTTCGAGGTAATCGCTAGTCTTGAAATCGAATGAAATCGAATATCGTTCCATGCCCACATTGAGAGCACGTGAGGCTAAGTACGTGGAATTCTTTTACGTTGAAAACCACCCCCAAGATGAGCGAACAACGACGTTGTATAAGAGCCATCCGGCAACACCGGCAAGCAACAGCACAGTCAGCATGGGCCACGATTCCCGCCTGGCGGCGACTGGAATCTGCCAGGCGCACACCACCGCCACGGCGAAGGGCAGCGACAGGTAGGTCAGCAACGCACTGCGAGCCAGGACGACCGGGCTGTACATGACCCTTCCGACGGAGAAACTGGGCTGAAACCCCAGGCTGCCGTCGAAGGCATGCAGCCAGGCATCGTCTGTCCGGGGGCTCAGACCGATGGACCAGCGCGGCACATTGGCGCAAGCAAAAATGCAAAGAATGAGAACCACCAAGCTTACGATCAGGTCGATAAGTAGTGCTGTCCGCCTCCCAGGGTAGCGACCACGGTCAGGAAGAGGTAGAGCACCAGCAGCGGCGCGAGGGCATTCTCCCGGCCTTCCCGCTCCGACCACAAAGCGCGGAGCCCCAGCAGCAATGGTCGCGCATTACGCTCGTAACTCCTCCGCCTTAGATAGCGTTCTGTTTGCTCTCCGCTTCCCCTAAACTTCCTGAAAGCGGCGGATTTCTCGCGGCCGCGCAAAGCGCTCGACCCCCCACTCGCGTATGGAATGCTCTGAATTCGCATTAAGCTGATCATGTATCTTGGCGGCAAACGCACTCTCGGATTCGGTTTGACCGCGCTTCTTTTCGCGGCGATCCTTTCGCTTTCCCTGAGTAAGGACTTTTACAACTCGTCGATGACTTCCACCTATCTTTCACTCGCGCTGTTTAGCGCGCTGATTGTTCTTGGAATGATCCGCCGTTCCTGGCTTGATCTGCTGTGGGTTCTGGCGGGCGGCCTTCTCCTGGCTGTCCTCGACTATCGCGTTATGGGCTTCCGTCCTATGTGGATGGCGGATTTCTCGTTTGCCGGCCTGGCCGCCTTCGCGGTTTTGGGTACGCACGCCATCTGGGCCAAGGGTGAAGAGCGCAAGCTCCTGCTTTACGGATTCGTGCCCATTGTCCTATTTGCGGGAAGTGAATGGATGGCGAGCACTCTGCTCGACATCACCGAGGCCCTCCATCCGAAGACATTCGACGTATTCTTGTATTCCTTTGATAGCAGCCTGCACGTGCAGATCGGTTTTCTCGTGGGCCAAGCCTGCTGGAGGTGGCCGTGGCTGTGGTGGGTTGGCTTCATCTTCTACACCGCACTCCCACTGCCTCTGGCGCTGGTTTACGCGGCTCATCTCCGACACACAAAGCACAATGCGTTAGCGGTCATGATGGCCTTTCTCGTGACCGGACCGTTGGGAGTGATGTTCTACAACATGCTGCCTGCATGCGGGCCGGTTCACCTTTTTGGTGCGGCTTTCCCCTGGCGTCCGCTTTCCACCGCGGACGCGATGCGACTCGATGTCGTGCCCATCCTGATGAAGGGCGCTCGCAATGCCATCCCATCCTTGCACATGGCGTGGGTGCTGCTTATCTGGTGGAACTCAAGAGGGCTTCCGCGCTGGGTGCGGGCCATCGCCCTGGCTTTCGTCTGGTTTACGGTGTTGGCTACCCTGGGGACGGGGGAACACTACTTTGTCGATCTCGTAGTAGCGTTCCCGTTCTCTCTGATGGTACAAGCTCTGTGTTCGTATACCCTGCCGTTCCACAGCGGGGAACGCCGGACAGCCTTCCTGTTCGGCACATTTGTCACGTTGATATGGCTGGCGTTGCTCAGCTTTACCACCCGACTCTTCTGGATTTCACCGCTGATACCCTGGGCGATGATCGTCGCCACAATATCCTCGTCAGTGTTTTGTTGGCATCGCCTCCTGCAACCTCGGTCACCAGAACTACCCGCGCGGTCCTTGGCCGTCGCTGCGGGTGCAACTGTATAGGTATGGCTCAGACGTTGGTCACGCCTACCCTCCCCGAGCTACTTTGCCAGACTGCTAAGTGTCCGTGCGCTATCGGCAAGCCAGCGGAGCTCCTTTGTTTTCATGCGTCGAGGGCAGGTTAGGGTAACGCTTTAGCCGCTCCGCAACCACCCATGGTCAGCTTCGTCCCAGCGAGGGAGAGACGGATTTTGCGTTGAGCTTGGTTTGAGGCACAATGCCTGCTGGAGCCTACGCACAATGGATTCGACCGTTGAAGTTCAGGGGAAGCAACTCAAGCTGTCGAATCTGGAAAAAGTTCTGTACCCCGCCACGGGATTTACCAAGCAGCAGGTCATCGACTACTACGTGCGCACGGCACCGGCGATGGTGCCACATTTGGCCGGACGTCCGCTCACCCGCAAGCGCTATCCCAACGGCGTAGACGAAGAATTCTTCTACGAGAAGAACGCGCCGCAGCACCGTCCCGAGTGGGTAAAGACTGCGCCCATCTGGAGCGGGAGAAACCGCCGCACCATCCATTACATTCTCGCCAATGATCTGGCTACGCTGGTCTGGCTGGCGAATCTGGCTGCGATTGAGCTACACCCGTCCCTCTCGCTGGCGGAAGATATTACCTGCCCCACGATGATGGTCTTCGATCTCGATCCCGGCCCGCCTGCAAATATCGTCGAATGCTGCCAGGTCGGTCTGTGGCTGCGTGAAGTCTTCGAGCACTTCGGGCTACAAAGTTTCCCCAAGACTTCGGGATCGAAGGGATTGCAGATTTATGTTCCACTCAACACTCCAGCCAACTACGAAGCGACCAAGACTTTTTCCCACGCGTTGGCGCAATTGCTCGAACATGAACACCCCGAACTGGTTGTGTCGGACATGAAGAAACAGGTTCGAACCGGAAAAGTTTTCGTCGACTGGAGCCAGAACGATGAACACAAGACAACCGTGGCCGTGTATTCGCTGCGTGCGCGCGAGCATCCCACGGCTTCGACGCCAGTGACCTGGGAGGAGGTCGAGCGCGGGCTCAAGAAGAAAGATGCGAGCTTGCTGGTATTCGAAGCTAGGCAAGTGGTTTCACGGGTGGAAAAAATGGGTGATTTGTTCGCCCCGGTGCTGGAATTGAAACAGCGTTTGCCGGATCTGAAGGGAGCCGCGGCCTCCGCGGCTGCAGAGTTGCAGCCGCCAATCTCGATCGCAGCTCCGGCAGAAGATGAACCAGAAAACGCCCGGCGCCGTGCTGTGAGAAAAACGGGAACGCGGCCGCGCAAGCCGGGACGCAAGGTATAATCCCGTCCGCTGCGAATTTTGCTTCGAGACTTTACTGCGAGACTTCGCCATGCCTCAACTATTCGCCGGGACTTCGGGATGGGCCTACCCAAGCTGGAAGCCCGACTTCTATCCAGCCAAACTCGCGCAGAAGAAGTTCCTCAGTCACTACGCTATGCAGCTCAACACGGTCGAGGTGAACTTCACTTTCCGGCAACTCGTAAAGGAGACGACGATTCAGAACTGGATTCAGGAGACCCCGGCACACTTCCGCTTGGGCATCAAGGCGCACCAGGTGATTACGCACATCAAGCGGTTGAAGGGGACCGAGGATTTTGTTCCGCGCTTCCTGGCGACGATCGAACCGTTGGCTTCCGCGGGCAAGCTTGGACCGGTCCTGTTCCAGTTGCCGCCGAATTTAAGAGTGGATGCCGCACTGCTCAAGGATTTTCTCGTGCTTCTGCCGCGTACGTTGCCGGCGGCATTTGAGTTCCGTCACGACTCCTGGTTTGCCGACTCGACCTGGGAATTGCTGAAATCGCACGGCGCAGCGCTGTGCGTGGCCGAGACCGAAGAACGCACTACTCCGGATGTGGTCACCGGGTCCTTTGTCTACTACAGGTTCCGCAAGCCGAATTACACCAGAGATGAGCGCCGTGACATGGTCGCGCGCATCGGAGAACATCTGGCGGCAGGCCGCGACGTCTTCGCTTACTTCAAGCATGAGGAAACGCCGGAGGGAGCTTTGTTCGCGGTGGATCTGCTGCGTGGCGCTGGCCAGACGTAGCCGGCCACGCTCCTCCGATCCGGCTAGGCTCGTGCACCCGCTTCATCACTTCCGTCAGCGTCCGATAACGCGCATACTCCGTTTATCCCTTCCTCATGGCTTCGGAAGCCAACTCGCGCGTGCTCTCCAGCTTTCTCGACTACTTGAGAATCGAGAAAGGATTAGCGCCGCTTTCCATCGCTGCCTACACGACCGACATCAGCCAGTTCTCAGAATTCCTGGAGAAACGCAAGCGCCTGCTGCTAACGGCTCGCCGCGTTGAGGTGCGCGACTTCCTGCAACAGCTTTTCTCCCATCAAGTCGAGGGCCGCAGCGTGGGACGAAAACTGTCGGCGCTGCGTCATCTTTATCGTTACCTGCTGCTGGATAAGAAAATCGAGCACGATCCCACGCTGAACATCGAGTCGCCGCGGCAATGGAAGGTTTTGCCCAAGGCACTGGCGCGCGACGAAATGGAAGCGACGCTGGCCGCTCCACTCACGCGGCATAGCAGCGCAGCGCGCAACACGAAAGATTCTGCCGCGCTGGCTGCGCGCGATCGCGCCATGCTGGAAGTCTTCTACGCGGGCGCGCTGCGGGTTTCGGAAATGATCAGCGCGAAGTTGGAAGACTTGAAGCTGGAGGCGGGATACATGCTGGTGCGCGGCAAAGGCGACAAGGAACGTGTGGTGCCGCTGGGAAAATCGGCTCAGGACGCGCTCACCGCGTATCTGTCACAGTCACGCCCGGCGCTGGCAGCAGGGAAGGCCGAGCGGAGCACCGGCGGTCGTCGCCGCGTCCACCCGGAATTCGCCTTTGCTGTTCATCGCGGGTGGAGGGCGCAAGCTGACGCGCCAGCGCATTTGGCAGATCGTGCGGGCTGCCTCGGCGGTTTCTGGGCGCGCTGCTTCTCCCCACATGCTGCGCCATTCCTGCGCCACGCACATGGTGGAGAATGGCGCCGACCTTCGCACCGTGCAGACCATCCTCGGCCATGCCGATATTTCGACCACGCAGGTCTACACGCACTTGGCGCTCGACCGCCTCAGGACGGTGTATCAGCAGCATCATCCGAGGGCCAAGGCCAGATGAGGTGTACTCGGAGAATCACCACGGAGCCCAGAGACACGGAGAAAACCCTTGAATGAATTAGGTAGGTTCTGCATTTCGTTGCCATGAGCATGCCGGCCAAGACGATAGTCGACAAGGCGGCCGCCAACTTCTTGCGTCATCTGCGCGAGCGTAACGCCTCGCCGCACACCGTTAAGGCTTACAGCCGTGATCTGTCGCTCTTCGCCGCCTACGCCGGTTCGCGGGGATGGACACAGATCGACCACATTGCGGTGCGGGGATTTCTCTCGCAACTCTACGAGAAGGGACTGAGCAAAACGTCGGTGGCGCGCGCTTTGGCCGCAGTGCGGTCGCTCTATCGCTGGCTGGCGCGGGAAGGCCTTGTGGAGCAGAATCCGGCAAAGCTGGTGGCCACGCCGAAGCTTCCCAAGAAACTTCCGCGCGTGCCCACGATCGAAGAAATGAATTCGGTGATCGACGGCGAAATGCCGGAATCAGCAGCCTTCCCCGAACGCGACCGCCTCATGCTGGAACTGCTCTACGGATGCGGCATCCGCAATTCGGAGCTAACTGGCATCAACCTCGACGACATTCGGCTGAGTGCCGAGGCCATTCTCATTCGTGGCAAGGGGAAAAAAGAACGCTACGTTCCGTTTGGAGATTCGGTGCGAACCGCACTGGCAGCGTATTTCCTCGAACGCCAGAGAATTCTCGACGAAATCCACAAGCACTCCACCGCGTTGCTCATCAACCGGCGTGGTGGCCGGCTTACCACGCGCAGCGTCGGCCGCATCATCAAGAAAATTGCTGTCGCAAAAGGCCTTTCCCCTGACGTCCACCCACACACCCTGCGCCATGCCTTCGGCACGCACATGCTGGAAGAAGGCGCGGACTTGCGCGCCATTCAGGAACTGCTCGGCCACGAGCGCCTCGCAACTACGCAGCGCTACACTCAGTTGTCGATGAAACACGTGCTGGAGGTGTACGACCGGACGCATCCGAGAGCGAAATAGGACGTGCTAATCCGCTTGGGGATACTCCTTCCGCAGTCCCTCCCACATCTCGACCACCCGCGCTTTCAGGTCCCTAGTCAGCTTCTCATAAGCCGCTTCCGACGCCTCACTCTCCGGCGGCGGAAAAATCGGATCGCCAAACACCATCTTCAGTGGCGTGAATCCCTGGAACGGTTTATTCCTCGGCCACGCATCGTAGAATCCCTCAATCGCCACGGGCACGATCGGCACTTGCATGTGAATGGACAAGATCGCCGCACCCTTCTTAAAGATTTTCGGCGTACCGTCAATCGATCGCTCGCCTTCGGGATAAAGAATGAGCGGGCGACCTTGCCGCAACCCAAATGCGCCGGCGCGCATGGCAGGAATCAGATTCGCGTCGGGATCCACTACCACAACGCGCAAGGAACGCGCCAGCCGCAGCATGAATCCTTCACCGAAGATCTCGCTTGTTCCTACCGCGAAGACTTTCTCAAACACTTCCGGCGGGAGAACGCTGGCCAGAATGGCCGGATCGAGATAGCTCTGGTGATTGGACGAAATGATAAAAGCACCATTCTTGGGCAGCTTCTCAATTCCGCTCACGTGTAGATCAAACCGGTCGAGCGCGATTACTTGTATCAGCCGCGAAACCATGTACCAGAAGGCAGCGCTAATGGGCTGGTGCCGGACCAGAGAAAGTACGGCAGTTGCATCCGGTTCCTCAGCCAGAATCGCTTTCCAACCGGCAAAGGTGGTGCGTGTCCCTGGGCCGCCCGCGCCACTGGCCGCACTTTCGCAGAACAGCGTCGACCAGATCGCGCACGGTATAGATGTCGGCAAGCTGCGACTCTTCGACGTTGCCACCGATCTGTTCTTCGATCTGGCTGAGCAATTCGACCCGCTGCATGGAGTCGAGCCCCAGGTCGAGCTCCAGATTATGAGTAGGCCGCAAGGTCGGTGGCGCCGAGCGCGCTGCCTCGCGCACAATTTTCAGCGCCCGCTGCATGTCAGGCTGACCGAGCCACGCCGTCTCGTCGTCGGTCAATGGCCGTTCAAAGGGCAACTCAGAATCGTCGTCGAGACGCCGCGCCTGCTTCGCCTTCACGCGCTTCTCTACTTCGAAGCGCTTGATCTTGCGGGTAGTGGTGCGAGGCAAATCTTCCTGCCAGATCTCATAGCTGCCAATGCGCTTGGTGGAAGCGATCTGCTGCGACAGGCTTTCAATGTCGTAGCGGATAACTTCCTTGGCGTTCACGATCTTTTTCTGGCGCAGCACATCGAAGTTGGGCACGATCACGGCGTGCAGCCGGTCGCCGCCTTCCCCAGGTTTGCCTTCCAGTCCCATCACTGCCAGTTCTTTGATGTACGGCGACTTCAGGTAGTGTGCCTCAACTTCTTCGGGGTAGATATTTTTCCCGTTGCTGAGGACAATCAATTCTTTTTTGCGGCCGGTCAGGAACAAATTACCATCAGTGTCGAAGTAACCGAGATCGCCGGTATAGAACCATCCGTCGCGCAGCACTGCCGCGGTTGCGTCCGGGCGGTTCCAGTAGCCCTTCATCACCACCGCACCGCGCAGTGCGATTTCGCCCGCGGCGAGTCCGCTATCTTCCTGCGGTTGCGGGTTAACGATTTTGGCCTCTACGCCCTTCATGGCTTTGCCAACCGATCCGATTACGTTGTTGCCCGGCGAATTCGCAAACACGGCTGCGGTCGTTTCCGTCAGGCCATAGGCCTGGAGCACGTCAATGCCGAGGTCGTAAAAGTCCTTCGCAATCTCCGGGTCGAAGCGCGACCCTCCCGTGACCAGATATCGCATCTTCTTGCCCAGCGTCTCGTGGACCTTACGAAAAAGGATCGGACCAGCGTTGATTCCCACCTTGCGCAGCGTCCGATTGATTTCCACGAGACCCTGAAACACTTTCTGCGTAAGCGACCCTCGTTTCTCGACCTCCTGGAATATTCGCTCGTGAATCAGATAAAAAAATTGCGGCACCACTGCGAAGGCGGTGATATTGCGTTCGCGCAAGGCCCGCAAAAGCTCGGTCGTGTTCAAAGTTTCCAGATAGACCACGCGCGAGCCTTTCACCAGCGGCAGAAGCAGATTGGCCATCTGTGCCAGCACGTGAAACATGGGCAGCACGCCCAGCAAGGCATCCGACGGCCCAATGTCGACCCAATTGAACACCGCTTCCACTTCACCCAGAAAGTTGGCGTGAGTAAGCATCACACCCTTGGGGTCGGCGGTGGTGCCCGAGGTGTAGAGCAGGGAAGCGATGTCGTCCGCAGTGGAGGGCGCAGCCTGGAATTTCTCCGGCCCTCCGGCGAAAATTGCGGGCAGATTTCCCAGCCAGCGCTCGGGGACGGAGTGCTGGGCCATGCGGTCCGGGTCCATGAGCACGAGCCCGACGTTCAGCCCCGCAACCGCCTGCCGCGACGCTGGCGCGTGCTTCGCGTCGCAGAACAGGGCGGAGCTGCCGCTGTCGTTCAGCAGCTTCGTCAGTTGGTCGGGGTGCAGCGCAGTATCGAGCGGGACCACCGTACATCCCGCCGCAACATTCCCGAGATAGGCCGCCACCCACCGCGGATGGTTATCCGCCACGATGGCCAGCCGCGATCCCCGCGCTGAATCCGCTCTCGGAGACCCATCGTCCGATGGATTCGGCCATGCGGCGGAGTTCGTCGTAAGTGCAACTCTCGATGTGATCATGGCGCTGGAGTTCCAGTGCGACGTTGCTCCGGCCAGCGCTCCGCGCATTCGACAAAGCGGTCGTAGAAAGTGGGCATGAGTCGTGTGGAATATACACGAAAACATCAAGGAACCGCATATGTAGATGCGTTGTCCTGAAAATGTCTGACCTTTCCGTCCGAGAAGCGGCCGGGCATACCCTCGTCTTCGGGAACGGGACCTGAAGCAGAAGCTGGAGAAGTTGCTGGAGGTGGATGACGAAGAAACATTTAGAGCGGGGCTGGCAGAAGACTTCGGGATCACACCGGATCCTCCGAAGTATGCGGAAATGCTCAAGATTTGGCGTGGCCCTCGATAGCAAGGTCCGCGCCCTTGACGAATCGGGCTACCCGGAGGCTCGTCCAGTCCTCTGAAAGGCCAAGTCGCGCATGTGTTGCTCGATCAGCGACGCCAGTTTGCCGGCGCCATTTTCCTTAGACGGCGCTGCGACCGGGCCTCGTCCCGATCTCCGCTTGTCGGCCGTCTTCCCCGTCTTTTTTCGCGCTGGTTGAGCCGTATTTTCTTACCACGACCGCCTTCTTTGTACCATTCCGCAAATGGCCCCGACGCTGATATGCCCGTGCATCTAAATATGCTAGGCTAAAAGAGATACGCTGGGCGAGTTCCCGCCCTCTGAAGGATTTCGCGGTTTGATTAACACTCTGATTGGCAAGGTCTTTGGGACCAAGAACGAGCGCGTCATCAAGAGCTTGATGCCGCAAGTTGAGGCCATCAATGCGCTCGAACCGCAGATGCAGAAGCTCACCGACGCCGAGCTGCGCGCTAAAACCGACGAGTTCCGGCAGCGAATCCAGGATCGACTGAGTCACGAGCGGAGGAGTGGTTTCGCCAGTGTTGCGGCAGCGGACTCCGAGGCCGAAACTGACGCTGATCCCGACCGCGCTGAAGCAGCTCGAGAAAGAGCAATACGAAGCGCTGCAGGAAGTTCTGGACGAAATCCTGGTAGAGGCCTTCGCGGTGGTGCGCGAGGCCGGACGCCGCGTGCTCAACATGCGCCACTTCGACGTGCAGTTGATCGGCGGCATGGTGCAGCACAAGGGCATGATCTCGGAAATGAAGACTGGCGAAGGCAAAACCCTGGTCGCTACTCTTCCGGTCTATCTGAATGCCCTCAGCGGACGCGGCGTGCACGTGGTTACGGTCAACGACTATCTGGCCAAGCGCGACTCCGAATGGATGGGCAAGCTCTATCGCTTCCTCGGCCTCACGGTAGGCGTGATCGTTCACGACCTCGACGACGAGGAGCGCCGCGCCGCCTACGCCGCCGACGTCACTTACGGCACGAACAACGAATTTGGCTTCGACTATCTGCGCGACAACATGAAGTTCGATCTCAAGGATTGCGTGCAGCGCGGCCACAACTTCGCCATCGTCGATGAAGTTGATTCCATCCTGATCGACGAAGCCCGCACACCGCTCATCATTTCAGGCGCGAGCGAGGAATCGACCGACAAGTATTATCACGTAAACCGCATCATTCCCAAGCTGGAGAAGGGCGAGGAAATCGAAGGCCCTCCCGGCGAGCCCGCGCAACTCACCGGCGACTTTGTGGTCGACGAGAAGCACCGCAACATCACCGTTACCGATGAAGGCTGGGTGAAAGTCGAGCAGCTGCTCGGCATCGGCAACATCGCCGATCCGGAGAACTGGCCGCTCAAGCATCACGTCGAGACTGCGATCAAGGCGCACGCGCTCTATCGCCGCGACGTGGAGTATGTGATTAAAGACGGCGAAGTCATCATCGTCGACGAATTCACCGGACGCATGATGCCCGGCCGCCGCTGGTCCGACGGCCTGCACCAGGCGATCGAAGCCAAGGAAGGCGTGAAGATCGAACGCGAGAATCAGACGCTCGCCACCATCACCTTCCAGAATTATTTCCGCATGTTCAAGAAGCTCTCGGGCATGACCGGCACGGCGGAAACGGAAGCCGCCGAGTTCGACAAGATCTACAAGCTGGAAGTGGTGGTGATTCCTACCAACAAGCCGATGCTGCGGCTGGAGAATCCCGACGTTGTGTTCCGCACGGAGAAAGAAAAATACTTCGCGGTGGCCGACGAGATTCAGAAGTTGACTGAGACAGGCCAGCCTGTGCTGGTGGGCACCACGTCGGTGGAAAAATCCGAGCGGCTTGACCAGTTGCTGAAGAAGAAAGGCATCAAACACCACGTGGTCTTGAACGCGAAGTTTCACGAGCGCGAAGCCGAAATCGTCGCCCAGGCCGGGCGCAAAGGCACGATCACCATCGCCACCAACATGGCTGGCCGCGGTACCGACATTCTGCTCGGCGGCAACCCCGAGTTCATGGCCAAGCAGGAGTTGGTGAAGAAGGGAATCGCGCAGCAACTGCGCGTGGCTCAAGGCAAGATCGAAGGTCCGCAGGAAGATGGCACGATTTCGATCTTCTATTACAACGGCAATGAATACACCGTCCCGACCGACAAATGGACCGAGGCATTGAGCCGCTACAAGGCGCACACCGACAAAGAGCATGACGAAGTCACCGCCGTCGGCGGCCTGCACATTCTTGGCACCGAGCGCCACGAGTCGCGCCGCATCGACAACCAGCTTCGCGGACGCGCCGGCCGCCAGGGCGATCCCGGCTCTTCGCGTTTCTATCTTGCGCTTGAAGATGACCTCATGCGCATCTTCGCCAAGGAGTGGGTCTCGAAACTGCTGGAGCGGCTGGGCATGGAAGAAGGCGTTCCCATCGAGTCCAAGCTCATCAGCCGGCGCATCGAGACGGCACAAAAGGCGGTCGAAGGCCAGCATTTCGAATCCCGCAAACATCTGCTCGAATACGACGACGTGATGAACAAGCAGCGCGAGGCCGTATATGGCCTGCGCCGCCGCTTGCTCGAAGGTATGGATCAGAAAGATCTCATCCTCGAAGATTACGTTTCAGCTATTCTCGGCGACTTGATGGAGGAGTACTGTCCTGCCAAGGGCCACGCCGACGACTGGAATATCAAGGGCCTGAAAGACGCTGTTTTCACCCGCTTCGGCGTGGATTTCATCGCGGAAGGCGTGAAGCCCGAAGAGCTGAACCGGCAGGAACTCGGCGACGCCATTTTCGAGAAGCTGAAAGAGCGTTACGACGCGAAGGAAAAACTGATTGGCCCCGAGGCCATGCGCCATCACGAGCGCATGATCATGCTCAGCGTTCTCGATTCGCAGTGGAAGGATCACCTCCTGAGCATGGATCACCTCAAGGAGGGCATCGGCCTGCGCGGCTACGGCCAGCACGATCCGCTGGTCGAGTACAAGAAAGAATCGTTCGACATGTTTGAGGCTATGCTGCAGCGCTTTCAGGAAGACACGGCTCGCTATCTCTACCTGATGCAGATTATCGAACGTCCGCCGGACGCTGGCGCCGCCGGTCCGCCTCCACAGGGAGGCGAGGCGGCAGGCCATGGTCCGGAGCGGGGTGTAGCCGGCGCAACAAGGCGGTGGGGGGAACGGACATCGTCCGCCGCGCCTGGTCGCGACTTCCGCCGACGATCTGGAAGAAGCTTTCATGCGCCGCAAGCGTCGCGAGCTTGAACAGGCGCGCATGGCTGGCGCGGGAGACGTGCAACCGGTGCAGCAGGTCGTCCGCGCGCAGGAAAAGGTGGGCCGCAACGATCCTTGCCCGTGCGGCTCCGGCAAGAAATATAAGAAGTGCCACGGGGCCTAACAGCTATCCTCGCCTCTAGCCATGGAATTCGAATGGGAAGCAGTAAGCGCTTCCAGGTCTCATGAGTCTTCCCGCCCGTTGAGCGGCCTGGTTATTGTTTTTGCTTGATCGCTTTGAACGTCATCTCCTCAGCTTTACTCTTTGTGTGAGCCTTCCACTCCAGAAACAATCCTGCATAATTCTTCGTGATGTAATCCGCCCGGCTCACGCTAAGCTTCTTTGCCGTGGCATCAATCCATCGCGGCGCGCCTTCGATCTCGCAAAAATTGCCGATCGGCGTCTCGTCCACGACGACCTCGCCTTTTCCATCCGTCCACTCGGCGCGAAACTTTTCGTAGCGAAACGAGGGCAGGTATCCCAGAGTGCGCAAGATTGCATCCATCTTCCTGCCGTCGGTCACACCAGTCTCTAACTCCTCTCGGCTGCTGTGACGTCCGGCCTTCTTGCCAGCTTTATGAGTCAGCGTCCACTCCGAGCCATAGTTCCGAATGCGCAGCAGTTCCTTGCGTCCACGCAGCACTTCCCCCGGGAGGTCGTACAGCGTATTCGTCTCGTGCGTCCGGGGCGTGACGATGCGGAATCCCGTCCCGCGTAGCTTACGCGTGAGCGTGCGAATGTCTGCGACGCGAAACTTGATCTCGATTTCTCTGTTGAAAGCCATCGGAATCGGATGCGCAACGGCCCGCTTGGCCGGAGACTGCCGATCCGATGCTATCATTTTGACCTTTGGCAGAGGTTCGGGCCGGGGAGATTCGTGTGAAGAATTTGTTCCAACAAGATGCGGTCAACGAGGTGATCTCCCGCATCGACAAGCTGCCACCGACGAACCCAACCCCAGTGGGGCAAAATGGATGTCGTGCAGATGATGGCGGGAGGCGCAATGCACCAAGCATCCGCATTCCTTCTTCGGTCCGCTTTCGCCGCAGGAATGGGCCACCGGGATTTACCAAACCCCTTGATCATCATGTTCGCCAATTCGGTGTGTGATGCAGGATTTGATGGCGAGTAGTTTAGCGAGCAGCGGCAAACGACTAACGACAACGACTAACTGAACGTCGGCAATTTCACCAGATCGTTCTGCGGTACCGACTCCAGCGGTTCGCCAGCCTTGCGCCAGGCAGTCAATCCGCCGACAATGACGAACGTGTTGAATCCTTTTTCCCGCAGCAGGTGCGCCACCCGGGCGCTGGTTGCTTCGCGCGCTCAAGTACAGTAAAGATAAATGTCTTTGTCCTTGGGAAGGTTCTTGATCTCTTCCTCAAGATTGTTGGGTTCGATTCGGATCGAGTTTTTGATCCGCGCTGCCCCTGAGTCGTAGTAGCCGTGGCTGCGGACGTCGACGATCAGCACCCTGCTTCGCCTCCTCAGAAGCCAAACGCGCAGCTAACTCCTGAACCTGAACCCGCGGCACCACGCGATACATCTTGTGTTTGCGATATTGCACTACGCGGTAGATCGCATACAACACCAGCGCGGCCACCACGACTGCTTCCATCGCCTGCCCGGCCGCGTGAAACCCGCGCAAGATGGCAGCCAGAAAATCGCGCGAAAGATATCCCACCAAAAGATAGGTGACGGCATACACCAGGGACCCCACGAAGTCCAACCGCAGAAACTGCCAGAAGCGCATCTTCATACTGCCGGCCAGCGGCGCCGCCATGGTGTTCACCCCGGGGATAAACTTCGCAATTACCAGCGTGACTTTGCCGCGCTTGTAGAACGACTCCGCCGACCGCAGGATGCAGGTTTCCGGATTGATCGATACGCGGCACAGGAATCCCAGCAGTGCCCAGCCCATGTATCGCCCCAGCCAGAACTGCACGGTGTCACCCATCAGCAACGCAGTGATCGCTGCTAGCAAGACGTACGGACCCCATAATCCGTGCGCCGCCACCGCAGCTCCTGCTGCCACCAGCGCGATCGCCGCCGGAAAGGGAAGCCCGATCGCCTCCGCCAGCAACAGACTGAAGGTCAATACATATCCATGGCGCGCCATCAGCGAAAACAAATTCATTGCTAGTCTTGGATAAGGAAAATCAGGAAAAGGTTCAGAAATAGACCTTTTTCACGCTCTCCGCGGAAGTTCTCAGAGCCCTCAGCGATTGAGCGAAATTAGCGAGCGCAATCCCAGATTCTTAATCTGGGTAAGCGAGTTGCACAATAACTTTTGTCGGTCCGCTTGGAGTCGTACAATCCCTGTGGTTGGTAAGGCACAAAAGCAGCAGCCGGCAAGTTCTGCTTTGGGCTGGGGCGGGATTCGCCCTCGAAATCGGGTAACACCCGAGTCAGGAATCCCAGAGTTCCACTCTGGGAGGATCAAGGTTCCGGCTACTTCTCCCTGGCCACTACAAACTCCGGCGCCCACAGCAGCGCTCGCTTGATCTCGGAATCGGGGAGGGTGCAGATCGCCTTCCGCGCGGACTCCGCATACCGCGCAGCGCGAGCGCTTGCCGCTTCCAGCCATCCGTAGCGTTCGAGGATTTCCATGATCTGCGCGTGGGTCACGCCGTTGAAAGCGCGGTCGCGCAGGATGGTTTCAATTTTGGCTCGTTCCTCCGCCGTGCAGCGCTCCAGGGCATGGATCACCGCCATGGTGACCTTGCCCTCGCGCAGGTCGCTCGCCACCGGCTTACCCAGAACATCTTCGGACGCGGTCAGGTCGAGCACGTCGTCAACAATCTGAAAGGCCATGCCGAGGTCGTGCCCGTACTGGCCCAGAGCTTCTTCCTGCGCGGACGTCGCACCCCCCAGAATCGCTCCCAGCCGCATGCAAACCGAAAACAGGCAAGCCGTTTTGCGGTAGATCAGATCGAAATGCTCCTCCAGAGTGATCAGCCTCCCCAGTTTTTCCATCTGCAGCAGTTCGCCCTCAACCATCTGCTGCGTCAGTTCAATCAGCGTGTCGAGAATGCGGAAGTTCCGCTCCTGCACCGCCACTTTGAAGGCCTGCATGTAGAGCCAGTCGCCCGCCAGCACGCATTTCGAATTTCCCCACTGGGTATTGGCGGCGGGCCGGCCGCGGCGCGTTCTTGGCCTCGTCGATAATGTCGTCGTGCACCAGCGTGGCGGTATGAATGATCTCGACCACCGCGCCCAGCCGCACCGCGCCGCGTCCTTCGTAATGAAACAGCTTGGAGGAAAGAAAAAGAAGTGCTGGACGGATGCGCTTGCCGCCGCCGGCCCGCAGATACTCCCCAATCTCCGTAATGGCTTGCACGCCCGAAACGGTATCCTGTTCGAACTCGCCCTCCAGCGCCGCGAGGTCATCGCGCAGCAGGTCGAAGACTTCCTTCCCGTTAATAATGGCCGGTGCGCTCAATGATGGGGCCTTTCTCTTTGCGTCCTCCGCGGCAGTTCTCAGTGTCCTCCGCTTTGTGTGCTTAATTCGTCCGGTAATTCGTAAACTGCAAGTCGATTCCGAAATCATGCTGCCGCAGCATAGCGATGACTTCCTGCAGCGTGTCGCGGTCCTTGCTGCTGATCCGCACCAGATCTCCCTGGATCGAAGCCTGCGCTTTTTTCTTCGAATCCTTAACCAGCTTCACGATCTCCCGCGCCTTTTCGATGGCGATGCCCTGCTGCATCGTGATCTGCGCTTGGCGGTTCCTCCCGCCGCCGGTTCCACCGCGCCGTAGGTCAACCCCTTCAACGAGACCCCGCGCTTGACCAGCTTTTGCTGGAGGATATCGTTCACCGCCTTCAGCTTGTATTCGTCGGCCGAGTGCAGAACGATCGCGTCTTTCTCCAGTTCGATGTTCGACTTTGAATCCTTCAGGTCGAAGCGCGTGTGGACCTCCTTCAACGCCTGCTGGATCGCGTTGGACACCTCCTGCAGGTCAATCTTGCTCACGATGTCGAAAGTATTCTCGGGCATCGGATTTCAATTCTTTCTGAAATGATGGAATCTCACTCTTGAGGGTACCAGAAGAACCGCCTCCGGGAGGAGGGTTAACCTGCCGAAACTTTGCTTTCAGCGGTTTCAGTCAATTTGAAAAAATTGTAGAAATTGCGCGTCGTTTGCTGGCCGACTTCTTCCGCCGTCAACCCGCGCAACTCGCCCAGCTTCCGCGCCGTTTCCTTTACGAAGGCCGGCTCGTTGCGCTTGCCGCGATGCGGCACCGGCGCCAGATACGGCGAGTCGGTCTCGATCAGCATGCGATCCAGGGGAACCTCCAGCGCCGCGTCGCGAATTTGCTGGGCTTTGGGAAAGGTCAAGTTGCCGGCGAACGAAATCATGAACCCCATATCGAGGGCGCGCCTTCGCCTGCGGCCAGTTTCCCGTGAAGCAATGCAGAATTCCTCCCAATCCCTTCGCCGCCCACTGCGATCGCATCAGCGTGAGGCAATCTTCCCAGGCGTTGTCGCTCGCTTCCGACGGACGGCAATGAATCACAATCGGCAATTTCGCGGCCGCCGCCAACTCCATCTGTCGGTGAAGACTTCTCTTTGCATGTCGCGCGGCGAGTGATCGTAATAATAATCCAAGCCGATCTCGCCCCAGGCGATGACCTTAGGATGCCTCGCCAGCCGCTCCATGTTCTGGTACGCGGCTTCATCCGCAAGCCTGGCTTCGTGGGGATGAATGCCGAGCGTCGCATAAATGAAATCGTACTTCTCCGCTAGGCGAATTCCGCAATCCACCTGCGCAGGCCCGTCGCCGTTGCCGATGGCGACGATGGCCTGCACCCCGGCCTCGCGAGCCCGAGCAATGACCTGCTCGCGATCGGAGTCGAACTGCTGGCCGTCGAGATGGGCGTGAGAATCGATAAACATGGGTATGGTTGTGGGGGGACGGGCGTCCTCGCCCGTCCACGCCGAGCCAAGCTCGGCTGGGTTTTGACTTTGCGGCCGAGAATGGGCGGTAGCTTTACTTCAACCTCGCCCCAACCGGCACATCCTCCAAGAAACCCGCCAGCACAGGTCTTCCGTCCTCCAGCGAGGCCGCCACGATCATTCCATTCGATTCCATCCCGCGCAGCTTGCGCGGCGCAAGATTGGCGACGATCACCACTTTCCGCCCAATCAAAGTCTCCGGAGCATACGCTTCGGCGATCCCGGCCAGCACCTGCCGCACTTCTGTTCCAATATCAATCTCCAACCGCAAGAGCTTGTCCGCCTTGGGCACTCTCTCGGCGACTTTCACCACCCCCACGCGCAGTTCGATCTTGGCGAAATCGTCAATCGAAATCTTTTCGCTCCCCGCTGTAACTGCGGCCGGAACTGCCGCGGGTGGCGTCGCCGCTGGAGTCGCTTGCGGTGCACTCGTCGGTGCCGCCGTAGCCGCAGATGCTGGCGGAGCCTCTGCCACGGATGTGCTCCTGTGCTCCTCTTCCATCTTCTGCATCCTTTCAATCGCACTCTTGTCGGCGCGCGGAAACACGGGCTGCACCTCGCCCAGCTTCGTGGCCAAAGGCAGCTGTCCCCAAGCCAGTTCGCTCAGAGCCAGCTTCTTAATATCTCCCAACCCCATCTGCATCCAGATCTTTGCCGTCGCCTCTGGTATTACCGGATGCGCCAGCGCCGTCGCGATGCGCAGCGCCTCCGCCGCTGTATAAAGAACGGTCGCCAAACGCGAGCGGCTGTCTTCATCCTGCTTTTCGCCCAGCGCCCAAGGCTCATTTTCAACAATGTACTTGTCTACGGCCGCTACCAGTGCCCACGCCGCTTCGAGAGCGCGCGAAAATTGGAACTGATCAAACAGAGTCCCAAATTCGCGGATCGTCTTCCGCGCCGCGTCGGCAGATGGCATCGTCCGCAGCAGTTTTCGACGCCCCATGCGACGGATACGGCACCTCGCCCTTTGAAATAGCGGTTGATCATGGTCAGCGTGCGGCTGGCCAGATTTCCCAGCCCATTCGCCAGGTCGGAGTTATAGCGCTGCACCAGCGCATCGAACGAAAACGATCCATCCTGCCCGAACACGACTTCCCGCAGCAGAAAATAGCGCAACGCGTCCGCGCCCAGCACGTCGAGAATCGTTTCGGTGCGCACGATGTTGCCGCGCGACTTCGACATCTTGCTCTCTTCAAACAGCAGCCAGCCGTGCGCGACGATTGCCTTCGGCACCGGCAGCCCCGCCGCCATCAGAAACGCCGGCCAGTACACGCAATGGAAGCGAACAATCTCTTTGCCGATCATGTGCACATCGGCCGGCCAGATATTTCTTGAACGCCTCCTGCGCCGCAGCGTGCGACGATCCGTAACCAGATCGCGGTGATGTAGTTCGCCAGCGCGTCCAGCCACACGTAAATCACGTGCTTGGGATCGTCGGGCACCGGGATGCCCCAGGTAAACGTCGAGCGGCTGATCGAAAGATCGCGCAGCCCCGAGCGCACAAACGAAATCACTTCGTTGCGCCGCGTTTCCGGACGAATGAATTCCGGAGTTTCGCATACAACTCCAGCAGCTTGTCCTGAAAAGCCGAGAGCTTGAAGAAGTAATTCTCTTCCTCGACCGTCTCGGTCGATGCGCCCGCAGGTCGGACACGGATCGCCCGGTTGCGCGCCGTCAACATACAGTTCGTCGGAAACGCAATACTGCCCGGTGTACGTGCCCTTGTAGATGTATCCGTTGTCGCGAATCCGCCGGAACAGTTCCTGCACGCGCTTCTTGTGCCGCTCTTCGGTGGTGCGAATGAAGTCGTCGTTCGAGATGCCCATCCGCTTCCACAATGCCCGGAACTCGCCCGAAATCTCATCGGCGATACTGCTGGGGCGTCTTTCCGGCAGCTTGTGCCGCCCGCTCGATCTTTCTGGCCGTGCTCGTCCGTGCCGGTCAGAAAAAATGTGTCCGCGCCCAGCAAGCGCTGCCGCCGCGCAATCGTGTCGCACGCAATGGTCGTATACGCGTGCCCGATGTGCGGGTGCGCGTTCACATAGTAAATCGGCGTCGTGATGTAGAACTTCCTGCTCATAGGTCTTCGCCACCACGGGGCCTCGAGAGATCACGGAGGCCCCTGTGTAGCTCTGTGTCCTCCGTGGTTACTGCTTCCTGTCGGTCCCCAAAGTACTGTCGCGCGGCTTCCTGCATCACCTGTTTCAGCGGCACATGATGCTCAGCCGCGATCCGCCGGCAATCTTCGTATTCGGGAGCGTAATTCGTGACCGTTCCATTCATGCTGGCGATCTTGATCCTCACCTCGCCCCACGGCGTGCGCACATTCTCCCACCGTCGCGCCAGAGTTCGCCGCTTCTCATCGCGCCGCCGCACGCCCAGCGTGGTCGTCTCCGAGAAGATCAGTCGCGTCAGCTTGTCCGCATCCTTCGGTTGGCATAGGACCGTCAGCACCATACCTGGACGGTTCTTCTTCATCTGCACCGGAATCCCAAAGGCATCGAGCGCGCCCTCTTCGAACAAACGGTCCATCACATAGCCAAAAACCTGCGGATTCAGATCGTCCAGATTCGCTTCCAGCACCGTAATCGTTTCCAATGCGGTCTTCGTAGCCAGCGCATTCGAAGCAGTCTCTCCAATCGTCAGCCGCACCACATTTGGATGCCCCGGAAAATCTCGCGATCCCGCGCCGTAGCCTGACTGCTCAATCTTCATCTCAGGAAACGTCGCAAAGCGTGAGGCCAGCGTCTTCACGATCGCCGCGCCCGTCGGCGTAACCAACTCTGCCTGCAAACCGGAAGAATACACAGGCGCTTCCGCCAACAGCTCCAACGTTGCTGGAGCCGGCACCGGAAACGTTCCGTGCGCGCACTTCACCGTCCCGCCGCCCACATTCAAGGGTGAACAGATAATCTCATCCACTCCCAGCGCTTCAGCCCCCACGGCCGCGCAGACGATATCCACCATCGCGTCTATGGCACCCACCTCGTGGAAATGCACGCGCTCGATGGAAGTATGGTGAATCTTTGCCTCGGCCCGTCCCAGCGCCTCGAACATGGCGATGGCGGTCTTCTTTGCAGTCTCGGAAATCGCCGCCGCAGAAACCATCTCGCGAATCTCGGTCAGCCCCCGGCCATGAGAATCCTCGTGCGAGTGCTGATGCCGTTCCCAGTATTCCTCGCGCGGCAAATCCTTCTCCCCATCGACCCAAACATCGACTTTGGTAGCCGAAATCCCGCTGCGCACCACCCGGGAAATCTCCAGCCGCGCCCCAACCCCGAGCGCCGCCACGGTCTCTTCCAGCACCTGCGGCGGAACTCCAACATCCACCAGCGCGCCCAGGAACATATCACCGCTCATGCCGGAAAAGCACTCAAGGTAGGCTATGCGCATAGAAGAATCCATTCCTCACGGAGGCGCCGAGACACGGAGAAAACCAAATCTCTTGGACTTGTATTGCTTCGCGTCTCCGGGTGAGCAAATTCGGCTGATTTGCCATCATAGGGAACCGTGCATCCTGCGTCAAACCAGCGTTCACCACGCACTCTGCTAAAATCACTACTTTCTTCAACAGTTTAGAGGGACACCTTGTATCGTCATCTGCGCGACCGCCTAGCTGCCGCGGTAATCCCATTTGTGCTCCGAACGTATAACATCGGGATCCAGGTTTTCGCCGTCGAGGAACCGCCCAAAATCGAGTTTGGCGAGTATGCGTTCCCGCTGGCCTTCGAGTTAGCCAGGAAACTGCGCAAACCCCCGCGCAAGATTGCAGAGGAGATTGTTGCCGGAATCGGTCCCATTGAGGGTTTCGAGAGATTGGAAGTCGCCGGAGCAGGCTACATCAACGCCCACGTGGATCGCGCCGAGTTCGCCGCTGCGCTTGTCAGAGATGCGTTGCCGGAACCCAAAATACCGCAACCAAAGCTGCCCGATCGGCGCGGAAAGATTCTGGTTGAGCACACCAGCATCAATCCCAACAAGGCTGCCCACATCGGCCACCTGCGCAACGCAATTCTGGGCGATACGTTTGTCCGCCTACTGCGCTACGCGGGCCGCAAAGTCGACATCCAGAACTACATCGACAACACCGGCGTGCAGGTCGCCGACGTAGTCGTGGGTTTCACGCATATCGAGAAGAAGTCCCGCTCTGAAATCGAAGCCCTCACCCACCAACCCCGCTTCGACTACTACTGCTGGGATCTCTACGCCCGCGTTTCGCAGTGGTACGAGCAGGACAAGCAAAACCTGCAAGCCCGAGCCCAAACGCTCCACGGCATCGAAGACGCCGCCAGCGAAACTGCGGCGATCGCCGAATTGATCTCGGCTGCCGTTCTGCGCCGCCATCTCGAGACCATGGAGCGTCTGGACATCGAGTACGATTTTCTTCCCCGCGAGAGCGAAATCCTGCACCTGCACTTCTGGGACGCGGCCTTCGCCAAGCTGAAAGAAGCAGGTGTCCTCACTTACGAAAACGAAGGCAAAAATAAGGGCTGCTGGGTGATGCGCCGGGCCGGAACGGTCTCAACCACAGAGGACATGGGGAACACGGAGGAGGCTGAGCAGATTTCCGAGGAGGACCAGAAAGTGATCGTCCGCTCCAACGGCACCGTAGGCTACGTCGGTAAAGACATCGCCTACCACATGTGGAAGTTCGGCTTGCTCGGGCGCGATTTTGCCTACCGCAAGTTCTACCGCTATCCCAACCAGCACGACTGCTGGATTTCTTCCACCCAAGGCGAGAAAGATCATCCTCACTTCGGCGGCGTTGCCGAAATCTATAACGTGATCGATGCCCGCCAGTCGGAAGCGCAAAACACGGTCATCGAAGCGCTGCGGGGCCTCGGCCACAACGAGGCCGCCGACCACTATACGCATTTTTCGTATGAGATGGTGGCACTCACGCCCCGTTGCGCCGCCGAACTCGGTTACGCGCTCAGTCCCGAAGACAAGACCCGTTCCTACATCGAAGTCAGTGGCCGTAAGGGTTTCGGCGTGAAAGCCGATGACCTGCTCGACCAACTCATCGCCTCCGCCAAGAGCGAAGTCGACTCCCGCCATCCCCAACTTACCGACGTTGAACGCCTATCCATCGCCACGCAAATCGCGATCGGCGCGCTGCGCTACTTCATGCTGAAGTTCACGAAGCAGTCGGTGATCGCCTTCGACTTCAAAGAAGCGCTCAGCTTCGAAGGCGAAACCGGCCCCTACGCGCAATATGCCGTAGTCCGCGCGACCAGCATCTTCAAGAAGGCGGCAATTGATGCCGACACTTTCTGTAGAGACGTTGCCAGCACCGTCTCTGCCGAGACCCTGGCCGAGTTTCTCGCGGGTGATAACGCGGATGAGTTCTGGGAACTCTGGCTGGTGTCGGCAAAGACCTCATATCTTGTGGACCAATGTATCGCGACTACAGAACCGGCCTACCTAGCCAAGCACGCTTTCCAACTGGCGCAACTCTTCAACACTTTCTATCACCGCCATCCCATCCTCAGCGAGCCCAATGAGAAGCGAAAGCAATTCCTGCTGGCTACGGTAGCGGTCGTTCGCCGCGAATTGATTCGCACGCTCGCCGTCATGGGCATCACAGTGCCCCCGGTCATGTAGGCCAGACGGACTGGCAAATTGTCGATTTCTGATTGCTGATGGTTGATGGAAGACCTAAATCATCACTCATCCATCATCCATCATCCATCATCCATCATCCATCATCCATCATCCATCATCCATCATCCATCATCCATCATCCATCAAACCTGCTAATGTGAGTTTTTTCCCATCTAGCTCCGCCTGCTCTTCCGGGAGGATGAACATGTCTTCGCTTCGCGCTTGCCGCAGTTGCGCGGCGCGGCTCAGTGTCTTCTTACTGCTGGTTCTGTCCGGCACCCTGACCCTGGCGCAAAATCAGTCGCCAGATCACGAGCAAGTTCCGCAGCCAGACCAGCAGACCGGCCCGTCTCAGCCGGTTCGCCGTGCCCGCATCGGTCTCGCCCTCAGCGGCGGCGGTGCGCTCGGCCTGGCCGAAATCGGGGTGATCCAGTGGCTGGAGCAGAATCATATTCCGGTGGATCGCGTCGCCGGTACCAGCCTGGGCAGCATCGTTGCTGCCATGTACGCCACGGGCATGTCGCCCGCGGAAATCCAAAAGTTCGCCGAAGGCATTGACTGGGACGAGGTGCTGCTTCCCGAGCCCACCTATCGGCAACTTAGCTATCGCCGCAAGCAGGATCGCCGCGACTACCAGATCGAAGCCGCGCTGGGCCTGAAGCACGGCCTGAAGGGTCCCAACGGGTTCAATCCCGGCCAGGGCGTTGGCCTGCTGCTCGATCGCATCGCCTTCCCCGCGTCCGGCATCGCTAGCTTCGACGACTTGCCCATCCCGTTCCGCTGCGTCGCCACGGATATGCTGACCGGTGACCGCGTGGTGCTGCATGACGGTTCTCTAGCCAACGCCGTGCGCGCCAGCATGGCGATTCCAGGCGTCTTCACACCCGTGGAAATCGGTGGCCGCGTGCTGGCGGATGGCGGGCTGGTCGAAAATATTCCTGTCGACGTGGTCCGTGAAATGGATGCCGACACCGTCATTGCCGTCTATCTCCGCGTCCCCCTCGGGGAACGCGAGCAACTGGAAACGCTGACCGGCGTGCTCTCCCGCGCGCTCGACGTTATGCTTCTACAGAATGAGCGTCGCTCCCTGGCTCTGGCCAACGCTACTATCACCGTGGACACGGGAAACTTCTCGATGGACGACTATGATCGCCTTGAGGACCTCATTCGCCTCGGTTATCAGAGCGCAGCCAGCCAGTCTGCAGCATTGCTGCCTTATGCCCTTAAAGACGACGCAAAGTGGCAGCAATACCTCGCCGCACGTTCCGCCCGCAAACGCGTTCAACCTACGCAAGTGCAATCGGTGGAAGTCGAAGGAGGAGACGCGGACACGGATCATAGGCTCGAACAAAGTCTGAAGTCAGACACACACGGCCCGCTTGATCTGCCAAAACTCGAAACCCAACTGACGCGCGTCGCTGGAGAAGGCGAGTTCGACCGCCTGGGCTACGAAGGCTTTACCCAAGATGGCGTGCCCGCGCTGCGAGTGACCGCACATGAGAAGACCTACGGTCCGCCCTTCGTAGATCTGGCCGTTAACGTCGATGGCTCCGGCGTGGCGGCCTTCGACTTTTCCGCCGGCGCCCGCATCACTTTCATGGACGTCGAACATCATGGCGGCGAGTGGCGCAATGACCTCCTGCTCGGCTCCAGCAACCTGGCCGCCACGGAGTTTTATCAGCCGCTTGCGGCGACTCATCTCTTCGTGGCGCCCTACGCCTTCGCTTCCAAGTTGCCCCGCAATGAATTTACCGGCGAGACCCGTGTCGCCGTCTTCGGTGACGAAAGAGCGGGCGGCGGTTTCGATTTCGGCTATAACACCGGCCAGCGCAGCGAACTCCGCTGGGGATACGAGATCTTCAGCGGCAAACTGGCGCCGCTAATTGGCAGCGCAGGACTCCCCTCAGTCAGCGGCAGCACTGGAGAATTCCGCACGCGCTATGTGTGGGACGGCCAGGATAATCCCTCGGTTCCCGGCCGCGGCACGCGCATCGTCGCCAACCTTTCACGCGTGCTGCAGAGCCCGGGTCTTGTCCATCCCATTGATCAACTCGACGTGCAAACCTCCACCTTCATTCCGACGGGCCCCAGGACTTCGCTCTTTTTTCTGGCCTCGGGTGGAACCACTTTCCGCGGCACCGCAGGTCCATTCCAGCTCTTTATGCTCGGTGGAGCGTTCCGCCTCGGCGCCTACCTTCCGGAGGAATTTGTCGGCAACCACTACGCCTACTCCTCACTGGGATTCCGCCGCGAACTTTACCACCTGCCGCAGTTCGTCGGAGGAAAGATCTACTGGGGAGGATGGTACGAAGCCGGTACGGTCTTTAACGATCCCAGTACGGTGGTGGTCCGCGGCACGTTCAATCTCGGAGTGATCGCCGAAACTATCGTCGGGCCCATCGCGCTGGCGGGCAGCGTTAGCCCTACGGGAGAGAGTCGGGTTAACTTCTCCATTGGGCGGCTGTTTTGAATCTGTTCTCTGCGCCGGCGGTTATGTCAAACTAATGCCTTCACGCCGCCTGGGAGTTCTGGCAAAGTTGAGGTCACGCCGATGTGCAGAAATATAAAAACTCTGTTCAACTTCGATCCCCCGGTCAATGCCGAAGAGATTCGAGCTGCTTCTCTGCAGTTCGTGAGGAAGATCAGCGGTTTTAACAAACCGTCTAAAGCCAACGAAACTTCATTCCTGGCTGCGGTCGATGAAGTAGCCGCCATCTCGGCCCGTCTTCTCCATTCGCTCGAAACCAACGCGCCGCCGAAGAATCGAGAGGAAGAGGCCGCGAAGGCGAAAGCTCGCGCCGCAGAGAGATTCGGCGCTTGAATCCGCTGCAGAGAGGAAAGTATGTGTGGTCCGCTCGTCTGAGTTGCGATCTGACGATACCGTGGCTGCCGGCAGGTCGCCGCTCCGCGGTAATCGATCTCGCCATCGCGATGGCATGGTTTGTTGTTTGCTACGCGAGTGAGCCTGTCTCAGACTCGCTTCTGCGGCGCGGCCACGGCTTGGTTGGGGTTTTTGCCCTCGCTGCCTACCAGTTCACGTTTGAAGGCTTGGGGCTACTTCGATTCGGCATGATCGCTTTTCCCACTAGGGATTCACTGCGCGCAACGCCGGCAAATCAGTTGCTTTAGCATGGGTGTTGACAGCAATTTACGATCTCGGCATGTCATGGCATGCTCACGCGCTGCTGTGGATTCCGCTGCGCCGTCAACCTGCGTGCGGATGTCATTGGAGGTGGTTTTCCACTGTCCTTAGTTGGACTTGACGTGACGGTTACCACATGGGGCTTCCTTGAAGGTTTCTTCGGAGTCTTTTTTGCGAAGAAACTCAACCGCGCATTCGGCCACAACGGACGCTGTGGCTCCCTCCAGGGGTGATTGGTTTCGCCCTTTTCCACAGGTTGATCCATCTTACCGTGCACCAGGGTGTGGCCGGTTTCGTAGGGAGCTTTGCCTCCGGATACGCGATCGCCGTGATCCCAGGGCTTACAGAAAATGCAAGGGGAAGCGCGCTTGTTCAAACCCTTACCGACGCAATTGGAAAGCTCTGACCGGGACCGGTTCGTAAGTTGTTGACCGCCTCGTGTACGTCGTTCAAACTGTCTGTTAAGTTGTGAATATATTATCTTACAGCTATAGTATGCGAACATCGTCTCAGTGGGAATGCCCCAGGAGCGCGTTTTTTGAGGGAAGGGTTCAGGTCCGCTCGCAGCCTTCCTTGCGATTCTAGGGCGGTTTCCGGCTCGGGAAATGGCGTTCCTGGTCGAGGGTTAACGCCCTGCGTGCTGGCCCTCCGGTGCTGTTCTCCGCCAATATCTTCCAGTTACAATAGATTCAACCACTTAGGGTGGAATTGTCCTCGCCCCCCGGGCAACGGCCTACCCGCGTCTTACCATCTAAGTGATTGCAAGAGCAAAGGCATCGATTCCGTGAAGACTATGAAAAAGAAAATTTCCTCGCGTGTCGTACTCGCAGTCGTGTTGTTGGCGACGACGCTGGCCCTCGCCGCGCCTAACCCGCCCAAGGCGAACGCTCCGCAAAATGTTCCCTCATTTCCTGGGACGCTGGTGAATGCTCGTTACGTCTACGTCACCAGCTATGACGGAGACCAATTCAAACCGGACCTGCTCCCCGAAGACCGCCAGGCGATTGGAGCGGTCGAGGACGCACTGCAGAAGTGGGGCAAGTTCACGCTGGTGTACGAACCACACCAGGCCGACATTGTCCTGATGGTCATGAGCCGCCCGTCGGAAGATGTTCTCGCGGTTTATGACGCGCTCGGCTGGCCTGGCAATCAGTACCTGTGGCGCATGATGGAGCGCGGTGGTTTGCAAACGAGCGAGACTCCCCTGGTCACGAATCTGGAGAAGGCGTTCGACCGGGTAACGGCAGGGAAGTAAGCGGTATCAGGGTTGCTGGGTGGGCAGGTAGTGTCTGAAATGTAGACTGGCGGGCAGCCCGATGCCCAAGAAACGCCTGTCGCTGGGAGAGGCCTTCAGCGGCGCAACCGCGTATAACATCTACCGCAACAGCTCGGCCAAGTCATCCTCGTTGGCCGGCGCATCGTAAAGTTTGAACAAGGCGGCAGCGCCGTGCTGAATATGGCGAACAGCTAATCGAGCAATTGTCTGCAGATTAGACGCGCCAATTTGGTCGCGGCTTTGGCCGAGCGAATCTTTGGCAAATGCGTGTATTTTACCGCGCATGGCCGGAGGCAAAGATTCTCCAGACATTGTCTGGAGAATCCACAAGCCATAACACAACCTCTCCTCGCGAACAGTTCTGGCTCTCGCCTCTCGCTTCCCGTTGCCTTGGTCCGCGTACGGCGGCTGCTTTCTGTCGAGAATGCGGAAGCGCGGACATTCTGCCAAACGAAGCGCTGCGTTCGGGTTGGTCCACCCGACGGGCCTCAGCTCTTTCTGCCGGCGATCATCAGCCCGGCCCCGACGACCACCAGAACGATGCTCACGACCGGCGGGACCGTGTTCCTATCGTGCGTCGTAATGCCCACGTGCGCGTCGCCGATGTGGACGCCGTGATGTTCGGAATGTGGAACTGGAACGAAGAACGAAAGTATCCCTAGCACCAGCACGACAACGCCAACCAGCATTAGAGTCTTCATTAGGATCCTCCGCCTCGGTGGTTTTCACTCCTTATCCCGCGAAACTCTTGACGAACTCAACCAGGCTGCGCAGCGCGATCCCCGAGGGCCCTTTGGCGATCCAGGGCTTTTGATCTTCCATCCAGGCCGTGCCGGCGATGTCGAGGTGAATCCAGGGAGTGTCTTCGGCAAACTCTTTCAGGAACATGGCGGCATTAATCGCGCCGCCCCAGCGTCCGCCGGAGTTGACGATGTCGGCGATGGTTGACTTGATGTTCTCTTTGTATTCGTCGTCGAGCGGCAGTCGCCACATTTTTTCCCCGGCCTCGGCATTCGCTTTGTGGAAGCGCTCGTACATGGCGTCATCGTTGGCGAAGATTCCGGCGTTCGCGTAGCCGAGCGCGACCACAACGGCGCCAGTAAGCGTTGCCGCATCGACTAGATGAGTGCACCCGAGCTGGCGCGCGTAAAAGAGACCGTCAGCCAGGACGAGGCGCCCTTCGGCGTCAGTATTGATGATCTCGATGCTTTTGCCCGACATGGCAATCTGCACGTCGCCGGGCTTCTGCGCCTTGCCGGAGGGCATGTTCTCGGTGGCACAGACGATCCCGATGACTTTCACTTTCGGCTTCAGCAGCGCGATAGCGCGCATGGCGCCGATCATAGTGGCGCCGCCGGCCATGTCGTATTTCATCTTTTCCATGCCGTCGGCGGGCTTGATCGAAATGCCGCCGGTGTCGAAGGTAATTCCTTTGCCCACAAGGCCCAAGACAGGTTTCTCGGGCGCGCCGGCAGGCTCGTATGTCATCACGATTAACGCGGGTGGCTCGTCGGAACCTTGCGCCACGCTCCAGAATGCGCCCATCTTCATTTCTTTGATCTTGTCGGCGCCGTAAACTTCACATTTCAAACCGACTTCCTGACACATTTTCTTCGCTCGCTCGGCCAGAATGGTCGGGGTCATGCGGTTGGAAGGCTCGTTCACCAGATCGCGCGTGAAATTTTGCGATTCGCCGATAACTTGGGCTTCCTGGGCGGCTTTTTCGAGCGCGGCATGATCGCTGTTGCCGCTGGCGAGTATGGTAAGTGCGTCAATCTTCTGATCTTTCCGGTCGCTGCGGTAGTAGTCGGGGTCGAAGTTGCCCACCAGCGCGCCCTCGACAATCGCTCGCACGGCTTCCTCGGCCGGAATGTTGGGCGGGGCGATGAAGGCGAAGCTTCGGATTCCGCGCGACTTAAGCGTACGTACGGCAGCCCCGGCGATGCGGCGCAGATCGTAACTGGTGAACTTTTTCGCCGCACCGCCGCTGATCAGCAACAAGCGCTTGGCTTTCAGTCCGGCAGGCTTGTGCAGCAAATTGATTTCAAACGGCTTTCCAGTCATTTCGCCGTTCACCAGCAGGTCGGCAGGAGCGGACTGGACAGCGGAGTCGCCGGTCGCGAGCTTGAGTTGGGGTTTTTCTTTCTTGGCCGAGTCGTTGTGATCCTTTTCGGAGTGATCCAAGACGATGGCAACGAGGGATTCGGTTTCGAGTTGAGCGGGCGTAGAGAGAGAAATTGTCGTTTTCATGATGTCGCTTCGTTCATGATGTCGTTTAGAAATTGTCGGTGACACTCCAGTATCGTCGGCAAACGGGGGCGAGCGCAAGGGCAGACATTGTGGCGATTGTGGCGATTGTGGCGGGCGGCTCAGTTTTCGAGTCTGGTGGTTCGACTCTCTCTAAATGTGAGCGGTTTGGAACAGACAGTCGGGTTCTTGCCGAATAACATGGTGTGGTTTCACCTGGATGCTCCAAGTTCTCACGCCGGAGCCCGAAAGCCGCAAGGGTTCGACACCAGAATCGGAAGCAGATTCAAATCCCAAGCGAAATTTCAGACCGCCGCGAGGCGAGAATCTTCGGAGGATTCCATGAAGAGAGCATTGTTGTTGATCGTTGTACCGGCTCTGCTGGTCGCGCTGGGGTTTGCACAGACCCCCGCGACGGGCAGCAATACGGATCAGACCACCATTAAAGGTTGCCTGGGTGGCTCTGATGGTAACTACACAGTGGTGGAAGACAATACCGGCCACATTTTCAAGATCGCTACCAGCAGTGTTGACCTCAAGCCACATCTGAACCATGACGTGACCCTCATCGGACACAAAGCAAGCGCAGCGAGCTCCACCGCTGCTGGTAACAGCTTTGCCATCACCGAACTGAGCATGATTTCTGAACACTGCGCTGCGGTTGCCGCCGCTTCTACTGCGCCTGTCACCACACCTTCGGAAACCGCCAGCACACCGGCTGCGGACGCTACTGCACCCGCCGCGACTGCTAGCACACCGGCTGCGGACGCTACTGCACCCGCCGCGACCGCCAGCACACCGGCTGCGAACAGTACTGCACCCGCCGCGACCGCCAGCACACCGGCTGCGAACAGTACTGCACCCGCCGCGACCGCCAGCACCCCGGCTGCGGACGCTACTGCACCCGCCGCGACCGCCAGCACACCGGCTGCGAACAGTACTGCACCCGCCGCGACTGTCGCCCCACCTGCGGAGACTGTCAGCACGCCGGCTGCAGACGCTACTGCACCCGTCGCAACTGTCAGCACGCATCCGGAGACTGACGGGAGACCTGCAGCCCGTCCTCGGAGACGGTCAGAAACTCCTGCAGTCGCCGCCGCACCGACTGTTACAGCCAGCTCGCCCTCGGAGAATGCCGGCACACCTGCGGCAGCCGCCATTACACCCGTCGCGACTGACAGCTCACCTTCGGAACCTGTCAGCACACCTGCTGCAGTCGCCACACCACCCACCGCCACTTCCAAGGGCTGGTCCTTAATGCTCTTGATCGCGTTTGGCGTGCTGGTAGTCGTCATTGGCACAATGTTCCCATTTGTCAGTAGGTGGAGAAAGCAGAAGAGTCTGGAGCGGACGGGCGCCCCAAATCTTTCCTTCAGCCGTGAAACGAGCTCCGACCGAAGCAAGTCCGACCAAGGCAAGAGTGACGAGCCACGACCACGCAAGGCTGCCTAAGCTGAGTGCGGAGTAACGATTTTCAACTTTGGTCGCCGGCGGCAGCGGCTGCCGGCGATCTCTTGGAAACTTAAGGCATTCTTTTGGACGAACTGCTTTCCTCGTTCATTGAGAACGCAGGGATCCGCCGGTAGTCAGGTAGATCGAACGAGCCGGATCCGGAGCGCTCCTATTGCACGACTTAGACTGAAGGAATTATGACCTCTCAAATAGTGAGCCTGCAGGTAACCGCCAGCATACCGATTGACTGCGATTTCTGGTCGGAAGATGATGGCTGGAAGGGGCTGTGCAACAGTCCGCCGGTCACGGTTCGTGGCAGTAGTTTCGAAGATGCCAAAAAGAACATGGCAAGTGAACTACAAGTGTATATCGAAGGAATTTTGCGTGAGCATCCTAAGAGAAGTGCGCCGCGAATTGCCTGAGCCGGCCACGCAACATTTCTGAGACTTTACTCAATCAACCAACCTGACTTCTTCCGTTGCAGCGGCCAAGAGATAGTAGTTCGACGGGGTCCAGAATTCTTTCAAGCTCCGGCTCGCTCGCGCGCAATAGTCCGGCAGCCGACTCGAGCCGTGATTGCCAGTGGATGCAGAGATGGTGCTCGCCGGGAGCGGCTGCGAAGAAAAAGTAGGAGCTGCCCTGGTTGGCCCCGACCCACGCGCCATCAATACCCACTTTTGTGAGGCTACGTTGGTAAAACGTTCTGTGCTGCCGCCCGTGCAGTTTGAGCATTGTCCCAGATCTTCGATCACATAGACCAGAGCTTTGCCGGGCTCGAGGTGGGGCGGGTCAGTGGTGCCCATTTCAACTTCGAATTTGATGGTTCTTGGGGCCGCATGCGCCCTCGGCGGCGGCGATGGGGAATTGACTTTGCGCGGGGGTTTGGCGAAAGCGAATGTCGCGCAAAGGATGACGACGAGAGGGACTTTGATGGCATCCCTCCCGCTGGGACGGCGTTGCTGGAGTGGACCGGTTCGCCTTCTCGGGCGGACGGTCCCAAGCCGCCAGTCCGGGCGCAGGGCTAATTGACTGTGGTATATCCGCTGAAACTCCTGTGGATACAGAGACTTGTATAGTTTTGCAAAACTACTACGTAAACTCAGCGCTCTCATGATCCACAAAGAACACCAGGACCTGCGCCATGGTGGCCGGAACTCCTGACTGGGCGTTTCCGTATAGCTCTTCGGCGGAGCCTGTCAGATGACGGTGTTCGACTGCCTGGGGTATGATTCCATCCCACAGCAAGAATAGAGGTTTTGTTCCATGAAGATCCGATTGATCATTTTGTTTTTCCCAGTGATTTTGGTGATTGGGCTTTCCCTGGCCGTGATGCAAGATCCGGCGAATGCCGCTCCGCCGCAAGCGGCAGGCGCTTCGGCGACTAGAGCTGTCACCGCGCCCGTGGCCGCAGGCAGCGCCGGGGCGACGGCGATTCCGGACACTACGCTGGCCATTAATTCGGCGAAGCCGATGTCGGAGCGCGTGGTGCATTACGAGATCGACGCGAAGTATGACGCGGTGAAGCATATCGTCGACGCCACCGAGGTGCTTACCTATCACAACCTGACCGGGCAGGCGCTCGACCATTTTCCATTCCACCTCTATCAGAATGCGTTTCAGCAGAAGGCCACGTGGGTGAACGAAGCCAAGCTCCTGGGCAGCCGGGACATGAACTACGCGAAGTGGGAAGACAAGGACTACGGCTCCGAAGAGATTAAGAATCTGGAAGTGGTGGGACAGGGTGATTTGACTGCGCAATTGCACTACATCGCGCCCGATGATGGCAACAAGGACGACAAGACCGTGATCGAGTTGCACGTGCCCAAGCCAATCGCACCGGGCGAGTACGTGCAGTTCAAGATCGCGTTTCAGACAAAGTTTCCCGAGACGCAGGCGCGTTCGGGATATAAGCGCGATTTTGTGCTGGGCGGGCAGTGGTTTCCGAAGGTTGGCGTGTGGTGGCACGGAGCCTGGAACTGCCATCAGTATCACAACACGACCGAATTCTTCGCCGACTTCGGCGTGTATGACGTCAAGCTGACGGTGCCGCAGTACGAGGTGGTCGGCGCCAGTGGAGTGAAAGTCAGCGAGGTGAGCAATCCTGACAGCACGAAGACGCTGACCTATCACGGAGATGACATTCACGACTTCGCCTGGACGGCGAGCCCGCGCTACAAGGTGAAAGACGACGGCGTATTCCAGGGACAGATGGGGCCGGTGAAGATGGAAATTCTCATGCAGCCCGCGCACTGGAGCCAGGTGGAGCGGCATGAAAAAATTCTGCGCGAGACCCTGGACCACTTTGAGCGCTGGTACGGACCTTATCCCTACAAGACGATCACGCTGGTCGATCCCGAGCCGGATTCGGCCGCGGGAGGAATGGAATATCCCACCTTCATTACCGGCTTCACAAGCTGGTTCATGCCGGAAGGAATGCATGTGCCCGAGCTCGTGGTCGAGCACGAGTTCGGCCACCAGTACTGGTACGGCATGGTCGCGACCAATGAATTTGAAGACGCCTGGATGGACGAGGGCATTAACAGTTACACCGAGGTGAAGGTGCTGGATTCAATTCTCGGTCAGCAGAACTCCGGTATAAATCTGGCGGGTGCGACGCTCAGCGAGCGGGAACTGCAACGGAGTAGTTACATAGGGGTAGCCGACGTAGATCCCATCGCGCAGAACGCTTATGACTATTACAACTCCAACTCCTACGGGGGCATTACCTACGGCAAAACAGCGAGTGTGCTGCTGACGCTGGAAGGCATCATCGGCGAAGACACAATGGCAAAGGCGATGCACGTGTACTTCATGAAGTATCGCTTTACCCATCCTACCAAGGAAGACTTCCTTAAGACGATTGAGGAGGTTTCGGGCAGGGACCTGCGCTGGTACTTCAACCAGGCCGTGTACGGTACGCAGGTGATGGATTACAAGGTGCTGCGGATCGAATCTCTTCCAGTGAACTGGTACGCGGAGAAGAAAAGCGCTGGTAAGGACGACAAGAACACGGTTTATCGCTCCTACGTCTGGTTGCAACGCAAGGAAGATTTCGTCATGCCGGTGGATGTGGAGATCAAGTTCGAAAACGGCGAAACAATTCGCGAGCACTGGGATGGAGTGAGCCGCTGGACCAGGCTGGGTCCGTACGACAAGAAAACGAAGATTACGTCGACCGAGATTGATCCCGACCACAGAATCCAGATTGACCGCAACGATTTCAATAACAGCTATACGGCCGAAGCGAATGGCAAACCGGCGAGCAAAGTGACGAATTATTGGCGATTTATGACCCAGTGGTTGGGCCAGGCGCTGGCGTGGTGGGCAGTGTAGGGCGGGCTTCGGGCCCCGGGCTTCGGCAACGTTCAACGGTTAGGCAAGCGACAAGGATCGAGGTAATGACGCATGGCAGAGAAACAAGGTTTACTGAGCAGCGGCTGGAGCATGGTGGGGCGCAACAAGCGCTACATCGCCTGGTTCTATTTGCTGAACCTGATGCTGGCGGAGTATGGCACCTCGGCGTTTCGTAATCAGGCGCACGGCATTCTGGATCACAGCTTGCAGGCGGATCGCCTCGTGCATGGCTTTGACCTTGGCGTGCTCACCGAGATGTTTGCGCGGCCCGAGTTTGGGCCGACCATGGCTTCCACGATGCCGGCGATTTATTTTGCTGTGCTCTTCTTCGTTGCGACTGCGCTGTTCTTGCCCGGAGTGCTGCAAGGCTATGCCTCGACCTACCGGCTGCCGCGGGAGGATTTTTTCCGCGCCTGCGGGCGGAACCTGTGGCGGTTTATCCGGCTCATGATTGTGGCGGGCATCGTGATGGGAATTGTGGCCGGGGTGCTCTTCGGTATTCGCGCTGCGCTATTGAAGGCGGCGGGGGAAAGCACAAATGAATTGCTGCCGTTCTATGTTTCGATGGCGAGTTTGCTGGTGATCTTCCTGGTGATGAGCGGGATTCGCATCTGGTTTGACCTGGCGCAGACGGACGTGGTTCTGAGCGATCAGCGGGCGGTGCGAAAGTCGATTGGCGCGGGCTTCCGGCACACGTGGCATGGCTTAGGACGGTTGCTGGCGAGTTACGTAGTGGCTACGATGGTAGCGGCGATTGTGCTGGTGGCAGGGCTATGGGTGTGGATGAAGTTTGTGCCACCGGCGAGCGTGATCGGGGCGTTCTTCGTCAGTCAGTTGACCCTGCTGTTGCTGTTGATTCCACGTTTCTGGCAGCGTGGCGTGGCTGTAACGTACTACTTGCAGAATATGGTGGAACCGATTGCAGTGGTTGAATCTTTTACCTCCGTTGCCGTGGTGGCGCCAGTGGTTCCGGGCGTTCCGCCGGAGACGCAGGCCTCGTAGGATCGCCGGGAAGATGGTTCGAGCAAACGGCTAGAGTAAGACGATCGTGATTCCCCGATTGCGGCGGCCGAGGTCGGAGTCGCTTTTGAGTTCGGGGTGCGATTGAAGGAGTTTCCAGGCCGCGTCGTCTGACTTCGACCAGTTCTCGCCGAAGATGCAGCCGCGAATCTGACCGTTCTGTGCCATCTCCAGCAAACGTTTTTGCACGGCGATGCGAATGTCGCCGCCCGCGCCGGTCGATCCGTAACCGTGGATCAGCTTTAGCAGCTTTGCTTTCTCCTGACGCGCAAGAGTCAGTTCGCGGTCCAGCCGCTGCAGAGCTTCGTGAACCTGTGGCATGTCGGCTTTGAGGTTTACGGTTTCGATGGCGTCCATCATAATCGCAGTTTGCGGTCAGTTTCTCGTCCGGCGCGGAAGGATGGTGAACTTCCTTCGTCCTGGGAGTCGATAGGTTTTGAAGTCGTCCTGATCGACGGTCAGAATTGTGCTGAGGCGCTCGCGGGCTGCTAGATGGACTAGAGTGGCATCGGCGAAATCCATGGGTCGGTCAGCATACTGAGTCATCAGGGCGTGAAGTTCGGGGAAATCAGAATCCTGTATCGGGTGAACGGTCACTGCGCCCGAGCGGAGGAAACGCCACGCCTTTTCCATGTTATGCGGATTCTTCCCCGTCAGATGGAAGGTCTCGGCGAGCACTGCTTCCGTTGTGAGCAGCGGCAGGCGAACTGACTGTAACGCCTCCACGCAGGCAGAGTGCCACTCATCGCCTGTCTCGAGTATGGCCAGAATAGCGCCGGTGTCAATCAGTCCGTCGGCCGAAGCGGCGCTTGAGCGCATCGGATTCCCTCATGTGCTTCTTGGAGATGATTTCCCGGACAAGTTCGCCGGTCCGCTGCGAGCGGGTCGGGTCTTCGCTGCGAATTGTGCCTACGGTCGCCATCACACGCTTGCGGAGTGCAGCCTGTTCGGCCTCGTCGTCAGAATGGCCGTTGCGGCGTTGGGCGAGCCAGTCGGCGGTGATTTGCTCCAGAAGCTTCGACACGGAAGTGCCCTCCCGTCGAGCTTCGCTCTCTAGATCGGCCTTTCTTTGAGCGGCGAGGCGCCAGCTATAAACTTCGCTTTTCATGCACTACAGTGTAGTGCAATTTAGAGACCGAATCAACACTTTACTTTGGCTTAGAGTCTGAGCTTTTTCGATCGCTGATCAGGCGCTGGAAGGCTTCCTGATAGGAGTCGTGTTTTCGTATCGGTTCTTGCCGCTTACTTCTTCCGGCTTCGGATGGCCTCCCTGGCTTCTTTGTCTGCGGTGCGCCGCCTTTCGGTTTCGCGTTTGTCCCAAAGTTGCTTGCCTTTGGCGAGGGCTAGTTCGACTTTTACTTTGCCGTGCTTGAAGTACATACGGGTGGGGATTAGGGTCAGTCCCTTTTGCTGGGTTTGGCCGATCAGCTTGCGGATTTCTTCTTTGTGCATGAGCAGCTTGCGGGTGCGGAGGGGGGCGTGGTTGTGGATATTGCCGTGCTCGTAGGGGCCGATGTGGGCGTTGAGCAGCCAGAGTTCGCCGTCCTTGACCAGGCCGTAGGAATCTTTGAGGTTGGCGAGGCCGCCGCGGACCGATTTGGCCTCGGTTCCGGTTAGGACTACGCCGCACTCAAATTTTTCCAGCAAGAAATAGTTATGTGAAGCGATCCTATTGACGGCGGCATCGCGCTGCCCGGAAGCGGTGGGCTCGCGGCGGGGGGATTTCTCCGGCCTGGGCTTGGTTTCGTGGGTGGACTGGCGGGGCATGGGTTGGGTTCGGCTTCGGCTTCATCTTAGCAGCAAAAAGCTGGGCTTCGGGCTTCGGCTGGCGGGCTTCGGGGAACCCGTTGCGGTGATTGGTCGCACTAGACTGACGGGGGGTCGCCGAAGCCCGATAGCTGTAGCCCGAAGCCCTGTTTTCCCCTACTGGGACTAAGACCAAAGAGTGTAACTACCGTGGGTGCAATGACATGGGGAGGCGGGAAACGCGATGCTATAATCGCATCCAAAGCGCTCTTGTTGTTTCGAATATAGCGTCATGTAAATCCCAGGTTCGCTGGCCTTTGGGGTAGGGACCGCGTGTCCGGCGAAGACTTTGTAGACGAGGACTGACGAATGAGACGTCTGATGCCCGCGGCAGTAGTGCTGCTGGTCGTGGTTGCTATTCTTCCTGCCATCGCCGATAAGGCCAAGAGTGTCTACGAAAAAGGCCAAGACGCCGAGGCGCGCCAGAACTACGAGGCCGCCTACGAGTTCTTCAAGCAGGCCTACGACCTCAAACCAAAGGATTTACGCTACCGCACGTCGTTCGAGCGGATGCGCTTCAAAGCCGCCGCGTCGGTGGTCCATCATGGACAGTTACTTCGCGATCAGGGCAAGCTGCAGGAGGCGCTCGCCGAATTTCAAAAGGCGGTGCAGATCGACCCGTCACTTTTTATCGCGCAGCAGGAGTTGAAGCGTACGTTGCAAATGATTAACGATGCCACCAATCCTCCGCCTCAGGCGGCAGGTCCGCCCAGCAGCCTGGAGCGGAGGATCAAGGATGCGCCAGGTCCCGTAGAACTCGCGCCTATCTCAAACGTTCCCATCACCGTGAAGCTCACCGAAGATTCCAAAGTAATTTATCAGACGATTGGGCAATTGGCGGGGATCAACGTGCTGTTCGATTACGACTACACTTCGCGGCGGATTAAGGTCGAACTGAATGGCGTAACACTGGAAGAAGCGCTGGAGATTACGGCGCTGGAATCGAAGACCTTCTGGCGGCCGGTGACGAGCAACACCATCTTTGTGGCGCAGGATAATCCGGCCAAGCGCAAGGAACTGGAACAGAGCGTTCTCAAGACTTTTTATCTTTCGAATATATCCGCGCCCACCGAGTTACAGGATGTGGTGAATGCGATTCGCGCCGTGCTGGACGTACAGCGGGTGCAGCAGTTGCTCTCGCAAAATGCGCTGGTGGTACGGGGCACGCCCGACCAGATTGCGCTGGCCGAGAAGCTGGTGGACGATCTGGATAAGGCGCGTCCGGAAGTGGTCGTCGACATCGCGGTCTTGCAGATCAGCAAAGATAAATCGCGCACCCTGGGTTTGCTCCCGCCCGGCAGCGCTACGGTTACTTTGCAGAGCAACATCAACACCAGCACCACCACAACTTCCACGACCGGGACGACCACACCTACAACCACCACAGGCAGTACTGGGCTGGAGTTGAACACTCTGGGCAATTTGAACGCGACTGATTTTCAGGTGTCGATTGGCTCCGCGAACTTGTCGGCAGTGATGGGCGACAGCGACACGAAGATGCTGCAGAATCCGCAGATCCGCACCCTCGATAACCAGAAGGCGACGCTCAAGATCGGCGAACGGGTGCCGGTAGCCACGGGATCGTTCCAGCCCGGAATCGGTGGTGTGGGCATCAACCCATTGGTCAACACGCAGTTTCAATACCTGGATGTGGGTGTGAACATTGACATCACGCCGCACATCCACGCCGACCGGGAAGTCACTTTGAAGATGGTGATGGAAATCTCCTCGGTGGTGGGTCAGTCGAGCATCGGCGGCATCAGCCAGCCCATCATCGGGCAGAAAAAAATCGAGCCCGAAATCCGCCTGAGGGACGGTGAGACGAGCTTTATTGGCGGGATCCTGGACGATTCCCAGACCAAGTCGCTGGCTGGGATCCCGGGGTTGGCACAGATCCCGATCCTGAGATACCTTTTTGGGCAGGTCACGCAGGACCATGAGCAGGACGAGACTGTCTTTGCCATCACCCCGCACATTATCCGCGGAGCCAGCGTCAACGAGTTGAACCAGCGGCCGATCGACATCGGGACCGCGAGCACCATTGAGTTGCGGCACCTCAGCCGGGTGGCAGCGCCGGTTGCTCCTGCGGGTCAGGCCCCGGCCACTCCAGTGGCCCAGCCTCCCGCCAGTCAGGCGCCCGCCACTCCGCCACCGGCGAATCAAACCCCGAACCAGTCGGCGAATCCTGCGACCGGCGGTCCGAACTTCTTGTTTGATCCGTGGCAAATCACGGCGGTGAAGGGCAACACGTTTGTCGTGAACCTGTTGATTTCCGGAGCACAGAATGTGTATTCCGTACCGGTGCAGATGAATTACGATCCGGCCAAGCTGCAGTTGGTGAACGTTTCAAACGGTGGGTTCCTCTCCCAGGATGGGCAGGCCGTGGCTCTGGTGCACCGCGAAGATGAGACCAGCGGAACTTTGCAGATTACGGCCACACGGCCGCCGGGGTCGGGTGGGGTTTCCGGGCAAGGCACGGTCGTCACGATGACATTTCAGGCGAAGGCCAGCGGACAGACCCCCCTGACCATTACCCGGGGTGGAGCGCTCGATCCCGGACAGCAGGCCATTAAGGTGAACGGAGCACAGGCGTCGGTGACCGTGCAATAGGGCCGGCGCGCGATCCGCTCCATCCGACCGTCTAGCATCGGGATTTTTGAGATGAAGCTACAAGTACTGCGGAGTGCGAGGCCCGACCGGGGCTTTACGCTGCTTGAGTTGATCATCGCCACGGTCATCCTGGTCGTTCTCTCGACCATGGCGGTGCCGTTGGCGCGGCTGACCATACAGCGGGAGAAGGAGCGCCAACTGCGATTCGATTTATGGGAGATGCGCGACGCCATCGACCGCTACAAAGACGCAGGCGACCGAGGCGGGTTCCAGATCAAGGTGGACAGCCAGGGCTATCCACCTGATCTCGAAACGCTGGTGAAGGGCGTAGATGTGAATGGCAAGAAAGTTCGCTTCCTGCGCCAGATTCCTGTCGATCCCATGACGGGCACCACGGAATGGGGCCTGCGTTCGATGCAAGATGATCCCGATTCCGACTCTTGGGGCGGGCAGAGCGTATTCGACGTCTATACCAAGTCGCAGGGGATGGGGCTGGACGGCACTAAGTATAAGGACTGGTAAATGGTAACAAGGCTAAGTACGGGGCGGAATTCGGGGTTCACCTTGCTCGAAATGATGATCGTGATGATCATTATGGGGATCCTGCTGTCGATTGCCCTTCCCATTTATAGCCAGGCGATAGTGAGAGCGCGCGAGGCCGTGCTGCGTAACGACTTGTTCGAGCTGCGCAAACTGATCTCCCAGTACACACTCGACAAGCAAAAAGCGCCGCAGTCGCTGGAAGACCTGGTGCAGGCGGGCTACCTCAAAGAGATTCCCAAGGACCCGATGACGCATGAAGCGAACTGGGAACCGAAGCAAGAAGACGTTCTGCTGTCCGTGGACCAGCAGGATCCTGGTATCGACGATGTGCATTCGGCGTCGAGTGCGATGTCAAGCGATGGCACGGCGTATTCGACGTGGTGAGGACGCCTCGCCCAACTTCCAGCATTGAACACTTCCACCTCAGCAAGTAACATCTATTCATGCCCGTCGAAACCGAAACCCAGGCCCCTACCTCGATTCGCGCGCCACGGGGCAACTCGATTACCTGCAAAGGCTGGCAGCAGGAAGCTGCCATGCGCATGCTCATGAACAACCTCGACGAGGACGTCGCCGAGCGTCCCCAGGACCTTGTGGTGTACGGCGGAACGGGGCGAGCGGCACGGAGTTGGGAGGCATACCACGCCATCGTCGAGACTCTGAAGAAGCTCGAGAACGACGAGACTTTGCTGGTGCAGTCGGGCAAGCCTGTCGGCGTGTTCAAGACGCACGATTATGCGCCGCGCGTGCTCATCGCCAATTCAAATCTCGTCGGCCATTGGTCGAACTGGGAGAAGTTCAACGAACTGGAGCGCGCCGGACTGATGATGTATGGCCAGATGACGGCGGGCTCCTGGATCTACATTGGCTCGCAGGGGATTGTGCAGGGGACGTTTGAAACGTTCTCGGCGGCGGGAGAAAAACATTTCAGCGGAGATTTGGCGGGGAAGCTAATCGTCTCCGGAGGCATGGGCGGCATGGGTGGCGCGCAGCCCCTGGCCGCGACTATGACGGGCGCAGCGTTTCTGGGGATTGACGTTGATCCGGAGCGCATCAAGAAGCGGCTGAAGACGGGCTATTGCGACTTCATGGTGAACTCGGTCGATGAAGCGCTGCGCATTTTGAAGAATGCGGTGCGCAAGAAAGAGAACGTTTCGGTGGGGCTGGTAGGGAATTGCGCGGACATTATTCCGGAGTTGGCCGCGCGCGGCGTGGTGCCTGATATTCTCACCGATCAGACTTCGGCGCACGATCCGCTGAACGGATATGTTCCGAACGGCATGACGTTCGCGGAGGCGCTCGAACTGCGGCAGCGTGATCCCAAGGCGTATCAGGAAAGATCGCTCGATGCCATAGCGCGGCATGTCGAAGGTATGCTGCGGCTGCAGAAGATGGGATCGGTGACCTTCGACTACGGCAATAACATCCGCACGTTTGCATTTCAGCGCGGCGTGAAGAACGCATACGACTTTCCCGGGGTTTGTGCCCGCCTACATTCGCCCGCTGTTTTGTGAGGGGCGTGGGCCGTTCCGCTGGGTCGCGCTCTCGGGCGAGGCGTCGGATATTCACGTTACTGACGATTTGGTTTTGGAATTGTTCCCCGAGAACCGCATCCTGCGCCGCTGGATTGATCTGGCGCGCAAACGCATCAAGTTTCAGGGACTGCCGGCGCGCATTTGCTGGCTGGGATACGGTGAGCGGGCGCAATTCGGACTGGCGATGAACGACTTGGTGAAGAAAGGGAAGATCAAAGCGCCGATCGTGATCGGACGCGATCACCTGGACTGCGGCTCGGTGGCGTCGCCGTTTCGAGAAACCGAGAACATGAAAGACGGCTCGGACGCGGTTGCCGACTGGCCCCTGCTGAATGCTTTGCTGAACACGGCGGCAGGCGCGTCGTGGGTGTCGATTCACAACGGCGGCGGTGTGGGCATTGGATATTCGCTGCACGCCGGGCAAGTCACCGTGGCCGATGGGACTGACGGGATGGCCAAGCGCATCGAACGCGTGCTCACGACTGATCCGGGCATGGGCGTGATCCGGCACGTGGACGCAGGATATGACGAGGCGAAGGAGTTTGCGAAGAGCAAGGGCATAAGAGTGCCGATGGCCGAAAAATGAACACCCACCACGGAGACACGGAGCCTCCCGCGAAGAGCCAGTCCTAATTCTCACTGGCGCGCCCTCTGACATATTCTCCCAGAAGCGCAATCGCAATCCCCTCAATCTTCTTACCCAAATACGGGCCGAAGTGTCGAACATCGCCCGTCAGCAAGTGAGTGGCCCGAGCTTCGATCGCGGCGAGCAGGATCGGCATATCTTTCTCTTGCAGAGAAATCCCACGTGGAAGCGCCCGTTGGGCAGCCTCAAACAGAGGAACGACTCCTGACAGCTTGGTGAGCCGCGTCCGCTGATCTTCATCGGCAAGGTTGATTCTCGCTTCCTCCAACGCATACCGGGAGCTGCACAATACGACGCTCTTGAGCTTCCAGAGTTGGAGCAGCCCCGCATCGGGCCGGTACGCCGCAGAAAACAGGATATTTGCGTCGAGAAATAGCCGGTCCATTTAGGCGGGTCGCCGGTGGGGAATCGAATCCGGATCAAGGCCGAGCTTCCGGACTGCTCTTCGCGCCTTGCGGTAGTCGGCGTCGTCGATAGCGTTGGATAGCAGGAAGTCCGCTTTGCGCTCAGGGCTATATCTTTCTACCGGGACGACCATCGCGGGGCGAATAAGGATGCCGTCGTCCTTCTCCTCGGCGATTACGATGCTGCCTTCTTCAATGCCGAATCGCTTGCGCAACTTTGCGGGTACAACGATCGCGCCGCGCTTTCCCACCCTTGCCGATTGCATAGCTTCAATACAAGTAACTGAATGTCTAATTGTATAACATGCCTGATATTCAGACAACTCCCGACATACCCAGTAACACACTGTTTGGGTCTCGATGCCTGCTAAACTGCTTGGGCGTGGCCTCATCCCGAAAACCAGATCAGAAAATCAAGCCCTCGGTATTTCTGGCCAATATCGGCCAACTGCTCACGCTGCAATCTGCTTCCCGCAGGCCCGGACCGCGACGCGGCCCCGATCTCAAAGCACTCGGCATCGTCGAAGATGGCGCCGTGCTGTGCCTCGGCGGGAAGATTGTCTCCGTTGGCACCAGCAAAGATGCCCTCGGCGATCCCTGGCTGAAGAAGAATCGCAAGAAAGTTCTCGAGATCGACTGCGCGGGCAAAGTTGTCCTGCCCGGATTCGTCGATTCACACACGCATCCTGTTTTTGTCAGCCCGCGGCTGGTGGATTTTGAGAAGCGGATCGAAGGCGCTTCCTATGAAGAGATCGCCGCAGCCGGCGGCGGCATCCGGTCGAGCCTGGAGAGCGTTCGCAAGGCAGGGAAGCGCGTTCTGGCGGATAAAGTTCTAGTCGTGCTGCACGACATGGCCGCGTACGGTACGACCACGGTTGAGGCCAAGTCAGGCTACGGGCTGACGGTCGAGTCGGAGATTAAATCCCTGGAAGCGATCCGCGAAGCCGCCTCCCGCTGGCCGGGGACAGTCATTTCTACTCTTCTCGGGGCGCATGTGGTCCCAAAAGAATTTCAGGGTTGCTCACAAAACTACGTTGAGTCCGTCTGTAAGGAGATGATTCCGCAGGCCGCGAAGCGGAAGCTCGCCCAGTTCGTGGATGTTTTCTGCGACCAGGGAGCGTTTACGGCAGCGGAGACTGAACAGATCTTTGAAAGCGCTAGGCAGCATGGCTTGAACGTGCGGGCCCACATGTGCCAGCTTGCGGAGACCCTCTTGCGGCCGTTTTTCCGCTTCGATCCGGCGTCCTTTGATCACATGGACCACGTGAACGAAGACGATATCGCGCAATTGGCTAGGCGCGACACGGTCGCCACGCTGCTGCCGGGAGCGAATTATTTTCTGGGGCTGAGGGAGTATCCACGGGCGCGCAGGCTGATTGACGCGGGCGTGCCGGTGGCGCTGGCGACGGACTACAACCCGGGCACATCGCCCACCCTAAGCATGCCGATGGCGATGTCGCTGGCCTGCACGCACCTGCATATGTCGCCCGCGGAGGCCATTGCCGCGGCCACCATTAACGGTGCGTGGGCGTTGCGAGTAGCCCACCGGAAGGCCACGATCGAACCGGGGAAAGATGCTGATTTGGCAGTATTTGCGGTCGAAGATTACCGCGAAATTCCTTACTGGTTTGGGGCCAACCGGTGCTCGATGACGATGACGCACGGCGCGATTGCATATCCGCAGTGAAACTTTCGCGGCCGCGCTTCCGTATAGAATGGGAGCGATTCGTTGTGCCTTTCTGGTGGGATGGCTGAAGCTACTCTTTTCGAAAATCAGCCGTGGACTGTTCTGTTACAGAAATAAATTCGAGCGAATCTCCCAAGGAGTTCTATGAAGCGGATTCTTGCGGTAATCTCTTTTGCGTTGGCGACATTTTCCCTGGCAGCGGCGCAACGGCTGCCCGAGGTGGCCGCTCCAGAAAATTACAAACTCAGTTTCGCGCCCGATCTCGACAAGGCCACATTCGAGGGCGATGAGACGATTTCCATTCGCGTGCTGCAGCCGACTTCAGAAATCACGCTGAACGCCGTCGATATCGACTTCCACGACGTCACGATCACCAGCGGTGGAAGCGCTCAGAAGGCCAAGGTCACGCCCGAGAAAGATAAAGAAATGGTCGTGCTGGCGGTCGAAAAGCCGATATCTGCAGGGATGGCTACCGTTCACATAACCTACGCCGGCATCCTCAACAACGAGATGCGCGGCCTCTACTTGGGCAAGGATGATCAGGGACGCAAGTACGCCGCCACGCAGTTCGAGTCCACGGATGCGCGCCGAGCGTTCCCATCGTTTGACGAGCCCGGATACAAGGCCACGTTCGACATCACTACTGTTGCCGACAAGGGGCAGGTGGCGATCTCCAATTCCAAGATAAGTTCCGACACACCCGGCCCGGGCGAGAAGCACACTGTCCGCTTTGCGACCACGCCCAAGATGTCGTCGTATCTGGCGGCGCTGGTGGTCGGCAACTTCGAGTACATCGAAGGCGAAGCCGACGGCATTCCGATCCGGGTCTACAGCACTCCAGGGAAAAAAGAGATGGGCAAGTTCGCTTTGGAGACGGCCGAGCACGTGCTCGGCTATTACGACAAATATTTCAGCATCAAGTATCCCTACGGCAAACTCGATCTGATCGGCCTGCCGGATTTCTCCGCGGGCGCGATGGAGAATACCGGCTGCATCACCTTCCGCGAAGTAATTCTGTTGATTGACGAGAAGCAGGGTTCGATTGATCTGAAGAAGACCATCGCTTCCGTGATTGCCCATGAAATGGCTCACCAGTGGTTTGGCGACCTGGTGACGATGAAATGGTGGGACGACATTTGGTTGAACGAGGGTTTCGCTACCTGGATGTCGAGCAAACCGATCGAGGCTTGGAAGCCGGAATGGAATTTTAATTTGGACGACGTGAGTGCAACGGGTGGTGCGATGAGCACCGATTCGCTGGCGAACACTCGACCGATCCATCAGGCCGCCGACACTCCGGGGCAGATTCAGGAACTGTTCGACGGAATCGCCTACGGCAAGGCTGCGTCGGTGCTGCGCATGCTCGAGGCCTATCTCGGGGAGCAGACTTTTCGTGCGGGCGTTAACGCCTATCTTCAGCAACATCAGTATGCGAACGCGACCGCAGACGACTTCTGGGATGCGCAGGCCAAAACTTCAAAGAAGCCCGTGGACCAGATTATGCCGACTTTTGTGAAGCAGGCGGGAGTTCCTATCGTCGACGTGAAGTCGCAGTGCTCGGGCAACTCGACTACAGTCACCCTGGATCAGCGCCGCTACTACTATGACCGGGAAAAGTTTCAGGCGCCGAATGATCAGATCTGGCAAGTATCCTTGTGCATGAAGTCATCGACTGGGGCGCAGAACTGCGAATTGCTTACGAAAAGACAAGCGACCTTCACGCTGCCAGGTTGCTCGACATGGGTGATGGCAAACGCAGGTGCGACGGGCTACTACCGCAATGGTTACCAGCCGGAAGAGGTAAAGGCCCTCGCAAGTGCCGCCGAGAGCAAGCTCACACCTGCCGAGCGAATCGCGCTGCAGACCGACATCTGGGCGTCGGTGCAAGTGGGGCGCGAGCCAGTGGGCGACTATCTTGCGTTTGCCCAGGGCCTGGAAAATGACCGCAACCGCGCGGTCCTGGAAGATGTGTTGAGCCGGCTGCATGTGATCAGCCAGCATCTCGTGACGGACAGCGATCGCGAGTCCTACCAGGCGTGGTTGCGCCAATATCTCACGCCAATCCTCAAGGATGTGGGCTCGGAACCGAAGCAGGGAGACAGCGACGAGCAGAAAGCGCTGCGCGCGCGCCTGTTCAACTCGTTAGGCTATGATGGGCGTGATCCAGAGGTGCTGGCGCAGGCGCGCAAGATTGCCGACCAGGCGCTGGACAATCCCACTTCCGTAGATCGGGAAATGGCATTCGGTGCATTCTCGCTCGCGGCATTGAATGGCAACGAGGCCTTTTACGACCGGGTAATGACCGCGCTAAAAAGTCCCAAGTCTCCCGAAGAGTACTACATGTACTTGTTCGCCCTGCCGCAGTTCGGTGATCCGAAACTTCTGCAACGGACCCTCGAATACGCCATCTCGCCGGACGTTCGGTCGCAGGACGCGCTCGGGGTCGTCTCGAGCGTGATGCAAAATCCGGCCGGGGAAAAACTAGCTTGGGACTTTATTCTCGCCCACTGGGACGCGGTGCAGAAAGTCGGCGGCCCATTTGCCAGCGCGGAAGTCGTGGGCGCGACCAGTTCTTTCTGCGACGCTCAGATGCGCGATCAGGTCGTGGATTTTTTCGCCGCGCACAAAATCGAGGCGGCGGAACGTACCTACCGGCAATCGATCGAGCGCATCAACAACTGTGTCGATCTAAAGTCACAACAAGAACCCCAGCTCGCGGGGTGGCTGGGACAACATGGCTCTTCGGCCGGCGGACAATAAACCACACGAATCTTCACTTTAATGCGTGACGCGTACCGGGTCAGCTTCGCTGGCCCTGTACGCAGCGCAGTGACTATTTCCAGCGATAACCTCTAACTTTCTACCCGATTGGTGACGTTGAGGGAAGTCGTGGCCATTGCTATAATCAAGGACGTTCCGCACGCGTTCGGCAGAGAGCTGTTTCATTCGGTTCGGAATCCCGCAACAATCGGCGTGAAACGAACGATCCTCGTGGCCCGCGGTGGACGAGCGGGTTTCGAAGCGTGGCCAGGTAGCTCAGGTGGTAGAGCGCAGCCCTGAAAAGGCTGGCGTCGGCGGTTCAACTCCGTCCCTGGCCACCATATTTTCAATCACTTAAGCTCCATCGCCCTACCCGGTTTGGCTCCAATTGGCACCTTTTGGCTCCACAATTCTTTTCAACCAGCTAATTCACCAGCCGCGATTGCGGCGGCACGGACGGCGTACGTTGTGGAGGAAGCCCGTACCGTTCTCGAACGCTGGCTACGAGTTCGGGGGATCGCTATCGGGCCGATGTTTTTCCCCGTTACCAAGTCAGGCCATCTCGTCCTCAAGCGCCTTACTTGCGAAGGCATAGCCCAAATATTGACGAAGCGAGGTCGGGCAGCCAGTGTGGAGCGCTTCTCATGCCATGACCTCAGGCGAAGCTTCGTGACCAATCTTCTTAACGCCGGCGCAGATCTGGCTGTCGTACAGAAACTGGCTGGACACCGGCAAATCAGTACAACAGCGGTTTACGACAAACGCGGTGAGGCGGCGAAGCTGAAGGCGGTTGAACTCGTGCGGATACCAATTGGCCACTAGCCTCCCTTACTGGCTCATACGCCACTCCTGCATGCCAAATGTGTGCCCGGTTCCACGGAAACGAGGACCGGCGATCCGAGGTTGTAGCACCTTGGCCTAGCCCTCTTCGTCTGGTGGACCTCCAGTTCCTGCCAGATCCTGCGGCTTGATCTTCTCGACATTGAATTTTGCCGCACGCTCGCGCATCGTCTTAAGCACCTCTTCGACCGGAGGCGGATCGCCCTTAATCCAACGCAGCGGGTTGATGCGCGCTACCACGAACGAGCGCAGGTAAGGACTGACGAGACCACGTTCTTTTAGCTTCTTTACCGCGGCCGCAACTCTGTCCTCAAGGTCGAGCACCATCGTGGCCCGTTTCTCGTGATCCTTGAGGGCGGTGCGCAGCGGTTCATCGGTAAAGGTCTCAAGTCGCCGGAGGATTGAATGGTAAGCACCACCGCCGAAGCGAGGGAAGCGCTCATAACAGACGCCGAGAGTGACCAGGGCGGGTTGGTCCAGGTAGAACGCGAACTGCGACTCGGGACGCGTGGCACCTTCGTCCACCAGACCACGGTAGATGCGGATGACCTCCAGTGAGCGTTCCTTGAGATTGTGAGCCTTCTCCGTATTCAGCGCGAGGATCTGCCAGGCTACCTCGCGGTCGGGAACCACGAGCGCGGTAATGGATTTCGCCCCAAGGCGGCGCATGGCTTCGAGGCGATGCCGGCCGTTGGGAGTCCAGAAACCTCCCTTCGGTGCGACCACAGCGATGATCGGGTCGAGAAAACGCCCGGTTTTGTTGATGACGTCGGCGAGCCGTTTATGGTGAGCGTCGGAGAGGTCCCGCTGGAAAGGGGTGGGCTCGACAGCATCGATCGGCAGAATCGCCAGCAAGACAGGGTGCCCGCCGAGCGGTTCCTTGTACGATCCCACAACGCAGCCTCCGGCTTTCTCAATCGCCTCCGCCACCTCCGCGGCAGCGCCCGTAGGCTGATCCAGCCGGCATTCAGCCGGGCCCAAACCCTTCGTTCCGGGTTTGGCTTTGCGAGGACGCCTCCGGGCTGGTGCACGCTTGACCATGGCAGAGACTCTATTCTAGTTGCGGGTGGATTGTCTCTCGTCGCCGGTCACGGTCACCACGATGGTACGCTCACGCCCACGCACATCGCATTCCAGATGAAAGATTTGCTGCCAGGTACCTAGAACAAGCTTGCCGTCAGAAATGGGTACGGTGAGCGATGGGCCAAGTAGCGTCGCCTGTAAGTGCGAATGCCCGTTACCGTCATGCCACGTCTGCTCATGACCGTAGTTGCGGCTGGGCGGAATGAGCTTGTCCAAAATGGCCGGTAGGTCATGCTGCAGTCCTCGCTCGAACTCAATCGTGCCGATCGCCGCCGTGCTCCCGACGTTGAAAACGTTGACTGTCCCCGTTTGGATTCCCGAAGCGCTCACTACAGAAGTCACCTGTTCGGTGAGGTCGTGCATGTCGCCGTGCCCCTTAGTGGTGACAGAAATCTGTTGCTGATAGCTCATAAACTTGGGCGACCACCGAAGATCTTCCCCACACACCTCGCAATCGGCAAATATACACGGCCAATGGCATACCAAGAATCTGCGGAATCGCCAACAATGTTTGCTGATTGTCCGAGGTCGAAATCATCGACGCTCATCCCAACCGTAACATGGCCATGGTGCAGGGCAAATGGCCACTTCGGTCTGAAGAGCATTCGAGGATCCGTGATGCTAAACGGACAAGGCCCCCCGTGACCAGGAAGCGCGGGAATCCAGATTGGGGCAAACCGGATCTACACACCGCCGGTAACAACGGTCCGACGTCCTTCGAGGAAATCGTTAGGAAACTACGATTGTCTCCAGCGGATTACCAACATTCAACTCAGCTCAAGGCATGGGTTCAGAATGCGTCCTCCGCAAGCTCGGCTATACCGCCCGAAAGGCGAAGCCTGGTTCGACAGGATCGTTCTTTAACCCGAGGCGCAGCCCAACTGTTGTTTCATTTCGGGAGCCCATCCCGGAGATAACCTTCGCCAGCCAGCGTTGCGCGACTACCTTCGCAAGCTTCTTCTCTCCGCAGATGAGTTCATACAGCTATTAGAAGACTGCTAGAGCGGGCGCGCAAACGACAACTCGTGGCCGTCCGGATCGGGCATATGGAAATAGCGTTCTCCCCAGGAGGCGTCTTGTGGGATTCCCGGATCGAATCCTCTTTCTTTCAGATGAGTCCATAAGGCGTCCACATCCGTGACGTAGAAGATCAGCCGCCCCCAGCGAGTCACTCTGTCGCCCTGTTCTAGATTGAGGATCGCAGATTGTGCATCTCTTGCACGCAGTGAAGAGAAACCTGCGTCCTCTCCACCATAGAGAAGCTCCATGCCTAGAACGTCTCTGTAAAATCGCACGGACTCCATCATGTTCGTAACCCGCAGAGTGACCGCGGAAATCTTTTCAATCGTCGGTTCCATACGCCACGAGTTTACCTCGGCCACGCTTGAATCTTCTTTGCGGCAGGCATACGGTGAAAGACAGCGGAGGTGACCCATGGCATATGTCATTGCCGAACCCTGCATCGGGACAAAGGACACCGCCTGCGTCGATGCCTGCCCCGTAGATTGCATACACCCCAAGAAGAACACGACCTACGACGACGCCCGGAAAACATTCGACGACGTTCCCCAGCTCTACATTGATCCCGTGGAATGCATCGATTGCGGCGCCTGCGTTCCCGTCTGCCCTGTCTCGGCGATTTTTGCACTCGATGACCTGCCCGAGAAGTGGAAGCAGTATACGGAACTGAACGAAAACTACGTCAAAGCCGGCAAATTCACGCCCGAAGAGTACGACAAGCACCAAGTCAAGTAGTCCTAACGGCGGCTCAACCGCGAATCACTTTCGGGTTGCCCGTGATCCGGGCCCAATCGCAAAGTGCCAACACGAGGGGCCCCATGCGCATGCCTCGCTGGCGATGGTGAAAGGGTTGTATGACCGATTTCAGGATCTACTTCGCCGTATGAATTTTCGGCGTTTGGGTCCATGATGAATTCTCCCTAGTGATGCAAAACTACTACGCCGAGAACTTGGCTGCCGAACGCCGGCGCACTTGCTATGACCTGGCTCCGCCCAGAGTCAAGGCCTATCTCGAAGCCGAGATCGACTTTGTTCTCCAGAAAACATCTTCCTCCATGATCGTCCTGGAGCTCGGTTGCGGATATGGGAGAGTCCTGCGCCGCCTCATTCCCCAAGTGCGAGTCGCGGTCGGAGTCGACACCTCCTTCCCGAGCCTGCGCATGGCTCGGGGCTTTCTGGGCGGCGCCGAATCGCTTCGACTCGCACAGATGGACGCGGCTCATCTTGGGTTTCGCGACTGCACTTTCGACGTTACGATCTGCATTCAGAATGGGATCTCCGCCTTTGGGGTTGATCAACAGCGGCTATTCGCGGAGGCTGTTCGTGTAACACGATTAGGGGGGACTGCCCTGTTTTCAAGCTATTGCGATGGCTTCTGGGGGGATCGCCTGCGGTGGTTTGAAATTCAGTCCGCACACGGACTCATAGGCACTATTGACTATAAGGCCACGGGCAATAGTGTCATCGTCTGCAAAGACGGTTTTCGCTCAACCGTAAATGCTGCAGGCTTTAGGAGTCTGGCGGGAGTCCTTGGTCTTGCCCCTAACATTTTCGAAGTAGACTGCTCCAGCCTCTTTTGCGAGGTCACGGTCTCTTAAGGGCTAAGCGGGACGAAACTCACCGCGCTCCCGTCGGACCCGGGCCGACCGCCAGCCTATTCTCAGCCGGCTCCGCTCCTGTCGCACGGTCACCACGGCGAGAATCAGAACCGCGAGGAACCCGATTGCCGCTCCTCAGGGAGATATGTACATTTAGAGAAACTGCTAGGGTTTTTCAGCAATCGCTTTGTGTTTTCCGCTCCGGAGCTCGGCTGGGGTTGGTCCCATACAATTCACGGTTCGTCGGCAACCCTTCCCTTGGGATTATTTCAGGGTTGTCCGTCAACCACCAAGAACGACGAATCACATAGACTATGGGCTCGACAAGTGACTTGGCGATTATGTACTCATCGAGAGCAGTTGCTACATGGGCCGGAGCGGGCAATCACGCCTGAGCTGGCTTTGCTTCGAGGATCCCCACGTCATTCCCGACCGGAAAAACTCCGGCCAGGCGAAAACCCGCTGCTTCGAGAAGCGTTCTCCATTCGCGCTCACTTCGCTCTTTGCCGCCGGTAACGGCCAGCATGTTGAGATCACTCATCAGGTGGCGTTCCAGGTGCGGGTCCGCCTGAGAGATCAGCGGAGGCAGTATGAATTCGATAACCAGCAGACTGCCGTTCGCCGGAATCACGGCGCGGCAGTTATTGAGAATCGTGATTGCCTTCGCGTCCCGACGCCCGTGCAGAACATGTTTGAGCATGTACACATCGGCGCCGGCGGGAACAGACTGGGTTAGATCTGCCGCCAGCAGCTTGCACCGGGAGGAGACCTTTTCGTCCCCGAAGCGCGCCTTCGCTGCCTCCACGCTGGCCTTGAGATCGACGAGCATACCTCGAAGATGGGGATGGAGTTCCAGTACTGCAAGAATCAGTGCGCCCCCGCCCCCGCCAAGATCGGCGACCACGTTCGCGCGCGGAAAATCCCACGCCCTCGCGATGGGAGCGTAATCTTCTGCGGGAGCCGTGCCCATGATGGCACGAAAGATCGAGTCAGCTTCAGGATCCTGTGACCAGCGAGAAGGTACATTCGGATCACGCACCTGTGAGGCAGGTTTGCCCGTTCGGATGCAATCGGTAAGCAGGGACCAGTTGTCGGCGAGCAGATCCGCCCAGAAGACGACGGCTGGCCATGCCGACTGGGCCACGTCCCTCCGCAGCGGTCTTCCGAACGGGGTCAGCCGAAAATGTTTCGGCGTCGTTTCCTCTGTAATGCCTATGCTGGCCAGGGCACGCAGCAAGCGATACAGAGCATCCGCATCCGCCTGACAAGTCTCGGCCAGGTGATCGACGCTGCGCACCTCATCTCCGAGCGCATCGGCAATTCCAAGGCGCGCAGCCGCGCAGAGCATATAGCTGCGCGAATAGGACATTGCCATCTGCACGAGCTCCGCATTCGGCGTCACATTGCCAATGCCGCTATCAGATTGAGCCATGAAATACCTCAATATTCTCGGCAAACATATCAGAGAAGCCACTACTGATACGGGAGATGAATCTCGTCGTTTAGCGATGACAGGGCAATTACTCTCGAGCCACTGGACGCGGCAGTAGCTGGCTCGATTTTTGATACTCGGCGATGAAACTTTATCTCGGTCCGGAGTCAACCTCGTTGATGTCCTTGTTCCGGCGCGGTGGCAGCAGCGCACCCACGAGCACCGCCGGAATAATCGTCAGGAGAAATGTCAGGTGATACCACGCGGGAAATTTGCTCCAATTGGCGATGTGCCAAGGCGCGAACATGGCAAGCACCACGCTGCCGACGATCAACGGCGCCCAGCGGCTCGATGGGGATATCCAACGTGTTACGGCACCAGCCACCAGCGAGGTCACGATAGCCATCAAAAGGCGTGCCCACTTCATGCCCAGCGTGAACTGGAGCGTGTGCTCGGCAGCGGTGTAGTTCGGCAGGCTCAGGCGAAGCACGCGGTTGATCACCGTGACGACGACAAACCACATGAGGAGTCCTGCGAGGCAGGCGAGAATGGAACGCTTCATCACGCATCCCTCCTTTAATATAAGCATAATAGTATAATTAGACTAATGAAAGCCGAACTATATATTTTGGGCGTTCTGCACCGCGGCGACTTTCACCCCTACGAGATCAAGCGGCGTCTGACCCAGGCTATGATTGAATGCTTTACCGATGTAGATATCGGCACGCTCTACTACGCTGTGCGCCAGCTTGCCGAATGCGGCCTGTTAACCGCGGTCGCCCACCAACGCGTGGCTCGGGGCGGCATGCGTACGGTGTACCGCATCACCCCGCGCGGACGCGACCGCTTTCGTGAACTAGTGCACGCGCAATTTGCCGCCGAAGGCGACCTTCGGGAGACTCTTTACGGCCCCATGCTCTTCTTGCATCTCGCGGACCTCAACCTGGTCGCCGAGGCTCTGCGCACCCAAATCGACAGGCAGAATGCGCGGCTGGCGGAGATCCGGAAATTGCATCGGCAATGGGTAACGATGCTGCCCACCGGTAGCCGCCACCTGATGCAGCACATGGCGGAGCAGTGCCGCCTCGATCTACGCTGGCTCCGCGCGGTTCTTGCCGATGTGGAGGCCGGACGCATTCGCGATACCCCTGACCCAGCTCGCCTCGCAGCCAAGGCCTAATTGTGTTACGACACAGCCAGTTCTTTAGTAGTCGGCAACCCTTGCCTTACGGGATTATGGAAGGGTTGCCCGTCACACGGGAGTAATCCGGACGGAGCATCTCCGAGATCTCGGCGTAATCGAGGGAGGGATCTCTGAAAACCGGTGAACTGCGCGAAGATTCCAGCGAGAGTGCGCAGGCTTGGCGAAAGGATGCGCAGGTGAAGCATCACGGCCTCGGCTCAACGTCCGGCGGCGCGGCGCGGCGCGGCGGATCTGCGATCTCAGCCACTCTTACGTCCGAGTTCGGTGATCACTCCGACGACGGTGTCAACTTCATCATCGGTGTTGTAGTAGTGGGGCGAGAGGCGCAGGCACCAATCAACGTTCTTGTCACCGAAATCGTACAGCGCGACCTCTCGGAAACTTAGTGAGGAGTTGATGCCTCGCGCGTCCATGGCTTGCTTGAATGGTTGCGCCTGCCAGCCATCGATGCTGAATGTAACGATCGCCGCTAGTTGCTTGCCGCGATCCAGAACTCGGACGCCGGGAATTTCAGCCAGACGACTGCGGAGCTGGCCAGCCAGTGCGGGAGAACGGTGGGAGATAGGCTGAAGTCCAACCTTGAGTGCGTAGCGTGCCGCAGCGGCGCAGCCGAGGACTGTTGAGTAAGGAAACTCCCACTCTTCGAAGCGTGCTGCTGTATCAACAGGACGGTAGCGGTCGGGTTCGACCCAACGAGCGCCGTACATATCGATGAAAAGGGGCTCGTACCCGTCGCGCAGAACCCTGTCGGAGACATAGAGAAAACCCGACCCGCGTGGACCTCGCAGGAACTTGCGGCATGTTGCCGTGAGCATGTCGCATCCAATCTCCTTGACGTCAATCTCAAATTGACCGACCGATTGGCACGCATCGACGAGATACAACAAATCCAGATCCCGGCAGTGGCGGCCGATCTCGGCCACTGGCTGAGCGAGACCCGAATTGTTGGGGACGTGCGTGGCAGTAACTAGCCGTGGGCGTAACGATTTCATCAGGGCGAACATCGCGTCGACATCGACACCTTCCCCGTTCGGTACATCCGGAGCGTGCACGATACGAATCCTAAACCGCTTGCGCAATGCGAGGAAGGCGATTTGGTTGGAGATGAAGTCGTTGCGCGTGGTGAGGATGACGTCGCCGGGCTGGAAGTCGATTGCCGACAGCGCCTTGGTGTAAGCGTCGGTGGCGCTGCCCGCGAAGGCGATATTGTCAGGGCCAGTGTTAATGAGGTCTGCCATTGCGGTATAGAAGCCGCGAACCTCCGCTTTGCGTGCGGCTGCCGCTTCATATCCGCCAATGCGTGCTTCGAGGTCCACGTGGTCGTGCATGGCCTGAAGCACTGGACGGGTGAGCAAGCCGCAGCCCGCATTGTTGAAATGGATGACCGTCTCGCAGCCCGGGGTATCGGCGCGAAGGTCTGGGATGTTAAGAAGTGTTTTCGTGGAGCTTTCAGAAGTGCTCAGCGTCCCCATACTATCTCCCATCTCTACACCAAGGAGCACGTGGGACCAATCGTACCGCAAGAAACATGTCTCATTCCAACTTATCCGTCGGCAACCCTTACCTTGGAATTATGTCAGGGTAGCCCGTCACTTGGCAGGAATGCCCATTTTCTGCCTCTGGGGCTACCCCGTTGCTGCTTCCGTGGTCTGCTTCCGTGGTCTGTAGACGGCGCGAAAATGAGTGAGGAGCACGCTCACGCGTCCGCCCAAATAGATCATGATGAGGCCGTGGGAAAGATTTGCACGCAACGGTGTTCTCGAACTGGAAGGTGCGGTACATCTTCTGTTCCATGGCGATCTTTCGCACGTCTAGCCTAGGTGGCTGGCACGAACAGTCTAGTGAAACACGTTCCTCCCCCTACATGATGCTTGTTCCTGTTACGAGTACGAACAGACTATTTCAAAGAACAGACCCGAGTGAGCAAATAGAGAGTGCCAGAAGGCTCTCCCATTGGCAGGGAGCGCGAGCCGACTTGAAAGGGGGGGCTGGAGGTGGATTCATGCCAAGAATGACTACAACTCTCCAAGAAGGCGTTATGAGCCAAGTGGAACACATCGCAGAATTCGCGCATGGAGCACGCTTTGAAGCTCTAGGTTCCGATACCCGCCAGCAACTCAAGATCCGGATCTTGGACTCGCTGGGGTGCAGTCTTGGAGCACTGCATGCTGAACCCATATGCATGATACGTAGTTACCTCAGCGAACTGGGTGGCAGCGGCAGCTGTACCTTGATTGGTGGTGGGTCCACTGATGTTGACCGAGCCGCCCTTTATAACAGCGCACTGATACGTTATCTCGATTTCAATGATAGCTATCTGGCCAAGGGGGAAACCTGTCATCCGAGTGACAATCTGGGAGCGATTCTGGCGGCAGGTGAATGGATCGGGACCACAGGCCGCGACCTGATGACCGCTCTGGCGGTCGCCTACCAAGTCCAATGCCGCTTGAGCGACGTTGCCCCGGTTCGAGCAAGAGGATTCGACCACACAGTTCAAGGCGCTTACGGTGTCGCTGCAGGGGTCTCCAAGATCCTAGGGCTCAATCCGTCGCAGACCGCCAACGCAGTGGCTATCAGCGGGACAGCTTTCAACGCCTTGCGGGTGACCAGGACCGGAAAATTGTCACATTGGAAAGGGCTCGCCTACCCGAATCTGGCTGCGTGCTGCACTCGTGCGACACTGCTGGCCAGGCATGGTATTACGGGTCCGCTCGAGGTAATTGAGGGAGATAAGGGCCTCATGGATGCTATCACCGGCTATTTCGAGGTGACCTGGGCCGGACAAGACCTCGGATGTGTGGGGCGGACCACGATTAAGAAGTACAACGCGGAGATCCATTCCCAAACTGCCATCGAGGCCGTTCTTGCCCTGCGCCAGCGGTACCAGTTCTCGAGTACCGATATAGAGCGGGTGGATGTGGAAATCTTTGATGTGGCCTACAACATCATTGGTGGAGGAGAAGAAGGCGACAAGAGCACCGTTTCTACCAAGGAACAAGCTGATCACAGTCTGCCGTACGTGCTCGCCGTGGCAATTCTCGACGGACAGGTAATGCCTGAGCAGTACGCCCCCGAGCGCATTCAGCGGGCAGACGTACAAACGCTGCTCGGCAAGGTCTCGGTTCAGCCGCGCAAACTCCTTTCGGAACGCTTCCCAGATGAGATGCCATGTCGCGTGACAATCACCCTAAAAGACGGCCGCGTGCTCGAACAAGAAACCAAGGACTATGAGGGGTTCTATACACGTCCGATGTCGTGGGAAGTGGCCGTTGAGAAGTTCAACAAAATTGCCACCCCGAATGCAAGTGCAGATCAACGTGCCAGCATTGCTGACGCGGTGGCCAAACTGGAGCAAGTCTCGGTTCACGAGCTGATGGAACACCTGAGCGCCATAGCCCCGGATCCTGATAGGCCGCGCAGCGTACCTATTAATAAGGAGAATTGAAACACGTGGCGAGCGTCCAAGTTATCGAGGAACGTGCTTTCTCCTTTTTGAAGATTAATGAGCGGCAGCAGAAAGACAGGAGCAGGGCCGTTGACATTGTTCGAGCGAGGCGGCGAAACCCTATTGCAGCAAGTTAGGTTTTGATGGAGGCCAATATGGCAAGAGCGGCGGTTGGTTTGTTTGAGAAATCGGACTTGATCGACGAGATCGTTCACGATCTCGAGGCCAGTGGTTTTCCTAGGAATGACATCCGCGTTTTAAGCGAACCGCGAGAAATGGCGGGTAGCGGGATGATGAGTACCCCACACACTGATTTTGAGGTGGACTTGGTCCGGGAGTTCAGGACGATCGGGGCCGGCGAAACGGACGCGGAGGCTTACGTCCAAGGAATCCGGCGTGGAGGAGTCATCGTTTTTGCCACGGGTTCGGGCGAGAAGGTGGACGCGGCTGCTGAGATTATGAACCGCCACCGTGCTGTTGAGCTTGAAGAGCTTGGCGTCTCACAACCGCATCTCCATAGTGCAGACCGCAGCAATGCGACTCCCGGTCGCAATAGCTCTGGCCAAGCTGGGCGGATTCGTTCTTCCGGGGGCGGTGTCCGGTTGTTTGTATGGTAGCTGTTTCACGAAAGACGGACGGGCTGGGAAGCTCGTGAATTGGCGTCCAATGGAAGGTTGAAGATAATTCTTGGGAGGTTCCGTGGCGAAACGTAAATCGCGTGATAACGAAGCGCAGCTCGATGAACTAGGAAGTGATCCCCGGCAGGTGGGTTCGGGCAGCGCTGGGCAATCAGGGGATACTTAGGGGCTCTCGCAAATCGCTGACGCTGCCGCCGAAAGCGTCGAAGAACTCGCCAACACTGAGCAGGCATATGGAAGGGTGCGGCTCTTTTAGTTTTTCTTATTTCTATGAAATTCAGGGCCAGCTCGCTGGTGCGAGGGCGGTTACGACTCTCCTTTTTTCTTGATGATTTTCAGAGTGCTGCGACGACTGGGTTGGGATAAGAGGGCCGCAGGCAGAACGACAATCGGCACGTGATGATCGGCATAGTGCGACGCGTGATTGCGTTTGTACTCCTGTTCCTCGTGAAACTTCCAATAAGCATCGAAATCATCACTCGAGCGCAGGGCGCGTAAGCGGAGCACGGCTTCGGCGCCGCTTAAACTCCAACGTGCCCCAGTAAGATTCATCCGGTCCTCAACCAGATGACGACAGGCACCTTCAATGACACCGGTAGCGATGGGCACGCCGTCAGCCAGCGCCTTGTCGTACTGCAGATATGGCGAGTACTTAAGGAGGTAATCTGCACAGTCGTCAACCGCCTGGCGCTCCGCAGCGGCCATGGCTCGCAGCGTGGCACTTCGGCGGATACCTGCCGCCACGAAGCTCGCCTTGCCGCGCAGGATCTCCAGTAGGTGCGCTCGCACCCAGCGATCTTGTTCTGCCTGATTATCGGGGAAAAGGGCCAGTGATGCCTGCCAGACATACTGCGCCACATGAATGAAATCCACGACGATGATCAAATCTAGCTTCCGCTCATCGGCAAGCTTGTGGAGATAATCGATCTGCGTGCGATTGCCGTCGACGAGTGCAACCCACTGCTTTTTTCTTTTTGGATCCCGGTGCTCCGCTTCATCGAACATGGCCGTGATCACTGCTTCGGGCGAGTGGGCGAGGCTGGCCCAGACCCGTTTATGTTCCGGCTGTGGCCGCGTTGGCTTCTCCCGCCGCTCCTCCGATAGCGGCAGAATTTCCTCTGGCGTGCGCATGAAGCGCTCGACGGTATAGATGGCGGCCACCGAGGCCATCCGTTTGGCGTGCAGCCGGCGACTGCGCCCCAGCCGTGCCGTGAAGCTCTCCGCTCGCTTCGCGGCAGCGCGTTGCGTGGCTTCGCGTAGATCCTCGGGCCGCATCACTACGCCTTTGCCATCTACCGTGAGCACCAGGACGGGCCCGCTATGGGGGTCGGCGCGAGCGCGCTTCTGGCGATCGGCGTAAAGGGCCTCGAAATCCTGCGCCGCGCGGATTACCAGTTCTTCGAACTGCCGCTTGGGAACGTGCGCGCCGCTAAACTCCTCCAGCGTCTTGACCCCCTCGTCAAACGCTCCTTTGGCCGCTTCGATGGCCACTCGCCGCCGCACTTCCAGCGAGTACTTCTCTGGCGGCAGATTGAGCCCACCATCGAGCGGATGCAGACTGGGCTTGTCTTCGGCTCGATAACCAGTGCGTGTCACCTCCACCGTCCCGAAAATGCTTTCCAGGCTGCGCGTGTGCGCCGGCGTAGGCGTGAGGGTCGTGCCCGCCGCATCCCGTACCGGCTCGATCGCTTTCCCCGGCTGGCGTAAGTCGAGATGCGCTTGCAGCAATTTTCGCATCAACTCACGCCCCATCCCCTCCAACTGCCGCTCCAAGTCACTATGCTTCACCTGACACGCCTCCTCCGAACCTAGGAATTGGCTGATTGTCGCATAGGCTTGGTCGGCCGCAGCAAACGGATCCGCAACCGGACAGGGCAGCGCGCTCATGGGGTCACCGCTCTCCCCGCAACCGTGCCCGCGCATCCCGCCTTAGCGGATACAAGAAGACCCGCTTGCGCCGCGCTCCATGGCGGCGATGCTGACGATCATCGCGGCCCCGCCCGCTCGTCTCTCCCAGCTCCACCCAATTTGCCGCCCGATAACAAGTGCCGCTATACTGCGCCGGGTCCACGAAGGTTTCCACCAGCAGTGGGGTGACGCCGTATTGCGCCTGCCAGTCCGCGGGCAAACGCCGGAGTCCGCGGGCCAACGTGGCACTAGCTAAATTTTTGATGTGGACCCAAGGAGCCAGAAGGAAGCGACTGTTATTGACCACCTGCGGCAGATGACGCGCGCGCGTTGCGTCGTCCCACCCAATCCATTGATCGCGCACCTCGATCCGCCACGCCGCACTGGAAAACTGCAGACCGCCAACCACCGTCGGCACCGGCTGGCTAATCGAGACCAGATATTCCAGGTGTCCTCCGAAAAGTATTTTGTAACCCAAGGGGTGATAGCGGTCGACCAGTTCGCGAAATCGCTGTCGCGCCCCAGCATCGCGGATACGCTCAACCAAGACGGGAGCAAAGGTTTCCAGTCGTCCGCTCAGCGGCGCACCCGGTTCGCCCTCGGCCGTGTGCGGAATCGAGGTCGCCGACCCCACCGGTCGCGTCTGCTGTTTCGCCGGTAACGTGAGCAGGCCCGCCGCTTCCAGCCGCGTTAATAGCATGAGGCATTCGGCTTCCTTTAATAAACCATTCGCCCGCGTCCAGCCCACCAACTCGCTGATGGTGTTGGCCAGCTCTTTGCGACTCAGGCCACGACAGGTTGCCACTACCTCGCGCATCAGAGCGATCTCGGATGCCGGGAATATCCGGCCGCTGCACTGGAACGTGTTGCTGTCGGCTGGGCTCGCCACCGCTGCTCCTCCCCTGCAGCCTTACCATAGCCAACCACGAGAGAAATGTCCAGCCCTCATCGCATCCATCCAGGTGGTGTTGGGATCAACAAGGTAAAAGGGAGGAGTTCCAAGCAGCGCCAACTCATTGCTGCTCGTCCAGCCGAATGAAAGTGAGGACGAAGTATTCTCCGACAGTGGCAACCGTGGCAATGTGTTCACCACATATCTCGTCGCACGCTCGATATCCCCCACATCTGAGAAGTATGAACACGACACCCCTCATCTATCCTCTTGAAAAATCATGCTGTAACTTCAAACGCAAAAGAGCCGCACCCCATATGGAAGCGGAGGCAGTCGACGGTGTCAAGGATGCTGCTGACCACCCCGAGAGGCCAGTGCACACCAGAGAGGATTATGTGCGGACAGATGACCTTCGGCCGGTGCGCGGAGAATGGCGGTCGCGACCGGAGTAGCAATGGACACCCACGAGGACAAATACCTACGCGACCCGGAAGATCGCGTGATTGACGATTGCAACGAGGAGCAGCGGAAAGATAAGGCGATGGACAAGACCCTTGCCGACAGCTTTCCGGCGAGCGACCCGCCTGCTTGGCAACCCTGAATCGAGATTGTGCCTTTTCGTGTTTTTTGCAAAAGGAACTGTCTGGCACCGCCGAACATTACTGGCAGGTTTGATTGCGAACTCATCGTGGATCGCTGACAGGAGTCCAAACGATAGCACTCGCATAGAGGGATGTTTTGAAAAAGGAGAGGGACGGTGATCAAGCTTAAGCGCGCTTATGATTCTGCCAGCAATGACGATGGTATTCGGTTCCTGGTCGAGCGGTTGTGGCCGCGCGGCGTGAAGAAGGCCGCCCTGCGTCTTGATGCCTGGCTCAAGGACGTGGCCCCCAGCACAGGGCTTCGCCAGTGGTTTAGCCATGACCCAGCCAAATGGATAGAGTTTCAACGACGCTATCGCCGCGAACTGGACGCGAAACGCGAGGCCCTGGAACCGATCCTAAAAGCCGCCCGCCGTGGCCGAGTCACACTTGTGTACAGCTCCCACGATGCAGAGCACAACAACGCAGTCGCTCTGAAGGCCAACCTTGAGGCCAAGATGAGCCGGCGTGGCGGCGCACATCGAGCCGCGTAGCCACTCGGGAACTTGCAAAGAGTAGCGAAGCTGGAAATCAAGGAGGAACGGTGAATAACACAAGACCGATGGAGGAGTTGGAACACGAACACCACATCATTGAACGGGTAGTGGCTGCAATGGTGGTCCTCGCGGAGAAGTTGCAGTCAGGGAAGGAAGTCGAAGCTGAAGTTCGGAACGACCTCGTGGAATTTCTACAAGTCTTCGCTGAAGACCGTCATCATGCCAAAGAGGAAAACACCACGTATTCCCGCTGTCGCCCGTCGCGCTATCCACTACGCCAGTCAGATCAGTTTACGGCGCATAGCATGGGTAACCGCTTCCAGCCTACTGTGCGTGCCAAGCTTCTCGTTGGCGTGGTGTAGATGGTTGCGCAAAGTTTGCAGGGTAATTCCAAGATTTCCAGCAATTTCAGCTGAATTCTTACCTTCCGAGAACAGCCGCAGTATTCCTTGTTCCTGCTCGGAAAGGGGCAAGACGGGGGCGGGTCGCGCTATCCCGTTTCCATTTCCATCTGACATCGCAACGATCCGCTTGGAAATCTGAAGCATGCTGTGTAGAAGCTGCTCCTGGTGTTTCCTCTTCGTGATATCACGCGCCAAGTGTACGAACAGGCGTGGGTGAGTTCGGCCATCTTTGAACATTAGAGTTGACAGATCCACCCACATCCGATGTCCTGAACGATCAGTAAACTCCACATCAAAGTTGGGGATTTTGCAATGCTCCGCGGCCGCGTGCCGGGCGTAGAAGTCGCATGCGCAAACCTTGGTGCCGAGGGCACCGCGGCCCCGCAGGACGCTATACAACGATTTGCCAATAACTTCGGAGCCTGTGTAGCCGAAAAGCTCTTTCGCCGCTGCATTCCAGGAACAAATTTCGCCTTGTTGATTCACACAGAAGGCGGCGTCGGCGGTTTCCTCGAGAAACTCAAGCAGTTCGCTCTGCAGCATGACAAATTCCGTGAGGGGTCCCGATGCTTCCTGCGAGCAAGCGGGACGGGGAGGAGCGGCAGGGCGCTCCGTCGGGATTCGGCGACTCTCGCCTGAATGGAGTTACCAATCCTTCGGCCCAGCGCCTAGCTCGATAGCGCTCTTCCGATCAATTCCTGATCAGCCAGTCAATGTTATTACATCGTGTCACGATAATATCATAATTGTACTGAGGGTCGGGGCCCAGTGCCAGCCTCGGACATTGAACGCCAACTGGTAGCAAGGCGGAAATGGGCGATCGCACCCATCCTCTTGGCGGTCAGTGCGCGTGTCCCAAGAATTGATCGGGCAATATTTGAGGAGGCTGCGCGAGAGGCCAAGCGAGAGTTTCCGGACTCACGAGTCGAGCGGAAACTTGGCTGGGCCGTAAAGAACTAGAGACTCTCCGTCCCGTATGCGACTCTCCGGGCGCGCCGCGATTCGGATGCATCATCTCCGTCCCGGCTCTTTTCGAGCGCTGGTGAGTTCTGGCTTTTGGAATAAATCTCCGATTGCCTGCTTCATCACTTGGCCATAAACAATGGAGATGGATGTTGTCAGTGGAATGTTCTTGGGGCAGATTTGCACACAGTTCCCAGCGTAGCTGCATTCGTGGATTCCGCCATCTCTCATCATTGCTGTTAGCCGTTCCTGTCGGAGGTGAGCTCCGGTCGGATGGAGATTGAAGAGCCGTACCTGATTAATGATCGCTGCCCCAACAAATCGTGTGGGCTCCGTAAACTGCGGGCAAACCTCCATGCACAGGCAACAGGAGATGCAACGGGATAGCGGATAGGCCTGCTCTTGCACCGCTGGGTCGACGCGTGGGCCTACGCCGAGGTCATAGGTTCCGTCGATGGGAACCCACGCCTGCACTTGCTTCAGGTTCTCAAACAGCACACTGCGATCTACCGCCAGGTCGCGGACGACTGGGAATCGTGACAAGGGCTTGAGCCGAATAGGTTGTTCAAGCGTTCAAGCTTGTCGATGAGGGAGGAGCACGCCATAGCTCCCCGACCATTGATCCGCATGGCACATGACCCACAAACCTCTTCCAAACAATTCGAATCATAGGTGATCGGCATGGTTTGTTTTCCGTCACGATCTACCGGGTTTATGGCGATGTCCATAAGGGCGCTGATCACATTCATGCCAGGTTTCCACCGGAGGTCAAACTCTTCCCAGTAAGGTGTTGAATGGGGATTGTCCGGTCGCCTGATGTTCAGCCGCACTGTTCTTTCCGCCACGCCGTCTCCTGTCCCTACAACGGTACTAGGTGTCTCTTAAATGGATGCGAGTTCCGGCCATGCTGGGAGGTATTACGCGACCCTCCGGACAGCGGTCTTCGTCCGTTCCTGATTGGCAGGGTAAGTGAGTTGCTTTCCCTTCACTCGAGCCCAGGCAGTGAGGGTGTGAGGACGAGTGCGCGTCCGACTGGCGATCTCTTCTACTCGAAGACCTCGAACTAGGAGCGCATCACCAATCATTGAGCGATGGCACCGCCAAGGTACGGCCTCGGCGCACATGATTGCGGTTCGTCGCTTTTGGGCCAAATGAATGAGCTGGTCCAAGGCCTCCTCAAATTCCAATGTCTGCATGTAGTCGGCGAAGCCGCGGAAGCTGGCATTTCTCCAACCAGCATTGATCGAGTCACGACGCGCATGCCGCAGGCCGCCGAGTCCAGCCATATGCCGATAACGAATCCCCGCTTTTTGGAGCGGACGAGGTAGCCGGTCGCGGTTGAATTGCGGGTTGTGTCGTGAGCGCGGGATCGTTCGAACGTCAATTAACTGCTTAACGCCGTGAGCAAGCAGTAGAGCAACGAAATCCTTCACGGCTCGGGTCGAGTGTCCCACTGTCAACACGAGAGTGGTTTCATCCAGTTTGCTAGCAGCAAGATGCGATGCGGTACGTGGCTGTTTGTCCAAAGGCCAGGGACGCCCTTGAATAACGCTGACACCCCTGGTCATCGGCCGCGTACTCTTCTTCTTCTTTTTTCTATCCTTGAGAGCCACGGGCTCCGTCCTCAGATTATTCTGTCTGGCGGGTTGGGCCAGCCAAGTGGAATATTAAACGCACTCGTCACCTCCATGCATATGTGACATTGTGTTCAGCCGTTGGTACAAGTCTTCTATTGTGCATTCCAGTGGCAGCGGACAACATCAAGGTCTTGGTATAGGGACCCGAGGCATTGCAGGCAGGTGAGCGTGTCATTGCTGCCGACATCCGTTGGGATGATTCATGAATTCATGAGGCTAACACGGGATGGTGACAGCTGTTCGCGTAGAAAAAGTTGAATGCAACCATGCGACTGAAAGTCACCTCCGATGGCGGAAGTGGTTGAAGAACCTCGGTTTCACAATTTGAAAATTGCATCACGAAGGAGAACCGCGATGAAGAAGCTTGGGCTGATGGTTGTGATGTTGATGATTGCATCGACTGTCTCGTTTGGCAAGAAAGCGGACAAAACTTACACCGGCGAGATCATGGACAGCACGTGCGCCAAAATGGGTAATCATGACGCAGGGTACAAGCTGACCGGCACGAACACGCCGAAGGACTGTACCCTGGCATGCGTAAAGTCTGGCGCCAAGTTCGTACTCTATGACGCATCCAAGAAGACCACCTACGAACTCGATGACCAGGACAAAGCAAAGGACTTGGCGGGGCAAAAAGTGAATGTTGAGGGGACACTCGATAGTTCCACCAAAACTATTCACGTTGACAAAATACAAGCTGCTCCCTAGTGCTCGGCTGAGTACGACTGGATCTGAACGCTCCGCGGGAAGCTCGCAGTCTGAGGAGGGAGGGTGCGTCACAAAGCCAGGCTGATGCCTATGATGATCGTCGTATTGATCATTATTGCTGGAGCTTATGGAGTGATGCATATAACCATTAGCTCTCTCTCCGAACCGGGGCCATTCGAAACGTCGATCGCCACGAAGGTGAAAGACTGGTACATCAGCCGAGGAGCGCGCAGTTCAGTACCGGCAGCACCGAAGGACAGTGTCTCCAGCGTCTCCGCGGGGGAAACGCTTTTTGGCATGGGCTGCGCAACATGTCACGGCCAGGACGGGCGCAAGCCCGCGCCCATCGGTCAGGCGATGTATCCTCGGGTTCTCGATCTAGGCTCCCTCGAGGTGCAGGGAATGTCCGATCGGGAACTGTTCTGGGTCATCAAGAACGGCATCCGGCTGAGTGGGATGCCGGGCTTCGCAAAGATAGAATCCGACGAACAGATCTGGGAGTTGACGTATTACGTGCGTAGTCTTGGCAAACAACCGAAACGCTAATTTATATCGGGGGCCATAGGTGAGCACCCCGTGCTTGAGAACGACCGTCGGGATCGAAGAGGTTCTGCAATTAACTGTGCTCTATCCCACTCCGTGCCAAAGCTCTTGTCCAAAGTTTCTGCCACTACAGTGGTCACCTCAAAACCGGCCATTAGTGGTCACTTCAAAACCGGCCATTAATCGTCACTCCGGGACAGAGTTTGTTTTACATGCCGAGAACTAATTCGGCAAGTTATTTGTTGCTCACAAAGCAGAAACTTTCTTGGTTGCGTATTCCGGCGATGTGAGTAAAGTCGGAGCGCAGCGACGCTGGGATTACAATCATGCCGATACCTTCGAGATCAATCAAGCTGGTGCACGATTCATATTCAGCATTGTTTCGTTTCTGTGTTTGTCGTTTTCGTCTCTCGCTTCCCTGACGTGAAACCAGTTCTTTCGTTCTTGCCCGGTTTCTTCTTTTTTGTGCCGGTCCCCGTTTTTCCCAGAAAAATTTCGCGCTAGGATCGTCTGAGAGCGACGATTCCCGACTCGGTCGACCCACAGCATCCCTGGTTTGTCCCTCTTCGGTCGCATTTCACTTTTCCAAAGGGGATCGCCGCCGGCCTGGCTGTCAGCTTTCCCGGTTTGTATCGGCAGCCGTGAAGTTGGTTGTGATATGGTGAAACTCGGCGTATCGGGGTCGCGCCCGGTACGACGATACCCAAGGCCGATGCGACGGGGCTGGCTCCGAAGAAATCGGCATAGCGAAACCCTCTGCGCATGAGCCG
>CAVQNY010000052.1:0-80469 GCA_963714225.1 uncultured Acidobacteriaceae bacterium | reverse complement strand
GCTTTCCTCTTCGAGTCCCCTAGCGTAGCTAGCACGGCCATTGCAGCCGGACTTGTGCTCAGCTTGAGCCGGGGCGTGGAGGGTTCATGTACTTCTGTACTTCTCTATTCCGATACTACCAGGAAAGTGCTTCTCTTGCTGAGGGGCTGCCCGATGCCGTTCAGCGTGTGTCACCTACCGGAGATGCGGGCAACCGCACTCGGAACTTTCGGTGTCGACTTTCGTTAGGGCACGACCGCTGGTGGTCAGAGGGGGACAATGCGGCCAACAAGCTAACGGCTGAATGCCCAGCGCCCCGGACAGTGGTCTTGGGGACTGCCGTTCCGATGTTGCTGGGCGTTCTTGTGTTACCGGGTTTACCCGATTCACCCGTTTGGGAGTGAAGCCATGCCTTGAAGTCAAACCCTGTCGAGCATGTGAGCAGCAGCAAAGATGCGACTCAACTCTGCGAGCCGCGGCATCGCCATCGTAGGCTGTCCCGCGTAGAAGGTCTGATCCGTCGAAGCTGCCAATCCCAGAGGAAGGCTGCCAGGCGCAAGCTCCTGGTGGTCTTGTGGCGGTAAATTCGGAATGGCCCTCCGGGCTGGACGTACTCTGTTGAAGTGGGTCTAGAGGAGAACTCGACACGATCCCTGCATCGATATCCAGCGATGTGGAACCTTTCACACACGATCCTCTCGCTTCCAGGCGAGTGTATGAAACGAAAGGTCCCCAGCGATCACCCAAAACCGGCTCTTCCGCACTCTTGGTTAAGCTAAGTCTGGCCTTCTGGTCCGAAAATGGAGAGGAGATGGCCATCTACATCTTGGAAGTGGGCGACCCAGTCGGTTGGCGTGGCTTGGTGCGGTTCAGAGATAAAGGAGACTCCCTGGGAGATCAAGTCCCGGTGGGCTGCTCTTACGGTGTCCACCTGAAAGACAACTTCAGTTGCTCCAGTGACGTTGGGCGCAGCACGAACATGTCCGCGACTTAGGCCCAGCATTACAGTTCCGCATTGCAACAGGGCCAGTTGGGATTCTTGCATGATCACCTTAAGACCCAGCTTTTCCTGATAAAACGCCAGCGCCAGAGGCAAATCGCGTACGCCGAGCATAATTGCGCTGATCTGCGAAAGCCTGACATGTTGGTGCATAAAGCCTCCTGCTTGATCGATTGAGTCGAGCCGCTTAAACTACTTAGCACCTGTCAAGCAATTTAAGAATGTAACTTTGCATTAATCGTCCTGCAAAATGAAAATGTAACCCGACAGTTGTTCCGTTCCGTCTTGCGAGAATAACCCCTGTTCCCTCCGTTTTTGGGGGGATGGGGTGCAGGGGAAGGGGGCGGTTCTGCTGAAGTGAATTCATTGCTTTAAAGCCCCCTTCCCCTGCATCCTCGATGTAGAGATGTAGAAGCTTACCAGTGGGTCAGGAACCCTTTTCTTTCGACACATTAGCACGCAGCCCCCGTTGTTTTTTCTTGCTCTTTCTTGCCGCCATTTTTCCCCCTTCGTTCTTGACCGCTGCTTTCTTTTTGGTCTGTTTTTTCTTTCGAGGAATGTCCACTTCGTTACCCCTCTGAGGAACTGCTGTGTGGTTTGTCTCGCGCCCAGTGAGCTCTCGGCTGAGCTGAAAGACATGCTCCAACTTGGCCTGAATGGTGCGCGACAACTGGAACGGATCCAGCTGCTGCTGCAGTCGTTTCAGCTCGGCTATCCGCGCTGGATCGGAGGCGGGCGATGCACAAACCCGCTGGAAGGGAGTCTGCGGCACCCCGTAAATACGCCGTGTGCGCGAGCCCATTCGTACCTTGCGCAGCAACTTCACCGAGGGCAAGAACAGATTCCGGAACAAGCGTAGCTCGTTGGCATAGAGATCATTGATGGCCTCCAAAGCTCGTTTCGAGTCATAGCGCGCATAGCCCAGCAGGCGCCGCACGTGGGTCCAGTTCTTTTGCTCAATGTGAGCGTTGTCGTCTTTTTTGTAAGGTCGTCCGCGGGTGAACTGAATCGCGCGCGACTGACAATAGCCGAACAAATGCGCATTGATGAATTCTGAGCCGTTGTCGGAATCGATCCCGCGCAGAGGAAAGGGCAAGGCTTGGCGTATTTCCTCCAGTGCCTGGCGCACACCTTCCTGCCCCTTGCCCAGTACCGCTCGAGTTTCCACCCAGGTGCTGTGGATGTCGGTCAGGTTCAACGAATGGCAGCAATCGCCCGCCGCCGACGCCCCAGAGTGCGACACCAGATCGATCTCCGTGAACCCCGGTACCTGAACATCCCAACGATCGGTCTTCACCGGAATCTGCTGTTTCAGCAGCGTCCCCGGTTTCGTGCGACCATAGATCCTCTTCCGCAGCACGCGCTTGCGCGGACTCAGTCGGTAATCGATGGCCCGAGCACTGATGCGCAGTAGTTGTTCCTCGATTTTTGGCGTCAGCCGAAAATGACGCCGCATCCAGGGCATCCACTGTGGCAATAAGGCTTTCAGGCGCACCGACCAGGGATAATCCGCCGCTTCCCAGACCGCTTGCAAAATCGAGATCACCCGTGCGCCATAGCTGACACTTCGCCGCCGGCGCGGCCGCCGGGGTGGCTTGGCCTCTGGTGGCGGACCATTGAGCAAGCGAATGGCATATTTACGGTGGTAGCCACAGTTGGCACAGAACTCGTCCAAAATATGCCGCTTCTTGCTGCGAGCGGCACGGCGATAACGCTGGTAGATCCTTTGCAAATAATCCTTCCGAGATGTCGTTTTCATGCGGTAACCCGTCTTCATGGCGGGTTACATCCTAAAATTGCGCGACGATCACCTCAGGGTTACATTTTAGATTGCGCGATACGTAGCATTGCTAAGTAATACCATGTGCGGTAGCATATGCCAAGATAATAATTAGCATAGCTAATTGATGGCGAAAAGGGTCCAAATCGAAGACCTGGCTGACCACCTACACAGTGCTGCCATCCTCCTGCTCCGCCTTGTTCGTGTGCAGGACACGGCGAGCGGCATTGCCCCAGCCCGGCTGTCGGCGCTGTCAGTGATCGTTTTCGGTGGGCCGGTTTCTCTCAGTGATCTGGCCCGAGCTGAACAGGTGAAGCCCCCAACAATGAGTCGCATCGTGGATGCGCTTGAGGTTGATGGCTTGGCACGCCGGCGTGTCAATCTGCAGGACCGCCGCGCATTGTTGATCGAGGCGTCCGAAAATGGAGCCGCTATGCTGAAGGAGGGCCGGAAGCGACGAGTGAGGTTCCTGGCCTCATATCTCTCAAAGCTCGATAGCTCAGAACTTTCAGACATTGAGCGCGCCGTGCAGGCAATCCAAAAGGCGTTACGGCAGCACTGATTCTGGTTTGAGTCTTTGACCTTCGAAAGAGGCGCCCTCCTCTACCCGCCTGCTACTTGGGTTCTGGAAAGTTTGGGTGACATTTGCCTCCGTCTTGCACCCTTAACTGGTTAGTCCGCTAAGAAATGAGCCGACACGACAAGACCCCTGGTTGCAAACCTACCGCCATTCCGTTAGAGTTGGGCCGCCTAAACATGGCAGCTAACTGCGGTTTCCGCCGGCCAACGCAGCCATATAGGAAACGTTTCGTGGGTCCTGCAGACTTGAGGGGTTTATGGCAAACACATTTGGCGCGGATATTTTGATTCAAGCTGCAGACCCAATGGAGGCCGCCAATTTCTATGTCAAGGAACTTGGCTTTGAGTTACGGATGAGAAAGCAAATATGGCCAGCCTCCACGGAAAAAACATCAACTTTTTTATTGAGCGGGGCCCTCCTCTTGGACCTGTTTTGGAAATTACGATGAAAAGCGTCGAGGACGCCAGAGCGCGCCTCCAGAAGAAGGGTTGCCACGTAGTTAAAGACGAGCCTGATTTCCCAAGATATTACGTCAAAGATCCGAACGGTTTAATTTGTAACCTGACAGAGTGATTTTCGGCATGCTACGCGAGGCGCTCGCTTGGGGATTGTTTAGGAGTGTGCGAAACGATATGCCTCCCGGCCAGAAACAAGTCATGGGTAGTTGGCAATGGGGACCCCTCCTATTCGTCGTTCTCTGTGTGGCGTGTGGCTCGCACCGCGATCTGTCGCGATCCCCGACGCCGCCACGAGCCTCCGCGGTCGAGAGGGATGTGCGAGCTTACGCCAATGCTGTCGCGCACGATGTCACCCAAGAGGGCCCCGCGGCCTGGCGTAGGCATTTCGCCGACAGCCCCTCGTTCTTCATGGCATCGGAAGGTCACCTGGTGTTCCCGAACAGCGCATCCGCAACGATGGGAATTCAGGATTTCGCGCGCACCATAAACCACATGGAGCTTCACTGGGGCGAGGACTTGCGAGTCGATCCACTCACGGCGGAGTTCGCGGTAGTCGCCGCCCCGTATCACGAAATCCGTGTAGATACCGCGGGGAACCGTGTGGATGAAACGGGGTTCTTCACGGCGATTGCAGAATACAGAAACGCGCACTGGCAGTTTCGGAATGCCCATTGGTCAGTGGCCGTTCCCCCTCCTGCCGTCCGTTAGCACCGAGCACATAACAAATCACCGCCAACGCGTGGCGCGGCCAAAGTGAGATCTCCCCTGGGGACGCTTTAGAAGCTTGTCTCTTAAGAGTTGGCAACAGAAATATGCGGATTCTGGGCGGGTAACGGGAGGTAGCGGGTAACGGGAGGTAACGGGCTACTCCTACCTAATCCGACAAGGCAAGGGTTGCCGACAATTACATCCGGAACAAAGAGAGAGCACCGAACTGTTGTGCACTGATGTTGGTTCCTTATAGCAGTCCCAGATGGTCCGGGTATCTGGCCTGCAACGCGCTGATCAGAAGTTCGAACTCGGGAAGACTTCGCAAACTCGCGAGGCTGGGATCTTTCAGGAAGTAAGGCCAGCAAGCAAATCCAGTGCTGACGCTCCGCTCAAGCCATTCAAAGGCAGTTTCGCGCCTTCCGGTCAGGGCGAGCGTGCAGGCGATCTGATAGTAGGTATGGTGCGAGTGCCCGAAGGATTTGGGGCTCGAACAGGCTCTGGTCACACATTCGATGGCCGCATCTCGATTCCCCACCAACGCGTGGAGCAGGCCTTGTAAGCTGATGATGAGTGGTTCATTCGGCACGAACTGCAGCGCTTCCTCCATCAGTCGTCTCGCCTCTTGCCAATCCCCGGCCATCATCGCAGGGTAGGGAGCAAAATAAAGCGCGTACTTGTTGCTGGGGCTCTCCGTCCGCCAGGTTTGAATCTGCTGACGCGCCAGGTCGTATTCCTGGCTCCAAACATAAACTTGTACGACGCTCGGGCTAACCGCTTTCCGGGGTTGAAAAGGCCGTCCTCTTTCGAACATCGCACGGGAGTGATCGAGCAGCCCGATATGTGCCAGGATTGTGCCAAGGCGATTGTAAGCATGAGGCAGGTTGTTCTGCAGGGTCAGAGCCCGCTTGAGATCGGCAATCGCCTCCAGATGCTGGAAGTTTTTCGACGGTCCCCAGAGCAGAAACGCGCGCGCGACGTGGCCCTCGGGAAGACTTGCGTCAATTTCGAGCGCCCGCTGGCAGTGGAATTCGGCTTTCTCCAGCCACACGCTGGCCGGGTCGAATTCGAAATGGCGGGTCGCGCATGCAAACGAGAGGGTCGCGTGAGCGAGGGCAAACGTGGGATCGCGAGTCACCGCATTGGTGAGATGGTGGCTCGCTTGATCCATCATCGACGCGTCGCCGGAGGCCGTGATCCGATAGCCGCGCATAAATTCCGAATATGCCATCGGATCCCTGCTATAGCGTGGGCGCTGCTCGATCGCCGCCGGGCTATACGGCCGGTTCAGTGCGCGGCTGATCTGCTTCGCAATATCGCCTTCGAGACTCGCAAGGCGATCCATGTCGATGTCGCACTTCTTCGTAAACGAGGGACGCTGAAGGTAGGTGTCAAACATCTCCAGCGAAAGGCGCCACTGCCCTTTTGACAACTGGATGGCGCCGTGTACAACAAATCGCACCCCCAGTCGAGAGCCGATCTCCGAAGGCGTCAGTTCAAGAGGCAAGTTCAAGACTGCCGAAGTGGGCAGCACGTCCACGCCCGATAGATTGCCGAGGAGCGAGACGAGTGCGTCCGCGAACCCGAGACACAAGCCTTGGTCGTCCGCCGCTTTCTCCACCAGCAACAGCGGCAGCACAGCGATCGAAGACCGCTCACCCAAGTCACTCCCATCCTTTCCGACGTCGGTGCGGACGGAATTTCGTCCAGGATCGGAGAGCGGATATTTCGCATCGATCACCCGAACTGGGCCGACGAAGCGATATCCTTTGCCGACTACCGTTTCAAGAAAGCGTGGCTTTTCGGCGTTGTCACCCAGCGCGGTGCGAAGCTTCCGCACAATGTTGTTGACGTTTTTTTCGGTATCGATAAACAGGTCGGAGCGCCACAGTTTCTTGACGATGTCCTCCCGGCACACCATCTGTTCGCGGCGCTCAAGCAGAAAGATCAGCAAGTCCATGGGCTTCTTCTCAATCTTGACCCGCCGTCCGGAACGCCGCAGTTCGTAGCGCCCCAAGTCGACTTCGACTTCGCCGGTACTCTGCTTCGAATGCCCCATGGAACCCTTGGCCCGCATTATCCAATAAAACTCAACAACTTGCGACGATATAAGGAAAATATCTAAAGGCGATACCCGCTGCATTGTGAAGCGCTGCACCTCAGGAGATCATGCCTCATCAAGAATCTCGGAGGAGACTCACATGAAAAAAACCCTGTTCGTCACCATGGCAATTGTTGGGACGCTGTGCTTCGCAGGCCAGCTGGCCACGATTGCTGCACTTCCCGGCGCTCACGACAAGAACGCATTCACCCCCGAAGCAATTCCGTGGGGTCCGCCGCCGCCTTTCGTCGCTCCGGGCGCGCAACTCGCCGTAATCGAAGGCAACCCTGGTGCTTCCACCGGTGACTATACGGTGCGTCTGAAAATGCCAGACGGTTATCGAATCGCACCCCATTGGCATCCCCAGCGCGAAAACGTCACGGTCATTTCAGGGACGTTCAAGGTCGGTATGGGAGACACCTTCGACAAGGACAAGATGGGATCATTCCCCGCCGGCAGCTTCGCCTATCTCGATCCCGACATGCATCACTACGCAATGGCTTCCGGCGAAGTCATCGTGCAGGTCCACGGCGGCGCGCCCTTGCAGTTTAACTATGTCAATCCCGCAGACGACCCGAGCAAGAAGTAAATGCTTGGCTCTTTAAATCGATTTGGAGGAACCCATGGCTGTGGATACGAAAAAGCTGGAGCAATTCTTAGGACAGTTTGTCGACGATCTGGGAGCCACCGTGCACGCCGGTATGGTCGTGATCGGAGACCGTCTTGGACTTTACAAGGCCCTCGCGGCCGGACCGCTTACGCCCCCGGAACTGGCTGCTATCACCCGTACGGACGAGCGCTACGTGCGCGAGTGGCTGGCTTCTCAGGCGGCGGGCGGTTATATCACCTATAACCCGCAAACCCACAAATTCGGAATGACCGAAGAGCAAGCGCTCACCTTAGCGAATGAAGATGGTCCAGCGTATTTGCCGGGCGCATTCGAACTCGCTTTGGGATCATTGGCCGCTGTCCCGCGCATCACAGAGGCGTTCCGTTCGGGCGCCGGGATGAGCTGGGGTGAACATGAGGATCGGGTGTTTCACGGATGCGAGAAGTTCTTCCGTCCGGGCTACGCTGCGAATCTGGTCAGCTCCTGGATTCCTGCTCTCGATGGCGTCCAGGACAAACTCGCGCGCGGAGCGAAGGTCGCCGACGTGGGCTGCGGGAAAGGCTCTTCCACCATCCTGATGGCGAAGGCCTTCCCCAAGTCCCACATCTATGGATTTGATTACCACGACCAGTCCATTGAGGCGGCGCGGGAATCCGCCAAGCGGCAGGGGGTGGCGGACCGGGTCACGTTCGAGGTGGCGAAAGCTAAGGAGTTCCCAGGTAAAGACTATGGCTTCGTGGCGGTCTTCGACTGCCTCCACGACATGGGAGACCCAGTCGGTGCCGCCGCGCACGTCCGCGCCGCCTTGAGCGACGACGGTTCCTGGATGATCGTCGAGCCGTTCGCGAATGATGACCTTCAGGACAATCTGAATCCCGTGGGGCGCGTCTACTATTCATTCTCAACGTTGCTGTGCACACCTTGCTCTCGATCGCAGGAAGTGGGGATGTGTCTGGGTGCTCAGGCAGGCGAGAAACAAATTCAGAAAGTCGTCACTTCTGCCGGCTTCAGCCGCTTCCGGCGGGCCACACAGACACCATTCAATCTGGTCTATGAGGCTAGCGGTAGTTTACTGGGAGCCCTCGAGTAAGAGTCCAAGCAGCGTCGCTAAGTCATTCCGGGCAGAGTAGTTCTGCAAGTTCTCCTCGTCAACTTTCTGTATTACCCTGTATAAAGTAGATTCCTGTGCATATCTATGCATTTAATGCTTGACAACAGTGAGTGGTTGGAATATTGTATTACCCTGTATGGCAAGCCTCGTCGCCAAGAAGAAAGGCAACAAACTCTACTACTACGTCGTCGAAAGTGCCCGCGTCGACGGCAAGCCCCGCATCGTTCATCAGGCCTACCTCGGTACCGCCGAGAAACTCGCCGAGATGGTCCGCGATCGCACCGCCCCCGTCCCTCTGGCCGCCACCACCCGCGAGTTCGGCTTGCCCGCCGCGCTCTGGTCCGCCGCTCAGCAAACCGGCGTCTGGGACTTACTGCAATCGCTCTGGCCCACGCCACGCTCCGGGCCCTCGCCGGCTCACTACCTGTTGCTGGCGGCCATCCACCGCATCTGCCAGCCTGGCCCCAAGACCGAAGTTCCCGATTGGTATCGCTCCTCCATTCTGTCAACGCTCTGGGAGTTTTCCCCCGAACGCTTTACTTCGCAAGCGTTCTGGGACACCTTTGAACAGATCCTGCCGGAAGGCTCAGAAGCGCTCTCCTCGGCCGACGATCCCTTGGAGCAAGCCCAGTTACGTTTGCTGGGAGTATGGAAAGAGAAACAACTGGTGAGTCGTCGTCTGCTGGCCTACGACACCACCAACTTCTACACCTATATCGCCAGCAACAACACGCGCAATCAACTGGCCCAGCGCGGACATAACAAGCAGGGTCGCCATAATCTGCGGCAAGTCGGTCTGAGCTATGTGCTCGATGGCGAGCATGGCTTGAGCTTATGTCATCACGTGTATCCCGGAAACGTAGCCGACGTGGAAGAGTTTTCCACGGCGTTGACACGCATCACGCGCATGCTGGATCAAAACCAGATCGCGCGCGAAACGGTAACGCTGGTGTTGGATAAAGGTTCGGCTGCGCTGGCCAACACGGTGGCCTTGGAAGAAGCGAGTGTGGGCTGGATCTCGGCCTTGCCCTGGAATCAAGCACCGGCGGAATTCCGCAGTCGAGCGACGGAAGAATTACCCGCCTGCAGTAGCGCCCAACCTGGAGTGCGCGCCGGGGTCGAGAAAATGCTGGTGCATGGGCGAGAGTATCTGTGCGTAGTGAAGTACTCGGCTTCCTTTGCCGGCGAGCAACTGCATAGTCTGACCACCAGCCTCAGCCGGGTGTTGCAGTCGCTCCGCCGTCTGGCCATGGAACTGAATAAACCGAAAGCGCGCTGGAAACAGGAGCAGATTGAGCGCAAGATTCACCGTTGGTTGTCCGCTCCGTTTCTGGCCGAGCTCATTCGCTATCAACTGCAAGAGCAGGACGGTGGCTGGCATTTGCAGTTTGACTTCGACTCCGCGGCTCTTCCGCAGCTACTCAATCAGCGCCTGGGGCGCACCGTACTGCTGAGCAACCGCATGGATTGGAGCGCGGAACAAGTCGTGGCCGGCTATGGCGGTCAACAATCCATCGAGCGCGTGTTCCGCGGCTTGAAAGATGGACAGTGGTTGGGCTGGGATCCCATGTATCACTGGACCGACCGCAAGATTCGCATCCACGCCTTCTACTGCATGTTGGGTATCTCCCTGTTGCAGTATGTGCACCAGCGGGCCAAAGCTGGGTGGGCGGATCTGTCAGTCGAGCAACTGCTCGAGGAACTCGAGCAAATCAAACAGTTCGTCCTGCTCTATCCGCCTCAGGGCGAAAAGGGACCGCCCCGCACCGCCTATGTGCTCTCGCAGCAGACTCTCGCCCAACAAGCCTTGGTCAAGACTCTGGAGCTTGCAGCGATGGCATCGTAGTACCCAACGTGGGTAAGACAACACCACGCTCGTAACACCATCAAAAATACTTACTTATAAGCTCGTCGATTCAACTCGCAGTAAACTACCGCTAGGCCATAACCGGCACAGACCGTCAATTGCTGCTGGGGTGGGCCGACCGACTCAATGGACCGCTGTCGTGTCGGCTCCCTCTCGAATGTTTCTATTCGCCCTCCACAACCTACACACGCGCCGACAGGACTGTGACTCGTCCGCCCGCTGTGACCGGTCGACGGGCAACCCCTTCCATAATCCGGTAAGGGAAGGGTTACCGACCTGCCGGACGGAGCCCGGAAACAACCCATCATGAAGCGTCGTGTGACCCGGAAATTGCGTCGAGGCACCAGTGGTCAAGCCGGTCAGATCTGGGTCATGCCGCCATCGACGACCAGTTCGATGCCGGTGATATAGCTACTTTCGTCAGAAGCGAGAAACGACACCACTTTGGCAATTTCGTCCAAGGTTCCGGTGCGACCGAGGGGTATCTTGCCCACGGTGCTGTCTGCGTACTGCTTGACTTGTTCTTCCGTCATCCCCAGCGAATTGCGATAGCCCGGCGAGGGAATTACGCCAGGACTAACAGCGTTCACGCGAATTTTGCGGTCTTTAAGATCCGTGGTGAAGGTACGCGCGAAAGAACGCACGGCGGCTTTGGATGCGCTATACACACTCATCGCGGGCGCTCCAGTACTGGCAACGATCGACGCATTCAGAATGACGGAGCTTCCATCCTTAAGGAGCGGAAGCGCCTTTTGCACGGTGAATAGAAGACCCTTGACGTTGGCGTTGAAAGTTTTGTCGAAGTGCTCTTCGCTGATTGCGGCGAGCGGGGCGAATTGTCCGGTGCCGGCGTTGGCGAATAGAATGTCGATGTGCCCCTTCTGCTGCTTCACCGTGGCGTACAAACGATCGAGATCCGCAAGATTTGAGACGTCGCCCTGCACTGCAGTAATACTCTTACCGATCTGCTTCACCGCCGCGTCGAGTTCGCCCTGACGGCGACCCGTGATAAAGACGTACGCGCCCTCCGCAACGAAGCGTTGTGCCGTAGCAAGACCGATTCCGCTGTTGCCTCCGGTGATGACTGCTACTTTTCCTTCCAGCTTACTCATGAGCTTTCTCCTGTTTGATTTCTATTTCTCATGGCCTATTTCCGTACCGCATAGTACAGATGTCACGGGCGACGGAATAGATGCACTATTTGTACCGATAGGTAGGGAAGAAGCATCATAGATAGGTATGGAACGGAACCAATCCCCAAAACGAATGGGACGTCCCCGCTCCTTCGATATCGACCGAGCGTTGGACCGCGCGCTGCTGGTGTTCTGGCGAAAGGGATATGAGGGCGCGTCTCTGTCGGACCTGACCAAAGCTGTGGGCGTCAATCGTCCGAGTCTATATGCCGCCTTTGGCGACAAAGAAGCGCTGTTCCGCAAGGCGCTCGACCGGTACCTGAAGGGGCCGGCGGCCTACACCCAAGAAGCATTGAGGGAGCCGACCGCCCGCGCAGTCGTGGAACGATTGTTGCTGGGTGCGGCCGATTTGAACACAGCCCGGCGCCATCCCGGTGGGTGCCTCATGGTGCAAGGTGCGCTTGCGTGTGGCGAGGCGGGCGATTCCATCCGGCAGGAACTGACCGCCTGCCGCGCGGTGGGTGAAGCTGCGATGCGCCGGCGTTTCGAACGTGCGAAATCAGAAGGTGACCTACCGGCCAATGTGAAGCCTGCTGATCTTGCCCGCTACATCGCGACGGTCCTCTACGGAATGGCAGTTCAGGCAGCGGGGGGCGCAAGCCGAAGTAAATTACAGCGCGTAGTCGAGATGGCGCTGCGAACGTTGCCGATGTGAGACAGCCCGTGATCCACTTTTGTCGGAAGCGACACCCACTGACGCTTCTCCTCTTTGCCTCAGACCATCGCTTTCCCGCGAGCGTGCTCACGATTCAATACCCATACCGTCAGCGGCATCGAGGCGGTTTAGTCCAATCCATTTTTAGCTCACCGGCGCGGCTTCCACGATTCCCTGCCAACTGCACCCACTTGTAGCCGCGCCGCCGAGCTAAAAATGCTCTGCATTATGCCGCATGCGGCATGAGCGTCGGACCTGTGCTCGCCTCTGCCGTGCTTCGGGAGGGGAGTTGGAGCAGATCCAATTTCTCTTGGGGCACATTTCGGTGCAGACGATCGAACGCTACCTTGGCTGCAAGCAGCGGATTCGATCAGCCGTCAATGATCGCATTGGCATCGGGCCTAATCCTTGAGTTGAGGGGCGGACGGCTCTGGAAGGTTAGTCGACCACTCACCCAGTGGCGAGCTGATTCCGAGGGCTGTGAGTGCGATGGCTATGTTACGCCAATAAGGGCATAGGTTGAGAGTTTTCAGAGTTTGTCGACAACCGGAGTATCGTGCCCCGCCGATGATCAACTAGCGCTTTAACGCCGGGGCCCAGTTCTGAACGAGCCTGAGGGTGTGGTTGGAATTAGTCTCAGTAGGAACTGCGGCCAGCACGCGCTTTCCGTCGTGGGACAGGTCCCAGTCCACACCGGAAGGAAATGAACGACCAGCAAATCTGACTTCGCTCCCTCCGATATGGAATTCTTTCCCCTGCGGGCTGACGGCGACGCCGGCGATTTTATCCTCGTTCGTCGTGTAGAAAATGGTTCCGGGCATGGGCCAGCTCCAGACATTTCCACCTCCGGAGGTCACCTGCCACTTTTCTGGTCCGGGTGGAATTGTGGTGACGTAGACCTCGGTCTTGCCCCGTTCTGCTGAGTCGAAGGCCAGCCACTTGCTGTCGGGAGAGAATTTTCCCTGGCTGGCATGTGGCAGCGAGTAAAGCTGGTGCCCGTCGTCGACCGAGATGATCGTCAAACCGTGGTCGCCATCTGCGGCAGCCGACTCCTCCAAGGCGAGCATCTTGCCATCACCGGACCAGGAGGCGGGCACACAGGGATCGGCGTGACAAGTGTAGACGAGCCGCGATTGTGTTCTACCGTCGGTGGCGATGATATGAATTCCCAAGCTCTTTTCGGAAAGCTCTGCGGTGTAAGCCAGCCACTTGCCCTCGGGCGACCAAACAACGTGGGTTTCGAGCGGCGTCCTCGCCAGTGAAAATGGTTTGCGTGTCCCGGTCGCCAAGTCAACGATCGTCAGTTCGTAGTTCTGATCAAGGGCGACGGCAAGCTTGTCGTTTGGTGAGAGCTCCGTCTCATAGTAGTATCCGGCCGGCCGACCAACGTTGGTGGCTGATTTGCCGTTGGAGTCAATCCATTGCAACTGTTTTAGGGGCACGTCAGCACCGGGGGCATAGACCAGCAGGCCGGAGTTCGATATGGAAAACGCGGCGGTACGGCGAGCCGGATCAACCTGCCACCCCGGCAGCAATGATGGCCGGTTGCCTAGATAGCCGAAGCCGGCCGGGATCGAAGTCCTGGGCAAACAGATTGCTGCCTCGCACGAAGAGCAGTTGTCCAGTTGTGGAATATTGCGCAGCTGCGTCCGCCTGAAGCAAAACGCTGGACTGCTTGGATGCAAGGGAGAGAACCTCGATGTGACTTGGTCCCGCGAAGGGAAACCGCAGGAACAGTACGTGGTCGCCATCCGGCAGAAAACGGGGAACGCGCAACGAGTCCTTCGCCGCCTTTGGAATCGCAAGGTCAGTCGGGATTCCCCCCGATGCTGGTACCTCGAAGAGACCGGTGAACAGGTCGGGTGAAAACACGATCTGACCGGCCTGATTCCATGTGCCGCCCCGCCCTTGGGGAGCGTCGCAAACAGGCTGTACGGCACTACTGGCGAGATCCAGTCGCATGAGCTTGCCGGCGGCGAAGAAACCGAGCGATGCTCCATCAGGAGACCAGAAGGGGTAGGCCCCACCCAGCGTACCCGGTACCGCGGTGGTCTCCCCGCTGCCAAGCTGGCGTATCCAGAGTTGGGACGTACCATCACCCTTCAGGAGCGCAAGGGCGAGCGTGCGGTCGTCGGGCGAGATTGCGACGGAGTCGTTCAGGGTGTCCAGAATGGTTCCTGCTGGTAAGTTGAGATCGGAAGATAGAACTGGCAGGGCTGGTACCCGATGGAGCCAGTCCACCATGCCAGCCGCGGCTCCTGCCAGAAGAAGGGCCGCGAGCGCACTCAACAGCTTCCACTTCGACGAGACTCTCTTGCCGGCAGTCGGAGCCGTACGCTCCTGCGTCGTCGTGTCATTGACCAGGGAAAGCACGTTTCGCAAATCAGCCGCAGTTTGCCAGCGCTCGTCGGGATTCTTGTTGAGACAAGTGCGAATCGCGCCAGCGAGCGCCAGTGGCTGCAGGGTGCTGATTGGCTCTGGGTTTTTTTCCAAGATTGCGGTCATCACGCTTAGCTGCGTTTTGCCCTCGAACGCTCGCTTTCCGGTCGCCATTTCATACAACACACAGCCGGCCGCGAAGATGTCGCTGCGAGCATCCGCTTCATTTCCTTGCAGTACTTCCGGAGCAAGATATTGAAACGTGCCGACAATCATTCCCTTCTGAGTTAGCGGCGAGGCAGCAGAAGCGAGCGTTGTCAAAGTCACGGTCGGGGTAGAAGGCGTGAGCGGGACCCCAGCGGCGCCAAGCAGCACCATGCTACCCAGCCCGTCGCGCCCTCTTGCCAAACCGAAGTCCATCAGCTTCGTCCCAGTTTTGGTCAGCATGATGTTGCCGGGTTTCACATCGCGATGGACAATGCCCTGGCTGTGCGCCTTGGCGAGAGCGTCGGCGAGATCGCTACCGATTTTCAGGACTTGTTCAAGCGGAAGGGCACCCCTCAAGAGACGGTTCGCCAGCGTCTCACCGTCCAGGTACTCCATGACCAAGAAAAAGATGTCGTCCTGGTGCCCGACATCAAAGAGCGCACAGATGCGCGGGTGCTGAAGTGAAGATATCGCCCGCGCTTCACGGTCAAACCTCGCTTTGAGTTCAGAATCGTTCTTTAGGCTTTCGGGGAGAACTTTGATCGCCACGGTGCGGTCCAATCGAGTATCCCGCGCGCGATAAACCTCGCCCATACCGCCAGCGCCCAACGGCGAAACGATCTCGTACGGACCAAGTTTGGTACCAGAATTCAGACCCATCAGTGTGCGCCATTATATTCCAACGTAACAGTAGGGCTTAAAAGGGGCGAGTGAGGGGCAGGCCGGGAGTTATCCCGTTGAGACGCGAGTCAGCTCCCGTGCATCTGATTTTGAGGCAGAATATACCTGGATCTCTGGGAGATACGTGATGAGGGCAGTGGTGCTGCATGAGTACGGCGGTCCCGAGAAGCTGAAATTTGAAGACAACGTTCCCGAACCGCAGATTAGCGGAAGTACGGTACTGATCGCGGCAGCCGCTGCGAGCGTTAATCCGATTGACTGGAAACTGCGTTCAGGGATGCGCCAGAAGGATTCTCCGTTGTCGTTTCCGGCAATTCTGGGCCGCGATGTGAGTGGCATCGTACGGGCGGTGGGCGGTGAAGCACTTCAAGGCCGGCGACCGCGTCCTTGCACTATCCAACGCGACCTATGCCGAATTGGTGGCAGTGGATGATTCGGACGTGACCCATCTGCGGGATGGCGTGGAACTGGCGAACGCGGCCGCGATCCCGTTGATTTCCCTCACGGGAGACCAGCTTGTGCGCCTTGCGGCAAACGTGAAAAAGGGACAGGTTGTTCTGCTAACGGGAGCGCTGGGCACTGTTGGGCGCGGCAGTGCATACGGCGAAGAAGATAGGCGCTCAGGTGATTGCAGGTGTTCGCGGGAAAGAGCTGGATGACGCCCGCTCCCTCGGGGTCTCTGACGTGCTCGCGATTGATGACGATAATGCGATTGAGAACTTCCGTTTAGTGGATGCAATTGCGGACACCGTTGGCGGTGACGTTGCAGTGAAGGTGATCGCGAAGGTAAAGCAGAGCGGCTCCTTTGGCTACACCGCTGTGTTGCCGGAAAGGGCGGCGGCCCAAAATCCGACAGTGAAGATTACGCGTGTGCGTGCGCAGCCTGATCCATCCAAGGTGCGCGAGTTTGCCGATGACGTGCGCGATGGCAAGTTCGTTCTGCCTATTGGTCGCCGGATGCCGTTGTGTGATGCAGCTGAAGCACATGTGCTAGGGGAGAAAGGCGGCATTGGGAAGATCCTCCTGCTGGCGCCGGATTCTAAAGAGTGAGATTCTCGCTTCGCAACGAGGACTGGTCGAAGCAGGCAAAGAGTACCTCCGTCATCTTTTGTCGCCGAAGCAATTGGCTCTGTATCGTGTTGTGACGCGCGACGCTGGTCGCTTTCCTGAACTTGGGTTGGAATATCAAAAGCTTGTGGTCGCCGGGAGGACAGAGATTCTCGTGGCGTACCTGGGACGAACCGCGCGAACGAACAAGTGGGTTCTTACGAGCCAGTCTATGAAGCGTTGCTCCGAGCCGACCTCTTCGAAGAGGTCTTGCATGGCATACGTTCGCCGGGACCGAGAGCAATCACGAAAAGTGCTCGCTCAGCGGGCGACCGTCATGCGGAGGATAACCGAAACTGGCATCTTGGGCACGGAGTGAACGGGTCTGTGAGGATGGGCATCCTGGTGCTCAAGCTGCAGCTTGTCGTAAGAGATCTTCGATTTTCTTATCCAGATTCCGGGCGACCTCTAGCGCGTCGCGGTTCCCATAAGGGGCTAAGAAGCTGGCCATCCTGTCATATCACAAATGCACGCCATCGGCGCGCTCATCTATAAGCACGGTAACCGGTGCGTAAGAGCCGGCATCCGGAATATGCTTGGCCATTTCCTTCATGATGAGGATGATGAGGGGATTGCCAATGACGAAGCGAATCATCTTCGGAGTCTCGCGGCCCGTTTCTTTGCGCAGAATCGCGCCGTGATCCAACTGCATAAACAGCATCAGTCCTACTTTGCTCAAGCCTTTCTCAACTGCGCTTTTCAGTTCGGCAAAAGCGCGCGCATCGTGAGTTGATCTCCAAAATTCAGCCATATCCGGATGGCCGATGGCGGCGTTCACACCAGCTATTACTTCATCAAACCGCTTGGAAGTCGTCAGACTGAACCGCTCTATCTCGATTTTCTTATCATCTCGAATCTCTTTACGCACAGCCACGCGCTGAGGTCGCCCCCGGCTCCTGACGGGGAAAGCTCGGCCGGATTGACGACCCGGCGACGCTCGATGTGGTGCCGCTCAAGCGCAAGTCGGCGTCGCTCCATTGGGAATTCATGTTTGCGCGCTCGATGTGGCAAACCCCGGACATGGCCGAGCAGGGACGCCTGCTGAGTCGCGTGTCGGAGCTCGTCGATCGCGGTGAACTCCGCTCTACGCAAAACGCAGACCTTCAGCCCATCAACGTCGAGAACCTGAAGAAGGCCCATGCGCTCGCTGAGAGCGGAAAAGCAATCGGCAAGGTGACGTTGAGCGGATTCTGACGTTGAGTCGGCGAGAGTGCTGAAGGAATTTCAACCCCTGTTTTCTCTACGCCAAGATAAGATTCGCCTCCAAAGAGATTCGTCTCCAGGATCTCATTCGCGCCCTCCCAGCCTCATTGTGGCTTCCGCGACCGGCGTGACGTACCCGCCGACTTCGATACCATCTATGCCATTCTCTCCCCCGATATGAACATGCAAAACACTGCGCCGTCCCATCTTCGTGCCCTGTTCGCTGACAAAACGATTTCCAGGAGCGCCTGATACTAGGCCGTGCCGCATCATAAACGAGGCGAGAGGTCCCGTGGAGCTTCCAGTGGCCGGGTCCTCGGGAATTCCATATTCCGGAGCAAACATTCTAGAATACGCCCCGTTGGATGTTGGAGTGAAAACAAAAACGCACACCGGTTCATGGTCGGCCCCCTTGAGGGTCCTCAACCCGTGAAGGTCTATGAACGCACGATCGACCGTAGGTTTGTCCTTCACGGGAACAAGAATAGTTGGATTCCCTGCACTCACAAGTTGAGGAGCCACATCGATGAGATCTTCCTGGTTAAGCCCTAGTACTTCCGCGCAAAGGTTGCGGTCGTAAAGTCTGCCGTAATCGATCGAAGGGGTACGCAGCCAAATCAACGGACGCTCGCCCAACTCAACGCGAATCGGCACAGGGCCGACTTTTTCCTCCAGCACGAAATATTCGGTGTTCTTAGGTACGATGCCTTCTTCGATAAGGACGAAGGCTGTGCCGACCGTCGGATGCCCTGCAAACATCAGCTCTTTCGTTGGCGTAAATATTCGGACACCCACGGCGCAATCCGGGCTGGTGGCCGGAAACACAAAAGCCGTCTCCGCTAAATTCAGTTCTCTTGCGATTCTTTGCATCAACCCATCATCCAGGCTTGATGCACTTGGGAACACCGCGAGAGGATTTCCTTCGAGTGGATGCTGAGTGAAAACATCCACCACATGATAACGGTATACATTAGGAGGATTCATAATCTGCTCTCAACTGGGCATGTCTGAAAAGGTATCAACTGTAACGCACCTAATCCGCATCGGTACTCTCCGAAGAAAGATCTTTGCGGTCCGAAGACGGCCGTCTCGCGCACCATGATCTCGCGGAGTAATTTCGACGTTGCCTCTGCTCCCGACCACAACTACGCGACCGCCATAGGCCAGCATTTTCAAATCGTGAGAGAGGTTTACGTTGGCCAGAGCCTCGAGGATCACATTCACTCCACTTCCGTTGGTCAAATCGAGAATCTGCTTCTGGTAGTCCGCGGATCGGTTATTGATCACGTGATCCGCACCCTCTTTCTTGACCAACTGCAGGCCCTCATCGCTCCCCGCGGTACCGATGATCTTGATTCCCGGCGCGTAAACTCCCGCACCCTGGGCATAGCTCACGCGCTCAGGCAATGGGTGAACCTGGGAGCGCGTGCACAACGTCAGCTCCGCGTAGGCTCCGGTGATCGTGCCCGGTGGTATAGACACGATCGCCCTGTCTCAGCTCGACGTCGGTTCCTACGGATTCCACGATCCCGGCGGCGTCGGAACCCGGCGCAAAGGGGAGGGCCGGATTCCCGGAACCGTAGGCGCCTGATCGCATGTAAGTGTCGTAGGGGTTCACGCCCGCAGCATTCACTCTAATTAAGACTTCCCCCGATTGGGGCGGTCGAGGGTCAGGCATGTCTTTCAGTTTCAGGACTTCAGGGCCGCCAAATTCGCTTACGGAAATCGCCTTCATCCGGATATCATCCTTTCATCGCCAAACGTGCACTTCCGTGCCTCAGAGAAGCTCAACGACCAGTTCTATTTCCACACAGGATCCAAACGGAATCTGAGCGACCCCGAAGGCGCTGCGCACGTGCTTCCCTATATCGCCAAATAGCTCTCCGAAAAGCTCAGAAGCACCATTGGCCACCAGGTGCTGTTCGGTGAATGTGGGAGTGCTGTTCACCAGCACCATCAACTTCACAATGCGCTTGATCTTGTTAAGGTCGCCCACCGCGGCATGAAGTGTGCCCATCAAATCGATGGCCACGCCGCGTGCGGCTTTCTTCCCTTGTTCGGTGGTGAGATTCCCGCCTAGCTGGCCGACCCAAGGCTTGGCGTCGTTCTTAGCGATATGACCCGACAGAAAAAGCAAATTGCCGGTGCGCAGGAAGGGTACAAAAGTCGCCACTGGCGGCGTCAGTTCTGGAAGCGTGATGTTGAGAGCATCGAGCTTTTCATATACCGACACTGTTTTCTCCTAGCTAATCGACAGTTAGCTAACTGACGACGTATAGTAGCACAGGCCTGATCGGTTGTAAAGCTCTTAGTGCCGGTGCTGGGAACTGGGTCAGGTCATAAAGCACCATGAGGGTGGTGTAATGGAGGGACGTTTCGAAGGGTGAGGAACAAACACGTCCAAGTCTCCTCGGCAAGGGAGTTGCACACGCGCGCTTCAGGCATTTGAGCCACAGCGAATCTCCATTGAAGCGTGTTATAATACTTAGGAAGTTTACTAATCGTATATCTATGATATCAACTGTCGCAATCCGAGCTCTCGCAAACGAGCGCAGACTACAGATTCTTGAATGGCTTAAGAATCCAACAAAGCATTTTCCTCCGCAAGTCGACGGCGATTTGGTGAAGGATGGGGTTTGTGGCTGCTTGATTGCACGCAAGCTTCGCGTGAGTCAACCGACGACGAGCGAACACATGAAGATTCTGTGCCAGGCCGGGCTGATTCGCTCCAAGCGAATCAAGAAGTGGACCTTTTACAAGCGCGACGAGGTCAAAATCAGGCAAATCAAGAAAGTCATTCTAGCGAAAGTGTAGGATCCCGAACAGGCAGGCATGCCACCTGCGTCCGTCACCCGGGAGATCCTCCGCACTACTGTTTGGGAAGACAATTATGGCGGGTGGCTTTTACCGCAAACCCACTGCGCATCGCGCCTTACAGCTCGCCCTTAGAACAAAACCTCATTTCTCGACCAACCCGTGAAAGGTTCCGGACATCCGTGCGGAGAGGAGCAGTCCAATGGCCACCGAAGCAAATACTTTGACGCCAACCATGCGTGCTTGCTTGACCCGTTTTCTCAATTTGCGATCATTGCCGTGAAGCCGTGAAAGATTCTGGAATCACACTTACCCCAGCGCTTTGCGAGAAAGGGCCTTGATGCCGTGCCTGGGTCGGAGTGTAATCGTGGATAGGAGCGATTCCAGATCTGCCTTCGCAGACCGCATTCCACGTTTCAGAAGTGTTGTTGCCCCGAGCACAGATCACGCCCAGGCCTGTCACTGCCACTCGCCGCGTGCTCATGGCTTACCGCTCGGCGTGGCACAGTCGAGGGAAGCGTTCACTGCCAGACTCGTTGGCTCATTGCTTCTGTAGACCGGCGACCTGCCACTGTGCGAACTGGTTTGCCGCATAACGAGCAGCAGCTCCCGGCACGTTCTCGATCTCTTGCAGAGTCTTCGTATCGGGCTCGCCTGTCGCAGCTATATGCAGCTTGTAGTATCCGCGGCTGTGCAGGAATACGGTTCGGTCTGTCCCTGCATGTTGGGGCGGCACGTGGAAGGTGAGGTCAGCGGTGTCGCCTATATTAGGCATCGCCAGGTAGCGATCGTCGTTCGCGGCTAACTCTGGCAGCACATTTTTTCCCTGTAGGTCCTTCGCCGTCGCTGGTTCGATCTTTTCAATATTGACCGGGCGGTCTGCAGTGTAATCCACGGCAAACGAGTTCAGAGCCCAAAAGCCAGCCGGAGGTTGAATGCGAATGCGCAATTGATCCCCGTGCACGCGGCTCACGTCCAGCAGGACGATTCGGTCCTTGGAGATAAACGGACCCGTCCCCGGCAGAATCCCGCGCACCTCCCAGCCTGTGGGTTCCTCAACAGAGATCTTCAACGCGAAGAGTTCTTCGCGCACTTCCCAGGCGAACAGTGCGTCGCGGGCCGACTGGCTTTCGTCCATCGAGGTATACCACGCACCGACATCGCGCCCCCGTAGTTCGACCATTTTCTTGATCATGTACGAGCCCCAAAGACCGGTCGCAGCGTTGGCCACCAACTTCACCTGGGTCGCACCTGCCGGCTTTGGAAAAGTCATAACGATGTCACTCTGCAACTTACCGTTGGCGACCGGCACCGCGGGCGGTTCCCAAATCACACGATCCGTGGCACGGAGCCAGGGTAGGAGATCATGTCCGGCAGCATCCCGCGCAGACAGTGGGGCCTGCGGCGCAGCCAGAGTATGCAGTTTGCCCCGCAAATCTGCGGCTACGCGGGTTCCCGCAGCGTGGTCCACAACCCAAAGCTCGGTTAGGTTCGTGAACTGAGTCTCGTCGACTTCGTTGGTAACCTTCAGCCTGTAGAGACCATCCTGCTCGCGGAGATGGTCCAGTTGCGAAAAGTCGTCCTTCTCCAGACCACGGGAGATGGCTCCGCCGTAGGGTTCGGCGTCAAATACGTATCGCGAACCGTCCCAGGAGTAAACGAATGGGCAGGATTGCTTCAGGGCTACCGCGATGCCCGCTATTAGCGCCAGCGTGCCAACAGTCACTGCCGCGGCCAGGCCGATGGTTCGCCCCTTTTGCAGCGTGTCTGTCTCCACCCAAAATCGTTGTACCTGGTCCAGCGGAACGTCGTAGGGAGTCTTTTTTACGGAGGCGAAAAGCGTCCCATTCTTGATGGACGCTCCCGGCGCATCGAAAGAGACGTCCTCACCCTTTATGGTTGTGATCCCAACGATCTTCTCGTTTTTGGGCTGCGGCACATCTACAGTCGCCACCTTTTGCACTTTTCGTGAATAGCAGGCAGGACCGACGGAGAGCAGAACAGCGAGAACCATTGCGAGCGTTCGCTTCGGCATTGACCACCTCTGAGAGAATGCGCTGTGGCCGCCAAGGGAGGATAAAACTCATCCCGCGTCGGTGCCATTTTTTGTCCCGGGGATTAATTAATCGAGGCGAAGTATACTCTCGCCTCTCTTCCGAGTCCATTTTCGGCGCGTAATACCCCCAAATGCTCTGATTCTCGGTTCTGGGGCGTATCAGGATGCCCTGGCCCACTGGAAAGACGCCGACCCCGATATTCCCTATGCTGAAGCCAGCCAAGGCGGAGCACGAGAAGCTGAAGTAGTGTCCGGGGGAGTATGCTCCTGAAACAGGGTTTTGTTAGACGCCTTAAGTTGTTCGGGCGTTAGTTTGATTTTCTTGAGCGGCTGTGGCGCGGTCGGCAGATCCACTAGGTCGTCGGCAAACTCATCAGGAACCAACTTCTGATTCCTGTTCGGCTTCGGGTTCTGGGTCTCGGTCGGTGTCGATGTCTTGCTCGATTTCTTCTTCGGCATCTTGTACTTTGTTCTCCTTAGCAGGTTTGACTTCGGTTACGACGACGCAGCCACACTTACACTTAACGGCGCTTGCTGCCGTCAGAATGAGAGAAGGTTGATACTTGGTTGGCGATAGAATGAGAGCACTTTGCCGGCTTCACGTACTCTACCTTGTTGCTCTCAATTACCTTCCGCACTTCCTCAGTTACTCGACGCTTTACGGCGTCTTCATCAAGGACATCGCTATGGATGTCGTCCTCGTGAATCTCGTTCGGTAAACTAGGATCAATTAACGTTCGTGACACTAGGTACCTCCTTCGCGTAAACATTTTGGATAGCCCACACATTCGTCAATTGAAGAAACTCATCCGCTACTTTTTCGTTGAACTCGTCCCTCCACAGGAACTGCAAAAGCCCGCGCAGGGCGACCTCGATAGTGTGGTAACTGACATTCAGACCGACCCACACATTGTTCACGCGCTTCGCAACTTCCAAGCTGTTGCTGAAGAGCCGAGCGAAATCTTCCGAAACGGAAGCTGGTGTTTACACCTCTGCCGCTGCTCGTAAGACGCTCGTGCAAATTGCCGCGGACGGCGTGAAGAGCCGGTGCAAGGCCGCAAATGAGTGTCGTCAAGACGGACAGGGCGAGGGCAAACAACAAGACCACAGGGTTCAAGTCCACGACTGCTTCATTAGGCAACGGGCCTTGCGGAATCGTTGCCACGACACCTTTCAATCCGAAGTACGCGAAAGCGCAACCCGCAACACAAGTTGCAGTGGACTGCGCGAGCAGCGAAAGTGGCGGAAAGCAACAAAGTTTCGGAGACGTTTTGGAATCTTGGATGGCACCGCGAACGCCGACATGCTCAAAACCCTAGTGTTTAAGCCTCAGTCTACTCATTACTGCCCAGACGATAGCAAAAAGTGTGCCAGTCTACTCAAGAAAGAATAACGACAGCTGGATTCGATAACCCCCATTACACAAGTCACCCGAAGGCCTCGATTCGAGGGGCATAAAGCTATTGCTTCCAGTTCAAAGGGACAGCATCTTTCGTTCCGCGGTGGGCCGTTTTTTTTGCCGACGAATCCCTTATGATCAGGGGCAGTATGCCAGTGGACAAGTGGCTCAGAATCGCGGGAGCGGTGCTGATGAGCGCCTTGGCGTTCGGTCAGACTGACCAAACTTCGAGCGCGCCACCATCAACCACCGCGCCATCCGCCGCTAAGACATCTCAACCTCGGCAAACAAACGACAAATGCCCGTGCAAGCCGCGGACAGTCGTCGATGCGGCGAGTACTTCCAAGCAAAAAGCCGAATCCGAACCTCCTGCCACGATTTACAGGAACAAGGACCTGAAAGATCCGGCAGAGACGAGCCTGACCTCGGAGGGAGCAGCCACGCCGCCTTCAGTTCCAAAGTCGGTCCCCACCCCCACGTCAGCGCAAAAAGAACCGGCAACTCCGGCTGATCCGCAGCAAAGTCCAGCTGCCTTTAAAGCACAAGGCGATGTTTACAGGAATCAGATTCTTCTGCAGAAACAAAAGATTGCTGGCGTCCAGAGCCGCATCACCGATTTGAAATACCAGTTTGATGAATGGACCGCAGCGCTTGCTCAAGACCATACCGGTGTTCCGATCTGCTGGACTTCGTCGTATGGCTACTACAAGGACTGGTGCGACACCGGAAGAAACCTGAACGCACAGTACGACGTCGTACAGGGCCAGCTCAAACAGGAAAAGGCAAATCTGGAGAAAATGCAGGAAGAAATCCGGCGCAAAGGCTACGGCAACGCTGTGTACGACCCCGACTGGCCCTAACAATAATGAGTTTAATCGTTCAATCGGTACCAGGCCCCACCAGTTTCCAGGTTTCGATTTTCAGCCTATGTGACTGATGCGGCTTCCTCCGATGACCGTTTGGTCACGACTAGCCAACTGTCGATAAATCGCCTCTCTTACAATGCCGGCGTTGTCAAGTACTTTTTTTCCACACTGCTCCATCCACTCAGAGATGAGCGCCATTTCGCTCTCGTAGAAATAAGTGCCATACCAACCAAGGCTCGCTCGTAATCAGTTCAGGTCAGGATCTCGGTCCGACCCATGCATCTCTTCGGTCACAACTTCGATCATGATTCCCACTTCGAACTCCTCCCTAAAGAGGAGCGGGATACCCAATCAATTACTCGGTGTTCTACTTCACACCATCGCGATTTCCGGGCTGTCCCGCGTGCGAACCGATCTTTCTTAACTGCTCGTAATCCCATCCCTTGCGCCACATCCAGTAGAGAGCGATAGCCAGTCTTCGCGCCATCGCCACCTTGGCGATCTTCCGTCCTCGTCGCATCGCCAGGTGGAAGTACTTATTGCGCTGGAATGCTGCGTGCTGTAACTTGGGGCCGCTTCCACCAGCAAGAAGCGCAATATCGAACTCCCTTGCTTCGTGATATGGCCCAGTCGTCGCCGATTCCCGCTTGAGTCCTCCAAGGGTACTAACCCCATCCGCTATGACCTTCCGGAGCTGCGCTTCCGTCTTAAATTCCCGTGCAAAAAGATCCAGTTCGCTCTGGCTCGTGGACAAAATACCTAGGTTTGTTCGTCTAGTGTGGGGCGGTGCGATATTTGCGGAGTTTCTTCTGCACCTCCACCAGATATTTTCTTGCCTGCTCGCGCGTCTTGATGGATTGCACACGTTTCAAAATGTCGGCGCGCTGGTCTGGGGACATTTCCAGATCCTGGCGCAGCGCCGCATTGAGGATCACGGGTAGTGTTCCTTGATTGACCGTTTCGTCCGGCCTGCTCGCCGCCGACGTATCCAAGTCGGGAACGGCCATACTCATTACGGCGCGCGCTACGGCCCCGGCAGGGGAAGCCAAGGTCATCGGCGCATCCGCCCTGGCCGCACTCAACGAAAGCAGTTGATGCGGGCTGTTGGCTTGGCGGTCGCGGGCAGTGAGCGGACTGAGCCCGAACGCCGCCTCGATCATGGCGGGAACCGAGGCATGATCGTACAGCCGGTGGTCGATCGTGTTCTTCGGTATCAGCGGCGAAATTACGACTGCAGGCACACGAGGACCATACTGTTCGAAGGTGAAGCCGTACTGGTTGTATTTGTCGCTTGGGTTTGAATCGCCAGGCGCCACGGCCGTTGGTGGGGTCACGTGGTCGTAGAACCCGCCGTGTTCATCCCAGGTAATGATCAAAACACTCGTGCTCCATACGGCAGACTTGCGGATGACTTCATAGGTTTCCTTGATCAATCCCTCTCCCAGCGTGATGTCGGTGAGTGGATGCTGGGAAGTGCTGTTCCTGTATTCGTTCAGAACGTCATAGCTCGGCTCAATAAAAACATAGCTGTAAGGAAAGCTGCTCTTGTCGAGATCGCCGGCAAGGTCGCTGTAGTGGTGAATGTCCAACAGGCTAATCCCCTTGAGCGCGGCCACCATAGGAAAGTCATCGCCCGCATACAGCCCGTACGACACTCCCTTGCGCTTCAGTGCATCGAAGATACTGCCAGCCTTCAGCTGAAAGCCTCCTATTGTCTCCCATCCCACGATTTCCTGATTGGACGGACTATGATCGAGCCCTCCGGACGAGGCGGCATGGACAAACATGCGATTCGGCCAAGTGGGGCCCGGCATCGATGCGTGCCAGTTATCACAGATGGCGAACTCTTCCGCCAAAGCCACAAGGACCGGAAGTTGATCGGGAGCGAAACACTTCATGACCTCTCCCGGAGCGGCACTGCCACCGCTCGCCACGTAAGAGGCCACGAACCCCCTCTTATCGATCGGTGGGTACGCTCCACTTCGCGGATAGCTCACACCCGGGCCGCAAAGCTGCTCCAAAACATTCGTGAACTCGTGCCCGGGGTCGACCGGCATGACATTGTCTGCACCTTTTGAAACTCCGTAAGTTGCGCCATTGAAAACATTCGATTCGCTTCCCGTCAGTGCATTGACTTGCGTCGGGGCGCCGGTTTGGGCGTCGCGACCAGTGATAGCAGAGAAACCGACCATATGGTCGAAGGCACGGTTCTCGAGCATAAGCACGACGATATGTTCTACTGACATTTCGATCCTTCCTTTTGCTTTTCGACGGACGCCCCTAGGTCCTAGGTGAGGTCCGGAACTAGCTCGGTCGTTACTCCCGAGATCTCTGGCATACTCTTCAGTTGCGCATGTCAATTTCGGAGTTTGTCACGATCAGGTATCCGCCCAAGCGACACATACGCCAAAACTTTGAGGACGAATCCGGGTCCGCGAAAGTGCAACTTTCGACGGGAGGGAGTTTAGTGTTGGTGGCGAAAGCTGCCGAGTCACTTCGGTTGGAATTGCAGGGCGATGAGATCGCGCGTGCCATATCATCAAAGAATCGTTTTGCACCTTCGACCATATTCTCGCGCTCGGTCTTTTCGTTCACATCACCAGCCGCGACGAGGTAGTGACTGTCTTCTTCCGTCGGTTCAACCCAGGCGAGAATCTTCTGAATCGCTTCGGCTGCTGCGACAGCATTCGGTGGTGGTTCGATCGGCAACTTTCTTTTTCTCTAGCAGATTATAATCCCGAGTCCTTCCGCCTTCCTCCGCTCGATCCAGAAACGGGCGTTGAGTTTGCGCCATTCGGTGCGATCAACAGTCAAATGGGAAGAGGATCTACCAAAACAGAGTTCTGAACCTGTGCGACTTCGGCGGGAGGAGAACATGCCTACATTAATCGGCGTGATCTACCGATTGCGCCGGGCGCGTCCGTAACCTTGGGCCTCGGGTCAAACCTCAGCAAGGTTCAGGATCAAGTGCGAGCGATCGTATGTGAAGACGGATCGAGCGCCGGCGACCCGGTATGGATAAACGCCATTTTTGCCAGGCGCATTCGTTTATATGACCGCCTTCAGCCTTCACGAACTGCTCAGGCAGCAGGTTGGCACGGGGATTTCGCGAGAAGGACTTATCTATCCAGGACGCGCAGGCGAAGGCAGACAAACAGCTGCCGGATGACGACCTGCGCGTCGTCGACGACGTGGTCTTTCGCGGAGCTATCTCCACGTTCGATGCCAACCGGGAAGCCAAACCCGAGCAAGTTCTCAAGGTATATCTGAAATCTTTGGAGGAGTGCGCTGCAAAGTTGGAACACTCCCAGCCCGGGCTGGAGACGCTTGCCCTCGAAGCTTGCCGTTTTCTTGTAGGTAATGCCTCCCCGCTGTCGACAACGTCAATTCGACGTAATAGTCGGGTACGCGTTTGGAATACCACAGATTTCCGTAGAGCCTTACATGAGAGTCACCTGTGCTGACGGTCAGGAAGTGTGGTTTCTCCCAGTTGACGGTGATCGCGTCCCCTTCGGAAGTGTCCACGATGGGAAAACGATGGGAGGGCTAGGGCTGCCGAAATGCCCTCCGCTTTCGCTCCCTTGGGAACAAGATAAAGATCATAGAGATAGCTACTGAAGGCACCGGAATTGTCCTGTATTACCACTGCGTCGAGCACCCCATCAGGAGAGGTCTGTCGCGAAAACTCTCTAACTTCCGGACAAACCGGGAACCAGCGGTGGACGCCCCGACAGGTGCCATCTCAGGTACCCAGCGGCCCCGTTTAGATTAGCCGCGAGCTTGTTCATCTCTTCTTGCTGGTCTGCGAATGGAAGAAAACGGCCAAGTTCTGCAATCCGTTTGATCTGTTTTTCCATGAGCCCTAACTGGCATTCGAGGTCGAGAGGGAGAACGGAGGAATGATTCGTCATATCACGAATTCCCTTCAGTCAAACATTACAGACGAATGGGATAGGAATCAACAGTGAATTACTTTGCGGCAGGAAGGTTTCGCGGCAGGCTTTTGCATGGCCATGCGATGCCCTCAACTTCAACTCGCTGCCCGCAAAAAACCGGTTTAGACACGGGCTGCTAGCAGCCGGGGTGTAAGTCCGGATGCGTAAGCAAAAGAGTTTGAAGGATCCACAGGTAGGATTTGTAGAATGCGCGTATGGCGATGGGGACGCGCAAGCAGCGGGAAAAGCAAGAAGACATTTGGATCGCTCATACGGAGTTGCCATCAGCTCCAGGACATCCGTTCTATCAGCGGCTCAATGAACTGTTGGAGGGGGAGAAGTTCGATGAGTTTGTGGAGGGACGGTGTGCGAAGTTCTATGCGGCCAAGTATGGCCGGCCGTCGCTAACCCCGGGGACTTCCGGTCGCTGCTGCTGGGATATTTTGAAGGAATCGACAGTGAACGCGGGATTGCCTGGCAATTGGCGGATTCGCTGGGGTTGCGGCGCTTTGTGGGGATAGCGCTGGATGAGAACACACCGGATCACACGACGATTTCGCGCACCCGCCGTTTGATCGACGTGGAAACGCATGGCGAAGTGTTCGGCTGGGTACTGGGGATGCTGGCCGATCGTGGGTTGGTGAAGGGGAAGCGGATCGCGATCGATGCAACGACGTTGGAGGCGAACGCGGCGATGCGCTCGATTGTGCGCCGCGACACGGGGGAAAGCTATGAGGAGTTTCTGGGTGGTCTGGCGAAGGCTTCGGGCATAGAGACGCCGAGCCGGGAAGACTTGGCACGGTTGGACCGCAAGCGGAAGAAGCGGATGTCGAATAAGGAGTGGGAGAGCCCCGCGGACGGGGATGCGCGGATTACGAAGATGAGGGAGGGGCGCACGCACTTGGGCGCACAACGCCGAGCACGCGGTCGATCTGGATACGGGTGCGGTGGTGGCGGTGACGCTGCATGGAGCCGACAGCTACTGCGAACACGAACGACCCTGCTTGATCCCCTGTCTCTCAGCCACGAACTTGAAGAACCACGAGAACGCACGGTCCGGTCGACCGGATGCTTTTACTGGGTGCCCGTTCCGGACAGCGGGATGCCTTGGGGGCTGGAAGGAGCGTTGTCCCTAATGCCAAGCTTGCCGGTGGCCGGGCCGACTGCGCGCGGTGTAAAGGCGATGCTGACCTTACAGGAGTGACCTGCAAGCAGCATGGTTCCGCAGGTGGTTGCCGAGACGGCGGAAATCTCCCGTGGCAGAGATGTGGCTAACATCCAGCGTGGCGATGCCCGTGTTCGGATTCTTCACCGAAACATTCTTAGGCACGCTGGCGGTGCCCACCTGTTGATCGCCGAACTTCAACTCAGCTAGCGAAAACACGGGCGGCAACGCGACGCTCAGGGCGAACGTGAACCAACGTCCCAGGTATAGTCTCTTGCCAGAGAGTGTTCTATTCGGCCGCGACGGAAATCTCTATGGGACAACCAACTTTATCCTTTCGTCAGCTAGGAACTGCCGGCTCCTCCAGTGAAGGTCGTTCCATAGAAATTCCCGCCAGCGCCCTCCACGAGAGCGCTGTTTGGCCCGAGACCGTTTGGGCAGGATTCTGAATTGCAGGAGAAGGAGAAGCTGAACAGTGTGGTGAAAACTCCGCTGCGAGTCAGCTTAAAGATTGTGCCGTAGTTGCCGGAGGTTGTTCCATAGAAGTCTCCGTTCTTGCCCTGAACCAGCGCCTCCTGGGGGCCTTGGCCATCAGCGCAGTTTGCTTTGGCACAAAAACTGTAGAGCGTTGTCAGCAATCCACCCGGTGTGATTTTGAATATCGTGCCCGCTACCGCCGAAGGCTCAATCGCGTTCGCACCCGCCAACTCAGTAGTCCCATAAAAGTTGCCGTCCGAACCCAAAGCCAGCCCCGCACCCGGTGAGGCACCGTCTGCGCAATTCGGCTCGGAGCAAAAGCTATAGAGAGAAGTCAGGGTTCCCTGCGGAGTAATCTTGAATACGGTGCCACAGCCAGAAGCGCAATAAGGATTATTGATGCCTCCACTCTGCGTCGTCCCATAAAAGTTGCCATCCGGACCCTGCACCAACAATCCATTCGGGACCTCCCCCTCCGAGCATACAGCCTCCCCACAGGCAAAGCTGTACAGCGGTGTCGCCGCGCCGACGGGCGTCATCTGAAAAAAGCTTCCCTCATAGCCGGAAGTTACTCCGTAAAAATTCCCGTCTATGGCCTGGACGAAAGGAGCATATGGCCAAAACTCGCCCTGCGGCGGCGTAAACGTTACCAGTGTGCTGAAGGTCTGAGCCGACGAAGTAACGGCGGCAGCGATATAAAAGACAAGCGCAAGAATCAGACTTGCCGCGTGCAGCGAACGTAGGTGATTCATGGCGTCCCCCTCACTCGCTCACAGAATAGTGCTGCCACGCAAACACCATCCGGAAGACCACAACATCCGTATGTTCTCGCAGAATTACCCGGGGTGTGGCGATTCCGCTGCGTGGGACCTGGGCCGTCGTTTGCGTAAGCACAACCGCCCAGACAGTATCGCACAGATGGCCGTGTGGTCAACCCCATTGGCCTTGTTCTGCCTTGTTCTCGCAATTAGGAAGCCTCACCCCTGACTGTCGCTAACCTACTAGATTCTATCGCTAGCTATAGCTGTGCTCAGGCCAACATGCTGTGAGGGATTGGGATTTTTCATCAGACAACAAATTCATGATGGGATTTGCCGCTAATCACCGTAGAAGGACGACCGCTTATGTCGAGCCCAGCGTTGAGAACTGAGGTTGTGGCAGTCAGGAGCCGCAGCTTGGCCACTATTTGTCGCGCTGTAGCTGGAGGCGCAGTTTGCCGAGCGCAAGACGGAGCCGAACCCCGGACTGGGCAAGGCGATCACATAAGCGAAGCACCGGTTGGGTGCGGATGGCTCCCTTAGCCCCCTAGAGGCCCGTGCAAATCAAACGGCACCACTACCCGGGGCTTTTATGTGTGGAGCGATTTAGGACAGGCACAAGACGAACCGCTGCCCGAAAGGCGGTCACGGGAGGTGCCGCGCGGTGTAAGCTTCGTGATTAGATTGTGGCGAACCGATTGAAAGTTTTGTGGCTGAGTCCTGGCTTTCTGCACCCAGCAAACCGCGGCGGGCAGATTCGCACGCTCGGGATCCTCCGCTGTCTCCACTTGCGGCACGAGATCCATTTTCTGGCTTTGCACGACGGCTCGACGGAAGCGATCCGTCAAAGCGCGGAGTACTGTTCGCAGGCGTGGCCTGTTCCATATGCACTCGCTCCCAAGAGTTCGGCGAGATTCTGGATGCAGTCGGTGCGCGGACTGGTGGCCCAGGAACCGGTCGTGGTTGCTCGCAAACACTCTCCAGAGATGAAGCAACTGGCTGAACAGCTCCTGAAGAAGGAAAATTACGATCGCGTGGTTTGCGATTTTCTGACATCCACGGTCAACCTGCCGTTTCGCGAACGCTTCATTCTGTTTGAGCACAACGTGGAAACCCAGATCTGGCGTCGCTACGCCGAACGAGCCGCAGATCCACTACGAAAATGGTACTTCCTCCGTCAGGCGGATCGCGTGCGCGAGTTCGAGCGGTCCGCGTGCGGGCGTGCTTCGCGGGTTATTGCAGTGTCAAAAGCGGACGCCGATCTGCTGGGCGAACTGCACGACGTCTCCAGCGTTGCCGTGGTCCCCACCGGAGTTGACGCCGCCCATTTCGCGAAGCCGAGTTTGCACGAAGCGGGATCGGGCCTCATTTTTTGTGGTTCGATGGACTGGCGGGCGAACATCGACGGCATCCTCTGGTTCGTGCGGGAAGTGCTACCGACCGTCCACCGGCGGCAACCCGATTGCACGCTTACCATCGCCGGACGCACACCCTCGTCGGCTATCCGGAAGTTAGCGGCGCACCATCCTCTCATCCGCGTAACCGGCACGGTGGAGGACGTTCGTCCTTATCTTTGGGCGGGGGGAGTTTCGATCGTCCCGCTGCACGCCGGGGGCGGGACACGGCTGAAGATCTTCGAATCGATGGCAGCCCACGTTCCAGTTGTCTCCACCACGGTTGGCGGGGAGGGGCTCGAAGTGTCGTCTCCGGAAAACATCCGCATTGCCGATTCGGCGGAAACCTTCGCCGAGGCTTGCCTTGAACTGCTGGAAAACCCGGTCGAGCGTGAGCGTCAAGCGAGCGCGGCGGAGCAACTGGTCCGGGAAAGATTCTCGTGGCAGAAGGCTGCTGACCGGTTCGACGAAATTCTGCAATCGTAAGCTGCTGCCTGCCCCGCCGGGCGCTACGAGCCAGGGTCGGCGCCGCTACAGGTGAATTGGGCCGGCGGCGTCTCCGCGGGTGAAATGGGAAAACCGGAGCTGACTGTGCAGAGGATGCAGCCGCTCGGCGAGTGCGGGAGAAACCGCCAGGATGCGGTTCGATGGTCCCTGGAAAAACCCACAACGCCGCAAGGCCGATTGCCAGTTGCGATGAGATTGGTTGCTGACGATGAGATCGACTCCCCTTTCTTCCAGCATCCGCGAGGTCGCGTCAGCGACGCTATGCTCCATTCCGAGCACAGCCAGACAATCCACAATCGTCCCTACACGCAAGTCGCCGAAATGGCGATGCGATGTCATGGCTGTATCCAGCAGAATTGCCCAACCCACGACGGTCGACCCTGCCGAGGCGATCAAGCGCAAGAAACGCGGACTTTCGGCGGGATAACGGATACGAAGAATCTCCTGATCGCGAACGGCCAGCACCCGGTACGCAGCGCGCGTTTGCTGCCAGATCTGGTCGGTCCAGTCGCCGAAATCAGGAACCATCTCGACCGTGACCGTGACCGCAGGCACGGACCACCGCAGTTTCTGCAAGCCCTTGATCAGCGCTGCGCTGACCTTGCCCTCGGCCGCATCCATCGCGATCCGCCAGGCCGCCTTGTTTCGCAAGTAAGTCAGGTTGCGGAGGATACGCGAGGGACGGACACAACGGAAATAGAACGGGGTCATCGTCATCGGCCACCTCTCAGCCCTCAGCAACTTCGGAAGCGGACGGTGCACGTCTCCCATCCCAAGACAATAGAGGAACGGACTGCGTTTCGCAGCGTCCCGCACGAGCGCATGGCCCAGTCCGCGATACGCAGGATTCACCAGGCTCTCGGCAATCGGCAGGCGGTAGTTACAGACTTCTTGAGTGCATTCGTTGATGCGCCAAGTCTCGTAAGTGAGGAAGTACCCGCCTCGTACTTCCGAACCCTCGACCGCGAGGAAGAATTCCTGGTGGATGGGTGCGTTTGCTTCGGTCGGGAAGTCAGCTTTGGGTTCTTCCGGAAAAACCAGTTCAGGTTCCAGTCCTCCGGCCAGAAGCCTTTGATTGAAGTGGCGAACCGCGTCGGTCCACTCGGCGGTGTAAGGAAGAAAATTCACGATAGTCAGCTTTCAGTTCAAAGGGCCGGGATTCTGCGGCGAGGTACTAACCCCTATCGTGGAATTAGCGTAGAGCGTGCCATCGTTCGGAAAACTCCCTTTAATCCTCAATGCCTGGCCAATGTGCTCATCTTGAAGCAGATCGAAATTCCGAAATCAGATTTAATCAGAAATGGAAAAGCCCCGTAAATCTATTCTCCAGTGAACGTAGTTTAGCGCGATTCGTTGCGGCACTGAAGAATGTCTCGGGTCAGCGAACGAAAAAACGCTCTAGCTACTGGGCGGATTTGCGGAGACAATACGTGCGCTTTTATGCATTGCGAGCGAGCGTAAATTTCAGTCTTGGCGGCCACGACGAATGGGAGATCTTTCGTCAAATCAACATAAAACGGCGGAACGATAAGTCAGCCGATGATAACGTTGGAATCCCCGACCAACTCGGCGGCTTCTTCGACCAGTCTCAAATCGATCCTGGCGCCAGCGAAGCATTACTGTCGCGCGGATACGCGCGCTAGGAGGCCATTGTGAGGAGTGCCAATATTGCGTCTTGAGCAGAGAATTGACGCTGGTCGCTGACGAGCTTGCAGCAGCGGCTGGTGAAAACAGGCGGGCGCCTGATGAAGTACGCCCGCTGTTGCTGGCCGAGAGCCACCTCACGCGGCGTCTGTTTGGGAGCATGTTGGAAAGGAATGCGGCACTCCCTTCACCAGCAGGATAGAAGAACTGGTAGACCGAAACAGATTTTGGTGGCAATCGAGACTGGAGAAGGAAATGTGTCTGGGCAATGGGTACGAGAAGCCCCAATTTGGGGCCTTGGAATTTTCCCGCAACCGCGGCCTGGCTGAGGCGTTGCAAGCTGAAGCGGTCATGTATAAATTATCGCTCGGCTGGGAGGTCAAAACGACAATTCCGGTTTTGAGTGCCTGTGGCTGCACGCCGACAACTGAACGACCTGCCCGATGAACTGTGGACCCGGATCAGCATTGAGTTCTACAAAGACTCGCCTGACGCCGGATTCAAGTCCCTAACAGAGTGAGGGTCGAGCCGCGGATGTCGAATCGTCAGGTCGAAGGCATTGTTCTGCGGTGATAGCAGGAAAGAAGATTCCTGTTGAAATCAATAGTTCGTTGGAGGCGCGCTGAACGTTACTCAGCTCTTACAACCTACATCGGCCTGAAACATAAGCAGCAATCGAAGAATCGAAGGTGTCTGCCTGGCTGAGGCCATGCCGATGGTCGCCCAGCGTTAGACGATTTTGGATGACGGTCTTACTGTTGCCAGCCTCCGCCGAGCGCTTTGTACAGCTGGACGAGGCTTCGGTATTCGTCGCCCCGCGCGGCTGCGAGCGTCAGTTCTGCGCCGTAAAGCGACCTCTGTCCGTCGAGCACTTCGAGATAGGTCGTTGTGCCGCCTTTGTAGCGAAGGGTGGAAATGCGGACGGTTTCTTGCAGATCAGTGACACTATCCTGCTGGCGCATTCGCACTTGATGAAGCTTTTCATAACCGATGAGCGCGTCGGAAACATCTCCAAAGGCTTGCTGGATCGCTTGTCGGTATGCGATGAGAGCTTGCCGGTGTTCCGACTCTGCCAGATGTAGGTTGCCCTTCAGCGCACCTCCCGTGAAGATCGGCTGGCTTACCTGTGCGCCATAAGACCAGATGCCAAGCTGTGTGGTCATGAGGCTTGAAAAGGCAGTGCTTCGCCCGAAAGAACCGCCGCCGGCTCCGGTCAGCGAGATTTGCGGGAAAAATTCAGCTTTGGCAACTCCGATATTGGCATTCGCGCCGACCAAAATCTGTTCAGCCTCGCGAATATCCGGCCGGCGCTCGATGATCGAAGATGGAAGACCAGCGGGAACTTCTGGCGGCAGCGTCTGCTCGACGAGAGGGACGCCGCGTGTAACGCCTTGCGGATAGTTGCCGAGGAGGATGCTGATCGCATCCTCCTCTTGTGCGATCTGTCGCTCCAGGTCGGGAATCTGCGCGTTCGCAGTATCGAGGACTTGCTGGGCTTGGAGCACATCCAACTTTGTGGCGACGCCGTGATCGAGCCGCAGTTTCGTGAGCTTGACCGAATCAGTTTGCGTGTTGACCGTCTCACGCGTGATCTGGAGCTGCAGATCTAGTTGCAAAAGAGTGAAGTAGTCGCTTGCCACATCGCTAACGAGAGTGAGTACGACGACTTGGCGCGCGTCTTCCGTGGCCAGGAGTTCGGCGCGGGCTGCTTCCGTTGCGCGGCGCAGCTTTCCGAAGAAATCGAGTTGGAAAGCCGCGTCGGCAGTGAGCGTCAGAAAGTTATACTTGGATTGTTCGATATTCTCCTTGCCGCCGTTGAAGTTGGCGTTACCCGAAACCTGCGGGAAAAGGCTGGAGCGGGTAACCGCAAGTTGCGCACGCGCGGCATTGATGCGTTCGGTCGCGAGTTGCAGATCGTAGTTTTGTTTGAGCGCTGTGCGAATGAGTTCCTGCAGTTTCGGATCCTGAAACACCTGCCACCAGGGGAGATCGGCATACGAGGCATTCTGCGACTGAAGCTGAGGATTCTCTGACAGGTCATGATATGCGGCGGGAGTCTGAACAGTGGGCCGGTGATAGGTGGGGCCAACCATGCAACCGACCAACATAGCGGATCCCACAATGACGATCAGCAATTTCCCGGTGTTCATAGCACTCGATTCCATTGAGCCAGCGTTCTCTTCGAAACCCTGCAGCGGTCTCAATCCCCCGGTGCCGGCGAAGGACTCGCCGGCAAGATGGCCGGTGCAGCCTCCTTGCCCGCGCCCGACCATTTCTCGACCATATAAAAGATGCCGGGCACAAAGAAAATTCCAATCGCGCTGGCGGCGAGCATTCCTCCGATTACCGCCGTCCCCATAATCTGGCGGGCCACCGAACCAGCCCCGCTCGCCGTCCACAGTGGCACGCAGCCGAGGATAAATGCGAACGATGTCATCAGGATCGGGCGCAGCCGCAACCGCGCCCCTTCAAGAGCCGCATCCGCAAGCGGTTTTCCGTGTTCGTACTGATCCTTGGCGAACTCGACGATCAAGATCGCGTTCTTCGCCGCCAGACCGATCAGCATGATCAGGCCGATCTGCGAGTAGACGTCGCTTTCGATCTGCACCATATAGGGCGGCAGAAAAACGCCGAGCAGAGTGCGGCGCAGCCAAAGCACCGCAAAAGCTCCGAAGATCGCCACCGGTGTGCTGAGCAGTACGCTGAAAGGCAGCGACCAGCTTTCGTAAAGAGCTGCAAGAATCAGAAAGACGAACAACAACGACAGTCCAAAGATCGCCGCGGGTGGCACTCCCTGCCGCGCTTTCTGTTCCAGAAACGAGATCCCGGAGTAGTCGAATCCCATCTCTCGCGGCATGGTTTGTTTGAAAACATCTTCGAGGGCTGCGCTGGCCTGATCGGCGCTGAAACCGGGGGCAGCGCTGCCGTTGATTTGTGCGCAGCGATACTCGTCAAAGCGCATGGTAAATTCGGGGCCCAGCTGCGATTTAACCGTCGTGAGCGTGGAGAGCGGAACGTTCCCGCCCTTGTTGTTGCGGACATAGAATCGCCCGACGTTATCCGCGCTGGCGCGATCTTCGCTTTCGGCCTCGATGTAAACCTGCCACTGTCGGCCAAAGCGGTTGAAGTAGTTAATGAAATATCCGCCCATGAACGCCTGGATCGTGCGATAGACATCGGAGAGATTCACACCCTGCTTCAGCACCTTGTCACGATCCACCTCGACAAATTTCTGCGGAACGCTGGGCAGAAAAGTCGTGCTCAGGCCGGCGATCTCGGGTCGCTTTCGCGCTGTTTCAAGAAACGTGTTCAGGTTTTGTGACAGGAATTGAATGCTACTGCCGGAGCGGTCTTCGAGGATGAATGTGAATCCGCCGGCGGTGCCAACACCCGGGATAGCTGGCGGCGAAAAACTGAAAGCAATTCCTGCCGGCAATTTTGTGAGTTGCTGATTCAGATGCGCCTTGATGGCCTGAAATTGTTCGGCTCTGGACGTGCGTTCATCCCACGGCTTGAGAGTGACTACAAAGAAAGCGTTGTAGCTGGTACGAACAAAACTGAGCAAGCTGAAACCGATGACGCTGGTCGTGTATTTCACCCCCGGTGTGTTCGCCAGAATGTTTTCGATCTGTGTCGCAGCTTGAGAGGTCCGCTCCAGCGAAGCGCTGTTGGGCAATTGCAGGTTGACATACGCGTAGCCTTGATCTTCATCCGGAAGGAAGCTCGACGGCACACGATTGCCAAAGAATCCGGCCGCCACGGAAAAGGCCAGCAGGAGCACAACCACCACAGTAGTTTTCTTGAGCAGGACGCCGCTCCACCCGACATAGCCGTCGGTGGCCCGCTCAAACATGCGGTTAAACCAATCGAAGAATCTCCTCAGTAGCCCGTGGCTCTCTTGGCGCGGACGAAGCAGCAGTGCTGCCAGAGCAGGGCTGAGCGTTAGCGCGTTGAACGCAGAGAGAATCACCGAAATGGCGATGGTGACCGCGAATTGCTGATACAGCCTGCCGGTGATTCCGGGAATGAAGGCTGTCGGCACGAATACGGCGGAGAGAACCAGCGCGATGCCCACAACAGGGCCCGAGAGTTCGTCCATCGCTTTTAACGCCGCATCTTTCGGAGTCATGCCCTCTTCGATATGGCGCTCCACACCTTCCACCACGACAATTGCGTCATCCACCACCAGGCCAATCGCAAGCACCAGACCAAAGAGAGAAAGTGTGTTAACGGAAAACCCGAAAAGCGGGAAGAGCACGAACGTGCCTACAAGAGAAACAGGCACGGCTAACAGCGGGATCAGCGTAGAGCGCCAGCTCTGAAGAAAAAGGAAAACAACGATGATGACCAGCACGAGCGCGATCAGAAGAGTTTCTACGATCTCCTTGATGCCCTGCGTTACGGAAAGCGTCGTGTCGAGGGAGACGGCGAAATCCATATCCTCGGGAAAACGCTCTTTCATTTGCGCCATCAACTTCTGGACCCCGGCTGCTGCGTCGACCGCGTTCGATCCGGGCAATTGATACGCCGCAATGATAGCGCCGGGTTTCCCATTGAAGCGTCCAGCGACGCTGTAATCCTGAGCGCCCAATTCGATGCGAGCCACGTCGCGTACTCTTACCGTTGCACCGTCGGGTGTCTCGCGGACAACAATCTTGCCGAATTCTTCCGGCGAAACCAGGCGCCCTTGCGAGAGAACAGTGTAGGTATATTCCTGGCCTTTGGGAGCAGGCTCGCCTCCAGCTTTGCCGGCGGGGTTCACGGTGTTTTGTGCCTCAATCGCGCTGACGATCTCTGGAACAGTGATACCGAGCTTTGAAAGCGTATCCGGCTTTACCCAAAGGCGCATCGCGTATTGGCCGGCGCCGAATACTTGAACATTGCCAATGCCGTAGGAGCGAAGAATCGGATCGACGATATTGATGTAGGCATAGTTGGCCAAAAACTTGGCGTCGTAGGTTCCGTGCGGAGAATAAAGAGCAACCCACATGAGCGGAGCGGTGACCGATTTTCGAACCGTGATGCCGTAGTTGTTGACGTCCGGGGGAAGCTGGGAGGCTGCTTGTGTTTCTCGAGATTGGGTGAGAATGAAATCGGTATTCGGATCGGTCTTAACGTCAAAATCCACGATCAGGCTGGTGGTATTGTTCCCCGTGGCATTTAGCGAATACATGTAATTCATGTTGTCCACTCCACTCATTTGCTGCTCGATAGGAGTGGCCACTGCTTCCTCGAGGGTTTGCGCGTCGGCTCCAACATAAGTTGCCAGGACTTGGATTTCGGGTGGAGTGATGTTGGGAAACTGTGCCACGGGCAAGCTTAGAACCGTGAGCGAACCAACCAATACCATGACGATGGAAATCACCATGGCAACAATGGGGCGATTGATGAAGAATTTCGACATGGATCATGTGTCCTTATCGATTCATCGATCTTTAGCTCATCGATCCTTGGCTTCTGCTACGAAGGGCTTGGGATTCACGTGCACGCCGGTGCGCATTCTTTGAACCCCTTCCGCTACGACTCGCTCGCCGGGATTCAGGCCGCTGGCGATGATCCATCGGTTATCGACCCGGTCGCCCACGGTGACGGTTCGAACGTCAACTTTGTTGTCGGCCTCTACGACCGCGACCTGATATCCCCCTTGCAGTTCCGACACCGCGCGCTGCGGAACAAGCAGCGCCCCGGGTTGGGTTCGGATTACGGCGCGGACTTTGGCGTAACCGCCCGGCCTCAAAACATTGTTAGGATTCTGAAAAAGCCCCGCAATTCGAATCGCACCGGTGCTCTCATCGACTTGCCGGTCGGCAAAATAAAACTTGCCTTCGTCTGGATACGTCGAGCCGTCCGCCAATATCAGTTGCAGCCGCAATCCTTTATCGGCCTCCAGGCGACTGGACTCGGTTGGGAAACGTTTTCGCCAGGCCAGATACTGCGGCTCACCAACGGTGAAATAAACCTTGATCGGGTTCACGGTCGAGACAGACGTAACGACGCCGCTGCTGGGAGTGACCAGAGCGCCCACTTGCAACTGGGCTTGCCCCGCGATGCCGTCAATGGGCGCAACGAGGCGAGTAAAGTCAAGATTGATCTTCGCGGTTTCAACCGCCGCCTCATATGTCTTGATCTGAGCTTTAGCAGTTTGAACTGTCGCTATGGCCGCGAGGTTGTTCTGCACCGAATTGTCTAGGTCCTGCTGGCTCGCGGCCTGTTGCTCCGCAAGTGGCGTATAACGCTGAACATCAAGTTCCGTCCGGCGCTGTACCGCTTGCGCGTTGGCTAGAGCTGCTTGAGCCTGAGCAAGCTGGCCCTGAGATTGATCGAGCGCCGCCTGAAAAGGCCGCGGATCGATCTGGAAAAGGAGTTGGCCCTGCTTAACAAAAGCACCCTCTTGATAGCCTTGCTTCAACAGATAACCGGTGACCTGCGCTCTTACGTCGGCGTTCACCAGTCCATCGAGCGTTCCAATCCATTCCGCATAAATCGGAACATCCTTCTTCTCGACTTGAACGACCTCGACATCGGGCGTGCTTGGCTGCGCTCCCAGAGCCTTCTTTGACGGACGCAGGGCTCCAACAATCAGCGTGAGCACGATCAAGCCGAGGACTCCGCCGATCAACAAATAGCGTTTCTGGACCTTGCTCATCTTGTCTCCCGCGATGTTGCTCGCGCCTGGGCTGCGAACCGCATGTCTTGGCTCCGCAGGTCGCGGATACCCGGGACGGAACAGGCCAATCGATGCAGTTTTGCGAGGAACGCCAGCTCCTTCTCCGGTGATCTCATATGGTACCCTCAGGCCAGGTTGTCGCACAATGACTCTTCGACCGCCCCACAGCTCGTCAAGAAATAACCGGTCAACGGAAAGGCATTCTCGCCTGGGTAAAACTATCGGTCTAGGCGCTGGGGCCTACGCGATCTTGGTGCAAGCGCTGGTCGCATGTGCTGCGCAATCTTTGTCGAGCGCGCGCCAGTTGAGCCTTGACCGTTCCATGTGGCAATCCCAAAATTCGGGCCGTCTCAAAGATCGAGAGACCCATCAAGACACGCAGCGGAAATGTCCTCCGCAAAGTAGGCGACAACCGTACGGCGCATTTTTGCAGGCGTGCACTGAGTTCCAAATTGCGACACTCCTCTTCAGGACGGGCGCGCGTGTCCGCGAGTCTCTGCCAAACGAAGTATTTTTCCCGCCCTCCCGTCTGCTCATCCAAAGGCAAATGAATCTGGCGGGGCCGTTTGCGCAATTGCATCAGCGCACTGTTGCGGACAATCGTGGTCAGCCAGGTAGTCATCTGCGACTGCCCCCTGAATTGGTCGATATGTCGGTAAGCCAACAGAGCTTCCTTCACCGCGTCCTCCGCGTCAGCTGCGTTGCCCAGAACTCGCAAAGCGCATCGATAAAAGACGGCAAGCGGAGTGACAGAACTTCTTCCATTTCGCGAACTGCGCCCTGGTGGTCGGACACATCCATGCAGGGATGACTTCGGGTCATTGGCCTACAGTGCGTCTGCGAGCATCGGTTCGGGCGTAGCCTGTACCCAGTGACACTGCACACAGTACTCCCGAGAGATGACGAGGGCAAGCGGCTGTTTGCACTTTATAAGGTGTCCAGCGCCACGGAAATCGTCGCTACCTATCAATTACTACATCCGAGCCGTAGCTTACCGCACGAGACATACATGAAGCTGCTGGGTGACCTCTGGGCCATACGGAGGGAGTGCAACGTCGACAGGCTTGCAGTCGAGGCACATCATGAAAAGATGCTGGAACTCCTAACAGCGCTTTGATTTTGTGCGTGGTCCTACTTTCGCAACTCAACGCCGCGCTTGATCTCGACAAAAACGAAACGCATGCGATAGCCGTTTACACAGTGCCGTGGTCAAAGCTCTCCGCCGTGATATCGGAACAGGCGGGGGCAAAGTCGGAGAACCGCTGGCTTCAACTAGGGGATGATCGGAATGATTCCGGAGTGATTCGCGATTGCACTCACAAGCGGGCTTGGCTAGGCCCTGGCGGACTGGCAAAACAGGCTGCGGCAGGCCAAAGTCAAGCCGCGCAGATCTCGGGAACCGGCGCGGCGGCTCTCTGCTTGAGGTAGTCGGCTGCTCGCTGGGCATGCGCGGCTGCCGCAAAAATGGCGCGGTTGTCGTTCTTGAGGACTTCCAGCCATGTCGCGATATAGGCGGCATTGTCCTCCCGCGGTTCCTGGTGCAGTTCGAGGTCGGCGCACAAGAAAGCAGATCCAAGTTCCGCAACGAGTTCCTCGCGGCTGTACCCTTCGTCGCCCCAGCTCTTGCGACCGAAATCGCGATCAAGGCGCTGCGGGTGCTTTGTCCAGTGCGTCAATTCATGGGCGAGGGTGGAGTAGTAGCTCTCAGCATCGCGGAAGGCTTCGAAGGGCGGCATCTGCACGTAGTCGAGTTCCTGCGCATAGTAGGCGCGGTTTCCGCCGTGTTTGATCGTGGCGGCCATGCTGGCGAAAAACTCCTCTGCATGATCAATGCGAGCCACAGGATCAAGCGTAGGGACGGCTTTCGCGTAGTAGATTTCTGGCAGCCCTTCGATCTGCTCGACGTTGAAAACGGTATAGCCTTTCATGTAGGGGATTTCGAGCTCGACATCCTCGCCGGTCTTGTCGTCGCGCTCGGTGCGAGTGATGGCATTGGCATAGACCACAAGCGAGCCTTTCTCGCCCTTGCGGACGTGGGCGTTCAGTTCGCTGGCCTGGCGAAAGGTCATCCAAATAGGGGCGGCAAAATTCTGGCCCAGTGCCGACATCCAGAGGGAAAGCACGTTGATTCCGGAATAGGGCTGGCCGTTGTGCCTCAGAGGACGGGAGATCCGGCCAGCGGCGTGCTCCGCGTTCCATGGGCGTATCCACGGTCGGACGCCTTTCTCTAGATACTCCACGATCTGTGCGGTGATGCGGCTGTATACGTCTTTTCTTTCGCTGGTGTTTTGCATTCTCCGGGAGCAGCTAGAATTTGCTGCGTGTGGCGCAAAACTAGCCCCACTCGATCATCATGTCTAATCACTTCTCGTTATAACGTTATTCCTGGGAGTTATAAGTCCGGGAAGTTAGGGTGATTCGGTGGGTCAAGCTGGGTCGAGGCCAGCATGACGAGGTTCTATGCATTTCGTAAGAAATGACATAGCCGTCGTCAATTCGTTGAACTTTCGATAGCCCGACCCAGCGCTTCAGTGACTGGGCGAGCAGCCACGGTGAGTGTAAATGGGACCGGGACACAGCGGACTTACCGTCACCCCAAGGATTTTCTGGCGCTTTGCTGGACTGATCTTGTGTTCCGTAAGTCCTGCCTTGTCAAGAAGCTGTGCATCCGCCTAGCAGCTTGGTCAACGAGAATTTCGTGCGATGAATTGGCGTGGAGCCATTTGTCATAACCTGCAGGAATAACGTTATAACGAGAGGTTATTGGACATAGCGGCAGGAATCGGTCAAGTTGGCTATCAGCCTGCAAGTATCGATCCGCCCGAGGATCGCTCCGGTGACCGACGCCGGGGAGGTCGAAGCATGAGGATGACGAGGCCCACCGCCGCACCAGAGCCGGTTAACTGCAGCACGAACCAGAGCAAGGCGATGATGGTGAACTGGTCCCTGAGATACGAGATGCTCAGGCCCAGCCAAAGCCGCAGGAACGCGGGATGGCGCAATGGAGCGCCAACCTGCAGTCGTTTCATCACTTTTTACTTTTATGTATTTTTGCTCGAGTACCCGCAGGCGTCTTCCTCTTCAATTTGATCTGATTGTAATCAACGGCGGCACGGACGAGATTTTTTAGAGCACGCTCGTTAATCTTATCGCCCTCAAAAAAATCGATCGCTCGCCACGCGTTGCCTTTGAGGCCCGCGTTGAAGAGTTTGTCAGGATCTGGGAGGCTCGCCCCGTGGGCAAAGGTAAGCTTCATCTTATCTTTGAGGGCGGTGGCGACCGCGATGATTCCGTCGCGCGACCACACTGGGCTGCCCATCCACTTCCATTCCTCGATTATTTCCCGGTCGGAATCAAGCATGCTCTTGCGGATGCCGGCGAGCGTTTGGCCACGCCAGTCTGTGAGTTTTGTGATCAGCTGGTCAATTGATTCAGAGGCAGATTCCAACGGAATGGCTTTCTTCATACGCAGCTCCAATCTAGCACCTGGTTCAAATTTACACTCTTAGGAAGCCCCTGGCGGCATAGTACGATTCCGCCCCATTGTGATACACGAACACCGTATTGAAGCGGCGATCACAAAAGAGGGCACCGCCGAGTTTTCTGATCGCAGAAGGTGTTTTCACCCAGCCCGACGTTTTCGCGTCAAACTCTCCAAGGGTCTGCAGTTCTTGATATTGTTCTTCCGTTAACAGTTCGACGCCGCTCGCTGCTGCCAAGTCTAGCGCGTCACCTTCTGGCTTATTTTCTTTCCTTGAGTCCAGCGCTTCACGGTCGTAGCAAAGACTTCTGCGGCCTTTCGGACTCTCCGCGGAACAATCATAAACAATCTATGCGCCCATCTTCTTGTCATGACCAACAATATCTAGGTCACCGCATCTAGGTACCGCCAGTGCTTTCCACTTGATGGAGTGGCCGCAGTTTTTCCGCATTCGCTTCCAGCGTTGCTTGTACTTTGGCCCATTCAAGGCCTTGATGGCGGTTTATGTTTTTCTCAAAACGGGCTTGCAATACTCCGAGTAGTTCTTCGCGTTGTTTGTTTGAAAGGGTTACGTTTAACATAAGCTCCTTCTCACGCCAAGAAAGTGGGTTTGACATGGTCCGCAATCTCCTGAAGCCCGCTCTTCAGTGTGGGACACTTGGCGACTACCCTGGCAATATCCTTCAGTATTTTGGTGCTCATTTGTGCTCCTCCATAATCTGCAGATGATCGTGCCCCACACCTGCGATAACCTGCGATAAATCTCACGTTCTGAGTCGTCTTGGGCTCATGTCGGTTGGCTTGGCGCTTTCCAATGCGCGTGTTATCGATGGCAATTCTGTAATCTCATTAAGGACTGATGCAGGCACAACGCGGACATGGGTAAGAAATCGAATCAGTTCTGGCACGAGATGTCGCCTGTACCACTCGCCCTCTTCGGATGACGTACTGATTACAATCGAAGGGACAGGTCGATCCATCTCTCCCACGAATTCAACAACCAACGCTGTGTAGCTTGGGCGAGGGGGCCCGGCAAAGGCTAGAGAGGGCGAAGCAAGCCTCAGAAGTATGGCGATAACCAAAACTGCTCTCATTGTTTCACCTCGCTTAGGCCATCAAGACTTCTAGCGTCGGCGGGAGCTCGACCAGCTCGCCTTTGCGAGCGCCGTCACCCGCCGATCGAAGATCACACCTTCGCGTACGAACCTGTGCCACTCGCCGGTCTTTTCGAAATAAGCCGTCGGACGACATGGCCTTTCCACATCCAAAGCCCCGAAAGGAGCAGTACAGGAAGAAAGACATACCTAACACTGGGGGCGTAGTTGTGAGTATCCGAGGGCGAATCATAAATGTAACCGAGTATCGGAATGCCACAGATGATGTGAACCCAGCGAAAAATTGAACGTTTGGTGGCTTCTGTCATAATTAATTTATCCTCCTTTTATCGGTGATACCGGGTCATTTACTCTGGCCTGGACTTAGGCGGCCAGTTGAGCGTTTCAATACCGAACTGCTTTGCGTACTCCGCGTGCAGCCGCTGCCAGCCGAACTTCATGGCCTCGGAGCCGGCGATGCGGCCGATGGGAGCTCCGCTGAGCAGATGATCGAGAACATCGAAACAAATGTGCCACCCGGCAGCGCCCATTGCGATGAAGCGGTGACCGATATTGGTCCACAGCGTCAGGCGCGTGCCGCCACCCAAGGCTTCGAGTTGCCACCGCATATCGAAATCGCCCCACTTGTACTCGAGCACCTCGGGAGCGTCGGCTCGCGTCACGGTTGTTTCGGTAACGCGCGGCGTGGGCGCTGCCACCGTGGTGAGCTTCACCGTGGTTCCAACCGTACCCAGGCTCCCATCGGCTTCGAAGGGAGCCCACTCGCGCAGATGCGCTGGGTCGGTAAGCGCCTCCCAGACTTTCTCCGGCGAGTGGCGCAGTTCACGGACGAGAATGAGCGTCCACTTTTCTTCGCGGTTTTGTCCCCGGTCCTTTCGTATCTGCGCCCCGCTGGCCGGACCCGGTGTGTACTGCGCGCGATCGAGCATCTTCTTCTCCTTAGCGTGACCAGCGTGCCAGCTGGGTGAGCTGAATGAGGTTGCCGCAGGTGTCTTTCAGCATCGCAATGGTCGAGCCGGTCACGTCGGTAGGCGGCATCGTGAACTCGGCGCCGCGGGCCTTGATCCGTTCGTAGTCGGCCTTGACGTCGTCGGTAAAAAAGTTAGCCGCGGGCTGGCCCTGTTGAAAGATCGCCTGCTGATACGCTTTGGTCGCGGGGTTGTTATTCAGCGCCAGCTGCAACTCAGTGCCGTCCGGCTCCTCGGGCGAGGCGACGGTGAGCCAGCGATATGGGCCGTTGCTGAAATCGGTCTTCTTGGCAAAACCCAGTACTTCCGTATAGAAGCGCAGGGCGTTGTCTTGGTTGTCGACGTATACGCTGGTCACTTTGATTTTCATTTCGTTTCTCCTTTGTCACGTCGCGGTTTGGGCCGCGTCGGTTTCTCCGTCGCCTTCCTTTTCGTTGGTGTTGACTGATCCTCTCTCGATTGCCCCATGCGGTCGAGGTAGCGTTCGAGAGCATCCACGTGAGTGGACCAAAACCGGCGGAACTGAGACAGCCAGGCATCCATCTCCTGAAATGGTTCGGGTTTCAGCCGGTAGAGACGGCGCTGTGCGTCCACCGTGGATTCCACGAAACCGGCCTCGCGCAGCACCCGCAGGTGCTTTGACACGGTCGGCTGCGCCATACGAAGCTGACGCTCGATCTCTCCAACCGACTGTTGTGACGAGACCAGGAGGCTCAATATGGCACGGCGGTTTGGCTCCGCAACGATTTCGAAGACAGACTCCATTTCTTGTGTATACTCCACAGAGCATATACGTGTCAAGGTATATTTAGGCAGGCGGCCTACGCACCGTGGCCGAAGTGGGTTTCGATAGCCTCACGGAGACTTTCGCGGGCGGCCGGTTGCGGGCGTTTGTGCAGAAATCGGTTGTTCTCTCGCCAGAGGACGAAAAGGAGCTCGCGCGCAATATGAGGAACGTTCGGACCGAGAAGCTGCTCTCCGCGTGCAGCGAGTTCTCAAATCCGGTGTCAGGTTTGCCATCGGATCCGACATGTGGTTCGACTATCCGGGCAAGACTCGCGGCCAGGCAACGGCGACCATGTTCGCTTCGCTGTGCGGCCTGGGAGTGCCTCCCCTGGATGTTATACGCGCCGCTACATCGAACGCCGCAGAACTACTGGCCTGGCAGGATAGAATCGGTGTTATTGAAGCGGGTAAGTCCGCTGATGTTGTGGCGGTCTCCGGCGATCCTATCCAGGACATCACAGCGCTTGAGCGAGTGAAGTTTGTGATGAAGGCAGGGGTCGTGGTCAAGAACGAGATTCACTGAACTCTGGTTTGCAGCAGCAGGTGCATTTCTAATCTGCACCTTGCAATCTTGTCGAGTCATCCCGAGTGCGGCCGGCTTCCAGGCGGAGCTGGATCTCGCGACGAAGTGATTATGCCAATCTTCTCGCAGAGGCCGTGTAGTCGCAAACTGGACATGGGCACGTCCCATCCCCGAAACGGGGTCCTCGGAGCTGGCATGGCACTTCAAGCCCAAACAGCTTAAGCACTTATGTTGGGGCGCCCCTCCATGAATCCCCTCTTCTACCTCTTCTACAGCGAGGAAGCAGGGGCAAAGGGGTTCGACCCCGACCCATCGAATCCCATCGAATCGCTCACGGGGCGGCGGGATACGCTAAAATGCTAAGATTCTTGCCTGTCGCTTTCGTCGCTCCAGAAAAGGGGTGTGTCGCATGACTCCAGAAACGCAACAGTCCGAATCCCCATACTGCGTCAGGATCGAGACCGAGACTGGCCAGTCCTCTACTGTTCCCATCGCCGTCTTGACGCCGAAGCAGTTGGAAGTCTTTCTGCAGAGTGAGTTCAAGAGGTTGGCGCAAGAAGCAGGCGTAAAGGGCGCTCGTATTCATGTGGAGCGGGCGATAGCCGCTGACTACGAACAGGTCCTCCGTGAGGTTGCGGCATGCCTGATCTCTGCGAAGGCACGAGCGGCCTGACTTCGGCAGCGAGGGATTGCACAAGTGAGCCCTGGGAAAACTATTTTGACTCGCGCTTGATCAGGCGGTTTGTCGCCAACCATCGCGATGGCCGCGTGCCGACGCGCAACTCCGCTGGAGTCCGCAAGATCAGCGCACACGTTCCAGCACACGCCGCCAAGTCTTGCCATCCCCGATCTCCATCCGGTCGCCTTCCAGTTTGAAGGGACGCGGCTGGTGGGTGTCGGTGAAATCCGGCGCTAAGCTGCCCTCAACATGATGTGTCACCAAGCGTTTCTCTGGGTCTACGGTGTAGGTGCCGAAGTATGCGACATAGGCGGTGTAAGCGGCGAGGGCATGCTCGGGTGAGGGCGGCTTGCCGTCAGTGAGCTTCGCTTCCGGAAAAGGCGGCAGAGGCGGAACCTTCATGATCTGAATGTGCACGTGCCCGGTTACGTCGTAAACGAAGTATCCCCGTGGATGTTCGCCGAACCGATAGTGCCACTTGCCATCCTTGTCGAGATCGGCAATCTCCACCACCCGCCATGTGCCAATCATCGCGTCAACCATTTTCATTTCGGTGCCTCGAAGTAGTGGTGCACGTTCACACCTGATTCTAAGGGATAAGGGACCAGTGGCTGTTGACAGCCGCCTGCGCTCGAAATCCGGCAAAACAAAATCCGCTAGCTGATCTTCCTCGGCGTGCACCGGTACAGGTACCATGTTCTGCATGATCCGCGAGGGTCAATTTGCCGTTTTTGCTGCTGTTCTGGCTGGTCTGCTGTTGGCGATCATTTGAAAACGTATTTTTTTGAGCGGCGGATGCCAGCGAGTCAGGAACCAGAGTCAGCCTCTTTCTTGAGATCCGGATTGCGTTTGGTGAGTTGGTGCAGTTTGAGGCGAAGATATTCGGTATAGTTCGCCGGTGCAGGACTGGAAAGCAGTTCGTCGATAACCGGTTGGAAGTAGGCCAAAGAGCGAATGGGGGAGAGGGCAGGAGCGTCTGCGTGTCTGGCGAGTCTACGGATTGAGGCCAGCAGGAATGCCGACTCGACCACCGACAAAGCCACCCTGTGCTCGTGAAGTTGATTAGCGAGTCTCCGATCCTGGCTAGTCGCACGCAAGGGAGTCTCAGGCAGTCCCACATACAAGGTGAGGACAGTTGTGACGTAGCTGTCAGTATCCGAATGGTTCATTTTTTCCTCCGCCGGGTAGCTGCCTCCTGTTCGCTCTCCCGCATTCGATAGCTTTCTCCCTCGATCACGGTGGCATCGGCATGATGGAGCAGGCGATCCAGGAGAGTGGCAATGCAAGTAGCGTTGGGAAAGACCTCGTTCCATTCTTTAAATGGCCGGTTGGTAGTAATAATGATCGACTTGCGTTCGTAACGACGATTGATGACTTCGTAGAGTAAATCTCCAGCTTTGTCGTCAAAAGAAAGGTGTCCCACTTCGTCCACGCATAACAAACCAACATTGGCGTAGATGCGAAGCTTGTGGCGACGCCCTTCTGGACTTTGACGCTGCAAGTCTTCCAGAAGTGCGGGGGCAGGACGAAACAGCACGGAGTATCCGGCCAACACTGCCGCATAGCAAATATTTTTTGCGATCATGGTCTTGCCCACACCGTTGCGGCCGACGAACACGAGATTGCGCGCTTCTGGCAGGAAGTCCAAGGTGAGCGCACGTTCAATGACGTCGCGTTCGATTTTCTTCGGCCAGGTCCATTCATAGTCCGCCATGGGTTTGAACTTTTTGATTCCGGATACTTGCAGGCGCCGCTCCAAACCGCGGCGCGAACCTTCTTCGGCCTCGGCTTGGGCCATTTGTTCCAGAAGCGTGTGCGGTGACCAGCGACCACGTATGGCACGTGCTAAGAAGTCATCGAGGTTCGAGGGTAATGCCCGCAAGCCGATCTGCTGAAGCAGCTGCGGGAGATTATTCGTCGGGGTCTTGGTGGTGACGGGTGAGCTCATCGTAAGTCTCCAGATCGTGAGGTTGCACATCAATTAATTGCGCTTGGGGATGGCGACTGAGGTCCACTGCGGGGAGAGTGGAGGCGGTTCTCTGCGATTGCTGCCTCAGCAGAAAGGCGACCGAAGAGGCGCGCGGGGTATTGCGTTCTAGCGCCTCCCGGATGGCCCTGCGCAGTACTGCTGCGCCATAGAGATCCAGCAGTTTGAGCAACTGCGCCGTCTGCGAACCGGCGGATTCTCCTTGGGCGAAAGCCAAGTCCAACAGGGTTTTGCTTTCCGGTGCCGCTTGGGCCAGACGCCCACTGGGAGTGGAGTCGAACGCCTTGCGCTTGAGTTGAAGCAAGGCTTGTTGATGAGGAGGATGCAGTATCTCCTGCTGTTGGTCATAGCTGCGAGGATGACAGGCGATTTCCTGAGTTCCATCCAGGATGCGAATCACAGAATCGGAGGCGACCAGCGTGAGTGGGCGGTCCAGCCCCTCGGGCGGAAAGGAATAATCGTTGCGGTCAAAGCGGACGTAAATCGTCTTCTGCGGGCGAATGGCAACCATGAGATCGGGGTTGAAGGGATGCAGGGGAAGGGCTAACAGGCGGGGTTGTTCTTCGGCAAAAGCTTCGACCACGGTACGAGTCGTGTCCCCCGGCCAGGGGCGCTGATGGGCCACTTGGTCACGCCAGAGCAGAGCCTGGCGGTTGCACTCGGACAAGGTAGTAAAGGCACGGCCAGCCCAAAACGATTCGCGCACGTAGCGTATGGCGCGCTCCACCCGGCCCTTTTGATTGGCGGCCCGCACGGGGCAGGGGCGAGGCAGACAGTGATAGTGAGCACATAATTCCAGCAGTCGAGGATGAAAAAGAACTTGCTCCCCCCGACGCTCCAATACCGCACTGCGCAAATTGTCATGCAACACCACCCGCGGGGTTCCCGCCCAAGCGGCAAAGGCATGGACGTGGCCGCGTAAGAAGTTCTCCAAGGTTTGATCGAAGAAAAATTCCAAGTACAAAGCCCGGGAGTAGGACAAAGTGATGACAAAACAGGAGAGGCGCCGGCGGGCACGGCCCACGCGAACTTCCCCGAAATGAGCCCAGTCCACTTGTGCTTCCTCAGCCGGGAACCTATGCAAGCGCAGAAAAGGTTCCCGGTGGATGGGGCGCAAGGTGGCCACTACACGGCGTAACTGAATGACACTGCCCGGGTAGCCGCGCTCGCGGATCATCTGGTAAATGCGTGTGGCTCGCAACCGCGGATGCTGATCTAAGACTTGCCGGATAAAGGGCAAGTAGGGATCGGTGAGGCAGGCCCGCAGAGTTTGGGCACGGTGAAAGCGCTCGGATTCGATGGCATGACGAACCGTATCCGGATGGATACGGAGGGCTTGGGCAATGGTGCCAATTTTCCAATGCTCGGCAAAAAACCAGTGCCGAATCTGAGCCCGAGTTTCTGCGCTAATCATGAGAGGTCAACTCCTGCGACCCCAGGCCGGAGGAAATGGGTCGATGAAACGACCCCAGCGACCACAGATCGCACAGCGAAGCAAACCAGACTGGCCAGGCGCATGCTCTCCCTGGCGTCCTCGCCTGCTGAAAGCCACCCGAGAACCAAGGGGAGAGACACGGAAGCGGAGTGGAACGCCAGTTTTTTTGGATTCCAGCGGCCATGTGGGGATATTGCCCGGCGAAGTGACCGCAACGGAAGATGTATCCGTCACGCATCTTTGCGCACAGCGCTTTCGGTATTCCCGTTGACGGTCGCGATGATCGAGACGGCCCTCCGGGCTATGCTGATGACGACGGTTAGCGCGGCGCCGTTGTTCCCGCAGGGCTCGGACGCGACACCCCGGACTGCAATAACGCTGACCCCGATCACAGGAGCGGCAAATAACGAAAACCGCGTTGCATCCGCGGCATCGCTTCTGCCGAAAAACAACCTCGCCCCGCTCCGCCATCCCGGTTGCCAGGTGGGGCTGGACAAGGACGACCGTTCATGGCAAGGTAAGACCATCAGTGTCCAAATCTGATGGTTACCTCCTACGAGGTTGCCCATCTGGGGTCTCGCCGTTGGAAGCGGTGGACCCCAGAGTCGTTTTTCCACCTTTCAAAACAACTTACATCACAACGCAAGTTTGCAAGATGATTGATCGGGGAGACGTGCGCCTGCCGGCGCAGATGATAATAATTAGTCCGGGTGGATGTTAGAAAACTACGTTTTCAGATGATCGATGACAGGTCTGCTTATGCCTTGCGCTTCGGCAGCCCAAACTTTCGAGCTAGATTCCACAAAGGGATTACAGCCCCACGATGTAACAGTTGAAGCGGTGTCTTACCACGGTCGCAAAGCGGCTCGGGTCATGCCTGCGGCGGCTGCTGATGCAGAGTTGTTGGCCCCGAAAAACGGCGAAGGTGGCGGCATCGTTGTGCTTTCCGGAACATCGTTTCATAACGGCACGATTGAGGTGGATGTTGCGGGGAAGCCACGGGCCGGGGCGGCGTCCGATGCTCGCGGATTCGTTGGTGTGGCCTTCCGGTAGCCGCTGATCCATCAAAGTACGAATGTGTTTATATCCGCCCTACGAACGGTCGTGCCGACGACCAAGTGCGGCGGAATCACTCGACGCAGTACATCGCCATGCCGGAGTACGAATGGTCGAGGCTGCGGAAGGAGGCACCGGGACGGTATGAGTCATATGTGGATTTGACGCCGGGCGAGTGGACGAAGATCAAGATCGAAGTGAGCGGCGTGAAGGTGCAATTGTACGTCAACGACTCCCCACAGCCCGTGCTGGTAGTAAACGATCTAAAACACGGTGACAGCGAAGGTGCCGTGGCGTTGTGGATCGGGTTAGGAACCGAAGCCTACTTTGCCAATCTCCGGCTGTCGAAGTGACTCGCCCCGTCGGCCCTCAAGCTCCGCTGTTGCCCACGCTTTCGTAATTGGCGAATTTGACCTTGTTTCGGGGTGAAAATGCGGTCCAAGGGAACGGGTTCAACTGCGACTGCTTGCTGCGCGAGGCGGAAGAACAGCTTGCCGCGACTCTTTGATCGCCGGCGATTGAACCGGAACGTGAACTCATCCAGATAGTAGTCCAGGTGCTTCTGACTGACCGCTCCCTGGTGGGTTCCCAGCAGCCACCGTTTAAGCAATGCGATCACCAGGTGAACCCGTGGCATCAACTCCGAAGGAGTCTTCTTCTTTCCTTTTAGAAGCGTGACATCGTGCCGGTAGCCTTTGTTTTCCAAAGGCAGATATCCCAGCCAACCATCCGTGTGGACGACGCTACCCGCTTCTACTGAGTCCCGCACAAAAGGCACTAGCTTGCGGCCGAGGCGTCTACAATCTGGCGCATGCGAATCCGACCGATCCCCGGTCCATCTTCTTGAGCGGCAACGACAATCAATGCTTTCTCCAGATTAAGTCGACCGCGCAAGCTTTCCTCCGAAATCAGGCCTTTCCCAAGACTCCCGGCAAAGCAACTGGTGCTACCCTGCTGCTCTCTGGGAAATCCCCGAAAACTGTGCTGTTCTTTACCGAGCTGCGGGGCAGAGGACGAGTGGCTTACCTTCCTGCCGATACCGCAAATACAGACAAACTTTTGCTTTCGCCATGTTTCCATTTCTCCAATCTCAATACGGAGAAAGTCTGGAAACCAGCGACATCTGTTTTACGGAAACCCCGGCAATGGGAAAACTGCCGTGATTCGCGTAATGGCATCGCATCCGCACATCCGGCCCTACGCACTTGACTTGAGCAACATGGAAGAGAAGAGTGCCGATGTTGTCCACATATTCGACAAAGCTGCCGAGAATACCCCCGCGCTTGTGATCCTCGAAGACCTTGACCGCGCTTTCCCCACAGAGGGGAAGCGTACACAGGAACGGACAGTGAGCTTCCAGACTTTGCTTATAATAATTGTCTTGACGGCGTGGGGACGAAGGACGGCGTGATCGTGGTTGCTACCGCCAACGACCCCACGTGCCTAGACCCAGCGATACTCAAGCGCCCCGGTAGATTTGGTCAGTCGTGCAATTCCGGAATCCCGGCCCGGATTCACGCCGCGAGTATTACCAGCGACTCAGCCCCGTACTCACCGGAGAGCAGTTTGAGATCGCTATCGAGCAAACTGAAGGGTTCTCTTTCGCCCAATTGCGAGAAACTTACATTCTCGGTGCGCAGTCGGCATTTGAGCATGGACGGGAAATAGGCGTCGCCGATGTCGTGGAAGCCATCGAGCTTCAGGGGTGCGCAGGATTTGAAAACCTCTGTCTCCGCTCCGGGTTTTGTGCGGCACGCCGAGCCGTCCGCCAGCCGGAAGTAATTGCCAAATGCAAAAAGAATTAGAGCGACGACTCGTCGAGCGTTGGCCGACTTGGTTCAACACGGGGGGCGACATCAGGCACACAGCGATGCCACGGGGCTTCACTCATGGCTCTCGGCTTATTGACGTGATCGTTAGGGATTCTCCTCGTTCTTTCGGGTAAGCCACTTCGAGAGCAGGGAGCGGTCGTGGTCTTCGAAGCCGTGCCGCCGATACAGGTTAATCGCTGGATTTCCTCGGTTCACTTCCAAATGCAGCACCTTCGCGCCACACTCGCGGGCAACTTGCATTGCGAAGTCCAGTGCCTGTGAGCCAATGCCCTTGCCACGCAACTCTGGTCGGATAAATAACTCGTCGATCCAAGCGTTCTTGCCGCCGTATTCGAGGCTGAAGTCGAACGAGAGCACGACATAGCCCACACAGGAGTCAGCATCGCAAATTAAGAAGACACGCCCCACAGAAGGATTAACAAGCAGTTCGCCCAAGCTCTCTCGGACTACTTCTTCGCGGAGAGGAACCGACCACGGATCATCCTGCTGCAAGCCCAGCATCAACTGCAACAGGCAGTCGATGTCGCTGGTCGCAGCCGCACGGTAACTGAGTTCGGTGGTCATCGCGAGGCTAGTATAGCGACGTTAAGCACACCCAAGCCCTTGCCAACCCACCGTCTCAGAAGGCGTGTAATCCGCAGCTTCATTTTATGCGGCCTTTCGCCCCCTGTTTCGCCTCGCGGGAAGATGGTCAGCCTTCTGAGGTTAACCAACGAGTACTCGATGGAATCCACTTCGCCGCACTGTCGATGAGTGGCGACTTCTCGATGGTTCACGAAGCGACGGAGCATCGAACGCCGGGCACGGGCTTCCATTTCCCATCGAGTTTCTTAAGGAGAACAAAGGAACCTCGTCCACACAAGTTGTTGCATTGACTTCCCGTGAAAACTATCGCCAAGGTTCTCTGTCGATTGAAACCCACAGCAGTCATCCTGACGATCCCGCCTGAATCCGGGTACCGTTTGTAGAAGTCGTCCCAGTTGTAATTCTTGATGAGAGTTCCGACGACCTCTGTACTGACAAGTTCATAAGGTTTGTCAATCTCGAACCTCCGCTGCAAAAGCATTGGCTCCGTATGGCGCTTGTAGTCCTCGATTGCATCTTTGAATTCCCGGGCTGCCTCTGGCGTCAAGCAATAATCATCTAGCTTCACCGGAGCGGTGGTCTCCTGCTGGATGACGATTATGCCCTTGGCGAAACCATAGGATTGCTCGCCGGGAAGCAAACGGCTGTAAATGGCGTAGGCATCCTGATCGTCGTATTCTTCCGCCACAGAATTCTGGGCCGGAGCGCAAAGGCAGAGTATCGCGGCAAAGGCGATGATGAAGGATACGCGCATCGTATTTACTCGGGAAAAGCGAAGTTCAGTACACCGGATAATCGCGGAGCCAAGGTATGTACCCTCCATAAAGAGTCATGTCTCTATGGTCTTCCGCAGCATCAAGAATCTTGTACGTTCGTGCGATTGCCGCATCGGCTCCTTTTTGTTCTTGAATCTCGCGAATGCTAGCGAATACCCCAAGCGTGTCGTCTAACCGCAACTGCCGTTCCAATTGCGACTGGAATCTCTGCTTGTCCTTCGCCGCGACTTGAGCCAGAGTTCTTAACGCTTTGAGAGTCCTATCCCGGTTTGCAAGGGCGTTTTCCGCTTGGGCTGCATCGCCGAAAGTTGATCCGTCCAAGAACTGCACAAACATCAAGCGGAACGTGGCTTTCGGCTCGTGTGTTTCACGGAGCGGGTTTATGCAACACGAGTCCTGTACGAAGCTTCGCTTTACCAACGAGAACGTTTCTCCCGGCGATATTCCATCGCCAAAGAAGTATTCCATCGTCAGCCGTGTTCCGCCGTTGCTGTGAGGGCTAATTGCATCAAGCTCTCCAATAAGCAAGAGGATCGACTTCGTGGAACGATTTGTCGCGCCGACGTTCTCCTCCCATGAGGAATTTACTTCGTTGGCGGCAACTGTTTCTCGAACTGAGATTTTTCCAGTTGCCGTGATCGGACTCGCGGTCAAAGCCGCGTCGTCGAAGGGTACGTCAATCGGCTCTTGCTGGGCGAAGGATGCTGGCGAGAGGGAAAGCCAGCAGAACAAAACGAAAAAACGCAGGCTCATGGGAGCCTCCCATAGGGAATCCATTTTATAACGTCCCCGTTTAGAAGGTTTACCCGGCTGACCATCCTTAGGCGAAAAAGAAATTTCTTACAGACCGCGACTTCACGTTGCTCAGCGGCATCTAGCACCCCACACGGATTGGACATTTATAAAACACCATCCTGAATCGCAGCGTACCAGCCAGTAGTCCCGTGGCGGTGAGGATTCAAGCCGTAGAAGTCGTTCCAGCACGTTTCGAGCGGTTTCCTTGTGGGCTTCAAATGGCACCGAAGACTTGCCCCAAGGAATGCCAGCAACCATACCTTGGCAACAACTAACACGCAGCCCGGTCTGTGCAGAAAGTGAATCTGCCATTAGCTTTGCGCTTCCGGAAACCCTGCGGTTGCCCAGCGGAATCGTTACACGCCTGTCGAGCAGCGGCATCGCTGCCACCACAAAGCCATTCGCATCGCGAGTTGCGGTCGGCACAAAGCTGAAGAACTCGCCATCGGCATCCAATCGATAGCGGAATGGAGTTTGCTGGTTTGCCTTCTCCAAAACCTGCCGCATCAAATCGCTAACATCACTGGGCGAGCCATCTGGGAGAACCGAAAAATGAATCTCCATGCGGCGGCGTTTCGGGACTAGATAATGTGCCTTCGGGTGCTGGGCGCTCCAGTCAGGATCGGCGTCCCGGATGTCTTGCAAGTCTTCAGAGAATTGATACTGTGGTTCTTCCGCATTGACCAAGACTCCGAATCTTTGCGCCAGAGTACTTGCAATGGAGTCCACTACCCTGATGCTATCGGCGATCATTGTGACTTCGTCGCCGCTCCTCGACACCTTGGCACATTCTTCGGTTTGCCCGAACGCGCTCGCGGCCATCGCCACCGCCAGAATCGTTCGGATGACTGTGTTTTTCATAGAGAACACGCCACTCCGAAGTAGAGGAGCAGGAATCCAGCCTGCGCTAGCCAGCCAACAACTGAAACTCGGAAAAGCCACTTTTCGAGCCGCCGTCCGCTTCTGCTAAGACGCATTGTCACTGTGTTACCCACCGCGAACCCAGAGCAGCCAGTTTTTCAGTCAATGCCCCGTCGCCGCAACCCAAATCGAGGATGCGCTCGCCCGACCGGGGCTGGAGCAAATCCAGCACAGGTTGCCCGAGCGCGGGCACGAAATGACATTATCGGCATAAGCAGCCGCATTCCAATGCTGGAAGGATGTTGATGGAGAAGGGAAAGCCATCTTTTTGACAGGATATCCGGTTTTGGGAAGTGATGGCTCGGCAAACCTAAGTTAAGTTAGATGTGACCACTGCGACAGTTGAGAGTGGCCGAACACGGAAGAAAACTATCGCAGATGGAATGGCTCTGGGAATTCGAGGAATAAGGGATAATGTCCGGACATATGTTCAGAACGAGATTCAAGGAACAAATCGTCGCGGAGTTCCTGCCTCCGTCGCGGGAACGAAAGGCCCAAAAGGTGGTCGTCCTCTGCGACGGCATGCCCTCGATTCCGCGCAAGCAACCGCTATCGGAATTTCTCGCTGCCAAGGGTTTTGGGTCATCTATCCGCGCTATCGGGCAGCATGGGAGAGCGGCGGTGAGTTTTTGGAGCGGTCTCCCCATGAAGACATCCTCGACATCATCGATGGTTTGCCAAGAGGAATGGAAGAAATTGCGTTCGGTAGGCGCTTCCGGCTATCGCCGGACAAAATCTTCGTCATCGGGGGAAGCTTCGGGGGCGCGGCAGCAATCCTTGCATCCCCTGACCCACGGGTGAGTGGGGTAATCGAAAATTGTCCCGTAGTGGACTGGACGATCCTGGATCGATCCGAAAAGGTGGAAACCTCCAAGGAAAACTACGCGGAGTACATCCGGAAGGCGTTTGGCAATGGTTATCGCCTTTCCGATGCGAACTGGGAAAAGCTGCGGAGCGGGACTTTCTATAATCCGTGGCACCATCGAGCCGAAATTACAGCTTCGAAGGTCATGATCTTTCATGCCAAAGATGATCCAAATGTGCCATAAGACGGAAGTGAGAAATTTGCGGAGATCACCGGAGTCACCCTGAAGTCCCTCAAGTGGGGCGGACACATCAGCAAGGACTACATCGTTCGACGATATTGGACTCAGATCAAGAAGTTCTTCGACTCCGCTCGAAACAAATGATCGCTTCCGGAGTCTCTCGGTCTATGATTGACGACCAAATAAGAGCAATCCGTCAAAGCTACGACCAAATCGCGGATGAGTACGCCCGCAGGATTTACCACGAGCTTCAAGGGAAGCCATTTGACCGGGAACTGCTCAGCCGTTTCGCGGGCGAAGTCAGTGGACGAGGCGAAGTATGCGATATGGGTTGCGGCCCCGGACACGTGGCGCGATATCTCCAGAGCGTCGGCGCAAGTGTCTTTGGACTGGATATCTCTTCCGCCATGGTGGAGCAGGCACGCCGACTGACTCCCGGTATCCGTTTTCAGGTGGGCGACATGCTGGCGCTCGACCGTGCAAATGGCACGCTCGCCGGGATTGTGGCGTTCTACGCGATTGTGAATATCCCGAAGCAGTCCCTACCCACCATATTTAGGGAGATGTTTCGGGTGCTTCAAGCTCGCGGTCTGCTTTTGCTTGCATTTCACATCGGAGATGAGGCCGCGCACTACGACGAGTTGTGGAATCGCCCGATTTCCATGGACTTCTTCTATTTTCAATCAGCCGAGATTCGGAGCTACTTGGAGGCGGCGGGATTCGCAGTCGAGGAAGTCATCGAGCGCGAGCCGTATGCGCCGGAAGTGGAACACCAGAGTCGAAGGGCGTACATTTGGGCGCGGAAGCCCGTATCGGTTCGCCAACTCTAGGTGGAACGTTCCTGAGTACCCTGCCACGAATTTTGTCATCATCGCGACTTTCAAAAGTTCCGGTTCTCTGATTCATGGCATACTCGCGGGTTCTACGAGAGGGCCGCTGCGCTTTACCACCATTCGCGGGCGACACCACCGAAGAAATTGTTCTGCGTACCGATGTCAGGCGGTCGCTGGAGGATTGATTGGCAGCGGACGAATCGGGGGCGTGAGCGGCGAGCGGTGATGCCCTTGACTCTACACATCCTTCAGTTGCTCCTCGGTCATGCCGAAATAGTGACCCAGTTCATGTATGAGAGTCTGGCGAATTTGATGACGAATTTCTGCCTCACTGGAGCAGACCGCCTCAATATTCTTCTGGTAAAGCACGATGTGATCCGGTCCTGTGGGCAGGCTGAAGACGCTCCTCTTCGTCGCAGGCACGCCGTGAAAGATGCCCAGAAGCAATCGCTTCCTCTGGCCCGGCTGTGGGGTTGACTGGTTCGGCGGAAAATCCTCAACAAGAATCGCGATGTTCTGGATGCGGCTGCGGAACTCTTCCGGCAGAGAATCCAAGGTTCCTTCAGCAACGTTGATGAAGTCTTCGCGCTTCATCCTTCACCCACTGAGGGCACGCTCACTCCGAGTAGCCTCCGTCATCCTCCTGATCGTCGTCACCTTCATCGTCCGTGACGTTTCCCTCATCTTCCTCTTCGTCCTCTTCCTCGTCTGGCTCTTCCCGAAGAAGAACATCGGCTCGTGCCGAGCGATCCGAACACTCTGCGTCGAGGCTTTGGGGGCGTATTCTGCTCATGTCCACATGGTACTCTGTACCTGTTGGCAAGAGCACCGGGTGTTAGTTGGGGGCGCTGGCGCATTGACTGGCAACGCACGAATCGCTCAGAAAAGACCAATCCCGCTTCCGTTTGACCCATTCCCACTTTGTACTTGATGATTGAGACGGATGGACGTTGAACGCATCATCGACGATATTCAGCAGCTAGAGGAAATGTTCGAGGCACCGGATATTAGGCCGCTGAGTGCAAGCGCCATCTCGGCTGCGAATCGGCGGCACGACGAAATGCTCGCGCACAGCCCTTGGTTCCGGCTTTGGCAGCGGTACGGGGTTTGCTGCCGAAATGAAACCGAAGGCGGACCTCGGATTCAAAGCTAGTGCCGCCTTTCCCGTCTCGAAACCGATCGCCACGCTGACTTTCTAGGCGGGACTTGCACCCGCCGAAGTCCAGTGCCTTTCACGGCGCACTATTACGTCAATTGACATGTCAGTGTGGAAGTGCAAGATTCTGGGTGACGCGCATTCGTAACAAGGGGGTTAGGACTCAGGAGGCTGGACGATGCGTCTGATCGCGGCATTATTCACAAGTCTCGTTGCGATCAGCGCATTCGCCAGAATTGTTCCGCATAAGGACCCGCTCGACGGTGTTTTGGACACAGAACTGGTGGTCATTGCGGGTTCTTCGCTGAGCGGAAAGCCGGGAATATTCAGGATCGACGAAGTGTTCCTTGGCGAGCTGCACGCAGGCGACTCAATTGATCTTGGCGACTTCAAACTCTCAGTTATCCAACGATACGGTCCTCCTAAAATTGAGTCAATCACCCCTGCTACACGGATTCTGTTCTTTTTGCAGAGGGCGAAGAACTTTGCAACGCTATGGAAACCTACATACTTCGAGGAGTCGTACTTCTGGGTGCAGCGGACCGAGGATGTCGCTCTGTTAAAGAGAGCGGCGGAACGAGCCGTGAATTTGCGAAGAGATTGGGAAAAAGCTGCTGCTATTCCCGACCCAAAACTGCGAGTGGCTGAACTCTGGCCTTTTCTGTCTTTGCCCACCTATGGAGTAAGTTTTCTTCAGCACACTGAGTCCGAATTGCAGAAAGCTGCGCCAGTTGCGGGAGAATACTTTGCCGACCACCTCGACGCAATGTCACACAACGAGCGGATGTCCTTGCTTGCGGAGGCAGGAGCATATTGTAGCCAGAAACTTCACGACAAGCTGAGGAGACATCTTGATCTGCAACAGCACATTTACCAAGAGTACGTCACAACATTGGGGAGACTCCCCAGCGAGCGTGACTGGAGCACCATGCCCGAGGCTGTATCAAACGCGAGTGGTGACGCGTACTACGGTCTTGCCGGCCTCGCCAGATTCCAAGATCGCAACGATCTCCCATTTATTAGAGTGATGGCAGTGTGGGCTGCCAAGTACCATCTGGAGCAAACAGCAGAGGCCGCAGTTGATGCCTTTCGAGATATGCCTGATCGAGCGAATCTTCCAACTTTCGAGATCATTTTGAAAGAGTTCTTACCCGAGCGCAAGCCGGGCATGGCGAGCATCGATTTTGACGCGGAGAGGGCGCTTTGCCGGCACAAATATCCGGAAACGGTTCCTTTACTAGCGCCGTTCACAGCCGACGCTATCGATCAGTTGGCAGGGGAAGCCGAAGATTGCCTTGCGGAAATCGTGGGACGTGATCTAGGTCGAAGTCCGGGCGCTTGGATTGATTGGTATACGGCAGGGTCCAGACCCACTCAGACAACCACCCCGAATTAGGTTCTCACGACGCCTATCCCGTTCGTTCCCATAAAGGTAGGCATGGCTGAATGATGTAATCAGGCGCGGTTGTTGAAAAAACTCCTGCCCTCGAAATCCGGCAAAATGAAATCGCGTCAGGACGCCCTGCAAACGACTTTCTCCGATAAGAACCGGATGCGCTAACTAATAAGCGCCCGTCCGGGTCTGTACGAAGGCAACCAGAAATGGTTGTCCCCACCACCGTGCTCAATGACTGCCTTTGTGGACCAGCTATTCCGACGTTATTCCGATACTCTCTAGCCACTTCTCCACTAAGGGAGGCCACTCCGTGACCGGCATCTTGGTGCGCCGAAGCCCGAAACCATGGCCTCCTTGCGCGTACAAATGCATCTCTGCAAGAACTCCAGCCTTTCTCAACGCATAGTAGTAGACCAGCGAGTTTTTTACAGTATCGATAGGGTCATCCTCAGCCTGCAACAGAAACGTTGGCGGCGTCTCTTTCGTAACTGGAACATAAGGATTCAGCTCGAACTCTCTTGAAGTGTTCTCTAGCATATGTCCCGGATAAAGTGCCACACCGAAGTCTGGGCGGCAGCTCTCTCTATCAGCCGCATCGACTGCCTTATACAAACGCCGCTTGAAGTTCGTGTTGACTGCCGCCACGAGATGCCCACCTGCCGAGAACCCTAGCACGCCAATCTTATGCGGATCGATCTCCCACTCCGCAGCATGGAATCGTACCAGCCCAACGGTTCGCTGTGCATCTTCCAATGCTACTGGTGATCTCGGGTAAGCGCCCGACCTCGGAAAAAGGTCTTCGCCCGGCACGCGATACTTCAACAGCACGCATGTGATGCCTTTAGACGTGAGCCAATCACACACTTCTGAGCCTTCAAGGTCCATGTACAGAACCCAATAGCCGCCACCGGGAAACACGACTACCGCAGCTCCGGTATTCTTTTCCTTCGGCGAATAGACCGTCATCGTAGGCCGAGAGACCGTGCCTACCACGACGGCACCGGGCGGCTCTTCACCAACCGTCTTGGTGTACTCCGGGCCTGCCACGGGCAGCGCATCCGGTGCTGTGCCCGGCCATATCGGCATTTGGGTATGTCCCGGCGATGGCTGCCAACCCGGCGTTTGTGCGGTGAGAGCGGCGCTTCCAGACGCAAAGAAGAGAGCAAAGAGCAGAGCCTTTGTCACTGTACGTTGTCCTAAATGTGTATAGATTCTTAGAGCAGTAGTGTAGAGGCCCTCGGCATTTTGTCGCGGCGAGGGAATCAGGGTAGTCACAGCGTGTTGTGCATTTTCAGGTCAGTTGTCATTAGCAGGCGTAACGCCCAAAACACCCTTCAGGGGCTGGTGCTGCCCTGTTGCCCGGAGGGAAATCCCTAGAAACCGTGCTTTCGTTGCCGAGAAACCGCTGCACAAAAGATGATCAGCACCTTTGCTGGACGGATACTTAAAAGGCCGAGAACGCATTGAGCCGATCCTCTGCGTTATTTCGGGATACCGGGTGCAGAGCCGCTGATAGCTCTTTCTCGCCCACCACGTCGGCCACTGTGGGTACACCTGCGGGTACTTGGCGATCATTAACCACCGCCTCATTTTCTTGCCTATCAAAATTTCTCGAACCTGTGGTCTCTGTTCCTTCGCAACCGGGGGCTCCCCATGAGTCTGAGCGGGCTCGAATAGCAAATTCGGGAATTGCTCGGCCGTAGGGGCTGTGCAGCAGAACACCGGCAATTCTCGACGAGTGATCAGTCCCTTTCCCGGATGCCGCACCTGCCGTGCCACCAGCCGTTCGGCAAGCTTGTCGCTGATGCCGATGATCCGCTGTTCGCTATCCTTCACCCGCCAGCCGAACTTTTCCAGGCTTGGAATAGACCTTCACTTCTTTGTTCCGCGAATCAAAGTCCGGCCATTCGGTGTGCGTCGATTCCCCGTTGCTGAAACCGACGCCCAAAAAGAATTCCAGCACATCCGTTTCATCTACGTCGGCAAATTGCAGCAGCCGTGCCACTTCCTCGGGGTCGTAGGCGACCACTTTTTTCTCTTCATAGGTCGGCCACTCACTCTGCGGAATGAGTTCCTTTCGCCCCATGGGTGTTCAAGAACGCGACCGTGTTATTGAAATGGTTCCACACGGTACGGCGGTCGATGTACTTGCCAGTCGAGGTCTTCTGCCTGTGCAAGAAAATTTTGAACACCCGCAAATCTTCTCCGACGATTTCATCCATGTAGGTTTTCTGGCACGATTCGGTGAACAGTTTCAGTGCTAGCGCGTAGCAGTGCAATGTATGCCTGCGCCAGTCCTTCTGTGCCGCCTTCCCAGTCGTCAGGTAGGTAGAGATCGCAGCCCCACACTGAGCCGGGCTTCTTGTGCTGGGGGGCAAATGCGGCAGAGCTTCGGATTCTGGCACGGTTCCGCGCTCCACTGCCCGCAGCAGTTTTTCTTTGGCCGCTTTGGCATCCAAAGCGAGGAGAGGATCATTGCCCACGGGGTACCATTTTCCCGCACAACGCAAGTAGTATTCCCCGTCTTGGGGCTTAAGGCGCGTTTGCTTGTTGTCTTGGTAGAGCGGCTGACTGAACTTGCCGCGAACACGAATCCACAGGCTTACGGTACGGATCATACTGGTCTCCAGTGGGCAATACGCACCAAAAGGAAAACCCAACAATTTGTTCACAGAATTGTTCACAAGCTGTGAAAAACTGCGTTTTGCGGGGATATTTGGGCTTGGTGGGCAGTGCAGGACTGTTCTCAGACCGGATGAAATGAGCTACATGCGCTGATTTCTAAAGACTTACTCCGTACCGACTTCAAATTTGCCATCAACTTTGGCGAAACCAATATATGCCCGCTATACGCCCGCTTGTAGCTTTCGTGTAGCTTTTTTGTAGCTTTTCTTGGAGAAGAGGGTGGCACTGCCCACCACCGTCCCCATGGGCGGCTTCTAGCAGCGCGGGGCGTCGAGCGCCGTGCAAGCCAACCGGACTCAGTTTCCCGTCGCCCCGCCGCAGCGCCGCTTGTGGTTCTTGGCGCAGCCGCAGGGACACGGATTGTTGCGCTATACCTGGGAGCGGTGCCCCGTGTGAAGAAAAGGGCTGGCTTCCGCCAGCCCAGCCTTTTCAGTGGTAGTGTGCTGCGAGGTAATTAACGAAGGACTCGAACACTTCAGCCTTCAGTCCACTGATAGTCAGTGACGGCACGAACTTCGGAGTGATCTTTGCCCATTCGACCGGAGCATATACAGGTTCACCGTTCACGATTGGTGCAGCGATGGTCCAAAGTACTCCGAGCGTCCGATAGAAGTTCCCAACTGTACCGTCCTTGCCTTCGAGCAGTGGCTCGTCGAAGAACTGGCTGTGACCGTGACCTTCGCTAGCCCGAAATCCAGAACCTTGGCATGTCCGCGCTTGGTGACAAAGATGTTTGCAGGCTTGATGTCGCGGTGGACGATACCTTCTGCATGAGCCGCATCCAGTGCGTCCGCAATCTCGATAGCCAGCGACAGAATCAACTCGGTTTCCATCGGTCTGCCTGCAATACGATGTTTCAGCGTCAGGCCGTCCAGAAACTCCATGGCGATGAAGGCTTCGCCGTGCTGGTCATCAATCTCGTGGATGGTGCAGATATTCGGATGATTCAGTGCAGAGGCTGCCTTGGCTTCGCGCTGGAAGCGGCTGAGTGCCTGCGGGTCTTTGGCTACGTCGTCGGGCAGGAACTTGAGGGCGACGAAGCGCCCAAGCTCGGTGTCCTCAGCTTTGTAGACCACACCCATTCCGCCGCCGCCGAGCTTCTCCACGATGCCGTAATGCGAGATGGTCTGCCCCACAAACTGGGAGGATCCGCCCATGCGTGGGCTGTTGGTCATCTTGCTTGTGGTTGTTCCTTCTCTCGTCGGCGGAATCTTCATCAAGGGACTATTTCGGCCTGTGGTGGAACACATGACAGTATGGTTGCCATTGTTCTTTGCTTTGTGGCTGTCGATGTGTGTGGGACGACCCGAGCGCCAACGGAACCGTTCGCTTTGGTGTTAAAACGGTGGGGCAGTCTGGCGAAATATCGCCATAGCATCGACCCGCTCCTGAGTGAGGCTCTGGACTCCAGAGGAATTTGCCGTGAGCGCAGCCTACGAGCCCACGATGGCGTTGTAAATGTGGTTGGGAACCCAAGTCCCACCATTTCAGGCTTTCCCAAGCCTTGCCAATCCACCGTCTCAAAAGGGTGGAATCCGCAGCTTCATTTTATGCGGCCTTTCGCCCCCTGTTTAGCCGATTCGCCCGCTAGTCCACAGGACCTTCTGAGGCAAGGCAAAGGTTACCTCCCTGACAGCAACGACTGTTGGAAGTTGCTCCCGATGCCCGCTACGCCGATTGCCTTGCTGCCGCGAGCGCGATCAGCGCAATGCCAACGATAACAAGTGCAGGCACGTCGCCCAGCAGATGTCCGCGTTCGCTCGCATTCTGGAATGCCTGTACTGCCATAATCGCGGCATGAACGAGGCTCGACCATGCTGTGAAAGCGATGAGGCTCCGATTCTCAGACGGATTACGAGACGCAAGCAGTAGGAAAATCCCAAGCGTGGCATACACTCCGAGGATCATCTGCTCGTATTCTGGCTGATTGGGCTGCCATCGCCATCCGGTCGGCCATAAAAACATCATCAGCGGGTAGACACCAAGCAAGAAAATCAACCCCACCAACACCAACACAACCTTCAGCGCCCGTTCTCGATTCATGGTGCCCTCCGGTTAAGCACTAGAACGAACTCAGGGTGCAATCTTAGGGATGGGAAGAATCCGAAGTCAACGACAGGCGGCACGACGACGGCTAAATGAGTATCGGCTAACACTGCGTTGTGGGCGCCCCGCGCAAGTTGATCAATTCGCCCAGCAAATGTCGGCCGGTATTCCACTGGGCCGTGTTGGCACGCCGGACGAAATTGCGAAAGCCATAGTCTTCCTGGCATCCGACGATTCCAGTTACATCTCTGGCATCGAGCTTGCGGTCGACGGGGGTATGAACCAAGTCTGAGCTACACGCATATCCGGGACACGGTGAAGGGATAGTCCAGACTACGAACGCCAGATGGCGGCGGTAAAAGCCGAAGTAGTATGAAAAATCCGTTGGGCCGCAAGGCCCGTGAGGGTTCAAGTACCTCCGCTCGCACCAGCTTCCCTTTGCCCTCGCTTCGCAGCCGAAAAGACTGCGGGTCACCATGGGCACACTTCCGTGCCGGGGAAAAGCGGGACACCTGCTCACGCCCCGGTAGCCAAAGATGGAACCATCCTTAACCCGTTTACTCCGATGGGATGGCTTGTAAACGGCCATTCAGCATTAGGGCAATGAGAAATCAATTCAGCTTTTATGAACGACCTCGATATCGTGGCCGTCAGGATCGAACACCCATGTCGCATAATAGCCAGGATAGTATTCGGTCCGGGGCTTGAGGTGCTGCCTCGCTCTTGCCTCCCGCGTCCACAGCCGCTTTGTAGAATGCATCTACCTCAGCGTGGTCTTTCGCCACAAATCCAACATGCACCGCTTGGGGATCGGGCTTTCCTTCCTTGAGCCAAAAAAAAGCTCTCTTGCCGTCACCAAAACCCTTCAAATCGGGGTGTCCGTCGTGGCCTTCGTAATCTGTAAAGTTCGTGATCCCAAGTGGCTTCAGAGCCTTGGCGTAAAAAGCGACTGAACGCCCGAAATCACTGACGGTGAGAATAACGTGGTCTATCATATTTTTCCTTCTTTGTTCATTTCCCATTTCTGCGGGAGAGGCTAGTTACCGATAATCGCCTTTGGCTCCAGAAACGACTCCAGGCCGAGCAGGCCGAATTCCCGGCCGAAGCCGGATTGCTTGTATCCGCCAAACGGCGCCAACGCGTCGTTTTGGAGAGTGTTCACCATCACTCTGCCTGCCTCCAGGCGTGCTGCAACTGCGTTGGCGCGGGGCACATTTGACGAAAACACATAGGCGTGCAGGCCGTAGTCCGAAGCGTTGGCCAGTCTGATAGCTTCCTCCTCATCACGATACGTGAGGATTGAAAGCACGGGACCGAAGATCTCTTCCTTTGCGATAGTCATTTCGTTGCGCACGTTCGCAAATACCGTCGGCTTTACGAAATAGCCGCGATCCAGCCCTTCTGGACGCCCCTCGCCTCCGGTGACGAGCGTTGCACCTTCTTTAAGGCCAATGGAGATATAACGTTGTACGCGGGCCAGGTGCCTGCTGTTGGCCATAGGACCGATAACGGTCTCCTTATCGTGCGGGTCGCCGACTTTCATATTGCCAACAGCTTTTTTCACCAGCTCAATCACATCCTCAAGGCGCTTCTCGGGCACAAAAAGGCGGGTACCGGCAATGCAAGCTTGTCCGTTGTTCATAAACGCAGCATTGAGGGCCATCGGAACTGCTTCGGCAAAATCGGCATCGTCGAGAATGATCGTCGGAGACTTGCCGCTCAGCGACAGGCTGACCCGTTTCATTGTCTCCGAGGCCGCGCGAAGGATAACTTTGCCTATCGCAGTAGAGCCAGTAAACGAAATCCTGGCGACATCGGGACTAGTGGCTAACTCGCCGCCGACAACGTCGCCGCGGCCGTTGACCACATTGAGAACTCCGGGCGGCAGCCCCGCATCGTGGAGGGCTTCTATCACGACTTGGGCTTGAAGGGCGCCCAGCTCGCTCGGCTTGATGACCACCGTACAGCCGGCCGCAATCGCCATCGACAGTTTGCTACAGATCGTGCCAGCAACACTATTCCAAGGAATGATCAATCCAGACACGCCCACCGGCTCCATCACCACCGAAGAGCGCCCCATACGGCGCACGAAATCGTAGGATTCGAGCGTTTGCACCGCATCCAGAAAAGCCTGTGAAGAATACTGGGCTATCCAAGTTGCGCGGGAAAGCGGGCCACCGTATTCCTCAACGGTGATGTCTCGCAGCTCATCAGTCCGGGCTAGAACCGCTTTGTTTAAGCGTTTCAGCATAGCGACACGTTCTTCTTTGGTAGTCTGCGCGAATGAAGGAAGAGCGGCTTTCGCCGCCGCAATCGCACGCCGGGTATCCTCGACGTCAGCAAGGGTCAGCGTTGCGATAACGGCCTCTGTAGTCGGGTTAATAAGCTCCGCAACTTCAGTGCCGTGAGGCTTGACAAAGGCGGCGTTGATATATAGCTGTTCGATTCTGCGCATTGTTTTTCTCCATTTTTCTGGGCGTTCAAGACCTCGCCGCGCCCTGTTTAGCTTGAAGCACTGAGGAGTTCGATGGCGCTATCCCCGTTCTGCCTGCCGTTACAGCCAATTTGCTGTATCCGGGACCCAGTTTCCAGTGCAACACTGATTCTCAATAGATCCCCGGCAGCAGACGTTTAGTCTTATCTGAGTATTCGGCGTAATCCTTCCCGAAGGCCTGTCTCAGAGCTTCCTCTTCAACTTGGATTCGACGCACAGCCGCGAACAACACAGGGAAGAAAATGAGGACGAAGCTGATCCAGTTTACAAATGAACAACCGAGTCCAAGATAAGCCACGAGTGCTCCTGAATAGGCTGGATGCCGAACGTGCCGGTACACTCCGCTTCGAACGAGGCGATGTTCGTTGAGAATCTGAACCTTTCCGGTGAAGTACTTGCCCAAGGTCGTGATCGCTGACGAGCGGAGAACGATTCCCGCCAGCATCAGAGCCAAGCCGCTAACCCCGATGAACCGCTCTTCGATTCGTATGCGCCCCAGATGAGTAAAACCCATCCCGACGCCGATCACGGCGATTAGATGGCTGGCGTCCCACAGCCGAGACGTGCCTTTGTCAGAATCATTGACTGGTTCCTTGCCTTGAAGCGACGAGCGGGTGAACTCGACAATCCACCAAAGCGCACAAAGCACGGAAGCGAGTAAGCGGATTAGCATCGCTGCATTCCGAAGAACAGGTTCGCAGACAGATCATTCTAGCGGTTTGGGTTTCGGCGGAGTGCTGGCGCAGTTCGTCGACTCCGAAGACGCACATTGCAGCGTGGGCGCTGAGGCGGCCTAGTAACGCAAGCGTTGCGGCTCCCGGCAGCAGGACGCCCCATTACCGACCTAGCAAACAAGTCCCTCCCCAAGGGCGCGAACCACTGTTGTTCGGGTTCTCCGGCAGTAGTGCCAACAATCGCATGGCGAATGTAAGGCGCTTCAGCCCAGCAGCCGTTTTCAGTATGGACTGCACTTCGATAGGATTCCACCCGTATCGGGCAAAGAACGCGGGACCGTCCGCTGGGGCAAACTGTAGCGGCGGAACCTCCGAGCCGAACTGCTGGTGCGTGTTCTTCTGCACCATGCGCAGCAGCCCCGGAGATGCGATGTCCAGCGCCCACCGTTTGAACGCGGCGAAACGCTTCAAGTCTTCTGCGAGAGCCGAAACTTCTTCCGCCCCCAGATAAATCAGAAGCCCTTCGGTTATGACCAGCACCTTCGTTGCTCCACCAGCAAGCCTGCCCAACAGCGAGCGTCGAATCTCCGCGTTAGACAAGTCCGCCCGCACCCGCTCCAGCATGCACGCGGGCTTCTCTGCCTTGAGTAACTCCTCCTTGTAGGCGAGGATTTCAGGAAGATCGACTTCAATCCACTTCAGCGATGCGGGCAACTGCATGCGGTAAGGTCTGGTATCCAAACCCGCCGCGAGATTTAATACCATATCTGCTCCTTGCCCTATCTGCTCGCTGATGATCCGGTCGAAGAGGTACGTTCGCGTTACCCATGACCACGAGTGCTTTTCGTGGAATGGAGTGGCTTTGGCGATCTGTTCGCCACGCTCGCCTGCCAGCCGTCGTGCGAAGGGATCGCGGAACAGAGCGTCGTTCCGCTCAGTTTCCCGCGCCCGGTACACCGCCGCCCATCGCGAAGTATCGGAGATGTGCTGGATCGCTGGATCGGTCATGACAGGGAAAATCGCTACTATATATAACGCGACACCGGGACAAAGGTCACGCCTGTAACGGCTGGGGAGGCAGGACGATTCTCGCTTTGCTCGCTACAGGTGTAGGGTTATTCCGTGTCCCAGAACGACGACATAGAGGCATCCCAAAACAGCCGCCAAAGCTATCCACACGTAGTTGCGGCGAAGTTGTTCTGGCGTTCGCTTCGGCTCCGTTCCTTGCGGAATGTGGTATTGCAACCAGAGCAGCCCACTCTGACCGCCAGCGGTTGCCGGTAGCGCGGATTGCCACAGCAGTTTTATTCCGAGTGGATTCCCCAGTCCTGCCGCGCTCGCAAGCAGAATGGCTGACACGTAGGGCACGATCGTCAACCTTCGCAAGCGTTTGTGCTGGTGTCGCGGGATTCCCACGTAACACACCAATCCAATACCGACAACCAGCACGGCGACATAATATGAAGAGGCTCCCGCAACCACCAGCAGTGCCCGCCAGAGCCAATGCGGATGCAGCCCCGAAATCACAGCCGCCCAGTCTCCAGAGTTCGTTACGCCCGAAAAGAAGAAGTATCCGGTTCCGGTAAACAAATTGAATGCACAAGTGATGAGCAGGAAATAGCGAACCGGCATGGATGCGTGACTTGCACTGCGCAAAGCCAGCCAGAACACCAGCGCAGCCGCGAGGTTCACCAACGTTCCTCCCGCCTCGACCAGACGAGAGTCGAATGCGCTAGACCAAGCTACGGTCGCAAGCAGCCCGGATTTTGCTCCGGTCAACAGGGCGGTGAGACCGTGGAGGACGTTCGTCAGAATGCCTGCCACGATGCCGATCGCACAAATAGACAGGATGTCATCTGCGATTGGCGCTGGTCTTTCATGCTGCGAAGCAACGGCGATGGTCGAAATCGCGGGCATCTGCCTCTCGATACCTGTGCGTTCAGATTGTAGTTCAACCCTCTTGCGGTCGAGGGAAGCGCCAGTCACTTCGTATACCAATCGGAGTGCGGCCCCAGCGGCTACAAGAAAGGCACTGAGTCGAAGTCCACTGGTGGAGGCACGCCGGGCAGACTCCCCCAGTGTCGAACGTGTTCCATTCGTGACCGCAGCTACAAACCCACTGGTCATCCTTCCGGGGCGACCAGCCGCAGAGCGGGCAGCGGATGCGAGGACCGGTAGGGTCGAGGCTTTTCTCTTGGTCGGGCTCGCGATCCAAGACAACGTTCATTTCCCAATCGCTTCTTTCTTCAGCCGCTCGATCTGCTCGAGATGATTCGGCCCGTGTTTCGACATCATCCCCACATAGTCGGCAACCGTGACCCGGTGATCGAGTTCAGGATGGCGGGCTGATTTCTGCAAGTCTTCCACTTTCAGCCGCCTGAGCAACCTCACATTGGCGTGGCGATTGAGTCCGTAGAGAGCGACCAATTCCGGGGGTGAGGATTCCAGATAACCCAGATTCTTCGTCCAATCGTCCTGATCAATCGGCGCGATCACCGGGTCCTTGTCGGCGAGCATTTGCCGAATGCGGTAGGCGTACAGGATTTCCATGTCGGCCAGATGTCCAAGCGTCTCCAGAATGCACCACTTGTATGGAGACGGTTTGTAGCGCAGCGTTTTCTCCGGCAGGCCCAAGACGGCGGCTGCAATTTGTTTAGGGCTCTTCTCGGCGGCGTCGAGATGCTTTTTCAGTTCGGCTTCGGTCACAAACACCTCACTTCGCAATCGACTCGTTGCAAAACGCGATGCCTGCGTAAGGATAAACTCCCGCGCCGCAACGATGCTAGTAGGGCTTGTGAACCGAGGCCACATCCAGTTTCAGCCGAGTACCTATTGCGGGGTGGGCGCGGAGCAACCTCCAGAAATTTCGCCTCGCATACCTTGCTGACCACCGACCATTGCTATTCGGCTGGGCAGTTCGGGAAATCAAATGTAATCGCCACCGTCGCTGCTCGTTCATCTAGTTGCAGGTGAACGCGGGAATTGAATGACGCATCGGTCAGCGACGAGGTTGCGTGCTTTTCGAAGGACAGATGGGCGAGCCTTTCGTTGTAAATATCACCCGGCTTGAGTAGGAAGTCTTCCAAAACGTCGTCGTTGAGACCGAGAACGTTGATACTGCTTACATGAAACTGCTTGCCTTCATCGGTGTCCACATCGAGAGAAACGGTATGGCGCTCCTCATTGAACTGTGTGTGAGGAACAGAAGTGAAGTTGATGTAGCCCAGTTGGCGGTAGGCAAAGCGCAAGTTGTCGAGACCCTTGGCGATCTTTTCCCGACTGAAGATGTCACCATCCTTTAAGGGAAACAGTTTGCGCAAAGCATCCACATTGCTGATCGCCCGATTGTTCTGGAACCGGATTTCTTCCAATCGGTACTGCTGGCCCTCGTCCACATAAACCGTAACCGCGATCCGCTCGCTGGCAGGATTGCTGGTCAGCACCCTCGCATCGCCGCGAACCTGCACTTTAAAGTACCCGCGATCCTGCCACGCTCGCCTCACTCTCTCCTCCACTTCGGATGTCGCCCCATCATGACCGCCCGAGTACATCCGCTGCTTGAGAGATGTGGCGATCTGGTCTTGATCCGTAGTCGGCATGCGGTGGTCTCCCTCGAAGTTCAACTCCACAATCGTGACCTCGGGACCGGACGGGTGCCTCTGGACTGACGCCGGAGCGCAGACCTTGACGTTTTGAGCCTCAGGATTCGCGGCGGGAAGAACTCGAGCGCGGGTCGGCTGCTGGCAACTCAGGACGTAAGCGATGGCCAAAACAAGCTGTGCGAGCCGACAACGCATGATCTGGATTATAGGCTCGTTCGCATCCCTGCCGATCAGCAGTTGTCGGCAGGCATCGGCGAATCGTGGCTACAGTTTTGCCTTGATGCGCGGAAATTCCTGCTCTGAAAATGCGGCGTTCAGGGCTTGTAGCCGTGGACGCAAGAGGTTTGCCGCGTCTGCCAGATTGTTGACCACGTCGCGCTCCGAGAAATGTCTGCACTCCAACGCAGCGACCAGCGGACCAAGTTCGTAGGATTCCCGTGGTGCATGACGCGGCGCGACGGAAATGTTTGTATCTCCGCGCCATCGCACAACGGTGAACACCAGGTTACCCCAAGGAATTTCTACGCTGAGGCCATTCGGACTGGAGTACGCCGATTGATCTTGGAACGTTCGCCTGCGGTTCCGAGACTAGGAAATACAGCTATGCTGTGATGTCATCAAGTAGTGCACGATTCGCTTTTCGTCGAAGCCAAGGGTCCAGCCACCATGCAAAGGCGAGGTTGTAGACCATTTTGATGATGAAACCGATACCTAGAAATACGGGTGCGACAAATTCCAAAAGCCGAAGCTTGGTTGCTCGCTGCACATACAGATATTAGCGCGATTGCCGTAACTGTCGCTATCAGACACGTTTTGACCGCTAGCTAGTTAACCGGTTAACCGGCCAATCTTTGTCACGCGCCAGGACGGCTCTCGTAGGCACGACATGGCGGTGCCGCCGTTTGACGAATTGACGAATGCCACGCTCATGTTGGATATTGTGACGGAATGGACATTGAACGCATCATCGACGATATTCAGCAGCTAGAGGAAATGTTCGAGGCACCGGATATTAGGCCGCTGAGTGCAATCGCCAATAACACTGGGGCGAAAATGACCAAACGCTCACTCCGAGCATCCGTCATCCTCATCTTCCTCGCCGGGTTCGTTCCTAAGCCACCCTTCGTAACCGTCGCGGCATGCAGACTCGAGGTATTCTTTCCGCATCCGATTCTGTATGCCGAAACAACCTCATGAATTTCCTCACAAGTGTTCTTTCCTCGATGCCGCTGCGCTGGTGGGTTGTATTGATCATTTCTGCTCTCGGGGTTGCGGCAATATGCCTACGGGTTATTGAAACCGATGGGGTGCGAGCCAAACGTGCCGAGCGGAACAAGAAGAAAGAATTGCGGTCGCTAGCTGAGAGAACTTCGTCGTATGGGCACACCGTTCACCAGCGATACCCTACCGGGATGTTGTCGTCAGTGAGCGAGATTTGGCGGAGCAACTTCGGAAGCGCCCCGATGCAGTTGCCACGGCGCTGAACCTTCTGTTAAGCGAGCAGAAAGTCCAACGGGCTCCGTTGAGAGGCTATTGGAAATTGAACGTGTGAACCCGCACGGACAACCGAGCTAAACCGAATTCCAGAAAATACCCCTCCAAATTCTGAGATAAGTCTCTGATTTATTTGACCGCAAGTCGAATTTATGTTGTGGTAAATGTTCCCATGTAATTAATATATTTGTCTTGACTTACAATGGGCATTCGTGCATAATAGCTCCCATGTACATCGAAACCGTCCCCAACCGCAATTCCCCGCCCGCCATCCTCCTCCGCGAGGGCTGGCGCGAAGGCAACAAAACCCGCAAGCGCACCTTGGCCAACCTCTCCGATTGGCCGCAGGAAAAAATCCAGACCTTCCGCCGCTTGCTGCATGACGAACCCTTAGTCTCTCCCCAAGATCTGCTGGCTACGCAAAAGACTCTGCCCCACGGCCATGTCGAAGCTCTCCTGCGGGCCCTGCGCAAGCTCGGCCTCGATGGCATGATTTCCGCCAAGCCCTGCCGCGAGCGCGATTTAGTGCTGGCCATGATCGTGGAACGTTTGCTCGATCCCTGTTCCAAGTTGGCCACCACGCGCGCCTGGCACAGCACCACCTTGGCCGAGGAGTTGGGGGTGACCGAGGCTACGGAGGACGAACTGTATGAGGCCATGGACTGGCTGCTCGAACGACAGCCGCGCATCGAGAAAAAACTTGCCGAGCGCCACCTGGGCGAGGGCAGTCTGGTGCTCTATGACGTAAGCAGCAGTTACTACGAAGGGCACAGTTGTCCGTTAGCGCAGTACGGGCATGATCGCGATGGCCAGAAAGGATTGCCCATCATTGTCTATGGCCTGATGACCGATCGCGAAGGCCGTCCCATCGCCGTCGAGGTCTATCGAGGCAACACGGGCGATCCCACCACGGTGGCGGATCAAGTGAACAAGTTGCGCGAACAGTTTCACTTGTCGCGGGTCGTGCTGGTAGGAGATCGCGGCATGCTGACTCAGCCGCAGATTGAGAAGCTCAAAGCCCATCCGCAGATGGGCTGGATCACAGCCTTGACCAGTGGGGCGATTCGCGGTTTGCTAGCCGAGGGATCTTTACAACTCTCGTTGTTAGACGAGAAGAATCTGGTCGAGATTCAATCGCCAGAATATCCGGGAGAGCGGTTGATGGTCTGCTACAACCCTTTGCTGGCAGAAGAGCGGAAACGCAAGCGCGAGGAGTTATTGACGGCGACCGAAAGAGCGCTGACCAGAATCAAGAAAGAAGTGGAACGCCGCAAGAAGAAGCCGTTGACCGCGACCGAGATCGCTTTGAAGGTGGGCAAGGTGCTGGGGCATTACAAGATGGGCAAACACTTGGCGCACCAGATCGAGGACAGCAAGTTGAGTTGGTCGCGGCGGGTGGAGACCATCGAGGCGGAAGCGAAGTTGGATGGGATTTATGTGATTCGCACCAGCGAGACGGCGGAGCAGTTATCGGCGGCCGATACGGTGCGCGGCTACAAAAGTCTGGCCCAGGTGGAGCGCGCCTTCCGCAGTTTGAAAAGCCTGGATCTGTTAATTCGCCCGATTCGACATCGTACCGAAGAGCGAGTGCCGGCGCATATTTTCCTATGCATGCTGGCCTATTACGTGGAGTGGCATCTGCGACGAGTGTGGGCACCGCTGCTGTTTGAGGACGAGGAACTTCCCCAACAGCGGCAACGACGAGATCCGGTTCTACCTCCCAGCAGCTCGGAATCGGCAAAAGCCAAGAAACTCACCCATCAGACGACAGACGGATTACCGGTACAGAGCTTCGCCACTCTGCTCTCGAACTTAGCCAGCCGCGCGCGGGTGACCTACAGCTTGAACACGGATAAGTCCGGTCCCACGTTTCAGCAGGTGCCGCCGCCGACACCACTGCAGGCAAAGGCCTATGAGTTGCTGAATTTGTTGCCAGTAGCTGGAAACTGAATTTTGAACTATCTCTCAGCGAATCAGCATAATACTGTCTGAACCCATTTGGAACTTCGGGCTAACCCCATCGTGTCGTCTGCCGAAGGCCCGTAGGTCGAGGGCACTGCCGAGCTGAGCGCGATGGTGCACGAGATGATTGAGGAACATTTGACGATAGGCTAGAAAGCGCGACCCGTCGAAGATGGGCTTGCCCTGAAAGCTCAGTTTCCAGTTCTGGGTCCAGGCTTCATCCGGAGTGCTTTGGAGGGCAGCTCGCACCTGGGCAGCACCTTTGTCAAGTGCGCTGACAAGTTGTGCAGCGGACTCAAAAGGTAAAGGCTTGATAGTACTTTTCGCGAAATCAAGTTCAGGAGTCGTAAGGATCAAGAGACCAAAGCCAGCCAACTGCGCCACGTGAGGGGCGAGCTTGTTTAGCGGCATTGATTTGGCATGCGGTGCAAAATGTTTCTTGTCTTCTGGAACTCGTTCAAGCATCGTGCGTGTCTTTTTGATTTCTTCATCGAATTCGGACAGAGTTCATTGATGGGCATGTTTCATCCTCAGCGATAATTATCTTCGGTAGTATAAGCCTTCCGCCTCGTACACCACACCCATGCCCCCGCCACCCGATCTTGCGAAGGATGCGGTAATGGGAAACCGTCTGACCCGCGGGTTGGGAGGGCGTGGTCATTCGCTAAACATGTTAGGTGGGGGCGAGGGGGAGGTCAACGTTCGGTGGCATTCGGTAGTGGTGCTTTTGTGTGGAGATGAGCAAAATAGGGACAGGGGCAGAGAATGCTTGATCCTGCCCTGTAGATTTAGGCAGCGGCAGAACGCATACGGTACACTTGCGATGCTGGCCACAGCGATTACATTGCGTTGAATCAGTGCGCTCGTAATCGGAAGTGAGAACTAATCGGCGCGTGACTTGGTTAGCCTGACTTGAAGGTTCTACCCCAGCGGATTCGCTGATGCAGTCATCGCAGTACCATGCATCCTTATGCATTCGCAGGAATTCAGCTACTCGCTCGGCGTTCGTCATCTCGAAGCCCAACCTCCGCACAATTATTAAACGTCCGCGGTCTTGTTTCCCTGTTCTGAATCAATCACGGAGCGGGCAATATTCCACTCCACGATCTTTAGCCAGTCTCCAAGCTATGACTCCACTTTCTGGCATTCCAGTTTCAGGTCAGTTGAACCAGAACCGCCACATCAAACTTCGAATGGTACTTCTTCGCGTCCTTTCGCTCCGTACTTCGCCCCGAACTCCTCAGTCATGGACTGAAGCCGCTCTCACGAGTTGATCGTGAAAGAGACGGCGTTTGAGTTCTTCCCGCCACACGAGGTTGTGGACATCGCTCCGATCGCACCGGAGACAGAAGTGATGCCGCCCTCCGGGGGATTGAACACCAAGACCAACACCGTTCCGGACTGTGCGATGTCCGTCGTTGTAATGGCCGCGACCAATTCGTGGCTGCTGATGAACTTCGTCACACGGAAGGAGCCGTTCCAACTCACCACGGAGTCACTGCGAAAGTCATTGCCGTTGACGGTCAACAAGAACTGGCTGCCTCCGGCGGTTGCGCTGCTGGGCCAGATCGAAGTAATGGACGGCACAGGCGGACAGTTTCCGCAGGACAGAACTGTGACCGGCATGATCGCCAGCACAGGTATGAGAACCCATCTTGGTACCCTTGCCATCGGCCTGCACCTCCGGCAACTGGCTGATGGCATCGGGAGGTGCAGCGGCAGAAGCGGTTGGAGCGTGGATCGGTGGGATTGCGGAACCTCACAACTCGTCCGCCAGATACCAAAATTATACGCCTGACCGATGAAAAGGAGACGGTAGCGCAGATCGCCGGGGTCAATGTTGGGAGTGTTGCGTTTGACTCAAAACCTTTGAAGCATGCGAGGGGAACCCCCGCCCAAACGATTGTTTTGGGTGCCCGTGACAACAGGGCGCTGGCGGATCGACTGGCAACGCACGAATCGAGTTCGTGACCCAGTGGCTTTGGTGCGGCTATTGGTACCCACCAGTGGGCATCCCACTGCAATGGCTTCGGTACTTTGAAACGCGGAAATACCGCATAGATCAGAAGCAATCCTTTGACAATTAAGTTACAACTGCGCTGAACCGAGTGCCCAGCCCTTGAATCAAATGGTGCATATGATTCGAAAGAAGCTTTGCAAGACTACCTGACTTTGATCATTCACAGCGGTGACAGGAAGTAACGCAGAGCACATGGGAGCGAACCTGCTCCCGTGTAATGCGGCAGCCCGGTTGCAAGCCCGGACGACGAAGCGCAGATTTCAGGATGGAAGGCAGTAAACCGACTCATGGCAAAGGTAATCGAGTTTTACATCCCCAGCCGCTTTCACAGAAAAGTGGCGGGGGTTCCCCCGCAAAAGCGCGGGAAGGTAATCGAGTTCTGCACACAAGTAAAGAAGTCGGCATAGCCTACGAAAGCGTCCGCTCCATTTTGGGCATCACGCTGCCACAATCTGAACGTGAATGTGCGATTGCGTTCGTTGGATTTTGTCTTCCTCGCCCAGCGTGCTCCTGTTCTTCCCAATCACGCGCACTTCTTTCCCACGGAGACCTGCGTATTTGATCGCCATGCCGTGGAGCGTGCATTCGTCCTCTTGGTAGTCGGCGGCGAAGGCGTCTTGGTGGAGCGACACAAGTTCTGTGTCATCCGCGCACGCTTTCGCGAATTCGGGAAGCTTCTTTCTGACGGTCGCGATCAGATTGGACTACAAAAAAAGGTAGTGAGCGGACGAGCAATAAGACTGAGCAGGGGCCAGCAGAAGCTGAAAGAAGGCTATAAAAAGTTATTGGAGACTACTCGTCGGGTGGTGGGACAAGCCAAA